>NZ_MWSJ01000003.1 GCF_002237755.1 Lysinibacillus sp. KCTC 33748 | reverse complement strand
AACATTGCCACCTGACAAATCAACATCTTCTCGCATGTAGTCACCTCGTTTAATGATGTCTACAGCTTCTTGTAACCCTTCTGCCAAAGTGCCAATATTGTCATAACGCTGTTTAATTTCCGTAGGGAATGGCATATCCGACTGAATGTAATCGTGTGCTAAATCATTTGAAATCTCCTCGTATTCAACAATTCGTTGTTGAATTGAATTAACCATGCCTTCAACAATCAATCCTGCTTGCATATTTATTCCTCCTTATATTTCCTATCTGCTAAACTATTAGAAGAGAGGTAGGTGATAGTTTTGAAAATAATATTAGTTTTAGCTTTCATATTATTCATGTATCTTAGAAGACCTATAAAGCTATTTTGGAAAAATACTCGCTTAAATTATCTAATGGGACTATATAATTCTTATAAGAATGCTAGTACACATGAAGCAAAGTTAGATGCATTTGAACTAATAGCTAGAAATAAACCGTTAAGTAATGATTTAATTGGTAGCGTTTATTTTAGATCTCCATCATACAAGGACTTTGATGATGAACAAAAAATAGTTGAAAGTTTCTTTAAATTGAATGAAGCCTTTGATCGCAACTCTTTCTGGATGAGAAAGTATCTGATAAATCCTAAGTATTTCATTAAAGATATCTTCTACATACCTGCAGTAGTGCTTGGTTTTTTAATCAATCATCAGTTCAATAAAATACCTTCACTTTTACTCAGCTCTATAGGTTGGGTAGCAACTATACTTATTTCTGCATACACAACAGAAATAAGAGCTTTTATTGATTCAATAATTGATAGCGTCATTTGATTAATAGAAGTATAAGTAAAACTATTTGAACGCCTAATAGAGTTCTAAGATATTTGTCTCTTAATAATACTGACTGCATTCCTTGTTCAATGGCATTAAGTAATAATTTGATTTCTACCTCACTAGTTGTTCCAGCAACCTGTGAGGATTTTTTATTATCATTCACTCTATCTCACCCCCTTTCAATGCCTGGTAAACTTTCTGTGCATACGCGACTTGTTTTTTTAATGTAAGGGTCCGTTTCTTTCCCACCACTTGCTAGCCAGTCACCTATACGCTGTTTGACATCAGATAGAACGTTTAATGGTAATTCACAAGCAACCTGGTGTAATTCGTACAGTGGGCTTACACCACTTGTTAAAGCTTCACCAACTAATGCAACCGGCACTGACTTAATGTTCATTGGACACATCTTTTCAAGAAAAGGCTTGTACATTTCTGTTTTTGGGACTGCGCTATTTCGCGCAATCTCTCTTATTAACCGTTATAGAGTTAACAGTTAAATCACGTAGTGCAATTTTTTTACCATACTTTTTAGATAGGATGCTTTCGACAATAGGAATCAATTTATGAATTTTGTCCTCAGATATTTCAAAGCCTTCCACAATCCCCCCTCCTTTTTATCAGAATATGTCGAAATAGCTTGTCTGATTAAAAACACATCCCAATATCTAAATTGTGCAAGCTATTTTATCTAAACTACAGAAATTCTGTAGTTGGCCTGCAAAAAAAATAATTGTATCAAACGGAACATTTACATGTTTCATATACAAATAAGCTTGATCCATACGAAAGATTCGTCTGTATTTTTCATACTGTATATATGTTTTCTCAGACATCTTCATTTTTTTAGCCATTTCTTTTTGAGTTAATCCTGCTAAAATACGGGCTTGTTCTAATGTGTATTGCACATCTGCTCACCTCCTGCACTTAAGATACTACAGATTTTCTGTATTTTCAACACTTTACTGCATATATTCTGTAGTTGTTGGATAAAATGATATTAAAGTTTCAGATTTACTGTACTTTTTTACAGCTCGATTGTATAATAAAGTCAAGGAGGAGATACATAGTGACTGTAGGCGAAAAAATTAAAACATTGCGTAAGGAATTTAAATTGACACAAGACGATTTAGCAAAAAAATTAGGTGTAGCACCTACTGCTGTTTCAGCTTGGGAACGTAATGCTAATAAACCTTTAATGGATAAAATCATGGTGATGGCAGAACTTTTCAATGTACCTTTTACTCACTTTTTTGAAGTAGATGAATATGACGATACATGTGAAGTGAGGCTCCCTCTGTATGGCAATGTTTCATGCGGAGAAGGTTTATTGGTTTTCGAAACACCTACAGAGTATCGAACAACTCCTGAAGATTGGATAAAAAGTGGAGATTATTTTTATGTTCGTGCAAGTGGTGATTCAATGATGGGTGCAAGGATCTACGATGGAGACATTTTATTTATGCGAAAACAGGAAGAAGTTGAAAATGGGGAAATAGCAGCTGTTTGTGTGGATGATGAAATTGTATTGAAAAGAGTCTTTAGAACAAACGGAAGCTTTATTCTTCAAAGTGAAAATTCAAATTATCCTCCAAGAATCTTCAACCCTATGACGGATAAAAATGTTCGTATCATTGGTAAATTAGAAAAATTGATTGTTGAATTTTAATTAAGTATATAAATAAATTAGGAGCAGACATTCGTTTGCTCTTTTCTTATACACACGAAAGGAGAATTAATGCATGAAATGTATTTCTTATGTACGTGTATCAACAGATGAACAGGCTAAAGAAGGTTACAGTATAGATTCTCAATCAGAATTAAATAAAAAATTTATTGAATCACAAGGATGGGAACTATCTGAACATTATATAGATGATGGTTTCAGTGCTAAAAACTTAAATAGACCAGCTATGGAACGCTTAATTACAGATGCAAATAATAAAAAATTTGATGTTGTTGTATTTTACAAATTAGACAGACTTGTACGATCTGTTAGTGATTTAGATAATTTACTTAAAATTTTTGATGCAAACAATATTGCTATTAGATCTGTGACAGAAGCATTTGATACCACCACAGCAATTGGACGCTTTTTAATTACCCTTGTTGCAGCAATGGCCCAATGGGAACGCGAAACAATATCTGAGCGAGTTAGTATAAATATGTTGCAAAAAGCAAAGATAGGAGAATGGCCAGGTGGTATTACACCATATGGATATAAATTAGAAAATGAAAAATTAGTAATTAATGAAGATGAAGCCAAAATAGTAAGAGAAGTTTTTAATCTTTCTAAGACGCTGGGGTTTTATTCAATAGCTGTACATCTAACAAATAGAGGTATACCTTCTCGAAATAAAGGTGAATGGCACGTAGATACCGTGCGAGGCATGGCTAATAACCTTACGTATGCTGGTTATATTAGACATAATGAGGGCGGGAAAAATTATAAGAAGCCTCCACGTGAACAGACTTTTTATGAAGGTATTCACGAACCTATCATTGACCGTGACGAATTTTGGGCATTACAAAATATTTTGGATAAACGTCGAACATTCGGTGGTAAACGTGAAGTAAGCGACTATTATTTTTCTAGCATACTCATATGTAATCGATGCGGAAGTTCTGTTTCAGGACACAGAGGTGGAAATGGTCGAAAAACATATAGATGCTCAGGCAAAAAAGCTGGCAAATCATGTACGAGCCATATTTTTTTAGAAGAAAATTTAATTAAATCCGTTTTTCTATTTCTAAATGATTATATTAAACGTTTAGATTTTTATGTTGAAGATATTAAAACAGATGATAACCATACAATTGATATAACTAACGAAATCAAACAAATTGAAAAATTGTTAAAGAAGAAAAAAGTAATGTATGAAAATGATCTAATGGATATAGATGAACTAATAGCTGAAACACAGGTTTTGAGAGAACGCGAAAAGGAATTAAAAAAAGAATTATCAACAATACAAAGTTCTAAAAATGATAATACAGAAATATTGAACATTATAAAAAATATAGATGCACTTTGGCAAGATGCTGATAGCTATGACCGTAAAATTTTAATGACTACAATTTTCAAAAGAATTGTTGTTGATACCATAGATGATTATAGAGGCAGTAAATATCCTCGTGAAGTAATCATTGTATCTGCAAAATAACAAAATGTCTTGTATCGGTGGAGGAACGATCATTCCCTGGGCATTAATCCCAGCAGCTGCGATTTGTAATGTTAGTCCCTTCGAGCTTGCGAGGCGTAATTTATTGCCCGTGGCAATTGGTCTTGTGATTACAACCATTGTGGCGGTATTTTTAATATAACATTGTAAAAGCAGGAAACTATTTTAGTAGTTTCTTGTTTTTTTCTTCCAAACAATTACCATGGTATAATTTAACTGTTCAAATTAGAAAGGTAGGTAATTCAATGAAAGTATCCTATTGGTGTGGAGATAAAATACGTTTAAGAGCGCCTAAGTCTGAGGACATTCGTATATTTGAAAATTTAGATGATGATATACTAAAAAACCTCGACTCCATCGCTTTTCCTCGGACAAATCAGCAAATTGAAGAATGGATTAATGAAATATCATCACAAGGGGCATCTACAGAGAGTGATGATTTTTACTGGATTGCGGAGGATGCTTCGAACAATGCCGTGGGGACCATTGAAGTTTCTGGATGTGATGCAAAGAATGGAACCTTTGATTACGCTATAACGATATTTCCTCCATATAGAGGCAAAGGATATGCAAAAGATATGATTTTAACCATTTTAAAACATTATTTCTTAGAACTTCGCTATCAGAAAGCAACCATTTGTGTTTACTCCTTTAACGCATCTTCTATAGCTTTACATAAAAAATTACGCTTTGTGGAGGAAGGCCGCTTAAGAAATATGATTTATACAAATGGTACATTTTACGATGAAGTTTATTTTGGAATGACAAAAGATGAGTTTACTAAAATACATGCTAATTAATAAGAGATGGCTTGCTTCTGTTATTGCAGCAGCCATCTCTTTCTCTCTTAACGCTCACTAAAATATTTCCGCAAATTTTCTTGAAACATCTGTTGTAGTTGATGTTCACTAATACTTAAAACATAAGCTTCACACATTATTTGTTCGACTTTAAAAGAAATTTGTTGAAGGTCGATCCCCTTTGCTTTAGTGGGTTTCCTAACAATTGCTTTTGAGTTAGGTTTTATAGCAAGTATTCCCTTCTTTTGAAGCTCCTTGTAGCTTTTATGAACAGTATGAAGATTGAGGTTTGTTTCAGCTGCTAAATCACGAATGGAAGGCAATGGGTCACCATTTTGCAAGTTCCCTTTTGCTATTTCAAAAAGAAGTTGCTGGGTTAATTGCTGATAAAAAGGAGTATTACTCTTTGGATCTATTTTTACATTCAATTGTTTACGTATCCTTTCATATGCTCCTCGCCTAAGTAGAAGTGGAGACTTCTGTAATTGACATTTCACTTACTCTACCAAAACATTAACTGAAAGAAGTTAAAATTTCTTTTTCTCAATGAAACTTTGCATAGTCACGATCATCAATACAACTAACAGCAGCGTTACTACAATATTGATGCCAACCCAAGATCCCACATCACCCGACATTAAAATATTTGTTGCATACATACTATTACTAGCAGGATTCACAACATCTATTAATGGATGTAGTCCAGCGATAAAACGACAACATAATAGGCTAACAATACTTATTAGTGCAATAAATGCAGGACTATTAAAAAATGTACTCATCATTGCAACAAACGTTATGATGAATAATAGCCAAACACAATAAAATGCTAAAGCCCACATAGCTTGCGTCATAGGAACCGAAGTAAATAAATACGCTGAATAGCCATAGGACACTGCATAGCCAAGAGCTATACATATAACCGCCAATATATAATGGATAATGATTTTACTATTTAAATAAGAAGATATCGATACTGGCCTTGTTAAGATAAATGCCATCATGCCATTCGCTTTTTCCCCTTGAATAATGCTCATAGTGGCAACGACCAATATAATAATGCCTAGCTGATCAAATTGTGAATTTAATGTTGAGGCTAGTACCTCCTGTCCCACAGGCTTTGCCATCGTAGGATCAATTATTATACCTTCAATACCACCCGCTGATTGCAAAATAACAGGTAAAAAATACATCATAATCGGCTGAGTTAGCCCTAGTAAAATAAATACGATTGGGAGCCAAAAAATTTTAAATTCCCTTGCCATTTGCTGTACTTCTTTTTTGCTTAATGCAATAAAAGCACTCATTCTATTACACCACCAATTCTAAAAATATTTCTTCTAGATTGTCTTGAATACCCACTTCAAATTTAGTAAACATCACCTTTGAATCTAATCCATGCTGTATTAGTCGATTAGCATCTGTTTCCAAATTTTCAACGTGTATTTTGAAGCCATCTCCACAGCCTTCGATTTTCTTCACATATGGTAAATGTTCAATCATTGTTAACCATTGAGAATCTGCCTTTCTGATCATTAAAAAGATAGCTGATTCTTGATGGCGTTTAAGTAGCTCTGACTTTGTAGCATCTTCTATTTTGTGACCATTTTTAATCATTACAAAGCGCTCACAAATTTCCTCCGCATCGCTCAATATGTGCGTTGATATTAAAACTGTCGTTTCTTGTTTAATCTCTTTCAATAGATCCAACACTTCTCTTCTCCCTATTGGATCTAGCGCTGATACCGGTTCATCCATAATCATTAAAGCTGGCTTATGCAATAATGCTTGCGCAATGCCAAGGCGTTGCTTCATACCACCAGAAAATGTCCCGACATGACTATGTGCTTCATTCCCTAAGCCGACCTTTTCTAAAAGCACTGGGATTTCTTTTTGCAATTCATTTTTTGCTATACCAGAAAGTGTCCCCATAAAGGACAATGTTTCAAATGCTGTCATCCATGAGAAAAAATTAGGATACTGAGGTAAGTAACCAATTTGATTTCTCATAGATGAAATCTTTTGACCATCAAGAAGAATTTCTCCTTTGTCTGCATTCAGAATGTCGGCAATGATTTGAATTAACGTGGATTTCCCCGCTCCATTTGGTCCAATTAACCCGACACACTCACTAGCATCAATGACCATTGAAAAATCATTTACGGCTGTTTTTTGTTTAAACTTTTTCGTAATATTTTTAATTTCTAAGCGCACGTTTATTTACATCCTTTCTACCAATAATGAAGTATAGAACAGAACCAATTGAATTACAGAACAAAATAATAATGGTCCACATTAGTATGTTTTCTCTCGTATCTCGGTGCCGGTATAAGTCGAATAAAGCAACAATGATTAGAACAAATCCTACAAATATAAATGGCAAAATGATTGGAAGTATACTTGCCCAATCTAATTGCTGTAAATCATCAAAACCATAGTGTAATTTCATTTCTAACACCTCTTTCATTATCGTTATCGATAATGATAACAGAATATGTAAAAAATTTCATTCCCTTTTTACTGTACATCCTTTAAAAAAACCTATAGTATATTTTTTGGTAATGTTCTCATATTGATAACATTTGATTGCTTCCCTTGATTCCATCTGATAGGAGGATCGTTTTATGCGGAATAAAGCAGAGGTATTAATGCACCCTGTGAGAATGAAAATTTTACAAGCTCTCATGCACGAGAAAGAAGATGGCTTAAGCACCTTGGAGATGATTTCTATCATAAAGGATGTACCTCAAGCTACTTTGTATCGGCACATTCAAATTTTAGTGGATGAAAACATCATAAAAATTGTGAAAGAGCGAAAAGTACGTTCTGTTACAGAAAAATTTTATGCAGTAAATGAAGGAGCAGAAAAACTTAATAAGGAGGATTGGGCTCAACTAACGATCAAACAAAAATTAAATTATGTTTCCTACTATCAATTAGCTTTACTATCTCAATATCAAAATTATTTACATTCACTTAATGAAGAAGAAAGTCTTGCAGATTGTGCAACTTTTTCATTTATTGATTTAACGTTAACGAATGATCAATTCAATAACTTTGAAAATGAATTAAATAATTTAATAAATAAATACTATAATATGGCCGACTCTAATAAAGAGACAGATACTGAGACAAAAACAATAGCACTAAATATTATTCCAAAACCTTAAGTAGTATTTTAGGTAAAGAAATGGAGAAGATTTATGAAAAGAAGTAAGTCAGTTGAAAACACAAGAAAATTTATCATGATTATAATTGGCGCTGTCATCGCAGCATATGGACTTGAAGCGGTATTAATTCCGAACGAAGTCATTGATGGTGGTGTGACGGGTATTAGTATTATGGGCGCAACTCTTTTTGGTATACCATTAGGCGTACTGCTCTTTGTATTAAACATTCCGTTTATTTATATTGGCTACAAACAAGTAGGTAAAACTTTTGCATTAATGAGTACTGCTGGGATTGCAGCTCTATCTATTTCCACAGTGCTTATGCATGATGTTAAAACAATTTTAGGTCCGAGTGATCCACTATTAATTGTTTTATCTGGTGGTATGCTATTAGGTGTTGGGATTGGGATTGTCTTACGTAATGGTGGCGCTTTAGATGGCTCTGAAGTTTTAGCCGTGTTGTTATCACGTAAAATTCCGTTTTCAGTCGGGGATATTATATTATTTATTAATGCCTTTATTTTCTTAGGGGCAAGCTTTATTTTTGGCTTAGAGAGCGCACTATACTCAGCTTTAACGTACTACATTGCGAAAAACGTTATCGATATTATTCAAGTAGGTTTAGAAAAATCAAAAGATGTTCGTGTTGTCAGCGCAAAATCAGAGGAAATTGGTGATGCGATCCAAGCTCGATTAGGACGTGGGGTTACATATACAAAAGGGCGTGGCGGTTTCTCCAATGAACCTACTGATATATTAAACTGTGTCATTAACCGTATGGAAGAAAATAAACTTGTATCGATTATTAAAGATATTGATGAAGGAGCCTTCGTAGTTATTTCTGATGTTTCAGAGGTACGTGGTGGTAACTTCAAAAAACGTGATATTCACTAAAGTCTACTCCCTATCCAAATAAAAAAACGCACATTGCTAAATGATTTTTAGTAATGTGCGTTTTTATTTTGGCGAATGCTTTTGTTTATTATCTCGTCTTTCTTTTAAATCATTAAAGTCTTCGATTACATCCTTCATTGATAATTTTTTAGCTAATGCAATCCCCTTTTGAATAGATTTAGTTGCTTCTTCAAATTTATTTGCTTTGATCTGGGCATCTGCAAGGCAATACCAATAAAACCAGGCATCCATTTTTGAAATTTTTTCTTTATAAAACTTTTCGATGATTGGATAGTAATTAGAATATAATTCTTCGTTATAGACTAACTTTTCACCATTCCATTTTAGTACATCCACTAAATAGCTATCACCAATATACATTTGCCAAACTGCTAGACCGACTTTTTGTACACCATTTACAATGTCCATTTTATGATAAGGAACTTCAGCAATCTTTTGGAATGAGTTATTGATCCATTGGAACACTTCCAGATTGCTTCCCATTGCCGCTCCAATTGTCACACCAAATAAATATTCTTTTGTGCCATCACCAGTAATATCTACCAAATCAGAAAAATCCAAATCGACACCTTGCATTTTGGTTTCCCAAATCTTTCGCCAATCTGTATTGTGTTTTTTTAGCACTATTGATCCAAACTGAGAAGGGTAATCCTTTGCCTTAATTTTATAAGTGAATATTATTTCTTTCTGTCCATCGTGGTCAAAGTCATAAAGTTGAATTGGCCGTGTGGAGAAAGGTTTTTCAGGGCTTATAAGTGACGCATTCGATGGCATAAATCTACTAACTAAGTCTTCTTCCTGGTTCTCCTTAGCGTGAACAAATATTGGAGTAAAGCAAACTGCAAAAAGTAGCAATAATGTAAATAGCATCATTTTCTTCATCAAAATGTCCCCTTTTACAGCCAAATATAACATATAGTATTGACGTAATTAGAAATGAAATTCTTCAATAAACTTGCAAGATGACGAAGTGCAATCAATTGCGTTAAAATATTTTCTAAAGACGACGATTGATGTATGCGTATCTGTCTTTGAGGGTTCTCTATCCGTCGCTTTGACGATTCTATCCATCATTTTGATGGTTCTATCCATCATTTTGATGGTTCTATCCGTCATTTTGACGGTTCTATCCGTCATTTTGACGGTTCTATCCGTCACTTTGACGATTCTATCCGTCACTTTGACGATTCTATCCATCATTTTGACGATTCTATCCGTCATTTTGACGGTTCTATCCGTCATTTTGACGGTTCTATCCATCACTTTGACGATTCTATCCGTCACTTTGACGATTCTATCCATCATTTTGACGATTCTATCCATCATTTTGACGATTCTATCCGTCATTTTGACGATTCTATCCGTCATTTTGACGATTCTATCCATCATTTTGACGATTCTATCCGTCATTTTGACGATTCTATCCGTCATTTTGACGATTCTATCCATCACTTTGACGATTCTATCCGTCATTTTGACGGTTCTATCCATCACTTGGATGGTTCTATCCATCACTATTAACATCATGATATAAAAAAGGAGACATAAATGGACTTATTTATCGCAAGTAATCGTCAATTACCTATCCGTTATTACGTCAATGAAGCGATTTGGATTCGTCGCGGTTGCTTAAGTTTTCATCAATTAACGCTGCCCTTTTTTGTAGAAGTAGAAATAAAAAACCCACATCATTTATTGAAAATTACAGAATATGTTCAAGAAGTCCAAAAACAATATAGCTATACAGAAATTCAAATTATTATTAAGGACAAAAATAATTTTATGCACTTACAAAAGAGCCTTCCAGACTCTAATATCAATCATATTCTCACTATTGAGCAACTAATTCGCCCATAAAAAAGGTAGCATTGCTCTAATGCTACCTTTCTTACAAAGCTGTAACAGGCAGTTCGATGATAAACTGCAGCATACCATCCTTATACTTCGCGTCGATTTTGCCACCATGTAGTTCTACAATGCTCTTTGCAATAGCAAGTCCAAGTCCTGAGCCTTCCGCTACACTAGTTCTAGATTGATCTTTTTTATAAAATCTCTCAAATAAGCTCGTTAGCTCTTCAGATGTAAATTCATCACTTTCATTTGCAACACAGATTTGAACATTACTTTGTTTTCTTTCAAGAGAAACAAAAATCTCACCGTCACCCGAACAATATTTAATGGCATTCATTAATAAATTATCAAAGACCCTGACAATTTTTTCAGAATCCACTGAAGCAAAAATCCTCTCCTCTGAGAAATTTTTAATAAATGTACGATGATTTTCCTCCGCTTGCGGAATCAACTCCTCAATTAGCTGATCGAGAAGCTCATTCATACATACCTCCTGTTGCCCAAGGACAATGCTGTCATTCGTTAGCTTCGTATATTCAAATAAATCTTCAATCAGGTTCTTTAACTGTTCAGATTTTGAGAAAGCAATTTTTATATACTCATCATATTGCTCCTTTGTGTCATACCTTTCATCTCTTAATAATCGTAAATAGCCCATAATCGAAGTAAGTGGTGTTCGTAGGTCATGTGAAACATTCGTAATTAATTCATTTTTTTGTTTTTCAATCTTCCGTTCCATCTCTATATTGGTCATAATAGCTTCGGTCATATGATTTACATTCTCTGTTAATAAAGCGATTTCATCAATTCCTTTTTTCTCAATCCGATAGGTTAAATCTCCTTTTGCGATTTCCTTAACCCCCTTAGCCAGCGCCTCGATTTGTTTCATTTTTCTTTTCGTTATATAGAAGAATGAGAAAGCAAATACAACAATTCCAATAAATAAAGGGATAATACCCTCTGTCGACTTTGCAATAACCGTCCCCTCGGGAATTCCACTAACGAACAAATAAAAGTTTTTATTATCTAAAGTTAATGGATAAAAGGCAATAAATTCTTGCCGCGATTGTTCGATTGCCGGTATTTCATAATTATAAAGTGGGTGATTTATCGCAAAATCCATTACATTTCTAATTTTATTATGTAAATCAATTTGTTCCTCTTCCACTTGTTTCGTCTTATACAATACCTTTCCGCTCTCATCGGTAACTAACACTTTCAACGCACCCTGATTTAGTGCTAATTTGTCATTTTCTGATTCAATCATTTGCTGTAAGGATTCTATACTATTATCATTGACAGCTAATTCTGCAACTTGCTGCGCTTGAAAATTTATCTGCTGCATTCCTTGACTATAATCAACTGTAGCTGTTTCATTGATATTTAAAACAAACGGGAGCGTGACCCGTGCAGCAAGTAGTCCTAAAAATGCACAAAAAATAAAAGTCGTTAATAGTTGGACTCTAATACTTTCTCGTACTTCCGTAATAGCCTTTACAATTAGTATTTTTAGTTTACTTAGTAAGTATTTAAATGGCTTAATGATCTTTCTCAATTTTATAACCTACTCCCCATACGGTTTTAATATATTGAGGATTTCTTGGATTTGTCTCAATTCTTTCTCGAATTTTTCGTATATGTACCATTACCGTATTTTCAGACTGTATAGCCTCTTCCTTCCAAACCTTTTCATAAATTTGCTCAGCGCTCATGACTATGCCTTGATTTCTTGCAAGTAATTCAAGAATAGAAAACTCCCTTGGCGTAAGCTTTACCTTTTCATTGTTGACGATTACTTCATGTGTGTCGGTATTAATTCGCAGATCACCAATCTCTAACTCACTTTCGTTCATACTATCTAGTCGATTCATTTTGATATATCTACGAAGTTGAGATTTTATGCGCGCAATTAGCTCTAAAGGGTTAAAGGGCTTTGTTACATAATCATCTGCCCCTATTGATAATCCAACGATTTTATCCATATCCTGAGACTTTGCTGACAGCATAATAATAGGCATCTCGGCTATTTCCCTTACCTTCATACACATTTCAATGCCATCCACGTTCGGCATCATAATATCTAGAACAATTAAATGCACTTTATGTTTCTTTAAAAGACTTAAGCCCTCCTCTCCGTCACTTGCTTCTAGAATATCGTAGCCTTCATTTTTTAAATAAATAGCAATAAGATTTCTAATCTCTTTTTCATCATCAACTATCAGTATTGTTTCTTTCGTCATCTAATTCCACCAAATTTCAAAGTATTTTAAATTGTCAGTTGTATGTAATCAGACCTAGCATCATAACATGAGGTTGATTTTCGTTCCAACTTGGCGCTTTGTTGCTGTCGCTTCGCTTTCGCACAGAGCAAAGCTTCCTAGGGCGTTCAGTCTTCGCTCCAATCAACCTATTTCATGCAAAATATTCCTATTCATAATTACAGTTCCTAATTTTAACTATTTTTTTATTTTTCGTATATAAAAATAATAAATTCATTCTGATACCGACTTTAATTTTCGTGTATATAAATAATAAAAACATCCTGCAATACTAACGAAAGCACCAAAGTAAATACCGTATTTCGTCGCAAGCGTGGAAATGCTTTCAATGTGTTTTCCAAAGAACAATCCAAGTGTAAAGTAAATCAATGTCCAAACAAAACCTGCTGTGTAGTAATACAAAGCGTATTTTTTAAATGACATGTTATTCATACCTACTAAATACGGAAGTATATGTCTCACAATTGGTATGAAATAGCTTATCACTAAAGCAAAATGACCATACCTATCTATTAATTCTTTTGACTGTAATAAATATTTAGCCTTGTTCTTTTTCACCAATTTATCAAGTATTTTATGACCAAACACCTTTCCAAGGATAAACCCTAAGGAAAGTCCTGAAACTGCGCCAAGATAAGTTAGTACAAAAGCTTTCAACACACTCATTTTTCCTAACGATGATAAAAGTCCACCACTCATAACAATCATCTCATCCGGAAGGGGCATACCAACGATTCCTAGCCATAAGCTAAAAAATAAAGCAAAATAACCGTATTGCTCAATATATGATAGAAGATCTTGTAATCCCATTAGCTAGCCCTCACATTTCCAAGTTTGCAGCTGAGTACATAGGCTGGTGGAAGGTTAATCCATACTTTTTCATGTGAAATGTCCTTAAAATAATTTTGGATAAAGGATTTCCTAACAAGTGAATATTGGAATGTGATAAATTCTCCATCTTCTAAGCACTCCTTTACATTTTGTAAAATACGTGATGAAATGGCAGGATTCAATGATGTAAAAGGTAATCCAGATACGACATAATCAATTTTTTTAATATTTAATGCTGACATATAATCGCATAAATCCTCAGCTGATCCATGTATTACGATTATACTCGGCTCATGTTCAAATTGTTCACGAAGCTTTTCACAAAAAACTTTATTATTTTCAATAAGAATTAACTTTGTTGACTGCTCTTTTCTTTTCACTAATTCTTTCGTAAATGAACCCGTACCCGGACCTAGCTCAACAATACATCGGGCATTTTCAAAACATATTTGGCCGACCATTTTTTTTGCTAATTTTTTAGAACTAGGCGAAATCGCACCTATCGTTTTTGGATGTTTTATAAATTCAGTAAGGAACGTTAACATACATTTTCTCCCCGATCAAAGTATTATTTGAATACTTTTAATATAAAGAGCATTTCTTAAAGATTTCCGAGGAGATTTCTTAAATTTTTCTTAAGAGTCCAAAAAAAGGTTGTTTGGTCATTGGTTCTAATGATTATTTCCTTTACAAAATAGTCATACAATTGCTTCCAATAGAATAGAAACCTATATAAGGAATAATTGATACGGAAAAATAAGTGGGGTGTGAAAGGATGCTTAAACTAAATAATGCAAAAGAATTGGTACTCGGAATGGTACAACATGATCCATTGTTTGCCGTAATACAAAATACACCTTCAGAAGAAATACTTTATAATGACGGCTATTTAGCACATATTGAGAAAACAAATTATTATTCTACTTCAGAAGTCGCTAGCTGGTTTGAAATAACGGATGCGATGCTTCGCTATTATATTAAACCGTTCGAACAGTATATTTTTGATAATGCTACGAATAGCCCTAATACTAATATTCGTTTGAACCTTCCTGCCATCTTAAGACTTCGAATGATTTTACTGCTAAAAGATGAACACCGCGTCAAAGGCTTAAAGCTTTTACTAGGAATTGATGACAATGATCAACTCATTAAACACCAAATAACTGCAACAACTATGGGTACTGATGATTTAGCGAATAAGGTTGATGTTCTTGGAAATGTGCTTCAGCAAATGATTCAAACTGGGCTTTTTAATATTCTCCCAGACGAAGAACATGGCGCCCTACAAGTGACGATCAATCAAGATTTTCTCGCACAAAAAATACAATTAGTATCCTCTGAATCGGACCTTCAAGTAGAAGAAATTCAAAAAGAAACAGCTGAGCTTAAGCTAGTAAACGAAAATTTACAAAAACAAATTTCAGAACTGCAAGAGAATAGCGTGAAGGAAATTGTGCAAAAAATTCGTGAGCGTCATATTGAAAATGAAATTGTGTCGACATTACGGACAGAAGCATTACAGCAATATTCTATAGAGAATAATGCAGGCTATTTCAGAAAACTTTTTCGTTCCTCCCAAATTGAGATGGAAAAAGAACAATTTGTGTTGGGTTATATTTCGAAGCACCTAGAAGAACGTTTAGAAGTAGCACTGAATAATTATTATGGCGAATAAATATCTTCAAGCTGCCCTCACTTGGCGTAGAACATGATGGAGTCTTTTTAAAGAAGCCATTCATGTTCTTTTTTATATCGCACAGCCATTTAGCCCCACTGTTTAGAGTTGCATTTTATAGTAATTTATTTTTTGAAAATTAGTCTTATAATCATTATAAAGAACAGTCGAAGGGGTGAAATGTATGGCAATGATTGAGGTCAATAATCTAACAAAAAAGTTTGGAGATTTTTATAGTGTACAGAATGTGGACTTACAAATCGAAAAAGGTGAAGTGTTCGGATTTTTAGGACCCAATGGTGCAGGTAAATCTACAACAATTCGGCACTTAATGGGCTTCTTACAGCCGACACAAGGTCAGTGTTTTATTAATGGGTTAGATTGTCGCCAATCTACAGCTGAAATTCAAAAATTCGTAGGCTATTTACCTGGTGAAATTGCATTCATCGATAAAATGACTGGACAACAATTCATCAAATTTATTGCCCAAATGCGAGGGTTAAATGATTTAACAAGAGCTCATGAACTCATGCAATACTTTGAATTAAATGCTACTGGGCTTATTAAGAAAATGTCGAAGGGTATGAAGCAAAAAGTAGGTCTCATCTGCGCATTTATGCATAACCCAGAGATAGTCATTCTAGATGAACCGACAAGTGGATTAGATCCTCTTATACAAACAAAGTTTATCGATTATATTTTAGCTGAAAAAGAAAAAGGAACGACCATATTCATGTCCTCTCATATGATTGAAGAAATTGAAAAAACTTGTGACCGTGTAGCAATCCTTAATGCCGGCAAAATTGTAGCGACGGAAGCAATCGCTGACTCTCGCTGTATTAATGCTCTATATCATTAGTATTGTCTATATGTATAACCCTGAAATGAGCAATACTCTTAATAAGCTTACTGAAACAATGCCAGAATTGATGTCAGCATTTGGGATGAGTAACATAGGCAATTCGTTAATTGAATTTCTATCTACTTATTTATATGGATTTTTATTACTTGTTTTGCCGTTAGTCTTTATTATTATGTTGGCAAATAAACTAATGATGGGCTATATCGATAATGGTTCCATGGCATACTTAATTGCAACACCGAATACACGTTTTAAAATTGTCTTCACGCAAGCATTTTTTTTGGTTGCCAGTATCTTTATACTGCTCACGGTAACAACTTTAATAGCCATCTTATTTTCAGGGATTCTATTTCCAAATGAACTGGATTTAAGTGCTTTTTTGACATTAAATATCGGTCTTTTTTTCTTACACTTTGCCATTAGTGGCTACTGCTTTTTAGTATCCTGCAGTAGCAAAGATTTAAGAACCTCTTATGCATATAGTACAGGAATTCCTATTCTTTTTTATTTAATTCAAGCACTTAGTAATATGGGTGGTTCTTTAGAAAAGCTTAAGTACTTCACCATTTACTCATTGTTTGCACCTGAAAAATTAATGGCTCAAAATAGCTCGTCCATTTGGATGCTAGGAGCATTGTTTGTAATTGGGCTGTTATGCTATATGCTAGCTATTCATGTTTTTGTTAAACGTGATTTGCATTTGTAAAGCTAAACGTCAGAATCTGCTTGCTTATCTTGTAGCAAGCAGATTCTTAAACTTAGGAATATAAAAACTCATTGCTGCAAAGATGCCAAATTACCAAGGAAGCGCAATAACCTAAAATGAATCATGGCTAACTCCTCCACGTTTAAATTCTCATCTCCACTGCGTAACCACTCCTGAATAACACCTAAAATCGCGGAAGTTAAAAAAGCCTCAAAGTATTGTAGAAACTCTGGGTCAAGCCCTTCTTCTCGAATCACAGAGATTCTATCCAAAATATGATTACTAAAAACTTTCTTCATTCTCCTGTTAAAGGCGGGGCTCCCTTGCTCTCCTAAAATAATTCGAAAAGCTCTTGCATGCTCTTTAATAAATTGAAATACTGCAATAAATGGCTGATATAGTTGGCCTATTTTTATCGAGTGAAAAGCATCTAGTGGTTGAACGTTTTTTACATAGCTCTCTAGTCCACTTAATAATTCCTGCTGCAAATCCTCCATCACTTCAAATTTATCTTTATAATGTAGATAAAAAGTTCCTCGATTAATATTTGCAGTAATAGCTAGGTTTTTTACTGTTACTCGCTCAAAACCTACTTTCTCTATTTGTACAAGTAATGCAAGTTTTATAGCTCGTTTCGTTTCAAAATTCATGATATCGTGAATAGACATTTAGAACCCCCATTGTATTATCACTTTATTCCGTTAGTATTTAGCCATGTTGTTAGATGATTACCTCAATGGTTACCTCAATGGTTACCTCAATAATTACAACAAGTTCAAAAAGTAGTAGTCATTACAGCATTTACCTTATTTATCGGGTCTTTTTTATTAATTTCCAACAATCTAATTTAGTAAAATAGTTATTTTTTAAAATTTTTAGGCGGTATACACCCTTAGTTGTTAAAAACTGCACTATTACTCATTGAATTTAATGATTATAGCTACTATGTACTATGAATTTGTTTGGACTAGGTAATCTGTTGAAATTCAAAATCACAGAATTGAGCTTCCGGAAGCCCAATTCTTCAGAGGTGGGAGGAATGGAGTGCTTTTTTCTTTATAGAACATATGATTATATTGTATATTATGAATATTCAGAAAAAAACAACTTTTAGAGCCAGTCAGTACAACCATGTGACAGACAGTTATGAAAAGAAAAAACTCCTTCAACGTTGGTGTCAAATTGGCATTCATCTCGTACAACGAGATTTATACAGTGCGTTTTTACTGATGAATAGTGAACCAAATTTACAACAAACGAATCGAGACTTATGTCATAAAACGTTTACTACCTTTTTAGCGTTGCACAATCAACATATAGAAGACTTAAGACAAGTAAAGAAAACATTCCCTCTTAGCATGGGTATCCAAAATCAAGTAGGGGTATTCCTCCGTAGGTAGAGCTACCTGCCTTCGTTAATACTTATTGTCAACACAACATCGGTTGTGTAAATAAGAAAGTCTTATAGAACAGAAGATAAATCAAAGATGTTGTACACAGGACATGATCTGTGGAGAGCTTTGTGACGCTTCTCTTAAGTATATAAGAACCCCACTGCTTTAGCTGTGGGAGTAGTCAGTTAACACTTTTTAGTTATTTGTTTATTGTAATTCCCCATTCACTGCCTTAAAATTTCAGGTATCAACACTGTGTTCAGTAAAGGAGAGATGGATATATGGGAAACAATGCAATTTCATTAAACTCCATAGAAAAAAAGTTTCACCAAAAACAAGTAATTGCCCCGCTTTCCTTAGAAATTCCTAAGGGACAGCTTATTGGCTTACTTGGCCCTTCAGGCTGTGGAAAAACGACGTTAATTAAAATGATTATGGGAATGATCAAGCCCGATAATGGTCATATTCAAGTGTTAAATCATACAGTCCCCCATAAGCAATTACTGACGGATATCGGTTATATGGCACAATCTGATGCACTGTATTTGGATTTAACCGGTGAAGAGAATCTCCATTTTTTTGCTAAGCTTTATCGATTATCCAAAAAAGAACGTACGGAGCGTGTCAATTATGCTGCAAGCCTTGTTCATTTAACGGATGATTTAAATACTAAAGTGTTGAATTATTCTGGGGGGATGAAACGGAGATTATCCCTTGCAATTGCCCTTATCCAAAATCCCAAGTTGTTAATTTTAGATGAGCCAACTGTTGGGATTGATCCCGTATTGAAAAAAGAAATTTGGCAGGAGTTAATTCGTCTAAAAAACGATGAGCATAAAACAATTTTAGTAACGACACATGCAATGGATGAAGCAGAGCGCTGTGACCAGCTAGCTATGCTACGTAATGGTCATATTATCGCGCATGGAACACCTCATGAATTGAAGGCTCATTATCAAGCAAAGGATTTTGATGAAGTGTTTTTAAAAGCAGGAGGTGAAGCACTATGAGAATCGGTGCAATTGTTACTAGAATTATGCAGCAAATGATACGTGATAAACGTACACTTGGCTTATTATTTTTTGCCCCTCTTCTTGTGCTTTCGTTAATGTATTTTGTTTTTAATAGTAACGAACCTGACATGACACTAGTCGTATCAAATGGACCTGCTTCAATAATTGAAAAGCTTGAAGATGCGGATTTTCATGTTATCGAAAAAAATGATTTTTCTATTGCCAGTCTAAAAGAAGAAAATTATGATGGCTGGCTAGCTTTTCAGCAAACTCAATTGAAGCTCACATTATTAAATGATGATCCTTCAACAGCTAAGGCTTTAAAGATGAAGCTTTCTCAGGTTTTACAGCCCGAACAATCTGCCATGATGAAGTTGAAAACTGATTATGTATATGGCGATGAAAATACCGCTATTTTTGATATTTTCAGCCCGATGCTAACAGGCTTCTTTGTATTCTTTTTCGTCTTTTTAATTACAGGTATAGCGTTGTTAAAAGAACGAACTTCTGGGACTTTGGAACGCTTACTAGCGACACCGATTAAACGTTCTGAAATTGTCGCTGGTTATATGATTGGTTATGGATTGTTTGCTTTTATTCAAACAATTATTATTGTGCTATTCGGGGTTTATGTCCTTGATATTGTACACGTTGGCTCCATTTGGCTTGTGCTACTAATCAATATTGTTGTTGCACTTGTTTCATTATCATTAGGAGCTCTGTTATCAAGTTTTGCCGCTTCAGAGTTTCAAATGATGCAATTTATCCCGCTTGTCATTGTGCCGCAAATTTTCTTTTCAGGTATTTTCCCACTGGATAATATGGTGGAGTGGCTACAAAATATAGGTCGAATTATGCCACTATACTATGCCGCTGACGCGTTGAATGGGGTTATGTATAAAGGATATACCTTTAGTGAGATTCTAGCCGACTTAGCGATTCTTGCTTGTTTCGCTCTTGTATTTATTACATTAAATATTGTAAGTCTCAAAAAATATCGATCATTATAATCAAAAAAAGTGCGTTGGTTAACCTTTTTTTCACCCGAATTAATTTAGAAGGCTCTTATTTCCGCTACGGGCTACTCGCTTTCCTGCGGGCGAGCGTCGAGCCGCTTCCTCCGCTGTGCTCCGTGCAGGGTCGTCTGTCTCGCTTTCCCGCGGGAGTCGAGTAGCCCTACGCTACAATCAGTTAAAAATGGGAGGTATATTAGCAAAACAGCAACAAAAAATCCTTTTCTTCGTTCAATAGAAAACCCATTTTCACCCAATCAACACACCTGTAATCATAAGGTTCTGCTCAAACATTAGGCAGAGCCTTTTTTACTGACTGGCCTTTCACAAAAATGTTGGCAATGACGTTTATTAAAACGCATGCCATGAACATAAGTTGAACTTCGTTCCGGCTGGACGTCCCCAGAAAGCTTTGCTCTGTGCGGAAGCGAAGCGACAGCGACAAAGCGCCCAGCCGGAACGGAAATCATCCCCTGTTACAAAGGTGGGAAACTTATACATAAAATTAGAAAATAACTCCAAATTTCTATTAACAAAAGTACTAGTATTCATCTATACTTATTTTACAGATAATGGTCTAAAGTTTCGTAAGTACGGACATATAGAAACGAAAATGACTTATAATAAAAAGCCTAAAAATAAAGGTGTGTAAAGATGAATACGATTATGGAAATACAGAACATTTCTAAACAGTATAGAGGTAAAAAAATCTTAGAACATGCTACATTTTCTATTTACGCTAATCAAATTATAGCTATTGTAGGAAAAAATGGAGCAGGTAAGAGTACCCTTCTAAAAATTATTGCGGAATTAGTTGACGCTGACAGTGGTTCTATTGTGAAGCATCGACAATCATTAAAAATTGGCTATGTGCCAGAAGTGACCCCTTCACATATTTTATTTACGCCAGAAGAATATCTTTATCATATGGGCCGTATTCGAGGCATGACCAAAAAACAACTACAGCAAAAAATAAATGAGTTACTTGAATTATTTCATTTACAGGAAGCTCGAAACATTCGGATTGTTAACTTTTCTAAAGGTATGAAACAAAAGGTTATGATTATGCAGGCAATGCTTGAAGACACAGACCTGCTAATCTTAGATGAGCCACTATCAGGACTTGATCCTAAAGCCCAAAGTGATTTAGAAGAAACCCTTTCGATATTAAAGGCTAAAGGGATAAGTATCGTTTTAACATGTCACGAACCAAAATTACTTCAACATCTTGTTGATACCGTTCTTGTTATTCAAAATAACAAAGTCAATCAAACTGATTCATTACATAAGAGTCATACATTAGAAAATAAATTAATTTTTGAGATTTCAAGCTTGAATTTATTGGATGACATGCTACCCATTCTTGAAATTCAACAACAAAATCTTTTAGACAACGGTTGTTATGAGGTTATCACCATTATTAAGGCCGCGGAAACAGACCGAGTATTATTAGAGCTACTACACAAAAAAACCTCAATTAAACAATTAATCCCGATCAATGAAAAGGAGGAACAATTCTATACCCATTTTTAATGAGGAAGAATAGACGCCGATATGACTAGTTTATTACGTTATCAATTTATTAATTATTTAAGAACCTATCAATACGTTCCACCTTTTTCAATTTTCATATTATGTCTTGTTGTTAATTATACTTTTGTACCAAATCCAATATTAGATAGTTATTCGTTTACAGCTATCATTCTATTTTTTCTAATGGGGTGGTTTACAATTACACTATTTCACGCGGAAGATGAAGGACAAAAAGTAATAACAACACTTCATGCCAAAAGTCGAACACACTATAATTTAGGAATTTTTATAATTTGTGTACTCATTGGTTTTTTCTTAAGCTTTGTATCAGTAGTCTACCCTACTCTTATTGGCGCCTTTGGAGAAAAACCAAGATTTATACATCAATTACTAGGATTCCTCTCACATTTTAGTTTAGCTGTACTAGCGATTGCACTTTCAGCTATATTTACGAGAGAACTCGTTAAAAATAAACAAAATACTTGGTGGGGTGTACTTGGCATCTTAATTGTTTCTGTCGTCATTGCTACTTTAAAAGAAACAATTCTTCAGATCAAAGGACTTATTTGGTTACTTCCCCCTGTCCGCCTTTCATTAGAAATGATGGGCTCAGAAGACTCCATTAAATCAATCCCTAACAGTTTTTATTGGCAATTTACTTGGATCTTCACCTATTCGGCCTTTGTCATCATGTTGTTCTTCCTTCTTTCGAATCGAAAAAGGAGATAAATTCCTTAAGAAAAGAGCGTTCAATTCTCTTAAAAGTAAGCAAAAATGTAGGAACAATATTTACATTAACCATTCCTATTATTTAAATTTCCAAGAAAATAATTTCAAAAAAATAAGTATATAAGTAATAAAAGTCAGAAAAAAACGGAGAGTGAAGACATGATTCATGACATTGAGGAATATGTAAAATATTTAGAGGGCGTTCATAAACGAACGATACAATATGTAAAGGTAATAAATGAAGAACTTTTAGATTGGAAACCTTCAGAAGATAAATTTTCTATAGGTGATTTATTGCGACATATTGCATCAGCTCGTTTGATGTTTCTTGGTATATTTGAACATGGTTCGTGGACGTATGCAGGACATGATACTAGTATGGGGACTTCTCTTGAGGATATTTCAAATTATTTAGAGTCATGCCAAGTTAAATTAACAGAGGGTTTACTGAAAATCGGCAATGATATATTGTCAAAAAAGGTTTTAATCCTTCATGGTCATGAAGTTAGTGCTTGGAGAATACTTATGTCCATTCCCGAACATGAAATCCATCATCGTGGGCAAATCTCTTCATACTTACAAATGAACAAGATTGAACCGCCTCAAATTTTCGGATTAAAGATTGAGCAAGTAAAAACATTATGATTTTTTGAAAGAGTATGGACATCATCTTATATCCAAAGCTTATTTTTGCCTTTATATTAACCCCCTGTTATATAGAAATTATAAATCAGTGGGGTTTTTATCGTCCCCTATTCGTTATTTGTCTCCATCAGTATTCTATAGCAGTTAATGCCAGATAAAAAAGGACCTATTGCAAATTATTATTTCGATAATTTGATTTGTTTTGATGATATGTCATAGCTAAGCAAACGGTTAGTATACTTCCCAAAAATGAATCGATGATACGTACAACCATTATTCCATAGCTGTTAATCGATAACCTATCGATTATGTACCAAAGACATACATATAGTAGCGTTAAAATAAATATTAAAACCCAAAAATCGAGCTTCTTTTTAGCGGAAATTTTCGGAATATCTTTATTCTTATTTAATGATGCTCTGTAATACACATAACCGATAATAAGTGAAATCCCCAAAAGTGTACTACCATGTTGCAAAAATTTATAAATGGGTATTTGATAGCCATACAGATTGAAGGTATAGGTCAGAGTTGGGAAATTCCTTACCATAAATCCATTTGTATGTGTAAAAGAATCCCATACTACATGCGTTAACATTCCAAACAATGCTGAGTAACAAAAAATGACTGTCTTCCATTTTTTACTTCCCACCACTTTGTAGCTGGATGTATCCTGCAGAAAGTTAGGTAAATGGTGGATTACTTTCAAACGTATAATTCGATGATAAATAAAGTAAATCATTACTACTAATGGGAGATTGAATAGAAAAAAACCTGTGTAGGTATGCCCTATCTCTCCTATAGGTTGACCTCGTAAAAAATATTCAAAGTCAGGCGCCATACTACCTAAAACCATTGCGGAAAAATTAATATATTTACTTTTTCTGGTGAAAGGTAATACTGCCGCCGGATGAGCAAATGTTAATGGCATAGTGTCCCGGTATCCCCCTCCTATTTAATAATGTATTTATTACAACGTTTCTCATTTCTAAAAGTTACTTTGAAATGAAATGATCCGCATATTCCATCAACATATCTTTCTGTTGTAAGAAATAATTTAATAAGGACCTTATAATAAATCCACTTACACTAAAAGAAATAATATCAAATGAAGGGGGTTTTCTTGTGAAAAACAAGGTACTTATTCATGCTCAAAACCTATATAAGACATATTCCACGGGTAACACAAAGTATTCTTTTAGAATATGGCATATGTAGTTACCCCCTTTTAATCAATTGGCCAACACCTATCGGATTATCTCTCTTAAGTGTTGTGGCAGCCTGTCTTGGTTGCTGGGTATCGACGAAAATCATCGCCAAAACCTCACCGAGAATTTTGCTTGTTGAATAAAAATGCCCCCAATCTACTTAGGTAGTGGGGGCATTCATTTTAATATATTCATAACTATCAAGTTCGTGTTATAATATTCCAAAAAATAAAAGAAATTTACTTCTCTGGGTTATCAATTTACCAAGAGATCCTTTCTTTCCTAATGGGTATGCCGACATCTGCCTAGCACAAATGTTTACAGTACACCGTTTAGACGAGAAAACAACTATCATATGTAAATATTTTTTGGGAGATGATTGTATGAAACGAGCACATATTCATGAATTAAATATTACTCGTGCATTATCCATTTTAGCTGTACTTATTATCCATGCTACTAGTACACCTGTTACGGTTTTACCAAGTGACTCAAAACTATATCCGCTTTATATATTTTTTAACATTTCCTCTAAATTTGCTGTCCCTGTATTTATTTTCTTAAGTGGATTTGTTTTATTTTATAATTATATACAAAAGGACTTAACAAAAGAGCTGGTCGTTAGTTTTTATAAAAAAAGAGTGACGCAAATTCTCATTCCTTTTCTCTTTTTTTCTATTTTCTATTATGCTGCTATTCAAATTTTTTTGACGGGTGATTTATCATTAACATGGCATGCACTATTTAGTATGGAATTTCTTGAAAAACTTTTAATTGGAAAAGCGTATACGCATTTATACTATATTTTTATTATTGTACAGTTCTATTTAATGTTCCCTTTATTCCTATATGTTTTAAAGAAAAAACCTGCCCTATCCTCTCATCTCATTTGGATTGGATTTGCCCTTCAATGGGGCTTTATTTTGTTAAATGCAGAGTTTTGGCAATATCCATATAGAGGAAGTATCTCATTTTCTTATTTTGCCTATTTCTTAGCAGGTGGATTTTTAGGCATCTATTTTGAAAAATACAAAAGATGGATCCATCTAAAAAAAGGGGATTTCCATATTGCTATCCTATTTATCTGGATTATATGGCTATTTTCTACCTTTTATAATGTATATTTATATTATTTTGCATTCTCAGCTAAAACCTATTTAACTAACAGTACTGTATTTGAAATTGTTTTTCAGCTACAATCTATAACAGCAAGCATTGTCTTATTACAGTTTTCCTTCTGGATTTATAACAAATGGAATAAAGCGATTGTCAATTGCTTAATTAGCTTAGGCACACTATCATTTGGTATCTATCTATTACATCCATATTTCCTTTTCCTTTATAGACAAATTCCTATAAGTGGAAACAGTATTTTATTTCATATATGGAGTGTTGGTGGGTTTCTTGTTGCCCTATTCGTCACTTGGGCTATTGTATTTTTAATAGGAAGATATTTTAAATATCATTGGATTGCGTTTGGACCGATTCCGAAAGAGTTTCCATACAAAAAGTAAGTATAACAAGACCTCGTACACGCGGTAGTACCGTGTACGAGGTCTTGTTAATTATTTGCTTGGTCGTGCAAATCGCCAATTCAATTTAGTGCAATCATTTAAAGGCAACGCTCTTACCTATTAAGTTTGCAAAAACAACTCCAAAAAATCTTCTTCAGAACAAACAATAATATTATCTCTTCTTAGTAATGCAGTAGTTACGCCTACGCCACCTAATTTTGTACCATTGAAATCACCATTGTAAATCATTGCACTGCCACATGATGGACTATACTCTTTTAATACAACCTTAGTTGCACCTATTTCGAGTGCTTTATGTAATGTTGCATATGCGCCCTTTAAATAAAGCTCCGTAACATCCCGACCAGATATTTCAACAACTCTCGCTTTTCCATCTAGAACGTCTTCACCATCTCCACCAACAATTTCAGCGGGCTCACGAGGCGTCGAAAAACCTCCCATAAGTTCAGGGCATACGGTTAACGCTTTATTTTCTAACACAAGCTTTTGAATTCTTTCATCTAAACTATCTGTTCCGTTATATCGTACCTTTAATCCCGCTAAGCAAGCACTTATTAAAATCATATGCACACCTCATTTAAGTAATATCGTATAAGGAAAACTTTAGCTCTTTAAAAGAGTCTGTCAACATCTATTACAATGCTAAACCTTACTTCCCCTACTTTATTCTTTTTTTAAAGAGTAATATTGATATTTTGAAACTGTTGTTTATTATTAGTAGGACAACCATTTTACTGGGTTGTGCCTATTTCATTATCTAAATTTCTTTTATGAATTCATTCTATCATTTAAAAAGGAGGAAAAAGACTTGGTTGAGTTTACAATTTGTTTTCTTAAAAAGGGTGACCAAATATTATTGCTAAATAGGGATTTCCCTCATTGGATGGGAGCTTGGAATGGGGTTGGCGGAAAGATTGAGAAAAATGAAACGCCACTTGCTGGTGCATTACGAGAAATTAAAGAAGAAACGGGCATCGTACTGAACGATATTACATTCAAAGGGAAAATATCATGGACGGATGGAACAACCGACTTTGGCTGTATGTATGCTTTTATTGCTGAATTGCCAGAATCTTATCCATATGTGACACCGATTAAAGTCGCGGAGGGCATTTTAGATTGGAAAGATTTATCGTGGATTTTTCATCCCGAAAATGTAGGAATAGCCGATTTAAAACATTACTTACCAAAAATGCTAGATGAAACAGCCAACTATGAATATATATTTACATATAAAGATAGTAAATTAATTGACATTACGAGTACCCCATTCGTACAAACTATTACTGTCTAAGTTAAACAAGACCTCGTACACGCGATAGTAGCGTATACGAGGCTTGGTTAATTATTTTCTTGGTAGTGCAAATCGCATTCTGCACATCGACCAATTCAAGGTTGTTTTTTGAATTTCATCATAGATGTTCCACAGGTTATCGACTATCCGTAATTCAACATTACGTTTAAACATTTCCTCAAATAAATTTTCTAGTTCAAATTTAGCTATAGGATATTGTGTTGTTTCACTCGTATAATAACCAGCATTTTGATCTTGCAGCGTAAATCCATTACTATCAAACTCATATAAGTAAAGTTTCGTATTTTTCATCGTCTCAAACCATTTGCTTTCAATTACGACAACATGTGAACATGATGCTGATGCTATATAGGCTCTTTTATCCTGTTCGGTTGTATCGGCACCACTATGATAGCAAACTCGTGGACAATTTCTAGGGGTTAAAAAATTAGGCAAACATGTATCGTTAATTGCCCATACTAGCCCTTTCTCTGGATCTAAATCTAGTCGATCAGGTAATCGGGGATGGAATATTGTAATATCGCTTTCCTCACTCACATGAAATATACGCACATGCTCCCCTCCTTTATTTTCTTAATTTAAATACGATAAAATCTGCACAATGCAAATCTTCCTCGAATTGTGGATACTTTATTAGCATCTCTTTTGAAGGCATCGGTTCGATAACGTCCTCTATAGAAAAGCCTGCTTGAATAATTGCTTTCATATAGCTCGTTAATGTACGGTGATAAAATACAATTTTTTCATCGGAATCTAGCGGAAGCTTTTGATCGTATACTCCTTCATAAAAATAACGCTGAACCTTCCAATACTGTTGATCAAGCCGTTCATTTCTTATCCATCCACTATTCGGTGTAACAAAGCACGGGTGAAGAATAGAAAAGATGAAAGTACTATTAGGTTTTAAAAGGCGATACATTTCACTCAAAGCCGCCTTATAATCCTCTAAATCTTGAAGGACCATATTGGAAACAATACAATCAAACTGTTCGTCTACTAAAAAATCTAGTTTTTCGCAATTTCCATGTTTATATTGTATCGGAACTTCCTCATACGTTCTTTCTCTAGCAATTTCTAGCATCTTTTCTGAATAATCAACTGCTGTGACAATAGCCCCTTTTTGAGCAAGTATTCTACTTAAATAGCCTTCTCCGCACCCTGCATCTAGAAGCCTTTTTCCTTCCACCTCTTCTAATAATGAAAAAATGGCTGGATTTAATAATACTTCACGGTGTATGCCACCATGTTCATCGTAGTTTACTGTAAACCTTTCTGCATGTTGATTCCAGCGTTTAATCGCTTCTTCTGTCGGTACTGTTCTTGCCATATAATTCCCTCATCTCTGTATAGAATCGTAACGTTACGTCCCTTGTGCACATTACTATTTTTTCATATATACCCAAAAAGTTATAGACTTTTATTTTATTTTTTTATATCATTTAGATTGAGGCACGCCATCTTTAAGTAAAAATAAAAGCCAGAAATTCCCAACGGAATTTCTGGCTTTTATTATTTAAGGGTTAGATTGAGTTTTGATAGGTAATGCATTGTCTAAAGAGACCTGTCGTTTAACTGTGATCCATCTTCCACATAACATGATAATTAATGCAAAAAATACAATGACTCCTGCAAAGACAAGCGCTGCTTTATAATTACTATAAACCGCCACAAGCTGGCCCGCGATGATTGGTCCGATAATTTGACCAAAAGCATAGAACGTTGTTAATAATGATACGACTGGACCGCTTTGCGTTGGGAATAGCTGACGTGCGTAAGAAGTCGTTAACGTCACAATGCCTACAAATGTTAAGCCAAATAAAAATGACGATAATAATACGCTCCATACTGTTTGTGAAAATACTGGCAACAAAATGCCCGCTACTTGCAATACATAGGCAACAAACAAAATTTTGATGGCAGAAAATTTTTCTAATAATACAGTCCAAACAGGTGCTGATGGGATAGCCGCTACCCCAACAATGACCCAGCTATACGAAGAGTATGCTTGTAGTGAAGGAATATTGTGAATGATATCGACTAAAAAAGTACCTGTAATAATATAACCTAATCCCTCAAAACCATATGCGACAATTAACCATGGCATAAAGCCTGTTGTCATTTTTGCATCAGAGGATTTAGCAGTTTTCACACTATCTTGTACATGCAAGCCTCTCCAAAGTATATATGTCACCACTAAAAAAATAGCAGATAAAATCCCTAAGCCAATCCATGTACCTTGCCAAGCAAAACGCGCTTCAATAGCAGGGACTAATAAACCTGAAATAGCAATTCCTAATCCAATACCGCCAAATAAATAGCCTGACCATTTTGTAAGTGAATGCTTTGCTAAATAATCCATAATAATACTACATGTTAATACAAAAACCAGTCCCCCTGTAATGCCCGCAATTAGGCGAAGCACAAGCCAAACACTATATATTCCAATGATTCCCATAAGAACAACAGAAAGGACATTCAAGACAACACTTAACAATAAAAAACCCTTCTTTTGGCGATTAATAAACCCTGCCCACAATGCACCAATGAAATAGCCAATATAATTACTCGATGCTAAAAATCCTGCAACTTCAAACGAAAACCCGACATCATGACGCATAAAAGGCAAAATTGGTGTGAATGCAAACCGGCTAATCCCCATAGCCACTACAAGTAATAGCACCCCACCAAATAAAATCCCGATGTGCTGTCGATTCATATTGTCCCCACCCCCTAAAAACTTCTTGTAATTAAAAGGATACAGAGTGAAAATTAATAAATCTAATATATAATTTATATAAAAGGATAAAAAATTCTTATATAAGGTGGGATACATAATGAATTTACATGCTCTTAGATTATTCACAAAAGTTGCCGAGCTCAATAGTGTTTCGAAGGCCGCGCAAGCTCTAATGATTAGTCAACCTGCCGTTACCATTCAAATGAGAAATTTAGAAAAAGAACTTGGCCTAACCCTTTTAGAATCTAAAGGTCGAGGAATTACCTTAACACCAAACGGAGAATATTTATTTAAACAGGCACGACGGTTATTTGATTTAGAAATGGATATCGAAAATAAGTTGGGGCAATTAAAAAACACAGGTAATGAAGAATTACAAATTGCTTCTACCCATGTTCCGTCCCATTTTTTACTACCGAAATGGCTTGCAAAATATAAACAAGCCTATCCGACTACTCATATCCATATAAAAACGGCTAACTCCCAGCAGGTTATTGAAGAATTGCTTCACTATAAGGTTGATATAGCTTTTATCGTAAAAGAGGATGGCCATCATCCAGATATTAATTATCAATTTCTCATGAATCTCGATTATTGGTTTATCGTCCCCTATGGTCATCCGCTGGCAGATCAGAAAGTGACATTAGCGGAATTAATGCGGCAGCCATTTGTTTCACGAGAAGATGGTAGCTCTACGAAAGAATATTTAAACGCTTTATGTAAAGTTCATAAAATCCCACCACCACGAGTAGGGCTACAACTAGACGGCATCAACGAATCCATTCACGCCATTGCAGCTGGATATGGTACGATGTTAGCTCCGTCCATAGCGGCTTCTAACTTTATTCAACGACAGGAAGTAGCACGAGTTTTTATAAAAGACATCGATATTCAGCGTCCTATTTATCTTTGCACAAGAAAAAATGAACCAAATACCTCTTCGACCTTTAATACTTTTATTAACATCATCAATGATTCAATTTCATAACAATTATTTTTTAGAAGTTTGAACTACACAAAATTTGTACAATAACAATTTTTGTGTAGTTTTTCATTTGTAAAAAAATTCAATCCCAATTTTGCCGATAATCCATCTCAATGCTTATAAATGCTGTAAAAAAATAGTGAGCTCCGTTTAAAAACCTTAAATAAATCTATCAATATTCGCTTTTTTATAGACAAAACAGATTTAACGACCTATAATAATCCTTGAATTCAACAATAAACGAACATTAAGGTGGATTTTATGAATGAATATACGTTAATTTTTAAAGGGACAGCTTTTTCTAGTAAGTCTCCTACTGAAGTACAAATTTTAAAGGATTATTTATTCTTCATTAATGCTGACGGGATGATTGCGAAAACAGTATCTCCTGAGCATGCAGACTATCATAATCTACTAACTACATATCAACATCAAGAAAATTTCCATCAATTAGCCGATGGACAATATTTCTTACCTGGCTTTGTCGATTTGCATATACATGCACCACAATGGGCACAGGCTGGAACTGCATTAGATATTCCACTTTATGATTGGCTGAACACATACACCTTCCCTATTGAATCTAAATTCTCCGATTTAGAGTTTGCACAAGAGGTCTATGACGATTTAGTAAGTACTCTACTTGCAAACGGAACTACTACATCACTCTATTTTGCAACTGTCCATAAAGAAGCAAGCCTACTATTAGCGAAAATTTGTGCTGATAAAGGTCAACGAGGTCTAGTCGGCAAAGTTGTAATGGATGATCCAGAACAAAATCCAGACTATTACCGAGATGCAAATACTCAAACTGCACTCAAAGATACAGAAGAATTTATTGTAGCTGTGAAGGAATTAGCCAAATCAACGAAACAAGGTGTTTATCCAGTTGTCACACCACGCTTTATTCCAAGCTGTACATACGATGCACTAAAAGGCTTGGGAGAATTAGCTGCTAAATACGATACACATATCCAGTCACATTGTAGTGAAAGCGATTGGGAGCATGGCTATGTAAAGGAACGATTTAAGAAAAATGACGCCTTTGCCTTAAATGATTTTGGTCTATTAGGCGATAAATCTGTCATGGCGCATAGTAATTTTTTAAATGATGATGATGTACAACTATTTGCTGAAACAGGCACAGCGATTGGGCATTGTCCAATTTCCAATGCTTATTTTGCAAATAGTGTCATTCCAATTGCCCGCTTCCGTGCAAAAGGCGTTGATATCGGATTAGGGTCAGATATTTCTGGCGGTTTCTCCCCTAGCCTATACGATAATGCTAGACAAGCAGTCATGTCATCTAGAATGCTAGAAGACGGCGTCGATACAACTCTTTCTGCTGAAAAACGTGGTGTCCCAAATTCACGTATTACGATTAATGAAGCATTTTATTTAGCAACAGCAGGTGGCGGAGAAAGCTTAAGCCTACCAATTGGTCGATTACAAGAAAGCTACACGTGGGATGTACAAATTATCGATACTAGGTTACCTTCTGCAAAACTTCCTATTTTTGATGATAAGGAAGATTTACAGGATATTTTCCAAAAAATTATGTATCTTGTGCGCCCTGAAAACATCCGTGAAGTTTGGGTACAAGGAAATAAGGTTCACGCTAGAGCATAAATAAAATTCTAAATTTACAACTTTGAGGTGTACATCTAAGTGGAAACGCAACATAACAAATTAGCAATCGACAAAATAAAAAATCAGCAGTTAACAGTTTTACCAGATGAGAAGGTATCATTTGGTCAATCAGCTCTACTCGGTTTACAGCACGTCATGGCGATGGACGTCTACGTAGTGCCATTCTTAATTGCCATGTTAATCGGTTTACAATCAGGACAATCAAGCGCATTAATTCAATCGACTTTCATTGCTGCAGGAATTGCAACAATTATTCAAACTCACTTTTGCATGAAGTTACCGATAGCACAAGGTCCTTCATATGTTCCAATCGGTGCAATTGTAGGTATTTATGCAGCGAGTGGTAGTGGAGATCTCGGTTGGAGTACTGTGCTAGGAGCAAGTTTAGTCGGCGCCATCTTAGTAATTATTTTAGGTGTTACAGGTATATTCAATAAAATCGTGAAAACATTCATTCCACCAATTGTCGGTGGGACAATTATTTTTGTAGTAGGTCTTTCATTAATGCCTGTAGGTTTAAGTAATAACATTTTTAATGCGGCAGGCGCATCTATTAACCAAAACATCTATTTAGCTCTTATTTCTGCTAGCGTTCTAATCCTTTGTGTTATGCTAGGCTCTGTCTTTAATAAAAAAGGTCGCGTATTTCGTATCGCTTCAGTAATTATCGCTTTAATCGCAGGTTGTATTGCCGCAAATATTATGGGTGTTTTAGATTTATCAGCAGTGTCACAAGCAAAATGGTTTAGTATGCCTCAAATTCCATTTACAGATTTCGGCTTTACGTTTAATTTTTCAGCTATCATTACGATGGTGATTATTTATATCGTGTTAATGGCAGAAACTACAGGTACATGGTTTGCAGTGAGTAACGTTATTGATCAGCCATTAACTGATAAACAAATTAATCGTGGAGTTATCGGCGAAGGAATTGGTTGTTTCATTGCATCATTACTAGGCTCAACTCCTGTTACTGGCTATTCAACAAATGCAGGTGTGATATCGATTACAGGTATCGCAAGTCGCCGTGTTTTTATTGCTGCAGGTTTTTGGTTTATTTTATTCGGCTTCTCTGGTAAACTAGCTGCTCTTATTTCTGCAATTCCTTCAGCAGTTATCGGTGGTGTATTCGTGATCGTTTGTGGCATTATTGCCATCAGTGGTTTACAAATAATGAAAAATGAAAACATTGGTGAAAAGGAAATGTATGTAATCGCAGTACCAGTGATTTTAACATTAGCCCTTACATTACTTCCGAAAGATTTCTTATATTCATTACCAACAACCGTTCAATATTTATTCGGCTCTCCAATAGCAACAGCTGCTATAGTAGCCATATTGTTAAATAAAATATTACCAAGCGCGAAATAGCTTTTAAGACTTTTATTCAAATGCACAACCTCCTAGTGAGATTGTGCATTTTCTACTCTCAATTATGCCTCGGCATAATTGCGTCCAGAATCGGTGGTAGGCTTAAAGAAATTTAAAATATTTTCTGAAATTTCTGTCCTACCTCCTTTTATTTTGTTATACTTGAGCAAAAAAGTAGGGATTAATATGATTTACGACGCAATTATTATTGGTGCAGGATCGATGGGGATGGCAGCTGGTTATCATTTAGCGAAAGCAGGAAAAAATGTCTTGATGCTTGATGCCTTTAATCCTCCACATGAGGAAGGTAGTCATCATGGGGAAACGAGAATTATTCGCTTTGCGTATGGTGAAGGCGCTAGCTATGTCCCTTTTGTCAAAAGAGCAGGTGAATTATGGAAAGAGCTTGAAACGTTAACGGGTGAAACTTTATTTTTACAAACAGGGGTAATGAATGTCGGTGAAGAGACCCATCCATTTATTCAAAATGTGAAAACAAGTGCTAGGCTCTATGATTTAACATTAGAGCAGTATTCTGCGGCTGAGGCAATGGAAAAATGGCCTGGATTATCATTACCAGAAAACTTTGTTGCTTGCTTTGAGCCTACTGCCGGTGTCCTCCGTGTAGAAGCCTGCATTAGCGCTTATAAAAAATTAGCTATTGAGGCAGGAGCAACCTTACATACAAATGAAAAAGTGAAGAACATCAAAGCTGGAGAAATTGTCCGTGTCCAAACGTTGAATAATATTTACGAAGCTAAACATTTAATTGTAACTGCTGGTGCTTGGGCAACTGAGTTACTACAAACAATGGACATCACCATCCCTGTAACACCGACGCGAAAAACATTTGCATGGTTTCAGGCTGATGAGCAGCTTTATCATGAAGAAATTTTCCCAGCCTATTGTTTTGAATTTACTGATTCTATGTACTATGGTTTTCCAAGTATCGATGGAGCAGGCCTAAAGCTTGGCAGACATGATGGCGGTGAGGCAGTCAATCCAAATGATCCGCTACGTCCATTCGACGAACAGGATGCAATAGATTTACAAAATTTTATCAATTGTTTTATGCCTCAGCACGGTGCGTTGAAATTCGGCAAAACATGTAAATATTCGATGACACCAGATGAGGATTTCATTATTGATTTTTTACCTGAGAATCGAAATATTATCATTGCAGCGGGCTTCTCAGGACATGGTTTTAAATTCAGTAGTGCAGTGGGTGAAGTACTAGCAGATTTAACGCTAAACGGAAAAAGCATACAGGATTTATCACCCTTTAGCCTTAGTCGATTTAAGACAGACTAACACTTCGCTTCTATGAACCCCCCCACTCAATGCTCTTACTACAGTGTGCGTATTACTGCGAGAAGACTGCCTTAAAGGCAGTCTTCTGCTGTTTAAGAAAACTTATCGTTTCATTATCTTTTTGAAGAAATAGCTGAATGCATCCAACAAAACACCATATAATACCCCAAGCATAATGCGCACGATATAGCTAAAAAACGTAAAATCATTAGCAATCATATACTCTCGTACAGTGTCGTGATGGAGCAGCCGCATAAATACAAAATCAAGCGTGACAAGCGTCATCAAAAATCCATTATCATCTTGATCTATCCAATGTAAGATGCAAATACCAATCATCATGATAACAACCCACGTAGTGAAATTATTCAATGGCGCTGGAGCAAAGCGTCTTCCAGCTAAAATCAGCGTGATTGGTAGCACAATAAGAGCAAGTATACCAATTGTTGACATTGAATATATACCAAATAGATAGATCCCCCTTGTTGACAGTGGATAAGTAAGAAATAACTTGGTACCAATTACCGCAACAATTAATGCAACAATACATGCCATCATAATTTTGACATGCCAAGAACGTAACAATGTCATTTTATTCCCTCCCGAAGCATTACTCAATCAAGTAATGCTATTTTATCGATGTCCTTCAAAATTTGCCGACACAACAAAAAAAACACTATTAGTGTAATTTTATACTAATAGTGTTTTAATTTAACCACTTATTCGATAGCCATGTTTTTTTCTATAAAAAGATTCATGATCTGCTGCTGTTGTTGTCGCTTTCACGCAGATAAATTGCCACAGGACGTGGCTTTCTTAGACTAGTTCCTCTATTTCAATGGGTGTTTAGATACCCGTTGAAATAAGTTAAATCTATTTATGAATTGTATCCCTTTTCAGCATAAAATTAGGTATAATGCATTATAATTAACAGTTTCAAAATAATAGCCTATTTTCATCAAGGAGGTAAGAAGTTGGTAAATATTTTAGTAGTAGATAACCATAAAGCTGTTGGTGAAGGTATAAAATTATTGTTAGAACAAGAAGGAAATTTCCATGTCACGGTTGTAAGAACTGATGAGGAATCTTTGAATGCTCTCTCACAACAAACATTTGATATATTTTTATTTGATATAAACATGCCCTTTTTAAAGGATCTAGCATTATTAAAAAGTGTAAAAAAACTAAATTATGATGTAATTAAAATTATTTACACAGGATACGACATTGAACCTTTCTTCGATATATTAGTAGAATCCGGTGTTTATAGTTTTGTTAGTAAAACAGCATCTACAGAAAATCTTATTGCGGCAATACACTCCGCTCTAGATGGGAATGCCATGATGCCAGTACAATTATTACAACGATTAAAAGTAGTCGATCGCCAAAAGAACAGAATGGACTTAATGAATCAGTTATTCCAATATGACCTCCAAAAAAATGAACTAGCCTTGCTTAAATTAGTGGCCGCTGGAAAAACAAATAAAAAAATAGCAGAAAATTTATTTGTCAGTTTACGCACAGTCGAATATCGTTTAACAAAGATTTTCAAAAAACTACAAGTACATTCAAGAATAGAAGCTGTTGAAAAAATTAGGGACATTGGTTTGTTATAAAAAACCGCATATAAGGGGGATTTTTCTAATTAAAAACCGTAAAAAATAATGGGGAACCGAGAAAAAGATTGTGGTCAAATTGTGGTTTTTTTGTGGTCATACGTTACGATACCATGATAGAAGCCATCAAAAATTTTATACCCTTATTTTCTAGAGAGTAGTGTATACTACTCTCTTATTTTAATTAACACTTGATTGCAAGAACGTTATGTCTGTCACCAGTAGGCCAAAGAACGTTTTTTCATCGCTTCTCGGTATTGCTCTGTTGAGATCGGCAATGCTTTATTTGTTTGGTAATCCATAATAACACCATATTTTCGAACAACATCCATTTGATTAATTTCACCTTTGTTATACATCTGCTCAACTTCAATTGGATCTGTTTCCAGCCATCGATGGCGGTTTTTGCGGATATAATCGCGTTCCTTTACTGTTGCTGCCATATCAATTTCGAAGGCATCCATATCACGGTCAATTTCATGGATGACTACGCCATAATCAAGCTTCGCACGCTCAACCGAAACATATTCATCAATTACATCCTCTAAAACAGCGTTTACATCACGTGCTAATGGGTCACCTAAACCACCACCTCCTGCTGATGGACGTGTAAAGGAATCTCCTTTCTTCAACTCAACATTGGAGAAGATTGTGCCTAAAAATTCTTCTTCCTTTTTGTTTGGATTTAAAATAGCCCCCTGTGCAATAGAAGGTAAGCCGCCCATAATGCCCCATGTAATGGAACGAGACCGATCACAGCAATAGGACATCACTGTTTGGTTTACATTCGTTAAAACGCCTCCCTTTTCTACACCACAACCGCCACGGTATTTACCTGGACCAGCAGAATCTATAATGATTTCATGCTTCGTTGTAACAACCGGTGACAAACGCTCTTGCCCTTCGCATGGTTGAACACTCAAGCCTACCCCGAACACCGGTGAGGTAGTATTCGCACCATCACGGTCTATACGTCCACCATGGCCACCAGCCATCCAGTCATACCACATAAAATATTCACTACCGTCTCTTCGTTGATCATACCCACCTATTAATAAATATTCTAAATTAAATGAACATGCGATAGCGCGTTCAGGCATAATATTTGACCATAATTCAAAGCAAGCATTCATAATTTTTTCAAACGCTCCTGAACAATAGCCAGAAACAGCTACTGGACTAGGTGCATTGACGACAGAGTTTTCAGGGAGGAATATTTTCACAACACGATAAAATCCTGAGTTCAGCGGAATCTCTGGGAAAAATGTTTTCGTTCCTGCATAAGTACCAGAAAGGGCTGAGCCAAATCCTGCATTTAAAAAACAGCTAATATAAGGATGTGAATCACTTAAATCATATGCTATTTCATCCTCCGTAATGGTCATTTTCACACGAATTGGGATGAGACCATCTCCTACTTGCGGATCCATATCGATATAGTCCACCGTTTCCCACTGACCTTTTGGTAAAGCTTTAATTTTCGCTCTCATTAATCGTTCTACATAATTTTGAACCTCTTCAAAAGCTACTAGCACTGTCTGAATCCCGTACTTTTCAATCATTTCCTTGAGTTGTTTTTCCCCAACTTTCGCCGCTTCCACTTGAGACCGCAAATCTCCAATACGTTCTTCAGGAATACGCATATTCATAACAATAATCTTCACTACATCGGTTAAATATTGACCTTTACTATAAATGCGGACAGGGGGAATACGTAGACCTTCCCCGTAATGTTCCTTAGCTGTAATATCAAAGGAACCTGGATTAGAACCGCCGACATCTGCCCAATGTCCATTTGTTTGCATGAGTGCAATTAGTTTATCGTCATGGAACACTGGTAAAATCACACGTACATCACTGAAATGTGTTCCTCCACGATAAGGATCATTTACTAAAAATACATCACCTGGATGGATATCATCCGCGAAATCCTCTAAGACAGCTTTTGCCGTTAAATGCAATGTCCCTACGTGAACGGAAATATCTTGCGTTCCTTGCATAACGGTATTCCCTTGTGCATCGCATAAAGCACAGCTGAAGTCTCGATTATAAATAACAAACGAGTAGCATGTACGCAGCATTTGTTCAGCCATTTGATCCACTAAATTGACAAAGCCGTTTTTTAACACTTCAAATGTTACTGGGTCTAGATTTTGGACCTTATGATTTGTCTCCAATTTCGTTGTACTCATCACCCATTCCTCCTTATCGCTATAAGTTCACTGTTATAATGATATTTTTATAGGCATCTACTTCCGCAGTAAATCCTGGCGGAATAACGGTCGTCGTATCTAGCTGATCGATAATGGCTGGACCAGCAAATTGTGTGTGTACAGGTATTTTATCGCGGTTATAAACGTTTGTTTCTATATATTTTCCCTCAAAATAAACAGGACGTGTTTCTTTAAAAGCATCCTCCAGTGAGCCTTCAGCAACATATTGTGGGAAATTAGGCTTTGGTACTGTTCCTATAGCCGTTACTCGTAGGCCAAATATTTCTACAGTTTGTTCCTTATCAGAAAATGCAAATTCGCGTTCATGTTCTGTATGGAAAGCTTCTAAAATAGCATCTAAGGAAGTGATTTGATCGGATACAAGAACAGCTAGAGATCTCCATTGTCCCTTATAACGCAAATCTATATAATTCGTTAATGACGATGTGTTTTCTGCTATTCCTTCTTCTTCTAATAAAGCACTTGCCTCTTCTCGTAATTCACTAAATTGATTTGTCAGTTCCTCTTCACTTACTTCATCAAGTTTTTTCACATACGTTTTAGAAATATCATGGCGTACATCTACTAGTAAACATCCCACACCTGGATGCGTAGGGATAATGACTTTTGGGATGTTTAAATCTTTTGCCAAATAAGCACCGTGTAATGGGCCTGCACCACCAAAAGCTACAAGTGCGAAATCACGCGGATCATAGCCTCTCCGTACTGAAATCAAGCGAACTGCATCACTCATATTGGCGTTTGCAACTTCTATAATGGCACTTGCCGCTTCTTCAACTGATTGATCGAATGCATTTGCGATTTTTGTCACAGCATCTCTTGCTGCCTCTTTATTTAACTGCATCGTTCCATCTAACAAATCTACACCAAGACGTCCTAACACTAAATTTGCATCTGAGTTTGTGGGCTCCGCACCTCCTTGGCCATAGCAAGCTGGACCTGGTACTGCCCCTGCACTTTGTGGTCCATTACGTAAAGAACCACCTTCATCTTGCCAAGCGAGGCTACCTCCACCGGCCCCTATTGTTAATATTTCAATGCTCGGGAAACCGATTGGATAGCCATATTCTATAGACCAATCCTTTGTGATTCGTATATCCCCCTTATACATCAGTGAAATATCAGTACTTGTACCACCCATATCTAAGCCAATAGCATTGTCAAATCCACACAACTTTGCGATATGCTTACTTGCAATTGCGCCAGCAGCTATCCCGGAACTTGCCAATCGAGCAGCATAGCGAGGAACTGTACTTGAAGTCATGACACCGCCACCAGAATGTAATACTAATATTTCATCGTCATAGCCCTTTTTTTGCATTTCATTGCTTAACTTACTAATGTAATTACTCATAATTGGCCCAAGAACGGCATTAATAATCGTTGTACTCATACGCTCATGCTCAAAAATTTCCGGAAGCACCTCACTTGAAATACAAACATAGATATCCGGTAATTCTTCTTTTAAAATCTTTTTGACTTTCGCCTCATTTTCCCCGTTCACATAGGCATTGATGAAACATACTGCAATGGATTCAGTTCCCCGACGTTTTAATTTTTTTGCTAATAAACGAATCTCCCCTTCATCAATAGCCTGAAGAATATTCCCTTCATAATCTATTCGTTCTGTCACTTCAAATCGATCCCGTCGTTGAATATAAGGCTTCGCAGTATCTTTATAAGTATCCCAAATATCTTCTTTTGTCCCTCGACGGATTTCGATGACATCTCTAAAGCCCTTCGTCGTAATAAGAGCTGTTTTTGGCAGCTTACGCTCAATTAACGCATTCGTTCCAACTGTTGTGCCATGAGAAAAAATTTTAATATCCTTGCCATTTAATTCTGCTTTTGCTACTCCATTTAAAATCCCTTGCTCCGGATTTGCAGGTGTCGACGACGTTTTTGTGACAAATACTTCTCCCGTCTCTTCATTAAAAACAAATACATCTGTAAACGTTCCACCGACATCAATTGCTAAACGACTTTGTGTCATAGCTCTACCCTCTTTCGTTAAATTATCTTTTTATATAAAGCTAATGCCTCGTGCGAATGCCCCTGATTTTTTTAAATTATTGCGTACAATTCAAGAAAAATCTGGGCCACAACACCGAGGCATATGTGACATTTATTTTTTTGTCTTCTATTTTAAATTTCTTTCATGATAAACTGTTTACTCACTTTTTGTGCCAATCGTAATTGTTTTAAACGTTGTAAAGAACTCTTTCGCCGCCTGCCCCTGCTCACGGGCACCAGTACTTGAGTTTTTCACCCCTCCAAACGGCGCTTGGGGCTCCGCTCCACCCGTTTCATCGTTTACCTGTACAAGTCCAACTTCACTACGGTTAATAAAATCAAATGCTTTCGGAATGTTATTTGTATAAATAGAAGCACTCAATCCAAAATTAGAATCATTCGATAATCGAACCGCTTCTTCATAATCTTTTACTTTGATGACCGCTAAAACTGGTCCAAAAATCTCTTCATGAGCAATCGACATCTCGTGGGTTACATTCGTAAAGATGGTTGGATCAATATAGTATCCTTCTAACATACCTTTTGTAGGATTTCCGCCAAATACAAGCTCCGCACCCTCATCTTTTGCTTTTTCGATAGCGGATAAAATAGAATCATATTGCCCTTTGGATGACACTGGCCCCATCGTGACACCAACTTCAATTTTTTTAGCTTCTTCGATTAATTGCTCTAATACCTTATCATAAACTGTTTCCTCGATGTAAACTCGACTAGTTGCTGTACAACGCTGTCCCGTTTGCTTCATCGCACCTTCAATTGTTAATTTTGCAGCTTGATTTATATTGGCATCAGCCAAAATGATCGCTGCATTTTTGCCTCCAAGCTCGAGCTGAATTTTTTTATTCGTAGATCCAGCAGTATCTAAAATACTTTGACCCACACCATTCGAACCTGTAAATGTAATCGCCTTTACTTCAGGTGACTCCAATAATACTTGCCCTACCTTTGAACCTCGACCTTGTACGACATTTAATACATTTTCCGGCAGGCCTGCTTGTTGGAATAATTCACCAATCATTTTACCAGTTAAAGCGCTTTCAATAGATGGCTTCCACACAACTGTATTGCCATACACTAATGCAGGTGCAATTTTCCATAGTGGAATAGCGACAGGAAAATTCCAAGGCGTTATGGCAGCAACGACACCAAGTGGTACTCGCATTGTGTACAATAATTTCGCTTCATTGGCAGAAGGTAATACTTCTCCTTTTGCTCGCATTCCTTCTTGTGCAAAATAACGTAAAATGGAAGCACCACGTTTCACTTCACCAAGCATTTCATTTTTCGTTTTACCCATTTCACTGGAAGCTATTTCAGCTAGTTTATCAATATTTTTCTCAAGCAAGTCTGCTGTCACACGTAAAATTTCTCCACGTATAACCGAGGACGTATTTTTCCACCCTTCAAATGCTTCCTGAGTTGCAACGATAACTTCTTTCGTTTCATCTATCGTCAAAAGCTCAACTTGGCCAATACATTGTGATGGTTTCGCTGGGTTAAATTGCTCTCGTATTTCTCTAACGATCGTTGTCATAAAACTCCTCCTTCAAATCATGATCGTTTACACCTATATCAATTATGCCTCGGTATAATTACGTCCGGAATCGGCTTTGTGCTTAGGCCTGCACGAGGGCCGACACGATGTCGGTCATTTCGGTAATGCCACAGGAAGTGGCGTTTTTACCGATGCAGGTCAGTTAGCCGTTATCGCAAGGATGCAATGATTTTAGGCTAACATCCTCTAGAACTCCTTTCCGATTCCGTGACATCCGCCGGAGGCTTTTTAACAATTGTTTTACGTATATGCTCAAATGTTTCGTCTAAAATACGTAACATTTCATCTAGCTCTACTTTTGATAGAATGAGAGGTGGAGAAAAAACAACTGTATCTTGATCATACGTGACCGTACGTAGAATCAATCCTCGTTTCATCGTTTCTTGAACAAAAGTCGGACTAAGAGCAGTCTCAAACAATTCACCCGTCTCACGGCTCTTCACTAATTCAATGGCTCCAAGTAATCCAAGTGTACGCACACGACCGATAAAGCTATATTTTTCTTGCAATGCTCGGAATCCTTCTAACATGGCATCCCCCATGTTTGCAGCATTTTCAACGAGATTTTCTTGCTCAAGGATTTCTATATTTTTCAATCCAACTTGGCAAGCGAGTGCATGACCACTGTAAGTATATCCGTGCATTAATGTCCCTTTAGAAAGCTCACATAAATCTTGATGAATGGTTTCGGATATCGCCACACCACCAAGTTGAACATACCCACTTGATACTCCTTTAGCGAAAGACATCATATCCGGCACTACCCCGTAATGTTCCATACCAAAGAATTTTCCCGTACGACCAAACCCTGTAATAACTTCATCCGCAATGAATAAAATACCGTACTCATCACAAATTTTTCGCACTTCTTTAAAATAATCTTTTTGTGGAATATTAACTCCACCTGCTCCTTGTACAGGCTCAGAAATAAATGCCGCAACAGTCTCAGGGCCTAATGTTTCAATCGTTTCACGTAAATTACGTACCGATTCACTGTATACATAATGGAAATCAGGGGCATGTGAATTGGTAAAGTCACGGAATGCTTGTAAGCCTGTCGCACTTGTAGCCCCCATAGCTACACCATGGTATGAATGTGTACGAGAAATAATTTTTTGACGCTCTGGCTGCCCTTTAAGTAACCAGTAATGACGTGCTAATTTAATCGCTGTATCGTTCGACTCTGAGCCACCTGAAGTGAAAAATACAGTATTTAAGTCTCCCGGAGTTAAAGATGCGATTTTCGTCGCTAAACGGATAGCTGGTTCATTGCTAAATGATGCGAAGCAGGAACTAAATGCTAATGTAGAGATTTGCTCCTTCGCTACTTCTGCAATTTCTTTACGGCCATGCCCGATATTTACATTCCATAAAGACGACATGCCATCAATGTATATATTTCCTTCTATATCTTTTAAGTAAATACCATTGCCCTCTATAAAGATGGCTGCTGGACCTTGTGTTTGCTGTTGCTCGATCGACGTTGTTGGATGTAGAAAATGTTTTTGATCTAACGTTTTTAACTCTTCTTTTAGTTGAATTGTCATAAATGCCAACCTCTTTTCGTTTAAATTTCATACACTTTTTTAATAGCAATTCTCATGCCAACTGATGAAAAAATCTCTTTTAACGAAAAATATTGCCTTATTAAATAACGTGGGGTTGATTTCCGTTCCGATTGGGCGCTTTGTTGTTGTTGTTGCGGTCGCTTTGCTTTCGCACAGAGTAAAGCTTCCTGGGGGCGTCCGATGAGCCGCTCCAATCAACTTATATATTTTGCATACATTTCAACAAAATCATTCCTATCTTTTGGTGATGAGTGAAAAAATCAAAACGCTTCACAACAACTGCAACAAATGAAAAAGAGACGTTTTCTTTTTTGAAAATGCCCCTTTTCTTCTAAATCTATAAACATATTAATGATGTATTTGATCATTTTCCTTGTATGAATTAGTGAGTATTGCAATATTACAGCTTTTTTGCACAAATGAAGTTATGATGCAAAAATACATCACTAGTCCTTATATGAAATTTGTTTCGTTAATTGGAATTTTTGTATTTTTCGTACTAACGTTGACTGATCACAGCCTAGTGATTTAGCAGCCTGTCGGATACTCGGAAATTTAGATAGAGCTTCCTTAATAATCTTCTTTTCAAACGCCACTACTTGCTCCTTTAACGTACCGCTAAACTTCGGGCTTACTACTTGTTCCTCGTTGTTTTGTATTTCTACAGGATTTTCTACATCACGTATAATAATGGGGTTACTATCTAACTCTTGTTGCACAATATATGCTGTTATTTCTGGCTGCGTTGCTAGCAAGCAAATACGCTCCACCATATTTTTAAGTTGTCGTACATTTCCTGGCCAATCATAACACTCTAATATTTTCATTGCAGATGACTCTATTGTTCGATGGATACCATATTTTTCTTCAACAACAGCTAAAAAGTGGTAGACTAGCGGGATAATATCTTGACGACGAAATCTTAAAGGAGGAATTTCAATCGGGATAATATTTAAACGATAATATAAATCCTCACGAAAATGACCTTGCCTTACCATTTCCGCTAAATTTCGATTTGTCGCAGCGATTATGCGTACATCAATTGGAATAGGCTTTCCACTCCCTAAACGCTGAACCTCAGATTCTTGGAGGACACGTAATAATTTCGCCTGTAGTAGTAAGGGCATCTCTCCAATTTCATCTAAAAACACTGTACCGCAAGACGCAATCTCAAATAATCCTGCCTTACCACCTCTTGCTGCACCCGTAAATGCTCCTGCCTCATAGCCAAAAAGCTCAGACTCTAATAAATTCTCAGGGATTGCACTACAGTTTATTGTTAAGATTTGCTTATCGTAACGTCGGCTATTTGCATGAATAAGCTTTGTAATCTCTTCTTTACCAACGCCCGATTCGCCACCAATTAATACAGTTGAGTCTACCTCTGCAACTCTCATAACCCGCTTTACAACTTGCATCATTTCTGAAGAGACTGCGATTAAACTACTTTTTGTTGTTTCTTTATTATGTAGGGCATGTAGCTTATTTTTAAAATTTTCATTTTGAACTTCTAATTTTTTTACTTCTTTCTCTAACAGTTTTAATTGTGTCATATCACGTGTAATTGCTACTACGTATTGTAATTCACCGTATTCATCAAATATTGGCTTACCAGAAACTAAAAAGCATTTTCCATTAATAAACGTCTGCAAAATCGTAACTTTTTCTTTTGATTCAATTACTTTCATCGAAATGGAATCACTCATTAATCCTTCAGCGATTACGTCTTTTGCATATCTCCCCATTAAATCAATGCCAACAATTTCAATATCATTATCATTTTGAAATAAAATTTTGCCATCGCTATCACATACTGTAACGCCATCAGATATGGAGTTTAATACTTTAATGGACAACGGGTTCATAAAATCTATATAGCTATACTGCATGAATGGTTTGACATAAAATAAGCTACTTTGCGAAGTCTCTAATACATGAACAAAATAACCATCTACCTCAAAACTTTCCGTCCCTTTACTATAGTTTTTTATTATTTTTTCAAGAAGCTCTATTTGGATATCACTTTTAATCATTACCTCATCATTTTTTACAATAAAAAAATGCTCATCTTTATGTAGTTGAGTTATCGACATCTAGATCACTCCCTCTCGAACTTTAAATCTTTATCAATTAATAGGTGTATCAGTTAACCATTTTTACCGATTTACAAACCCACACCTTATCCAATAACAAAAAAATTCGCTCTTTCTACGGGGCATCTATACGTCGCGAAAGAACTTAAAGCATTCTTTAAATTCTTTCGCGGCTTGATATCTCGCAGGAATATCGCGAATTTTTTGCATTTTATAGAATTCTACTCCGAGGCTAGCTTTTCCTCTATTTGCTCCGCAGGTCTTGTCGACAGCTTTCGCATGATCATGAACAACACAATTGAGCCAATTAGTACTAATGTACTTAAATAAAATTGTGAACGTAAAGATTCGATGAGTGCTTGGCAGAAGTAAACGACTGTTAAAATACCAATTGTGACATACGATAGATATGGAAATAGCCACATTCTAATCGATAATACCTCATCTGCAACTTTGTCATAATGACGTCGGAAACGAATTTGTGAAATAGCAATGAAAATATAAACTGCAATCATTAATCCTCCAACGCAATTCCCCAAAAAGTAGAAAATAACTTCAGGTGAAATGAAGTATAACATCGCACAAATATATGCAACCACCGTACTACCAATAACAGCTGGGACAGGCACACCTCGATGATTTTTAATTTGTGAGAATATTTTTGGTGCATCGCCTTGACGCGACATTTCTAGTAACATACGTGAACTTGTATAAAGAGCGGAATTTAAAACAGAAATTAATGAAATGAAAATGACTATTTGAATAAGTTGAGCAGCAATTGGAAGCCCTGCCATTGTTAAAATATTTGCATACGGCGCTGCCAACATTTTTGTATCATTCCAAGGAATAAGTAAAACCATAATAGCTACTGATCCTACAAAAAATAAACCTAATCGAAAGACAACGTTGCGGATAGCACGGACAATATTTTTTGCTGGATTTTCTGACTCTGCTGCCGCGATGGCTGCAACCTCAGCACCACATATCGAGAATATAACAAAGACAATTGCCGTAAAAATTGGGACAATGCCATTTGGAGCAAATCCACCAAACTCTGTTAAAATGCCCAATCCCTTCGGTTCAGAATTTGGCCAAATCCCTAAAATCATGGCTATACCAACAATTAAAAATACAACGATAGCCGTAACTTTAACGAAGGAAAGCCAATATTCAAATTCACCAAATGATTTTACTGAATAAATATTAACGATTGTCATCAATAACGTTATGCCTACGCTTCCAAGCCATGTTGGTATCATCGGAAACCAATTATGCAGCATTCCCCCTATGAGTGCTGCTTCTAACCCCACAATAAATACCCAGCTTGCCCAATAAAGCCAGCCTACTGTAAACCCTGCCCATGGACCAATATACTTACCTGCATACGAAGCAAATGAACCTAACTCTGCAGAACCTCCTGATTTCTTTCCTAATACAATTTCTCCAGCTGCCATTTCCCCAACCATTTGCATGATCAGCACTATGAGTAAGCACGCAATTGCATATGAAACCACCGCTGCAGGACCGGTACTTAAAATATTTTTTCCTGTCCCAACGAAAAGCCCTGTACCAATAACCCCACCAATGGAAATCATTGTAATATGTCGTGTTTTCAGTGATTTTTGCAAAGTTCCCATTAAACCACCCCTTTGTGTTTTATGTAGACATTTACTAGCCCCTTTTCTCTACTTGAATGTCTACAGTTTAATGAGCAATTCTGATGCCAAACCTATCTAATTATCAAAAGTTTCAAAATATTTTTATTTACATCGATTATTGTTGCCGAAAATTGTCTTATCACAAAAATTCAGGGATAAGGATGTTTGGACACCCGCTAGAATGAAGTCAAAACATATGCCATGTATATGTTGATTGGAGTGGAGGCTGGGCGACTCCTCTGGGATCAGCGATAGAGGAACGAAGGCTAAAAGCATCACATCCTGTGATAACGCCTTCGTGACCAACATCGTGTTGGCCCGAGACCCTGCAGCGCAGCGAAGCGGCTCATCGGACGCCCCCAGGAACTTTGCTCTGTGCGACAGCAACAACAACAAAGCGCCCAGCCGGAACGGAAATCAACCTCACGCTATGCTGATGAGCTTTAAATTTACTTAGTTAGGAAAATCTACAAATCTTTTAATATGCGATTTTCAAGTTTTGATGCAAAAATACATCAATGACTATTCTTTTACATCATCTATCCTATCCATACATTCGATTAAAGGAACTCATAATATTCATCTCTTCCCTGTACTTCGCTACTGTTCGTCTGGATATTTGGATACCTTCAGCACTCAAAGTATTTGTAATCTGTTGATCAGTTAAAGGCTTTTGTTTATCCTCTCCCTCAATCAACTGTTTGAGCCGCTTTTTAATATACATAATCGAATCCATTTTTCCAGAAATATTCATTACTCCTTTTGTAAATAACGATTGTAAAGCATACACACCATGAGGGGTTTTTATATATTTTCCACGCACGGCTCTACTAATTGTTGATACATGTAGACTTAATTTATCCGCTACATCTTTTAACTGCATTGGCTTCAATGCCTCCATACCCTTACGGAAAAAATCTGCTTGCAATTCCACTAGCAATCTAGCTAACTCATACAATGTTTTATCACGTTGCTCAATTCCTTGTAATAATAAAAGAGCATCTCTCATTGTATCTTTGAAATATGTTTTACAATTCGGATCATTTTTTAGCATTTCAACATACTGTTTATCGATAGTAACGACTGGTAAATATCCACGATTTAATTTAATCAGCCATTCCTCTCTTAATCTCTCTACTTCGATTTCTGGCATAACATATGGAATCGCTTCGAATTGATCTCCCATCATCACTGGGTTTAAATTTTTTATATAGCGGATCGTTTTCTGCACTTCATGTAGAGACGTTTTATACTTTTTACTTAACTGTTTAATAGCTTGTGCTGCTACTAGCTCTAAATCCGTTTCGATAAATCGAGAGGCCAATTTTGGAGCAAGCGCATCACTGTCTACTTGAATGAGTAAATACTCCTGATAATTACGTGCCCCTACTCCTACTGGCTCGAAAGTTTGAAGTAAGTCCAATAATGCCTCTACATGCATAACATCCGTTTTACATATAGTAGCGACAACTTCTAAATCAACATCTATAAATAGACGTTCATCTAAGGATTGAATTAAAAACGTTAAAATTTTCAAATCTATAGAAGATAGATTTTTATGCATAGGTACTTGTTCCAGTAAGAACTGCTCATAGCTTTCTTTTACAGCAAACTTCATCTCAATTGGATTAAATGAATGATGTTGAGGCGCATAATGTTGCGCGGAATAACTTTTATCGGAATAGCTTGCTAATTGCATAATTTCCTCATAATGCATTTTCACCTTAGCATCAGTGACTGCTAACAGTGGGTTTTCGTTAGCCTTATCATAAATATACTGTTCTAGCTCATTCGTTGTATATTGCAGTATTTCCAAATGCTGTACTAATTGTGGTGATAAAACTTGCATTATTTTTTGGGAAGTTTCGATAGCCAATTGCATACCCCACACCTCCAAAAACAGAATTTTCTACATAGTAACATGTTTATTCTGCAATTTTCCATTTTTTAATCAATTTTATTTCCGTGCATAAAAAGCCTGGGATGATATTTGTTAAAATGTATGCCATTTTATAAGTGGATTGGAGTGGAGACTGGGCGACTCCTTGGGGATCAGCGATAGAGGAACGAAGGCTAAAAGCATCACATCCTGTGATAACACCTTCGTGACCAACATCGGTGCTGCTGCCACTTCGTTAGCACTACGCTTTCGCGCAAAAAACATCTGTTGGCCCGAGACCCTGCAGCGAGCATCGCGAGTGAAGCGGCTCATCGGACGCCCCCAGGAAGCTCTGCTCTGTGCGAAAGCGAAGCGACAGCAACAACAAAGCGCCCAGTCGGAACGGAAATCATCCCACGTTTTGGTGATAAGCGTTAAAACTTCTTCACTTCACTCGTTAAATTTTCTAATAATTCCAAAAAGTAATTGACTACACATGTTAGTAATCATAAAATACACATATACGATAATAATTACCACATTACGGTAAAATTTAAGGAGTGAATCAAATTGTTTCATTTACCAACTGTGCAGTTTACACAAGAGCAAGAGCAATTTCGCTTAGATGTTCGAACGTTTTTACAGGATGAATTAGCAAAAGGAACCTTCACGCCTAAATGTGATTCTTGGCTCAGTGGAGATGATCCTGAATTCTCTAAATTAATCGGTCAAAAAGGTTGGATTGGCTTAACTTGGCCTAAAAAATATGGCGGCCACGAGAGAAGTACTATCGATCGATACATTTTAACAGAGGAATTTTTAGCCGTTGGTGCCCCAGTTGCTGCACATTGGTTTGCTGATCGCCAAACAGGGCCCCTTCTTTTACGTTATGGAACAGAAGAGCAGCGTGACTATTTCTTACCAAAAATCGTAAAAGGTGAATGCTTCTTCGGCATAGGTTTGAGTGAGCCGAATAGTGGTTCTGACCTCGCTTCGGTCAGCACACGTGCTGAAAAAGTAGATGGTGGATGGATTGTCAACGGTCAGAAAATATGGACGAGTAACGCACACCTTTGCCATTATATGGTTACTTTAGTGCGCACAAGTCCATTTGATGGAAAAAGTAAACATGCCGGGCTCAGTCAGTTGATTGTCGATTTACATGCAGAAGGTATAACTGTTGTTCCTATCAAATTTTTAACTGGTGAACATCATTACAACGAAGTGTTCTTTGACAATGTTTTTGTACCTGACAATATGGTTGTTGGAGAGATCGGTAATGGCTGGACTCAAGGATTAGCAGAGCTTGCGTTTGAGCGCAGTGGCCCAGAGCGCATATTGAGTACCTTCCCATTAATCGATGAGCTTATTCAAGAGTTAAAGCGCCAAAACAATTTAGGAGGGTTACAGCAAGCGTCTAAAATAGTAGCTCGTCTTTGGGGTTTACGTAATTTATCAATTGGTGTAGCTCAACTTCTAGAATCCGGTAAAGGTGATGATGTATCTATTCCTGCAGCACTTGTGAAGGCTCTCGGTACGAAATTTGAGCAAAGTATTCCTGAAATCACACGCTTAATCGTACAGACTTATCCAACACTTGACGCGCATCGTAAAATCGACCGCTTTATGGCTGAATCCATTTTACATGCACCAGGTTTTACTATTCGTGGAGGAACTTCAGAAGTACTGTATGGCGTTGTAGCGAAAGGGGTTATAGCACAATGAGTGAAATGAGAGACATGATTGTTGATGTTGTAGAGCGTATGTTAAAAGAAAAAGTTGATAAAGATTTAGTCGATACAGTGGAACAAGGTAATTGGGCACCTGAACTATGGGAACTGTTTAAAGAAAATGGAATGACTGCTGTTGCTATTTCAGAAGAAAATGGCGGTGCTGGTGGCGACATAGAGGATTTATTAAATATTGTTCGTTTAACTGGAAAATACGCTGCACCTATTCCATTTATAGAAACAACATTTGCAAATTACTTATTGCAGTTTACGCAGTTACAAGTAATTGAGGATTTAGCTACGTATATACTATGCCCTAATCAAGCCTTTACGTTAGAGAATGGTAAATTAACGGGAGAAGCGATTCAAGTCCCTTGGGCACGTCATACAAAACACCTAGTAACACTTGCCCATAGCACGGAGGGCACGCATCTTGTAGAAATAGATTTAAGCCAAGCTGAAATTAAGCTAGGTACGAATTTAGCAAGCGAGCCGCGGGATACCGTGATATTCCATGATGCTACTGCTTCACAAATATCTGCTGTGTTACCCACTGATAAGATACACACTATAACAACACTTAATTCTGCGTTCCAATTAGCACTGATGACCGGTGCAATCGATAAAATAACTGACTTAACTATTCAATATACGAAAGAACGTGAGCAATTCGGTCGACCGATTCATCGCTTCCAGCTCGTTCAACAGCATATTGTAAATTTAGCAGGTGAAACGGCGATTGCTCTTGCAGCATTTAATAATGTTACAGAAGCCCTTCAGATGAACAGTCAAAATAGTGAGGTTGCTTACGCTTGCATTCGTTTTGAAGAAATTATTCAAGCAGTGACAACAATTGCGCATCAAGTACACGCTGCAATTGGTACAACACACGAGCATATTTTGCATCAATTTACACGAAGACTTTGGTCATGGCGCGATGAAGGAGCCAGCACCTCTTATTGGACTCATTTTGTTGCAACACAACTATTGGAAAAAAGCGGAGATAGCCTATGGGGATATTTAACTTCGTTCAGCGCAAGCTCACCGCTTCTTAAAGTAGAAGGTTAAGGACGTTAATTATACAAGGTTGTAATGAATTTTAAAAAACTAATGACATGATAAGGAGTGTTATCAATGACTGATTTACTTTTTGAGGTGCAAGACCATGTTGCCACAATTACATTAAATAGACCTGAAGCGTACAATGCTTTTAGTGAAGAGATGATCTCTAAATGGATTGAAGCTCTTGAAAATGTCCGTGATTCAGAGGATATTCGTGTCGTTATCGTAAAAGGGAATGGAAAATCATTTTGCGCTGGTGGGGATATTAAAGCGATGCAAGCCGGTGAAGGATTTTTCCAAAGCGAGGACGATATCTCTTCAACAGGTTTAGCACGCAAAAATTCGCTTTGGAAAAAGATTCAGCGTATCCCCCTTCTCCTTGAAGAAATTGATAAGCCCGTTATTGCACAGGTACATGGGTTTGCGATGGGTGCAGGACTTGATATGGCCTTAATGTGCGATATTCGGATTGCTGCAAAATCTACAAAGATCTCAGAAAGCTATATTAACGTTGCGATCGTGCCGGGCGACGGTGGCGCTTATTATTTACCAAAATTAATCGGCATCGACCAAGCATTAGACATGTTCTGGACAGCTCGTGTATTAACTGCTGATGAAGCGAAAGACAAAGGTGTTGTGACATTTGTTGTCGAAGACCAAGAGCTTGATGAATACACATTGAATTATGCTAAGGAATTAGCAAGTCGTCCAACTACGACATTACAATTCATAAAGCGTGCTGTTTATCAAAGTCAACGGATGGATTTGCGTACTGCCCTTGATTACATTTCTTCACAAATGGCGATTGTCACAGAGCTAGATGATTTTAAAGAGGGTGTAAACGCAGTAGTAGAAAAACGGAAGCCAGTTTATAAATGAAGTGTTAGGAGGACGAATAATGCAACCTCTTGAAAATATTCGAGTGTTGGATTTATCTCGCGTCTATGCTGCCCCTGCTGGCTCCATGATGTTGGCCGATTTAGGAGCAGAAGTAATTCGCATAGAACATCCAAATGGCTCTGATAGTATGCGTGATTGGGGGCCATTTCTAAATGGTCAAAGTACGTATTATTTATGTGCCAATCGCAATAAAAAATCGATTACATTAGATTTAAAGACACTAGAAGACAGAGAAAAATTTAAAGAACTTGTCAAAGACGCTGATGTCATACTCGAAAATTTTAAGACGGGTGACATGGAACGAATGGGACTAAGCTATGAGGAATTAAGAAAAGTGAATCCTAGAATCATATATTGCGCGGTAACAGGATTCGGTCAAACAGGTCCTCTAGCGCATGAACCAGGCTTCGATCCAGTTATTCAAGCGATGAGTGGTTTAATGCATGTTACTGGCTCAGCTGAAGGAGAAGCGACAAAAGTTGGTGTCCCTATTGCAGATATTTTAACCTCTAATTATGTAGTCATTAGTATTTTAACCGCTTTACGAATGCGTGACCAAACAAATACAGGGCAATTTATCGACTTAGCATTATTAGACGTTCAGATGAGTAGTTTAGCAAATGTAGCAAGCGCCTATTTAAATACAGGCTTTATCTCAGAACGTCTAGGGAATCGTCATAATAATGTTGCGCCATATCAAGTATTTCACTGTGAGGATGGCCCCTTAATGATTTGCGTCGGTACAGATGGGCAATTTAAAAAGTTTTGCACGCTGTTGCAACGTGAAGAATGGGCTAATGATCCGCGTTTTTTAACAAATACGATGCGCAAGCAACATGAAGCGGAGCTAGTTCAGATGATTACTAACATTACAATGACAAAAACACGGGATGAATGGATTACCAAATTACAACAATACAAAATTCCAGGTGGACGTGTGAACACCATCGCTGAAGCACTAGAACAACCCCAATTTATTGCACGCGACATGATTGGTGAAATAGAGCACGAACAGTATGGTACGATCAAGTTCATCAAAAGCCCGATAAAGTTCTCTGATTTACCTATTCAATCTAAATTAGCACCACCGATACTTGGAGAACATACGAACGAATTCCAAAAGTCCTCTCTACAAAAATAAAATTGCGCTATAATAGAGGTAAAATGTATTAATATAGGTAAATCCTCCGGCATATGTCGAAGAGAATTTTATTACGTAGGTGACGGGATGAATCAAGAGATTTTCGAAAAAAACTATACAATGTCATCACTGCACAAAGCTATTAAAGTGTTAAAAGCTTTTTCAAAAGATGAACCTAGCCTTTCCCTAACTGAGTTAAGTAAAAAAACAGGGATAAGCATTTCCAGTTTACAACGCTTCGTTTCTACCTTTGTGTACGAAGGCTTTCTTCACAAAGATGAGCGTACTAAGCGCTATCAATTAGGTCATTCACTTCTTTATTTAGGAAATTTAGTAAAAGAAGAATCCAGTCTTATTATTGTCGCAGACCCTATTTTAAAAAAGCTAAACGAAGAAATAGGCGAAAGTGTTTCCATGAATATTATTGACGGATTGGAAAGACGATGTATTTTAAACTATGATTCAACATACCCGCTTTCAACGAAAATGTTTGTAGGTGACACCTCTCCCCTTTATGCAGGTGCATCATCTAAAATATTACTCGCATTTATGCCAGATGTTGAAGAATATGTAGAGAATATTAGTCTTGAACGTATCACTGATCAGACAATACTTTCAAAAGAGCAGCTGTGGGATGATTTACAGCAGATTCGTAGTCAGCGCTTTGCGAGAAGCAATAGTGAGCGTGTACGTGGAGCATGTTCTTTATCTGCACCGATTTTAAACGCTTCCAACCAAATCATTGCATCCGTGTCACTCGTTATACCAGAAGTACGCTATAGTGACTATGATGAAACTTTATTAATTGAAGCTATTCAAAGCGTTGCATTAGAAATCGAAAAGCAATTGTATTGATAGAAACAAAGAATAAACCCGAATAGGTTCACTTTTTAAGTGCCCTCTATTCGGGTTTATTACTTTAATTATTTACTATTTCTAAGAAGTCCTGCCAATGATTTAAGCGTGGCAGTTCAACATGTTGATTATAGGATTGATTTTTTAAAATTACTTTTGTCTGCACATCTTGCAGTGTTTCTAATACAGCTGGTTTATCATCCACATAAACATCTAAAGCTAGCTCTTTGATGATCGCCACTTTTTCTGTATCCTGCATTCCGCAGAAAAAATGACCTTCTGTGATTGGAAAACCTTGTGCCTTCATCCAAGCTTGTGTTTGCTCACAATACTGTTTTGGACGCGAAGTAATATAATAAATGTCATGTCCTTGCTGTGCCAAAGCTTGAAGCATCTCGAGTGCTCCCTCAAAAGAAGGACAATCCGTAAAATAAATTTCCTCTAATGAACTATTCCACATTGCCGATCCTTCAGCATCTGTTAATCCAAAAGGTTCGTGAATTTCAACTCTTTGCAAAGCTTGAAATGTTTCTAGTGCAACATTTTTACTAAGGTTTTTATTATAGAGCCCAAAGGCATGTGCTCGTAAATCGATGAGTGTGTCATCTATATCAAAGCCAAATTTCATCTTGTTTTTCTTCCCTTCACGAAGCCTTGTTGATGAAGTTAGTCGCAAATGTTTGCTCTTTTTCAATTTGTGTCGCTAATACTTCCTCAATAGCTTGCTTGCGCATTTGTTGAAACTCTTGTACGTTAAAATGAACAAGCATATCTTTATTTAATAGTGATGCAAGACAATCTGCATCCTTGAGTGCACTATTGAGACCAAATGCCCCAGTTGGTGTCATCGTGTGAACAGCATCCCCTAATAGCACAAGCCCCTTTGTCCCCCAGCAATCACAATGACTACTGAATACGTCGAGCAATACAAAATCTTGCCAAGATCGGATATGTTCCTTAACAGTATCGGATAGTTCCGGAAATTGCTCTGAAAGCTGTTGGATAAATGGTGTAAATGCATTTTTTCTAAGCTGAGGAAAACTTCCTTGTTCAATATTCCAGCCGATTTGAATAAACCCACCTACCTGCGTAAACAATGATAGCTGCTTATCACCTATTAAAGCCATTTTAATCGACGGCTCCCACCCGTGAGGTGCAGGAATTTTTGCCCATAATAAATCAAAACCATGCTTATGCTTTTGACTTTCAATGTGCGCTTGCTTACGAATCGTAGAGTAACGACCGTCAGCACCGATAATTAACCGGCTATTTATTTCTATTGTTTCCCCATTTTTTGTTGCAATGACGCCTATATATCTGCCAAAAGAATCAACTATGAGCTTCGTCACCTTCGTATTTAGGAAACACGAAAAGTGCGGAAAATGCTGTGTTTCTTGTAAAATTCCCTTTAATAGATTTGCTTGCGGCACATGAATACCTAAATGTCCTACAGCTTCATCAGGAAAAATAGTTTTAAATACTCTACCTTCTGTGTAATATTCAAGCTTTCTCATACGTAATAAACCGAGTGCCTCGACCGCTTCAAAAAGTTGATGACTTTTTAAAACTGCCTCACCCTCTTCATTTAAATGCTCACCGCGAAATGCCTGCCCCAGTGCTGCGTTTTTTTCCAGTAGGATTACAGAAAGACCTTTTTTCGCTAGTAAGTGCGAAAGAAGTGCTCCACCTGGCCCAGCCCCTACAATACAAACATCTGCTTGATAATTCACTTTTCCTCACCTATCTTGGGATAAGCAATGATACGTAAATCTTGCCCAACCTGCTCAAACGAAGCAAATTCTACATCCCACGCTTCATCCATAGAAGTTGGGTTGTGACCAGCAATCGGTGTTAAAGATAAACGACCACCGAGAATCTTTGGCGCTATGTAGATTACATATTTGTTAATAGCACCTTGCTGTAAAAATGAAGCGTTTATCGTACTTCCACCCTCTACTAAAATATCCGTAATGCCATATTGATATAGTTTTTCAAGCATATCATCAACAACAAGCCCCTCAGATTCATGTCGAACTGGCAATACAGTTACGCCTTTTTCCTCAAATGCTGTTATTTTTTCTGGATTGGCATTTTCACTACATACAATAATTGTTTTCGCTTCTTCTACATTTAGGACATTAGCATGCACCGGTGTACGAAGTGAGCTATCCATAATAATGCGTACTGGATTTTTCCCATAATCTTCTTTTAATCTTGTCGTTAAGGATGGATTGTCAGCTAAAACAGTCCCAACCCCAACTAAAATACCATCCACTTCATGACGAATACGATGAACATCCTCACGCGCTGCCTCACCAGTTACCCACTTGGAATGTCCCGTATGAGCAGCTATTTTTCCGTCTAAAGTCATCGCATATTTCGAAATAATAAATGGTCGTTTTGTTAGCATATTATGAATAAAACGTTCATTTATACGGCGAGCTTGTGCTTCTAAAACACCTACCTCTACCTCAATGCCCGCATCTCGTAACAGTTGAATACCACGTCCAGCAACAGCCGGATTAGGATCTTGCATCGCCACAACAACACGACTAACTGCAGATTCCTTCACTAAATTTGCACAAGGAGGTGTTTTTCCATAATGCGAGCATGGCTCAAGAGTTACATAAAGTGTAGCACCTTTAGCATGTTCTCCAGCCATACGGAATGCATGCACCTCTGCATGTGGCTCACCTGCTTTTCTGTGTAAACCTGTTCCAACAATTACACCATCCTTGACGATTACAGCGCCTACTAATGGATTGGGATTCGTATTTCCTTTTGCACTAGCAGCTAAATCAAGTGCTAGCTGCATATATTTTTCATCTGTTGTCATCATCGTTCCTCCATTCACTTCTCTTCGCGCAAATGTCCAGATTTCTCTACTTTCGTATCTAAATAAAAACGATTTGTTTCCGTTAATCCTCCCCATAATGGGACATGTCCTTCTGCTGCTAAACCATGCGCCTGTAACGCGGCAAGCTTCTTCGGATTATTGGTAATCAGTGTAACTGGCTTTGAGCGCAGTGCAGCTAACACAGTAATGGCATCTTCATAAGAGCGGGTATCGTCCGGGAAGCCAAGAGCATGGTTTGCTTCAACAGTATCTAACCCCTCTTCTTGTAATAAATAAGCGAGCGATTTCGAGAATAGCCCGATACCACGACCTTCATGATCTGCTAAATAGAAAATAGCACCACAGCCATGCTCCACAATCATTTTCATCGATTCCTGTAATTGATAGCCACAATCACAACGCTGGCTTCCAAAAATATCACCTGTATGACAAATGCTATGCATACGAATTAAAGCATTCTCTGCATGTGCAAAATCTCCATAAATAAGCACTGATGACTGCTGTAAAAAAGCTAAATTTGCAGATGCTAATCCATCAATGATTTCTTCTTTTGATTGATTCGTCCCTACTTTTAACCAGTTATACCACTGAAATGTCGCAGAAAATTCACCCTGTTTTACCGGTAATTTCACTGGACCAACTAGGCAAATACTTTCAGATTCAGATTGTTTCACGATCGTCATTTTATCTTTCACTATGTCCAAAACTTTAGTAGTAATTGTCATATTTTCTCCAACCTTCTATTGTTAAACAGTTAGCTTCATATACTAACTGAGCACTTGTATTTTCACAACACTTACATTACGTAACTTAGTTTATAATAATAACTAAAAACTGTCAAACTACAGCTCCTATTCTATTAAAAATAATTAATTAGAAACAAAAACTGCTACATTACGTTGTAATCATATACTAATAGCTTATGGAGGTGCTATTTTTTCTGTGCAGGCTAGTCTATAATAAGCTGTGGCAACTGTAATGACGAAAGGAAGTTAAGAATGCAATTTGAAAAAAATGTTCAGGTGAAGCAGCCAAAATACCAACAAATAGCTGTCGACCTAGCCTCAAAAATCGTGGAAAGAAAATATAGAATTGGCGATAAAATTTACGCAAGATCGTCTCTAGCTAGCCAATACAATGTCTCTTCGGAAACTGCCAGAAGAGCAATTGCCGTTTTGCAAGACTTGGAAATTGTGGAGGCAACTAAAGGTAGTGGAGTTATTATCATCTCCTATGAAAAGGCTGCATCTTTTGTCCGACAATTCCAGGATGTTCAATCTGTCCATGAACTACAGCATGAGCTTATGACTAGCATTCAGAAGCAACACCAAGAATTAATAAATCTACAGGATAAGACTAAACAACTTATTAGTCGAACTGAACATTTCCGATCCGTCAATCCATTTATCCCATATCAATTAGAGATGACAGCTGAAAGCCCTTGTATCAACCAAACAGTTCAGGAATTGAATTTTTGGCAAAATACATCTAGCACGATTGTCGGAATTCGTCGTAAAAATGAATTATTACTATCACCTGGTCCATATGTGTCATTGGAAGAAGGAGATATCGTTTACTTTATAGGTAATGATGAAAGTTTCGCTCGAGTTCAGAGCTTTTTATATCCAAATTAAAATCCGCTTAAGCGCTGGTATAACAGCGTTTAAGCGGATTTTTTCTATTTTGTCGATTTGACAAAAGTAACAACTCTTTGTTAGGGTTAAGTTGTTACTTGTTCATATTTGGGTATCATTATCCTCAAATAGTATTTATCTTCATTCAGTAGGTGTCCAAACGCCTACTGTACTAGAAGAACTAAGCCTAATATGTCACGTACAGTGGCATATTATCTGTGCGTAAGTGAAGCAAGCCATTTACGCCAAGGCGATATTGATCTACGAAAGGAATGGTTCTATTGGAAAAAATAAAAGTGGAGCATGTTTCTAAAGTTTTCGGGAAACATATTCCCCAAGCATTAGAACTCGTCAAGCAACAAAAAAGCAAGACTGATATCTTAAAAGAAACAGGGGCAACTGTTGGTGTATACGATGCAAGTTTTACAGTAAATGAAGGTGAAATCTTCGTTATTATGGGACTATCAGGGAGTGGGAAGTCAACACTTATCCGACTTTTAAATCGGCTTATCGAGCCTACAAGCGGAAATATTCTTATCGACGGAGAAAATATTTCTAAAATGGGTAAAGAGAGTTTACGAAATGTAAGAAGAAATAAAATGAGTATGGTCTTTCAAAACTTCGGTTTATTCCCCCATCGTACACTTCTTCAAAATACTGAATATGGCCTTGAAATTAGAGGCATCTCTAAAGAAGAACGACAAGCCAAAGCAGAGCAGGCTCTCGAAAATGCAGGCTTACTTGCTTATAAGGACCAATATCCAAATCAATTATCAGGTGGTATGCAACAGCGTGTTGGATTAGCACGTGCACTAGCAAACGACCCTGAAATATTACTAATGGATGAGGCCTTTTCTGCACTCGATCCATTAATTCGTAAAGAAATGCAAGATGAGTTACTCGATTTACAAAGTACAGTGAAAAAGACAATTTTATTTATCACACACGATTTGAATGAAGCATTACGTATTGGTGATCGTATCGCTATTATGAAAGATGGCTCAATCATTCAAATTGGTACTGGAGAAGAAATTTTAACAAATCCCGCAAATGATTATGTTAAAACCTTCGTAGAAGACGTCGATCGTTCTAAAGTATTAACAGCTGAAAATGCAATGGTTCGACCTGTATATGTCAATATAGATGTAGATGGACCGACCGTGGCACTTAAACGAATGCGCGAAGAAACGGTTAGCTTACTAATGGCCGTTGACAAAAATCGACATTTGAAAGGCTTTATTACTGCTGACGACGCTCGGGCTGCAGCTAAAAGACAAGAACAAACGGTACATTCAATTGTTCAATCTGAAATCTTGACTGTTCCACCAGATATGCTTTTACAAGATATTTTAGGCATGATTCATAATTCTCCTACTCCTATTGCAGTTGTAAAAAATGAGCGCTTACTTGGTGTTCTCATCCGGGGCGTTGTCATCGAAGCACTTTCAACTAGCGATGAGGAGGTAGTAGCAGATGAATAATTTTTTAGACAATATCCCAGCTATACCCGTAGGAACGTGGGTAGAATCAGTTATGGACTGGTTGACGAGTAATTTTTCACTGTTTTTTAACTTGATTCAAAAAAATGGAAAACTACTCATGAATCAGGTCACTGATCTATTAGTTAGCATTCCCCCGATTATTCTTATTTTACTTGTTGTCATTTTTGCCTTTTTCGTTACCGGCAAAAAATTCGGGCTCGCAACGTTTTCATTAATTGGTTTGTTATTTATCTATAATCAAGGCTTATGGACACATCTTATGGAAACAACTACGCTCGTGCTCTTTTCAAGTATCATCTCCATCATTTTAGGTATTCCGCTTGGCATTCTAATGTCCAAGTCAACAGTAGCTGAAAATGTGATTAAGCCGATACTCGATTTCATGCAAACAATGCCTGGTTTCGTGTACTTGATTCCTGCCGTTGCCTTCTTTGGTATTGGAATAGTACCTGGCGTATTTGCATCCGTTATTTTTGCCTTACCACCTACTGTACGAATGACGAACCTAGGAATTCGCCAAGTACCAAAAGAATTGGTAGAAGCTGCGGATTCATATGGTAGTACCTCAAGACAAAAACTATTTAAAGTTGAAATACCTCTTGCCAAATCAACTATAATGGCAGGGATTAACCAAACTGTTATGCTATCACTTTCAATGGTTGTAACTGCTTCAATGATTGGTGCACCTGGTCTAGGACGTGAAGTATTAACTGCACTACAACGTACACAGGTCGGAAATGGCTTCGTTGCAGGTCTAGGTCTTGTTATTTTCGCCATTATTATAGACCGCTTAACGCAAAGTTTTAATAAGAAGAAAGCCGTATAGAAAAACAAGGAATTTATTAGTAAAGTCTTAGTTTTTCATTTTCATAGCTAAGATTTACGTTATAAATATACGAAAGGAAGATTCAATGAAACTGAAAACTTTAACTAAATTAGGAATGGCTTTAGGGCTTGGCTTTTTGCTAGCTGCATGTAGTGGGGATGATTCAAGTAAGAGCGATGGTAACTCAAAAGACGTCAATCTAGCCTACGTTGAATGGGATACAGAAATTGCTTCCACTAATGTAGTTGGGCAGGTGCTAGAGGATTTAGGTTACAATGTAACTTTAACACCACTCGATAATGCAATTATGTGGGAGGCTGTTTCAAAAGGTGATGCAGATGGTATGGTTGCTGCTTGGTTACCAAATACTCATGGAGAACAGTACAAAAAATATAAGAATGATCTTGATGAGCTAGGCGAGAACCTTGCTGGTGCAAAAATAGGTCTAGTAGTGCCAAGCTATATGAACGTTAATTCGATTGAAGATTTAAAAAATCAAGCAGATCACACAATTACGGGTATCGAGCCTGGTGCTGGAATTACAGCTGCTACAGAAAATGCTTTAGATGAATACGATAACTTAGCAGATTGGAATCTAATAACATCTTCATCTGGTGCTATGACAACTTCTCTTGCTAAAGCAATTAAAAATAAAGAAGACATCATCGTGACTGGCTGGTCTCCTCACTGGAAATTCGCTAAATATGACCTTAAATATTTAGAAGATCCAAAAGGAATTTTTGGTGGACAAGAAACAATTAACACATTCGTACGTAAAGGGTTAAAAGAAGATAAACCAGATGTATATTCTGTGCTAGATAACTTCCATTGGACTTCAGAAGACTTAGAGAGCGTTATGCTTGAAGTTATGGATGGCAAAGACCCAAAACAAGCTGCTAAAGATTGGGTTGAAGCTAATCCAGATAAAGTTGCTGAATGGACGAAGGATGTAAAAAAATAATTTTTAAAAATGGACAGACAACTCACCAAAAGTTGTCTGTCTTTTTTATTGATTTTTCTTATCTTATTTGAAGAACATTAAGGCTACTCTATAAAAATCTTTCTCCGTTATGAACAGAATCGAATAATTAATATCTATCTTATTATCCTTATTTTAACAAATAACTCATAATATTCAAATGTTTATTATTTCTTTTTAAAGTATTAGCGAATTTTTGTCGTTAAGTGAGGATAAAAAAAGTCACCCCACAACGATTAAACCGATGCAGGGTGACTATTTAATCCATTAACTAAGACAATAATTTCAAAGAAATCGCTGCCCCTAAAACAAGGACAATGCAAACAACACGTCTCCAGTCCTTTGATTCATTGAAAAACAGCATTCCGAGTAAAGCTCCACCCGCTGCTCCGATTCCTGTCCAAATAGCATATGCTGTGCCCATCGGTAATGTTTTCATGGCATATGCAAGGCCAGCAAAGCTCAAGGTAAATGCAAAAATCAATAACACCAAATTTTTAGTACTCTTAGTATCATTATATTTACTAATCATATAAACACCCATCATCTCACATAGCCCCGCAGCTACTAATGCAATCCACGCCATTATTCATTCACCTCTTTTTCTGTAGGCTCCCCGGTCAAAAGCTTTAAACCGACGACCCCTGCAAGTAAAACGACAATACATAACATTTTGGCTAATTTCCATGGCTCTCCGAACAATAAGCTATCCGCACACACAGTACCCGCTGTCCCCAAGCCTACGAATACTGCATAAACAGTCCCGACCGGCAAGCTTTCTCCAGCCTTAATTAATAAATAAAAGCTAATAAAAATTGCAATAGCAGTACCAACCCATTCAACTACACTTCCTGCATGCTTTAAACCTATAACCCAGCCAACTTCAAAAAAAGCAGCAATTACGACACTTAACCATTGTTTGTTCATTGCGAATTCCTCCATTTTATTGTTAAAAACACGGATGTTGAGCGATTTTCTGACCTAACTGATCACTTCTTCAGGATACCCAATCACTTCACGCTGTCTACCCCTGAACAAAACTCCTTTCCCACAGTAGCCAAATAAAAAAAAGCCTAAGAAACACTGCTGTAAACAGTATCTCCCAGGCTTTTATCCTTCCGTGTCACAAAATCAATTTTGTGGTTTTCTCTCGGACCAGACTAGCATTTGCTACGGAACCCTAGAAAACTTTCATATTTGATTATGCTATTAGTATAGCAAATTATTCAGCTTTTTTCTACTGAGACATAGCCAAGGTTAATCAGAAAGATAAATAGCGATGTGTTCAGAAAATTATGTTAAAATGAAACGTATTATTGTAAGGAGGTATTACATATGGCAATTGAAAAAGTACGTAAGCATTTAGCGCAATGGAATGCGGAACATAAAATACAAGAGCTAAACGAAAGCTCGGCTACTGTTGAACTGGCAGCACAGGCACTCGGGTGTGAGCCAGAACGCATTGCAAAATCCTTATCGTTTCTCGTAAACGATGGAGCGATATTAATTGTTGCTGCAGGTGATGCCAAAGTCGACAATGCAAAATATAAAGCTGTCTTTGGTTCAAAGGCAAAAATGCTTGGGAAAGATGAAGTACTCGAAAAGATCGGACATGATGTAGGTGGTGTGTGTCCTTTTGGCGTGAATGAGGGGGTTGCTATTTATTTAGATGAATCACTCAAACGCTTCACAACAGTATTCCCTGCATGTGGTAGCAGTAACTCCGCCATTGAACTTACTATTTCTGAATTAGAGACCTATACTCCATATCAAGAATGGGTTGATGTTTGCAAAGGCTGGAATGAATAAAGATATAATTATCGGCGAAACTTTCTATAGAGCTTCGCCGATTTTGATTTAGCTTTCTTCCCTATATCCAACGGCTAACCAGTGAGAATCCCATTCTGTAATTTGATTGCCTACTCTACAAGATAAGCCACATGCACGATTATCAGCGATAAATGAGCCGATTAACCATTTCTTTGTTTGTAATCCTTCTTTAAGCTTTATCGTTATTGAAGGCATTTCTACATATTGCTGATAAATAAACAAATTATCATCATAATGGGTATGCGCAGAGGCATTCGTTTTCGTACCATCTCCTGCATAAATTTCTACAGTATTCCCTTCCCGTGAATAGACAGGTTTCTTTACAAACGGCATATTTTCCTGAACAAAGGGCTCTTCCGAAACATATGTTGGTAACATATATTTCTGAATGGCCGCTCGCTCTTCTGCATTAAAAAGAAGAGGATCATTTTTTCTTTCCCAAATCAGCCATAATAAAATTTTCGATTGCAGTACATATGCAGCGGGTGCATTGATAATAGCAAGCTGTCCATCTTTTACAAGTTCTAATAAATGTAGACCAATACGCTCACCGTCGGAAGACACATCATCTATTAAAAACTCTACTGGATGTGCAGGGCGATACAAAATATCAATTTTCTCCATTTTAGGCGTATAGAGTCCTCGAGCTATATTAGCCGTATTACTAGAGAAAATGATTAGCTCTTCTATAGGTACATATTCTACATCAAAAGGTATACATTTCTTTAAAAACTGTATCTGGCAGTATTCCTCATAATCTTCCGCTGCCGTTTTCCCTGTGATAATGATTTTAGGTTTTTTCAAATCATTTACATAATTCATAGCTGCAAAGAGTGCACTAGACAAGGTTTTCTGTAATGCCGAAACATCATTTGGGCTATCAAATCCGAAATGATGACAAAGCGTTTCATTTATCTCAAAGGTTTCTTGGACAAGAAATGGCGTTTCACCATTTAATTCAAGACATTTTATTTGTCCGTCCTCTGTACAAATAAAATCAAAGCGTGCCAGTACCGATTGTTGCTGTAAATAATCCAATTGGATATAGGGCAGCATTTCAGAACGAATGCCCAGTGCTAAAAGTTGTTCATCCGATAAATGCTTAAATTGTTTACCCACCTTCAAAAATACTTTCCAGAGTATAGTAGATGCATAGTTAATTTCATCGATTTTCTCTTTAGGTAAATCCATTACATCATATAAGGCGTACTCTAAGTTCTCAAAGTCAGGAAAAAAATCAGGAAATTGAGAATAAAATGCTTGGCGTTGTTGAAAATAATTGTCCATATTGATTTCTCCTTTTAAGAAGATGAAGAGCCACCTCGAGAGGCACCACCTGAGCCGAAACCTGATTTCCCAGTACTGGCTGATGAGTGATTTGAATAAGAACTATTCGAAGATGAATCTGAACTATTTGAGAATGAACGTTTGCCACTCGAATAAGAGTTGGAACCGCTTGTATTTGAATGAGAGCTATTTGTTGTTGAGTTATTTGAACTGTTAGATGTTGCGCCAGACGAATTTTGAGAGCCGTTCGTCGTGATTCCATTTGTATTTTTACTTTCGCTAGTATTACTATTAGTCGAACGTGGCATTGCTGAACCTGAACCACCACTTTTATCCTCTCGATCTGTACCATTTTTTAGATTGCGGCTTTTATAAATGGCACTTCCAATCAATGCACCGGTAGTTGCATACATAAGTCCATTAAAGAAATGATGTGCATAATGAGGCGAATTTTCATCTAAACATTCGAAGGAGCCATCATCACTTTCTTTCCATTCATCACATGCATTTGCCATGTCGCTGTCATAAACACTTTGTAAATCATCACTAGCTGTAGCTGCCGAATTGTTTTCTTCCGTTACATTATTTGTATCCGTTGAAGGAGCAGAGGATCCCTCGACAGTTTGACTTTCTGTATTCCCACACGCGGCTAATTGCATAGCCATAAATGACGCAGTTGTGACTGCTATATATTTTTTCATTTGTTTTGCCATATTATATTTCTCCTTTATCTCGATACCTTCTTTACGGATGTTTACTTCTCTAGGTTTCATTTTTTACAAATTCATACATATTATTATTGCACTAAAAACTCCCTGATGGATTGAATTCATTCACCATCAGGGAGTTTTATACAAATTATTTATTCGGTACTGCTTTTCTTCCGTATGTCATAAAGCGCCATAGCTTTTCAAATGGTCCCATTTTAAAGAATTTGAACCAGATGACACTAAAGATAATTTGAATGACAAAAGTGATGCTTGCAATGATTACTACATCAGAAGGCGAAACAACTTCAAGCCCCATTGCAGACATAATAGCTAGGCCAATAAAGCTTTGAGCTAAATAGTTTGTAAATGCCATTTGTCCAACTCGTCCAATTGGTTTTAGTAGCTTTGCAATTTTCTTATTCTCTAACAAAACAAATAGACAAGTTAAATAAAAATATGTTGTCGGAATTACACCTAAACCAATAATTAATTGTAGATTTTGATCATCTCCTTTTGAGGCAAACCAAATCCAAAGTGAGATACCTACAAAGAATGGGAAGGTAACGAATTGAAGCCACTTTATTTGTTTTGAGTATTCACTTACATGACTAATCCAATCAGCTTTCGCTACTAAAAAACCAGTTAAAAACATGATAAAAATAGTAATAGCATCATTTCCTAATAAACCAAAAACAGTTGAAAGGGCTTCTTGATTTGGCAACAATATTTGTCCAAGAATGCACAGAATATGAACAGTAATAATGGTAAATAGCCATTTACTAATTGTTGAAATTTTTGCATGATAAAAAGGTATAAGTAAAAAACCTATTACTGCATAAATAGCTAAAATTGATCCCCAGAAAACAAATATATGGACAATGCCAATTAATAATAAAGCTAGTAAACGTCTTGCAAAACGCCATTTTGGTTTATCCCCACGCGCTTCTGCACGTGAAGTAAAAATATAAAAGCCTACACCAAAGAGGAATGAAAAAATTGAAAAGAATTTCTTCTCAATAAAAATATCTATGAGCGTATCGATAATACCATTAACTCCACTATAGTCAGGCATCGGTCCTCCCTCCATTATTACCTGGTAGGCCGCTACATTTATGAACAAAATGCCAAATAACGCTAGCCCACGAATAATGTCTAAGGATACGATTCTTTCTTTTTGAGGTACGGATGGATTCATTTTTTAAAACTCCTTATCTTTCAAACTTTACTGTGTATGACTATCATAGCTTTCCATCCTTACAGTAGTTTTTTTAAAAGCTTACAGGAACCTTACATTTATAGATTTTTCTCATAAGTTAATGCCTTTTTTCACTTACATTAGTTTTTAATCCCTTTCTAAAAGCGAAAATTTCATATTTTATAGTAACAATTATTTCTTTTAAAAAGGAGAATAGACGATGTACAGACAACGCAAATTTGGTTTTTGCTACCCTGGCTATAAATACTGCGGACCAGGGTGTTCAGGACCAGGTAGACCTACCAATGCTGTAGATTCATGCTGCAAATTACACGACGAATGTTATGATCGATATGGTAGATCAAGATATTGCGATGAAATGTTCCAAAATTGCTTACGACCTCAAATGAATGCTAATAATAAAATGGCTAGAGATGCTAGATTGTTTTACAATATCTTCGATATCCGCAATCGGTTCTTTTAAGCCATACAGAAAGCTCACGATGTTATTTTTACATCGTGAGCTTATCTATTGTTTTTTTATAAAAAACTGGATATTTTATTGGATTAGTAAAGCCTAACTTAACGCCTAAATGATACGATCCATTGTTATCAATATCACAATCCCAACAAGGCTGTAAATCATTTAAAAGGCAATCATCAATAAATTTTTCCGCAATAAAGCTTGCTAACCCTTTTCCTCTATAATTGGCATCAGTTATTATATCAATCTCTGCAAATTGATGAGATCTAAAAATAGAAACTGCTTCGCTAATGATCTTATTTTCATGCTGAAGGCAAAAACCAAAGCCTTTTTCTAGAAAATTATCGGTAGAATCCCAGTAGTCCTCATAATATTGATTGTCAAATTCTAAACTATGGTCAATTTGAGGTTGCTTGATTTTAATGCATTCATAGTCAAGCGACTCTCGTTTCTCTCTATTGTTATAAGCATTTATATCGAAGCTAAAATTGTACCTTTCTAATTTATTCACATAATCATTTAATCGTTGCTCAATTTTTGCGCTCCATTCATCTGAATAACTGAATAATGTGAAACGTTTACTTTCCTCAATCGATTCTTGTAGTAAAGCCGCGAGTTTATTTATAACTTGCTCGCTGGATGAATCACCATAAACGTAGTATATTCCGGATTTGGTTTGAAACAGTAGTGAATGAAGACTTTCATTGTCGGCATAGACTGCACCTTCTATTACTTGATCTAGAATACTGTAGACAAATGTTGGCGCCCTTTCTATTGTTTCTTTGATAATCGAATAATTCTCTGCTGTAACTTTAATCATTATCATTCCCCCTATTCTTTTGTAACTCTTCATACAGTATAATATTTTAACAATTACTACAATTATTGTATAATAGATACACGAAATTTGAAGGGACTGAATTATGCGCAGATAGCAATATTTTTCATCCAAACTTAATGAAAAACTTGGAGGTAAAAGTATTGATAGAACAAATGAACACAAAAAGATTATATTTACGAAAAATGCAGATGGCTGATGCACATAGTTTATTTAACATTTGGTCAGACCCAGAAGTTACTAAATTTATGAATATCACCAATTTTGCTCACGAAGAGCAAGCGAAGGAGATGATTGAGCTTTTTGATCAATTGGCTGAGGAGCACAAAGCTATTCGCTTAACAATTATTGAGAAGGAATCCAATGAGATTATCGGTTCTTGTGGATTCAATTCTTTTGACGAAGAGAGCGCTACAGCAGAAATTGGCTATGATATCGCTAAAGCTTATTGGGGAAAGGGCTATGCGCCAGAGTGTATTTCCGCTTTGATGGATTATGCTTTCACCACTTTAAACATAACTAAAATTGAAGCCAAAATAGAGCCTGGTAATAGTAATTCTATAAAAGTAGTAGAGAAATTGAATTTTACGTTTGAAGGAACATTTCAAGAATATGAAGAATCAAAAGAATCTTTTTATGACATTAATGTTTACTCTTTCAGAAAATAAATTAATGTAAAAAATAAAAGCCAAGAATGTTATCTATGAACATTCTTGGCTACTTTCATTTCTGTTACTTAATCGGAATCCAAATTTCAGAATAAAGGTCAGGACTAAATGGATCTTCGTCCGAGTACACTTCCAGCTCAGCTGTCCCGGCAGGCTTGTACGGGTTGGACGGGAACCACTCAGAGTAAATTTGTTTCCAAGTATTTTGCATAGCATCCGGCATAGGGCCATGTACTTCAAACACAACCCATTTTGAAGCTGGAACTTCCATGGCTTTCAGTTCTTCTGGAACATCCCCAATATGATCCGTTGCAATCCAATAATCAATAAAACCATTTTTTTGTTCGCTGGCATTTGGTGCACAGACGCCAAGCACCCCTTTAATTTCTCCATTATTTAATGAAAATAATTGATGATCCAACCCCTTGCTGTTAATCTCATCCCAAAATTTAGGGATTTCTCTCGTATTCTCACCATTTTGACAATTATACGTTCTTTTTACTCCGACCACTTGAAACTTTTCTTTTTCTACGATTTTATACTTCATTGGTTCTGCTCCCTTCAGGCTCACCTGGATAACCAGGCGATTGTATGATTGTAGTTGTCCTTGCTTCTTTCTTGCTTCACTAGGCGTTACCTGATGCTGCTTACGAAATGCCTTTGTGAAAGCTTCAGGAGAGTCGTAGCCATATTTGTAGGCGAGATCGATTACTTTCTGTTCTGTATTTATTAACTCCTGTGCAGCTAATGTTAACCTTCTCCGTCTAATATAATCTGCAATAGACATATCCGTTAAAATCGAGAAAGTCCGTTGAAAATGAAAAATCGAAGAATTTACCTCTCGTGCGATTTGTTCCATTGTGATGTCATCTAATAAATGCTCCTCGATGTAATTAATTGCTTTTTGAATCGACTCAATCCAACTCATGTGCCCTCACTCCTTGCTTATAGCATAAAACATCAAAATTAGTTATTCCTGTCTTTTTATGCTAACTTTGGACTGGTTAAAATGAAAGCTTTATTTTTATTGGCTTATCTCCCACCATAGCGTGGGGTTGATTCCCGTTCCCGCTGAGCGCTTTCCTGGGGGCGTTCGATGAGCCTCCACTACAATCAACTTTTTCACATGACATACACTTTAAATAAATGTCAGCTTCAACACCCAATAAATAACCATAATACGTTAAAATTATTATTAAACAGCATAAATAGATCGGAGGTTTTGATATTGCTTAAATGGCAAGGGGCTGCAGGAATTTGTTTAAACGAAGACAATCAATTATTAATGGTTTTGCAAGGTACGAAAGAAGAAGAAAAGACATGGGCAGTACCATCGGGAGGAAAAGAAGCTAATGAAAATTTTGAGAGGTGTTGTATTCGTGAAGTGTATGAAGAAACAGGATATGTAGTAGACATCGTCGGAGAAGTGTTACATAAAAATAATGATGCAGTGGAAGTTCGTTATTTTGAGACGACTATTACTGGTGGACAAATGATGATTCATGATCCTGATGAATTAATTTATGAAATTGCGTGGAAATCAAAAGAAGAAATACTCAATTTAACATTATCCTTCCCTGAAGATAGGCAATTTCTTTTATCATTATTTCAAAAAATGAAATTGTCATGATATAGGATTGATAATAGTAGGAAGATACTTATAGACAATAAATTTTAGGCTACTTGGCATTTTCTCAATCGCGGATATTTACCTTTTTTCCGCGGGTAGTTCCCTGTCACCCGCGGGTAAACATTTAAAATATTATTTCATCTTTACCTTTTCAACAGCCGCTTCATATATCAATTCGTCCTCGATTTTAAGATATTGATTTCTCGCTGCCTTACAATAGCCTTCTTTTTCTAGAAAATCTTTAAGCTCCGATTTCTTCGCAAATATTTTTTCAACGACACTCTGTTTCACTTCAAATTCATCTGTTCTTTTAGCAATGGATACCCAATATATTTTTGACATGTTATATCCCCCTCTTTGAATCAATTATTTATAAATAATTAAAGCTGAATGTATAACATTATGCTCCCCTATATATAACGTATTATATTTAATATCAACTATTAAATAATCGTTTAAATCTAATAAAGCGTTATTAATATCATGTTCAAATTGCACAATATCATTATTTTGAATCGATACTACTTGAGTTGCTTGTGTCATACATTTTCCCCCTTTTCTTTTAATCATAGATTAAAAGGAAGTATTTGTCACAAAAAAATATTTTCGTAGTAAGAGTAGGGCATAAACAATAAGGCTACACCCTTTTTGATAAATAAAGGTAAAACAACTTTTATGTGGTAAAATAAAGCAAAACATCTTGGAATGTTCTCCATTTATCAAAGTTAAATTAAAGAGTTACACCAATATACTATGTCTAGCATTCATGATTAATCTTCATTAGAAAGTAGGTTTTTTTTGAAAATTACAGCTATCCTCGAAAATTCGAAGTTAGATAAAAATTAACCTTATCATTGTTTATAGAAACCGAACAAATGAACATAATTTTTGCTTTAGGCCCAGATCACTCTTATATAAAAAATGCACAAGCATTAGGTATCGATTTAAACAAAGCAAATGCAGTAATTATTTCACATGGGCATTCTGATCATATTGGTGGGTTAAGTTATTTGAATGAAGTAAATAAATATGCTCCCATAAGCTTTACAGGATTACGATAATCGCATGGAGTTTATTTACGATGATATAGAACTTACATAAGGAATTCATATTATTCATTTAGAGCCCTCGGATGAATATACGAAAAATCTATATAAAGGGGATAAGAAGGAATTAGATGATTTTAATCACGAAATCGTGTTAGTGATTGAAAACGAAAATGGGTTAGTACTATTTAGCGGTTGTAGTCATCATGGAATTGTAAACATAACTAAAACTATAACCAAAAATTTCCAAATCAGAATATCAACGCAATTATTGGGGGATTTCATTAAATTGATCTCCCCATAGTTAACACTTTAGGAAAGACCAGAGAAGAAATAATTTCAATTGGTAATACATTAAATGGGATAAAGATTGACTGTATTTATTCTTGCCATTGTACTGGAACAAAAGGATTTAACATTCTCAAAACCGTTTTAAAAGAAAAATTATAATCTTTTAAAACAGGACAAGTTATCGAGCTTTAGTAGATGTTACATAACTAGCTACCAAAAATTCAACCCTTTCATAGAAAGAGAGATCTGCTCTTAATCAATTTAAAAATGGAGAGATTCAATTGAAAATAATAGAGAGAACAATAATACTATCATGTGCAGCTATATTTCTATTTATTGTTTCTAAAGCCGTATATAATGGTGTACAGTCAAATAGAGCTTTGATCAAACCCCAAAGTTCAAATTATTACCAAATAATCGATAAAGATTTTAATAAAACAGTAGACGTACCTTTTACTAATATTAACTCATATAAGGGTAATGCTGACTATATTTATATCAATATAATCGAAAGACCCAGAAATACACAACCATTTTTAACAGTAAATTCAAAATGCCCTCAGTTCAAGGGGTTGAATTAAATGATACTTGGTTATTGTGGGTTGATACCGATGAACACGGAGGATATTTGAATCCATATTTTATGGATTTAAAGACGCAAGAAATTCAACCATTGACAAAAGAAAATGAAGAAAATGTTACTAATGATTTTCCAATACTAATTGGAGACTATGTAGCATGGATTCAAAAGGACAGAAAAGATGAAAAAGCGCAAGTTATGCTTAAGAATCTCAAAACAGACGAAACAATAAGTATATATGATTTAAATAGCTATACAAACAGGAATATGAATTTGTCTGCGAAAGACGGAAAAATATTATTCACTGATGAAAAGGGTTATTTTGGATACCTCTATTTGTATGATATTAAAAGTAAAGAAATAAAAGAATTTAAAAGTTCATATGAATTTATTGGTTCGGCAAGACTACTTAGTGATCAACAATGGGTTTACCTAACGTTTGACGACCCTACTAAATCTTCAACTGGTGAAGGTAAGCTGATTTTTTATGACGCTTCGACAAATCATACTCAAGAAGTTGTTTCGGAAGTGTTAATTGTAAATACTCTTTACACAGATTTTAATAATCAAGTGTTCTTTTCTTATAATAATGATGAATATTGTAGAAAATTATTTCATGTGAAAAATAATTCACTGGTAGAAATTGAGAAATTCGAAACTCCTTACATATATGGGTTTTCTGCAGAAAATAATATATATATTATTAACCAGGATTTATCAGATGAAAAACGCAAATTAATTATCCAAAGTGAACTACCTAACTAAAAATAGCTATCCCTATCAATGAAGATTAGGGATAGCCTTCTTCTTTAACACTCAATTCCTCGCATTTTGGATCAAAAAAAGTGTCGGAGCCCCAAAGCCCCAACACTCCCCGTCTAATACATTCTTAAATATTCTTCCCGCTCCCAGTTATGGACACGTGTGCGGTATTTATTCCATTCTATTTCTTTAGCAGCCGTGAATTTTTCAAAGATATGGTCTCCAAGTGCTTCGCGTACGATATGATCCATTTCTAGCTCAAGGAGTGCGTATTCCAATGAAGCTGGGAGACTATCGATACCATTCAATTCACGTTCAGCTCGTGACATTTTATAAATATTTCGATCTACAGCATCTGGCGGTGTGAGATTTTTACGAATTCCATCGAGCCCAGCTGCTAAAATAACAGCCATTGCTAAATAAGGATTTGCTGCTGGATCGACAGAACGAAGCTCGATACGTGTTGATAATCCTCTTGCAGCTGGAATTCGAATAAGTGGTGAACGATTTTGTGCAGACCATGCCACATAGCAAGGAGCCTCATAGCCAGGCACTAATCGTTTATAGGAATTAACAAGTGGGTTTGTGACAGCAGTAAAACCATGTACATGTTTTAGTATTCCTGCCATAAAGCTACGTGCTGTTTCGCTTAATTGCAGTTCTGCTTTTTCATCATAAAACGCATTTTTATCCCCTTCAAATAAGGATAAGTTGAAGTGCATTCCCGATCCGTTAACACCAAATAGTGGCTTTGGCATAAAGGTTGCGTGCAGTCCATGCTGTGCAGCTATCGTTTTTACAACAAGCTTAAACGTTTGAATATTATCACATGCTTCGATAGCATTGGCATATTTAAAGTCGATTTCATGTTGACCAGGTGCAACCTCATGATGAGATGCCTCAATTTCAAAGCCCATTTCTTCTAGCTCTAATACGATATCACGTCGACAGTTCTCCCCTAAGTCAGTTGGGGCTAAATCGAAATAACCGCCACTATCATTTAACTCAAGCGTTGGATGCCCTTTTTCATCTAGCTTAAATAAGAAAAACTCCGGCTCTGGTCCTAAATTAAATGAGCTAAAGCCTAACTCCTCCATCTCCTTTAAAACCTTCTTCAGATTGGAACGTGGGTCACCTTCAAACGGTGTACCATCCGGTCTAACAATATCACAAATGACACGGGCCACTTTGCCTTTCTCGGCAGTCCACGGAAAAATGACGAATGTATCACGGTCAGGACACAAGTACATATCTGATTCTTCAATACGTACAAATCCTTCAATCGATGAGCCATCAAACATAATTTTATTGTCCAACGCTTTTTCTAATTGACTAGCCGGTACTTCAACGTTTTTGATCGTTCCTAATATATCAGTAAATTGTAGGCGAATAAATTTCACATTTTCTTCCTTAACACGACGTTTAATATCTTCTTTTGTATAATGTTTCATTCTCCACCACTCCAATGTTATTTTAATTTACACATTTCTTTTACAACTGCTTTTAAAATACATCATAAGAATAAAAAACACAATATCTATGTAAGGTTTTATCACATGCAATTTCTCGAATATACTTATCTTTTTTTCAGATAAATAGAGTCATTCTCTCTTACTACAGCCCCCGACAGCAACACATCTTTTTCCTGCGCGAAAGCGTAAGCGACAGCAATAAGTATTTAATTGTTACACCAACAAAAAAGTAGGTTGCATTCCTTAACGGAACACAACCTACTACCATTAGTATTGCAATAGCATATTTACAAACACAACAATAATCACCAAAGGTACTACCACTAGCATCAATAGACGATAAGTTGAATAGAACCCTTGCCCCAATTTGCTTCCTATTAATAATTCCTTCTTCACAAATTCTTTATCAACTACATATGCTATAAAGATAGCAATCAATAAGTTACCCATCGGAAGCATTAAATTAGAAACTAAAAAGTCAGTTGCATCAAAAATTGTTTTTCCAAAGATTGATACATCCGCTAATGTACTTGATGAAAGCGCTGCAGGAATCGCCGCAATAAAGACTACTACACCTAGTAGCATTGTCAACGCAGAACGAGACATACGCCCTTTCTCTATAAATGCCGCTACGATAATTTCATATAAACTGAAGGAAGAAGTTAGCGTTGCGAATAAAAATAATAATAAAAACATCGCTAAAAATAGTTCACCAAATGGCATTTGACTAAATGCTGTTGGCAGAACCATAAATAACAAGCCTGGACCAGATGCTGGTTCTAAATCAAAAGCAAATACAACAGGGAAAATGGCTAATCCTGCAAAAAACGATACAAGCACCGTGAGAAGAACAACAGAGCCCGCAGAATTCGGTAAGCTTACATCCTTCTTTAAATATGAGCTGTACGTCACAAGACAAGAAAACCCTACCGCTAAGCCAAAGAAGGACTGCCCCAACGCTTCTAATATAGCCTTACTAGTCATATTGGAAAAGTCAGGCCACAGGAAGAATTTAACTCCTTCCATTGCCCCATCTAATGTTAAAGCCCGCACAACAAGGACAATAAACATAATAAATAATAAAGGCATCATCCACTTATTGGCCTTCTCTATACCATTTTGCACACCAAGTGAAATGACTAGTACATTTACTAGCGTAAACAATCCTAAACCTAGTAGTGTAATCCAAGGTGTCCCTACAATTTCCCCAAATAGTTTACTAGGATCATTTGCAGGATCAATAACAGCCCCAGTCACACCTAGGCCACTATATATAAAAATCCAACCTCCCACAACACTGTAAAAAGTTAATAATAAAAAACAACCTAGTACACCCATACGACCAACCCAAGCCCAGCCTGTTTTCGTCGGTGTAATTTTTTTATATGCAGTCACAGCCTCAGACTGTGTACCACGACCTAAAATATACTCTGATAGTAACATCGGTAAACCAATCAACAATGTAAATAGAACAAAAATAAGGAAAAATGCTCCCCCACCACTTTGTCCAGTAACATACGGCAACTTCCATATTGCCCCTAGCCCGATTGCAGCTCCCGCTGATGCTAAAATAAAGCCTAGTTTACTAGACCACTGACTCTTGTTTTCACTCATCTCTTCAAACTCCTCTAACATTCTAAACTCTTCCTTATTTTACATGATAATAGTAATCTAGACTAGATTATTTCTATTTGTTACTTTCGCACAATAATATCCAGCATATCCAGCATTCTATCTATCCAATATAAAAAACCTCGAGCGCTTATTGGCTCGAGGTCTCATCTAAATTATTGAACTGCACCCCAATTGATAGACACAACATCTAACAATTGGAGGTGTAGTTTTTTTATGACTAAATTTACAGGCGAAATAAAGTTAAAGATTATTTCAAGGCTTTAATTCAAAGATTTTTTTATAATCCATTTTCATAACCTCCTTAGATTGTTATATCAGCGTTTTCTGCTGATTCCTTAATCATCATTAAGACCCGCTCGCGCAGTACATGATAACAATCCATTTAAAATTTGACCATTCTTTCATTAGTACCAATTGGAATCTTATGCGTCATGTGGACTACCTAAAAAAGCAGGAAACATATTTTTTACCTACACAACACTTCCTATTATGGTAAAATATCACTTGGTTTAATATTATTAGTGGAGGTAATTCAATGAAAAGACTGACATTATTTTTGGTATTTGTTTCTTTATTAGTTTTAGGTGCATGTAGTTCAACTAGTGAAACTAAGGACAAACCAGAAGAAGCAACTGCAAAAGTTATTGAAACAGTTGTGACAGGAAAGGAAATTGAGGAATTAATAAAAGCAGGAGAAACAGACAAAGTCGAAAAAATGCTAAATGAAAGTACCTTAGAACCCAATATAGATATAGAAGCAGTAAAAAGTTACATCACCTTTTTAAAATCCGATGAACTTATGTCTTTAAAAACAGCAAAATTAATGGATAGTGTAGATTTTGGTTATAGTGGTATTTTATCAACGGAGATCAGTAACGCTATTTACTTGCCACATGAAGAGGGTTCTCTAATAACGGGCATATTTAAAGACAGAGAAGGTTTCGATTACATAGATTGGAAGTATAATGATGCAAAAGATGCCTACTTTAAAGCAAAAGACTATAGTGAACTATCGGTAAAAGTAGAAGTCGAAAAAGCATTAAAGAAAAAATTAGTTGAAGAAGCAAAAGGAAAGAATCCACATATAGGTATGACAAAAGAAGAAGTTGAGGCTTCGTTATGGGGACAACCCGAAACGATCAACAGAACAGTTACTGAATATAGTATTCATGAACAATGGGTATATGGACAAGGTCAATATCTTTACTTTACAGATGGTACCCTAACAAGTTTCCAAGACTAAATAACATTCATCTTAATTTAGAGTATGAACGTAGTAGAGTCACTCAACTTATATACATGACTGGTTGGGTTGTCGGTAGCCCGGTCGTGTTGAAAAGTAACATCTCATAGCACTTAAATGGATTCGAAAACGGCGAGAGATTTATGGTTAGTAAAGAACGTGGTGGAGGAGAAACAAAACTTGGTTATATTCCAGGGCATAATTTGGAGGTTATTGAACAATGAAAAAGAATAACGTTTACAAAGTAATAATTGCAATTTTAACATCTATTATAGTGATGGGTATCATAGCTATATGGTATCTCTTTTCTACCGATAGTTTTCCTACAAAGATTAAGCAAGAAAGTTTGAGCTCGAAAGGTGAAATTGCTAAGGTGGTAGAATCCGAAGAGGTAGAAGCGGTTGAGATGATCCACGAGCCTGCTACTGAAAAATCTTGTCTGTCACCTGAAAACGCAATCACTTTAGACGAAATGTATGCGAATTACCTAGCGTTTAAACGTGTGGCACTTAATGAAGGTGGATCACTAAATTTCGATAACGCAATCAACGCTTTTAACGGCATCACCAAAAACTTAGGTACATCTTTCCTTATGACCCGCTCAACGGCTTACGACAAAGAAGTATACAAAGTGGTGAACGAATGGGCTGAGGACGCTTCTAACGTCTCAGAAGACATGCTAGGATTCATTCAAGGTACGCTGGAGGTGAATGACTCTAATTTAAATATCTTCAGAGCTTCATTTGATGATCTTGATATCTTCTACGGAAATAAACAGAAATGGGAGAATTGCCAATGACTATGTATGACGTGAAGGGAGTAACTTCTAATGATTATTTGTCGGGATGGGAGGTCGGAGAATTATTCACCGTCTCCTGTGAAGCGGTAGGATAGGGTATCGTAGCACAGTGAAGGATGAAAACTAAAATAGCGGTGATGGTTTATATTGTTGAAACAGAGGAAATCAAATCCAATATTCGGTAATTATATTTAACATATGAACTATTTGAACAAGCTCTTTTTAGACTTGTTCTTTTTATTTTTCTACAAACTCTAATTTGTCTTATAACGCTATAAATTATGATAAATAGTAACAGCTAAATCACTATACCCAAGAGCTTTACTAATAAGAGCTATACTTGCACCTTTATTTAGCAAATTCTTTGCGTATGCTCTCCTAATGGCATGAGCATTGATATTCTCTAATAAATATTTACACCAAGCATCTATCTTGAGTAGACAACTGTCTACGCCCCCCTATCATGAAGGTGGTCGAGTCGAAACGGCTCAATGCAAAAATGCCTTGCCTAGTTCTCAATAAATCAAATATGACTTAAAGGAACAAGACAAGACATTCAGCTAATTTCATGAATCCGTATATCATTGTATCCGTATCGTTTGCCCCTTGTTTAAATTCGCTCTCTCGAACAATACATCTACTAATCTACTTCTGCCCCGATAGTTGGTGTAATCCTTATATTCACCTTCTGCAAATATCGTAAATGCCTATTCTACTGTTATGAGAAACTCAGCAACAATTACAATGTGTGATGTATCCTGCGTAGCCATAGCTACTCAGACCTTCCAGAATGCTAACCCTCTATTTTATTGCTTATTTCTCTAATTCCTCAAAATATTGAAGCATGGCTTGTACATCTTCTTTTCTCAATGTGAGACCACTGACATTAAATTGCCTACCATCATGTAGCACCGCATTTTCCTCAAAAGATTCTGATTTAAATTCAGGATTGTATTGTGCTGTAATTTTACGCATACCATTTAAATTTTCATGAAGAATTGTCTTCATATGGTTTATCCTTCCTAAATGTCTAAATTATTTAATGGATTGTATTTGTCATTCTGTTCTTTTAAAGCCGATCCCCACAATGCGAGATACTTTTGAGACATATTTAATGATGAATGTCTGAGAATCTTTTGTAACGTGAATACGTCTCCGCCATTAACTAAAAACCGATGAGCAAACGTATGACGAAACGTATGAGCCGACAATCTAACATCTTTAAAGTAGCGAGTACAAAAAACCTTTAACTCGTTTAACCCATCAATAACCTTGTCTGTTAGTAGCACTGTTTCCTACTTTCTATTTTTCCCCAAATATATATAACTGAAAATGTTGTTCGCCAATATCTGACCACTTAATCCCCCTTAATTCTCCAACTCTAATGCCAGTACCGAGCAACAAAATAATGATAGTGTGATTTCTGTATGCCGTGTATTCATGATCCTTTCTTCTCAACCTCCTGTAATAGGAAAGCATTTGTCGAATATGTGAATCTGTGAATACTTCGATACGATAGTCAGTTTCTTGGCGTTTTACTTTTTCGCATGGATTAGATTTAATATACTCGTTATCCAATAAGTGGTAAAAAGGTATTGAGATTTTTTAGTTTAACATTAATCGTAGTTGGATTATTCCCTCGTTCATTTTTACAATATAATAAGTAACTTTTAATATGGGCATGTGTGACATCTGAAGCATCTAATACCTCGTTTTCAGTCGACCAGCGTTTGAATTCACGAAAAAATATTCTATATCCATCTAATGTATTCTTGCTTAAATTCTGTAACTCTTTCTCATCTAAAAAATCTGCAATTGCAAATTTAAGCAACAAAAAAGACACCTCCTAGACTTTAACAGTCCAATAAGGTGTCATTACTTGAACACTATCCTAAATCATACTTTTTTCACGAAATTAACTCATATACATAGAGCGCTGTTGATAAATCCATTTGCGCATTGTTGTAAATAGTAATGCCATGATGAACGTTATTAAAATACCCTTAATAATGTTAAATGGCAAAATACCAGCTACGATCATTTTATATAGTGAATCGCCTACGACAGGCTCCATACCTAAAAAGTAAGTGTACATAGGTAAAAATACTGCATAGTTAAGAATGCTCATTCCTACTGCCATTATGATTGTTCCAGCCGCTAAACCTCCAACAAGACCTTTAACTGTTTTGAAACGATTAAAAATAAAGCTAACTGGTAAAATAAATAAAATACCTGTTACAAAGTTCGCGATATGGCCTACCGGTACTCCTGTTGGCGTACCTGAGAATATCCAATCCAACACATTTTTAAAGAATTCTACTAAAATACCTGCTACAGGTCCCATAGTGATCGCCGCAAGCAATGCTGGCATATCACTGAAGTCTACTTCCAAAAATGCTGGAAATGGCGGAATAGGGAAATTAAAAAGCATTAACAAAAACGAAATACTGCTCAGCATGCCAATCGTAATAAACGATTGAAGTTTAACATTTTTCTTCATAGTAAACTCTCTCCTCTTTGCTGATTCAATCTCGCAAGAAGAAAGGTTACGACCTCATCAATTCTTATTATGAAAAAACCCTTATGCAAAATAAGCATAAGGGAGAATAGGCATGATTAAAGAAACGCCATTAATTAACTATTGTTGAGTTTACGCTGCGTAAATCCACAACGAAAAAACGCTCGCACATAGCTAAATTCATAACAATGAATGACGATCGTACCTCCATCTTCTCCCATCCAGACTTTAACTGTCGGCCTTGGAATTACACCAAGTCAGCCATGCAAAAAAAATTTGCACAGGTCGCGGGCTAAAGAGTTTTTAGTAAATTATTCGAGCTAATGAAAGACATTAGCGATTTACAACTCTATTACCGCCGGTCGGGATTTTCACCCTGCCCCGAAGATGAATCAATATTTTTTTGTTTCATAGCCTTACTATAATGAATTTTGAAGGAAAAGTAAATAACTTTGCTTAAAAAATTCCGATTAAACTTGTATGTTTTACAAATACCCGCAATAGCCCCATCTTTAAAAGATAAGTGTTTACTTCATCCCGATTGATTATTATTCTTCGCCAATCGGGCTTTTACCAGCCATTGACCTTCCCCTAATCTTTGATGTCTTGCTACCTCTACACTAACAAGAGCATTCACGCACGTACAGCAGCGAGAATGCTCCAAAAAATTTACTTATAAAATTGCGTTCATTTATTTGTTGTTTCACAATTTATGGCATATATCGTTTATTGGCTCCTACAGGTTTTGGCAAGAAATTTTTCAAATCAAATCCTTCCCAACTCTCCTGTACAACATTGTCTAGACGTACTTGTTGATCAAAGCTTGCAGCAGTTAGCATCATTGCTTCAATTAATTGGGTTGCACGAATCACGTCCATTGTCGTTAAATCAAGCGGCACGTCAAATGTAACAATAACGCCTTCTGCTACCTCTTTTACAGTGTATATTATATTTTCCGGTATGACTGGAACGTATGCATTATCTTTTTTAGCTCGCATATCAATAAGAGCTTCTGTTACAGTGGAAAAAGTTTTACGAGAATCGGGTGATAAATATTCAACTCCATTTTCATCTTTATATAAATAATAATTAAAATGGTTTGAGCTCGTTAATGCCATAGAATTACTAGTCTCTTCTTCATTGGAAAGCTCGGATTCTGCACCATTAAGATTTTCATATTCAATATCTTTATACTCCGAGTCTGAAAATGTATCCTGTATAGTCCCTACATATTCTCCAGAATCTTTAGCAGCAACATCATAATCATTTTGCTTCGGCAATACATGAACCAGTTGATCGCCCTTCTCCTTCAATTCTCCTTTATACGGATGGTAATTAGTAAAACCATTTGCTTCCTCATCAATTTGTGGCGCATACTTTTCATACATTTGTAATGTTGTAGGCTTTTTCTTCCCGAAATCAGTAGCCACTCGTTCATTTGGAATAATATACGTCATCGGTACACTTTCCTTATCACGATTTGCCAAACCAATATGGAATGCTACTGCATCTGTTAAATCATCTTCATATACAGATGATCGCAGAGACATGATCCGCGATTGTTCTGCTACTATGTTAGACTCCATAATATTATCATGCATAGAGCTTTTTGCTGCACGATCTTCCTGCATTGTTGAATATTGAGAAGTTTCAGGAGCATTGGCCTGATCCATTTTTGTATCATGATTATTCATGAACATAGAGCCTGTAAGTACTGTTAAAGCGAAGACAGCTGCAACACTCATAAAGATTGGCCATTTACGACCTTCCTTCTTTATTGTCTGTTCCGTATTGTCTTGCTCTTGTGATGTTATTTCATCATCAATTGGTTGTTGTATAGCTTGAAGATGGACAGAATCCTGCAAGCGAGCATCTGCCAATAATCGATTTAATATTTCTTCTTTCGAACGGCGGTCAAAAAGCTTAGGGGCATTATTCAATATATGTTCCAGTTGGTCATCATCGAATGGATTACCTGTCATTACCGTTTCGCCTCCCGTTCTCTAACCTGTTGTAGCTGTTGCTTTAAAAATTTTATGGCGCGATGTTGCGTGGTTTTTACCTTCGCTTCTGTCCAATCTAATATTTGTGCTGTTTCTGCAATCGATAACTCTTGAAAGTAGCGCATAATAATGACCATTTTTTGGTCACCTGTACAGTGTTCAAGTGCTGATTGAACTTCCATAAATTCATCATTCGCCTGCAGCACGTCTTCGGGTAATGGTGTGGTTGAATGCAGCTGTTCCGTTTCCCAATCAAAAAAATCAAGTGAATGTTTTTGGCGTACAGCCTGCTTTCTAAAATGATCAATAGCAACATTTTTAGCAATAGCAAAAAGCCATGTTTTTTCGCTGCTATTGCCTGCGAATTTATCATATGAGCGCAATACGCGAACATAAACCTCATGTGCTAAATCCTCAGCAAGTGTACGGTTTTTTACTAAATAAATAAGAAACTGGAACACGTCTTGATGATATGCATCGTATAATCGATGGAACACGGAGTCATTCAAAGCACTCCACCCCCGTTCTATTTATATTTGTCGTTTAAACGTTCACAGAAGTTACATCCAATTAACACCAATTTCTCAATGATACCTAGGCATAATTGGTCAGAAATTGGCTTTGGGCTAACGTGATGTATCACTCAGTCGTGTGTTGCTGTCGCACAGAAAACTTTTGTTGCTGTCGCTTCGCTTTCGCACAGATAAATTGCCACAGGAAGTGGCGTACTTACACTGAGTTCTCTATTACAGCGTATGTTTTTGCACCTGCTGAAAAGTAACTTAAATCCTCATTCATTTGCTGTAAGCAGTTAATAGCGATGCTTTTAATCGAATGGTAAATAAAACGTGAAGGTAGTCCCCTCTTTTAGCACACTATCTACCATAATATTGCCTGAATGCGCCTTGACTATATTTCTAGCAATAGCTAATCCTAGGCCAGTTCCACCTTTAGAACGCGTACGTGCTTTATCTGCTTTATAGAAACGTTCAAAAACATATGGCAGGTCCTCTTGTGGAATACCATGTCCTGTATCCTGGACAGATATTTTGGCAAAGGTCGGCTCTTGCTCAACCTTCACGGTTACTGATCCTTCAGCTGTATGACGAAGAGCATTATCGACTAAATTCGTTAATACTTGTTCAATCCGATCCTCATCTATACTAATCGTAACATCGTCATTAAACTCACTGTCAAATATTAGTCGAACATGTTTCTCTTTTGCAACTTGTGCAAATTTTTGTGTAATACGTTCAAATGTTGAATTAACCGGAAGCTCATCTTTGTAAAGCGTCATATGCCCCGATTCCATACGAGCAAGGTCTAATAAATCTGTCACGAGGCGTCCCATACGCTTCGATTCATCATAAATAATTTTTGTAATCTCATTTCGTTCTTCTTGATCTTGAATAAAATCATCATCCATTAATGCCTCTGAATACCCTTGGAGCATCGAAATCGGCGTCCGTAGCTCATGAGACACATTGGCAATAAAGTCTGAACGCAGTTTTTCTAAGCGATGCTGCTCAGTCATATCACGAATAACTGCGACCGCTCCACGTATCGATTCCTCACTATAAAGAGGGCTAATCGTAAACGTATAGTAATTTCCATCCATCTCAATTTCTTCTTCAAGCTTATCCTCAAACATCAGTACATGATCAAGCATATGGTAAAGCTCTGGGGGAATTGGCTTTGCACTTTGTGAGCCTTTATTGACGAACCATTTTTGCATTAAACGGTCCGCTGGTGGATTACTTAATAATATTGTACGATCACGATTAAACGTTATAACTGCATCTGTCATCGATGTTAAAATATTTGAAAGCTGTTCATTTTCTTGATTGATCACTTCTAGATTATGTTTCAATTGACGTCCCATTTGATTGAAGGCAACTGCAAGCTGGCCTATTTCATCATTTTGCGTAGTCGGCATCTTCGCTTCAAAATTCCCTTTAGAAATTTCAAACGCTAACTCACGCATTTTACGTAATGGTGACGTAATACGTGATGAAAGGAAAAACGCAAAAAATGTTGTCAGCACAAAGGCAATGAAAGCAGATAAAAAGACAATTTTCGTCGTCTCTTTCGATGTTTTATGCAATGCATCTGGACTTTGATAAATAAAGACAGCCCCGTGGACTGTATTTTCTACATTTAGCGGGAAACCTAGCACAACATAAGATTCCATTTTTTCTTCGTCTGCGGAAGACGGCATCATCATTTCCTTTATAATTGGTTTATCTGATTGAAAAACTTCATGAAACGATTTATTGGCTAAAATCATATCCTGAATTTCTTTTTTATTGACACCTTCCTGCATTGCAAAAGAGACTCTATCATGATTAATAGCAATAAGTGCATTTGTACTTTCAGGTAAAATATCTTTTAATAATTCAGAAGTCGATTTTGCTGTTTCATTATCATCCACTATACTTGCAATCGTTGCAGCAGTTTGACGCAAGGAGCTTTCCGCTTGTTGCATATGGTAATTTTGAAGAAACTCAAGCATTAAAATCGTGAAAACAAATAATACAAATGAAACGAGAAGCAATATGGTTACCCATAGCTTCCCGACAACACTATTCCATATTCTATTCATTGACAACCTCAAATTTGTAGCCAACGCCCCATACAGTAACAATCATCTTTGCAGCGTTTTCTGAAACACGGTTGAGCTTTTCACGTAAACGTTTTACATGTGTGTCAACTGTACGTAAGTCACCAAAGAAATCATAATGCCAAACTTCTTTTAGTAATTGTTCACGGTCAAATACTTTGTCTGGTGATTTTGCTAAGAAATAAAGTAATTCATACTCTTTAGGTGTTAAATTTACTTCAATGCCTTCTGCTGTTACACGGTGTGCATCATGATCAATCATTAAATGTTGAAACACAACTAAATCTTTTGAAGAAGAAGCATTTGTCGAAGGTGAGAATGCTTGTGAACGGCGTAATATAGCCTTCACACGTAACACAACTTCACGAGGACTAAACGGTTTTACAATATAATCATCTGCGCCAAGCTCAAAGCCTTGTACACGATTCGCTTCCTCGCCTTTTGCAGTTAATAAAATAATTGGTGTTGCTGCTCGTTCACGGATTTCCGCACAAACTTCAAGCCCATCTTTTTCAGGCATCATAATATCAAGTAAAATACAGTGATACTCTTTTTCTAAAGATTTTTCGATCGCTTGTTCACCATTTTCTGCTTCGTCAACAAGGTATCCTTCTCGCTCTAAATACATTTTTAATAAGCGTCGAATACGGTCCTCGTCATCTACTACTAATACTGAAATATTTTCTGACACTTTCACGATCCCTCTCTTCTAATCTTTCTCTACCTTCTATTGTACATCGTACGACACATATTGAAAAGAAAAGAAAGCCTTCTTGCCACAGCAAGAAGGCTCTTCTTTCTAATACTAGCGACGTTAAAAATTTATTTGCTCAAGTTAAACAATTTAAGCTGAAGCGTATGAGTGTAAACCTGCAAGAATCAAATTAACAGCAATTAAGTTAAATAAGATTATTCCAAAACCAATTAATGCTAACCATGCAGATTTTTCACCTTCCCAGCCTTTTGATAAACGTAAGTGTAGGAATGCTGCATAGAATAACCATGTAATAAGTGCCCACACTTCCTTCGGATCCCATCCCCAGAAACGACTCCACGCAAGTTGTGCCCAAATCATTGCAAAGATTAGAGCTCCTAACGTAAATACTGGGAAGCCAATTATTACTGAACGATAACCAATTTCATCAACTAATTGTAAATTTACTCGTTTGACAAAAGGTTGGAAAATCGCACTAATTCGACGTCTTGCAATTAATCGAATTAATAAGTATATAATAGACCCTACCAATAATGACCAAACAACTGTAGTTAATTTCTTCGCATTAATGAGCGCAGGCATTTCTACTAACGGAGACATACCATGTTCTTCCACTGCCTTATATTCATTCATACCAAATAGTGGCGGCATGTTGTAGTCAATTTGACGTTCATTTCCTTCTTTATCTAAATAAGTATATGTTGAATCGTAATCCATCATATTAAATACTGATGTAGCAACTACGAAACCAACGACTACCACAAGGAAGAACATTACCGCTTCTAACCAGAAACGTTGTTTAGAAGGCTTCTTTAAATCAACTACTTTTAATAAATAAATTAGTCCTGCTACCGCACTAATCGCTAAAATTGATTGACCTAAAGCAGCTGTAATAACATGAATTGTTAACCAGTAACTTTGTAAAGACGGCACTAAAGGACTAACTTCACTCGGAAACATCGACGCATAGGCAATTATTAAAATCGCCACAGGCAATGCTACTAATCCTAGAGCTGTCACTCGATAAATAAAATAAATCAATACGAATGCCCCAACAATGAACATTCCGAACGCAGTCGTAAATTCAAACATATTACTAACAGGTGCATGTCCTGAATAAACCCAACGAGTAATAAAATAACCAAGCTGCGAAAGTAAACCAATAATTGTGACAATAATTGCCACTTTGCCCCATTTATCGGTATTTTTCCCAGTTGCATTCGATTGCTTTATCGAACCACCAAACAATAAAGTTGCAACTAGGTAGGCTATGAATGCTACAAATAATAGGTTTCCACTTATGTCAATCAAACTCATAAGGTGTTGTCACCTTCCTTTTCTTTAGTGCCTGGCTTTGCGGATTTGTTGTCATCTTCAGGCTTATCCAACTGATCTCTATATGGTGGTAGACCAGCAAACGTAGTGACTGAATCTAAATCCTTTTTCATACTAAACATATTTTTATTCACATGAGCAGCCATCAACACTCGACCATCCGGATCCACCTGTAACCATAAACGTCTATGATTCCAATATGAGCCAATTACTACACCAATCATGAAAATAACACCACCAACAAATAAAATTGGTATCGTACTATCTTTACGAATTGTAAAGTTTGATGAATTACGCATCTCTGCTCCTGCGAATTTCATTCTATATTTGTTTTCACCAAGTGGTTCAAGTGGTGGCTTTCTGATTTCTACAAAGCTTACTTCACCTTCTGGCGTTTCTGGTGTTGTCATTCTAAATAAAAATGCCGGATTATTTGGTATTGATGTTTTTGTCTGTGGCTCCCCATTTTCAAAACCATCAAAATCTGGTGTATAAACAAGAATTTGTACTGAGGAACCATCTCCTAAATCATATTGTTTTTTAGGATTCGTTAAATCAATTTCAATTTGACCTTGTGATTCTTCAGAAGCTTTATTCACTAAATTAAAATTCATCTGTCTCAATTCATTAAGACGATAATTCATTTGATACAACGCAAAACCGTTTTCTTTTAACGGATGATTAACACGAATTGAATAATCTCTCAATTTTTCAAGGTTGTCTGAATCTCCTGGAAGAGCTCCCTCAGGTTGTTTGTATAATGTTATATCCGTTTGATAGTTCTTCGCCATAACATTTACACCTTGGCTCGCTTCCCCGCCTTGTTGCTTTTCGCCATGGGTTTCCAAAATAAATTTATTATTTTTAATAAAATACCCATCCATACCTGGTATAGCTCGTGTTTCACCTTCACGGATCCAAATCGTCTCATCCACATAAAAACCAGGTACTAAGCGCAACATAACACCTGTTAAAAAAATAATGAGACCGACATGATTTATGTATGGGCCATATCGAGCGAAGCGACCGCGCTCTGCTAGCAGTGCACTTCCATCACGACGAACACGGTATTTTAATTCGGACATTTTTTGCTCAACTTTATCAAGCGTTTCATCAGCGTTTGGCACTTGCCCTTCCGCAATGATCCGTTGACGTTTCATGAAACTTTCATGACGTTTAACGCGTTGATTTTTTAAAGACTTATGCAAAGGTAACCCTCGGTCTAAACTCGCAACAATAATCGATATCGCAAGCATACCTACTAAAATTTGGAACCACCAAGTGTTGTATAAATGAGAAAGTCCTAAATTATTATAGAGTTTGCCTAATACACCATACACTTTTTCATAATACTCTGCTTTACTAGGCTCCGGGGCATTAACATATATCGCTTGCGGTAGAATTGTTCCGATTGACGCTGCGACCAACGTTATAATAATGAGGGCAATCCCCACTTTTACACTCGAGAAGAAATTCCAAATTTTGTCAACAAATGTTGTATTATACGTTTTTGAACGAATTGCCGTTCCATCGTAACGCATATCAACAACTTTTGTCTGTTTACCTTCCTCAGTTAAAGGACGACCACATTTCTCACAAAGCTTCGTGCCATATGGGTTACTATGACCACAAGCACAAATGATGTTTTCCATAGTCATTACTCCTTATTTTGGCTTCACTAATTCCATGTACGAAGCAATTTTTGCCTCCGTCATTTCACCAGTAATGATTTTGGCTACTTTACCATCTGGATCAATAAGGAGAGTTGCTGGTAAATTACCTACATTATAGGCAGTCATAACGCTTTTCGTTTTGTCAATAACTACCGGGAACGTTAACTCATATCTATCGACAAAATTCTGTACTTCAAAATCAGTTTGGGCAATATTGACCGCTAATGTTTGTACACCCTGATCTTTAAAAACTTTATACTGACGATCCATTGCAGGCATTTCCTTTTCACAAGGCTTACACCAAGTTCCCCAGAAGTTCAAAAATACGCCCTGCCCCTTATAATCAGATAGCTTATGTTTCTCACCGTTTAAATCTACTAACGTGAAGTCTGGTGCTTTAGAGCCTACTGCTATTAACTCTACTTTATCTTTTGTCGCTGTTCCGTATACCGTATAACCAATCGCTAAGACTAAGACTGCCAAAATAATGGTACGAATGACGAGACGTTTTTTCTTTTTCTCCAAGTTAATAAACCCCCTATCAATTTCGGCTTAGAATAATCCCTATTGACGCAAAGCTTTTCCTACAAACATTCATATGTATAGTTTTTACCGTCTAATTTATACCATTTATTATGTTTGTCAATTTTTATATTTGTCATTCACTTGCGCGTCAAACACCACCTGATAATTTGTGGAACCGATTTCATCAGGATGAAAACTAATTTAGGTGCACTATTCTCACCTATTATAGCAAAAGGAAACACAAACGCTTAGCTAATAATTATGAATGATTTATGAACGATTTCACTAATAAGAAAGTGAAAACATTACTATTACACATAGAAGTATTTCACTTTCTCTTAGAAAATGCTAATTATCCGATTTGTCCTGTCTCTGCTAGCACTCGCAATTGCTTCACTTCATGCTTTGATAATTCACGATATTCTCCCGGAGCTAGTCCGAATAAATCTAAAAAGGCAAAGCGTTCACGTTTAAGTTTAACAACAGGTGTACCTATTGCCTCAAACATACGACGTACTTGACGATTTCGTCCTTCGTGAATAGTAATTTCACAAATTGCCTTACCCGCGTTTTCATCAAATGAAGTCATACTTACTTTTGCTGGAGCTGTTTTACCATCTTCTAGTTTGATTCCACGTTGAAGCTTTTTTAAGCCATCAATCGTCGGAACACCTTTAACACGAGCAATATATGTTTTGTCGATTTTAAACTTCGGATGTGTCAGCATATAAGAAAATTCACCATCATTTGTTAATAACAACAAGCCAGATGTATCATAATCGAGACGACCAACTGGGAAAATTCGTTGTGGGATATGCTTAAACAAATCTGTGACAGTTTTGCGTCCTTTGTCGTCTGTTACAGCTGATATCGTTCCACGTGGTTTATATAACAAGTAATAAACCTTATCCTCTTTCTCAAGCTTCACGCCTTCTACTTCTATCGTATCTGAGTTTGACACCTTTGTACCTAACTCACGCACTACGACTCCGTTCACTTTTACTTTACCTTCTACAATTAATTGTTCTGCCTTACGTCTAGACGCCACACCAGCATACGCAATAACCTTCTGTAATCTTTCCATTCTTTCACCTCTAATTTTCATTCACCTTGGTTTTAGTCACCAAAATTTAAACCTCATTCGACTAATATGAATAAGGTTATTTTTCCCGCTAATCTGTGAAAATTATGTCATACTTTTATGCATTATTAAAGAAAAACTAATTATGCGTAAGTATTTAAATTATTTGAAATTGTTTTTATCAACTAATTTCTGGATAATTTGCACTTAAATTTTAAGGGTCCTCTGCATAGTATAGGTTGATTTTCGTTCCGACCGGGTGCTTTCCTTGATGTGACCGGATTTTGAACTGTCCCCAGGACTGCATGACAGGGCGACACGATGTCGGTCATTTTAGTAATGCCACAGGACGTGACGTTCTTACACTGAGTTCCTCTATTTCTATTGGTGTCTGGTCCCCATTGAAAGAGAACCACGTTCAATGGTAGGAGTATTCTGCAGAATGAAGAAAGTAATAAGTTTTAACAAATGTCATCCTAACTTTTGGCGTATTCTAATTTTAACCAAGCCTCCCCATTCAATTTGCTATCGGTCTTGAAATCTTTATAAAACATAAAAGCTACCCAATTTGGGCAGCTTTTCATAATTTCTAGGTTTCACTATATTTATTTTCAATTCTAAGCCCATATGTACTTAATTCTTTATTAATAAATTGCTTCGCACTTGATAGCTTTCCTGATAAAGATAGTTCAATTGTTGAACCATCTTGTAATGAGAAAATCAATTTTTCTGGTGCACTCACACCATTCTTTTCTACAATCGTCTGTTCAACCTTCACAATATCTTCCCAGCTTATATAATCTTCTTGCAAACTAAAAAGATGATTCATATGAAGTCCTTTTGTATCAATGTATTGATAGTTATTAATACATAAAAATATGAATGCGCCAGCAATTATAAACGATGTTCCCACGAGTCCTCGTTGAATAATTATCCTTTTTTTCGTTTTAGGTTCCACTAAAAAATTGACTAATAACGTGACCGCTAACATGATCATTACTACCATCAATATAATATAGGCTGTAAAAAAAGGATCAAAGAAATAGGATTCCTTAGGTCTAAAGAACAACTCTTGAACAGGATATAAGAAAATAACAGGAGCAATAAAGCTAGACAAGAATAAAATTATTATGACCCCTATTTGATATTGCCTACTGTCTGATTTAGTCATCATAAATACTTATCCCCTTCGTAGATATTTTAAAATTCAGAATCTTAAATCAAAACCACTCGAATTTATTTTACCTTATTATTTCTCATTTGTTAAATAAATCAAAATGATTTCGAACGCTATCGTAATATAACGGAAAGGTACTGGCATTGACACACAAACGTTATCTCATAAAAAAAATCAGCGTATCGCTTTTAACGATCCGCTGATTCAACTTTTACTGGCACTGCATAAATACGCTCTTCACCGATAAAGATGGATAGTACACCTTCCATACGTTTTCTAGAAACATGCAATACTTGCCTTACACTTTCTTTTTCTTCTTTATTTAATTGCAAACGAATCGGTTGCTCTAAGCGAATAGATAGGTTTTTATTAACTTTATATTTTCCTTTTTTCACTACTGTCTCAAGGCTGTAATCTCCCCAAACCTTGTTAGCTAAACTCCGATGCATATTCCAATCATCGGATTCATTCAATGTGACCACAATACACGTTTGCCCGTCCTTTTGGAAGGCGGTTGCAAGTGTCCGCCCAGCTACCTTTGTAAAGCCTGTTTTCCCGGCAAATGCTGAACCTTTTGCTGTTTTTAATGCACTGACAGGTTGTGTCTCATCGTCTATTTCGATAGCAACCCCAGATCCTTCTCGTACTAAACGGTGCTTATTTTCCCATAACATCCCGTTTTCAGTTTTGGCACGATATAACACTGTGGAGGCAATCTTCTTGAAAGTTTTATTTTGAAGAGCTATTCTCAACATTTCAGCAGTATCTCTCGCTGACGATAAATGCTCATCATGATGCAAGCCAGACGGGTTCATAAATACTGTATTTGTGAGGCCAGCCACAACAGCCCGTTCATTCATTAACTTTACAAACCCTTCTACCGATCCTCCAACATGCTCTGCTAAAGCTGTTGCAGCGTCATTTCCTGATCGTAGCATCAAACCATATAACAGTGTTTCTACCGTTACTTTTTCCCCTGCCTGCAAGTAAATAGACGAGCCCTCAGACGTTGCAGCCTTTGGTGAAATAACCACTTCATCTTGAAGATTGCTATTTTCAATAACAACGAGTGCTGTCCACATTTTTGTTAAGCTTGCAATTGGTAACCGGGCGTCGCTATTAGATTCATATAAAACACGACCCGTATCACCATCTAAGACAGCATATCCGCTACCACCTCGAGCCAAACTGGTTTGTGGAAGCATTAACATTACCACGACTATCATGAACAATATTAAACGTACTAACCGTTGCAACAAGCCACTCCTTATTAAAAGTAATAGGAAAATATAGATTATATTTATGTTTCAAGCTAAGCTTTATACCTATAACTCATTCCGAACTTTTTACTTTACTCCACTGAAGGTTTCCTGGAATTTAGTCATAAATAAATCTGTTTCTTGCTCTGCTTCAACTAGCTCATCTTCAGGTAAAGACGGCATTTCTTCTATACTATTTAAACCAAAGTAGTTTAAGAATTCTTTCGTTGTACCATATAAGATTGCACGTCCTGTCCCTTCTGAGCGACCCACTTCCTTAATTAACCCCCTAGAAGCGAGAGTCTGTATTGGTCTTTCACATTTCACACCACGTAAATCTTCAATTGTTACACGCGTAATCGGCTGTTTGTATGCCACGATCGCCAATACTTCAAGTGAAGCTTGAGATAATGATTGAGCAGTTGGATTTTCTACTAATCTTTGTATCGTATCTGCTAGTTCAGGTTTTGTTATAAGCTGATAAACGCCAGCTATTTCTTTTACCGTTATTCCTCTAGATCCATCTTCTTCATAGGTCGTTTTCAATGCTTCCATTTTCTCTACGACTATCTCTTCCGGTTCTACTAAAAGTTGTGATAATTGTTTAATAGTTAAACCATCGTCTCCAACAACAAATAATAAGGATTCTATTTTACTCTGTAGCATCATTGTTTTCGTCATCATCCCATTCCTCCTTCTGTAATGTAACTGTTAATTCTTCAAAGTTACCATCTTGCTCTACGATGACTACCTGACGTTTCATCAATTCAAGAATAGATAAAAACGTCAGAATAAGTGTTGGCTTATCTTCATAGGGAAATAGCTCAAAAAATGATGCACGTCCACCAGTAAATCGTAATGAATCGACAACCGAACGCATTTGATCTTTCACAGAGCGTTCCTGTCTTGCAACAGTTGTCTTTAGTGGTTTTTTTAATTTTTTTCGACGCATTAGTTTTTGAAAGGCTCCAAGCATGTCATAAATGTTGACGTTCAAATCAAATAACGCCATTTGCTCATCTGAGGCTAATCCAGATAAATCTGCTGGTGGCCGTGTAAATACCTGTGCCCGATCTGTTTCAAGCTCTTGCAGGCTACTTGCTGCTTCTTTATATTTCTTATACTCTATTAAACGTATTACTAGTTCTTCACGAGGGTCTGGACCGTCGACTTCTAATTCAGCTTCGTCAAGCTCACCTTCATGGATTGGCAAAAGCATACGACTTTTAATAGCCAATAATGTTGCTGCCATCACTAAATATTCACTAGCCTCATTTAACTCCAGTACTTGCATAGCATGTATATGGTCGATATATTGTTGAGTAATTTCTGCCATTGGAATATCATAAATATCAATTTCCAATCTGTTAATTAAATGTAATAATAAATCAAGAGGCCCTGAAAAGGCTTCTAATTTCACTTCATAAGACATTGTTTTACCACCCTGAGATTATATGTTCTTTTAGTATAGTAGAAAGGAGTCTAAAATGCATCCACAGCACCATACTTTATTTATCGACTACTGTTCTTTTTTCAATGGTAATCACGATTTTTTTGAATGCCATGAAGTCCTTGAAGAATACTGGAAAGATATTGCTCCAGGTGATAAAAAGCACCCACTCGTTGGATACGTACAGCTTGCAACCGGTTTATATCATTGGCGACGAAACAATTATATTGGCGCTGCGCGAATATTAGAAAAAGCACTCAAAAATTTCCAATATAATAAGGGACATTTATTTTTTGATGAAATTGACTACGAAATACTACTAACTCAACTAGCAGACGCACTTTCTGCTACCCAGAAGGGCAAGTCCTTTCAAGCATTTCAGCTTCCTCTTTCACCTACATTGGAGGAATTAGTATTTGCTCGCATGAAGCTTTTACCATCAAGTAGCTCTAACTATCTTCTTCATAAACATATGCTTCGAGATCGCTCACATATTCTTGCGGAGCGTCAAGAAAGCAAACAAAGAAAAAGCAGACGTCAATGATCGTCTGCTTCTCCATCGATACAATTTATACATTTGTGAACAATATTACGTGTTTCCTCCGTTGCAAGCACACTTTCATACTGACCAAGTTCTGCCACTTCCTGTAGCATTTCCTTCGCAATACCTTCACCTCTATAAGAAGGGACAACGGAAACATGTTGAATCGTAGCTATATTATCATTGTGTGTTACAAGTCCAACAATGCCAACATACTCGTCGTTCTTTTTCCATAAATATAAAACCCAATTATTATCATTTTCATAGGAGTGGATTGTCTCTTTGAGCTTTTTTATGTCTTTTTCGTTAGGCATAAACGAGAGTAGCCCCATTGCTATTTTCTCGAAAGCTTTCTTATATCGAATTAACATATTTGTCTATTCCCTCATTTTCTAGCTGTACATAATCTTTGATTATCCTACACGATTTGTACTTTTACCGCAAGTCCATTTCTGTCTTACGAACCAGGTCCGAGAATACCTTTAGACGCCAATACCCAATAGACAACGCCCCACAACAAAATAAAAGTTGAAATGGACGCTAGTAATACCCATTTGTTTTTTCTCATATTTACTCACCCTTTTTTAACGTTAGCGGGAGATCGTTTTGTACAATATCTTCATAACTTTCGCGTCGAATTGCTAATTGATGTTTGCCATCTTCTACAAATACAACTGCTGGTCGTGGCACACGATTGTAGTTACTCGCCATAGAATATCCATACGCACCAGTACAGAAGATTGCTAGCACATCACCAGAAGCTGCTTCCTGAAGCTTAGCATCAATAATTAATTTATCACCTGATTCACAAAGTTTACCAGCCACTGTATATGTTTCACTTTTCGATTCATCTGCTTTACTCGCAATGACCGCTTCGTACTTCGCATCATATAAAGCCGGACGGATATTATCACTCATACCACCATCGACAGCAATATATTTACGAACATTAGGTACTGTTTTTTGTGAACCAATTGTATAAAGAGATGTTCCTGCATCCCCTACAAGTGATCGCCCTGGTTCAATCCAAATTTCTGGCATCATTAGACCAAGTACAGTCGCTTTAGTCTTTACAACTGTAATCATATCCTCTACATATACTTGTGGCTCAAGCGGTGCATCTTCCTCTGTATAACGAATTCCGAAGCCCCCACCTAAGTTTAACACAGTACACGTAAAATCGTGAGTCTTGTTCCAATCCGAAATTTTATCAATTAGTTTTTCTCCTGCTAAACCAAAGCCCGCTGTGTCAAAAATTTGAGAGCCAATATGGCAGTGTAATCCTAGAAGTTCTAGGTATTCATGCTTAAAAGTTTGTTGGAAAGCCTCATCTGCTTGACCATTATTTAAGTCGAAGCCAAATTTTGAATCCGCTTGACCTGTCGTAATGAAATCATGCGTATGTGCCTCCACACCTGGTGTGACACGTAGTAAAATACGCATTTTTTGCTGACGGCGCTCTGAAATTTCTTGTAAAAGTTGAATTTCATAGAAGTTATCCACGACAATACAACCGATTTTTGAGTCAAATGCTAATTCTAGTTCAGCAATGCTTTTATTATTACCGTGGAAATGAATGCGCTCCGGAGGGAATCCAGCTTTTAAAGCTGTAAATAATTCTCCACCAGAGACAACATCTAAAGATAGATTTTCTTCTGCCGCTAATTGGTACACAGCTACACATGCAAATGCTTTTGAAGCATAAGCTACTTCTGCTTTTACACCTAGTTTTTTAAACGTATCTATAAAGCCGCGTGCACGCTTACGAATAAGTGCTGTATCATACACAAATAAAGGTGTACCATATTCTTTTGCAAGCTCTAATGTATCTACCTGTCCAATCGTTAAATGACCATCTTCAGAAATCGCTTGTGTTCCATATAAATGCATGTGCATCTCTCCCTTTTCACATCGTTCCATCATGCGATACATTGCACCCCATTTTAGAAAGATTTCGGGCAATTTAGCCTACAATCCTTATTTAGAGGGATATTGCTTCATTCAACAAGTTGCACATGTGTTTTAACATGTGGTGAACCTTTTGATGAATGAAGACAATTTTCGCAAAAATCACAAAATACTATATGTGAACTTTATCACATGAAAAAAACGAGTGCAACGGCTTCTATGATCTTTTTCGCTGTTGGGAGTCAACAACATATGGCCTCAATGCATCTGCTGTCATTGGGAAACGAATAAGTACGCGAAGCATCGCATTTGGGAAGAACGGAATAAGTGGCCATAAATACGGCGCTTGCATCGGACGTAATGAACATAAATACGTAAACAATATAAATATCCCAATAAATAAACCATTAACTCCCCAAATTCCAGTCATTATTAACAGCAATATTCTAAAGAGTTTAATGGAGATACCCAGCTCATAAGACGGAATAATAAATGTCAGAATAGCTGAAACCGCTGTATATAACACAACTTCCGGCGAGAATACCCCAACATCAATAGCAATCTGACCAATAGTTATACCCGCAACCAACCCCATCGCAGTGGATAATGGTGATGGGGTATGAATGGCGGCCATCCTCAAAAATTCTATCCCAATATCGCCAATAAGTACTTGTAGCAAAAGTGGGATATGTGATTTTTCCTTAGCACCTAAAAAGGATAGCTCATCTGGTAAATGTATCCCGTGTGTTGCAAATAAATACCACATAGGCAATAATAATAAACCCGTAAACGCCCCAAAATAGCGCATAAAACGGACAAAGGTTCCGACTGATGGTGCCTGCCTATACTCCTCCGCATGCTGCAACAAATGAAAAGCAGTTGCAGGTACGAGAATGACAGAAGGTGACGTATCGACAATAATGGCTATATGGCCTTCAAGTAAATGGGCTGCGGTAATATCTGGTCGTTCCGTATAACGTACAAAAGGAACTGGATGAAACTTCTGTTTAAACAGCCATTCTTCTAGTGATTTATCCGTCATAGTCAAACCATCATGATGAATTTGCGCAATGCGATGTCGCAATTTATCGAGCGTTTCATCATTCGCAATACCTTTTATAAACGCTAGAGCGACATCGGTTTGACCGATTTCGGATATTTTATGTAGCTCGAAACGTAAATTACTATTGCGAATTCGTCGACGAATCAAAGCAGTATTTTGAGAAATACCTTCAACAAAGCCATCCCTAGATCCACGAATAACCTTTTCATTGTCAGGCTCCTCAGGGGTACGACCCGGATAGCTTCGTATCTCTGCAACATAGCCGTAACCACCTTTAGTTATAAAGACTACCTGTCCACTTAATATGGCTAATAAAATGGCTTCACGTTTGGTTTCCTCTGAACGACCTTGGTAATTGAAATAGGCTTCAAAATACTCCTTTTCATCCTCAATATCAACGTCCTCATCAGGTAACATATTAGAGAGTAATTGTGTTAACACAACTCCATCCACAAGTCCGGTTACATATGCGCAAAGAACCGGCAAATCTTTGACAAATAGATGCTTTATACTAATGTCAAATGATTCGCCGTCTCCAAACTGTTCTTTAAGAAAATCTTCGGCTTCTTCTAAGCTGTTAAATAGTTTATCTTTATCTGTCATGCTGTCACCATTTTCTTAAATGTCTTTTTTTACTTCTTCCTCTTCAACTGTGGCACTTGTGGCCATCCAAGTTTTCAATTGGGCAAGAATTTTTTTCTCTAATCGTGATACCTGAACTTGTGATATACCTAGCCTGTTGGCAATTTCAGTTTGGGTACAATCTGAGAAATATCGTAAATAAATAATGGATTGCTCTCTAGGCTCAAGCCTTGTGAGTACCTCTTTTAGTGGAATATAGTCAAATGGCTGCTCAGATTTTTCGTCCTTCATCTGATCCATTAATGTAATAGAATCCCCTTCACTCTCATACAATTGTTCATGCAAGGAAGCTGGATCTCTCAATGCATCTGAAGCTGTTACAATTTCCTCAGTTGTAACATCAAGAACCTGCGCTAATTCATGTATGGTTGGTGGATGCTCATTATTTTTAATAAATTCATCAGTTGCATGACGAATTTTAAAATTAAGCTCACGAATAGAACGGCTAACCTTCACCATTCCATCATCCCTTAGAAAGCGCTGAATTTCTCCGATGATCATTGGTACAGCATATGTCGAAAATTTAACATCATACGTTAGATCAAATTTATCCACAGACTTCATAAGCCCAATGCATCCAATTTGAAACAAATCCTCGAGCTCCACGCCCCTGCTTGTAAAGCGTTGGACAATAGACCACACAAGCCTCGTATTCCCTTCAATCATTCGTTTACGAGCCTCATGATCACCCTGTTGTGCACGTGCAATTAAATCTCGCATTTCTCCCTGTGACAATAGCTTATCGGACGACTGTTCTAGCGGCTTCACAATCGCATCCTCACATTACCGGTGTGCGAACCGAGTAAAATTTCTTCGTAAATGTGACGGTTGTACCTTCTTGCCACTTAGACATGACTGTCAACTGATCTGAAAAACTATCCATAATGGTAAAGCCCATACCTGAACGTTCCATCGCGCTTTTCGTCGTAAATAACGGCTCCATTGCTTGGCTTACATCCGCAATGCCAATACCTTTATCCAAAACAGACACCGTTACAATATCATCCTCACGTTTTGCATGAACTGTAACAACGCCCTTACCATCCTCTTCATAACCGTGAATAATGGCATTAGAAACGGCCTCTGAAACAACCGTTTTAAATTCGGATAGCTCATCAATAGTTGGATCTAATTGTGCGATAAATCCTGTCACAGCTACACGCGCTAAGGCCTCATTTTCACTAATTGCTAAAAAAGTTAATGTCATTTCGTTATCCATTTACAATCCCCCTAACTCGATCAATTGCTTCTTCTTCTGTTGCTTCCATCATCCACGGCCCTAAACCTGAAAATTGAAATACTTTTCGCATTGTCGGCGATGGATTCAATAATATCGTCCGCCCAGCGACTGCCTCTAACTCACGCATCCGACCAAGCACTAAACCTACACCTGAACTATCCATAAAAGAAAGCCCCTCTAAATTCCAAATAATAGTTGTTACAGTACCTTGAAAAATTGCTGTAGAAATTTTAGCTCGAATTTGCTCTACCGCATGATGATCGAGCTCCCCAAATAAACGTATAACCACTGTCTCTCTTGTTACCATTTCTAACTGAAAATGCATGAACATCGCCTCCTCCTCGTGCAATTCCACATTCAATGTGGTGATTCCTTGCGGCTGACAGAACTAGTGCAAAGTCTTCCGAAATAGTGGCAAATCGACATACTTATAGCTTTTTAGGTTAATTGCAGTATGGGATAAATCAACATTTTTTAAACATAGCTGACACTTTTCATAAGAATTATTATTATGTTAGAGGCGTGAGTAGAAATTTGGCGGGGGTGGGGGTGGCCGCCGGAGCAGGGGTGGGCGGAGCGGGGATGGCCGCCGGAGCAGGGGTGGGCGGAGCGGGGATGGCCGCCGGAGGTAGAAGTTTTGTCCGATGGAGCGGGGATGGCGGTTCTATCCACGTTTTTGGCTGCTCTATCCACGTTTTTGAACGTTCTATCCACGATTTTGGCTTTTCTTCCTTTGTTCTGACTTCTTTCCATCGTTTCGGCTTTTCGTTTCGTCGTTTCGGCTTTTCATTCCGTCGCTTTGGCTTTTCTTCCTTTGTTCTGACTTCTTTCCATCGCCCTGACTTCTTTCCGTCGCTTCGGCTCTTCTTTCCGTCGCTTTGGCTCTTCTTTCCGTCACATCAGCATTTCTTTCCGTCGCTTCGGCTTTTCGTTCCGTCGGTTCGCCACTTCTTTCCATCGCTCTGACTTCGTTTCGCCGTTTTAACCGTTCTAACCACGGCTTTGACCATTCTATCCACGACTTCAGCTTTTCTTCCGTCGCCTGGACTCTTCTTTCCGTCGCTCTGGCTTCTTTCCGTCGCTTCAGCCCTTCTTCCCGCCGCTCTAACTCTCCGTTCCACCGCTTCCCCCTTCGCTTTTCAGAACAAAAAAAAGCGAGAATCCCCTTTTATTAAAGAGAATTCTCGCTTCATAGTATTTATGCAATTGTATAAGCTTTCTGTACTTTTTCGATTGTTTCCTCATCAATTTGACCATTTGAATATAAATAAGCAATCGTCTCGCCAGTACGAACTTGGTCGCCTTTTTTGGCAACTAATTGGATACCGGCATCATAGTCAAGCACTGATTCCTTCGTTAATCGGCCTGCACCAAGACCTACGCTAGCTTCTCCGATTAATAGTGCGTTAATCGTACCTACAGTACCTTCAGCAGATGCTTTAACAGCTATTTTATTTGCTGTGTCTTTTTGTAGGATATCTGCTAAATCGCCGCCCTGTGCTACGATAAATTCCTCGAATTTTGCAGCGGCTGAACCATCTTCTAATACGCGTTTAACAGCTGCTGTTGCTTCAGCCTCATTCACTCCAGCTGCAACTTGATACATCAGCGAAGAGATAATAATACATTCATCTAGCAGATCTTCGTGCGTTTCGTCCATACGTCCACTTAATAAAGCAACTGCTTCTACTACTTCAAGCTTATTGCCAATCATTTTACCTAGTGGATTATCCATATCACTAATATGCGCGACTACTTTACGTCCTAGCTTTTCACCGATTGCAGTCATCGTATCAGCTAAAACTTGTGCTTCTTCTTCTGTTTTCATAAATGCACCTGAGCCACATTTAACATCTAGTACAATACCGTCTGCACCACTTGCTATTTTCTTACTCATGATAGACGCGGCAATAAGTGGAGTGGAATCGACAGTACCTGTCACATCTCGCAACGCGTACAATTTTTTGTCAGCTGGTACAAGGTTGCCTGTTTGACCAGCAACTGCAATTTTATGTTTATTGACATTATCGATAAATTCTTGTGATGAAAGCTCTGTTTTAAAGCCACGAATCGATTCTAATTTATCGATTGTCCCACCTGTAATGCCTAGACCCTTACCACTGAATTTTGCAACAGGAATATCAAGTGCAGCAATGATCGGAGTGACAATTAGTGTAACTTTATCACCTACACCGCCAGTTGAATGCTTATCAATTTTAAAACCTTCAATAGATGATAAATCAATAACATCTCCAGATTCTATCATTGCTTTTGTTAAATAAAATGTTTCATCATATGTCATGCCCAATAAACGGATTGCCATTAGTAGGGAACTTGCTTGATAATCAGGAATTGCACCAGTAGTGTAACCCTCTACAAAATACTGTATTTCAGCCTGAGATAGCTCTTTACCTTGCTTTTTCTTTTCAAACAGCTGTGCCATATTCATATCTATAATCCCCCTTACTTCAGATCATTCAAGAAGCTTTTACCAAACTTTGGTGCTTCTACTTTGAAGTTTTCTGCAACTGTTGCTGCGATATCTGCAAAAGTTTCACGTAGTGCTAGCTCACTACCACCATTAAAGCGTGGTGAATAAACAATTAACGGTACATATTCACGTGTATGGTCTGTCCCTGGGAATGTTGGGTCATTTCCGTGGTCCGCTGTAATGATTAGTAGATCATCTTCTGTCATTACCTCTGTAATTTCTGGTAATCGTGCATCAAATTCTTGTAGTGCGTTACCATAGCCTATAGGGTCACGACGATGCCCAAAATTCGCATCAAAGTCTACTAAGTTTAAGAAGCTTATACCATGGAAGTCACGACGTACTACCTCTGCAAATTTATCCATACCATCCGTATTATTTTTCGTACGCACTGCATCAGTAACGCCTTCACCGTTGAAAATATCAGAAATTTTCCCGATTGCGATAACGTCTAAACCTGCATCCTGTAAGACATTCATCGTTGTACGACCAAATGGTTTTAACGCATAATCATGACGATTAGAAGTACGCGCGAAGTTTCCTGATGTACCGATAAATGGACGAGCAATAACACGACCAACTAAATATTCTGGTTGTAATGTTAGCTCACGAGCAATTTCACAAATTTTATATAATTCCTCTAATGGAATAATTTCCTCATGTGCAGCAATTTGCAAAACAGGGTCAGCAGAAGTATAGACAATAATCGCTCCTGTCTCCATATGCTCCTTGCCAAAGTCCTCGATTACTTGTGTTCCGCTTGCAGGTTGATTGCAAAGAACTTTGCGACCTGTACGTTTTTCAAGCTCTGCAATAAGCTCTGCTGGGAACCCATCCGGATATACCTTAAACGGTTTATCAATATTCAATCCCATAATTTCCCAGTGACCTGTCATCGTATCTTTACCAACAGATGCTTCTTGCATTTTTCCGTAGAATGCTTTTGGTTTGTCAGTAGCTTGTATACCTTGTAATGGTTCAATATTTGCTAAGCCGAAAGACTCCATATGTGGCATTGTAAGACCATTCATTTTTTCAGCGATATGTCCAAGAGTATGTGAACCTACATCTCCAAAATTCGCTGCGTCTGGAGCTTCACCAATTCCAACTGAGTCCAATACAACTACATGGATTTTCTTAAATGGTTTATTCATAATTTTACCTCCTACTCTCATGTCTCTATTTTACCAAAAAAGCTCGAAAAATAAAGGTCAGACCTCCTACTAATTTTAAGCACGTGGATGAAATTGCTTATAAACCTCTGATAGTCGGGATTTACTAATATGTGTATAAATTTGTGTTGTGGAAATATCCGCATGCCCAAGCATCTCCTGTACTGCACGTAAATCCGCACCGTTTTCCACTAAATGTGTTGCGAAGGAATGGCGTAATGTATGTGGCGTTAGTTCATGTTGGATGCCTGCTTTTAAAGCGTGCTCCTTCATTAATTTCCAACAACCTTGCCTTGTTAAACGTTTTCCTCTTTGATTAATAAAAAAAGCATCCGTTTTTGGGTACTTTCCTTGTAATTGACTCCGTGCGCCATCTAAATAAGTACTTAATGCAGAAAGCGCGCTTTTTCCAAGGGGAATGATTCGCTCCTTGCCTCCCTTACCAAAAACACGCACAAAGCCCATCGTTAGGTGAATATCAGTTAAATCCAATGCAATTAGCTCACTAATTCGCATCCCTGACCCATATAATAGTTCTAGCATTGCCACATCCCGAATGCCCTGTGGCTTGCTGCGATTTGGTGACGCTAATATAGCTTCAATTTCTTCAATCGAGAGGACATTTGGTAGCTTTTGCTCAATGATTGGCATTTCTAAATGAACTGTCGGATCTGTTTCAGCTCGCTTTTCTCGAAGTAAAAATTGGTGGAAACTACGAATAGAGGAAATATGGCGGGCAACAGTACGACTTGTCTTTCCTTGCATTCGCAACTGCTCTAAATGACGCAAAATGGTCGTCCTTTCCACTTTACGAAAATCAGACATCCCTTCCGTTTCCCGCAAAAAATTCACGTAATTTTCTAAGTCTCGGCGATAGGATGCTAATGTATTATCAGATAATTGTCGCTCTACTTGGATAAAATGGATATAATCCTCTATTGCATATTGAAATTCATTCATCATAGCGCCCCCTTAACATTCTACTATCTTCCATATTAACATGTTCAATAAACCAAATGCTTGCTCTACAAAAAAAACCTCCCTTCACGCATCGTGTAAGAGAGGTAGTCTATTTATTTTTTTAATTGATACTGTCGCAAATAACCACCTGCGGCAAAACTTGCTGAAGAGACGATCAAAACAAGTAAAGCTGTCAAAATGATTTCAAATGAAAATGAAAACTGGATGTAACCATCGGAAGCTGCAAAATCGAGCTGGATATTCACAAAATAAATAATCATTAACTGTAACGCTGTGAACATACCTGCAAAAATTAAACATTCTTTCCAATTCATACGATGGACAATATATAATATATAGCCAGCTGCACTAATCAATACGATCGTAATTAGTACTAAAATAAATGATGGCAATAACGAATATTTTTCCCCTTCAAATAAACTATTATAAAAATAAGACTGATATACTTCAGATTTTTCATTATCAAAAAGGCTGTAAGTGATGTTCTCTGAAAAACCATCTAGTGATGTATTCATATGCAGCTTTGAAAAGAACGTACATATCCAATTCCAAGTTCCCATATAAATACTGCTAAAAATTGAAACAGTTTCTGATTCTAAAACCTTTTTATCCAAACTAAAATAAATGTTTGAGAAATTAATAAGCAACCCAATAAATGTAATGGCTACAGAAAACATAGCATACTGCACATATTTTACTTGATAGCTCAATTTTTCAAAAATAGATTTATTAAAATAAGTTAAAATTGCAGCAAACCCAAATATTACAATTGATAAAATAGTCGCTGAGAAAATCATATCCAAAGCTGAATAATCCATTGACGCCTCAATCATAAATAGCCCTTTAGTTTCTACTTGACCAAGCTTTGTACTGAACTTTGATATGAAAGAGACAACTAACATCACAATAACATACACAATTGTTGAATAAACAATCCCTTGATATAAAGACCAATTTTTTTTACGTGCAAGAATACCGTAAATAACACCACCTATTGCTAAAGCAATAAAAGGAATGAGCATTAGCCCAAATAACACATTGTCCATAGATATATGTATAGAATTATTAGTAAAACCTGCGTCTAAAACAACATTCCATTCTGCTTTAACATTATGAACCACTGTCACTAAGCTTGGAAGTGAGAGTATTTTAGGTATACTTAGTTTGATACCAGACTCCTTATATATCTTATCCTCTAGCTCTGAAGGGTCACTCATAATTGCTTTAACGATTGCTGATTGTTCATGATCTAAATCAGCCGTTACTACATCTAGAAAGCTATTTTTCGCAATGAATGTAAACATAAATATTAACAAAATGGACACAACAATAGGAACAAAAAATAATGGGTTATTTTTAAAGAAATTCACTTTTTCCTTTGATGCATTCTTTAATTCTTGACCTTTTATATTCCCCATGTTTGGTACATTCACATTTTTTAACGTTTCGCTTATTACCTTATTGAATGTCGTTTTTTGCTCAACTCTTTTAATAGTTATCTCACCACATTGACTACAAAACGAGCCTGATTCTTCGTTTTTTGTGCCACAAGATAAGCAAAAATCATTCGTTGCATATGTATGTTTAAATGGCTCTTTCTCAATAACCCCATTTGTTTTAGGGCAATATGTAAAATAATTGGGATGTTGCTCGTGACAATGCCTACAAGTCATTATAGTGCCCCCTGTTTCATTCCACAGCATGGACAAAATAGAGCAGATTCATGTATTTCTTCAGAACAGCTTTGGCATGATTTATACACAGTATTTGGATCAATATAAGTAGGATTCAATGTACCACAATTCCCGCAGAATTTTGCATTCTCGCCAAGTTGTTGCATGCATTTTGAACACTGTTGTGATGCCGCGTTTATATTTGTTATCTGCTTACCATATCGGTAGATTAAGCGATCCTGCGACGCAATCCCCAAAGAAATTTCTGACAATTCATCATGATTGAGTTTTTGATTTAATAATTGTAAATGAACCAATTCTCCTAATTTAACAATCAGTTCCATTCGCTTATCTTTCGCCAATCTCAAGCCATTTTTTAAATCCTTCAACTCCATTGTACTTATATCTTTCATTTCAATCATATATACACTTCCTTCACTATTTCTGTTGTTATCATCCCTAATAGTATCCATTTTTTATTATTTTTTCAATAAGTTATTCTTTATTCTTCCATTTTACATGGTATATTTATATTATATTTACAAAAAAGGAGTTTTATAATGCGCGAATGTCAGAGTTGTGGAAAACAAGTAATATCGAACGAGAAATTTTGTTTAGAATGCGGTACTAAACTCTCACCTACTCGTTCTGAAGAATCAGAAATTATAGCAAACATCCCTAAACAACAAAGCTATTTCTCTGAAACATCCCACAAAAAAGAACCTATGAGCACAACAAAAAAGGTTATCATTAGTAGTATTTTTGCTATACTAGCATTGCTAATCGGTGGGCATTTTATTATTAAAAGCCAGATAGACCCTAAAAAACAGCTAGCTGATTTGAACAATTATTTTTCTGATGAAAATTATGAAAAATTCGCCCAATCATTCCGATTTCCTGAAGATACAATCATTGATAATAAGGCATTTTATAACTATATGAAGGATCAAAATTGGACAAAAAATATTAATCCTGTGTTAGAGGAAAATTTGAATGAATATATGGAAAAAGGATATACCGAACCTGTAACAAATAAGGATGATTCGAAACTAATTACGATAAAAGAAAACAATTTCTTAATATTCTACAAAAAATATACATTTGATATTCAACCAATTGAATTAAGTGTACATACTATTAGTCCAGTTAAACTTGACACAAAATTTAAATTAGGGGAATTGGTATCTACTGATTTATCTAATGAAACAGAAAAAATTGGTAAGTTCGCCCCTGGAATTTACAATTATAGTTTAGCGTTAAAAGATGAATATTTTCAAAATGAAATTAAAGATCAGCTAATAATTTCTAATAATGAAGAGAACAAAAAGATGCTTTCAATAGATCTTGCAGATTATCAGGTACATCTTACATCTGATATTGAAGATGCAATTGTATTTATCAACGGAAAAAGTACGGAAAAAAAAGCACAAGATGTTAAGCTTTTCACTGCAAAACTAGATGATTCTGTTAAAGTACATGCTGTTAAAAAAGGACAAGATGGTCAAGAAGAGAAATCCGAAATAATAACATTAAATAATCCGCAACATCATCTTCAATTTGGCTCTATACAGACTAAACAAAGAGCTGAAGCCGAAAAAAAAGCAAATCAACAAGCATTGGATACTTTCCTTTCTGAATATGAAGACGTGGCTCGCTCCCTCTTCTATGATTTTCGTAATAACTACAAGTACGCTTTAGATAATGCTGATTTTAGTTATGTTCAGGATTATTTTTTAGAGGGTACACAAATACGAAGAGATTACAGTAAATTCGTAACGGATCATATCACATTTGATTACTATTCCTATGATTTTAAGTCTAATATGATTGACAAGGTATATGCTACGGATCCATCCACAATCATTCTTGATTCGACGGAAATTTTTGATTTTTACCTAACAGAAGATGGTACTTGGTCATACCAGCGCGAAAAACGTTACACAATGAAACTATCAAATAATAGATTACTGATTACAGACATCCAAGACCGTTCAAAAGTTATTAAAACTAAAATTTCAGATTAAAAAAACGTCCCAAAAAGTCATAAAACTTTTTGGGACGTCTTTTTTACTTTTCTTCTGATACTTCGTCGTTTTTATCATGACAGCGCCAGCAAATGCCGTGGAAAGTTAATCGATGGTCCTTTATAATAAAATTCCAACGTCTTTCAACAACGGCTTCCACATCTTCAAGTAAATCTTCCTGAATTTCATCAACCGCACCACATTCGATACAAACAAGATGATGGTGGAAATGCGCAGCTCCCTCTTGGCGTAAATCATAGCGTGAAACGCCATCGCCAAAGTTGATTTTGTCGACAATTTTGAGCTCAGTTAGTAATTCTAACGTTCTATAGACAGTCGCTAGACCAATTTCTGGTGCTTTTTCTTTTACTAAAAGGTAAACATCTTCTGCACTTAGATGGTCTTCCTCGTGCTCAAGCAGTACAGCAACTGTTGCTTCTCGCTGCGGCGTCAGCTTATAACTAGCACTATGCAACTGTTTTTTTATACGATCTATTCGGCTCTCCATGTGACGCCCCCCTAAACTCTTCCCATTATACCAAAGGAATAAATCCTATTACAAGGTAGTGAGTAGATTTCGAATTTGCTTTTGTATGTTTTTACCTGACAATCAATTATGCCTCGGCATAATTGCGTCCGGAGGCTTTGGGCCAACGTGATGTTGGTCACTCAGTCGTCACCACAGAACGTGGCGTTTTTAGACTGAGTTCCTTTATTTCAGCGAATGTCTTTTGTACCGAAAGCGTAGCGACAGGTACAGATTTTAGGACACCAGCTGAAAGAAGTTAAATTCCCGTGAATTGTATCTATTATTTAATCACATAAGAAATAACAATAAACTCAGCCACTATTATGATGAAAAATGCGAAAAAATTCAACAAAATTGTCCGACCATGTATCATTTTTCCGATTTTTCTTTTTGACCAAGCTGGTACAAGTAAATTACATAGGACTAGCAACAATATACAATAGATGAGCTGAAATGGAAACCACCAAATCGTATAAACCCAGAAAGCTTCAAGTTTTTGTAATAAAAAAACCGAGCTAAAGCCAAAAAAGGTTGCTCGTATCGCCACTGTAACACGTACTAAAACCTTCAGGAGACTATGTGTTGCAAGCAATAATATAAGAGCGATTGAAACAGCAACAGGTAACACTAAACGAAATAGAGAATGCCTGTCCCCATTTATTAAACGAGGCTCTATAAATGAAATAAAAGGCTCCGCATTCGGCCCACCAATAATATGAAATAAGATAACGCCACAAACGAAACTCACCGCAATAATAGATGCGTGATAAAATATAGACACCGTACGAGACATAAACATGCTCCTTTTCTATCAAGGTTTGTACAGCTTATGCTCGTCCGCTTCTATTATGCAAAAGATTATTATCTTATTGTGCTGCAAGCCAAAGTACTGCAAACGCTGTCTTAGCATCGTATATACGCTCATCTGCAACCATTTGCCTCGCCTCTTCCAACGAAACTTCTACTAATTCGACAAATTCATCCTCATCTAGATCTGCTTTGTTTTCAATTGTATATAAATCTTTTGCTACAAATAGATGGATGATCTCATCTGCGAAGCCCGGGGATGTTGCAAACGCTTGTAAATACGTTAAGCTTTGTGCACCGTAACCTGTTTCTTCCTCCAGTTCACGTCGCGCCGTCACAATCGGCTCCTCACCAGGTTCAAGCTTACCAGCTGGAATTTCAACAATTGAACGTTCTAAAGCTTTGCGATATTGCTCCACTAATACTAACTTTCCTTCATCGGTAACAGCAATAACTGCCACCGCACCAGGATGTTTAATAATCTCCCTTTTTGCAACATTACCATTCGGTAAAGTGACATCGTCAACTTGAAATTTCACAATTTTCCCGTCATAAATGGATGTAGTCTTTGTCGTTTTTTCTTCAAACTTTTTCATTGACTATAACCTCGCTTGTTCTTCAGATATGTTCATTGTACCATTACAAGTAGAGAAATCGAAGGAGGGCATTAGTATGAAAAGAAGACAGCTTGGCTCAAGTGAATTGTTTATTTCAGAGATTAGTTTAGGGGGCATGTCTCTTTCGACAGATAAGATAAAGGCTTCTAAAATCGTCGATATGGCATTAGATGCAGGCATTAATTACATCGATACAGCCGATTTATATGATTTTGGGGCAAATGAAGAAATGATCGGCGCTATTTTAGGAAAGCGTCGTCAAGATGTACTAGTCGCGACGAAAGTGGGTAATCGATGGACAGAAGGTGTAGAAGGTTGGCATTGGGATGCATCTCCGTCCTATATAAAGGAGGCTTTACACGCTAGCTTAAAACGTCTAGGTACTGACTATATTGATGTTTACCAGTTACATGGCGGTACTATAGAGGACGATTGGGATGGAATTATCGACACTTTTGAAGATTTGAAAAAGGATGGATTAATTCGAGAATATGGTATTTCCTCTATTCGACCAAATGTACTAAAGCGTTTTTTACCAGCAAGCTCTGCAAAAAGTGTCATGATGCAATATAGTGCTTTAGATCGTCGTCCAGAGGAATGGCTCGACTTTATCGCAAAAGAAGGGGCTTCCGTTGTAACGCGTGGGACTGTTGCAAAGGGGTTACTAACGAATAGTTGGAAAGAACGTTTACAGCGTGTCAATGGCTTTAACACTTACACAGCGGACGAATTAACTGCAACATTAACAGGTTTAGCTTCACATTATGACGATTTACATGCACTAGCAATCGCTTCTAATCTAAAGGAATCTACTATCGCCTCAACAGTAATCGGTGCAAGCTCACAAGAACAGCTGGCGCAAACACTAGCTGCCTATGAAAAAATTGATTCGATAACAGATTTTAAAGCTATCAAAGAGCTAACGAAAGCCGAACAATATATGGATCACCGATGAAAAAATGGCTTATCTTAATCGTATTTTTAGTAGTACTTGCGATTTCCTCTAGTATGACCTATGAACAACAGTCTATTATTCCTGAATTAGAGCAGATATTAGCAAATAAGCCGTTTGAAAAGCAATTATCTGTTTTAAAAATTCCTTATTGGGATACAGTTGTTTCCGTTGAAGAGCGTGGTTACTTTAAGTTTGTAGAATTTTTAATTCGGAAATTCACGCATTTTGCTGGATTCGGCTGCATCGCACTTGGCATTTACTTTGCATGGGGAAAGCGTCGATTTGCCGCAGGAATCGCTATTGCCGGGACAGCTATTATTGCAACGCTTGATGAGCTACGTCAAAGCTTCACACCCGGACGCACGATGAGCGGACAGGATGTTATTTTGGATACCGCTGGAGCAGTTGTATTTGTTGGGATTGTCGTGTTGATGAGGAAGATATTTAATAGACAAAGGGCGCGTTAAAAGCACCCTTTGCCTTTTAATTGATATTATTAGAATCTCCAGAAATATAGTTTTTCAGATTCTGAATATAACGTTGCACCTGCTTTTTGTAATACTTTATGGGAGGCAATATTATTTTTATCAGTGTCAGCAATCACATACTTAACATGAGATTGACTAAGTAACCAATCTTTCATCACCCTAACAGTTTCCGTCATGTATCCCTTTCCCTGATACTGTGGAAATGTATAATATCCGATTACGACTTCACCTTGCTCATTCGGTAGACCTTTTAACATAATGCCACCAACGATACAGTTTTTTTCTTTCGATACGATTACCCAATTCGTGTACCAAATATAATTTTCTTCATCTTCTAATACTTTTGATAGTCTAAACTTCAAAGCTTGTCTTAATTCTTCATCAAGAAAAACTTCATTACTACTCACTGACAACTCTATTTCCAATGTCTTTTCTTCATTAATTAGTAAATCTAAATACTTTGCGTTCAATGGGATTACTCTTAATTTTTTCGTGCTTAATTCAATCATTTTTTTCTCTCCTATCTTAGATTTATCTAAAACTATTAAGAGATATATGTATTGGCAGCGTCTCCCGTTTTTTATTTTTTAAATAATTTTTGAACTAATCACCATATAGTGGGTTGATTTCAACCTTTGGTGATTATTTCTAATTTTATCAATAAATCAATAATATAGTAATAATAATTTATCTCTAAAATTGAGCAAGGAGGATAATTATTCCGATAAAAACATAAATAATTCCGATAAATCTTCGAATCTTTCCGATAAAACATAAAAACAGTGAATCCGCATGCATTTGGATTCACTGTTTCTCTTTAGAATTTCGAGCCTTTATCGCCGTATTCGTTTAGTAGTTCTTCAAACGATTTGTTTTTTTCGCGTTGCTTGCGCTCAAAGGCTAGCTTTGCTTGGCGCTCTTCTTCAGCGGCTTGTTCTTTCACTGTTAAATCTTGCTTTGCAGCTTTTAATTTGGCTAGTACGTCACCGCCTAGTTGATCGGCTAATGTCACTGCCTCCTGCTTTGGTAGACTAGCTGTTACGCTACTATCCACGCGTTGCTGCTGTTTTCGTTTTTTCCCCATTACTTTCACCTTCTTATTCACTTCAAGGGCGCTTGACAATTGTTGCTACGCCTTGCCCACCGCCGATACATAGTGTTGCCAGACCTGTTTTAACATCACGCTTTTCCATCTCGTGTAAAAGCGTTACTAAAATACGTGCTCCACTTGCACCAATTGGATGACCAAGGGCAATTGCTCCCCCGTTCACATTTAGTTTATCATGATTAAAGCCTAGTTCGCGATCTACAGCAATCGATTGAGCTGCAAAAGCTTCATTCGCTTCAATTAAATCTATATTATCTAATGTCACATCAGCCTTTGCTAATGCTTTCTTTACTGCCGTTACTGGACCTGTTCCCATAATAGCTGGGTCAACACCTGCGCTTGCATTTGCTGTAATTAGTGCCATTGGTCGAATGCCTAGCTCTTCCGCTTTTTCTTTCGACATGACAACGACTGCCGCTGCGCCATCGTTAATGCCTGATGCATTTGCAGCCGTCACAGAACCATCCTTCTTAAAGGCAGGACGTAGTTTAGATAGAGACTCAGCTGTAACGCCTTGACGCGGGAATTCATCCTTATCAAAAACAATAGGATCACCCTTGCGCTGAGGAATTTCAACCGCTATGATTTCATCGCTAAACTTTCCTGCTGTAATTGCCGCTTCTGCACGCTGTTGTGAACGTGCTGCAAAGGCGTCTTGTTCCTCACGAGAAATCTCATAGACATCACATAAATTTTCAGCTGTAACGCCCATATGGTAGTCATTAAAGGCACACCATAATCCGTCATGAATCATCGTATCGACTACTTTTTGATCCCCCATGCGGAAGCCTTCTCGTGCATTTTTTAATACATACGGTGCTTGGCTCATATTTTCAAAGCCACCTGCAACGACAATATCCGCATCCCCTGCTAAAATGGCTTGCGTCGCTAAGTGAACAGCTTTTAGTCCTGAGCCACAAACTTTATTAATCGTTAATGCAGATACTTCATGTGGTAAACCTGCTGCAATTGCTGCTTGACGAGCTGGATTTTGTCCAAGCCCAGCTGATAAGACATTCCCCATAATGACCTCGTCAACTTTTTCACCTGCTACACCAGCACGTGCTAATGCTTCTTTAATAACTATGCTCCCTAATTTTGTCGCTGGTACGTCCTTTAATGTTCCTTGGAATGAACCAATAGCTGTACGTACTGCACTTACTATTACTACCTCATTTGTCATAAACATTCTCCCCTTTTCCCCGTTCAAAAATGAACACTGCATGCATATGCTACTAGCAGATATATCTATTTTAACAAATATTTTGACGATTTTCGATAATAGAAATAATCGCAGTTTTGCCAAAGATATTGTAAAATGTTGACGTGTTTTAAACAATCTCAGTTGGGAACATTACAATTAAGCAAAGTGCATACATACGTAAGATGTCATTTGTATGCCTAGACAACAAAAGAAACAGGACGTGGAGGTGTTAATAATGAAAAAGAAAATGCTTTTATTTTCAGGTATAACGACGACGCTTGCCGCAGCAGCAACAGGTCTGTTTGGCTTCGCGCTCTCCAATAAATTAATGTTCATTAAGCAAAAGGATCCTGAATTTGTTCGTGAACGGGAAACGACTGCAAAACGTTTTGACGAAGCTTGGTACAATAAAAATTTAAAATGTGAATTAAATATTGACTCTCCAAATGGATATACGATTCGCGGTATTATGTTTCAACCTTTGGAAACAAATAATACCATCATTATTTGCCATGGCGTAACGGAAAATAAAATTAACTCCGTCAAATACGCTCGACTTTTTGAACGACTTGGTTACAATTCCGTTATTTTTGACCATCGTAGGCATGGGGAAACTGGTGGGAAAACGACTAGCTACGGCTATTATGAAAAAAATGACCTTGACGCAGTTGTTAAAACTATCCAGGCGATGATTGGGGAAGACGCTCTTCTTGGTATTCATGGTGAATCGATGGGTGCCGCAACAATGCTCCTATATGCAGGAATTGTAGAGGACGGTGCAGATTTCTATATTTCTGATTGTGCGTTCTCTGATTTTTCAATGCTGTTAAAACAAATTGCGAAGACCGAATTTAAATACGGTTCGATTATTCCAATTCGTTTTGCCGATTTCTTCGTCCGCTTGCGAGACGGTTATTCCTTTAAAAGTGTGACTCCTTCTGAAGCTGTAACAAATATTAAAAAGCCAGTACTCTTTATCCATAGTATTCCTGATACATTTATCCCAGCTTCCATGTCACTGGATTTATACAATAAAAAAACTGGACCTAAGAAACTACAGCTATTTGATAATGGTGCTCATGCACAATCCTTTAATGAAAATATGGCTGAATATGAGGATTTAATCCATGATTTTTTAGAAAACTTCATCTACCAAAAAATTAATCGTGATTCTTCTTCGTCCAATGTCATTCCATTTCATTTTTGAAAGAAGCTACGAAAAAAGGCAGAAATGTTGATATAACAACTTTTCTGCCTTTCATTTTATTCTGCAAAAACGATATGCCATTCATCACGTTTTGCTAAAAATTCTTTAGCTAACGCTTGCGCACCCTCTAGACTATGGCTAGCGGCCCATCCGCATTGCACTTCATTGCACGCTGGGACTGCAGTGGCCTTAGTTACATCTGTAAATGTTTTTTCTAAAATATTCAATAAGTCTTCGTAATCATTGTGATTGATTAGTGATACATAAAAGCCCGTTTGGCATCCCATTGGACTGAAATCAACAATGTGGTCAGAGTAATTGCGGATAATGTCTGCCGATAAATGCTCTAAGGAATGTAATGCAGGCATTTGCATATGCTCTTTATTAGGCTGTTTAAAACGAATATCATATTTGTACACTTCATCGCCATTTTTCCCTGTTTTAACACCTGCTAAACGTACATATGGCGCTTTTACTTTCGTATGGTCTAAATCAAAGCTTTCAACATTTGTTTTTTCTTTCTGCAATGCACACAACTCCTTTAAATAGAATATTTCCATTATAACGAGTTTTCCGATAGAATTATATGTTTTTTACAAATTATTTATATTATTCACAAAAATCGATATAATCCGAAGATTTGTCTCTGAAATAATTAAAAAAGCAACTGGCCCAAGCTTGGACTAGTTGCTTTTTAAAAATTCCAATTATTTTTGGAATTTATTCATTTGTGACATCATTTGGCGTACTTGCTTTTCAGACGGCGTACGACCCATCTGCGCCATCATCATACGAATCATTTGTTCGTTAATCGGTGGGTTTTCTTTTAAATATTTCATCATAGCTTGACGAGCTAAAAAGAACCCAAGTGCCGCGCCCGCTGCTAATGCGATTATTACAATAATAATCCAGCCCCATGTAGGCATACAACCAACCTCCTCCACTACAATATATACCGAGAAAAAAACTCTCCACGCTCCATTATACACCAAATATTAGCGTGTTACTATATATTGTAGTGAAATTTCCTAATGCATTGTATACTTCATTGGCTTTAGCCACCCACACTCATTATCTTGTTTATTAAATGCAATAAAGCGTTCACTCATCTTTGCAAGCATTTGGAATAGATCCAAATCAAGCATCCGTGAACCCTCACAATAGACACAAATTTTGCGTTCCACTAAATAAATAGCCATTTTTCCTTTTATAGGATGTTCTAAAAATAATGCATTACGAGCTCTCTCTAAATGTGCATACTTGGAATCTAGTTGCGCCTCTAGCATCGTAGCTATCTCATCAAAGCGAACGGTTTCACATATATATGCAAGTTCTTTTAAGGATTTCTCGTTAGCGTCTTCACAGCCTTGCATCATCTCTAACAACTTACGCTCTCTGCCAAAAATAAACGTTAAATGCTCTTCTTTTATTTTATATATGGAATAGGTTCTCACTAGAAATCCTCCTTCGCTCATTTCTTTTTTATAAGTATAGCTCATCCAAACTCTTTAATTTGTCAAAAGAAGGAGGCATTCATCTTCTATTTTTGTCGAAAACTTTCTACTTTCAGTTCTATTAATTACATTATGGCTAATTGCATTTTCGCTTTTTTTTATAGTACTTAGAATACTCTCAGCCTCAAGACCTAGAGTAAAATCAATTTCCAGTCCGTTTTAGCAAAGCGCGCTAATAGGTAATATAAAGGTATCAACGAAAGGAGCTAAAACATATGAGAAAATTTTTTCTACTAATAGGAGGCTTTATCGCAGGATGTGTTGCACTTGCTTTAACTGGACCGCTTGCAGGGCTACTATTTTCAGGATTGTTTGTAGCACTCGGTATGCACTTCTACACTGCGAGTAAATCGACATTCGGCAAAATCTTATGGGTTACAGTAGGTCTTATAGGTGTTCTATCAGCAATATCTAATATCCCAGCAATGATTGGTTTAGGAGCAATCGCTGTCATCTACGTTATCTATAAAAAATGGAACAACGAAGATGTAAAAATCCCAACAATTGAAGCTAAAGAAGAAGATCCGTTTACAAACTTTGAAAAAGAATGGTCTAACTTAACAAAATAAAAGGAGCGAATTTACATGAACTTATTTCAACGTTTTAAATATACAATAGAGGCAGACTTGCATCATTTATTTGATAAGAAAGAACAAAAAAATCCAATTGCAATGTTAAACCAATACATTCGTGAAGCAGAAAAACAAACAGAGCAAACTGGAAAATTATTAGAGCGTCAAGGTCAATTAAAGGAAAAACTAGAGCAGGAATTTAAGCAAAATGCAGATTTACTAGCTAAACGTGAAGCTCAACTTCAATTAGCGAATACTAGCGGTGAGCAAGATCTAATCGATTTTGCTACTGATGAAGTAGCTGCATACACAGCACGTAACAATATATTACAAACTAGTATTGAAGCAAGCACACGTGAATACTTCGAGCTTGAACGCAAATTTGAAACGATGAAACACAAAATTAAAGATATGAAAGTACGTCAATTACAGCTTATGGGCAAAGAAAACGTCACACGCGCTCATCATCAAATGGACGGTATGATTGCTAAAAACAATAAAACCAACTTTGAAGATTTAGAATCATATATCGATAAACTTGCTTACCAAATCGACAAAGATCATGAAGTAACATCTTTCGAAACTCGTCTTGCACAGCTTGAAAAAAATGTCGCAGAAGATAACGCACCACTGCTAATTGAAAATAAATAACATGTTATAATAAAAAGAAATGCGCCGTATTTAGAGGCGCATTCTTTCACGTTTTGAAATAGAGGGACCCATTCCCTCTCTTATACTCTTAGTAGAAAGAAGGGTGACCCTCTTGCAAAATTTCACAACTAATAAGCTCACTTTTTGGGTACTATGCTTCTTTTTACTCGTTTTTGTCGAGCTCACAATTTTTAATAATGGTGGCGCCTTTTGTCTATTGATTGGAGTAGGGCTTCTTTATTTAAGTTTCTCGAAAAAAAATCGTTTCTTTAAATGGACAGGAATTTTCTTTATCTCGATCGCACTCTTTACGATGTGGAGTTTACGCTTATTTATCGTCATTATTCTTTTATATATGCTCTATCAATACTTGCAAAGAGAAAACACGGCCAAAGTTATTGGTGCGGAGCTTTTCGAAAAGCTTCCCGCTACAAAAAGTGAATTATTCGGTACATTCCCTGCACCAGTAGAAGCTTATAAATGGCAAGATGTCCAAATACAACGACTTGCAGGCGACATTACGATTGACACAACACAAACAATTTTACCTACCGGCACAAGTATTATTACGATTCGACAAGGCATTGGTAAGGTACAAATTTATATCCCATATGAAATACCATTCCGCTTACACTATACAACATTGTTTGGTGAATTAAAGTGCCTACATGTTGGTCCACAACGTATACTCAATGAAAGTGTAAGTTTCTCAGATGGAAACCCTGAGGATGCAAAGCGTACCCTTGTTATACATGTTGCAACATGGCTTGGGGACTTGGAGGTGCTACGTAAATGATTGCCTTTATCTCAAGGATATTTACCCTACTTTTTATATTGATGAGTGCTGCATTCGGTCTCCTTGTCGTTGTTTGGGGCGAGCCAAACGAGAAAACATGGGAGCCCTTATGGCAACAGAATTACAATAATATTCCACTCGGTGGTTTTATTGTCGTCATTCTTTTTGCACTTAGTTTACTGATTGCCAGCTGGATTAGTATGACTGCCCGTGCTAGAGAAGCTCAGGCGACCCGTATCGTGAAACAGTTAGTTGAACCTGATTTTGTTTTACCTAAAAAACAACCTTTACCAAAACCCTTGAAGAAAGCTTTAGTTCAAACAAGTGAGTTAATTGATACGCAACGAAAAAGCTTGCAGCGCTTATCCAATGAACGTGCAGAAGCTAATGATAAAATTATTCAAGAGCGAATTATTGCTGAACGTCAACGTCTTGCTCGCGAGCTCCATGATTCAGTATCACAGCAATTATTCGCAGCTTCGATGTTACTTTCCGCCTTAACCGAAACCGATGAAAATGCTACGAGCTTAAAGCAGGTCGAAAAAATTGTGCAACAGGCACAGCTTGAAATGCGTGCATTATTATTACACTTACGCCCTGTTGCTCTGCATAATAAAACGCTGGCACAAGGTCTAGAGGAACTTATAATTGAGCTGCAGCAAAAAGTATTTTTTCATATTGAATATGAACTTGAGGAAATGGCGTTATCCAAAGCGGAAGAGGATCATTTATTCCGCATTGCACAGGAAGCGTTATCGAATACGCTACGGCATGCCAAAGCAAGTGAAGTTGAATTATTGCTCGTTGCCCGCGATGATTTAGCAATTTTACGTATTCAGGACAATGGCCTCGGCTTTGATGTCGAAGCCGATAAATCTACTTCTTATGGTCTACAAAACATTGCTGAACGCGCTGTGGAGATAGGCTGTATGTACAAAATTGTGTCAGTACCTGGGGAAGGTACAATTGTAGAGGTGAAAATCCCTTTACAAAAGGAGGTTGAAGTAAATGATTCAAGTGTTAATAGTGGATGACCACGAAATGGTGCGTATCGGTGTATCTGCCTATTTGTCAGCACAACCAGATATCACTGTAGTAGGTGAAGCTGAAAATGGTAAAGAGGCAGTGGAACGCGCTCTCGCCTTGCGTCCAGATATTATTTTAATGGACAATGTGATGCCAGTCATGACAGGAGCTGAGGCGACAGCTGAAATTTTAGCAGCATGGCCAGAAGCAAAAATTATGATGGTGACAAGTTTTTTAGATGATGACAAAGTCTATCCTGCATTAGAGGCTGGTGCAGTCAGCTATATTTTAAAAACGTCAAATGCGAAACAAATCGCCGAAGCCATTCGTAAAACGATGGGTGGCGAAACTGTTTTAGAGCCAGAAGTAACATCAAAAATGATGCATCGCATGCGCCATGGCTCTAGTACCCCACTGTATGAGCAACTTACCGATCGTGAAATGGAAGTATTATTGCTCATGGCAAAGGGCAAAGCGAATCAGGAAATCGCCAATGAACTATTCATTGCATTAAAAACTGTAAAAACACATGTCAGCAATATTTTAGCGAAACTCGATGTTCAAGATCGCACGCAAGCAGTTGTCTACGCTTTTCAAAACGGGCTTGCAAAGTGAGTTTTTCCAAAAAAATACGAAACTGCATTCTATCTATGCCGTTTCGTATTTTTTAAATATGCCTCGATAATTACGTCCGAAGGTTTTAGGCCAACAAATGTTTTTTGTGTGAAAGCGAAGCGACAGCAACAGCACGATGTTGGGCAACTTTTTGCAAGCCTCTCAGTCATTGCACAGATGTCAGCTTCTTTGATTTAGTGGGACTATTGTTGATGGGCTAACATTGGAGGAAGTTCCAAAGCCTTTTACTACTTTGTTGCCATACTTCTAATTCATTGTGCAACTATTTGATTTCTTTAATGAAATCTTCTAAACGCGAAAAAATACCGCTACACTCAGTGGAGATTTAACCCTTACTGAGTATTGCGGTATTTAATAAATTATAGAGCTTTAACCTTCGCTACAACATTTTCTACTGTGAATCCGTATTTTTCCATTACTAATTCACCTGGTGCAGAAGCGCCGAACTTGTCAATTGCAAGAACGTCTCCTTCAAAACCAGTGTATTTATGCCAGCCGAATGATGCGCCCATTTCGATTGCTAAACGTTTTGTCACAGCTTTTGGAAGAACAGATTCTTTGTAAGCTGCGTCTTGTTTTTCGAAGCGATCCATAGATGGCATTGAAACAACTGCTACATCCATGCCTTCAGCTTTTAGTGCTTTTTGTGCTTCAACTGCAAGTGAAACCTCAGAGCCTGTTGCAATTAAAATGGCATCTGCCAATTCTTTTGTAGCAGGAGATACTGTATAAGCACCTTTTGTAACGCCTTCACGTACTGTCTCAATAGATGCATCAAGAACAGGTAAGTTTTGACGAGATAATACTAAAACAGTTGGTGTTTTTTCAGATGCTACCGCTAGCTCCCATGCAACTGCTGATTCATTTGCATCAGCTGGACGAACAACAGATAAATTTGGCATTGCACGTAAAGATGCAAGGTGTTCGATTGGTTCGTGCGTTGGACCATCTTCCCCTACAGCAATTGAGTCATGTGTAAATACATAAGTAACAGGAAGACCCATTAATGCAGAAAGACGTACAGCTGGACGAACATAATCAGAGAATACGAAGAATGTACCACCGAATACGTTTAGACCACCGTGAAGTGCCATACCGTTCATAGCAGCACCCATTGCAAATTCACGTACACCGAACCAAATATTACGGCCAGCATAATCATCTGCAGAGAAATCTCCAGCGTCTTTCATCGTAGTTTTGTTTGACCCAGCAAGGTCAGCTGAACCACCGAAGAATGATGGTGTTTTCTTCGCAATTGCATTGATTGCATCTCCAGAAGAAGAACGAGTTGCTACTGATTTTCCTGCTTCATAAACTGGTAATTCTGAAGCGAAATCTTCCGGTAATTGACCATTCATTGCGTTTTCAAACTGCGCTGCTAATTCTGGGAACTCTTGCTTATATGCTTCAAACTTAGCATTCCAAGCTTCTTCAGGTTGTGCTCCTTGAACTTCAGCAGCTGCTGCGAATGTATCATAGGCTTCAGCAGGAATTTGGAATGGCTCGTGAGCCCATTCATAAGCCGCTTTTGTTAAAACTACCTCATCTTGACCAAGTGGTGCACCGTGAGAAGCAGCTTTACCTGATTTGTTTGGTGAACCAAAACCGATAACAGTTTTTACTTCGATAAGTGTTGGCATGCCAGTTGATTTTTTAGCTTCTTCGATAGCTGCATTAATTGCTTCAACATTTGTACCATCAGCAACTTTTAAATAGTTCCAGCCATAAGACTCAAAACGCTTTTGGACATTTTCTGAGAATGATTTTTCTAAATCACCATCTAAAGAAATATCGTTTGAATCGTATAATACGATTAACTTTTCAAGCTTTAAGTGACCTGCTAAAGAGATAGCTTCAGCTGCTACACCTTCCATTAAATCGCCATCGCCACAAAGTGCAAATGTATAGTGATCAACGATGTCATGTCCAGGTTTATTGTAAGTAGCTGCTAAATGGCGTTCAGCCATTGCCATACCAACTGTCATAGCAATACCTTGACCTAGAGGACCTGTTGTTGCCTCTACCCCTACAGTATGACCATATTCAGGATGTCCTGGAGTTAATGAATCCCATTGACGGAAGTTTTGAATTTCTTCCATTGGTAAACCGTAGCCCCCAAGGTGAAGTAGGCTGTATAGAAGCATAGAGCCATGACCTGCAGAAAGTACAAAACGATCGCGGTTATACCATTTTGGATTAGCCGGATTATGGCGAAGTTGTTTTGTCCAAAGCGTATAAGCCATTGGCGCTGCCCCCATCGGTAAACCTGGGTGACCTGAGTTTGCTTTTTCAATTGCATCGATTGACAATGTTCGGATAGCATTAATCGCTAGTTGATCCGCATGTTGAGTCATTATTTTGTGACATCCTTTCTCGTCCTATATATTGTTCTTATACAGTTTAGTCAACATTGCTTCAGAAAACAATGCTTTTGTTATACTATTAACGTTTTGTTACATACTTTATCTTTATTCAGTAGAAATATTTATTTTAAATATACTATTTTCACAGCAGTTAAACCGTATAAGACTAACTGAATAAAGATAATGCCTCCGGCGGATATCACGGATTTTGAAAGGAATTAATTGTGCTAGCACAATTCAAAATCCAGACGCAATTACGCCGAGGCGTAATTGATTTAAATGTGACACATTAATTTAGAAATTTATTTTTTTTCGCTTGTTTAACTTTTTCTGGTGTTACATCATTTCCTTCAGCATCTACCACTTTTACGTTTTCAATTGTATCACGCATTGTTGCTCTAAATGTATCTAGATATTCCTTACGAAGCGCTGTTCGTTCTTTAGCTTCTGCCTCTGTTAAAGTACCATTTTTAGACTTAGCAGAAAGTTCATTGATTCGGTTAATTTTTTCTTTTGATAACATAATTACACACCTTTCAATACATATCTTAATGAATATGGTATGCAAAGTATAGCATGTTTCCCCTTAAAATGCAGTTATACCAACCTTTCTAGTATCCTTATATTTTAGAAATAAATACCATAAATTGCATGACTTTAAGGAACTACAAGTGTATAACTAATTTATATGGTTCCAAATATCATTTAATTTATGCTTGGGGGGAATGAAATGTTTATCAAAACTAACAGACTATTAATAAGAGAATTCGAAGTTCAAGATTGGCAAGCTGTCTATGAATATACTTCAAATCCAACTGTGATGAAGTATATTCCAGAGGGCGTTTTTAATGAGGAACAAGCAAAAAAGTTTGTTTCAGAAAATAGCGGTGAAAAAGCAAAACACTTCCCTATTATTTTACTAAGTGAAAGTATAGTTATTGGTCATATTGTTTTCCATCAATACTTTGGTGATCATACGTACGAAATTGGCTGGGTATTGAATCCGAGCTATTACAACAATGGATACGCATCTGAAGCTGCAAGAGCTGTACTGGACTACGGATTTAAAGAAATGAAACTGCATAGAATTATTGCTACTTGCCAGCCGGAAAATATCCCATCCTATAAAGTGATGGAGAAAATCGGGATGAGACGCGAGGGTTATTTTAAAAAATGTATACCACACAAAGATGAGTGGTGGGATGAATACTACTATGCTGTCTTAGATGAAGAGTGGGTATAAGATATACTTTCACTATAGTGCTGTTCTAAATCTTCGTTTTAAAATAGATGGGAGAATTATATGAAAAAGACCGCTATATTATTGTACCCCCAATTTAGTGAATATGAATTGAGTGTAGCATTATCTATTTTAATGCAAGGAGATAAACCAATTGTTACTGTTGGGTTAAACAATGAAAAAATCAAAGGGGAATCTGGTTTATCTTGTATAGTCGATACACAAATAAGTGAAGTTAATCTTGACGAAATCGATAGCTTATTGCTACCAGGCTGTATGGATATAGCTTTACTAATAAATGAGCAAGAATTAATTGATTTTATTGGTAATGCGCATGCCAAAGGAGCAACCATCGCAAGTATTTCTAGCTCTCCAACTCTTTTAGCGAAAGCCGGAGTATTAAAAAACAGAAAGTATACTGTTGGATTGCCGCTAGAAGGTATTAAAAAATTAGAATTCTTCGATCTTAATCATTTTTCTGAAGACCTAGTTGTACAAGATGGTAACATCATAACTGCAAGAGGTAGAGGTTTTATACAATTTGGTATTACTGTGGGCAAAGCCCTACATCTCTCTTTTGATGAAAATTGGTACAGAGAATAAAGAAAAAGCTCTAAATGATATGAAAGATTACTACAATAAAAGATGGAAAGTTTCTAGAGAATATTGAGCAAGAGAGGTAGAAATGGCTACTTCTCTTATTTTATTTCCAAAATGTCCAATCTGTTGGACATTCTTTCGCTGTTCTATCCGTCACTTTGGCGTTTCTATCCACGTTTTTCGCTGTTCTATCCGTCACTTTGGCATTTCTATCCACGTTTTTCGCTGTTCTATCCATCACTTTGCCGATTCTATCCACGTTTTTCGCTGTTCTATCCGTCACTTTGGCGTTTCTATCCACGTTTTTCGCTGTTCTATCCGTCACTTTGGCGTTTCTATCCACGTTTTTCTCTGTTCTATCCGTCACTTTGCCGATTCTATCCACGTTTCTCGCTGTTCTATCCGTCACTTTGGCATTTCTATCCACGTTTTTCGCTGTTCTATCCGTCACTTTGGCGTTTCTATCCACGTTTTTCACTGTTCTATCCGTCACTACTCGTTCCTTCACCTTCATCTAAAGCCTTTAAAAAGAAAAAAATCAGTAGGAAAACTCCCACTGATTAAAACGTTACTTTATTTCGTTTCTCTCTAAATGTTCCCGATATCTCCTATGGACAGTGGCTTTGCTTACGTCAAAGCTTAGCCCCCTAAGAGTCATAGCTATCTCCTCAAATGTGAAGCCTCGATTGCGGAGTTTGACGATTTCTTCTATAGGGACATCTTTACGTTCCTGACCGTTTGGGTTTCCTCGGTTAGATAAATTATTTTCAGGGCGGTAGCCATTTTCAACTGCACGACGCATACCACGACGTATTTTAGCATTGTGGATTCTACGCTGGTACTCCTCTACAATTGCTAAAATTTCTAGGAGCATCGTATCCATTTCATTTAATTGTACAGGTCCCGCGTCTCGCATAGAGAAAACATTAGTTTCAGTTTTCTGCAATAAATGCAAAACGGCCATTCGAGCATTTCCACGTCCTAAACGTGTTTCATCCTGCACAAATAATGCTGTTACTTCTTTTTCTTTTATGAAATCGAGCATTTCTAGTAAACCCTCTCGTTCCACATCATAGCCGCTATGCTTATCCTTAAAAACAAGTTTCACTTCGTAGCCCTGTTCCTTAGCATAGCGTACTAACTCCTCCTCCTGTCGCTCTAATGAGGAGCTTTGTGTCTCTTTTTCTGTACTCACACGGCAATAGACAACAGCCGATTGTTGTTTTGTTATCATTTTACATTTCTCGCAATTTCAATTGAATTTATAGGATTGGATTGGTCGTCACCCACTACTGGAATCACTAGAGAATTACCTGCAATAATTCGTACGTTCGATAATTCATTTTCTGCCTTAACAAGCTTAATCCATTCATCCGATTTCATTTTACCACGGTACTGTTCGGCTAACGACCATAAACTATCACCATGTTCGACTTCAATTTCTGCGTATGTAACATCTCCTGGATCTGTTATAAAAAGATATGCTGTAAATAGAAGACAAGCTCCTAATAAAGTTGTAATATGTGGATTTTTTTTAAACCAGTTCATGTGTATAACCCCTTTTCAAGAATGTCTGTTCGGAATATATGTTCTTATAATAATGCGAACAAACGTTTTTGTCAAACACTTTTCGAACCTATGTTTGCTTAAGTGTTCGCATTCTGCTATACTACTAATAAGTAGAATGACTAGAAAAAAGAGGTGAGCAATCATGAAAAAAGTTTCGAAAAGACAAGAGGCCATATTAGATTTCATTAAAGAAGAGGTACGCGCAAAGGGTTATCCACCATCTGTACGTGAAATTGGTGAAGCAGTTGGACTTGCTTCAAGCTCTACAGTTCATGGACATTTAGCTCGTTTGGAGCAAAAAGGCTTAATTCGACGCGATCCAACTAAACCACGTGCCATTGAAATTCTAGAGCCAGAGGACTCTATTCAAAAGCAACAAGTTATTCATGTACCACTTGTTGGGAAGGTTACTGCAGGTTCTCCGATAACTGCTGTTGAAAATATCGATGAATATTTCCCGCTACCGGATATTTATGGTACAAGTGAAGATCAGTTATTTATGCTAGAAATTATGGGTGAATCAATGATTGAAGCTGGCATTTTAGACGGAGATTTAGTTATTGTTAAACAAAAATCAACAGCTGATAATGGTGATATTGTCGTAGCAATGACTGAAGAGAATGAAGCAACTGTAAAGCGTTTCTTTAAGGAAAAAAGTCATTTCCGTTTACAGCCTGAAAACGCAACAATGGAGCCAATTATCGTAGACCAAGTTTCTATTTTGGGTCATGTTGTAGGTCTTTATCGTCGTGTTCATTAAAAGTATCTCAATAGCAACGTACAAAAAGAGGATTCTATGTTCACAAATGGGCATATACCTCTTTTTCTTATTTTTCGAGTGCCATTTTATACACTAAAAAAGAACCCACCTTATATGGATTCTTCCCTCTAGCAATGTCTTTAGTTAATTTCCATCCTAAGCCATGTAATGCTTATCAAGTTTTATGCCTCTACCTTGAATTTCAAACTCGCCTCTACAAATGCAGTGAATAATTTTTTTGATGCTTCATCTCCTACAATGGCTAGCTCTTCAGGATGCCATTGTACTGCTAGACAAAATGGTAAATCTTCGTGTACTACGGCTTCAACGATACCATCACTTGATTTGGCTGCCACTTTCAATTTTTCTGCTGCTACGTTTATTGCCTGATGATGAAATGAATTCACCGGAATTTTTTCTTCCTCAATAATTGTTGTTAATAATGTATCCGATGTTAGATCAACATGATGTGTAGCAACGCCCCGTGCCGCTTGTTGCGTATGCTTTATTAATTTTTTACTATGATATTCACTATCAATATCCTGATAGAGAGTGCCTCCAAACGCAACATTTAGCATTTGAATCCCTCGACAAATGCCGAAAATCGGCATTTTCCGAATAGAGGCCGCTTCAATCAAGGAAAGTTCTACTGAATCCCTTTCCGGATGAATCTTCCCTAACTTTGGTGTAGGTTCTGCACCAAAAAGAAATGGATGTACATCATGTCCGCCCGATAGTAATAATCCGTCCGTCAACGATAAAATTTGTGCTACATCCTCTTCAACTCCAATCGGAATTATAAGAGGTACACCCCCAGCTTCAATTATACTTTTGCTATAAGCAGCATTTAATCTTGAGGACAAATCATCCTCCGCAAAGGCTGTTATTCCGATAATTGGTTTCATGTTATCCCCTCCATGATCTTTATCTAGCATTAACTACCTATAAAAGCTCGAAGACTATTAATCATCGAAGGAATCCCCCACTGATTAATTACCAAAATCCAAGATACCAGTTCATCAACGCATCCCCATAGAAATAGATAATAATAGCAGCTAAAGCAATAGAAGGTCCGAATGGTATAGGCGTTTTTCTTCCCTGTCCGCGTACTTTTAATACTACTATTCCAACAATCATGCCAATTACAGCAGCTAAAAATAGCGTCAGAAGTGCATGTATTGTCCCGAGTACAAGACCAAGTAAAAAGAATAATTTAATATCACCCCCACCCATTCCACCTCTTGATAGGACAGCTATACAATATAATATGCCAAAACCTACCAAGGCTCCAACTATACTGTCCCACCACGGAGACAAAGGAGATATGACGCGTCCCAAAACTAGCAATGGTAAAAAGAATAATAGCACTTTATTGGGAATAAGCATATAAGCAAAATCCGACACGACAATAATGACTAATAATGAAATTAATAATAGTGCTACAAAAAATTCTGTACTGAAGCCCAATTTCCAATAAGCAAAGGCAAAAAACACACCTGTTATAAGTTCCATCAATGGATAAATCCAAGAAATTTTTTGACCACAGCTACGGCATTTTCCCCCAAGAAATACATAAGACAAAACAGGTACCAAATCAAACGCCGTCAGCTGTCTCTTACAAGAAGTGCAATGCGAGGGCGGACGCACAATGGACTCCTTCAAAGGCACACGTAAACCAACTACATTAAAAAATGAGCCTAAAACGAGCCCAAATACAAAAACAGTAATTGTATAAGCAATCTCCATTTTTATATCCTCCTATACTAATAGACGCCCATACATTGGAAGTATGCGCGCCAATCTAGATTATTGTTGTCCTTCATAATAGAACGTCGTTACTTGTATGGTAGATTTTAAGGTTGTATCGGCGTCCTCCTGGAATTTCTCTTCTTCACCAGTCAACGTGAAATCGATAGCATCAATTTTCATCACACGATCAATTTTTTCAACCTCTTTTATAAACTCGACCATTGCTTCATTATCCAGTGCGACAACATCAATACTAAATGTTACTAGTTTTAATTCTTTTGGTAAGGAGTCTTTATTGAAAGTAGCTGTTGGTATTTTTTCTTTCACTTCTGGTGTCTCATCATTTTTATCAACAGCTGGTTCCTCAGCTACATTTTCAGATTGCTTTAAATCAGCCTGTTCCTCAGAATTTATCGAGTTGGGATCTGTCATAGTAGAATCCATTACGAGCGAATCATAATTATTAAAGTCCATAGCTTCTACCCGTGTTCCCGTCACCGCTTCAATCTCTTCAATATTTCGAATTACCTCTTCAATAGCTCGAGTTTGAGGTACTTTTTTACGCAATGTTAAATTATTTGCACTAGCTGATTTGCCTTTCTCTTCAATTAAAGCAATCTGCTTCTGAATTGTTGATATTTCTTGTTGAAGGGAGTTAATTGAATTTTCCTTCGCATCTACTTCTTCTAATTTAGGTGTTACTATATAGTAATATAGCGCAAATAAAATGGCTGCAATGAAAGCTGTTAAGATAATAATCGTTGAATTTTTACTACTAGTCATGATCCTCTACCTCCAGCGAGAAATTTAAAATCAATTCCTAATATAATCGTTGCCGAATAACGAGGCACTTCCTTAAACTTGTTCTTCGCACTTTCTTCCTCTTGATTCCCTATAGATACATCAAAATTAGAAATAGTATCAACCTGAATATCATTGAAATAGCGGCTTGCTGTTAGCTTTTCTAAATAAGATGATATTGCTGACATTGTTTCAAAATCAGCCGTAACCTCAACATTTTTTTCACCAAATACATAATCCCTTAAATACGTTTGCTCTGGTAACAATACTTGGGTTTCATCCATTAAGGGGGTCACTGGATACGAGACCTTTTCCACAAATTGTACAGATTGCTCCAATGAGCCTTCGTTCACATTTTGCTTTATATCTAACTCAGTTTGAAGTTGTTCGTGTTGGGATGAAAGCTCCACTTCCTGCGCACTTAATTTTGTAAGATCACTTTTTGCTTGGAAAAACAAAAAAACCATATATCCTACTATCATACCAATAAGAATAATAAATACTATATATATTGAAGTAGGGGTTGAATGCTTCTTTTCCAAATTCGGCAAGAGGTTAATTTCTGGTACCATTAGTTAACCTCCTTTAATGCAAGTCCAATTAAGCTTGCAAATTCCTCTGAAAATTGAGGGAATGATTTTTGAATGACTGAATCATTTAACATAATAATCGGTGTCGGAAAATTATTTTCTAACAAATCTTTAATCGTAGGAAGTAGTGGATTATCTCCTAGAATGATAATCTCATCGACACTTTTCTCACCTTTATGTAAGGAAAACTTAAAAAAATTCATGATACGATCGATTTCAAGCATTTGATCGGTAAGAATGATACGATAATTGTCATCAGCATCTAAACGATAAGAAAAACTAAACTCCTCAATCTCTTCAAACTTCCATTCCGATAAATCTGTATCAAACGATTGATACCGTAAAAACTCCAGTTGGCCATATGAAAAAATACTAATCGACAATTCATTGATGGACCAATCCGCTATTAAATAAGTTCGATTATCTTTTATTAACTGCAAATGCTCTAACAGACGAATATTACACAATGTACGAATATCTGCTACTTGAGGTTCTAATGTAGCATCGAGTAATAGTCCAATCATTTTCGTCACTTCTTCTGAAGGTGCTGCAAATAGCATCGCCTGTCCATCACTAGGTTTTGGATCATACACATCAATAAGAGGATCTTGAAATGGAAGATGAATGGACTGACCAAGCTCCATTTCCACATACCCTTTTAATTCATTCCACTCTATATCATCAGGATGCTCAAAGCTCTTTAACAAAACGGAAGTATCCGGAACAAAAATACGTGCATTTTGCTTTTTGCCTGCCCATTTTGCCACATTATTTTTCATGACATCAAATAATTCCATTTCATCATGAATAACAGAACCTTCAACAACTCCCTGTGCTAATGGCATTTCATAGCCCTTCCATTGCGACGGATCAGCACCTTTTGCCACAATCGCACGCAATATATAATCCTTTATCTCAATCGACACATGCGATTTTTTCTTTTTTGTAAACATAGGGAAAGATGCCTCCTTTAATTAAATTAATCGTTCTTTCCTGAGCCTGATACTACTTTTAAACATCAGACTCAGTTAGAGGATTAATTTTAATTAATATCTACTATACCTTTATCACCTTCCTTAGATTCAGGCTTAATATCATCTATAGTTGCATCAGTAAAGGTAATTGTAATATTTCCTCTTATCACTTTACCACTAAATTTCAAGGCAGAAGTACCTGTATTTCCTGCTGGTTTAGTAACCTTCCAATCCTTTGCACCACCAGCAGTGTCATAATATTCTTTTTTAGTTGCATTAAATTCGTCAGTTGCTCCATCTGTATAATACAAATGCGCTGCATTAATTAAGTTGACCGCATCAGCTTTGGCGCCTTTAATTCTACTATTATCAATGATGTTGCCAATAGCAGGAATAGCGATTACCGCTATAATAGCTAGGATAACAACTACAGCTAGAACCTCGATTAACGTTAAACCTTTTTGATTTTTCAATAGTTTTTTGTTCATGATTTTTTTAAACATCAATGTTCCTCCTTATAAATTGTTATGATTAGTCCAAAAATATGTACCCCTACAACAACTACTACTACAGCCTTTTCTATACCACCCCCTTTATAGTTAGTACGCTTACATATTTTCGTATAATGCGAACATTGGTAGGAAAATTGCCGCGACAATTACACCGACAACCGCTGCTAAAACGAGTATCATCAATGGTTCAATGAGCGATTTTAGTGTATCAACGGAGCGATCTACCTCTTCCTCGTAAAAATCCGCTATCTTTTCGAGCATATAATCCAGCGAACCTGTTTTTTCCCCGATAGAAGTCATTTGGGTTACTAAAGGAGGGAATAGCCAACTTTTTTCTAATGGCTCAGATAATGTACCGCCTTTTTCTAGGTTATCTCTCGCCTCCATTACAACCTTCCCTACAACTGGATTCCCTACAACTTTCTCAACAATTGTCAGTGCATGTAGAATGGGTACTGAACTACTGAACAGAGATGATAAAGTTCTAGTCATGCGAGAGATTACATTTTTTTGCACCAAAATGCCAAATATAGGTAATCGCAATAATGCATAGTTCACATTGTAATGAAATTGCTTATTATTTTTATAGAAAAATCGAAATAGAAGAATCGATAATATGAGAATCCCAATTGCAATATACCAGTATGCTATTAACCAATCTGAAATACTGACAACAACAACCGTTAATATTGGCATTTCCATGTCCATTTCTTCAAAAGTAGCCATAAATGTCGGAACGATAACTATCATTAGAAACATACCTACAGCGATTGTAAGCACAGATAAAATAGCCGGATATGTCAATGCCGATTGTACTTTCTTCTTAATTTTGAATTGCTTTTCAAGTGTCCCTGCTAAGCGCTCTAGCGTCTCATCGATATTCCCTGTTGCCTCACCTGAGCGCATCATATTAATAAACATGACTGGAAAAGCCTTTGGATGCTTGGCTGCTGCATCTGAAAACGCTGTACCCCCACGTATATCTTCTTCCACTTGTTGTAAAGCTTTTTTTAATGCTTTACTTTTCGTTTGCGTACTTAAAATATGTGTTGCCTCTACAATTGAAACGCCAGCACGGATTAGTGTTGCATATTGACGACAATAAATAACGAAATCCTGGTGTTTTACTTTTCCGCCAATGTTTAAGTCTTTGTGTAAAATGCTTTTAGACTCTTCCAGCTCACGGGCATTAATGCCTTGTGTTCGTAATTTTTCAAGTGCTACCTTTTTGTTAGTCGCGTCAATAATTCCTTTTTTGTGTGCACCAGTTTTTGTGCGTCCACTATATCGAAAAACGGTCAATTATAATCCCCCGCATTCATATATGGCCTTGCGTCTTCCAATGAAATTCTCCCCATAGCGATTAGCTGCTGCATAGACGATTCCAAAGTATGCATACCTAACGCTTTACTCGTCTGCATAACAGTAGGAATTTGGTGAACTTTCTCATTTCGAATTAAATTTGAAATAGATGGTGCTTGTACTAATATTTCAGTAGCAGCAATTCGCCCCTTGGCATCCTTACGTACGAATAAACGCTGTGAAATAATGCCTACTAAAACATTGGCTAGTTGCACACGAATTTGTCCCTGCTGATGTGGTGGGAAAACATCTATAATACGATCAATCGTAGTCGGAGCACTACTTGTATGTAATGTCGCCATCACTAAATGGCCCGTTTCTGCAGCTGTGATAGCTGTTGAAATCGTTTCGTAGTCACGCATCTCGCCTACTAAAATAAGGTCAGGGTCTTGACGAAGAGCAGCACGCAAACCATTGGCAAAGCTCTGAGTATCAACCCCTACTTCACGTTGATTGATAATGGATTTTTTATGTGTATGTAAATATTCAATTGGGTCCTCAAGCGTTATAATATGCTTTGATTTTGTTTCATTAATATGATTAATCATTGCAGCAAGCGTTGTAGATTTACCAGAACCTGTTGGACCTGTTACTAAAATAAGACCCTGTGGTTTTTCTGCTAATTGATATAGTATCTGTGGCATATTTAACGATTTAATGGAAGGAATTTTCGCTTCAATCAAACGGGCAGCTATCGTCACTTCATTCCGTTGATGATAGGCATTTACACGAAAACGACATTTCCCTTGCAATGAATAGTTAAAATCGGTTTCCCCTTTATCATGAAACTCTTGTAATTTATGCTCAGGTAAAATAGTTTTCACCATTGTCTGTAATTCTTCAGAAGTTAGTAGTTCACTCCCATATTGTTCTAGTTGCCCACGGATACGATAAACTGGCGGGATTCCCTTTGTTAAATGAAGGTCAGACGCTTTTTCTTCAAATGCGCGTGTTAATAGCTCATCAATATTTCTACATGTTGTCATGAACGATTCACATCCTAATCTGCATTTGCTACACGCAATACTTCTGAAGTGGTTGTTTGTCCTTCTACTACTTTTAACAACCCATCTACCAGTAATGTGTAATAGCCTTCTTGTTTCATATAATCACGCATCGCACTATCGCTACTTCGACTTAATATCATTTCTTTAATATTGCGATCAATTGGTAAAATTTCATGAATAGCCATCCGTCCACGATACCCTGTTTGATTACACGAAGGACAGCCTCTTCCGCGTCTACCATGTGTAACTCCCTCAATGCCGTTCTTATGCATGATTTCTAATTCATGCTTCGTAAAAGCGTAGTCTTCTCCACAATCTCGGCAAATTCGTCGTACTAAGCGCTGTGCCATAATCCCTACTAGTGAAGAAGATAACAAAAACGGTTCTATCCCCATATCCTGTAGTCGAGAAATTGACTCAACTGCACTATTTGTATGTAAAGTACTTAAAACTAAATGCCCTGTTAACGAGGCACGTACTGCTATTTGTGCTGTTTCAAAATCCCTTATTTCACCTATCATTACGATATCTGGGTCCTGACGCAAAATTGAACGCAATCCAGCTGCAAATGTTAAACCTACTTCTTCTTTCACTTGAATTTGGTTTATACCATCGAGCTGATATTCCACTGGATCTTCTACTGTAATGATGTTTACATCTTCTTCATTCAAGTTGCTTAAGGCTGCATATAATGTAGATGATTTCCCTGATCCAGTAGGACCCGTTATTAGCAAAATACCATTAGGATTGTCAATCATGTTTCGGAAAAGGACTTCGTTTTGCTCTGTAAAGCCAAGCTTGTCAATTGAATTGGCAACACTGCTTAAGTCCAAAATACGCATCACAACTTTTTCTCCATAAACAGTTGGAAGAGTCGAAAGTCGAATATCTACTGGCTTGAAATTAACATTCGTTTTAATACGTCCATCTTGAGGAATTCGATTTTCCGTGATATTCAAATTCCCCATAATTTTGATACGTGCTAATATTATATTTTGCATATGTTTCGGTAACGAGCGCTCGGTTCTCAATACCCCATCTACTCGATAGCGAACCCTTAAATCCGTCTCCTGTGGGTCAAAGTGGATATCGCTTGCTCGTTGGGCAACTCCATTAGCAATTATTTGATTAACTAGTCGGACAATCGGAGAATCCTCTCGTTCAATTTCCTCCTGTGTTTCAGCAGCTGTCGCACCAATGTCGAGCAATGCAGCCTCCATAGACTCTTGCAAATCATAATATTTCGTTAGGGTACGATATAAGTCATCCTTAGCTGCAATACTTGTTTCGATTTGGCAGCCTGTCGCCATACGTACTTCTTCTATTGCAAAATAGTCCATCGGGTCAGCCATCGCGATGAAAAGTTTATTTTTTTCACGACGAATTGGAATAATATTTGTTCGTTTAGCGAGCTCAGCCGGAACAAGTTGAAGTAAGTCCGGGCTTATTGAATATTGATTCAAATGAATGTGCGGGATTCCTAGCTGAAACTCTAGTACTTCGATTAACTGTTGCTCAGTTAAAATATTTTCTTTTATAAGAAAATCGCCTAATTTCTCATCTTTTGTTTTGTTTGTAAGCGCAAATTCCAATTGCACATTTGTTATAACACCAGCTTCAACAAGTAAATCACCTAATCGCTTTCGCCCAGTTTTTACGATCATTCACATATACTCCTCTCTTTATGGGCTTGTTTGTACAAAATTCCCACCTTTATCATAGTAGCCATATACAATCTCAGGATCATTCGGATCTTTTGAAGTATTTGCAGATGTATCTTTATTGTTATTTGCAGCATTATTGACGGATTTTTCATTTTCAGAATGTGTATCTGGTAATCCATCTCCATCTAAATCCATGTTTAGATCAGGATCACTCGAATCGGAAGTCCCTACTTTTTCATTACTATTTTCTGGAACAACAGGCTGTCTTGAAGATTTCACAATGATTTTATTAACTGGTGGATAGTAGTCACGGCTAACTAGTTCCTCCGTAGTGTTACCATTTTCTAAAACAGAGCGATAAACTTCGACCCGTACGCCTTCTTGACCTTTTTGAAGAACCTCTTCACTGCCTACTGGTAGGTCGTTAGAATAGCGAATAATGACTCGTGGTTGTATGATTTTATCTTTACTAACTCGAACAGAGATTTCTTTTTCTTTCTTTTGCGCTAGTAATTCCACTTTTAAAGAATCACCCTCTACTGTGAGTTTTAACTTATTCGATTGATCAGAACGGTTTACAAATTGTAAATCTTTATCTAACGCACGATTTATCCTCGCATCCAAACCTTGCTGCAAATAATTTGGCTTCTCTTCTTGGGAATGTCTCTCTGAAATCTCATATTCGGTTTGAAGAGCAGTATGATAAAGCATGGAAGCTAGGAAATTAATGGCTTCACTATTTGCTTCGTCATATTGTTCTTCTATCGTTGTTAAAAAAGAAAACGGCTCTCCCGGTAATATAATAGAATCATTTAGCGTATTCATTAATTTATCAACACCTATTGCATTTGTAGGTATTTTCTCAATCGATAGAGCCAAACGCTCCGCTTCTATTAAATGAGTATCTGCAACTGTTGCAGTGATTTTCTGACTTTTTAAATAGGAAACTTGAGTGGAAATTGCATTTAAGGTCGCATCAACCTCCCATACACCAGTAGCCTCAAGCTGCTTCTTCACTTGATCATCTACTTCCACATGTAAGGGTATATGTACCGCTTGCTCTTGCTTCCAAAAAGCAAACCAAGACTTGTCTGTTAAACTATGATATTCAGCTATAGAACTCTCTACATCAAATACAAATAATTTTGGATCCAGTGAAATCGTAATATTGGCCCCTTCTACGCTAACAGGAGCGTCTCGCCAAATATTAATAGCCTCTTGTAAAGCATTTTCAATATCACCACCCTCTAAATCCTTAACCGATGTTCCTCCGATTGTGGATTCAACACCTTTAGCCAGTGCACTATCTACGATCATATTAGGTACCCAGACTGTTAATAAGATGATTAGAACAGCTACCATTGCGCCTAACTTCAAATATAATTTCATAGCCTCATCACCTTTACAAATATAGTCAAAAAAAGAATGTCTATTTACTCATATAAAACAATTACTTTTTATTCATATTTTTACAATACAACACAAACTATATTTAAAAATGAGCCTTTCATCCTAAAAATAGTTAAATTTCAGTGAACTCATCTTTTTTAAACATGAAATTGTAATTACTATTGAAATGTTGTTAATGTGTTTTATGGACTATAAAACAAAGTCATATATCTCCACACAACTTTCGATGTATACATATCGAATCAACTACCCTAGACAAAAAAGACTATTAATTTCAGGTTCAATTGAAAGGTTGCACTTTAAATTCAAATAGCGCCCTCTTTCTATTCTCACCAAGAGTTTAACCAATATTAAAATAAGGGTTATTTAGAAAATCTGAATTCATTCCAGACATTCTAAATAACCCTTTTCTATTACTTTCTCACATCAATTGGAAACCCTCGTCATAGACAGCATTAAGCTTCTCTAAAACTAACTATATAATTGTAAAAATAATGTCATTACTAAGACGACAAGCTTAGTATTCTATTGTATCAAAATCAGAATATCGCATTCTAAACAACCTCTTCATGCTCTGTGATCTTTATTCTACTTCAAGCATACTATTAGAAATTGTTAAATTATTATTTTCTTCAAATACTAAACCACCATTTGATATTGTATCTTCAATCGTTTTTGGTTTGTAAGTAACAGTTGAACCTCCACTCGTATTTACTGTATAAGCCATTATTCCTCCTATAACTTCTCCTGATCCTCTCATTATGATTTTTGCGTCGGGGGCATAAATATATAAGTCGTGATTATAAGACCCTCCTTCAACATTGATATTTGATCCACCTGCATATAGATTTCCTTGTACGCTACCAGAACCATTTATTTTTATATCAGCTGATTTAGCATATATAGAGGCTTTTGTTTTTGTATCACCAGTAAAATCCATTAACGAAGTGCCTGTATAATATACACTTAATTGCCCTATGTCTCCTGTATTATTCATACTCGAACTTCCCTTTAAATTAAAAGCATCCTTAATATACAAAGTTAATCTACCGCTCCCCGTAATATTTAAGTGCCCTTCCGTGAAGTTAAAGTTATCTATATATAAATTTTTGTCTGAATTACCTACATCAATAGATAACGTTCTGCCCGAAGAAACTATAAGCGTTTTCAAGTACATATTTTGAGTAAGCGGGAGAGTACCACTAAAGTTTTGATACCCATTTATGTGTCCGTTTCCTCCACCGTCAATCTTAATTGAATGATTTTCCAACGAGAGTTGAGTTTGATTTCCATCGATGGAAACTTGAATTGAATTTGTATATGGTCTTGTGCTTAAACTAGTAAATTCATTATCCGGGAAAGGTGGTAATACATCCTTAGGAAATGCAACATTCCCTATAATCTCATTCGTAACATTCATCCAGCTCGGCTTTGAAAACTTATCTGGAGTTGTTCCAATCTTACCAGTAATTTTAGCACTCTCTTGTGTAATACTAATTTTTCCACTGTCAGAAACAACATCCCCATTAAGTTTACCTCCTCCAAGTTCGATGTTTTTTATAGCGTGGATAGCAGCGGAATTTGAAAAACCAGAACCCGTCCCGCTTCCTAAATCGATTGTAATTGTCTGTGCTACTGTTCTCGTTTTCTTGCCAACATTACCAACGGACGTTATTTTATATTGTAATTGTTCAGTACTTTCTTGAATAACTGTTACATTTGCAAAAGTTTTTTCATTAAATTGTTCATCAAAAGTCACTGTATCAGCATATGTTGATTGATTCTTTTCAAAGATTTTTTCTAAGCTACTTTCAAATGCATCTATAAAATCTGACTTAAATTTTTCCGGCTTTCTTTTATCAGGAGGTAGCTTATTGAATTTTTTTCTATTTTCATCGTATGTAATTTTAACTAATTGTTTTACTTTGTTTTTTGTACTGTTTAAGCCACCTTCTGCAATGTAAAAAACAGATTGGTCATCTCGCTCATTAGCAGACATCTTTAATGAATTAGCAGTAAGTGTTAAAAGCGTAATTCCAAGAACTGAGATAAAAGCAATTGTAAAAATTACTAAAAGTAACGAATAACCATTTTCTTGTTTTAGATTCTTAAACATTTAGCTGCCTCCCCTAAAATATATAGTTGATGAAAAAGGCTTACTATTTGGCGTTGTAATATCAATAATTACATGACTCCGTTTATCTTCAATGTTAAAATCAAGCACATTCGCTGCAATCATTTCATCATTTCTCGTAATCGTCTGATCCTTTTGGTAATATACATAAGTATATTTTTTATTATTTTGATTATTTATTAGTGTATATTCTGTATACTCATCTAAAGCCTTTTTATGAATTTCAGTAGATTTACGCGTATCTTTAGTAACAACTTTCAAAATATAAGTTGTGTCAGATAATTGAATAGTCGATTTCATTTGTTTATCGCTTGTAGTCTTACTGTTCATTAAGATAGACATAAGAACAATAGATACAATCGTAGCTATTACAGTAACAGCCAAAACTTCTAGTAAGGTCACGCCTCTCTCATTTTTGAATTTAGACATATGAACCACCTCTTTTCTTACAAGCTAAAGATATTTTGCATTTTCGCTTTTAATATCGCCCCTCTTGAATCATAAACTTCGATAGTAACCCTAACGGTATTATCATGCGAGATATCTTCAGCATTCACTATTATGATTTCCTTGTTTTTAGCATTAGAGGGTGTCACTTTATACCGAGTGATATTACCTGTTGAATTCACTTCATCCTTTTCAGCTAAGTACGGAAAATTAGATTCCCACGTTTCGATCGTGGTAGATTTAAAGTAGTTATACATTTTCTCCATTTCCTTTTGCGCTAAATAGGTAGCATCAATAATTTGTTCAGAGCTTTTTCCGGTTTTATTCGATTGGATGAGTAAGCCGAAAAAGGATAATAAGATGATAGTTATTATAACTAAGGAAGCAACAACCTCAATTAAAGAGAATCCCCCTTGACTCTTAAATAATTTTCTATTTTGACGCTTCATTTTCTCCCTCCTTATGCTGATCAAACTTTTTAGTAATGTAAGTTAATCAATTATGCCTCGGCATAATCACGTCTGGAATTGGCTTTGCGCTTAGACATGCGCGAGGGCCGACACGATGTCGGTCATTTCGGTAATGCCACAGGACTTGGCGTTCCTAGACTAAGTTCCTCTGTTTAGCGGGCGTTTGGACACCCGCCGAAAGAAGTTAAAAGTACATTAGACTTTAACACTAAAACAATAGTACTTATAGTAAATAAACTTTCCTATTAATTGAATATTCCCTATGCTAATTATACTATTCCATATATAAACAGCATTTACAACACTACTTTTTCGTATGAATTTGTATTTATTTTTAAATTTTTCAATTGCTAAAATATGTAGATCAAGCTAAGTTTAAAAAGCGATTAGATATAAAAAAACCGTTTACCATAAAATAAAGGTAAACGGTTTTAATGTTGTTTTATTGCAACTCCATGCTTTAGATCAATATTATTTATTTATTTCTTCAACAACCTACCCGACAACAACAACCCAATCCCACCTATCAAAATAAACAGGACAGCTCGTATTAATAAGTCTAAAGCGGATAAATCAAAGAATATAAGCTTAATAAACGCAATCACTAAAATAACAAACCCTGTTAGGCGTAATGTTTGTAAGTTACGCACAGTGCTAAGCCATAGTGAGATACTGGCTGTCAGGAATAATGTGATCGTTGAAAAGGCAATGCTTAGTTTCCAATCTAGCAAACTATTATAGGAAAGTTGATGGATAAGACCCCAAACCGATATCATCGTAAGCACAACGCCTGCACTTACAACTTGGTCTAGAAGTTTCTCTGCTTGCTCTTGATAGATTTGGTAAATGCGGCCCTTCATCAGTACATCAATCATTATTGCTATGATCACAGCAATATACACGATTCTTGTTACTATATTTAGCCACTCGATACCTTGCATATTGTATGGAATAATTTCAAGCATTACGGTGAAGAGAACGAAAAACCCACCAAGGACTGGCGTTAATGCACGCCCCTTGTATTTTATTGGTACTAAAAGTGATCCCGCGAAAAGTAAAGCTAGGATTAAACACGTTAAATGCGGGATATTACCAACACTTGCAAAGTACAATTCATCCAGCTTTCCGATATAGGCTAAGAAATAACCAGCCGTAATAACTGCTAAAATATCAATCACATATATTTCCTTCATAAACTTTTCGAAGGATGTCAGTGTCTCTTTTGGACGTCTCGCATATACATAAATAATTAGGAGATATATTCCCGGCATTATTAAGCTAATATGATCTATGCTGAAGAACGGTGTCGGCTCATGAATAATAAAGTTTAAAGCGACTGTAATTGTAAATGAAAATGAGCCGACAACCTTCATCATACTTGCTCGTAATCGTAAACTCATCATAACACCTGCAAAGGTGATGAACGGGATGAGCAATTGATCTACTTCCCCTGGTAAATTCATAACTAGCAGCGTATTACATAGTGTAATAAATGCGAGTGTTACGGCACTATCAAATGCCTCCTGCCATTTTTGCTTATAGCCATAACCCGCTACAGCTGCAAACAAGCTGATTACTATGAGTAATAGTGCTTCGCTATATTCAATTGGTCTAATAATAAAGTTCAGGAGTAATAAACTAAAAGTTCCTAGACTGAATTGGAGTCCGACATGAATATTTTTCAGTTTAGACTCTGCATTATATAATCGGCACCAACTAGTGTAAAAAATAGTTAGAACAACAAGGAAACCTATTGCAAAAACAACTCGGTTGTCATGGTTCATAAACGCTATAATGCTGACAGCTAGCAAAGAGAAAAAGGTTGCTAGATAGAATGCCAACTTCTGCTTGTGTTGAAGAATGACAAATTGCAGCATCATAAATAGCACAACCACATAGATTAAGATGATAACAGGACTAAAATCCATATATTCTAGTAAATATGGTAGTAATAATGATGTAAAGGCTACAAATATTGTGAGTACTTCGTTTTTCTTCAAGTAGCTAATAACAATACCGTAGCCGATATAAACAACGGCAATAACAAGTGCCATCGTTAAACCTATGATTTCATACAATATCGCACTTGCGGCAGTTGTTAATATCCCAACAATAAATGCACCACCGTATAAAGAAATTGTTATAGCCGATGATCCTGTTTTTTTTCGCTCTAACACATAAGCTATTACTGCTAAGGCAAGAGATAATACGTAGGCAAGGATAATTTTAACTTCGTTCGCTAAATAGCCATAATCACTAACAAGCTTAAGTCCCCAAAGTACCCCCATCACTAAAATGACCATAAATAATTTTGGAAGTGCCCACATAATACGCTCTTCCAATGTTCGCTGTGGTTGCACCTTTTCTTCTGGATTTGTCATTATTTTCGGCTTTGGTTCCAAGCTTGAATTTGGCTTTAGGATTTGCGCTGGTTTTGGTTCAAATTGATCAGCCATGGATTGCCTAGCACTCAAGGCGCTTGATTTTCCAACAGGTTGTTGACGTTTTAAGCCTTCTAATTCCTGCCGCAAATCCATCATTTCCCGCTCGAGCTTGGCAACCCTCTGCTCCATTTCAAGCGACATTCAATCGTCCTCCCTACTTTATCTTTATCAATTTTTTATCATTATAACACATTTATCCAAAATGTAAAATTACACTTTTAATTTATTTACACCCTTTTTTATCTAGGTCTTCTATACATCAAAGCACGTTGACTATCACTGGTTCCCCGTGTTGTAGGATCTACGATAACTCCTAATAAAGCGAAGATTGATAATACTGTATTTAAGATGGTCATTCCCTGCTCACTCATTGCACTCGTTAAATCATAGCCAAAAATAGCTGCTACTTGCTGCGCGAGTAATACAATCAACGAAAATAGTGCAAGTAAAAATGGTTTATGCTGAAAACGGATCTTCCAGTTAATTCTCATAATTGCTCACCTCCCTTTCTTATCCACAGTATATGCTCGGCCGTAACGTTACACATATGCAAAAATGGAGCTATAAACTTGGATAAAAGAGGTGCTATTAAATAATATTCGATTACAAGAGCACTATTAACTTTCGACAGAAGAATTATGTCCCTCTCTTCCATCGGGTTATTTAAAGAACGGAATGTTAAAAAAGCCATCTCAGTAATGAGATGGCTCGATGCTTTTAAGTTTATCAAATTTCCGTGCAACGTAAACTAACCCATAAACAAGTGGTGTTGCAACAATAGACGCCAAAAATTTAAATATATACTGTGTGATAAATAATGTCAGTAACACCTTAAATGGCATTATTCCAAAAAAGGCTATCGTAATAAATAATGCCGTATCGATGAGTTGGCTTAGCATCGTAGAAGCATTATTTCGAAGCCAAAGCTTTCCGTCTCCATGCTTTTCTTTAAATTTACTAAATATCACTACATCCAAGTTAACACTGACCGAATAAGCTACAAGACTTGCAATGATGACACGCATACTGCCGCCGAGAATTGTCTCAAACTCCTGCTGATGGACAAAGGCTTGTGCAGGTGGTAGTTCAATGGCTATAGCGATAAAGAATACCGCAAACACTTGAGCAATAAGCCCTGTTCTAACCGTGCGACCACCCGCTTCCTTACCATATACCTCGCAAATTACATCAATAAGCGGATACGTAAAAATGATTAAAATCGCAGCGGCTGGAAGCACCATCCATTCACCTATACTAAACACTTTAACAGCTAAAACATTAGCTAAAATTAAAAAGCCAACAAACAATCCATTTAAATAGTAAAGCATCAGCGGTTATCCACCTTTTCCGGATACATATCGTGGTTCATCAAACGGTGCTCCGCCATTTTTTCATATTTTGTGCCTGGTCGGCCATAGTTACACCAAGGATCAATGGACAAGCCACCACGCGGTGTAAACTTACCCCATACTTCAATATAGCGCGGTTCAATCAGCTTAATTAAATCATTCATGATGATGTTGACACAATCCTCATGAAAGTCCCCATGATTACGGAAACTAAATAAATATAGCTTTAATGATTTACTCTCGACTAGTTTTTTATCTGGAATAAAAGAAATATACATTGTCGCAAAGTCAGGCTGCCCTGTCATTGGACATAGACTTGTGAATTCCGGGCAATTAAACTTTACAAAAAAATCGTTTTTCGTATGCAAATTGTCGACTGCTTCAAGTATTTCCGGTGAGTATTCAAATAAATACTTTGTATTTTGGTTCCCAAGGAGTGTTAAATCCTGTAAACCTTGCTCTTCATTTCTTCCTGCCATAAAAAATGCCTCCTCAAATTGTGAGAAGTCCATTGCGTGAAACCAAATAAAAAAAATCGCCATATCCGCATTTTGGGATATGGCGTAGATGACGTCATCCATAGTTTTTTATAGAGGGTATGCGCTATGAACCTCTTTCTTATTCGCTAGTTATAATAACTTAATGAACGCATTCAGTCAACTAAATTTTTCACAATATGGAATTGACAAAATTACCCTTACGTTATATAGTTAGTTACACAAGTAATTAACCAATCAACAAAAGGAGGGGAATTGTGATTCACTCTTTAAACAATGAAAAGCCCATTTTCCAACAAATTCGCGAACGAATAGAGGATGGAATTTTAGATGGACACCTACAACCCGAAGATCGCATTCCATCCACAAATGAATTTGCAAAGGAATATCAAATTAATCCTGCAACAGCTGGAAAGGGCGTGAACGAATTAGTGGACAAAGGCGTAATTTATAAAAAACGTGGCGTCGGCATGTTTGTGAGTACTGATGCTCGTGAATTATTAATTGCGGAGCGTAAGGAAAATTTTTTTCAGCAACATATAGAGCCGTTAAAGAAAGAAGCAATAAGATTAGGTATCTCAGATAAAGAATTACAAAATATGTTACAGAGGGGTTAACCTATGAAAATCGAAGTGAAAAATGTTAGTAAATCATATAGACATAAGGAAGCTTTAAAAAATATCTCTTTTACAATTGAAGGACCAAAAATCATTGGATTTTTGGGTCATAATGGCGCTGGTAAAACAACATTCTTAAATTTATTATCAGGACTTATTTCTACAACTAAAGGAAACATATCTGTCAATGGAGAAAATGTTTTCAATGTACCTTTAACTTTACGTGATATTTGTTTTGTTGCAGAGAATGGAAACTTTCAAGAGGAAATGACAATTGCACAAACGTTAAAGGCGAATAGCTTCTTTTATCCAAACTGGGATGGAGAGCTCGCAATGGAGCTACTAGAAGTTTTTGCTCTAAATCCAAAAGATAAGGTTCGCAGTTTATCAAAAGGAATGGTGTCTGCGTTAGGCATTATTACAGGCTTTGCGAGTAACGCAGGGATTACAATCTTTGATGAACCTTATATCGGACTTGATGTAGCTGCCCGAAATACTTTTTATGATTTATTGATTGAACAACAAACCGACAATCCAAGACTCTTTATATTGTCTACACATTTAATTGATGAAGCAAGTAAGCTATTTGAGGAAATACTTATTTTACACGAAGGACAATTACTGCTTCAGAAAACCGTGGAGGAATGGCATGAGCATATTGTAGCAGTAAAAGGTAATCCTTCTGATGTTGAGCAGGCAATTAATGGACTAAAGAGTATTTATAAGCATACATTTATGCAGGAGCTAACTGCAATTGTCTTCACTGATGGTCAATCCATTGAAGGACAGAATATTATGCTTGAACCTGTTTCATTACAGGATATGTTAGTGTATTTAAGTAAACAGCAGAAAGCGAGGACTATTAAATGAATACAGTAAAGGGAAGTTTGTATGTATTATTTCAAAGCTATAAAAAGCAAATTTTAATTTTTTGGAGCATTTTATTTTCAATCGTCCTATTGTCGTTATTCTTAGAAGCTTTTTTTAACCTGTATATTTATAATTTTTACATCATGATTTCTATACCTGTTTATATCTTCTCCAGTATCATGGCTGCAAAGTTACTAAATAAAACGTTATCCTATTTTTTAAGGCTTGGTTTATGTCGCTTGCAATTTATGTTCAATGTGGGGCTCTTTTTTATCTGTTGGAGCCTAGTAAGTGCCTTCATAATTGGTTGTACACAAAAAATACTTACTAACGTCTCTAACATATTCATTATCCATCCTATTTTACTTTTTAATAATTCCCCATCATTTTTACAAATGATGGCATTGGATACTGTTTTACTGCTCTTGTTCCTAACAGCAGGACTTTTATTGAATGTTGTCTTTTATCGCTTGGGAACTCTGGGCGGTTACAGTTTTATAGGGTTACTCGTCTTAATTCCGATTGTTACAATCATATTCAAATGGTATTCTCCTTTGTTTGACCTACTATCAAATATATCTAGCTTCGCTCTATTAAGTGGTTTATTAGTTTTTAGTGTATTACTCTACTCTATCATAACAATGGCGATCCGAAATGCTTCTGTCAATCCAGCATAATTATTGAGGCTATTCGGCATACTTTCAAAAAAAATGATGCCAAGACCAAAAAACTATAGGTCTTGGCATTTTCTAGCTGAATTAACCCCGTTCATCCTCTAACGTTGTATAGTCAATGGAATTAGCAATGTCAACTAACACTTCAGGTGTCACCTTATTTGAAACTCTTTTATCAATCCACAGCATATATTGCCAATCTTCTCTTTCGAAAGCAAGTACATGAAAACCCGAGACTTCCATATAGATTGAAGTCGTTCCCTTTTTCAATACGAAAGTCTTTACTACACTTTCCTTTTTAACTGGAAACTTATACTGAATAGGTCGAACCGTTATTTTATAATGATGTTCAGGAAGTTGATTATTAACAAATGTAACTTCAAAAAAATCGTTCATGTCACCATCTAGATCATTAAACCGACCAAAATGATGTGTAAAACTAATAGGAGGTACTCGAAGTGGTAGCTTTAGTCCTTGATGAAAGTGCCGTTCGAAATCGTAGGCAGCTCCTTCAACCGTTTTATAGCCTATTTCAGGATAGACCTCTTCATACGAACTAGGTGAGTCTTTTATATAGGCATCACTAGGTTGAGAAAATAACAAATAACAAGAACTTAAGCAGAGAGAAAAAATTCTGTCCATTTTATCACCTCAGTATCATCACTTTAAACGTAGTTTTTCCCAATTCAATGAATTTATGTGCAAGTTATATTATGTTCACTGAATTCCTTTTTATAGATATTCTCCTTTTTTGCGCGTACTTTAATAAAGAAAAAAGCAATTGTTCGCATTAGTGAAATTCGAACAATTGCCTTTTTAATCTAAAAGAGTATATGTGCAACTAATGCTGCGATTGGTAGTGAAATAATCGTACGAATTAAGAAAATAATTACTAGATCTAAAAATTTCAGTGGAATTTTTGTACCTAAAATAAGGCCACCGACTTCAGACATATAAATAAGCTGTGTAACAGAAACGACAGCAATCACAAATCGTGTCGTTTCAGCTTCAATTCCTGCTCCTAAAATTGAAGGCAAAAACATGTCAGCAAAGCCAACAACCATCGTTTGCGCTGCCTCAGCTGCCTCTGGTAAACCAAGTACTGTTAAAATAGGTTCAAACGGTTTTCCTAAAAATGCAAAAATATTAGTGAATTCAGCAAGCATTAAAGCAACCGTACCAAATGCCATAACGATCGGTGCTACACCAATCCATAAATCCAAGACATTTCTAGTCCCATCTTTCAAAAATTGACGTGGGTCACGATTTGCATGCGCAACGGCTAAAGCATTTTCTAAGCCGTGAGACACAGAATTATAGCCTTCAGGTAATTCCTCACGTGATAAATCTACTGGTGTACCGTCGATATAAGTGTCTTCTTTGTTAGCAAGTGGAAAAATTCGCGGCATAACAATCGCTAACACAAGACCGCAAAGTACAACCGTTAAGTAATATGGAATAAAATAGCGTGATAAATGCACTGTATCTAGTACTACGATACAGAATGTGATGGATACTACAGAAAAGCTCGTTGCAATAATGGCTGACTCTTTTTTCGTATAGTTCCCCATTTCATATTGCTTACTCGTCATAAGAACACCAATTGTTCCATCACCAACCCACGATGTAAGTGCATCAACTGATGAACGCCCAGGGCTTTTAAAGAGCGGACGCATGATTTTTACCATCATCGTTCCGAAAAATTCAAGCAATCCGAAGTTTGTTAAAAACGGTAATAGTAGGCCTGCAAATAAGAAAATCGTAAATAAAAATGTTACTAAACCACCGTCAGGATTCATTAATAATCCACCCGTATTTTCATTGTTAATCGCGGATGGTCCAAAATTAAACACGACCATTGAGGCAAATACTAAACCGATGACTCTTATAATTGTCCAAAACCAATTTACATAAAATAATGTATATAAAATACTAGATTCCTTTGCATTATTCCGAGGAACAAATTTGGCAATGAATGAACCAATTGCCGAAATCGCAAATATAATTATAGTAAAGTAACTAATAATAGGTGCAACAAAACCTGCTAATAAATTTGCTAAAATAGCAATCGGAACTTTCCATCCATCTTCCGTTAAGACTGGTGTCATAAATAATAGAACACCAATAAGAGACGGAATTATGAAGAAAAAGTATGAAGAAGTAGGATATTTTTTCATCATTTAAAGCCTCATTTCTTTAGGTTTTTTCGAAGTTTTATACATCAAGCTTGTTAGGTACTTTAAAACCGCCAAGAAATGTATATCTGTATAAAGTTTTGCATTCATCAATCTGGCATTTCCGAGTAGTTAATGAATGATCAAATAAAAAACATTCCTTTAAAAAGTAAGGAAGGAATGCCCAAACACTACTTTTTTATTATTAAAATCCTCAATGCATAAAGTTTTTTAGAATAATCACTATCATTCATTTTTATGAGCTAAAAAATATCGTAAACCTACGATACATCGGTTAATTCTACAACAAAATGCATTTTTATTCAATCTAAAATTTAATATTATTATTATTCTCTTCTAACATTATTTGCAATTCTTCTTTGTATCATTACTTTTCAACAAACCTCAATTTTACAGTGACTGACGACGTCTAAAATTTGGTGAATCCCTCCATTAATCATACCTATTTTGATTGCCTAAGAGATTTAACCAGCCCTTAATAGGCATACAAATAGACCATATCGTCTTTTATCTCATATGTTAATTATGAACCACAACTTATCAAAACAGGAGGTTTTACCATGGAAAGACATATGCAACATATGCAGCATATGCATCACATGCAGCATATGCATCACCATCATCATGCAAAAGGCCCGCATTGTTGTCCACCACTTACATGTCCAACTCAATATGAGCCGCCACATTGTTGTCCACCGGAGGATTATGTACGCACAAATTACATCCATACAGTTGTACCACATGTACAGCCAGCACATGTAACAACAGTTAATAAACATATAATTGATCATCAGTATCATTTCCCTTGCACTGAGTCTGTCGTAAATGAATGTTGTGAGACTCACACACTTTGCGAAATGCCACCTGAGCCTTGCCATATGCCACATCATCACCACCAACATCACCACATGGGACACCATCACCATCACATGGGGCATCATCATCACATGGGGCATCATCAACATCACCATCAGCAGCATATGCCGTGCCACCATCATATGGGCTATTAAAATAGATGCGATGAGGATACGCTGTACATGATGGTTTCTTATATCTTAACTTGTTTATAATGTTACGCTTATTATAAAAATGTACATTACTAAATTTCAATTTTAGTAGTGTACATTTTATTTTTTGCTGCTTAACATTCCTACTAGGATTTTAAGAAAGTCTCTACACCATTTTTCAATAAAGGCAAACCCATTCACTTACAACCCTATCTGTCACTCCAATTCTTTCGCGATTTCAATCATAGATTCATTGCCTTTTAAATATCGCTGGACTGCTTGAATCAATGTTCGGCATTTACTTTTGCCATAAAAAAACCCCCGTAAAAGTTAGATTGATGTCTAACTTTTACGGGGCGATTCAGAGAATTCCTTACGCTTTTTTTGTTCTTAGTTGATCTCAGTTTCTAATGTTTCTTTCCAATCTTGTTCATAGTCATCTTCATCAAGAACAACGTTATAAATTTTCCATTTACCATCATTACTTTTCTTAAGATGAGCAGTTCCTGATAAGTCAATTTTCATGTTAAAAGACATATCTGGCGCTGTCAAAGATATTTTATATACTAAGTTATCAATACGGACTTGAGCAAAATGATTATTTACAGATACAACTTTGATCGCATATTCACCAATCTGTTCCTTCTTGAATATAACATCTGATTCTTCAAACATACCTGCCATATCCAAACTATCAAGTGAATAAGCTAATTGGTAACCAATTGTCGTTTCACGATAAAGTGCTTCTAATGCTTTTAAGTCTTGTTGTTCAGTGAATTTCGTCTCATCTTTAATGTTACGATCAACTGCTTGAATGATCGCAAGTTGATCTCCATCTGTTTCGGGCTCTAGATGCAAGGCACGGTCAATCATCACGATAGCTTCAGCACGAGTTGCATCATTGTAAGGCTTGAAAACATTTCCGTACCCTTTGATAATTCCTACAGCTGCCGTTTTCACAACTGCTTCATAGGCGAAATTCCCCTTTGGTACATCTGGGAATACTTTTCCTGTTACTGAAAAATCAAGCTTTGACTCGAATGCACGGTAAATCATGACTGCCATTTCGTTACGTGTAATCTTGTCATTCGGTCGGAAAGTACCGTCTGGTTTACCATTGATAATGCCTTGACTACTAGCAACCTTAACAAACTCGTAATACCAATTCGCCGGTTTTACATCAGGGAACGATTTAACTGTTTCACCTGCACGTAAATTCATCGAATTCACTAAAATTTTAGTGAATTCAGCACGAGTAATCGGATTTTTTGGTTTTATAGAGACGGATGTATATTCATATTCCTCTCCATCTTCTTCAAACGATTCTGTTTCCACATATCCGTCTATGATATCCGAATACACAAAGCGTTCCAATTCATTGTATGCCCAATGATCGTAATCAACATCCTCCCAAAAATACATATCGATGGATTTTTCTGCTGCTGCTGCTTCTGCTGGCGAAACAGAAATAAGTCCAAACAATACAAGGGAAGATAAAAAAACATATAGTGCTTTCATTGGTTTGCTCCTACTTTCTTCTATTAAAATTTTACCAATAGACATAGTTTACATGACTGCTACAAATATATATAGAGTGCAAAATATGGAAATAAAGAAAGCTAGTCATATGCCTCATGAAAATCTGATGGAGGTTTTATTAGCTACCGATTTGGTTACATTAGAGGATCATTACGAACCGAAAAAGAAAGTATTTCAGGGAAAAGTGCATTTCCAGGGGGCGACGGGGTTTGATTATGAGGAAGAGCAGGGATTGTTGAATTCCTCTTTTAGTGAAATTGATTTTGAAATGGTCAATCAAATTGAAGTGGAACGATTAAAGAAAGAGGGAAATTAGATAATTCGAAAGGTGAAAAAGGTTCGGGAGTTCTAATCACAAATAAAAGCTGAACTAATGCAGAAATTAGTTCAGCTTAAAAATAATTCGTTATAATGTTGTACATTTCATAAAGAATACTGATGTAACAAGCGAATTACTTAACCTCTTGACTTTTAATAAAATTGACTTCCTTATCGCTAAAAATGGTTGTTGAATGCATTTTTTATTAGTCTATGTATCTATTTATTTCTTTTTTTTGTAAAATTAGTAAATCTCTTAGTGACCAAATGAAGAATAGTAATGGTAAACCACTGATGATTAAAAACGGAAAAAGAGATGATGACATAGCACCAAGTAAAAACACTACTGGAAGAGTCGCGAGAAAAATCAAGAAATTAATCACACATGTAAATTTATAATACTTTAAAGAAGCTTCTTTAGGTTCTTTTTTTCTGAAAAAGATAAAAAAGATAATTTGATAAAGATAAAAAATTGATATACTTATAAATCCAAACGATGATACTATCTCCATTTAATTCACCTCTTTTAAAATAATAATGCACGTAGTCAAGTGTGTATAGGGCATATAAGAAAAACTTAAATATTTACGAATAACTTAGCTTTTATGTATTAATTTGCGTTCTTTTTATTATTTTGAAGACCTTCTTTTGATAAAATTTACTAAATTCTATCAGAAGATACCGCATAAAATGATGTACTTCCAGGCCAGGCGCACAAAAAAACGTTGGAGCCTCATAGCCCCAACGTTTTAATTAGTACATTTTTAAATATTGATCGCGTTCCCATTGGTGTACTGTTGTACGGTACATGTCGAACTCGATTTCTTTTGCTTCTTTAAAGTTTGCATAAATATGCTCACCTAAAGCTGCTTGAGCTACTTCATCCTTAGCAAGTAATGCTAAAGCATCATCAAGCGCTGGTGGTAAGTTTGCGATACCATTCGCTTTACGCTCTTCATCAGACATCACGTAGATGTTTCGGTTAATAGCAGCTGGTGGTGTTAAGTTTCGACGGATCCCTTCAAGACCAGCTTCTAAAATAACAGCCATCGCTAAATACGGATTAGCAGATGGGTCCACAGAACGTACTTCTACACGAGTCGAAAGACCACGTGCTGATGGGATACGGATCAGTGGTGAACGGTTTTGAGCTGACCATGCTACATAACACGGCGCTTCATAACCAGGTACAAGACGTTTATAAGAGTTAACTGTTGGATTTGTCACAGCTGTGAAGCCTTGAACGTGTGAAAGGACACCTGCCATGAATTGCATTGCTGTTTCAGAAAGACCTAGTTCAGTAGATTCATCGAAGAATGCATTCTCTTTACCTTTAAATAATGAAACATTAAAGTGCATACCAGAACCCGCTTCACCGAATAATGGCTTCGGCATGAATGTAGCATGTAGACCGTGTTTACGTGCAATTGTTTTAACAACTAATTTGAACGTTTGAATATTGTCACAAGCTGTGATTGCGTCTGCATATTTGAAGTCGATTTCGTGTTGTCCAGGAGCTACCTCATGGTGAGATGCTTCAATTTCGAAGCCCATTTCTTCTAGCTCTAGTACGATATCACGACGGCAGTTTTCGCCAAGATCAGTTGGTGCTAAGTCGAAGTAACCACCGTGGTCGTTCACTTCTAATGTCGGTTCACCTTTTGCATCTAATTTAAATAAGAAGAATTCTGGTTCAGGTCCTAAGTTGAAGCTTGAGAATCCCATATCTTCCATTTTCTTAAGGATACGTTTTAAGTTATTTCGTGGGTCACCAGCAAATGGCTCGCCTTTAGCAGTGTATACATCACAGATGAAACGTGCTACTTTCCCTTTTTCAGAAGTCCAAGGGAACACTACGAAAGAATCTAAATCAGGATGTAAATACATATCTGATTCTTCGATACGTACGAAGCCTTCAATGGATGAGCCATCAAACATCATTTTGTTTTCTAGTGCTTTGTCTAATTGGCTTACAGGAATCTCAACGTTTTTGATTGTGCCAAGAATATCTGTAAATTGTAGACGTATAAAGCTTACATTTTTTTCTTCGATTAGACGTTTAATGTCCTCTTTAGTGTATTTACCCACAGTTTTCCACACTCCTATAAATTGTCTAGCTTTTTATAATTACCCTACTCTATTAATAAAGACATGAATGATGTTGCCTTTTATTAATAGAATCGAGATAAATCCCCTCGACGGATGGATGATTTTTGCATGCGCTGTGCTTGACGCACTTCTTCACGCATGATGTTACGTAATTCTGAGTCACTTAAATCACGCTCATCTGTTGAAACAGGTTCATTCTTTTTAGCGAACAGCTTTTTAATTTTCGCCATGTTCATACCCTGATCCAAATAATCTTTAATTTCCAGCAGTGTATCGACGTCATTTAATGAAAACATTCGACGGTTGCCTTCTGTTCGGTGCGGCTCAATTAAATGGTGTTCTTCATAATAACGAATCTGACGTGCCGAAAGCTCTGTCAATTGCATTACGATATTCATAGATAATAACGGCATAGTTCGTCTAATTTCACGACTCATTTAAGTTCCCCTCCAATACTCGCTAATCATATAACGAAAAATTTATAGTGTCAACCACTCATGTAAGCTTTCCTAACATGGATTAAAATATTTTTTTGAAATGATGAAAAATTGTAAAAAACTATACTTCACATCCTAACGTGGGGTTGATTTCCGTTCCGGCTTGGCGCTTTCCCGGGGACGTCCGATGAGCCGCTTCACTCGCGTTGCTCGCTCCAGGGTCTCGGGCCAACACGGTGTTGGTCACGAAGGCATTATCACGGGATGTGATGGTTTTAGCCTTCGTTCCTCTATCGCTAATCCCCAAGGAGTCGCCAAGCCTCCACTCCAATCAACTTATATCAATTTCGCCTTGTCGTAATTGCTTCCGGATTTTGAAGATCCGTGACATCCGCCGGAGGCTTTATCTCCATTCAGTAGGTGTTAGGATATTTCATCATGAAGTAGTCTTCTACTGAATGATGATAAATGGCATTCACTTTAAGAAGCTTCATCTTCAACTGTTCGTTCATAAGTAAAAAAACTATTCAAAAGGAGGTTTTGAATAGTTTTTCGTTACTTATTTTTGGATTTTTTGAACAGCACTACAAATAGCAAATTTTACGTGCTCGTATGTTAACCCACCTTGAATAAAGGCGGTAAATGGCGGACGAATAGGACCGTCTGCTGTGAGCTCAATGCTTGAACCTTGAATGAAAGTTCCAGCAGCCATGATGACATCATCTTCATAGCCAGGCATATACGCTGGCTCTGGTGCATAATGCGCATTAATTGGTGAGTTTGCTTGAATTTCACGGCAAAAAGCAATCATTTGTTCCGCCTTTTGGAAAGAAACCGATTGAATTAAATCCGTACGATTCGCATCATACCTTGGCGATGTATTCATGCCTATTTCTCCCAGCATAGCAGCTGTGAAAATGGCACCTTTTAATGCTTGAGATACAACATGTGGCGCGAGGAAAAATCCTTGATAGAAATCACCGAGCGTATTTAATGTTGCACCTGCCTCAGCACCAATACCTGGCGATGTCATACGGTAAGCACATTTTTCTACTAAATCTGCACGACCTGCAATATAACCACCAATTTTCGCTAAGCCTCCACCAGGATTTTTAATGAGCGAGCCTGCTATTAAATCCGCTCCAACCTCTGTCGGTTCTAGTGCCTCAACAAATTCTCCGTAGCAATTATCAACGAAAATAACTGCGTTCGGTGCTAATTCACGGATCTTTGCACACATTTCTGCAATTTGCGAAATAGTAAAGGATGGGCGTGTTGCATAGCCCTTCGAACGTTGGATAGCAATCATTTTTGTGTTTGCTGTAATTGCAGCTGCAACACCTTCCCAATCAATCTCTTGATTATTCAATAAATCCACATGGCTATAACCGATTTTATAATCTTTTAACGAGCCAGTATCTTTATCGCCACCATCGACTATTGATTGCAATGTATCATACGGCTGCCCCGAAATATAAAGTAATTCATCACCAGGACGTAGTACTCCGAATAAGCTAAGTGTGATTGCATGTGTACCAGAAATAATTTGCGGACGCACAATAGCAGCCTCCGCTCCAAAAACCTCTGCATAAACACGTTCTAGATTGTCACGCCCTTCATCATCATAGCCATAACCGTTAGATGGGTGCAGATGATAATCACTTACTTGATGCTTTCGGAATGCAGCAAGCACTTTTTGTTGATTGAAGAACGCCATATCTTCTACCTTTGCATGAAAAGGGCGTACCTTATCTTCTATTTTAGCAGCTAATGCTAGTGTTTCTTCTAATAAATTGGTTGTAAAAGTCATTATGTTCTTCTCCATTTCACATTTGTTCAAATCTTATCTTAACAATTTGTGAGCTTGCCTGCAAAAATTGCTTGTGTTTCTAATTGCATTTAGGCGCTTAGTTAAATTAAAAACTATATCTATGCATTTCTGCTATAATTAGATACTTAATATCTGATAATTCCAAATCATAAGTCGATGCTTTCTTTGCTTCTGATACAAAAAAGAAGACTTTAATGTTTTCTAGTTCGTATTAGTAACTAATCTACAACAAGAAATGATTTTATTCACTTAAGGGGTGAAAGGGTTGGCTTGGGAGGTTTTTAGTATCATTGGAACAATTGCCTTCGCTATTTCCGGGGCAATAATTGCAATGGAAGAAGAATATGATTTATTCGGTGTCTATATACTCGGTATCGTAACTGCTTTCGGTGGTGGAGCTATACGAAATCTATTGATAGGTTTACCTGTAACTACACTTTGGGGTCAAGATATGATGTTCCAAATTGCCATTGCAGCGATTACGCTATTTTTCTTATTTCCGCACCGTCTTATTCAGCATTGGCATCGCTGGGGCAATTTTACCGATGCTATCGGATTATCCGCATTTGCCATTCAAGGTGCTCTCTATGCTGTAAAGCTCGACATGCCTATTAGTGCAGTTATTGTAGCTGCTGTCTTAACAGGGTCAGGTGGTGGAATTGTTCGCGATTTATTAGCTAGACGACAACCATTAGTCCTCCGTGATGAAATTTATGGTGTTTGGGCAGCACTAGCCGGGCTTATTATCGGACTTCAACTTTTCTCAGGGGATATCTTTTTATATGTATTATTTGGTGTGATCACAGTATTAAGAATACTTTCATATACGAAGAAATGGCGGTTACCGTTGCGGAAGTTGAATCGAGCATAGCTATACCGTTGCATATTAACAAGCCCAAATATCAGATTTGGGCTTGTTTTGAATTTTTCTTATTTTCACAAACGCCGTGCATCCACAGCAGCGACAATAAGTACCTAAAGATTAATAAATCTACTTTTTCAACAGTAACATAGCTTCCTCTAATGTAGTCATGTTTTTCATCATAGAGCTTGCTGCATCCAAAATAGGAAAGGCTAAAGCTGCACCAGAGCCCTCTCCTAATCGCATATTCATTTGTAGCATTGGTTCAATTCCGAGCATTTCAGCAGCAATTTTTGCACCAGGTTCTTCAGAAGCATGAGAAGGAATAATATAGTCTTTTACGTTTGGCTCAAGTTCGTACGCAATTAGAGCAGCGATAGTAGAAATAAAGCCGTCAATAACAACAGGTTTGCGATGTGCAGCAGCAGCAAGTATTACCCCTGCCATCGCGCCAATTTCTAACCCTCCGACTTTTGCAAGAACATCAATAGCATCATGACGATTTGGTTTGTTTAATGCTATAGCTTTGTGGATGACTTCTACTTTATGTGCTATTCCTCCTGGTCCAACTCCTGCACCGAAGCCTGTCACTTCATTCGGATGACACTCGCGAAGAACCGATAATATAGCAGCACTAGGTGTTGTATTACCGATACCCATTTCACCTGTCCCGAGTACATTTATCCCTTTTTTGATTTCTTCCGTAGTTACTTCAATTCCTACTTCAATTGATTGAATGGCTTCTTCCTTTGACATAGCAGGACCCTTTGCCATATTATCCGTACCATATTTAATCTTTTTAATGATGACACCAGCATCATGTGGAATATCCTCTTTAACCCCAACGTCTACCGTAACAATTTTTGCATTCGTTATTTTCGCGACAGCACAGACACCTGTTCCTCCTCTTGGGAAATTTAGCGTTTGGAAGACCGTCACATTTTGTGGATTCGGCGTCACTCCTTCTTCACAGACACCATGATCCGCGGCACAGACAATAATTGCTTTATTATCAATTGCAGGATATAGTTCACCTGTAATACCGGATAGTTGCACAGCTAGAGTTTCCAGCTTCCCCAAACTACCAGGAGGCTTGCAAAGTGCATCTATGCGTTCTTTTGCCTGCCCCATCATTTTGTGGTCTGCACTTTGAATGTTTTGGATCGTTTGTTGTAATAATTGCATGAAAATTTCCCCTTTCTTATTTGCCCTTGTTACTCGAAGAATGATTTAGAGAAAAAAATAAAAAGCCTGTAGTTTATCCATAACAAATAAACTACAGACTTTTCCATCGTCTATATAATACGAAGCAGATAGGCAGGTCTCCTGGCTCAATTTCAACATTTCATAGAACCTTCCCAGAACGATGCTAGTGGCATTCTCTATGAAACTCCCTTTTACAGTGGTGGGACCGCTAAAGCTTTTCACTTTATTCCCTATTCTCCCGCAATGGGCACCTAATGCTTTTATGCAATTATTTTTAATTTACGTCAAAGTGTTTAATGTGTCAACATTTTAAATTTTCAAGCTTCATGGTTTTTTTAGTGAACGGATATGCTGGTCCCTTTTCTCTTTAATTATTTTTTATAGTATGTCATTAAGCAAAAATAGAAGCTCCCATGCATAAAGGCTTGGGAGCTTCCTGTTTGTTTATCGCTGTGAGATCAACTTTGTTTTGTCTAATTCACTCAGACATGTTGCACCGAGCAAAAGAATAGCGCCTATTATTTGTAGGGTCGTCATTTTTTCTCCAATAATTATCGCCGAAATCAGTAATGATGTTAGCGGATCAATATAGCTTAAAATAGCTATACTTTGCCCTTTTAAATGACGCATTCCGAAAAAGAACAGATAGAAGCCGATCCCAGCATGGACGATGCCCAATGCTATAAGTAAACTAATTGATTTTATATCGATTTGTATTACTTTGAACCCATTAGTCCCCACAAGATAAAGTGCGAGGAATAACGCTGCTAAAGCAAGCTGAATAATCGTATTATCGGGCTCTTTTAAGCCATGAATATACTTATTGGTGAATGTAACTATTGTATAGAAACAAGCTGCAATAAGCCCATAGATAATTCCGACATAATGTTCGCTCGTTTCGGTAGTTTGACTTTGGACAATAAAATACAGGCCTACTAGTGCAACACAAACATAAAAGATTTTCCGTGCAACTATTTTCTCTTTCAAAATGATTGGTGATAAACAAATTACTAGTACTGGAGCAAAATAGTAGCTTAGTGCCGCATTTGCGATGGTTGTTTCCTTGTACGCTTGGAAAAGAAAAATCCAATTGCCACATAAAGCAAAGCTCGAAAGTATCAATGGCCATTTATTTTGCAAAATAGTTGTTTTCGTAAATTTTTCTTTTTTATAAAGGAAAATCAACAGTAAAAAACAAGAGCCAATGAGACTCATCCAAAAGGCTATTTCACTTGAAGGCAACTTAATATATTTTGCAAAAACACCGACAGCGCCAAAAATAATCATCGATACAATAAAAGATGGTTTTCCGCTCATTTCTAATTCCTACTTTCTACATGTATATAGTCTCCGATATACAGTAGAATCTATTGAGAATTAGCAAGCTTTTAATGAATGCCTAAACAGTAGATTCTACTGTAAAGACATTGTTGGGGGTGCTATTGTTCGATACATACTTATCCCTCCTTAACGGTTTTAATTGTAACACATTTCTGAATATTCGCGCGCAAGAATATTAATGCTAGATGCTATCTTTTGATAAGTGCCAAAACGATAAAAATTAATGAAAACTGGTGTGCTAAATAAGTTTGGGAGTTAATAAAATCTAAGGCAGGACAAAATTAAAAAGGTAGGTGAAGAGACGTTGGACACAAAAGAGCTAAGAAACGCAATTGCTGAAACATGCGAGAATTATGATAGCCGATATGCTCAGCTAGTAAAACCGATAAACCAAATATTAATCAATGTAGACGCTTCAATAAGTGAAGATACAGCGAATAAAATCATTGAAAACTTAAAGTTATTTCACAGTGGAGATAAAAACATTACTGAATGTCACTTCGATGAGAGCGAAAACTTCTTAATGGAAGGTATAGAACACCTTCAGAGAGGAGATCTTGCGAATGGCGCATTACAAATTTACGGTGCCGGTTTAAACTTTGCCAGTTATAACCTAAAGATCCGGGAGCTAAAAAATGAAAATCCATACAATCATTTCGAAAAAAATTTTAGCCTTATTATAGACTCACTAAAAAAATAAGCGCAATAAAAAAAGAAAGAGCGAATATTGAAAGGCTCTTTCTTTTTTTATTATGTCATTATTTAAATTCTAACTCTCCATCATAAGCAAGCATGCCGCCTTCAAGGTTTGTTACGTCAAAGCCTTGAGCTTCTAGATATGCACAAGCATTTGCTGAACGTCCGCCTGCCTTGCAAACGATAATGTATGGCTTAGCAGTATCTAATTCTTCTAAGCGCTCAGGGATTGTCCCAAGAGCAATGTGCTGAGCACCAGGAATCATACCCTGAGCTACCTCATCCTCTTCACGAACATCAATAATGAATAGGTCTTCGTTTGCATCTAATAGTTCTACTATTTCTGTTGTATCCATAGATTTCATCTGTGTAGTCCTCCAAAATGTCAATTTCCTCTTACATTATAGCCTGAAGGCAAAAAAACAGCTAGTGTCAAGAACACTAACTGTTTAAGTATAGTTTTTTGCGGCTCCTTACCATAACGTGAGGTTGATTTCCGTTCCGACTGGGCGCTTTGTTGTTGGTCACGAAGGCGTTATCACTGGACGTGATGCTTTTAGCCTTCGTCCCTCTAAATCGCTAATCCCCAAGGAGTCACTCAGCCGTAACGAAGAGCAACTTATTCAAATGGTAAACGTTTTATAAAATCTGATTCCCAAACTTTTGATGATGAATGATCTATTCACCTGTCTCTAAAAAATCCACTTGCTTTGCTGGAACAAATGTAGAAATAGCGTGTTTGTAAATAAGGTGTTGTTTGCTATCAGCATCTAGTAATAATACTGTAAAATTATCATAGGATTTCACAGTTCCTTTTAACTGAAATCCGTTTAACAAAAACACAGTTACAAAGACATTATTTTTACGTAAATGGTTTAAGAATGTATCTTGCAAGTTAATTGATTTCATCAAATATACCTCCCTATACTCTCTTTCTACCTCTTCATTCCTATAGTAGCATGTTCTACCAATTTAGCAATTAGTAATTTTTAGAAATTATTCAAAGTTTTTCTTCATTATTAACAAAATATACATCCATTTTGTTACGGAAATATGTTAGCTGTCTTTTCGCGTAGCGGCGAGAATTTTGCTTTAAGCTGTCAACGGCTTCTTCTAAAGAGCATTTACCATCTAAGTAATCGTATAATTCTTTGTAGCCGATTGCTTGGATTGATTGCACACCACGAATATTTCTCTGCCATAAGCCCTTTACTTCTTCTAAAAGTCCTTTTTCCATCATTATATCAACACGACGGTTAATACGATCATAGAGCACTTCACGTGACATATTTTGCCCGAGCCCTAAAATCACATGATTGTACAGTGGAACCTCTCCACGATTTTGTTCTTCGGATGCCTTTGAAACGCCACTAAGCTCAATCATCTCTAACGCACGTATGACACGGCGAGTATTATTTGGATGAATAGTCTCCGCTGTTTGTGGATCAAGTTTTTTCAGCTTAGCATGCATCGCCTCTGGGCCTAATTTTCCCAGTTCTTCATAATAGGCTTTCCGTGCCACCTCATCTACCTGCTCCTCTGTAAATTGAAAATCAAAGAGTACTGCCTGCACATATAAACCTGAGCCCCCTACAATAATCGGTAGCTTGCCACGCGTTTGAATTTCTGCAATTTTAGCTCGCACTAATTTTTGATAGTCTGCTACTGAAAAGGATTCTGTTGGCTCTTTGAAACTTAGTAAATGATGGGGTACACCCTCCATCTCTTCTTCCGTAATCTTAGCTGTACCAATATCTAAGTCTCGATAGATTTGCATGGAGTCACCGTTAATGATTTCTCCATTATATTTTTTTGCTAACTCAATACTTAATGCTGTTTTCCCAGATGCTGTAGGTCCTACGATTGCTACGACCTCTGCCTGTTGTATTTTATCTTGTATCATATTTTTCTAACCACCGTAATAAAACTTGATAGACTGCCTCTCGATTATCCTCGTTTAGGATTTCATGGCGCTTATCCTCAAATAAGTAGACCGTCACGTCCTGTATGCCTGCTTCTGTAAATTGTTCTGCAACAGCGTATACACCTTGACCTTGTTCTCCTACTGGATCTTTGCTACCACTTATCAATAATATCGGTAAGTCTTTTTTCACTTTTGCTATTTCACTTTTACGATTTAACGACCTGAAACCTGTTGTTAAATCGACAAAAAATTGATTTGTTGGGATAAAGCCACAATACGGATCATCTATATATTTTTCCACTTCGTCCTCTACTGAACATAACCAATCATAAGCAGTCTTCGAATTCGGGAACTGTTTATTAAAGCTACCAAAGCTCAGCTTATTTAATAACTTGCTCTCTGTCTCTTTACCAAGCTGTTTGGCTAATACTTTTGCTACTAAATTCCCCATCGTATGCAATGCTGTAACATTCCCTGTTCCACAAAGAATCACGTGATCCACTTGATCGCTGTGCAATTGTATATATCTTCTAGTAATGAACGATCCCATACTATGACCAAATATAATTAATGGTACATCTGCAAATTGTTCATGCAAAAATGTTACTACTTCATGCGCATCCTCTACGACACGATCAAACCCATTTTGTTCAGCAAAAAAACCTAATGTGCCATTATAGGCCGCTGTTTCTCCATGCCCTCGATGATCATGCATTGTCACTGCATAGCCCGCTTCGTTTAGGCTATTGGCAAATGTAACATAACGTTCACTATGCTCCGCCATGCCATGCAATATATGAATATGACCAATACATGGCTTCGATGGTTTTAATGTTCGAATAAACAGAAAATGGCCATCTGACATTTCAATATAACGCATTACCTACACTCCTTCCTCTGCAAAATTTGTTGCATCTAAAATAGCTTGCTCTAGTTGAGCTACATAAGTATTTCTTTGTGACTCTGTATAGTTAAAATGTTGTTGCATCACTTGAATGACCTGCTGTTTATAACGTTTTACTGCATCAATATCAAAGTATAATAAGCCTGTTCGACGAATAAAGAAATCACTTGGCGTATACACCATTTCCGCTTCTATGCCATAAAGTAACATGGCATGTAAAACTAAAGGCATCGTACTTCCGTGCTCATGTAAAAATTTCACCTGGTTATATAATGCGTCAACATTTGTCCCATATTTTTGTACAAGTTGTTTTGCTTCATCATAATTAAGGCCATACTGAACGCCCTCTTTAGCTTTATAAGAACTATAATCAGGGAAATTAATGGCATTAATGCCCTTTGCACCGGAAAGTGACAACTCACGTGTTACACATGGACTTGCGTGCTTATATTTATGGATCTTTACAATTTTATCAACGATTGTTTCTGCCATTTGACGGTAGCCCGTCAGTTTACCACCGGCAATTGTTATTAGCCCACTTGGAGCCGTCCATATCTCATCTTTGCGTGAAATTTCGGATGGATCCTTGCCTTTTTCATAAATAAGTGGACGCACACCTGCCCACGACGATTCAACCGTATCTCTTGAAATATTTGCAGTTGGAAACACTGTTTTTGCAGCTACAATTAAATAATCAACGTCCTCTCGGGTAGCGACCGGATGTGTAGGGTCTCCCTCGTAAACTGTATCTGTTGTTCCTACATACGTTTTACCATCACGTGGAATTGCAAAGGCCATACGCCCATCCACTATATCAAAGTACACGGCTTGCTGTAATGGAAAATCTTTTTGATCAAGGACAATATGGACCCCTTTTGTGAGACGTAATTGTTTTTTGTCTACTACTTTATCCTTTTGACGGACTTCATCTACCCAAGGTCCAGTTGCATTGACGATTTGCGCAGCATGCACATCGATTGTTTTCCCTGTAACATGATCCGTCACTTGTGCCCCAACAAGCTTTTTCTTCTCATATAAAAACCCTGTCATTTCCGCATAATTTAGACAAAGTGCCCCATATTCCACAGCTTTTTTCAACACTTCAATAGTTAGACGGGCATCATCTGTACGATATTCAACGTAATAGCCACCACCAATAAGCTCATCTTGATTGAGTAAAGGCTCTAGCGCTGCCGTTTCCTGAGCGTTTAACATAGTTCTACGTTCATGCTTTTTAACACCTGCTAATCGATCATAGACCTTCAATGCCAATGATGTTGACAATGGTCCAAGTGAGCCCTTTTTATATAATGGTAGTAGCATTTTTTCAGGCGTTGTAACGTGAACAGCATTGTCATATACAATTTCACGCTCACGCCCAACCTCCGCTACTACACCTACATCAAGTTGCTTTAAATAACGAAGTCCACCGTGAATAAGCTTTGTTGAACGGCTTGATGTACCAGCAGAAAAATCCTGCTTCTCTATCAAAGCGACTGATAACCCCCTCGATGCTGCATCAAGTGCTATGCCAGCACCAGTAATGCCACCACCGATGACTAAAACGTCAAAGCTATATTGCTCTAAAAAATGCATAATTTTAGGACGATGCTCAAATGAAAACATACCTTTTTCCCCCATTTGCTATAAATTGAAAATACGTGTAACTTTTGCTGTATATGTCTGATTGTATAACTAGTTATAACTTTAAGCATAGAAACTCCAATGTCATTCGTATAGCTCATCACCATAACATGTAGTTGATTTCCGTTCCGACTGGGCGCTTTCCTGAGGGCGTCCGATGAGCCGCTTCGCTTCGCTGCAGGGTCTCATCTGTGACGCTAATCCCCAAGGAGTCGCCCAGTCTCCACTCCAATCAACTTAATATCCATGACATACATTCTAGCAAAATGTCATCCACAACTTTTGATGATGAGTCATTTGTATATGCTTTACCTACAAAATTCCTTTTATGCACATGTACTGTGTATGTTACTTTGAACCTTTGTTCTAGGCGTTATAATTACATTACCCGTTTAAACATTTTTTCCACTTCATAAGATGTAAAATGAATAAGTACTGGACGTCCGTGCGGGCATGTAAATGGATTGTCGGCATTGCGTAAATCTCGCAATAACACTTCCATTTGCTCTTTCGTTAAATAATAATTGGCCTTTATCGACTTTTTACAGCTCATCATAATCGCTGCCGCCTCACGTAATTTTTTGACGTCCGCTTTTTTAGTTGTCAGCACTTGTTCAATTAAGTCCTCAATAATTTCCTGTTCTTCCCCTTTAGGGAACCAGCTCGGATGCTCCCTTACGACAAATGATGCCTGACCAAATTCCTCTAAAAATACGCCTACAGCTTCTAACTCCTGTCGATTTTCTCTTAAAATAAGAGCCTCGTCAGCAGCATAATGGAAAGTCAATGGCAGCAATAAAGCCTGACGCTCATTCGGATTCACCTGACCGACCTTTTCACGGAAAAATTCATATTTAATACGCTCCTGAGCAGCGTGCTGATCAATTAAATAAAAACCATCCTCCATTTGCGCAACAATATACGTGCCGTGAATTTGCCCTACCACTTCAAGTGCAGGGAATGGTTCTTTCGGAGGCTCATCCTCCAAAACTTCCATTGGCTTTCCTAGTGTCACTTCTTCTTCAGAACGATTCACTTCCATCATTGGTGTCGGTTGCCAACTTTCTTCAATGGCAGTAGGGACGGATTCAGATTGTGGCACTATAGGATCTAATGTGTTGGACTCTTGAACAGTTTGTACATCATAAAGTTTCTCTACAATAGCATTCATTTTCTCCACATTAAGCTTTGGTGCAGGTTTCCAAATATTTAACTGCTCTGTCTCAGACTTTGCCACTTTCTCCTTCTTTTCCATTTGCGGTACTCGAATAACATGGCGAATATTCTCTCGTATCGTTTCCTCAATTAGCTTAAGAAGCTCAGGCTCCTTACTTAAACGTATTTGATGCTTGGCAGGATGAACATTGACATCTGTTAAATAAGGATCTCCCTCTATAAAGAGCGCTACAATCGGAAAACGTTCAATGGGCAAATACGTATGATAAGCATCTACAATCGCTTTTTGTATTAAATAATGCTTCACCCAGCGACCATTCACAAATAACGACATATAGTTTTTCGAGGCACGAGTCACCTCAGGTAGTGATACAAAGCCAGAAATTTTATAATCCTGTGATTCTCCACTGAATGCCACCATTTTTTTAGCATTATGCACACCGTAAATGGCCGCTAACACTTGCTGAACATCCCCTCGTCCATTTGTTTGTAGCAATTGCTGGCCGTTATGCAGCAATCTAAACGCAATTTGTGGATTTCCGAGTGCAAGGCGATTCATTAGATCAATTGTATGCCCAAGCTCGGTCTGTATTGTTTTCATATATTTTAATCGAGCGGGTGTATTGAAAAATAGCTGTGCTATTGTAAGATCTGTTCCCTTACGCAAAGGGCCAGGTTTATGTGTGGCGATATGCCCACCCTCAAGCTCTAAATACGTTCCTGATTCACCATTTGATGTAATCAGTGTCATTTTTGACACTGATGCAATGGAAGCTAATGCCTCACCACGGAAGCCAAGTGTACGAATTCGAAATAAATCATGCTCCTGATGAATTTTACTTGTCGCATGGCGAGAGAATGATATTAATGCATCCTCTTCATCCATACCACTACCATTATCAATGACCTGAATTGAAGTGAGGCCCGCTTCTAGTAAAAAAACATCAATGGACGTACTTCCTGCATCAATGGCATTTTCAACAAGCTCTTTAACTACAGAGGCCGGTCTTTCTACTACTTCCCCTGCCGCGATTTTATTGGACAGCCACTCGTCCATAATTTGTATTTTTCCCATAGCGCATCACTCCTTTACTTTTTTGCATTTACTAGTTGTTGCTGTAATTCATATAAAATATTCATCGCTTGCATTGGTGAAGTGCCTAGAATATTTACTTTTTCTAGGTTTTTAAGCACCTCAGATTCTGCAGGAGAAATTGGTTCTTCTTCTGTAAATAGGGACATTTGCATTGGCTTTTCATCAACTTCCTGTACCACGACTACTTCGTTTTCGGCTTCGTGTCCGGCTTCGTGTCCAGCTTCGCTTCCTGCCTCGAAGTTTTCAAGCAGTACTTGTGCTCTTGTTAAAATTTCCTCTGGTAATTGAGCAAGCTGTGCTACATGAATCCCGTAAGATTTATCGGCAGCCCCCTTTTTCACCTTATGCAAAAAGACAACTGTGCCATTTTTTTCAGTAGCAGATACATGTACATTTTGCAGTCGAGGAAGCTCCTTTTCTAGTGCCGTTAATTCATGATAATGAGTTGAGAACAGTGTGTTTGCTCCAATTTTATCATGGATGTATTCCATCATGGATTGAGCAAGACTCATGCCATCATAAGTAGATGTCCCGCGACCAATTTCATCAAATAGCATTAAACTATTTTTTGTAGCATGCGTAATGGCGTGCTGAGATTCTAACATCTCCACCATAAAGGTTGATTGTCCCGCTGCTAAATCATCTGCCGCACCGATGCGTGTAAAAATCTGATCTGTAATTGGTAATCTAGCTTTTTCAGCAGGCACATAACAGCCCATTTGTGCCATCACAACAATTAGTGCAACTTGACGCATATACGTACTTTTACCAGACATATTCGGACCTGTAATCAGCATCATATTGTTATTATCCTCAAGAACACAATCGTTTGGCACATACATTTGCTTATTAAGCATTTTCTCAACAACTGGATGGCGCCCTTCAATAATTTCTAGCGCACGTCCTTCATGAAACTCAGGCTTCGTAAAACGATATTTCTCTGAAACACTCGCAAAACTTACTAGCACATCCAGCTCACTAATACTTGCCGCTAATGCTTGTACACGTGGAATAAACGCCTTTAATTCATCACGTATTTCCACAAACAAATTATATTCTAACGTTAAACTTTCTTCCTCCGCATTTAAAATTAATGCTTCTTTTTCCTTAAGCTCTTGCGTAATATAACGTTCAGCATTTGCCAAAGTTTGCTTACGTTCATAGCGTGTTAAATCAGCTAAATGGATATTAGATTTCGTAATTTCAATATAATAACCGAAAATTCGATTGTAGCCGATTTTTAAGTTTTTAATACCTGTTTTCGCCCGCTCCTCTTGCTCCAGCTGAGCAATCCAATCTTTCCCATTCCGTGAGGCATTGCGTAGCTCGTCTAAACGCTCATTATAGCCATCGCGAATGACGTCACCCTCTTTAATCGTAATTGGTGGGTTGTCCGTAATTGCACGAGCTAAAAGTACCTCCACATCCGCACACGTATCAAGTGCTGCGCCTAGCTTCTGCAATGTTTCTTTATTAGCACCACGTAATTGCTGCTGAATTACAGGTACTTGACGTAAAGAATCACGTAGCTGCGCTAAATCACGTCCACCTACATTACCAAAAGCTACACGTCCAGCTAAACGTTCTAAATCGTATACTTGTTTTAAAGAGGCTTGGAGCTCCGTTCTTACAAAATACTCCTCCAACAAATCAGTGACGTTCGCTAGTCTCGCTTCAATGGCAGAACGTGAAGCAAGAGGTTGGTGTAACCATTGCTTTAATTTCCGTCCGCCCATTGCCGTCACGGTGTCATCCAACAACCATAAAAGCGTGCCCTTTTGATCGCCGCCGCGAATAGATTGAATAAGCTCTAAATTACGCTTAGAGCTAGAGTCAATACGTAAATAATTTTTCATTTCATTATACGTAAATGCCTGGATATGTGATAAGGAACGCATTTGTGTTTTATCGATATAATGAAGCAAACGAAGGCAAGCGATTTGTAAATCATTCGGCACCGCTTCTACATAATGTGCAGCTTTAGCCAACGTCATTTCATCTGTTTCAATAGAAAGGACGATACCGACATTAACTGCATGCTCTGCTAATAGCAGTTGCAAATTTTCCGTGACAATTAATTCACGAATACCGTATGCCTGCATTTGCATTAATAGTGCTTTACCGTCGCCCTCAATCGAGGAGGCTACTGCTTCACCTGTAGATAAGTCTAAATAAGCGTAGCCAAATGTCGTATCATCAAATTGCTCTGCAGCGCCAATAAAATGATTGGATTTACCATCGAGCGACTTACTTTCCATGATCGTACCCGGTGTAATAAGTTGTACGACTTCACGCTTCACTACACCTTTTGCTTGCTTCGGATCTTCTGTTTGCTCACAAACTGCAACCTTATAGCCCTTTTGCACAAGTGTTTCAATATAATTTTTTGCCGAATGATGTGGAACACCACACATTGGAATTCGCTCTTTTGCACCAGCATCTCGGCTCGTTAATGTAATTTCTAAAAGTTGTGAGGCATTAATAGCATCCTCAAAAAACATCTCGTAAAAGTCGCCTAATCTAAAAAATAAAAAGGCATCCTTGTAATCTTCCTTTACCTGTAAATACTGTTGCATCATTGGTGTATATGTTGTCATTTTAAAAATTCCCTCGCTCTAACCATATAGATATTTTTATTATAACAAAAGATACATGCGAAACGCTTCAATCACCTTTTTTTAAGATGCTAGCGCTTCGCATGTATAAAAGAAATATGTTCTTTACTATTATCTTTGTCGTTCATCAGGAAACGATGAAGACTCTAAAACATACCTGCCTTCTCCACTAGAGCTAGACGAAGAAGATGAGCTTGAGCTTGAGCTCGAACTAGATGAAGACGAGGATGAGCTCTCATCATCAAAGTTCCATTCCTCTTCGAAATCTAGTGGATGTACACTAATACAAATCGTCGTTTCTCCCATTACCTCTACAACGACTTCACGTTCTACTAAGATTTCAAATTTCGTACCGCATGGAGAAATGATTGCCTCTATGCAGTTTGGCTCTTGAATGACACGTACACGTACATCATCACCAACACTTACTTCGCCTTCTCTAAATGAAAGCTTCACTTTGTCTTTATAGTGCACCGTTTCAGAAAACACTGCTGTTTTCGAATGATTACTATAGGCATACCATACATTGACATCAAACTTCCCTGATACTTCTACAAATTTACCGACTTTTTTCGCGGAGCAAGTATGATTAATAACCCAGCAACCGAGAATGCTTGTCGGCTTATTTGATGGACATAATGTTACACGTTCTTCTGTTCTCTTCTTCCCTTTGGCAACTACTGCTCTCGTCACGATTTGTCGTAAACGTTTCAGCGCAATTCCTCCTTCGACTCTTTTCACTCCATCATATGCAGGTAGCGCCTATTGGGTGAACATATATTTTTATAGAATCGAATTAAGGATTAAATTCATTTTACATAGTATGTTGTCAGAAACACGCCAATATCTATGAAAATTGAAGCCTAGCCGTAATTGTTGCTTATATTGTATGTCTCTTCAGCAAATCGAGGGGTTGATTTCCGTTCCAGCTGGGTGCATACCTGGAGTCGCCCAGCCGTAACGAAGATCAACTATTTCACATTGTATGTCTCTTCTGGCATTTCACTTTAATTTATGATTATAAAACGAAGAGCGACAGGCATCTTCATTTCATTGACACAATAGTTTTTTAACAATAGTAAAGCTCGAATGAAAGCATTCATTCGAGCTATTTCTTCAATTATTTTTATGAGCAACTGCCTGGTGTTGTATTTGCTACGTATGAGCCAGTTTCTCCACGAAGTAAATCCCCACCTGTTGAACGAACAATCTCATTTGTAACATTGTTTGCAATTGTGTTTGACACTAGTTGTAATAAATCATTTACATCCCCTTGAGATTCTTTAAATTGTTGAACTACTGGGATTGCGTTGATTTCTTCTTCGATTTTTCCGATTTTATCTTCAATTAATTTAAGCGCTTTTTCTTTTCCTAAGTGTTGGAAGTTAACAGCTTGCTTTTGTAGGCTTTTTAAACTTGCAATACGTTCGCGTACTTGTTGGTTTTCATTGATTTGTGCTTCTGCCTTTTTGAAAAATTCAACTTCTGGCGTATTGGCAATCATATGCGCAATTTCATGTGACTTCTTGATTAAATCTTCTTTTGTATATAATACTTGTGTCATTTACGCTTCCACCTTTTCATTTTTTACTACTTCTACGAATTCACCACTCAGTGAATATGAAGTAGCTTCAACTATTTTTACTTTCACTAATTGACCAATTAGATCTGCTGGGGCTTTAAAGTTTACAAGACGGTTTTTACGCGTGTAGCCAGCTAACACATCATCACGTTTTTTACTCGTTCCTTCGACTAATACTTCTACTATTTCACCCTTCAAGCTCTCTAATGCTTTGCGAGAGTATTCCCCTACTACCGCATTTAATCGGTGAAGACGTTCTTTTTTCACTTCTTCAGGTACATTATCCACCATTTTGGCAGCAGGTGTACCCTCACGAGGAGAATAAATATAAGTAAAGGCCATTTCAAAACCTACTTCACGGTACAAGGATAATGTCTCCTCAAATTGTTCTTCAGTTTCATTAGGATAACCTACGATAATATCAGTCGTTAGTGTTACTTCCGGAATAGCCGCTTTAATTTTCGCTACTAATCCAAGGAAATGCTCACGTGTATATTTACGCGCCATAATTTTTAGCACATCATTTGAACCAGATTGTACTGGTAAGTGAATATGCTCCACTAAGTTACCACGTTTTGTAAGTACTTTGATTAAATGATCATCGAAGTCACGTGGATGACTCGTTGTAAATCGAATACGTGGGATATCGATTTTTCGTAATTCATCCATTAAATCACCAAGTCGATATTCAATATCCTCAAAATCCTTACCGTAAGCGTTGACATTTTGTCCTAAAAGCATAATTTCTTTATAACCCGCAGCCGCTAGTTCACGAACTTCAGCAATGATTTCTTCTGGACGGCGACTACGTTCCTTACCACGTGTATAAGGTACAATACAATACGTACAGAATTTATCACAGCCGTACATAATATTTACCCAAGCTTTGATGGAACCAAGACGTTTTTTCGGCAGATTTTCAATTACATCGCCTTCTTTAGACCAAACCTCAATGACCATTTCCTTAGACATATATGCTTCTTTTAAAATGTTCGGTAAACGGTGAATATTATGTGTACCAAACACCATATCGACATGCGGATAACTTCTTAAAATTTTATTGACCACGGATTCTTCCTGTGACATACAGCCACAAACCCCGATTAACATTTCTGGATTTTTACGTTTATATTTTAACAGGAAGCCAAGTTCTCCAAATACTTTATTTTCTGCATTTTCACGGATGGCACACGTATTCAGTAATACGACGTCAGCTTCATCAATTATATCTGTAGGCGTATATCCTAGCTGCATAAAAATCCCAGCCATAACTTCTGTATCATGCTCATTCATTTGACAGCCATACGTACGAATATAGAAAGTACGCCCTGTTCCCATACCTGCAAACTCTTCTGCAATGTTAAAGTCCTTATGGTACTTAACATCTTCTTTCCCACGTTTTTTAGCATCTTTTAATGAAGGTGCCGTAAAGACCGTTTCAAAATATTTACTATAATCCTTTTCAGGCTTGTCTTCTTTTTTTGGTTGATTGACTTGTTGATTAGCTAAGCGTTGTTCTTCATTCATTGCAATCAGGTAACTCCTTTCAAACGAATTCCATACATTTGAAATCCCGTTTTACTATTATACTGAATAATTGCAACATCCTACAAGGCTTGTGTACTAAATGTCGCGGTTTAGACTTAATTACACGTAGTTTGCAGAATTTTTCCACCACCGCTTTGCTTCTTTTAGAACTCCAAATTATCTTGGCCTTATTTGTAGTACTTTTTATATTTTAGATTTAAATAAAAATTATATAGTTTAAGCTTTACCCAACGCTTTATGTTCATATCCTCTCTAAAATATAGAGCATTCGAATACTTGTCCTGTTTTATTAATTGCTTAGCTTCTATTTTCAGTTTTACATTTTTCAAGCCTTTGAATAACAATCTTTTTGGAATGAGTGACCATAAATGCCTCGTCTGTACATACGTTAGCTCTTGATGTACATTGAATACATAATCATTAGCAACACATTGCATTAAATTATGACCACTTGCTGTCACGTAATAGCTTGAAGCACCCGATCGTAAGTTCATTTCAAATATTTTAAATTCCCCGTCACGAACATCTAGTTTCATATCAAAATTTGCAAAACCACTATAGCCAATGCCCTCCAAAAAATAGCGCAAGTTGTCCATAAGCTGTTTATCGAAGTCTGTCATAATCGCCAAGGAGATTCCAATATTTTGTGGTGATGGATCTTCAAGGAGCTTGTTCCCTAAACACATCAGTTTAACCTTCCTGTCCTTTCCTACGTAAACGTCTAATACCCGAATATAAGAATCATCACCTGGAATAAACTCTTGAAGAATTAAAGAATCTTTATAGGAAGAGCGATAAATGCTTTTAATAATATGCCGCTTCTCTTCTTCATTTTTTACAAGAAATACTTTTTTCTTCTCAGGGAAGGAACAACGCGAATATTCAACGAAATTCGATGGCTTGATTATTATTGGATAATCGAAGGGTATTTCACTTGTTACATGATGTTCCTTTGTCAATACGATCGTTTGGGGATATTTTAAATTATATAAATCACATTGCTTATAAAATTCTTCCTTTGTTTGAACCCTCTTCATTAAACCCTCATCTATATAAGGCAAAATAAAATAATGTTGTAATGTCTGTTTATTAGTAATGATCAGCTCCGCATAATAACAATCACATACAAGAAGGATTAATTTTTTATGTTTGAACTGCTTCGCTACTTCTATTAAAGCTTGTACAAAATAATCTGGTTCATCTAAACGGTCCACATATTGAAAATCCAGGATATCACTATTTTGAGTCGCTATTCCTAGCGCCCCACCTAGTAGAAGCGTTCGAATACCTTTTGTTTTCATTGAAGGCTCTAATACAAGACTTTTCATACGATACGCCTCATAGAAGGAACGGGCTACCCCATATGCATATTGACCTGATTGTATAATAACTGGTAAAAAGGGTTGATCAACTGTTTTTGACAATTTTACTCGCCTCTCATATTAAAAATGAATTTAATCATTTGTATGCGTTCTATTCTGAACTTAATACTAATAACACTATGAGTCTATATTTTTCATTCATGCCAGAGGCTCTGGGCTAACGTGATGTTGTCACTCAATCGTGTATAAAAAATCTGCAATATGCAACGTCGTTGTACATTTTATTTAAGGGGGTTATTTTGGGGGAATAAGAAGGAATCTAGTTCTGTATGCGCACGTTAATGTAGCTTTTCAAGACGTGCACACACTCTAGATTAATTTTATAAACCAAGAAAATCTGCATATGTATGTGGCTCGTTTTCCTTTAAAATTGTTAAAAATGTAAATGCAAGCTGTACGACTGACCACCATCTCATATTATAGGACATCTCAAAGCGGGAAGGTTCTAATGTAAATACGTCTTGAAAAATATCAAGTGGATCAATTTTTTCATCTTTTAATATTGAGAGAAAACCTAAAAACAACGTATGATCTTTGACTTCAATCATTTTTCCTTCAACAAGTGCATCAATATTTTCTGGTTGATGGAAATTACATTGTGTCGCAACATACTTTTCTAAATCCTGTGCGCGCTGCCTTTCTTCGCGCTCTCTTTTCTTTGCAATAAAATCAATGACGTTATCCACGTGCATCATCGCCTCTTCTTTTTTCTTTTATTGTAGCATTTTTTAGAATATTATTGCCTGAACGCGCTCCCCATTTCTTCCTTTTTCCAAAAACAAAAAGAATGATATTAGCAAATTTGCCAAAATCACTCTTTTCTCAAGATATTTATTAATTTAAAGGTCACCATTATAGCGTGGAATTGATTTCCGTTCCGGTTGGGCGCTTTGCCGCTGACGCTTCGCTTTCGCACAGAGCAAAGCTTCCCGGGGGCGTCCGATGAGCCGCTTGGGGCAACAGGATGTGATGGTTTTAGCCTTCGTTCCTCTACCGCTGATCCCCAAGGAGTCGCCCAGCCATAACGAAGATCAACTTGTATACATTTTATCTAATATAATATTAATGAACTTCATTAGAAGACTCTAATTTCCGTTCCATACCAAAATAGGCATAAACAAAAGGATCCTTCTATCAGAAAAATAATTACCCGCATTTTGAATAATTTTGTTTATCTTTCCAAAAGCAAAGTGACAGTAAAACAATTACTTCAAGAAGAAATTGTTTGGGATTGTTATGGTCACTTTTCCTCCACCTGCTGCTAAATCATTATCAATTTGCAGTGCCCCACTATGACTCTGAACAATTGATTGGGCAATATAAAGCCCCATCCCATGGTGATTTCCTGCATTTCTGCTTGGGTCTCCGCGATAAAACTGTTTGGTAGCTTCTTTTAAATCCTTCGGAGAAAATCCACAGCCGCTATCGGTAACGGTAAATTGAATCACATCATTAGCACTTTGCACGGTTAATAATATCTTACCCTTTTCAGGTGTGTGCTCTACCGCATTAGCAATAACATTTATCATCGCTCGATAGAACTGCTCTTCATCGATCCATATGAGAGTGGGAAGCATTTCCTTTCGGACAACTACTTGAAGCTTTTTTTCCAACGAAAGAGCTCTCATTTGATGCTCTACTTCTGTCATAAATACATCCGTTTTAACATTCATTTTTTCACGAACGATACTTTTCTCCATTTTCGATAAATCGATCAGCTCTTTCGTGAATTTTTCTATTTCTATTGTATTTTTCAAAATATAATTATTATATTCTTTTTGAATATCATCTTGATCAGTATCTTGTAGAAGCTCTGCATTTCCTTTAATAATCGTAAGTGGTGTTTTCAGATCATGAGCAAGAGCAGAGATTTGCTCTCTACGTGCCTGTTCTGATTCCCATTGCTGTTTTAAAGAACTGTTTAATGCCTCCCTCATATGCTCAAGAGAAATGGATATTTCATCTATCTCACGAATTCCTGAAGTATTTATTGTAAAATCCAAATTTTGATTTTGTATTTTTTCAATCGCTTCCTGCAAGCCAAACATTTTTTTCTTTAAACTTCTTCCAAAATGAATAGCAAGCACAGTTGCATATGTTACTATCCCTATAATAAACAATAGGAGTTCTAATAGTTGCGGATTAGGCAAATATTTTCTTAAAAATTCTGAACGATACTGGGGTACTAAATAATATCGTAATATACAAATCTCATTTTCTCGCTGTATAAACGAGTAAAATTGGGAGCCACTTGAAGTTTCCCCCTTTTTCATTACATTCCATGCCTTAATAGCTTCCTTTTCTGAAAGACTCCCTGAAAAAAATTGTCCATCTTTAGACAAAACAGCGTAGTCAACAAGGTCTGGAATAATATCAGCTGTAACCGAACTACTAGACGTTATGCGATCCTTTGATAATGAAATCTGAATTTCTGCATAATTTGCGGGCAATACAATATTGGCGGAAAAAGCAAATAAAAATATACTAAATAGTAGTACTACTAAAAGAATAGTGCCTATACATAGGAAAAAGAGATATCGAAGAAAAAAAGTATGTAAACGTGTTCCTTTATTGGACCTCATTGTCTCCACTTATATCCAATCCCCCAAACAGTGTCAATGGCGTCAACATTAAAGGTATGTAGCTTTGAACGGATATTTTTAATATGCTCAGTAATGGCAGTGCTGTCACTCTTCCCATCAAACCCAAAAATAGTTTCATAAATCTTTTCCTTCGAAAATACCTGTCCTCGATTCCGAGCTAGAAATTCGCATATTTCATATTCGCTTTTTGTCAGCATTACCTTTTCCTCATTTACAAACAGCTCTTTACCAGAAAGATTGAAATGAATGTTATCTACAAAAAGGATACTGCGTCTTTCCCTTTTTTCGCGTCTCAAATGCGCATACACTCTTGCACGTAGCTCACCAATTCCAAACGGCTTGATAATAAAATCATCTGCTCCAAGACCTAGACCATACATTAGATCTTCCTCCAATGATTTAGCCGTTAAAAAAAGGATGGGACAATCTACAGCATGGCGTATTTGGCCACATAAAGTAAATCCATCAATTTCGGGCATCATCACATCCAATAAAATTAAATCGAAGGCACCCAGATCCATTTTACTTACTTCGGTCGCATCAGAGACTGCCGTTACTAAATGCTCGTCTTTTAGTAATGCATTTTTTATCAATATTAAAATATCTTTCTCATCATCTACTGCCAATATTTTCGCCATATTTCTACCCTCATCATTTCTTCATACCCTAATTATCAGACTTTCTTCCTTCCCATTTCCAAAACCATAAACAAGAAGGGACTAACGCGAACAATGTTCCACATACTGAAGCAATAATACCTTCCTGTAGTCCTACTTCCACTATTGATAAGTCAACCCCTGACGCTTTCATTGTCCATAATGAAACAAAGTGACCACCCCAACCATAAGGTATAAATGACCAAATGCCATCACCTAATCCAGTGAGTAATAAGGCTACTATTAGTGACCCTACAATACCTAATCCGATTGAGGCACCTTTACCAAAATGAAGACTAACAAAAAAATGTAAAATATATAAAAATGCACAGCTTACAAATAGAATACATCCAGCTATAAAATAAAATTGATAATCAAAAGTATCTTCATGCAAAAGTTCAATAAATCCAACACTAAAAATACCGAAAGACAGTAATATTGCTCCAAAACTAAATAACAATAACAGTAGCAACTTGCTTAAATAGGCCACTATTTTTGTTTTAGTAGCTGTTAGCATCCCCTGGAACTGCCCTGCCTTTGCTTCTTGCTCCGCAGCCATTGCACAAACTAATCCAATAATAATTGGAAACCCGCATGTTACTCCTTGAAGATATGCCGTTACCCTATCATTAAAACCCCACGGTGAATAAGTATAGTATGCTAAAAATACCCCTGAAATAATAATAGGTACAATTAGATGCGTGAGCAAAAATGGCGTTCTTTTTGTTTTAAGAAACTCTGCTCTAAGTAATCTTAACATTACCATGAACTATTTCGCCTCCCTTTTTTGAAACCAACGTGCAGTAAGGAAGCTGATTGAAGCAAACCATGCTAAAGTAATTAATATACCTGGAACTATAACCGACATGCTTAATAACGGGCTACCTTCAGGCACTGGCAGACCATTTGGTAAAATCTCTAGCGTTGGACAAATTAGTCTTGCAGTAATGGCGTAAGGAACACTATACCAAAACTCCCCATTTGCAAGTGCGATCATACCGGCAATATTGCCAACTAAATTTATTAAAATGGACATATAAGTTCCTAATTTTGCCGCAAGGAATAAACAAAGAGGAATTTGCCATAAAAACGTGACGAAAATTAACAAACTACCTGTAAGACTATTAATGAAAGAATAGCTATTACCAAATAATATTCCACCAGCAGTAATACCAGCAAAGAAAATAATTGTAATTAATAACAACCAGGTACTACATGCAAGTATTTTGCCAAACCAAATCTTCTTCAGATCAATCGGCATTGCGAGAATACTATGGTATTTCAATTTAGCATCTTTTTCGATCACCAATGCACAACATATCGTCAGTGCACCCGGCAGGAGCATTGTATACCACCAATTATAAGCGCCACTTTGAAAAAAACTTCCTCCCATTAATACTGCAGTTAGTAAGATTGCCACAATGGGTGCTAGCAAAACTAATTTAGGAATAAAGGTCTTTTTCCATTTTAATCTTTCAGCCTTCATAATCGAAATCATGTTACATGCCTGCCTTTCTATTAGCTGACACTACTTGCATAAATAATGATTCTAATTCCTGACCTTGTGGGGCAACTCCCTGATAGCCTAATTTTCCTCCTGCAATGATGCCGATTTCATCAACGACCTGCTCTACTTCTGAAAGTATGTGGCTTGATAAAATGACTGTTATCCCTTGCTCTGGAAAAGATCGAATCAGTTTTCGAAGATCTTGGATGCCGATTGGGTCGAGACCATTTGTTGGCTCATCAAGAATTAAAAGCTTCGGATAGTTTAATAGCGCAATTGCTATTCCTAGGCGTTGTTTCATCCCTAAAGAAAACTGTCCTGCTCGTTTTTTCCCTGTATTGGTTAAGTCAACAATTTTTAATACTTCGTCAATGCGTGACTGTGGCAATCCGAGGGCAATCGTTCGAACCTTGAGATTTTCTCTTGCCGTTAAGTTTTCATATAAAGGTGGTGTTTCAATTAATACACCCATGTCTTTTAAATCATTACGATTCCATTCACGGCCACTAAAAAGTATCTTTCCTGCATTCGGGCGCAGCATCCCAGTTATCATTTTTAACGCTGTTGATTTCCCTGCACCATTCGGACCAAGTAAACCGTAAACAGAATTGCGAGGTATCGTTAACGACAAGTCCTCTACAATTTTTTGCCCCTTAAAGCTTTTACTAAGATTTTCTGTTTGTAAAATAATATCTTCCATAATCATCTTCCTTTCGATGATTTTAGTGTAGAAAATGATTATAAGGATTTTGTAAGGAAATCAAAAATTTTTGTGGATCGTCACGCTGAAAATCAATTTAATCAGAGAATGCTATAATGCTTCACTATTGCATAGACGTCCCCTACTGAACTTTTGTTTTATGACTATTTATTAGAGTGATATGCTTTGTGAAATGGTTGATTGGATTGGAGGCTGGGCGACTCCTCGGGGATCAGCGTCACAGATGAGACCCTGCAGCGCAGTGAAGCGGCTCATCGGACGCCCCCAGGAAAGCGCCCAGCAGGAACGGAAATCAACCCCTCGTTTTGCAGAAGAGCCGTACTTTATTTAATTACATAGTCTTTCAAAAACACAAAAAGCATTTGGAATGAGGTCATCCCAAATGCTTTTTATCATGTTGTATAAAATTTGATTTACATAAATTCTTTCACTAATTTATTAAAATCATTTTCGCTCATATTAATATCAATATCTGTTAATGGTAGCTCTGAGTAGCCTGGTACTTTTTCTTGATATGAAGCTGTTTCAGTATCTTGATAAATAATACCTGTTACTAAACCTTCATGCTCCATCACTGTACGCATTGCCATAGCACGGTCAGCATTGTCATAGCCTTCGATATCAGCAAGCTTCGTTAAGTTTTCTTTAAACCAATCATACGTATTCACTTTGTTATACGTAACACAAGGTGAGAATACGTTGATGAATGAGAAGCCTTTATGATTAATGCCCGCTTCAATTAAAGCCGTTAACTCTTTAATATCTGTTGAGAAGCCTTGTGCCACAAATGTAGCTCCACTAGTTAAAGCGACTTCTAACGGTTTTAGTGAAGGTTCAATCGCACCACCTGGCGTAGATTTTGTAATAAATCCTGCAGCAGAACGTGGAGATGTTTGACCCTTTGTTAAACCATAAATTTGGTTATCCATAACAACGTATGTGATGTCAATGTTGCGACGGATGGAATGGATTGTATGACCCATACCAATAGCAAAGCCATCGCCGTCACCGCCAGAAGCAATAACGTTTAAATCACGGTTAGCCATTTTCAAACCTTGTGCAATTGGTAATGCACGGCCATGAATACCGTGGAAACCGTAAGAATTAATGTAACCTGAAATACGACCAGAACAGCCGATCCCAGAGATAACCGCTAGTTCGTTTGGTTCAATACCAACGTTAGCCGCGGCGCGCTGAATCGCTGCTTGTACAGAGAAGTCACCACAGCCTGGGCACCAGTTTGGTTTCACTGTATTACGAAAATCCTTAAATGTTGCCATTAGCGAGTCAACTCCTTCACACGATTTTCTAATTCACCTGGCAAGAATGGTGTACCATTATATTTTGTGATCGTCTCGATTTTATCGTGACCACCAATATTCATCTTCATAATATTTGCTAATTGACCTGTGTAGTTATTTTCTACAACGATTACTTTTTTCGCTTTTTCTACAAGTGGTGCCACTTCAGCAGACGGGAATGGGTGAATTAAACGAATATGTGCATGATTCACCTTCATACCTTGAGCATTTAATCGTTCTTGTACTTCTTCAATAGCTCCACGTGTTGAGTTAAAGCCGACTAATAAAATATCCGCTTCTTCATGTGGCGTATTTGAAAATACTGGATTATCAAATTTCAATGCCTCTAGCTTACGGAAACGTTTATCCATTTGTACTTGACGGTTACCAGTTGCTTCCGATGGCTTACCTGTTTCATCGTGCTCAACCCCTGTTACATGGTGAATACCGTTTAATGTACCAGGTAGCACACGCGGTGAAATACCGTCTTCCGTATTCTCATAACGTTTGAAGTATGCTTTATCAGCTGCTTCTTCAATGTCATCAGTAACAATTTTACCACGGCGGATTTCTATTTTACTGTAATCGAATGGCTCTACAGATTGTTTCCCTAGAGATAATTGCAAGTCAGTCATTAAAATAACTGGTAATTGTAATTCCTCCGCAATGTTAAACGCTTGGATTGTGTCAAAGAATGCTTCTTCCATTGTAGAAGGTGCAATCACTACTTTAGGAATTTCACCATGCGTACCATATAACATCGCCATTAAATCTGATTGCTCTTGTTTTGTTGGTAACCCTGTTGATGGACCACCACGTTGTGTGTCAACAACTACTAGTGGCTGCTCTGTCATACCTGAAAGACCAATTGCTTCCATCATTAATGAAAGACCCGGACCAGCTGAAGCTGTAAAGGCACGAACCCCACCAAAGTTTGCCCCAATTGCCATTGTCGCTGCAGCAATTTCGTCTTCTGTTTGAATAACCGTACCACCGAAATTCGGTAATTTTTTAATAAGGTATTCCATAATCTCAGAAGCTGGTGTAATTGGGTAAGCTGCCATTAAGCGTGTCCCAGCTGCAAGTGCACCAAGTGCTATTGCATCGTTCCCAATCATGAACATACGGCGTTTACCGTCTGCTGGTGCTAGAGCCCATTCACCTACACGATCGCCTAAAAGCTCATTCATTAATTCATGGCCGCGTGTAATTGCCTCCATGTTTTTCTGAACAACTTCTTCACCTTTTCTGCCAAAAATATCATCTACAACATTTTGGAACACTTCATCTTCTAGATTTAGCAATGAAGCTGTTGCCCCGATTGCCACCATATTTTTCATCAACGAAGTACCTAGCTCTGCAGCTACCTCTGTAAAAGGTACCGCAAATAATGGCGCTTTTGAATCTTCTGGCTTCACTGGATCAAATTTTGCATCCGCTAAAATAATCCCATTTTCTGTTAACTCTTTATAATTGACGTCGATTGTTTCTTGATCGAACGCTACTAAAATATCTAAATCATCCGCAATTGAACGTACTTCTGTTGGACGAACTGTAATTTTATTATTCGTATGGCCACCTTTAATTCGAGAAGAGAAATGACGGTAACCGTATAGGAAGTAACCTAAACGATTCATTGCCATTGAGAAAATTTCCCCTGTACTTTCAATCCCTTCACCTTGTTGCCCACCGACTTTCCATGAAAGCTGATGTAACATGTCAACAACTCCTTAGATCCAATGTATATACTATTATTTTTCCTTCATAAGTTTAACACGAAGAAACGGTCTGCACTATTGTTATTACGCGATTTCAGCGAAATTCAGACCTTTGACTGAAAATAGCGTTCATAAAGTTGTAATTATCAAATCAATTAAGTTTAAAAAATTTGCTTGCTGAATTCAAGTGACATTTAACATGTTAGTATGTAGAGCATGAGGGATTCTCTTCCTGATATCCTTATTGTCTATATAAACGAAAAAAATGCCTTGCAGCTTATTATGTGCAAGGCATTTTACTTCATTACTTTTTTATCGAATACGTTTTTCCACAAGAAGCTTTAAGGCTGTACGTTCCTCACCAGCAATTAAAATATCGGCAAACGCCGGTGCGCAAATTAAATCTGTGCCACTTGGCGCTACAAATCCGCGTGCAATGGCCACTGCTTTCACGGCTTGGTTAAGTGCACCTGCCCCAACTGCCTGCATTTCTGCTTGCCCTTTTTCTCTGATTACCGCGACTAATGCACCTGCAACTGAATTTGGATTAGAGCGTGATGATACTTTTAATGAATCCACAATTATTCCTCCCCGTTTCGCGAATAGTGTTTACGCTCAACAACTCATGTCCCCCTTTTGGACCTCAAGTTATTGTCGATAGGTCATTTTATGCTCGACGAGAAGGAAATAGACTATTTTCATTTCTTATATATCAAAACAATCTAAAAAGACTGATAATTACAGTTAAAAAATTACTTTGTCATTGAAATAAAGGCGCCATTATAAATAACTATGGCTCCTTTGCAAAACGTGGGATGATTTCCGTTCCAGACTACTCGCTATCTCTGCGGAAATCTTTGCTCTGCGACGAAAGCGAAGTGAAAGAAACCGTATTCGTCTTACCATTTCCAGCTTCTTCAAGCCAGTCAGTGATTTATCGAACTTCCAAAAGGCCAAAAAAGCGACAATTGGAAAGTCTGTATTGCTCATTAAACCGATTAAAGACTCATATTCTCCCATCGAATCCCTCTTTCTATAGTAGGTGCAACAATGGGCACTTAAACAACCGAGAATGATAGTAACCTATTCTTGACTAAAAATTCGAAAATGATTAAAATCCCAATAATTTAAGGAGTTGTTTCGAATGAAGAAAAAAATAATTTTTATTAAAGCTTTAATTTTAATAGCAGTCTCAATTTACTTTTTCAACGAATACAAAACAAAAAGCTTTGTTAAAGATTTACTACATACAGTTAATTTAAGCGAAGAAATTAATAAAATTGGTATCTTAAATGAATCAACGACAACTATAACAAACGTTATTAAAGACAATCCTATATTTCCAACATTAATTGGTTCACTGGAAGATTTAAAAGTTAAACAGTCTCACTCTGAATTTTCTCATTTGGAAGGATACACGTTCATTATTTATCACAACAATAATTCATACCATATCTCTATCATTGAAAGTGGCATCCTACAGTTTGACGGTAAAAATTACAAAATACAAGAGGACGAATCTGTAAAAGAATTATTTACCCTCATAAAAAAAAGCACCCAATAAGGGCGCTCTTTTTCATTGGAATAGTACCACTGGTCGCGCAGCAAACATCTGTTGCCCCGACACCCAAAGAAAGCCCAAGTAGGAACGGAAATCACCCCTCGTTTTGCCGAAGAGTCATATTTTATTATGGTGCTTTAATTTCATTGAATTAACAAATTTTCAAAACAAAAAACTATTGTGCATTTTTTCATACACAATAGTTTCTCTTCTTATGCTTGGAACGGATAATCTTCGTTTATATACACCCGCTCACAATGACGAGCTTTGCCTGTTTTATCATCAATGTCTACAAAGAAACCACTTAACACATCGCGTCCTTTTTTAGGCACTTCAAAACGAGATGGCATATTTGTTTGGAATTTATAAATGACACTTTCCTTCGTCATACCTAAAATTTCATCGTATGGACCTGTCATACCAACGTCCGTAATATAGGCTGTTCCATTTGGATAAATACGTGAATCAGCTGTTTGCACATGTGTATGTGTACCAACTACTGCAGAGGCCTTTCCATCTAAATGCCATCCAAGCGCAATTTTTTCACTTGTCGCTTCTGCATGAAAATCCACGAATACAAGCGGTGACGTTTTATGCGCTTCTTCGATTAATTTCTCTGCCATCGCAAATGGATCCTCGTGAGGAGGTAAAAACACTCGACCATGTAAATTAATAACAGATAGTGTTACACCGTTTTTTGAAATTTGCACCATGCCTTTACCTGGTGCATCACTTGAAAAGTTTGCAGGGCGTATTAAATAATCTGCATCATCTATAAAATCAAAAATATCTTTATTATCCCAAGTGTGATTACCCATCGTAATGACATCTACACCCATTTGCAATAGGTCATTATAAATATTACGTGTAATTCCACGTCCTGCTGCTGCGTTTTCACCATTGGCAATAACAACGTCTGGATTATATTTTTTCTTTAAGCGTGGTAAATACTTTTCCACTGCATCTCGGCCGATCGAACCTACAATATCCCCAATAAATAAAACTTTCATTTTCATAACCACTCTTTCATTAATTAGCACCTTATATTTTACCACCAATTCAAAGACAAACGCAAAATTATGTCCGTCTAGCGTATTTAACAGATGCTTTTTAGGCTTGAAAATATAGGCGCTGATACTCTTTCTGATTGTCTATAAAAAAACCTGACAAGCTATTAGGTACTTGTCAGGCGGACGGTACTGATTTCTATTTTCTTGTATGATAATACTGGTTCTTATATTGTTCTTTGGGCAGAGCATAGTTATTCATAACAACGCCTAATATTTTTGCTTGTGCTACTAGTAAGGAATTTTTCGCTTTGACAACACTAGATTTCTCTACTACTCCAGTATTAACAATAAGTAGTGCACCATCTGTTTTATTCGCTAAAATTTGTGCATCGGTCACAGAATTAACAGGTGGCGTATCAAAGATGATTACATCATAAAAATCTATCATTTTTTCTATTAACGTATCCATCATTTCTGAAGCAAGAAGCTCTACAGGATTAGGTGGGATTGGTCCACTAGTGAGGACAAATAATCCTTCTATAAACGTTTCTTGTATCGCTTCGCTCAACGTGTCATTTTGTATCAGTACACTTGATAGACCTGAAATATTATGCAATTCAAATGTATAGTGGATAGCAGGTCTTCGCATATCAGCATCCACTACTAAAACTTTTTTACCTTCTTGAGCAAAAACGATCGCAATATTTGCTGCATTCGTTGTCTTTCCTTCACCAGGGATAGATGATGTCACTAAAATTGTTTTACACGATAAATTAGGGAGCGCAAATTTTAAATTTGTTCGAATTGTTCGAAACTGCTCAGAAATAATAGAAGTTGTGTGTACGTTAGTCAATAGTTTCCGTTGCATCATCGCTAATGCTTTCTTTTTTTTATTTTTCATTTTAAACATTATGTGACTCGTCTCCCTCGTCTAGTAGAGATAGATCCTCTGCCTTCTTTTATTGAACTCACGAATCCTATTATCGGTAAATTTAATAGCTCTTCAATTTCCTGCTCTGTCTTTATTGTTGAATCGAAAAATTCTACACTAAATGCAATGCCTGTTCCTAAAAGTAGTCCAAGAAAACCGGAAATCGCAATATTTAGAATTTTTTTCGGCTTCACTGGTTGTGGGTCATCAGCTAATTTAGCTACTGAAAGGACATTGATATTATCTACGTTCATCAGTTTTTGAATATCTTCTTTAAAGACATCTATTATCCTATTGGCAACCTCCGCCGCTCGTGCTGGCTTTTCATCAAGAATCTTTATAGAAACTACTTGTGATTGGCTTTCATTATTGACCGTAATTTTTTCTGCTAATTGTTCGGGAGATAATTCTAATTTCAACTCTTCAATTACTTTTGATAGAATAGCTGGGCTTTTTATAATGACATTATACGTATTTATTAATTGTAAATCTGTCTCAATTGAATATGCACCCGTATACATTTGTTGTTGATCCGTATTTTTTTGGTTGATTAATATTTGAGTTTCAGCTTGATATACAGGCGTGATGACATAGTAACTAACATAAGCAGCCAATGCCATCGCGATTATAATTATCGAAAGAATAAGAAGCAAACGTTTTCGTAAGATTTTTACTATCGCCTTTACTTGAATCGAATTCTCCATCGAGTATATCTCCTTCCCCTAAACTATCTAAATTTGTGTAATGGAGTGTGATATTCATAGTTAATTGGTATAGTAGCTAGTAAAATGAAATACTCAATTATATATTTATTATATAAATTTATGTCCTATGTTATTCCTAATACAACAAGTAATTCATTTTTTCCTCATCGATAAAAAAATGATAAATGCTAGCGTAGATACAGCATTTTTTTTCAACAACTGATAATAGAGCTTCTTTTTCAATGAAAATTTTATTGGGTTTATCTCAAGAACATAAGGGTAGTCATCAACAAAACTGACTATTTCTTCTTTAATCTCTTTTAATAAATCGAGCCCCTTATATGGGGAACTCTGCATGTGAAGTGTTAAATTTACTAAACCGGAAAATACATATCCATTGAAGCTAGTTTCAATGGATGTAAAAATATTTTCAGCTACTAATGTCTCACGAATACGTTCATAGATTACATCATATTTTTCTCGCTCATTCTTACGGTAGCTTCTCGTTAATGATTGCTGTGGCAACACATTGTAATGATAAAGCTGCTGAGGCACATAACAAATTGTCTTACTCTTTGTGATCGCTTTTGTTATGAATAAAACATCTTCAGAAAAATTCATATCCTCTTCAAATCGAATTCCAAATTGATCAAGAAAGGCTTTAGAATACAATTTACTACAAGCAAAACCGAAATGTTTTTCATGAAATTCAGTAAATAATAAATGCAAACATTCCTGAGAGTCAAAAAGTTCATTTGCAGTCGACGGATAGTTTAAACGATTGCCATCATTTTTTCCATCTACAAAAACATCACATTTAGCTATTTCAGTTTCTGTTTCTTGAATAGCGCTATATAATCGTTCCAACATAGATGGCTCTATCCAATCATCCGCATCGACAAACGTAACGTATTGACCTCTTGCCTCGTTAATCCCTATATTTCTAGCATGACTTACCCCACCATTTGATTGATTATGAATGATTATTCGCTGATCTCGTAAGGCCAATTGATGTAAAATAGAAAGAGAATCGTCAGTACTGCCGTCATTAATCGCAATAATTTCGATTGGCTTTAACGTTTGTTGGCAAATACTTGCTAGACATTTCTTTAAATACGGTGCTGCGTTATATACCGGTATAATAACAGTTACGAGGATTTCTGACCCCAAAATTTCACCCCTCCAGCTAGGCTGAGCATTTTTACTTTTCCAATTAAATATTTTCGATCAGAAGCAGTAATTCCAAATGTGAACAAAGATATACCGAAAATCATACTGTATAAGGCAATATACAGCCCTAAAATGTACCAAGTATTCGAAAGTGGGAAAACAATTAGTATACCTTTCATTAAAAGAGACGCAATAACAATAGCTACGAAAATCTTGCTAATGCGTATCCAAAATTTTTTAATAGTTAGTTGTATTTTTTTTGCATAGTAAACATTCATAATACATACATTCCCAATAAATAACGATACCGCGGTTATGATTGCTGTTCCAATAACCCCGAATAAATAGATGGCAGGAATAGATAGAATAATATTTGTGCTAGCAAGTGTAATTAATAATACTGTTCGAAACTTAAACATATTTTTTGCCTTTAACACACTCAGACCTATATTTTGAATTAAATCGACTGAAAACGGCAACATGATGATCAGTACGATCGGATAGACGATTAAATATTCATCCCCTATCCACAATGAGATGAAAGTTTTACCAAATAAAAAAAAGCCACTTAATACATATCCAAGAATCATTAGCTGAATGGCGCCAACATTGACAAATAACCGATTAATTTCCATAAGACCATCCGCTTGTGTCACCAACATTGAAATCTTTGGCAAATACAAATCACTTATGGCAAGTGCTAGTGCCATAAATATCATAATAAATTGTATAGCAATTGCATAAATGGCTACATCTTCTGTTCCTTTCATAATCCCCAGTAATACTTGGTCAGTTTGCCAATAAATTTTATCCACTATGACTGTCACAAACAAAAAAAATGAATAGACGAATATTTCTTTTATAAGGCCTGGATTATAACCAGAAAAGATAAATCGTACTTTTAACGTTTTCAAACAAATAATAGAATTTATTATTAATACACATACATTTAAGCTAGCTACAATATAAACCATCCCGACTGCACCAGCATCTTGTAACAGGAAAAACAGCATCAGTAACGGTTGTACGATTACTTTTATAAATGAAGTTAACTTAATTAGTATGAATTTTTCATAGGCTTGAAGGATTGAAGAGAAAACACTTAAAGGAAATTGTAAGGCAAAGCTTACGGTCATCACTATTACCATTACTTTTGCCTTTTCGATTTGCAATGAAGATAAGCTTTGTCCAAAAATTGTCTCTACTTGGAAATACACAAAACACCCAATGGCAAGAGTAAACGCACCTATAATCGAAAATAGCCGCAGAAAAAAGCCATTTAATCTAGCTTCCGTCTCCTTATCACCTACTACTCGATTATTAGAAATATAACGAATAATTGCATTCCCTAAACCAAAATCTAATATTGTTAAATACCCAACAAAAACTGTAATTAATGAGTATAATCCGTATTCTTCTTGACCAAGAATTCGAATCATAATAGGGGTAAACACAATTGCTACTATAAACGTACAAACAATAGATAAGTAAGAGAGAATAGCACCCATCCGAATTTCCTTCATTAGTCCACCTTGCCTCCACTTGTCCTTTTATGCATTACATTTTCACTCGAAAATCTTGATACCATTTAATTTTTTACGTGTTTTATTTAACTGATCAAAAGCATTCGGTCCAAATAATTTGTTGATAGCATATTTATAACGCATTACTTTTTTATGTCGTTTTTTTTGTTGCTCTGACAACCATGAACCATTAAAGTGATGGATCGTAAATGTATTAACAGTTTGGTTAATCGTTCCTGATTCGAAGTCCTTCGCACAGAAATATTCAAATGGATATATGTGTAGATCGTCATCCAATTGCCTATGTTGATTAGACTCTGTAAATCCATATTTTTCTCTCGTTAGATCCGTGATGATAACAGTATTTGTTTGTTGACCTTGTTCCGTATAGAAACTTTTATCTTCATAAAAATCCAGCAGTAGCTTAATCCACGGATGCCCCTTTACAGCCCCCATTGTTCCGGTTACACATGTATCACTATTTTCTCCGCCAGTAAATGCTTGATGAGATAAAAAAGGGTTTAACGATTGGACAACTTCTACATCTGTATCCAAGTAAATGCCACCTTGTGTGTATAGTGCATATAACCTAACATAATCAGCTACATAAGCATATTTTTTAGATTCGTAGGCTTCTTGTACAAATTGATTGGATTGAATATCAAATGAATTTTCATTCCATTCAATTAGTTCATAGTCAGGCATTAATTTTTGCCAGGAGGCAATACACGCTTCAACTACCTGCGGATACGGATTTTCGCCAAACCAACAGAAGTGAATTTTTTTAGGGATCATTATACAATTTCCTTTCTGTTATCCAAATAAATTAACGGCATATCACATATCAAACTATTCCATTACTAACTTGATAAACTCCATCAGTTTTACCCTATCTAACAATAGGTTCCACTCTAAATAACTAACATCTGGTGTCACAAATTCAAAGTTTTTTAAATTTGCCATCGTAAAGTTTGCTAAATTTCGGTGTAATTTAAAAAAGCGTCCTTGTGTTTTCTTTTCAAAATTATTGACCCAAGGATAATCGGTCGTAACAATTTTCAAATCTAATGCGCAGTACTCAAGGAGCTTAGTTGAAGCTTGTAAATTGAAAGGGTACACATCAGGCATATAATTCAGCCCGTATTCTGCTTTTGACGCTAGAAGAGGAACTTCATGATAAGGTAGCGATCCTGAGAAGATAATATTTTTATAGTCTTTGAAAGATGTATATAATTCATTTGTTGGATTTCCTATTAATAAAATCGTGTTATCTTTTAAAGTTGTCGTAAAGGGCTTTAGCGCATCAGCGGTACCTCTTTCAGTTCCCATTGCGCCGACATATACAAAGTCGTACTCTTTTTTTGATGTTTTTATGAAAAAGTCTTTTGATATTCCCATATCTCGATGAATTTTTGGAACATTGTCCTTCATCTTAAAATCCTTTTCTACAAGTTCATTCAAAAATACGCGACCATGCGGTTTAACATTACAAGTTTTTTTCACAAAATTTTTCAACATCGGAAAATGACCAGTTGATAACGAATTATATTCATGAATAATCTTTGTCTCTCTTGAATGTTTTTTTATATCTAAACCAGGAAATTTCCATAATAAATCTATATTGGTTATTGGAATTTCATTTATCTCCGCTGTTAAAATGGTGATGGCTTCAATATTATCCTGCTGATTTAAATACGCTACATAGGCTGAGATTTCTGGTAAAAATGATTTTCCGTTGTTGACAAATCCAATCTTCAAATAGATGATTCCCCCTTCTTCCAACTGCTAATTTTCAATTAAAATGGTCTGTCGTCTATTAATTTTCACGTTTTATTCATATTTGAACTATTAAGCGCGAGTTTATGGTGGGTAAATGAATTGCCAGAAAGAACAAATAAAACGATCATTATCGGTGTTGTATAAATAATAATTTCCGTCATTGAAAGTAAAATATAAGTGATAAGTATTAAAAATGGTAATAGTTGTAGCATGTTCGTATACTTAACTCGTTTTTTAGCAAAAGAAAATGCGTTCCATAATAATGCTGCTACGAATAGTAGAAAAAATGTAACGGCCAACCAACCATACTCAGCTAATAGGGCAATAAAGGTATTATGTGCATCCAATTGTCCAACATGATAATTTTCTCCATGGCCAAATAATGTGGAATCTTTTATGATATTTTGCCAAATTGCCATTCGTCCATCAGATAGATCAGCCGATTTCCGCTGAAATTTCCCTACAATTTTTTGAACCGCTTCGTTTAGTATCGGAATTTTACTTAGACTGAAAATGAATGTCATACTTAGTACACATAGAACCGATACGAGTGCGCCCACTTTTCTAATACTTGAAGCGTTTTGAATAGCTAACAAGGCCATACTCATTATGATAGCGAATAGTACGGTGATGGCAGCCGTTCTACTTTGTGTGAGTAAAATAATATAAAAAACAAAAAAGAATAGGCTTACTAGGACTACGATAGGAACCTTTTTCGTAACACCCTGAAAATATTGAATAGTCCCAGCTAGTAATACGACCGCTAACAATGTCATGGCCAATCCCATCATGTTTGGGTTGCTATAAATCCCCGCAAATGCGTTGAAAACAACTCGATTCATGAAAAAAGATAAGAATAAAATAATGAGATGCGAGAGACAAATACTAATAGCTAGCACATGTAAAGTAGCCGTTTGAAATGAGTTATATATAATCGATAACCCTATATACATCGTAAGCATACATACAATATTCATAAGTGATTCCATATCAGAATTGGCTAAAGCACTTAATAGCCCACAAATAATAAATAGAAAGAAAAATATATCGCTCACATACATTCTACGAATATTTGCACTTCGATTATAGATGAAAAGGATGATCGGAAAGATGGAAAAAAAGACAGTAAAGTAAATTAGTATAGATATTTCATAAGATAATGCACTGAAGAGTAGTAATACACTCATACATATCGTTAGGATAAAAAACCGCACTTTCATCACCCTCACTATAGCTTCATTTCGTATGTTATTTTGTGAAAAGATGCCACCATTTTCTTTCACTTATAACGATTGGCTCCGCAATTAATAGCTGCTTATTTTCTAAAACACGTTCATTGTTTTCAAGGAAAAGGTCAACCATATCCAGCTGTTTCATTTTCTCCAAGTAATCTAACCCAGCTTCAAAAAGCAATGGTCTTGTAGACATATTATGGACATCTGAACCATACGTATGAACAAGTCTTGCTTCTATTAAATCCATTGCAAATTGTTGAATTTTTTTGCCAAAATGCCCCGTAATGCTACCTGCTGTAATTTGTGCTAATGCCCCATCACGAATGAATTGCTCAAGGAGTGCTACATTTTGTCGAATAGCTCCATTTCGCTCAGGATGCGCAATAACTGGTGTAATACCTGATGCAACTAATGACCTAATAATTCCCTTACAATAGAAAGGGATTGTTTCCGAAGGTAATTCAAGTAATAGATAGTTTGAGTTTGCCAACGTATGAAGCTGTTTAGTTGTGATAGACTCTAAAATATTTTCATTGATGCGTACTTCATGTCCAGGAAATAGTTTGATTGGCCATGCTCTTTTTTCTATTTCTAGCTGTAAAGTATGTACCTGATGTAATACATTTTCATATGGCACATCGTACATTGGGTGCTTGGCATGAGGAGTAGTAATAATGGCTGTTATTCCTTGCATCACAGCATGTTCTAGTAATTGCAATGACTCTGAAAGTTGTTGTGGTCCATCGTCAACTCCAGATAATAAATGGCTGTGAGTATCAACCATGCTCATCATCTCCCTATTCCAATTCATCACCTAACTGTTTTTCACCAATTTAAATGATTATTAGTAGAAATTTTATTGCTGATAAATAAAGGCACTTATTGTATATATGCCTATTTTCACGATAAATATGACAGTAGCTTACACAACCAAGTTAAGAACAAAAGCGCTGGAGGGGCCGAGGCAAAAGTAAATGCTCCACTACTTTTGCACGAGGAAACGAAGCGAGCTCGAGGATGTAGCGCTTTAGCCTAGATCCTCGAAGTCGCTTTAGGTTATGTACAGGCAAAAAATCTATCGTTTCCTTAACTATAAAAAAAACGTCTTTTACTCTATTTTGAGTAAAAGACGTTTCTGTATGACAATTATTTTGCGTATTCTACGGCACGTGTTTCACGAATAACCGTTACTTTAATATGGCCTGGGTAATCAAGTTCTTCTTCAATTCGCTTACGGATATCTCTCGCTAAGCGATGTGAAGCCAAGTCATCAATTTTTTCAGGTTGTACGATAATACGGATTTCACGACCAGCTTGAATTGCAAAGGATTTTTCTACACCATCATAGCTTTCGGAAATTTCCTCTAACTTTTCTAGTCTACGGATATAGTTTTCAAGCGTCTCACTTCGAGCACCTGGACGAGCTGCTGATAACGCATCAGCTGCAGCTACTAATACTGCAATAACAGATGTTGCTTCTGTGTCGCCATGGTGAGAAGCAATACTGTTTATAACGATCGGATGTTCTTTGTATTTTGTAGCTAATTCCACACCGATTTCGACGTGGCTACCTTCAACTTCATGGTCAATTGCCTTACCAATATCATGTAATAAACCTGCACGGCGAGCTAATGCTACATCTTCACCAAGTTCAGCAGCAAGCAAGCCAGCTAAATATGCGACTTCAATTGAATGTTTTAGGACGTTTTGTCCATAGCTTGTACGGTATTTCATGCGGCCTAAAATCTTCATTAAATCTGGATGTAAGTTATGAATGCCAATTTCAAATGTTGTTTGCTCACCTGTTTCGCGGATTTGTTCATCCACTTCACGACGAGCTTTTTCCACCATTTCCTCAATTCGAGCAGGGTGAATGCGGCCATCCTGTACAAGTTTTTCAAGTGCAAGTCGAGCCGTTTCACGACGAATTGGATCGAAGCCTGATAAAATAACTGCCTCTGGAGTATCATCAATAATTAAATCTATACCTGTTAACGTTTCCAAAGTTCGAATATTACGACCTTCACGACCAATAATACGACCTTTCATTTCATCATTTGGCAAGTTCACGACAGATACTGTTGTTTCTGCTACGTGATCTGCTGCAAAACGCTGTAGTGCCAGTGATAAAATTTCACGCGCTTTTTTATCTGACTCTTCCTTCGCACGTGTCTCAGCTTCCTTCGTCATCACAGCAATATCAGTTGCTAGCTCTTTTTCTACTTCTCCTAAGATAATAGCTTTTGCTTCATCTCTAGTTAAAGCAGAAACTCTTTCTAGCTCTGTTTTTTGCGAGGCAACGAGCTCGTCCACTTTGCTTTCCATCTGTTCAATATGCTGTTGTCTTTCGCTTAGAGCTTGTTCTTTACGCTCTAAACCTGCTTCTCTCTTATTTAGAGCATCATCTTTGCGATCAAGATTCTCTTCTCTTTGCAATAAACGGTTCTCTTGTTTCTGAAGCTCAGAACGACGTTCACGAATGTCATTTTCTGCTTCAGTACGAAATTTGTGAGTTTCATCTTTGGCTTCAAGTAGTGCTTCTTTCTTCAATGCCTCCGCTTCTCGTTTTCCTTCTTCAACGATTGTTTCAGCGACATGTTTAGCACCAGTGATTTTTGAGTCATTCACTTTTTTCATGTAGATATAGCTAACAGCGGCACCAACGATGAGTCCAAGCAAAGCGGAGATGATAGTAATTGCATCCATATGAACACCTCCTCTTGCTATTTGGGTAATACAGTTTCAGTCGGCGCATACATTCATTTCACCTTGGCATAACTATGTCCCGGATTTTGAATTGTGTTAAAGTATGCACGAGGACCGAAACGATGTCGGTCATTCGGTAAAGTCACTGGACGTAGTGTTTTACCTATGCAAATTAGTTAGCCGTTTTCGCAGGATGCGAAGCTTTAAGGCGAACATTCTTATGCATCATTGTCTGTTCAAAATCTTGCCATTTGCCAGAGGCTTCAACTTCATTTACGAGATCTTTAAAAGCCTTTCCAAAATGAAGTCAAAATGTAATGTACTGCCTATTTAAAGTCATAATTCAGTAATTATACATATTTAATTGTATAACTAGCCTCAAGCTCTGTCAAGGATAGTCGGGCATCTGTTCGCCTCTCAAAAGAAAAAAAGTCAGCCATATCCATTAGGAGAATTAATTACCTATTACTTTTACACTAACGTTAAATTTAACTTTTCATTTTCATACGTAGAAGCAGTACTTAGGAAGTATCATTTTCTTTTGGTGGAAGCTATTTATTCCCGATGCTATATCAATTTACGGTGAGGAAAATATGATCCCGACTTCCCTTTATGACGTTCAATCTATCACTTCTTTGATTACCTCTTCCTATTGCCGACTCATTGCTCTGGCGATTGCCTTCATCACTAAATATATGGATATCCTAACAAATATTATACAACCACATTCCCCAGTATGTGTAAAGAACAAATGCGCTAAAGCGCTCGTTTACTTCCAACAAGCGCTGGAGAGGTCGAAGCAAAAGTAAACGCTCCACCACTTTTGCCCGAGAAATCGCAGCGACCTCGAGGATGTAGTGCTTTACCTTAGACACCGACTATACTTTAGTTTATCCACAGGCAAAAATCTGTAGTTTCCTTAACAATAAAAAAATGCATTGCTCTCACTATAAAGAGTGGGAACAATGCACTTATATTATTCATCTTCAAGAAGAAGCTTTAATTCATCATCCATTTCTTCTTCATTATCATGCGCAGCAATTGTATAAGATGATGATGCAATACCGTAAGAAGCACGGATTTTATTTGCGATATCGTCAAGCACTGCTGGATTTTCTTTTAAATATTGTTTAGCATTTTCACGGCCTTGTCCTAGGCGCTCATCACCGTAAGCATACCAAGAACCGCTTTTTTGTACGATATCTAGTTCTACACCTAAATCAACTGTTTCTCCCTCTTTTGAAATTCCTTCACCGTACATAATATCAACTTCAGCTGTACGGAATGGTGGCGCTACTTTGTTTTTCACAATTTTAATTTTAGTACGGTTACCCATAATGTCATTACCTTGTTTAATGGCTTCTGCACGACGTACTTCTAAGCGAACAGAGCTGTAGAATTTAAGTGCACGACCACCAGGCGTTGTCTCTGGGTTTCCGAACATAACACCGATTTTTTCACGTATTTGGTTAATGAAGATAGCAATTGTTTTTGATTTATTGATAGCACCTGAAAGTTTACGTAAAGCCTGAGACATTAAACGCGCTTGTAAACCAACATGCGAGTCACCCATATCTCCTTCGATTTCCGCTTTCGGAACTAATGCTGCTACTGAGTCTATAACGATAATATCGATTGCGCCACTACGTACTAATGCCTCTGCGATTTCAAGCGCTTGTTCGCCTGTATCTGGTTGAGATAATAGAAGCTCATCAATATTGACACCCAATTTTTGTGCATATATTGGATCTAATGCATGCTCAGCATCGATAAACGCTGCTTGTCCACCATTTGCCTGAACCTCTGCAATGGCATGAAGCGCAACCGTTGTTTTACCTGATGATTCAGGGCCGTATACTTCAATAATACGTCCACGTGGATAACCACCTACACCTAATGCAGCATCAAGTGCTAGCGAACCACTTGAAGATGTAGCAATTTCTAAATCCGTCTTTTCGCCAAGTTTCATGATAGAACCTTTACCAAAGTTCTTTTCAATTTGTTTTAACGCCTGTTCTAAGGCTGCTTTACGATCACTCATTCATTTTCCTCCTTCGAAAACTGTTCACTGTTTTTCTCTATCTCTACTATACTTGTTTTTAAGAGAAGACGCAAGAAAAAAGCGAACGTTTATTCGTTTTTATTCAAAATAAAAATTTGGGTAACTTTCCATTACCCAAATTTCTATTTTAACTATATTATGGACCATCACCAAAACGTGTAGTTGATTTTCGTTCCGGCTGGGCGCTTTCCTGGGGGCGTCCAGCCTACGCTCCAATCAACTTATTTACATAATAATCGTTTTAAACAAAAGTCATCCGCAACTTTTGGTGATGAACCTATATTATGCCGGGGCAAATTGATTAACGTTTTTTAAAGCCTCTTTCTTCCAAAAGCTGCATTAAATAATGACAAGTAAATTTCGCAGCACGCAGTCGATTTGTATTACGCATGCCCGATAAATGAAGTAAGTACGTGAGCGGTTTCTCATCGCCAATTGCGATACCAATCCAAACCGTCCCCACTGGTTGATGATCATGGGCTGTAGGACCTGCTGCACCTGTTAATCCAATACCAATATCAGTATCAAATTTTTCACGTACAGCGCTAGCCATAGCTGCTGCACATTCACTGCTTACAATCCCATGTTTAGTTAATAATTCTTTAGAAATACCGAGTTGCTTTATTTTAGCCTCTTCTGTATACGTGACAACGCCACCAACTAGGGCATCCCCAACGCCTGGTATTTCTGCAAGCTCAGACTGAAATAATCCTGCTGTTAAACTTTCTGCCGCAGAAATTGTTAACTGATTATCTAGTAACATTTCTACTGTTTTAGAGGCTAGAGAATCATCATCTATACCGTATTGATAGTCACCTACAAGCGCTTGAATCTCTGCTACCTTTGCAGCAATAAGCTGCTGTGCTTCTTGCTCCGTTTCTGCCTTAGCAGTTACACGCAGTGTAACTTCGCCGTCAGAAGCAAGTGGCGCAACAGTTGGGTTTGTTTGCGAATCTAAAATAGCTTGGACACGTACTTCAAGCTCTGCCTCTCCAATGCCATAAAAACGCATAACATGCGATAGTATAACCCCTCCAGCATTTAACATCGCACTAAGCTTTGGCTTTGCTTCAAACTGGAACATCGGCTCAAGCTCTTTAGGTGGCCCCGGAAGCAAAATATAAGTACGCTCATCTTTCGCTAGTATCATGCCAGGTGCCATACCGTGATGGTTTGCGAGCACCTCACTACCTGCTAGTATTAAAGCTTGCTTACGATTATTGTCCGTCATTGGACGTCCTCGCTTTGCAAAAAATTGCTCAATATATGTCAGCGCGATATCGTCAAATTCAAGAGTAACGCCAAGATGACGAGCAATCGTTTCCTTTGTTAAATCATCCTTTGTAGGCCCAAGCCCACCAGAAAAAATGATTAAATCAGCACGAGTCTCTGCAATGGAAATAGCTTCTTCTAAACGTTGTGCATTATCTCCAACTACAGTGTGATAATACACATTTATTCCTAATTCGGACAACTGACTAGAAATAAACTTTGCATTTGTGTTCGAAATCTGACCAAGCAATAACTCTGAGCCAACTGCAAGAATTTCAGCATTCATGATCCTCAAGACCTCTCTTATTTAGAATCAAGTAAGACACGTCGATTTAGATAGAAATAATCCCATCCAGACCATAGTGTAAAGAACAATGCAATATATAACATAATTGTATCAAATGGAATACCAATAAGTGTAAAGATTGTATTGTGTAAAAGTGCTGCTCCGATGGCCACAATTTGGGCCCACGTTTTAATTTTACCAAGCTGGTTTGCCGCAACAACTTCTCCTTCACCTGCCAATATTAAACGAAGACCAGTTACTGCAAACTCACGGCTAATAATGATAATTATTATCCATGCAGGCGCCATATCAAGCTCTACCATTAAAATAAAAGCTGCTGAAACTAGTAATTTGTCAGCAAGTGGGTCTAAAAACTTACCAAATGTTGTCACAAGATTATACTTACGTGCGTAAAAACCATCCACCCAATCAGTCGCTGAAGCAAAAATAAAAATAAGTGCACCTACAAAATGATGAACAGGCATATCCGCTCCGAATAGTGACATTGTTCCCCAGCCAAAATCAAACATCATAACAATGACAAAGAACGGAATAAGTAAGATTCGAGAGATGGTAATTTTATTTGGAATGTTCATTTTTCTAACACCTTTCATGATGAAAGAAAGTAGTCATCATTAGATGACTACTATTCTTTATTGAAATTGATGACGATGTTTTGCGTTACAGCTTGCTGTGCATATGTTAAAGGCTCGTCATTAATGTATACCTTGGCTTGCGTTGAATTACCTAAACGGATACGAGCATAATTTTGAGATGTTGCATCAAATTCTACTACTTCTCCTGCATTATATACACGAGTATCTGTTAGTATTTCTTGTTGCTGTTGGTCTCGAATACCGATAAATGTAGGACCTGATACTTCGATACGTATTTTAAATGTATCTGCACCTGTTAACGTATATGAAGTTGTAGCACCATCCGCTTCAACAGTCCCCGCTGAAATCGATTGCTTAACCTCTTCAGTTTCGTCAGATGTTTCCTTTGCTGAATCTGTTGACTCTTGTTTGTCATTTGATTGAGCTTTTTTATTTTCTTTTTCTTTATCTTTTTCTGTATCTATTGGTTTTGCTTTTGTATCATATTGCATTTCTGGAGGTGTCTCTTCTCCAGAATTCGGTACTGCATTATTTTTAGACTGCATGAGTACCCAAATGACTACAATAATGACAATGATAAATAAACCAACGATTATTTTCGGCATTGCCTCCATCATTTTAGTAGAAGGGCCTTTTGTAATTTTTCTTCTACTTGGACTACTCGTTATCGATTGACTTACTTGATTGTTCGAAGTACCTGGTAGCTCACTTTTATACGTTTCTAAAATTTCCTCTGCGTTCAAATCAACGGCGTCAGCATATTGTTTAATAAAAGCTCGTACATAAAATGAACCAGGCATGATCGAATAATTGCCCTCTTCAATACCTATTAAATAACGCTTTTGTATTTTCGTTATTTCTTGTAAATCGTCTAAACTGTAGCCTTTAGACAGTCTCGCCTCTTTCAGTCGAGTCCCTAATTCTGCCACTCAAAACACCTACTTTAACATCAATTTAAAAATTAAATCCTAAAATCCTCCAAATGAATTGGAGTCGGACATCATATGATTTTTTTCCATTATCTCATACGTAATCTCTTCATCTGGGTGATGACGTAATTCAATGATATAATCAAAATCCTCTATCCTATAATCTGAATGCTGAACAAACATGTCTGGATGCTCGACGACCTTTATGGAAGGCATATTCATCATTTCACGCACTAGTTGTAAATGCCGCTCATCAGATGAACGACGTGTTACAATGCCATCTAATATAAAAATATTATTGTCACTGAATTCATCACCAGCGAGTTTATTGCGAACAGTCTGCTTAATCATTGTAGATGATAAAAAAATCCATTTTTTATTGGCACATACACTAGCCGCTACAATCGATTCAGTTTTTCCAACTCTAGGCATTCCACGTATTCCTATGAGCTTATGCCCTTCTTTTTTAAATAGCTCAGCCATAAAGTCAACTAAAATACCAAGTTCATCTCGGACGAAGCGGAAGGTATTTTTTTCATCTGCATCTCGAGGAATATAATGACCGTGCCTTATGGCTAAACGATCACGGAGTTTAGGTTGTCGAAATTTGGTCACGTTAATATGTTCCATTGTCGAAACAATTGTACGAAAACGCTCAATTGTCTCATCGTTGTCTGTATGCACTAACATACCACGTCGATCCTCATCGACACCATTTATTGAAATAATATTGACACGAAGCATCCCTAAAAGTGAAGCAATATCTCCTAATAATCCAGGGCGATTCACCTGAATTTCATATTCAAAGTACCAATCGCTCAAACACACTCGTTCCCTTCCTATTAGTTAACGTAAAAAATCCCTTATAAGTTCCATCATAGCTGATTTTTTATGTAATGGAAAGTTAGAATACATGGAATTATAGCGTTATTTTTAAAAACTTACTATTTTTTTTTTGAACATCCTAAATAGGCTTACATACGTTCCCTTTTCTATGCAGAAATTGCTTTTTTATATAAAAAAAAGAGGAGATCGCTCTCCTCTTTTTTACTGTACAGGTTTATTTTGCACAAGTTTAACGACACAATTCGCCAGTGCGTGTTTTTCTTCTTCAGAGGCAACGCCCCATAAATCCGACAGCACTCGTTCTTGTTCATTTTTAGGATCGACATTTGTCGCCAAATATTCTCCAATTTGTACAGCAGCTTGTTGAATCATTTGCGATGGTACACCGCTTGATTCTGCACGCATAACATTTTGACCTAAAAACGATGTCCATTTATGCCAGTTCTCTAAGATAGTCATACTGTTCCTCCTCCTTTACACATGTAGTATGTGCAAAAAAGAACATTATATGTACCAACCACCGTTTAATCGAATTACTTGTCCCGTTACATAATCTGCATTTCCAGAAAGGTAGAAGCGTACCATCTTAGCAACATCCGTTGTTTGACCAGCTATGCCTAGCGGAATATCCTCTAAAATATAGTCAAGCTCCTCTTCACTTAAATGACTGTTCATCGAGGTATTTATAAAGCCAGGTGCAATGGCATTAACACGAATACGTGACAGTGCCGCTTCTTTCGCATACGACTTTACAAAAGCATGTTGGGCGCCCTTCACGGCTGCGTAAAGAGCTTCACCAGCCGATCCAGCCTCTCCCCAAATCGAACCGATAAAAAGCACATAGCTAACGTCATGCGCACGAAGCTTTGATGACAGCAATGCCGTCAGACGCATTGGATTTTGCACATGGACACGCCATAATGCATCCATATCCTCCACAGTAGTATCTTCAAGTAGAGAATAATGCGCCTGACCATTTGCAAAGACAATTGCTTGCACATTAAAAATTTGCGATGCTAGTAATTGTGCCCCGGACGCTTTCGAAAAATCTCCCTGCACAAGCATAAATTCCTGTGAAGGGAAATTTTCTGAAAGAGAGTGGTATAAAGCCTGCGCTGCTTTTTCATTGTTTGAAAAGTGTATGTAGATGGACCAGCCGTCTTCTGCCAGACTCTGACAAATAGCACGACCAATCTCACCCGATGCACCTAACACGAGGGCAAACTTTTTCACTGTTCGCCCTTCTCTGTAGGTAAAATTTTAAAGACAGTTTGTTGAGATTCACCTTGAATTGAAGAAAATGCTTTTTTCAAATCTTCAATCGTTAATTCTTCTAGCACAGGTACAACATCGAACAAATTCATCTCATTAAACGAATAACGTGTAAATTGGTTGGCGATAAATTCAATAGAGTTCAGCGCACGTAGGAAGAAACCAATTTTTTTACGTTTCACTCGTTCTAAATCGCCACTTTCAAATTGTGCATCTTCATCATACTTTGCTAATTCTTCTTTAATAGCTTTCTCTAATGCAGCCGGGTCTGCAGAATCCGAGCCAATCATAGCAAAACCAAAGCCGTTTTCTAACGTGAAATCAAATGCATACGTTTCATCAATTAAGTCATTTTCATAGATGCGCTCATAAAATTCAGATGTACGTCCGAAAATAAGTTCAAGTGCAATTTGAACAGATAGCTCATGTTTTAACATATCACGACCAGAAAGATTTGTTTCTTTTGCTTTTAAGCCGATATAAACCTTTGGCTTTTGTACATCCATATGCAACTCACGCTCTTTGATAGCAACCTCAGTCGGTTCTTTATCAAAGTAGCGTTGTATTGGTGTTGGTTCAGTGAATTCTTTTTTACCTTGATTGTCACGAATAAACGTCATCATTTCATTAGGGTCTACAGCACCAATAACAAACAATAACATATTGGATGGATGATAGAACGTATTGTAGCACGTATATAAGTGGTCCGCAGTAATGCCATCAATCGTCTCGATTGTACCAGCGATATCAATTTTTACTGGGTGATTATGATACATATTTTCGATCGTACCAAAATACAAGCGCCAATCTGGCTGATCATCGTACATCGTAATTTCCTGTCCAATAATGCCCTTCTCCTTATTCACTGTTGCTTCCGTAAAGTAAGGTTCTTGCACAAAATTTAATAATGTTTCTGTGCTTTTATAAATATTGTCCGTCGAAGAAAATAAATACGCCGTACGTGTAAATGATGTAAAGGCATTTGCTGAAGCACCGTATTCACTAAACTTTTGGAATACATCGCCATCTTCTTTTTCAAACATTTTATGCTCTAAAAAGTGAGCAATGCCATCTGGAACTGTAATGCTTTCCGTCTCACCAAGCGGCACAAATGTACGATCAACAGAACCGTACTTAGTTGTGAACGTCACATATGTTTTGGAATAGCCTTTTTTCGGTAAAATATAGACATCTAAGCCATTCTCTAATTTTTCATAATACAATGTTTCATCTAATTGTTTGAATTCAATTGTCTTCATTGTGCGGCTTGCTCCTTCCCACATAAGAAATAGACCGCCTCTAGCTGAATTTGCTTCGCCATTTCAACGATATCTTCTCTCGTTACAGCTTTCCATTTATTTGCCCAAGCTTCAACAGAGAACTCCTCGGGTAAATCTTTATATTGGTCAAAAATTTCTATTTGTCCTCGAGCAGAATCCAATGACTCTTTTAGCTGATTCGTCAGCATTGCCTTTGTTTGCTCTAATTCCAAATCAGTAATGTCGCCTGCTTGCATAACAGCAATTTGTTCTTTTATTAGTGATAGTGCTTTTTCTTCATTCTTTTGTTCAATCCCAGATACAACAAAGACTAAGCCATAATGTGATGCATAGGAGCTAGACGCATAGTAAGCTAAACTTTCCTTTTCACGAACATTCATAAATAATTTAGCATGAGGGTAGCCACCAAATACGCCGTTAAAGATTTGCATTTTAGCGAAATCAGGATCACCAAATCGTACTGGTGTACTAAAGCCAATATGCAGCTTTCCTTGCTTCATATCCTGTTGCTCACGTACATAATCATTTTGTGGATGCTGTTGCGGAAGCACAGCAGGAACTTCTTCAGGTGTACGATCATTAAACGGTAGAGCTTTTTTCAGCTGCGTCACGATTTCGTCTTCATTAATATCACCCGCGACATAAATATCTATTTTATCGTTAGCAAGCATCGATTGATATGCTTCAAACAATGACGCAGGGGTAATTTTTTGAATGTCCTCAACAGTTCCGTTAGCAGAAATAGAGGCCGGTTCATTCGGACGTAAAATCTGTTGAATACGTTGCTGCGCAAATCGAGATTTATCGTCAAAAATAGACTCGATACGTTGAATGACCGTTTTCTTTTCACGCTCTACAATCGATTCTTTAAATACACCGTTTTCTATATTTGGTTCAAAGATTGCTGTATGCAATAAACCAAGCACCTCGTTTAAAACACTTGTATTTGCCAAATAATGATCGTTAACGGTTTCTACATTCATCAGTACTGTATGCTCATTACCACGTTTAGATGTATCAAAATAAAGCACTGTGCCATACAAGTCATCCAAGAAACCTCGGAATGCAGCTGTTGTCTTATATTTAGCATTGCTGTGTTGCAACACATTTGTTAACACTGTGCGTTCAGACGCATTTGTAGCCGTTAATGCTCTTCTCCATTTAATTGAAAAATTTACGGTTTTAAATTGGGTTGTTTGTCGGATATGCAAATTGACACCTTTTGCAAAAGGGATTGTTTTAAACATATATAGAACCCTCCTTATCTTTCTTAATATAACAAAGTACTACACATACTATACATGTCTATTGTCTATAATTGCAAAAAGAATCCAAAGTATGTATACGGAAAGTGTGAAATTTCATTTGGTTACTTGATGAACCTGTTCATACTAGCAAATAAAGATCAACCTTCAACCATTATTTTCCCAAACACTTGAGCTATGTACAAGGAAAAAGACTGAGCATTTTCGCCCAGTCTTTCGTGTAAACAATTGTCTGTTTTTTAGCGTTTCCCCTTAATATAAGGTTGACCACTAGCTTTTGGTGCATTTGCTTTACCGATAAATCCTGCTAATGCAAGGATTGTTAATACATATGGTAAAATTTGCAAGTATACAGCAGGAATGTCCTGAACGTAAGGAATTGTGCTTCCTGCAACACTTAACGTTTGTGCTACTCCAAAGAATAAAGCTGCACCTAATGCACCGATTGGATGCCATTTCCCAAAAATCATTGCAGCGATGGCCATAAAGCCTTGACCCGCAATTGTAGCATGTGAGAAATCGCTTGTAATTGATTGCGCATACACTGCACCACCAAGACCACCTAATGCCCCTGAGATGACAACAGCAATATAGCGCATTCTATTAACATTTACACCCATCGTATCTGCAGCCATTGGATGTTCACCGACAGCGCGTAAACGTAAACCGAATGGTGTTTTATAAATGATAAACCATGCCCCGATAGCTACTGCAAAAGCTAAAATTGACGTACTATAGACATCACGGAATAATAATGGACCAAAGAACGGAATATCCTTTAAATAAGGGATAGCGAAACGAGTTATTGGTTGGGTAATCATATCAGTTTGCCCTTTACCATAAATCATTTTTACTAAGAATACAGTTACCGCTAAACCTAATAAATTAATAGCAACCCCCGATACTGTTTGATCGGCACGGAAGGAAATCGAAGCAACTGCATGGAATAGAGAGAAGATTCCCCCAGCAATGACAGCTGCCAGCATAGCTACCCAAATTGTTGCTGCACCAAATGTTGAAGCAAATTCTAAATTGACATAAATACCAACAAATGCACCAACAACCATTAAACCTTCTAGTCCGATATTGACAACACCAGATCGTTCAGAGAATACACCACCGATTGCCGTAAAAATTAAAGGTGTTGCGAAGAAAATTGCAGAAGGGATGATGAAATATAACATTTCTAAAAAGCTCATGTTATTGTCCCTCCTTTTTCTTGCGCAACTTTTGCAATGCTACTCGAATAATATAGCCCGATGCTACACAGAAAATAATTAACGCAATAATAATAGATACGATTTCCTCAGGAATACCTGCAGCATTTGGCATATTTAATGCTCCGTATTTAAGTGAGCCGAATAATGAAGCTCCGAATACAACCCCAAGAGGTGTATTCGCACCAAGTAAGGCAACGGCGATACCATCGAAACCTATACCTGTAAAGCCTGGTTTAATAGAAGCGTTTTGGAAAGTACCTAATGCCTCCATAGCACCACCAAGACCCGCGAACATACCTGAAATCGTCATAGCTAAAATAATGTTTTTGTTGACGCTCATACCAGCATAGTCTGCAGCATGCTTATTAAAGCCTACCGCCTTAAGCTCATATCCACGTGTTGTTTTTTCTAAAATGAACCACATAACCATAACCATTAACAGTGCAACAATGATGCCATAGTGAAGACTTGAATTGTCTGTAAGCTCTCTTAAAAACGGAGAACGTAAAGAAGCTGATTCATGAACGCGTTCTGTTTTAAAGCCACCGTCAGACAATTTTTTAATCACTGCATTCGCAATATAAAGCGCAGTATAGTTTAACATAATTGTCGCAATAACTTCGTGAACTTTAAATTTCGCTTTTAAGAAACCTGCAATAAAGGCCCAAAATGCACCTGCAGCTGCTGCCGCAAGTAATGCTAATGGTAAGTGAATGATTTTAGGTAGATCAAACGCATAGCCTACCCAAGCTGCTGCTAGCCAACCTAAAATTAACTGACCTTCTACACCAATATTAAATAAACCTGTGCGGAAGGCAAATGCTACCGCTAGACCCGCCAATAAATACGGTGTTATTTGACGGATTGTGTTCCCAATAGAATATGAATCTCCAAAAATACCTGTCCAAAGTGCGCTATAACCTTGTACTGGGTCATAGCCGCTAACTATCATCACGATAGCCCCAACAATTAAACCGATAATGATAGAGATGATAGGAACGAGAATATTAATGACACGATTTGACATTAGTCATTCCCCTCCTTCGCACCATTCTTTTTATTTTCACTTTTTTGTCCTGCCATTAATAGACCTAGCTCTTGTTCTGTCGTTTCTGTTGGATTTAACTCATCAACAATTTGACCGTCATAAATAACAGCAATTCGGTCCGAAACATTCATGACTTCATCTAATTCAAATGAAATTAACAGTACCGCTTTTCCTTTATCACGTTGCTCGATCAGGCGAGAGTGAATAAACTCAATTGCCCCTACATCAAGACCACGTGTTGGTAGTGCAGCAATCAATAAGTCCGGATTACGATCAACTTCACGACCGATAATCGCTTTTTGTTGGTTACCACCTGAAAGGGCACGTGCTGGTGTCATTTCACCATTACCTGTACGCACATCATATTCTTCAATGATTTGACGTGCTTTTTCAGACACTTTCTTATAGTCCATAACAAAGCCCTTAGCGATTGGAGACTGATAATATGTTTGTAGTGCGATATTATGACCTATTGGGAAATCTAAAACTAAACCATGCTTATGGCGATCTTGTGGAATATGCCCAACGCCTTCCTCAGTAATTTTACGAGGTTTCATATTTGTAATATCTTTGCCATTTAATTTAACAGAACCACTCTTTATTTTGCGTAAACCAGTAATGGCTTCGATTAACTCAGATTGTCCGTTACCATCGATACCTGCAATACCAACAATTTCACCTTTACGTACTTTTAAGTTTAAGCCTTTTACTTTATCGATATTACGGTAGTCTGTAACAACCAAATTATCGATTGCAATTACTTCATCAGTTGGGTTGGCTTCTGTTTTTTCGGTTTTAAATTCGACTTGGCGACCAACCATCATTTCAGCTAATTGGTTAGGATTTGTTTCAGCAGTGATAACTGTTCCAATCCCTTCACCTTTACGAATAATTGTCACACGGTCAGAGACTTCCATAATTTCTTTTAGTTTATGGGTAATTAGAATAATAGATTTTCCCTCTGCAATTAAGCGTCGCATTATTTGAATAAGCTCTGTAATCTCCTGTGGTGTTAAAGATGCAGTTGGTTCATCAAAAATTAAAATTTCTGCACCGCGGTATAGTGTTTTTAAAATTTCAACACGCTGTTGCATCCCCACAGTAATATCCTCGATTTTGGCATATGGATCAACATCTAAGCCATATTTTTCAGAAAGTGCTTGTACTTTCTTCGCTGCATCTTTAATGTTAACAATACCCATTTTTGTTGGTTCAGAACCTAAAATAATGTTCTCTGTTACTGTGAAATTTTCCACTAACATAAAATGTTGATGGACCATACCAATCCCTAAATCATTGGCCACATTCGGGTTTGTAATTTTAACAGCCTTCCCACGAACTCGAATTTCGCCACCCTCTGGTTGATACAAACCAAAAAGGACGTTCATTAAAGTCGATTTACCTGCACCATTTTCGCCTAGCAGTGCATGAATTTCGCCTTTTTTCAGCTGGAGGGTGATGTTATTATTCGCCACGAAATTACCGAACTCTTTTCGGATTCCTAGCATTTCAATCACGTATTCCAATTTTGTCACTCCCTTAATAGGCACTTTTATCAATTTCGCCTTGACGTAATTGTGGCTGTCGCCACAGAAAGCATTTTGTTACTGTCGCAAAGTTGCACTGCACTTTCGCACATGAAACATTGTTGCATCGCTTAAAACTAATCTAAATACTTGACATAATCCCTGTTGCTCAGCGTTTATCACATCGCACAACAATGAATTCTGTCAGAGATTAACTCTTCGTTCATTGGGCATTATGCACCCAATCCACAAAAAATCCATGCCTATCTTGTCCCACTAATAGAGGTAGATAGTCTTCTAAATGAAGATAAATTAATACAGGAAAGGTCATCGTTAGAAACCTTTCTTCTATTAACTTGTTACCATCATTACTATTCTTACGATAAGCTCATATAAAATTCTACCTCTACGGTAATGACCAGTATAGTTAAATAGAATATTACGAATAGTCAAAATATAACGATAGATTGAAAAATCATCATAAGGGCCTTCATAAAAAGTCCCTTATGATGATCAAAAGGTGAATTATTTTTTCACTTTTTCTGGAACTTTAATTTCACCCTTAGCAATTTTTTCTTTATATTCTTCAATAACCTTTAGTACATCTTCTGGGATTGCGCCACGAGAATCCGCAAGCTTCACGCCGTCTTCAGCTAAACCATAAGTAAGCGTTTTGCCACCTGGGAATTCACCTTTTTTCGCTTTATTAGAAATATCTACAACTGCTGTATTTACACCTTTTAACATAGAAGTTAAAGTAACATTTGTTTTACCGTCTACTTTACCTTCTTCATATTGGTCAGCGTCTACTCCGATTACCCAAATGTTTGCATTAGGATCTTTTTTCTTACGTTCTTTTGCCTCTGAGAATACACCGTTACCAGTTGCACCAGCTGCGTGGAAAATTACATCTACACCTGAAGAGTACATGCTGTTTGCAGTAACTTTACCAAGGTCAGCTTTATCGAATGCAGCAGTATATTTTGATGTGATTTCGATATCTGGATTTACAGCTTTTGCACCTTCAAAAAATCCAGCTTCGAAGCGGTTGATAACTGGAATATCTACGCCACCTACGAAACCGATTTTACCTGATTTAGACATTTTCGCAGCAGCTACACCTGCTAAGAAAGCACCTTCTTGCTCTTTGAACAATACTGATACTACATTGTCCGCTTTTACTTCAGCGTCAATGATTGCGAAATGGTTATCTGGATTTTCTTCAGCGATTGCAGTAATAGAATCTTCCATCATGAAACCAATACCATAGATTAAGTTAAAGTCACGACGTAATAACGCATTTAAATTTGAATCATAGTCTGCATCTGATTTTGATTGTAAGTAGTCGAAGCCGCCATCACCTTTTTTTAGGCCATGTTCTTTACCGAATTCTTGAACACCTTCCCAAGCAGATTGGTTGAATGATTTATCATCAACTCCACCTACGTCAGTTACCATTGCTACTGAGAAGGCACCTTCTTGGTTGCTTTCGCCTGGTGAAGCGTTTTCATTTTCTTTATTAGTTTTTTCTTCCTCTTTCGTACCACATGCACCTAAGATTGCACTTGCAGCTAAAACTGATGATAATACTAAACCAAATTTACGTTTTTTCATTTGATTAACCCCCCAAAGGTATTGTAATTAGCAGGAAAAAATTAGAAATGTTCTACACCCGTTTACGAACTACATGGAAGCTGAATTTATCAGCTCGGAAATAATTTTTTGAATACAACACTACTTGATCATGATCATCGTAATGTAACTGCTTTAATACTAAAAGAGCTGTTTCACGTCCGCAATTTAAAATCGGCGAAGCTTGCTCATGATACCCAATAGGATCAATATATGTCACAGCATAGGCAACATGAATTTTACCGGATTGTTCAAGTGCAGAGAAAAGTGAAACTTCTTTTTTTTCTACAAAGTCAGTTGGCAGGAAGCTTGCTGGTAATCTGTCTATGCAGTAAACTACCGGCTCACCATCCGCTGTTCTGACACGTTCAATTGTGAGTATTTTATCCTCGCCATCACACTGGAAGCGTTTTAAATCTTCTTCAGCAGGTATGCTTTCCGTCGCCTTTAAAAAGCGGGAACCGGGTTCCATACCCGCTGCCTCGATCATGGAAGAAATGCTCGATAAATGCTCGATACCTGATGTAAACAACGGCTTAGGGTTTACAAATGTGCCCACCCCATGTCGACGCACAATCACATTCTCCTCTTCCAACAGTCGGAGCGCTTCTCTAAGAGTTGCTCGACTGACTCCTAGTGATTTCGATAATTCAAACTCTGAAGGCAGTTTTTCATTTTCTTTAAAAACGCCTTTTTCAATGTCAGACTTTAAACGATCAATTACTTGAAGATAGAGATGACGATGATCTGCTTTAATAGTCACATATATCACCACCAAAATCAGAGATCAGACATCTGATGTACAACATTCCTACTAATCGTTCATAAATATAACATTTTTATAGACCGAAAGCAATTACACATAATGTAATTGCTTTCGAATTTTTAAATGAATTTGGGCCTACTCAATGTATACAACATTGTTCAATTTTTTAACGTTATTTTGGCACTAATTATCGTATTGATGAATGAGCACTTGTCGAGGTTTACTACCCTCTGAAGGCCCGACAATACCACGTTGTTCCATTTGATCGACAATACGAGCAGCTCTCGAATAACCGATACGGAAACGGCGTTGCAACATCGAAACAGAGGCCGTCTGCATACTAACAACTAACTGTACAGCCTCATCAAATAATTCATCCGTTTCTTCTAAAATTGTCTCTTCATCGGTCGGAATCATTTCCTCCTGATATTGTGCCTTTTGCTGTTCTATAACAAAGTTAACAACTGACTCAACTTCCTGATCTGATAAAAAAGCACCTTGCACACGTTTTGGTTTAGATGCACCCGCTGGTAAAAACAGCATATCTCCTCGACCGAGTAAACGCTCGGCTCCACCCATATCTAAAATCGTTCTAGAATCGATTGCAGATGACACTGCAAAGGCAATGCGCGAAGGAATATTTGCTTTAATAACACCTGTCAACACATCTACACTTGGTCGTTGAGTTGCAATTATTAAATGAATCCCAGCTGCACGTGCCATTTGTGCTAAACGTGTAATAGAATCCTCTACATCACTTGAGGCAACCATCATTAAGTCCGCTAACTCGTCTACAATTACTACAATATATGGTAATTTAGGGTGTTTCTCATCTGTTTGCTCATTAACTTTTTGTACATGACTATTGTAACCTTCGATATTACGGGTACCTGTATGAGAAAATAGATCGTAGCGGCGTTCCATTTCCGCCACAACTTTCTTCAGCGCCTGAGACGCTTTACGTGCATCCGTAACAACTGGTGCCAGTAGATGTGGAATACCGTTATAAACATTTAACTCCACCATTTTCGGGTCAATCATCATCAGCTTAACCTCATGTGGTTTTGTACGCATTAGGATTGATACGACAATACCATTTATACACACACTTTTCCCACTACCCGTCGAACCCGCAACAAGTAAATGTGGCATTTTATTGAGCTCAGCAAGTACTGCTTGTCCAGTAATATCACGACCAAATGCAACTTGCAATAATGCTTCTGGCTTTACGCCGTCCTTAGACTCTAACACTTCTCGGAGTGTAACAATAGCTACCTCACTATTTGGTACTTCAATGCCAATCGCTGACTTCCCAGGAATAGGTGCTTCCATACGTATATCCTTCGCAGCAAGTGCTAAGGCAAGGTCATCCTGTAAATTTACAATTTTACTTACTTTCACACCTACATCTGGTAATATTTCGTACTTTGTTACAGCTGGACCTAAATGTACCTGTGTAACTTTTGCTTTTACCCCAAAGCTTTGCAACGTTTGCTCTAGCTTTTTCGCATTTGCCTGTATGACAGAATATTCGCCACTTTGGTCATGTTGTGGTGGTAATTGTAATAAATTATAAGACGGAAGTTGGTAGTCTGCATTTTCCACAGCATCTGCGCCTTCAATATGAACATCATCAACCATCTCACCATGTTCAATGTCTTCATTTTCGGCCATTGTAAATGACTCTCGTTCATGAGACACATTTTGAGTAAAAGCAGAGATGATTGGTTCATGAGAAATCTCTTCTTCCTCTTGTACTTCTGGCTCCTGATCAACGGCCGCAATGTCATCCTTGCTTTCTACTTTTGAACGGCGATTAGTAGGTTTTTTCGGCATATTCTTTTTCTTATCACGATGCTTCTTCTGCCATTTGCCAAAAAGGTCGGGCATTTTTTTCGCTAAATATGGAACAAGGGCCTTTCCTGTTACTAATATTAATCCGATAAAGAAAATAACCCATGCAACGACTTTCGCACCTGCCGCCTCAAATAAAACATGTAGAGCACTAAATAACAGTGCACCCACCATTCCGCCGCCAAGTGCATTACTTCGATTGATGATACCCTCAGAATTAATTAAAATTCGCCAAGATTCTCGCAAAACAGAGTCTGATAATAATCCACCAGATTTTGATAATTGTTCAAACAAAATGCCATGACTAAAAATTGTTAAACTCATAACAATTAGGAGCATACCTAATATGACACGATCATAAATGCTTATTTTTTTCCGCCCAATCATCAGTAACACCGCAACAAAAATAAGCATAAACGGCACAGCAAAATGTAAATTTCCAAAAAGAAACATCGCAATTGTTTGTAGAACTCGACCAATCATGCCATATTCAAAAATCATAATAACCGCAAATGCAATTAAGATAAGACCTAAAATTTCATACATAAGCGGATGCATTTCTTTTTTCTCTGTCGTCGCTTTTCCTTTCGTGACTTTTCTTTTTTTACTAGTCGCCATCTATTTCACCTTCTTTTGCAATCCATTCTTTAATATGTAGCAAATAATAACATGTAGAACTTGATTATTCCAAAAAAATCATCACCATAATGTGGTGTTGATTTCCGTTCCGGCTGGGCGCTTTGCCGCTGCCGCTTCGCTTTCGCGCAGGTAAAACATTTGCCGCTGCCGCTTCGCTTTCGCTACAGATAAAACATTCGATGTTGGTCACGAAGGCGTTATCACAGGATGTGATGATTTTAGCCTTCGTTCCTCTATTACTGATTCCCAAGGAGTCGCCCAGCCTTAACGAAGATCAACTTATTACACATGGCATATAATACAATAAATGCGATATCTAACTTTCCGTATTGAGGCAAAAAAGGATTTTCCACCGTTTACATTCGGTTAGAAAATCCTTTTTCAATCAACGATGATCTTTCATTTTTAATATTCCATAATGATTGGGATAATCATTGGGCGGCGCTTCGTTTTTTGGAATAAATACGTATTCAGTGTATCTCGAATTTCTTGTTTAATGTTTGTCCATTCAAATGTATCTTTACCAACGTATTTTTCAATAACATTTTTAGCAATATCAGAAGCTTCCACCATTAATTCTTCTGATTCGCGTACATATACGAAACCACGCGATAAAATTTCTGGACCAGATGCGATTTTCTTTTGAGCACGGTTTAATGTAACGACAACAATGAAAATACCATCCTGCGATAATAATTTACGATCGCGAAGTACTATGTTCCCTACATCACCTACACCGATACCGTCTATTAAAACATTACCTGCTTGTACACGGCCACTCATTCGCATTTTACCATTTTTATATTCTACAATATCCCCTTTATCGGCGATAAAAATTTGTGATTTTTGCATACCTAGCTGTTGAGCAAGCTTAGAGTGAGCAATAAGCATGCGGTACTCACCTTGCACAGGGATAAAGTACTTTGGTTGCATTAAGTTTAACATTAACTTTAAATCTTCTTGGCTACCGTGACCCGATACATGTACATTTTTGCTAGATGTGAGAATTTCAGCACCTGCTTTTGCGATCGAGTTCATCGTATTAGCCATCTGCACTTCCATACCAGGAGACGGTGTAAATGTAATTAATACTGTATCATTCTTTTTAATTTTAATGTCTCGGTGATGTTTGCGGACAATTTTCTCTAATGCATCAAGTGGCTCCCCTTTATTACCTGTAGCGATAATAATAATCTCATCATCTTGATACTTTTGCATTTCCGAGATAGGGATAATTGTATCTTCTTCTACTGTTAAGTAACCTAGATGTGCACCTAAATCCACAGCTTTTTCTAAAGGTTTTCCTACAATAACTATTTTACGGAACGACTTTTGAGCTTGTGTCAACACTTGCTGTATACGAATAAAATTCGATGCATAAACAGCAACTAAAATACGACCTGGTGCTGAATGGAATGTTTTTGATAATTGCTCTTCAATCACAATCTCAGATGTCGTGTAACCTGGTCGCTCAGCTTCACTCGACTCAGATAACAGCATAAATACGCCTTCTTCTCCTAGCTGAGCCATTTTTGCTAAATCAGGCTTAAATTTACCTGTCGCAGATTGATCGAATTTAAACTCACCTGTATGAACAATTGCTCCCTCAGATGTATGGAACACTACCCCTAACGAATCGGGAATACTATGTGTTGTATGGAAGAATGTCACATACGTTGAGTTAAAATTCATACGACTACGGTTCGTAACCTCAAAGAATTTCACCTGATGTGGTGCAGGCAATTCCTTTAAATGTTCCTTTGCAAGTGCAATTGTTAATTTTGATCCGTACACTGGCGCTTTCACTTTTTGTAATACATAAGCAATTGAGCCAATTGCATCTTCATGACCATGTGTTAAGAAAATTCCTTTCACACGCTCTTTATTTTCTTCTAAATACGTAATATCTGGAATTACGATATCAATGCCCAGCATTTCGTCTTCTGGGAACATCAATCCGCTATCCACTACAAATAGCTCTTCGTCAATTTCTACTACGTACATTGCTTTCCCAATTTCGCCAACGCCACCAAGTGGGATGATGCGAATTAATTCATTTTTCTTTTTCGTCAATTTATTTCCTCCTAAAAAATATCCCGAACAGCAACCACTTAAGATTTATTATAAGGTTTGCAAAGCTTTTGCACAAATTAAAAATGCATCTTTCATGATAGAAACAGAAATTTATTGCTAATTTTATTTCTAATAGATGGAAAGTAGGAGGAGGATGTAGCATCGTGAAAGGTTTAATTTTATAAAAAAAAGCGAAGCGAGCTTTTGGAGATTGGGATATAGTGCCGATATAAGCCATTTTCAGTAATGTTTTTTCTTGCACGTAAGCTATTTCAACTTCCATATAAATAAATCGATGATTAAAAGATACAAAAACAATTGACTATAAAAATAGATCCAAATACCTTGATAGATTCCGGATTCTTACCTGAGAGAATATCAGTCATCCTTGAGCAGTTATCCTCATTAGGGCGAATACTCTATATTTTTTTGGGAAAGTGTCTCACCCTTCTATGAAAGTTCCAAAAGAAAAAGACCGTAAACAAACTAAAAATTTCGAGTTTGTCTACGGTCTGAGGATTTACTATTTAGCTTGAATTACAAATTAACTAAAGGTACTTATTTCTCTAAAGCTTCTCGCCTTTTCTTGATACGTATCCCAAATTCGGTCAAAGTTTGCTTTTTCTTCATCTGTCATTTCCATCATTGGTAAACGAACATTAAGTGTATCAAAGCCTAATTTGGTCATCGCGTATTTTACTGGCGATGGGTTTGGCTGTGCGAACAACGCACGTACAAGTGGTAATAATGCTCGGTGAATTTTGGCTGCTAGCTCGTGATTTCCTTCTTCAAACGCTTTAATCATTAATTGCATATCATTCCCTACAACATGGGCAGCCACTGAAATAATTCCTGCTCCGCCGATTGCTAGTAGTGGGAGTGTTAAACCATCATCCCCACTATACACTAAGAAATTATCATCTGAATCAACATTCTCAATAATATCGCCCATTTGATCTAAATTGCCACTCGCTTCCTTTATCCAGGCAATATTAGAAATTTTACTTAAAGCAACAGAAGTTTCATAGGCAACATTGACGCCTGTACGTCCTGGCACGTTATAAAGCATGACAGGTAAACTTGTTTCTTTTGCAATTGTTTCAAAATGCGCAAAAATACCGCGTTGATTTGGCTTATTATAATATGGTGCTACAAGCATGATACCATCTGCGCCATTTTCTTCAGCCTTGTGCGTCATTGCTATAGAGTAAGCCGTTTCGTTATCTCCTGTACCTGCAATAACCGGTACACGACCTGCCACTTTCTCTACGGTAAAGCGTACAACTTCAATTTTTTCTTCTGTGGACATAGTTGGGTTTTCAGAGGTTGTGCCACATGCGACAATACAATCTGTACCATTATCAATCAAATGATTAATAATACGTTCTAGTTCTGGATAATTAATCGTGCCATCTTCTTTGAACGGCGTAATCATCGCCGTTCCAATTCGACCTAAATTCATCCTTACACCCCTCTTATAGTAAGTTATCCTCTAGCATTGCTTCAGCAATTTGAATAGAGTTTAATGCAGCGCCTTTCAAAAGATTGTCAGAAACGATCCATAAGTGGAATCCTTTTTTATTGTCTAAATCTTGACGGATACGCCCTACAAAAGTAGCGTCTTCCCCTTCTGCATAAATAGGCATTGGGTAAGTTTGTGTTGCGATATCATCTTGTAATACGACACCAGGCGCATTGCGTAATACTTCAAAGATTTCCTGTACTGTTGCTTCTTTTTCTACTTCAAGATAAACAGATTCAGAGTGTCCTGAAACGACTGGCACACGAACGCAAGTTGCGGCTACTTTTAGCTCTGGTGCATGCATAATTTTCTTCGTTTCATTAATCATTTTCATTTCTTCGTATGTAAAGCCATTGTCTGTAAATTTATCAATTTGTGGAATGACATTACGAGCGATTGGATAATGACGTTTGTCGCTACCAGAAGGTAAAATATTTGCTTCTACATCCTTACCTGCATCCCAATTTGCACTTTGTGCCTTTAATTCCTGAATAGCAGAAACACCTGCACCTGAAACTGCTTGATATGTTGATACGATAATTTTTGTTAAGCCAAATGCTTGACGAATAGGTTCAAGTGCAGCCATCATTTGAATCGTAGAGCAGTTTGGATTTGCAATAATCCCTTTGTGCTTAGCAAGATCACCTCGATTTACTTCTGGAACAACTAAGGGTACGTCTGGATCCATGCGGAAATGGCTCGTGTTATCGATCACTACTGCACCGCGTTTTGCCGCTTCTGGTGCTAGCACTGCTGATACCGAACCACCAGCTGAGAATAAAGCGACATTGACGCCTTCAAAAGCTTCAGGTGTCGCTTCTTCAATTGTATATGTCTTTCCATTAAATTCGATTGGTTTTCCTGCTGAACGTGCCGAAGCTAAAAACTTAATATCTCCAATTGGAAACTCCCGTTTAATTAGTTGTTCCATCATTTTTGTGCCTACTGCCCCTGTTGCTCCAACTACAGCAACTGTTAACTGCTTTGTCATCTGTCATCAACTCTCCTTGAATACAAGTTACATAATGTGTGCTATTGTATCACAAAAATACTGAAAATTGTGTGTAATTTACGAATTATTTTAAATATTGTACCAACAGTGGCTGTAATTGCTTTTTCTCCGTAATCGCTTCATAAACAGTCGCGACCATTTGATCAAAATCAGCAATCAAGGAATTTGGTTTTGAATGTGGCGCGTCCTGCCCAAATGGAATAAAATAAATGTTTTTAGCATTTAACAGCCTCATTATATTTATACCATTTAAGCCAAGCGCATCATTCGTTGATATACCTAGAACAACAGGTGAACCGTTACGCAATGTTGCCTTCGCAGCCATCAATACCGGACTATCTGTTGCTGCATTTGCAAATTTACTAATACTATTTCCAGTCATTGGGGCTATAACCATCGCATCCAATGGATTGGATGGTCCAAATGGTTCTGCCTCTTTAATAGAAGAAACAACCTTTTCTCCAGTTAATTCCTCTATTTTGGCAATCCACTCCTCCCCAGTACCAAAACGCGTAGCTGCATGTAAAACGGAGTGTGTAATGATTGGAACAACTGTTGCTCCTGCATCTATAAAGTTTTGGATTTTAGGTACTACGTCCGCATACGTACAGTGGGAGGCTGTAATCCCTAAACCAATTCGTTTCCCCGTTAGCAATTTTCTTCCTCCTCTATTGCCTTGCACAATATTGTCGCTGCATTATGTGCAAAGTATTTCCCAGGTAATGACGGCAATAGCACGTACGTTTGTAATTGTTCAACGTCTATATCTAAACAGCCAGGCTCTGAAGCCAAATCATATAGTACAACCGGGACATGTTCTTGGAATGATTCAGTAATCCACTTAGCAGGAATCGTATTGACAAAAATCCCATCATTAATTGACCATTGACGATCATCTAAATCCGTAGCTTTATAACCATATGCCTTTGCTTCACTCACTTGTACAACTGAACGCGCTACTATATGGACATTAGCGCCCATCTTGACGAGTAAAGAAGCGAGCATTTTGGCTGTGCGCCCAAATCCTGCGATAGTAAAGTTTTGTCCGTAAATACATTTTTGCTCGAGTCCGTAAAACGTGGCGATAAATCCCTCCGCTGTTAATCTTGCATTTTGCCAAATAAATGATTCTTGTTGTAAATAGCAATTTGTTTCATTTTTCTCAAGCAATTGCTTCCAATGCATCGTTAAACGCCCTGTATAAAACTTAACTTGAGATATGCCATAAAGCTGTTCCACTTCAATTTTTAGTGGAAGTATAGGAAGAATAATTCTATTTGGTTGGAATTCTAATACAAGCTTATTCAACTCTTCATTCCAAACTGATGTTCTTTTATAAAATACTGTTCTCGATGGGCTTCTTAGCATGGTAGCTAATTCCTTTAACCTTAGATCCTCACCGATAACAAGCCATTTTTCATTTTCCAAAAGCTCACCTCACTGTAAAAATTCTGACTGTACTGTCGTTGTTTTGTTAAATAAAATTCGATCTTCGCCAATTAGTATAATTTCGTGCCAAGGTATCATTTCACTTACTTTCACTTTCTTTTTTTGAAATGGCAATTTATCTTTCACAATCTCAAAACCATGAATCTTTCCTGTTTGCACATCTAATAGACATTCCGTATGTGCCAATATGCCAAAGTGTACGCCACCCTCAACTTGAATTAACTCTTTATCCACCATCTCTGATAGTAGCATGCCTCATCTCCCTCCTTGAACCGTTACCCCAATATATGCCGAGTTTTTGCAATTCGTGACCCTTACCCAAAGTCTGAAATGTGCATTTTACTAGCACATCTACAAATAGTGTATATATACAAATTTGTGACGTGAGGAATTTGTGCAAACTTAATTTAATTTATCGAAACGATAACTGGAAAAGGAAGCTTTGTTACAGAAAGAAATCAAGATTTTCTACGCGAGGAATTATTGCGTCATTTTTAAGAGTATATGCAGTAAACGGTTAGAACGGTCTTAACTGCTGGGCTAACAAAAGAGGAAGTATAGGAGTTAGTTATGAATACTATTGAACTTCATACTTTACTTAAAAGCATGAATGGTTTTCTCTTAATGATGTAAGTGTTTTTCAGTACTGAGGCTACCATTGGTTTTACTGAACCGGGGAGTCGACTACGATATTTTCCCAAAAATAATAGTGCGAAATTTTGCTATTCGACAAGGATGTTGTCGAACATGAATTACCGATAAAAAACGACATCGGTGTAGTTTTTGACGATTTACATATACTTGAAACGCTCAATACGACATAACTCGACAAGACTATGGAAAAAGGTTTTAAAATATTGGATAGTGATTGGCGCTATTTAAAGGAAGTAATGAGGAAGTAAGCAAAATATCAGAGGCACTAGTTCATAACAATAAAGCATACAATGAGAAGCCTTCGATTCTTCTTTGTTCAGTTTTATATCCATCATCTAGACGAGGCGAAGCGGACGCGTCATTTTCGAATGATAACAGCCATCTTCATTATTTTGATTCCTACAATCATGAGTATAATCATTAGTATTTCTATTTTATTTCAAAGCCTTACTTTATATTTAGCAAGAGAAGTTTTTTAATGAATAAAAAAATAGGTTGCCGAAAAATGGCGACCTATTTTTTATCAATTACTATATGGACTAACGTATCATTCGCTATATCAATTGTAAATGCCTTACCGAAGCCTACCACGTAGCGACCTTCCAATGGTGTGAGCTCAAATAGTGAGAAATCAAGTGTACGTAACAGCTCCATCATTTTAGCATTAAACAATTTATTGAATGCTGCAAATACGTCCTCATTTCCTTCGTTCCCTAAATTCTTTGGTGTACATTGCCAACGTGCCCGTTCTGCTGCAAATGGATTTGGTGTTACTGCCTCATCTGCCACGCAAAGTACATCTACAAATTGAGCCTGCTCCATGAGTTGGAAATGCTCTGCGATACGACTAATATAGACGTAAAATTTACCATTCAAACGCACAAATGGAGTAGTGCTACTAAAAGGTTTCCCTTCTCCATCCACTAGACTTAACATACAACTTTTCTTTCCTTGAATAAATGTTTCATAGCCCTGCTTTACTTGCTCAATATCCATTTCTTTTTGCATCTTACTTCCTCCTATGCCTTGACAGTACTTTTTAATTGAATCCGTGGAGCACTATCCCATGATACATATTGAATTTCTGCATCCATTCGGTATATTTGCTGAATCATCTGTTCGGTCATTACCTCTTCAGGCGTGCCAACATGAGCGCGTTGACCATCCTTTACAACTACGATTTTATCACTATAGCTAGATGCTTGATTTAAATCATGGAGCACCATCACAACCGTCATCCCCATTTCATGATTAAGCTCTCTCACTAATTCTAGAACTTCATGCTGATGTGCGATATCTAAGTATGTCGTTGGCTCATCCAACAATAAAATTTGTGGCCGCTGCGCTAAAGCCATCGCTATCCAAGCTCGCTGTGATTCACCACCCGATAAAGCTGCAATAGGCTTTTCTCTGTAATGTGTGAGATGTGTTTTCTCAAGAGCCCAATCAATAATGGCCTCATCCTCTGCATTTAAACGCTCAAACCACTTTTTATGTGGATATCGTCCGTATGCCACTAGGTTTTTAACAGATATATCAGTTGGAGCCTGATTTTTTTGACTCAACATACACATTTTTCTTGCTATGTCTTTGGACGAGAGTCGACGGATATTTTCGCCATCAAAGATAATTGTTCCTTCATTATAAGGCTGCATACGAGCAATAGCTTTTAAAATAGTAGATTTTCCAGAGCCATTAGGTCCAATAATGGATAGGACCTCACCTTTTACAACTTCAAAAGAAAAATTATGGACAACTTCCTTTTGTTCATAGCGGACAGATAGCTGTTCAATTTTTAACATTAAAACGCCTTCTTTCGCATTAAATATAAGAAGTAAGGTCCACCAATGACTGACATTAGAATGCCCGCTGGAATATCGAGTGGCGCAAACAATGTTCGTCCACCAGTATCAGCAATAAGTAACACAATAGCCCCCATCGCCATACTCATTGGTAGTAAATATTTATAGTCTGAGCCTACAAGCATTCGAGCCATATGCGGTACGATTAAACCAATAAAGCCAATCATTCCTACTGCTGCTACCGAGATTGCCGCTAAAAATACAGCCAAAATAGATAACATAATACGAATACGAGTTACATTTTCCCCTAAATTTACTGCTACTTGATCTCCTAAACGTATAATATTTGCCTTGCGTATCGCAAAAATAGATATGATCCAACCTATTATTGCGTACAAATAAATCATTTGCAGTGACGCATTTCCCTTGGCCGCTAAACTACCATTCATCCATTGCACCGCTGATGGTAGTCGATCACTATAAAGAATCGATAAAAATCCAATAACCCCACCGCACAGTGCATTTACTGCAACTCCTGACAAAATAATAGTGATTGGTGTAATGCCTGTTCGTCGCCAGGCCAGTGCATAAATTATAGTTGCGGCAATTAAGCCACCAATAAAAGCTGCGGCTGGGATAAAGTGAGTGAATTCTGGATTTGCTAATAAAATGATTAAAACAAATGCCGCTGCTCCACTTGTAACACCCGTCAACCCTGGATCAGCTAGTGGATTTCCCATTACGGCCTGCAATAATGCACCTGAGATTGCAATATTAGCTCCAACTATTAGTGCTAATAAAACACGTGGTAAACGAATATCCCAAATAATTGTAGTATATACGCCAGCATTATCACGTCCATTGGCAATTGTTGTTAAAATATCTGGGATTGCAATTTTCACACTCCCTAGCCCTATCGCAACAATAGCTGCTACCATTGTTAACACAAAGGTCATGATAATAATTATTCGACTTCTTGTAGTACTAATCATAGGAATACCTCATTGTTATTTGTAAAAATAATCTGCGATTGTTGTAAGTGCTGTCTCAACATTAGAAATGGAAGTTACACCAAACGTACTATAATCAAGCATATGGATTTTGTCATTTTTATAAGCTGAGAGTTGTTTCCATGCACTATTTTTTTCAATCTCTTCTTTGAACTTATCTTCATTTGCTCCATGGTCACCTGATGCTAATACGAAAATGATATCTGGATCAGCAACGACAATGTCTTCTAGATTCATTGCAGAATAAGTTGATTTTGCTTTTAATACTGATTTTGCAATATTATCAGCACCTAAACGCTCAACCAGACTACCCAGATATGATTTTTCATTCATAACCATAAATGAGTCAGAAGTTCCGATCACAAGCATAACAGATGGAAGTTCCTTTCCTTGTGCTTTTGTTTCAAGTTCCTTTTCTTTTGCGACAATGTTTTGAAGTAATTCATTCATTTTTTCTTCTTTTCCAAAATATGTACCAAGTACCTTGAAGCTCAATTTTAAGTCATCATAGGAATCTGTCGGTAGATAGGCTGTTGGTAAATTCATTCCCTGAAGTGCTTGATCTAGGGAACTTTGTAGAGAAGAAGCTCCAATTATTAAGTCAGTTTGTAAACTCGATATAACTTCTAGATCTGGTGCCATAGGTGAGCCAATTCGTGTAATAGCATCGAAATCTACCGGAATCGGATTTGTCGATGTCGGAACGCCCACAGGTGTGATGTCAAGTATATGTAGCATCTCTGTTAAAGGAACCGAAGTAGTAACGATTTTTTCAGGAACTGTTGCTGGAAAGCTAGCTAGTGCTTTTTGAAATGCCTCTTCATTTACACCATCCTCAAATTTCCCCTTCTGTGTTGCTTCTGATACTTCTTGTGATTGAGATGTCTCTTCTTTCTGTATCTCCTTATCTGCCTCTTTTTCTTGTTGTGAGCACCCAACTAATGTAAGTGATAATGCTAGAAATCCAGCACCTATCCATTTATTCATAACAATACAAGCCTCCATCTAAATGATAATGATATTCAATATCATTTACTCTATCAAACTTCATTGGGAATATCAACTTTTAATTGAGAATGAGCATTTTCAACTAAAAAAAAGAGGACTCCGATAGCTATCGAAATCCTCTTTTTATCAAAAAATTGATGGTAATGAAAATTAGTAATATTCAAAGTAACATAAACTGTAACTTTATTTACCCTACAAATGTTAGACATGATTAAGCTTCTGGACCAATAATTGAAATGGCTGGCTCAGCTTTTAAGATTTTTGCTATTAAACGATCAATCGATTCCATTGATACGGCATCGATTGACGCTAATACTTCGTCTACAGAACGATGTCTGCGATGCACTAACTCACTTGTACCATTACGATTCATACGAGCGCCTGTCCCCTCTAGACCGAGTACAAAACTCCCCTTCAGCTGCTCTTTCGCATTCATAAGTTCTTCCTCGGTCACACCACCTGCTACGATATCAAGTAATGTCGCATCAATTGTATGTTGAAGCTGTGATAATTGCTGACGACTTGTACTACCATAAATCGTAAATGCGCCAACATCAGCATAACAAGATTGATAAGAAAATATCGAATATGCCAAACCACGTTCTTCGCGTACTTCTTGGAACAAACGAGAGCTCATATTACCCCCAATAATATTATTAAGTGCAATAAAGCTATACATATCCGGATCCTTTACACCAATTGCTGGATACGAAATAGCCAAATGCGCTTGCTCCGTATCGCGAGTTTTTGAAATCTCTCCTGGATAAAAATGAGGATTCGATAGTACCGGTTCAACCACAAGTGGAGATGGCTGATAGTGACCAAATAAGTCTTCAATTGTTTGCATAAGCTTTGTAGAGATATTTCCCGCTATTGAAATAACAACTGATTCTGGACCATAATGTTTAGCCATATAGTTACGGATCATATCTGCTGTAAATGTTTTTAACGTAGTCGCAGTTCCTAGTATTGGACGACCAAGTGCGTCGTTTGGATACATGACTTCCCATAGCTTTTCATGAACATCGTCATCAGGTGCGTCTTCACTCATTAGTATTTCTTCTAGTACAACTTGTCTTTCCTTCTCTAACTCTTCCTCTGCAAACGTAGAATTAAAGAACATATCCGCTAATATTGTAACGGCGAGCTCTGCATGATGGTCTAAAACCTTTGCATAATAACAAGTGTTTTCCTTAGATGTAAAAGCATTTAACTCGCCACCAATTCGGTCAAATTCTTCAGCAATTTGTCGAGCTGTTCGATTTTTTGTCCCTTTAAAAAGCATATGCTCGATAAAATGTGTAATACCATTTTCCTCAGGTAGCTCATAACGAGATCCTGCATTAACAAAAATGCCTAGCGCAACGGATCTTACATGATCGATTTGCTCAGACACAATACGCACACCATTCTGACATGTATGTACTTGTACCAAAAAATCTCCCCCAATTCATCTCTGGTTCAATATTAAAGGCAATGTGAAGCATCCCAAAATTTATTTGGATATCTCGAATAGAACCAGTTTCCTTATAGTTGATTTAAAAAAGGCTGCGCATTATACGCAGCCTTTTCTACAATTTATTATTTATCTTGCTCAGCGCGTTCTTTTTCCTCTTGGATAACTACTTTACGAGATAAATTCACACGACCTTGCTTGTCAATTTCAATAACTTTTACAAGTAATTGATCGCCAAGTTTTAATACATCTTCAACTTGCTTTGTACGTTCCTCTTGAATTTCAGAGATGTGAAGTAAGCCGTCTTTACCAGGGAATATTTCACAGAACGCACCGAATTTTTCAATACGTTTCACTGTTGATAAGTAATACTCGCCAACTTTTGCTTCACGTACGATGTCTTCAATAATTTGTTTTGCACGAGCGTTCATTTCTTCATCTGCAGAAGAGATGTAAATTGTACCATCTTGCTCTGTATCAATTTTTACGCCAGTTTCTTCAATAATTTTGTTAATTTGTTTACCACCAGGTCCGATAACATCGCGAATTTTATCAGGATTAATTTTCACGATTACAATTTTCGGAGCAAATGTAGATAATTTTTCACGTGGTTCTGCAAGAGTAGCAAGCATTGATTCTAAAATGTGCATACGGCCAATTTTAGCTTGTGTTAATGCTTCTTCTAAAATATTGCGTGATAAACCATCAATTTTAATGTCCATTTGAAGTGCTGTTACACCTTTAGCTGTACCTGCAACTTTAAAGTCCATATCTCCAAGGTGGTCTTCCATACCTTGAATATCAGTTAAAATAGAGTAGTGTTCTCCTTTTTTAATAAGACCCATTGCAATACCTGCTACAGGAGCCTTTAATGGAACACCAGCATCCATCATCGCTAACGTTGAAGCACAGATAGAGGCTTGAGATGTAGAACCGTTTGATTCAAGTACTTCCGATACACAACGGATTGTATACGGGAATACAGTTTCATCTGGAATAACCGCATCAAGAGCACGTTCGCCTAATGCACCATGACCGATTTCACGACGACCTGGTCCACGAATTGGGCCAGTTTCCCCTACAGAGAATTGAGGGAAGTTATAGTGATGCATAAAGCGTTTTGATTCTTCTACACCTAAACCGTCGATAATTTGCACATCTCCAAGTGCACCTAATGTACAAATAGAAAGGGCTTGTGTTTGTCCACGCGTAAATAATCCTGAACCGTGCGTACGTTGCAATATACCTGTTTCAGAAGAAAGTGGACGGATTTCGTCTAACTTACGACCATCTGGACGTACTTTATCTTCTGTAATTTGACGACGTACTTCGTCTTTAACCATTTTATCTAGAATTGTATAAACTTGCTTCATTGTTACTTCATCAGCTTCTTGCTCTTCATAAGAAGCAATAACACGGTCTTTTACCGCTTTAATAGCTTCATCACGTGCATGTTTTTCAGCAGTTTGAATTGCATCATGCATGTCAGTCTCACAAGCTGCTTTTATATCTGCTTGAATCGCTTCATCAATTTCAAATAACGTTACTGGTAATTTTTCTTTTCCTACTTCTGCAACGATTTGCTCTTGGAAAGCAATAATTTTTTGGATTTCTTCATGACCGAACATAATAGCTTCTAGCATTATTTCCTCTGGTACTTCTAGTGCACCTGCTTCAACCATGTTGATAGCATCCTTGTTACCTGCTACAGATAAATGGATTGTTGATTGATTAGCTTGTTCCACTGTTGGGTTCACGATAAATTTACCGTCGATATAGCCAACTTGTACACCTGCAATCGGTCCGTCGAATGGAATATCTGAAATAGCTAACGCTATTGATGAACCAACCATTGCAGCCATTTCAGACGTGCAATCCGGATCGTTAGACATGACCATCGAAATCACTTGTACTTCATTACGGAAACCGTCTGGGAACATCGGACGAATCGGACGGTCGATTAAACGGCTTGCTAAAATTGCTTTTTCAGATGGACGTCCTTCACGTTTAATAAAGCCTCCAGGAATTTTACCTGCTGCGTATAAACGTTCTTCGTAGTTTACTGTTAATGGGAAGAAATCAAGTGGTTTCGGTGATTTTGACATTGTCGCTGTTGAAAGTACAGATGTATCACCATAACGTACTAAAACGGCCCCATTTGCTTGTTTTGCTAACTGTCCGACTTCGATTACAAGCGGACGGCCAGCCCATTCATAGGAATAGACTTTCTTTTCGTTCATTCAATGAACCCCTCTCTATTATAAAAACACTTACTTCGTCTGTATGTACTAATAGTAAGTGTACCAAAAATGCTTGTTCTATGCTAAATATTTCATCAAATAATCATACATTTAAATTCAGTTATTGCCAATTTATTTAGGATTTATTTCTGTATTTGATTGAAACAAAGTTTTTTTGCTTGAAATTCGTGTCATATATATGCTTTTTTTCGCAATAGTAAAGTTAACCGTCTTCTTAATATTTATAAACATAAAGAAAAAGCGGGATTAATCCCGCTTTTCGACAATTAGCGACGTAAGCCTAAACGAGTGATTAGTTCACGGTAACGTTGTACGTCAGTTTCACGAAGATATTTTAATAGGTGACGACGACGACCTACCATTTTAAGAAGACCACGCTCAGAGTGGAAATCTTTTTTGTGTGTACGTAAGTGAGCATTTAGAGAGTTAATTTCCTCTGTTAATACTGCAACTTGTACTTCTGGAGAACCAGTGTCACTTTCGTGAGTACGGAACTCAGCAATAAGTTCGTTTTTACGTTGTTTTGAAATAGCCATTTGTATGGACCTCCTAAATAATTGTTAATCCCCATTAGCACAGTAAACGTTGGAGTCATCGATATACCGAGCTAAGGTTAAGCATATTATGCACTTATGAATGTTACCATAAATCAAAAGGTCAAGCAAGTGTTAACGTAAGCGCCTATTCATAGGCTAAAGCAGATTTAGGCTCATCTCCATAACGTGGGGTTGCTTTCCGTTCCAACTGGGCGTCGGGCCAACACGAGGTTGGTCACGAAGGCATTATCACAGGATGTGATGCTCTTAGCCTTCGTTCCTCTATTGCTGATCCCCAAGGAGTCGCCCAACCTCCACTCCAATCAACTCATGGCGTACGTTTTAACTTTCGGCGATAATCCCAAAATAGTCAATTGCTTCTTGTTTATCCTTTTGGATTTGGGCTTTCAAAGCTTCAATACCATCGAATTTCCGTTCACTTCTTATACGTTTATACCAAGCGACATGCACTTCTTCACCGTAAATATTTTTTTCGAAGTTTAATATATGGACTTCGATGGATAATTGCTTGTCATTTGGATCTTTAAATGTTGGTTTATAGCCTACATTACATACACCATCATACCAGTTATTTTGCACCAGTAATCGAACCGCATATACACCGCTTGCTGGGATATAAGTTCCCTCTAACGCTTGGACATTAGCAGTTGGGAAACCTATTGTGCGTCCTCGTTTATCACCATGTACAACGATACCCGAAATTTCAAATGGTCTTCCTAGAAGCAATCTCGCTGCTTCCATATCCCCCTCTTGTAAAAGCTTTCGGATACGTGTAGAGCTAATTTTTTCGATATCGTCGGTTTTCTTTTCAACAACCGTTACGCCGTAATCTCCATTACTTAATGCACGCATATCTTCCATTTTACCTTTACCGAATGCACCAAAAGAATAGTCAAAGCCAGCTGTAACATGTTGAATGTTCAGCCCACGAATAAATGTATCAATAAAAGCTTCAGGTGAAAGCTTTGCAAAATCAGAAGTGAAATGTACAACAAATGCTGTATCCACACCCTGTTCTTCAAATAGCTGCAATTTTTGCTGTAATAACGTTATATAAAATACTTTTTCGTTACGACCGCCTAGCACTAAAGAAGGATGTGGATCGAATGTCATAACAGCTGTTGGAATTTGACGCTTGTCTCCTTCTTCCTTCGCTGTCTGAATAACTGCCTGATGCCCTCTATGTACACCATCAAAAAAGCCAAGTGCCAATGAATACGGTTGCATGCTTTCTCGTTGCTGTAGCTGATGTGGGTATTTTAAATGAATGACCTCCATACAAAAAATCCTCCTACTCTATCGTCGGAAACATCTTATGTGGCTTCATAAACCCTTCCTTTGTAGGATGGGCTTGATAGACCGCAACTGCTTTCCCACTGATTCCAAAAACAATTTTATCATGTATCTTTAATAATGCATCTGCGGGAAGCACTTGTCCATTGAAAATTTCTTTTTCATTAGCAGAAGTTATTTCAATAAATGGATAGTCTGTCAATGCATACTCAACTGGTAAAATGCATGTATCGATTTGTTCAGCTTCCATCAGCTCAGCTACCTGTGCCAATGTAAAGCAATTTTCTTGTGTAAACGTACCTGAGGCTGTGCGTACGAGCTCTTTCATATGCGCAGGGTAGCCAAGCGCTGCTCCGATTTGCACAGCTAGTGTTCGAATATACGTCCCTTTACTACACGCTATCCGTACAGGGAATGTAATTTCTTGTCCTTCATATAGTTCAACATCATCTAGTAGCTCTAATGCATAAATAGTAACTTGACGTGTCGGTCTTTCGACGGTCTCGCCTTTTCGAGCATATTCATAGAGACGTTTACCATTTACTTTAACAGCTGAAAACATTGGTGGCGTTTGTTGAATGACACCTGTAAGTGAGGCTAAAACTTCTTGCAATTGAGTACGTGTAAACTTTTTATTCGTATGATCTTGCTCAACCGTTTCTCCTTCTGCATCTTCAGTTGTCGTTGTACGGCCAATTGAAATAACAGCTTCATAGGTTTTTCCTGCATCCGTTAAATACTCTGCGATGCGTGTTGCTTGACCAATACAAATTGGGAGAACCCCCTCAACACCAGGATCAAGTGTGCCTGTATGTCCTACTTTTTTTGTGCGTAAAATTTTTCGTAATTTAAAGACGCAATCATGACTTGTCATGCCGCGTTCCTTCCAAAGCGGTAAAATACCGTTCATAACTTTCCTCCTAAAATCAATACATTTTCAGCCTGTTTTGAGAGTCCGCTACCTTTTATCATCCTTTTGATAGAGGTGATAGGGCCTCAAAATGTCTTGTTATATTTCAATCAATGTAAAAAAGCCTGCCTGCATGAACATGCATATGGCAGACTTTTTTTTAGTTATCTTATTCTTCGTGTAAACCACGTAGCAATGTATCAATACGGTTCCCATATTCAATCGATGAATCGAATTCAAAAATTAGTTCTGGTGTACGACGTAAGCGGATTCGTGAACCGATTTCTGAGCGAATAAAACCAGAAGCCTTTAATAAAGCTTTTAGTGTATCCTCTTTCTCACGTTCATTGCCTAGAGTTGTAATATAAATCGTCGCTTGCTGTAAATCACCAGTTACTTCAACACCAGTAACAGTAACGAAACCAACACGCGGATCTTTTATTTTACGTCCAATAATATCACCAAGCTCTTTTTTCATTTGCTCAGCGACACGGTTTGAGCGTAGAGACATAGTTTGTCACCTCAATTTCGATGTACAGAAAGTTGTGTCCTCACTTACATAGTTTTTCATGCAAGGTGGTAAATCATACAACACAACTTATAATGTAACTTATAAATAGTCCCGCCACACATTTAGCTGTTCCCAAGATGGATTTGACTGTAAGTAGTGAAGCGCGTGATTAATTTCACGCTCGGCTGCTTCTTTTGAAGAAGAAACAGCAACAAGCGCTATTTTCGTGCGTTGCCATACATTTTGATGATCAATTTCCGCAATCGATACATTAAATTTTTGTTTCGTGCGGGTAATCATACGCTGTAAGACAGCACGTTTTTCCTTCAACGAATGGGCAGTTTGAATAATGAATTCAACCTCTGCGTAAACGATCATTAAGCACGTTTAACTTCTTCCATAATATAGGCTTCGATAATGTCGCCTTCTTTAATATCGTTGAAGTTTGTAATTGTAATACCACATTCGTAACCTCGGGCAACTTCTTTTACTTCATCTTTGAAACGTTTAAGTGTATCTAATTCACCTTCAAAAATTACTACATTATCGCGAATTACACGTACGCCTGAATCACGAGTTACTTTACCTTCTGTTACGTATGAACCAGCAATTGTACCAACTTTTGATACTTTAATTGTTTGTCGAACTTCTGCTTGACCAATAATTTTTTCTTCAAATTCTGGATCAAGCATACCTTTCATTGCTTGTTCAATTTCTTCGATTACTTTATAGATAATACGGTGTAGACGAATGTCTACGCCCTCTTCTTCTGCTGCACGTTTTGCATTAACATCCGGACGAACGTTGAAGCCGATAACAATTGCATTTGAAGCCGCAGCAAGAGAAATATCAGATTCTGTAATCGCTCCAGCGCCAGTGTGAATAATTTTTACGTTTACGCCTTCAACATCAATTTTCATTAATGATGCAGCCATAGCTTCTACAGTACCTTGAACGTCAGCCTTAACAATTAAGTTAAGCTCCTTCATTTCACCTTGACTCATTTGTTCGAATAAGTTATCAAGCGTTACACGTTGTTTTTCTGAACGTTGTGCTTGAATCGCTGACATTGCACGAGTTTCACCAACTTGACGTGCTGTTTTTTCGTCTTCAAAGACAACGAAACGGTCGCCAGCTTGTGGTACATCATTTAAACCTGTGATTTCTACTGGCGTTGATGGTCCAGCTTCTTTTCCACGACGGCCTTTGTCATTCACCATAGCACGTACACGACCATAAGTATGGCCAACAACAATTGGATCTCCAACTTTTAATGTTCCATCTTGTACTAAAAGTGTTGCAACAGAACCTCGACCTTTATCTAGCTGTGCTTCAATTACTGTACCAAGTGCTAAGCGATTAGGGTTCGCTTTTAACTCTCCAACTTCAGCGACAAGTAAAATCATTTCAAGTAATGTGTCAATGCCTTCACCTTTAAGTGCTGAGATCGGTACGAAAATAGTTTCGCCGCCCCAAGCTTCAGGAACTAGGCCATGCTCTGTTAACTCTTGCATCACACGGTCTGGATTAGCTGAAGGTTTATCCATTTTGTTGACTGCAACAATAATTGGTACTTCTGCTGCTTTTGCATGGTTAATTGCTTCTACTGTTTGTGGCATAACGCCATCATCCGCAGCTACCACTAAAATCGTTAAGTCAGTTATTTTCGCACCGCGCGCACGCATAGTTGTAAACGCAGCGTGTCCTGGTGTATCAAGGAAAGTAATTTTTTTGTCGCCTTCAGTAACTTGATAAGCACCGATATGTTGCGTGATACCTCCAGCTTCGCCAGCGGTAACTTTAGTATTACGAATAGAGTCTAACAATGTAGTTTTACCATGGTCAACGTGACCCATAATTGTTACTACAGGAGGACGTTCTGATAACTCCTCCTCGTTAATTTCTTCTGTTTGTTCGAAGTGTGTTTCTAAATCCGTAATATCTACACGAATTTCTTCTTCAACTTCTACACCATAGTCTGCGCAAATTAATTCAATTGCATCCTTATCTAATTCTTGGTTAATCGTTGCCATTACACCAAGCATAAATAATTTTTTAATAATTTCTGATGGCTCACGGTGTAATTTTTTTGCTAATTCCGCTACAGAAAGTGATTCAACAAAAGTAATTTTTTCTGGTAATTCCTTTTGTTTCACTGGTAGACTTGGTTGATGTGTTTTTGGATGGCGACGTTTCCCGCCATGGATTCCTGGTTTTGGACGTTGGTTGTAACCACCGCCACCTCTGCGATTATTATTATTATTGTTATTATTATTATTTTGTGTCATATTTCTATTTTGATTACCTTTTATATTCTTAGATTTTTCGTTAGACGAATTTGAGTTTTGACGCGTTTGTTGCTGATTATTTGCTTTAGGCTTAGAAGTAGCAGATTGTTGCTTTTGCCCTTCTTGCTTTTTTACCGGTTGCTGCTGTTTTTGCGAAACATTTTGAGTAGGTTGCTTCACATCTTTATTATTTTTAAATGATTGGTTTAACTTTGTCACTATGTCGTTTTCTAACATTGACATATGATTTGTTACGCTCACATTTAATTTATTTAGTGCTTCAATAACCTCTTTACTCGTTTTATTCACTTGTTTCGCATATTCATGAACTCTGATTTTGGTCATCTGCTCACCCCCGATTATTTTTCGTTGAGTAGACTAGACAATTTACTTGCAAAACCTTTATCGGTAATAGCTAAAGCCACTCGGGCCTCCTTACCTGTAGCATGTCCTAGATCATAACGATCACCAATTACATGATACTCAACGTTGTAGTACGTGCATTTATCTTGAATTTTTTTGCTAGAGTTTTTAGAAGCATCGTTTGCAAGCAGTACTAGCTTAGCATTACCATTGCGAACTTCCTTTACTACTAACTCTTCTCCTGAAATCACTTTACGGGCTCTTGCCGCTATTCCAAGCAAATTATGCACTGCTTGATTGATCATAATATAGACTCCCTACGAATCAACAAAATAAGTTCTTCGTAGATTTCTTCAGGGATTTTCACATCAAGTTGATGCCCTAAAACATTTTTCTTACGGGCGATTTCAATCGCTTTCTCTGATTTAGAGACATAGGCACCACGTCCAGGTTTTTTCCCGGAAACATCTACACTTACCTCGCCATCTTTCGAACGAACGACACGAATCATTTCTTTCTTTGATAGCATCTCTCCAGTAGCTACACATTTTCGAAGAGGTACTTTTTTATTAATAGCCATAAGAATCACCTTTCCTCTCTAAAGCTTGTCGTAAGAGGTGGACTAGCCGTGCACTACATTGGTTATATACTTGCATTTTAATTAAATACTGTACTATTTTCAATTGTAGGCTCTGCCATTATTCAGTCGGCGCAGCCCAACGCCTACTGAATAATGGTAGTTAACTAGTCACACGGGCTTTCTTACTTATTCTTCGTCGTCTTGATATAAGTCAACTGTCACATCATCAAAATCACTTTCTTTATCCTCAGCAGGTATGAAAGTGCTTGTAGCAGATGGATAAATACCTAACTCACGAGCATCTGTTTCACTCTTAATATCAATTTTCCAGCCAGTTAACTTCGCAGCTAAACGAGCATTTTGACCACGTTTACCAATTGCTAATGATAATTGATAGTCTGGAACAACAACTGTAGTGGATTTTTCTTCTTCATCTACTTGAACATCTAAAACCTTTGATGGGCTAAGAGCATTTGCTACAAATACAACTGGATCTTCTGACCATTCAACGATATCGATTTTTTCGCCGTTCAATTCATTTACAATTGTTTGCACACGTGCGCCTTTTGCCCCTACACATGAACCTACTGGATCTACTTCTTCGTTATGTGCATAAACAGAAATCTTAGAACGGTCTCCTGCTTCACGAGCAATTGATTTAATTTCTACGATACCTTCGTAGATTTCAGGTACTTCCATTTCAAATAAGCGGCGTAATAAACCAGGATGTGTACGTGAAACAATTACTTGTGGTCCGCGTGTTGTACGTTCAACCTTTGTAATATAGACCTTGATACGGTCATGTGGATGATATGTTTCACCTTGAATTTGTTCGTTTTGTGGTAATGCAGCCTCTACTTTTCCTAGACCTACGTAAATATTGCGAGCATCTAGACGTTCAACTACACCCGTTACGATATCATCTTCACGGTCCACGTATTGCTCGTAAATTAAGCCACGTTCTGCTTCGCGCACTCGTTGTGTAACAACTTGTTTCGCTGTCTGTGCAGCAATTCGACCAAAGTTTCGAGGTGTCACTTCCTGCTCCACGATATCTTCTAATTGATATGCAGGGTTGATTGCCTTAGCATCTTCTTCAGAGATTTGTAAACGATCATCTTCTACTTCTTCAACAACATCTTTACGTGAAAAGACACGAATAGAGCCCTTATCTAAATTTAAGTCCACACGAACATTTTGTGCTTGATTGAAGTTGCGTTTGTAAGCTGTAACTAATGCCGCTTCTATTGCTTCAATTAACACATCTCTTGAAATTCCTTTTTGTTCTTCTAACGCATTTAGCGCATCTAACAAATCACTACTCATTTTATTTTCACTCCTAAATATGCAATATGCTTAAAAATCGATGGCAAGTCGCGCCAATGCGATTTTTTCTTGTTCAATTGTTACTGTTATTTTACGCGTTTTAATGCGTACTTCCATCACTAATGTATGTTCATCGTATGACGTTAAGTAGCCTTGGAATTCCTTCATGTCCTTAATGGGCTCATAGGTTTTAACATAAATAAATTTGCCAATCGCTTTTTCAAAATCAGTGTCTTTTTTCAATGGACGTTCTGCTCCAGGTGAAGAAACTTCTAAATAATAGTTTTGTGTAATTGGGTCATTTTCATCCAATAGCAAACTTAGTCGTTCACTAACTTGAGCGCATTGTTCAATGTCAATCCCACCTTCAGGTGTATCCACATAAACACGTAAAAACCAGTTACGTCCTTCTTTTACGAACTCGACATCTACAAGCTCAAGATTCAACTCTTCAACAATCGGTTTAGCGAGCTCTTCAATTAAAGATGGTACTTTGCTCATTGTTTCCTCCTGTATCTATCAAATTCTGGCGTAATAAAACAGAAATTCCACCAGTAGCTTTGGTGAAATTTAACGGTCTTACCTGCTGTTAGTCAAAAATTTGTTTTGCTACGGTATAACAACAGAAAAGAGCGGGAAGGTCCCACTCTTTTGCTGGAAAAATATCAACAAATTATTACCATAAGGATAGCATAGTTTACAGCACAATGCAAATTTCCTTTTTCTAGACATCTAATCCAGTATGCCTTGACATAATTGTTGCTGTCGCTTCGCTTTCGCACAGATAAACAATGTGTCCAGAAATCAAAATTGTGCTTAAATTAAGCCATCACTACAACGTGGGGTTGATTTCCGTTCAAGCTAGGCGCTATTCTAGAGTTGCCCAACCTTGCCTTCAATCAACTTATATACATGGTATACATTTTAACAAATGTCTTTATAAGCCTTAATTTGAGCAAAAGGTAGAGAAGTTATTCGTGTGATTGATGAAGATGCCTTCAAGCTAACTTTCGTAATTTTAGAAAAGTGATAACTGATTGGCATCAGGCATTCCTTCTAAACAACCCAATTGATCCATGTATTCTATTAATGTTTTGGATACACGACCTCGTTGCTGTAAATCTTCCTTCGATAAAAATTCTCCGTCCTCACGTGCTGCCACAATTTGTTTAGCAACGTTTGTACCAAGTCCAGGAATCGCATCGAATGGTGGAATTAAAGAGTTCCCATCAATGATAAATTCACTAGCTTGCGAACGATATAAGTCCACTTTCTGGAAGTTCATACCACGCTCACACATTTCAAGTGCTAATTCCATTACAGTTAATAGGTTTTTCTCTTTTGTTGAAGCATCTAAGCCCTTCAGATTGATTTCATCAATTTTTGTACGAATCATTTGCGGACCTTGTACCATGGCAATTAAATCAAAATCATCTGCACGAACTGTGAAATACGCTGCGTAATAAAGGATTGGGAAATGTACCTTAAACCATGCAATACGCACTGCCATTAACACGTACGCGGCAGCATGGGCTTTCGGGAACATGTATTTTATCTTTTTACATGATTCGATATACCAGCCTGGTACTTTATTCGCTAGCATTTCCGCTTCAAATTCGTCAGATAATCCTTTCCCTTTACGCACGGATTCCATAATTTTAAACGCCAGTGACGGTTCTAAATCTTGATAAATTAAATACACCATAATATCGTCACGACAGCCAATTACTTCTTTTAGCACACATGTACCATTGTGAATTAACTCTTGCGCGTTACCAAGCCATACGTCTGTTCCGTGCGATAGTCCTGAAATTTGCACGAGCTCCGAGAATGTGGATGGCTTTGTATCTTCAAGCATTTGGCGTACAAAACGGGTACCGAACTCAGGAATGCCGAGTGTTCCTGTCTTACAGCCAATTTGTTTTTCTGTTACGCCTAAAGTTTCTGGCGAACTAAAGATTTTCATAACGACTGGATCATCTGTTGGAATGGTTTTTGGATCTATCCCTGATAAATCCTGCAACATCCGAATCACAGTCGGATCATCGTGCCCCAGTATATCAAGCTTTAAAATATTATCGTGGATGGAATGGAAATCAAAGTGCGTTGTACGCCATTCTGCATCCTGTGCATCCGCAGGGAATTGTACTGGTGAGAAATCAAAAATATCCATATAATCTGGTACTACGATAATTCCTCCAGGGTGCTGTCCTGTTGTACGTTTTACGCCTGTACAGCCTTGTACTAAACGATCTACCTCGGCACCGCGGAAATGTAGGTTGTTATCATTGGCATAGCCCTTTACGTAGCCATACGCTGTTTTCTCTGCGACTGTACCGATTGTTCCTGCACGATATACATAATCTTCACCGAATAATACCTTCGTATAATTATGGGCTTGTGGTTGATATTCCCCGGAGAAATTCAAATCGATATCAGGTACCTTGTCTCCTTTAAAGCCAAGGAACGTTTCGAATGGGATATCTTGCCCATCCTTTTTATACGGTGATCCACATTCCGGACAATCTTTATTTGGTAAGTCATAGCCTGAACTTACTGAACCATCATTAAAAAACTCTGAATGCTTACAATCTGGACAAACATAATGAGGAGGAAGTGGATTTACTTCAGTAATCTCCATAAAGGTCGCTACTAATGAAGATCCAACTGAACCACGGGAACCTACTAAATAGCCATCAGCTAATGATTTTTTCACAAGCTTCGCTGAAATTAAGTAAATTACTCCGAAACCATGGCCTAAAATTGACTTTAATTCCTTTTCAATTCGGGCCTTCACGATTTCTGGTAGCTCTTCTCCATATATAAGATGAGCCATTTCATAGGTTAAATTTGTAACCTCATCATCTGAGCCCTCAATTTTTGGTGTGTATAAATCATCTTTAATTGGCTTAACATCACCAATCATATTTGCGACTTTTTGAGAGTTGGTAACAACTACTTCTTTCGCAAGATCCGGACCTAAAAAATCAAATTCTTTAAGCATTTCATCCGTCGTTCTGAAATGAACTTCAGGCAGCTTCGATCTATTTAATATGTTGGCACCACCTTGAGAGCCAATTAGTATTTGTCTAAACATTCCATCTGTCGGATCTAAGTAATGAACATTACCGGTTGCTACAACGGGTTTATCGATTTTCTTCCCTAGCTTTACGAGCTTGCGAATAATATCTTCAAGTGTCCATTCATCACGTACGACATTGCGCTCAATTAACGGTGCATACACAGCCTTTGGTTGAACTTCAATATAATCATAGAATCTCGCAACTTGCTCCGCTTCCTCTGGGGATTTATTCATCATCGTCTCAAATAATTCACCATTATTACAACCTGATCCGATTAATAATCCTTCTCTATATTGTTCTAGTACCGCTCGTGTTACTCGAGGTACTCGATAGAAAGTTTTTGTATGGGAGTGAGTGACTAATTTAAATAAATTTTTTAGTCCAACATTGTCTACTGCTAATATCGTACAATGCATTGGTCGTCCCTTTTTGTAAGCATCCCCGCCCCCGATATGCTTATTAAAGTCGTCGTGATATTTAATACCTAATTCATCTGCATCTTTTAACAGCTGTAAAAGTAAGAAACCAGTTGCTTCTGTATCATAAATAGCTCGGTGATGCTGAGTTAAATCAATATTGAATTTTTTACAAAGTGTATTTAAACGATGGTTTTTCATCGTTGGATAAAGTAATCGGGCTAACTCCAACGTATCAATAACTGGATGAATAGTTCCCTCTAGTCCATATTTTTTATAGCCTGTGTATAAGAAGCCAATATCAAATGATGCATTATGGGCAACCACTATGCCATCTCCGATAAATGCATGGAACTCCTTAATGACTTGTTCCACTTCTGGCGCGTTACGTACCATATCATCTGTAATGCCTGTCAGTTCAATGGTCGTCGCTGAAAGTGGGTGATGGGGATTGGCAAAGCTTTCGTATTTGTCGATTACCTGCCCATCTTTAATTTTCACCGCGGCAAGCTCAATGATTGTATCGTAAGCAGTAGATAGACCTGTCGTCTCTACGTCAAACACGACATAAGTATCATCATCTAATAATCGGTGCTCAGCTGCATAAGCAATCGGTACACCATCATCTACTAAATTCGCTTCCAATCCATAAATAACTTTTATACCATGTTTCTTCCCTGCTGCATAAGCCTCTGGGAAGGATTGTACAACAGCATGGTCGGTAATAGCCACGGCTGGATGACCCCACTTCGCAGCCTGAGAAACAAGTCTATCAACTGGTGTTACAGCGTCCATCGTGCTCATTGGTGTATGCAAATGCAATTCAACCCGTTTTTCTCCCTCTGGCGCCTTATCCTGTCGTGTTTCTTTTTTGATTTCATTAATATCGTTTGCCATAACGATTAAATCACGAATGAATGTGTCAGTTTGTACAGAGCCTCGGACTTTTACCCACATACCCTTTTTCAAATGCTGCATAAGTTCCGCATCATCATTATCACGTGAGAACATTTTTACAACGATGGAATCCGTATAGTCGGTAATTTTAATTTGCAATAAAGAACGACCGCTTTTCAGCTCTTTAACTTCTGCATCAAATACAAAGCCTTCAATGATCACACGACGTTCTTCCTCAACAATGCGTTTAATTTCCATTGTTTCATCATCTTTAATTAACATACCAAGCTGGAATGGTCGATCACCAAGATTCGCAATAGCAGGATTTTCTTTCTTCTCCTTCTCACGTTTTTGGTAATCTTCTATCGCTTGCTGAGCTAAAGCAGCTTCTTCTAAACGCCTCTGTTCCATGAAAGCTTCCTGTGCGGCAATCATTTCTTCTGTTTGATCTTGAAGTACGAAATCTAACACAATATGCGGAAAGCCGAACTGACTATAGCTTGCAGAAAGCTTTTCTGCATACTTTGTTTTCAGCATCATAAATTCCATTTCCTGCATGCAGGATAACGTAATTTTTTGCCCATTCCACATAGGCACTTGCGATACTAGGCATTCTTTCAAAGTGGGCGCCATCTCATCGATTTGCTCTACTACCGTTAACCAATATTGTTGGACTAGCTCCTCCGTCACATTTTTCTCTTCCGTATCAAAAGTTGTATGGATTTCAGCGATAGCTGAAAATTTCTCAGCTAAACGAGTACGAAAAAGTTGGTATAGTGAAAAAGGAAGTATATCTCGTAATTTAATGGAAAAATTCCATAGCCTGTTCTTTTTGTGTACAGTTAGTCGTGATAATTCACCTTCCTCAAAAAAGGACATATACACATCATCTGTTAGTTCTAGTTGTTGCAAGAGCATTTGAAACCTTGCTCTTGCTTCTTGTTGCTGTTCCAACTATTGACACCTACTTTCAGAATGAGGCAGTCTTACATGCCCCATATTTTATTTCCTCACCAACGTTTACGATTTAAAGGAACAAATGCGCTAAAGCGCTCGTTTACATCCGACAAGCGCTGGAGAGCCCGAAGCAAAAGTAAGCGATCTACCTACTTTTGCCCGAGGGATCGAAGCGACCTCGAGGATGTAGCGCTTTAGCCTAGACGGAAAAAAAATCGCACCCTTTCCACGAGCGACCGTCAAGCCTCACAAATCCTAAACATCTATGAATTCATGCTTGGCTCGCTGTCCCCGAGAAGTGGCGCGAATTTTTTATCTATTTAATACCATTTAGGACAGCGGTTCTTCTAAAGGAATTTAATGTTTGCGGAAAAATTCATTTAAGCGATCAATGACCTCTTCTTTTTTCCATTCGAACGTTTCACCTGTTTGACGGAATTTAACCTCAACAATACCTTCAGTTGCTTTTTTACCTACTGTAACACGGACAGGTAAGCCAATTAAGTCAGCATCTGCGAATTTAACCCCTGCACGCTCTGCACGATCATCTAATAGCACATCATAACGGTATGATTTCAATAAACCGTATAGCTCATCAGCTAAGGCAACTTGTGATTCATCTTTTGTATTAACAGGTACAACATGAATATCATAAGGAGCTAATTGTGTTGGCCAAACAAAACCATTTTCATCTTGGAAATGCTCTGCAACAGCAGCTAAAATACGTGATACCCCAATACCATAGCATCCCATAATAAATGGCTGTGCTTTACCTTGTTCGTCTAAGAATGTACCATTCATTTTTTCAGAGTAAGTTGTTCCTAATTTGAAAATATGACCAACCTCGATACCTTCTGCAAATTTGATAATACCTTGTCCATCTGGAGATGGATCACCCACTTGAATAAAACGAATATCTAAGTATTCATTCACTGCAAAATCACGCTCTGGATTTACATTTACTAAATGGAACCCATCCTCATTTGCACCGGCTACACCGTTACGAATCGATTTAATAGCATTGTCAGCTACTACTTTTACGTCTACTGGTAATTTAACAGGACCGATTGAACCAACTCCACAGCCTAATAATTCGCGGATTGCCTCTTCACTAGCAAGTTCAACAGAACCAGCATCAAGTGCGTTTTTCAGTTTAATATCATTAATTTCGTGATCTCCACGAGCAAGTACAACTACTAATTCACCATCTACGTCAAATACTAATGACTTGATGACATTTGAAGAGTCAACATTTAAGAAAGCTGATACTTCTTCGATCGTTTTTTGATCTGGTGTTGCCACTTTTTCAAGGTCTTTTAATGCTGCATCTGATGGTTGATAGTCTACAAGAACCTCTGCCATTTCAATGTTCGCAGCATAATCAGATGTATCAGAGTATGCAATTGTATCTTCCCCAATTTCAGAAAGTACCATAAATTCATGTGTACCTTTCCCACCAATTGAGCCTGCATCTGCAATAACTGCACGATAGTTTAAACCAAGACGAGAGAAAATATTTGAATAGGCACGGTACATATCATCATATGTTTCATCTAAACTTTCACGCGATGCATGGAATGAATACGCATCTTTCATAATAAACTCTCTGCCTCGCAGTAAACCAAAGCGAGGTCGCTTTTCATCACGGAATTTAGTTTGAATTTGATAAAGTGTTAACGGTAATTTTTTATATGATTTAATTTCATCACGTACTAAAGTTGTAATCACTTCTTCATGTGTTGGCCCTAATGCGAAATCACGATTGTGACGATCCTTTAAACGCATTAATTCTGGACCATATTTTTCCCAGCGGCCTGACTCCTGCCATAGTTCCGCAGATTGTAATGAAGGCATTAAAAGTTCAATTGAATTGATTGCTTCCATCTCTTCACGAACAATATTTTCTATTTTTGTTAATACACGTTTTGCAAGCGGTAAATACGAGTATACCCCACTTGTATTTTGACGAATAAACCCTGCACGCAGTAATTGCTTATGTGATTTTACCTCTGCATCAGCAGGTACTTCACGTAGCGTTGGGATAAATGTTTTACTTTGCTTCATTCAGTGTTCCACCTTTTTTAATAAATAAGTTTTATACTCTAATTAGCATAAACAAATTTAGCTTTGAACGCAATGTTTCAAAAAAATTGCGCTCAAAGCTATGTTTTTTCAATCAATTTTCACCTTGGCATAATTGCCAGGGCTTCCTCTAAATAATGTTTTACTTGAAAAGCTTAACTTTATTTAGTTAAAAGAAAAATCTTTGTATATCATTCCATGTAACAACAACCATTAAGATCATCAATAGTACAATACCTACAAAATGCACAAGACCCTCTTTTTGACGATCGATTGGTTTACCTCTTACTGCTTCGAAGCCGAAGAACAATAGACGGCCACCGTCAAGTGCTGGAAGCGGTAATAAATTCATAATTCCAAGGTTAATACTTAACATCGCAGCCCAATTCATTAAATTGATGAATCCATATTGAGCTACCTGCTCTGTCGCTTTATAAATGCCTACTGGACCTGATAACGCATCTATCGTGAATTTACCGGTAATTAACATACCAAGCAATTCAAATATTCGAGCAGTCATAGTATACGTTTCTTGAGCGCCATAAACAACAGCCTTTAACGGATTAAATTCACGTGGGCTCTCATACTTAACCCCTATTTGACCGTATTTTTCGCCATTTTGTTCTACTTCTTTAACCGTCATATTTAGGTTAACTCGCTGACCATCTCGTTCAACCGTAACATTAATATTTTCACCCGGGTGATCTTGTACAATGGCAGCTAAATCTTGCCATTTTTCAACTGCTTGTCCGCCAATGTCAACTACTTTATCACCTGCAAGCATGCCTGCCTGTGCAGCTGGATCATTTTCCACAACTTCTGTTATGATTGGCTCATACGTAGGCACACCATTAATTAATCCAATTAGCAAATAAATAACAAAAGCTAATATAAAGTTAAATAACGGACCAGCAAAGATTGTCATAGCACGTTGACCGACTGTTTTAGCGTTAAATTGACGATCATACGGTGCGATTAACGTTTCTTTACCGTTTTCTACAAGCATACAATCTCTTGCAACATTATAACGAACTAATTTTTCTTCTTCATCATAGCCTTCTACAAACAATTCATTTTCTAAATCGGCACGCTCAACTTCTAAAAATAATAAATCTGGTAGTTGCTTATTATTTTGATTAAAGATTATTTTCTTTACAACATTATCTTCATCTACAATAAGCCCTACTCGGTAACCCGGCTGTAGTTCGGTACCATCCATGTCCTCACCAGCCATACGAACGTAACCACCAATTGGCAATAAACGTATTGTATAGATTGTTTCACCGTGTGTTTTCCCATAAATTTTTGGTCCCATACCGATTGCAAATTCTCGAACCATAATGCCTGCTCGTTTCGCAAACAAGAAGTGACCAAATTCATGAAAGAATACAAGTAGGCCAAATATTAAAATAAATGCAATAGCTGTTTGCATAATACCCCACCTTTAAAAGCGAATAGTTAACGATATCTTCTCTCTTTATTTTACCATGTTTAATACTGTTTTTCTTGTTTCACTGTCTACATGCAAAATCGTTTGCAAATCTGGTACTACTATATTGTTATGTGCTTGCATTACACGCTCAATCGTTTCATCAATTTCAAGGAATGTTATTTTCCCTTGTAAAAATGCCGCAACTGCCGCTTCATTCGCTGCGTTCATCGCTGTTAAAATTGTACCGCCTGTGCGCCCAGCCTCATATGCTAGACGTAATGCTGGATAACGTTCAAAATCCATTTCTTTAAAATGAAGTTGACCAATTTGTGCTAAATTAAGTCGTTGTCCGTTATGCAGTGGCATACGATCTGGATAGCTTAATGCATATTGGATAGGTACACGCATGTCCGGCGTACCTAGCTGTGCAATGACACTAGTATCATGATACTCAACTAGGGAGTGAATAATACTTTCTCTATGCAAAAGTACATCTATTTTATCATAGGGCATATCAAATAAGACATGTGCTTCTATAACTTCTAGTCCTTTATTCATCATTGTAGCTGAATCAATCGTAATTTTTGCACCCATTGACCAATTCGGGTGGTTTAATGCATCTGCAACCGTAACATGCTTCAATTCCTCGCGTGTTTTGTCACGGAAGCTACCACCAGAAGCTGTAATAATTAATCGTTCAATATTTTTTGGATTCTCACCATTCATCGATTGGTAAATCGCTGAGTGCTCACTATCTACTGGCAAAATTGTTGCATTATATTTCTTGGCCTCTGCCATTACTAAATGTCCAGCGGTTACAAGCGTTTCTTTATTGGCAATGGCAATTGTTTTGCCCATGCGAATTGCAGCTAATGTCGATTCTAGTCCAACGCTTCCAAGAACCGCGTTTACAAGCACCGTTGAATCAGGATGTGTAGCAACCTCTACAAGCCCTTTTGCACCAAACGTAAACTGTACTTGTGGATATTCTTTAGCGAGCATAACTGCATCTTCTTCTAATTGAACAGATACAAGCTCTGGCTTTAAAGTTTCAATCATTTCACGCGTTTTTTCGATATTTTTTCCTGAAGAAAACGCTACTAAATGAAAGGCATCGCGTTGTTCTTTTAAAATATCATAGGTTTGCCAACCGATTGAACCAGTTGCACCAAGTAAACTAATTTTTTTCACGACAAATTGTCCCCTTTTTCTATCTCAACAAATGATATAGCACGATTATTTCCTCTCTGTTTAGAGGAAATTGCTATTATTATGGCTCATCATCAGATCGTAGAGTTGATATCGATTCAGACTGGGCGCTTTTTAAAGGCGTCCGATGAGCACCTATTATTTTTAGTTACCAAAAAGATGTAAAAAATGTAGTAAAGGCACGACGAATAGCAGACTATCAAAGCGGTCTAAAATACCGCCATGCCCAGGTAAAATATTTCCTGAATCCTTTACGTCAAAATGTCGCTTTATAGCAGATTCCACTAAATCGCCCATTTGCCCAATAATTGACGCAATGATTGTGATGAAAATAAGTGAGACATAACCATTTGCAAATGGATAAATTGCTTGCATCGCGACAGCAAAGATTACAGCAATAACAATGCCACCTACAAAACCTTCCACAGTTTTCTTCGGTGAAATTTCAGGCCAAAGCTTATTTTTACCTAATTTTCTTCCAACAAAATATGCACCAGAGTCAGTTGTCCAAACTACTAGTAAACAATATACGACAAACTCAAGACCATAGCTTCGTGTTTCAATTAAGTAATGGAAACCTAGTCCGACATAAAACGCACCTAATAAAATAAATGCAACTTCATCGAATGTAATTTTATTTTTCACAAGGACTACGTAAATGAGCAAAAGCATCATTAGACCATACACAACCATTAAATCAGAGGAATAGCCAATTGCTTCTACCACTTTACTTGACCAGTCCTTTGGTATAACAAGTAGTATTAATGTTAGTAGCCCTAAAAAACCAGGCACTGAAAAAAGTGAAATACCTTTCATTTTTAGTATTTCATAAAAGCCGACAACAGCCATTGCAAGCACAAGAATTGTAAATGGCACTTTTCCATAAATAACAAATGGAATAAATAGCGCTGCTGCAATTATTGCTGTGATAATTCGTTGTTTCAAGTTGTTCCTTCTCCCTTCAACCCACCGTAACGGCGATTACGTTTCTGGTAGTTTTCCACCGCTTCCAGTAAGTTTTCCTCGCTAAAATCTGGCCACAATGTATTTGTAAACCAAAATTCTGTATAAGCGAGCTGCCATAACATAAAGTTGCTTAAGCGTACTTCACCGCTTGTTCGAATTAATAAATCTGGCTCTGGCAGATGAGCCGTCATTAAATGAGATGTCAAACATTCTTCTGTTATTTCTTGCATCGTTAATTGACCATCCTGCACCTTTTGAAGCATTGTTCTCATGGCGCTAACCATTTCGGAACGACTTCCATAATTCAGAGCAAAATTTAATATTAATCCTGTATTATGTTTCGTTTCCTCCATCGCCTCATACAACGCTTTTTGCGTATGTGCAGGTAATAAAGATGGATCCCCTATCATTTCAACACGTACATTACGCTCCATCATTTCAGGTAAAAAGGAACCTAAAAATTCTACAGGTAAACGCATTAGAAAATCGACCTCAGGTTTTGGTCGCTTCCAATTTTCTGTAGAGAACGCATATACCGTTAAAACTTTAATACCTAAATCGGATGCAAATCTAGTTACCTTCCGGACTGTCTTCATACCTTCGTGATGCCCAGCAACACGTGGCATGGCACGTTTCTTCGCCCAACGTCCATTTCCGTCCATAATAATCGCTACATGGGCAGGAATCGGCTCGTTTTTAGCAAGGGCAACACGTTCCTCCAATGATTGTGAATCCATATTTATTTGTTTACCTAATAGCTTTTTAAACATGCTAACTCCCCCACTACAACTAATCGGACGTATACTAACCTATCATAACAAACAAAAGCGCATTTTGTCTTTTTTTCCCCTCTAAATTGACTATGTATGAACTATCTTATTTTAGAACTACACACATTTTAGGATGATCACCGAAACGTGGGGTTGATTTCCGTTCCGACTGGGCGCTTTGCCGCTGACGCTTCGCTTTCGCGCAGAGCAGAGCTTCCTGGGGGCGTCCGATGAGCCGCTTCACTCACGTTGCTCGCTCCAGGGTCTCGGGCCAACACGATGTTGGTCACGAAGGCATTATCACAGGATGTGATGGTTTTAGCCTTCGTTCCTCTATCGCTAATCCCCAAGGAGTCGCCCAGTCTCCACTCCAATCAACTTATCCTCATAACATACGTTTTAACAAAATGTCATCCCCAACTTTAGATTGATGATTCCTTTATAAAGAAAGGCTAGAAAACTTTTATCACGCCCACTCAAGTATGATTATTAAGAGGTATTTCCCTTATTTCGTTCATTCCTCAATAATGTTTTTCTCTTCACGTAAAAAACAGTTCTTCTTAATCTTAAAAGAAAGAAAAAATAGATGAAAGGTATTTCCCTAAAACAATTAAAGTTATGTATAACATTTTACTAAACCTTTTACATAATCATTTAAAGTAAAGAGAAAAGACGTCCTGATATGTATAGGACGCCTTCATCTCATCAAAAAGTTCCATCATAGATATGCAAAGCAAATTATGCTTACACTTCTAAAATTTCTTTTTCTTTTTCTTTCGTTACTTGATCTACTTTAACAATGAATTCATCTGTTAATTTTTGAATATCTTCACCGTAGCCACGTAGACCATCTTCTGTGATTTCGCCAGCTTTTTCAAGTTTTTTCAGATCATCATTAGCATCACGACGAACATTACGTACAGCGATTTTTGCATCCTCTGCTTCTTTTTTCACTTGTTTCACAAGATCTTTACGACGCTCTTCTGTTAAAGCCGGGATCATTAAACGAATAACAGATCCATCATTTGTTGGTGTAATACCAATATCTGATTTCATGATTGCTTTTTCGATTTCACCTAAGATTGTTTTATCGTAAGGTGTAATAACTAATAAGCGCGCTTCTGGTACCGAAACACCTCCAAGCTGATTAATCGGTGTTGGTGCACCATAATAATCAACCGTAATGCGATCTAATAGAGAAGCATTTGCACGACCTGCACGGATTGAAGCTAGTTCACGTGAAAAAGCGGCAATTGTTTTGTTCATTTTTTCTTTAGCTTGTTCTAAAACTTGTTTAGCCATTATACATTCCTCCTAACAACTGTTCCAATTTTCTCGCCTTGTACGGCACGTTTAATATTACCTGGTTCCGTAATTGAGAAGACAATTAACGGAATATCGTTATCCATACATAGAGTAGAAGCTGTTGAATCCATTACTTGTAAGCCCTGTTGAATAACGTCTAAGTATGTGAGTGTATCATATTTAACGGCAGTTGCATCTACTTTCGGATCTGCAGAATAAACACCATCTACATTATTTTTCGCCATTAAAATCGCATCTGCGTCGATTTCAGCAGCTCGTAATGCAGCTGTAGTATCCGTAGAGAAGAATGGGTTACCTGTACCTGCTGCAAAAATTACTACACGTTTTTTCTCTAGATGACGAACTGCTTTACGGCGAATATATGGCTCTGCTACTTGTGTCATTACAATTGAAGATTGTACACGTGTTTCAATTCCTAATTTCTCCAGTGCATCTTGTAACGCTAAAGAGTTCATAACCGTTGCTAGCATACCCATATAGTCGGCTGCTGCACGATCCATTCCCATTTCGCTACCGATTTTTCCACGCCATATATTACCGCCACCTACAACAACAGCAACTTCTACATCAAGATCTACTACTTCTTTTACTTCTTCTGCAACAGCCTTGATTATTTTTGGTGATAAACCGAAGCCCGCTTCTCCAGCTAACGCTTCACCACTTAATTTAATAACTACTCGTTTATATTGTGGCACACTCATTGTAAACCTCCGTCAGACTTTATTTAAAAAATCTCTATTCCCTTTTCCATTATAGTATAAATAACAATAATTTCTAGTTATGAATAAGGCAAAATAGAAAATTATGTGGCTCAACACGATAAAGTTGGTTGATTTCCGTTCCGACTAGGCGCTTTCGCGCAGAGCAGAGCTTCCTGGGGGCGTCCGATGAGCCGCTTGGGCCAACAGATGTTTTTCGCGCGAAAGCGTAGTGCTAGCGTAGCGGCAGCAGCATGATGTTGGTCACGAAAGCGTTATCACAGGATGTGATGGTTTTAGCCTCCGTTCCTCTATCGCTGATCCCAAGGAATCGTCCAGTCGTAACGAAGATCAACTTATATACATAGCATACGGTTTAATAAATGTTATCCGCAACTTTTGGTGACGAGCCAATTTTAACTTTTTTTCGCTAATCTCGGAAAAATAGGGAACACGCTATGTTGTGTTCCCCATTTTTTGTCTAGAAAATCTAGTTATTATTTGATTAGGATCAAATGCAAGCTAAATTAGTTACCTTTAACTTGGCTCATTACTTCTTCAGCGAAGTTGTCTTCACGTTTTTCGATACCTTCACCAACAGCATAACGTACGAAGCCGTTTACTGAACCGCCAGTTGAAGCAACGAAATCACGTACTTTTTGATCTGAGTTTTTAACGAATGTTTGGTCAAGTAAGCAAACATCTTCGAAGTATTTACCAAGACGACCTTCAACCATTTTTGCTACGATGTTTTCTGGTTTACCTTCGTTAAGAGCTTGTTCAGTTAATACTTTACGCTCACGTTCAACTTCTTCAGCAGAAACTTCATCGCGAGAAACGTAAGTAGGGTTAATAGCAGCGATATGCATTGCAACATCTTTTGCAGCAGAAGCATCTGCAGAACCTTCTAAAGTAACTAACACACCGATACGACCGCCCATGTGTAAATAAGAACCGAATGCATCTGCATCAGTTTTTGTTTTCACTTCGTAACGACGAAGAGTGATTTTTTCACCGATTGTTGCAACTGCAGTTGAAATTTGGTCAGCAATTTTCACACCTTCAGCATTTGCAAGCTCTAATGCAGCTTCAACTGTTGCAGGTTTAGCAGCAAGTAATTGCTCAGCTAAAGAAGCAACTAACACTTGGAATTTTTCGTTTTTAGAAACGAAGTCAGTTTCAGCGTTTACTTCAAGGATGATTGCTTCGTTACCTTGTTCTAAGATATAAGTTGTACCTTCTGCAGCGATACGGTCAGCTTTTTTAGCAGCTGAAGAAAGACCTTTTTCACGTAGGAAATCGATTGCAGCATCTAAATCGCCATCAGTTTGTACTAACGCTTTTTTACAATCCATCATTCCAGCGCCAGTTTTTTCGCGTAATTCTTTTACTAATTGTGCAGTAATGTTTGCCATTTAGTGTTTCCTCCTCAAATTGGTTGTACAAATTTTAGTGATAGGTTCTAAAAAAGGTGATAAGGGTCCTGAGCCACTTATCACCTTTTTCTAAACGTGAATTACTCAGCAGCAGCTTCTACAGCTGGAGCTTCTTCTTCACCTTGTTTTGACTCGATTAAAGCGTCAGCCATTTTAGCAGTTAAAAGTTTAACAGCGCGAATAGCATCGTCATTAGCAGGGATTACGTAGTCGATTTCATCTGGATCACAGTTTGTATCAACAATACCTACTAGAGGGATGTTTAATTTAATAGCTTCTGCAACAGCAATGCGTTCTTTACGTGGGTCAACCACGAACATTACGTCTGGAAGAGCGTGCATATCACGGATACCGCCTAAGAATTTGATTAGACGTTCGTGTTCTTTTTTAAGTTGGATTACTTCTTTTTTAGGAAGAACTTCGAAAGTTCCATCTTCTTCCATTTTTTCGATTGCTTTCATACGTGCAACACGTTTTTGAATAGTACCGAAGTTTGTAAGAGTACCACCTAACCAACGTTGGTTGATGTAGTAGTTGCCTGAACGTTCAGCTTCATCTTTGATTGCTTCTTGTGCTTGTTTTTTCGTACCAACGAAAAGAACTTTACCACCGTCTTGACCAACTTGACGCATGAAGTCATAAGCTTCCTCTAATTTTTTAACAGTTTTTTGTAAGTCGATGATGTAGATCCCGTTACGCTCAACGAAGATATATTTCTTCATTTTTGGGTTCCAACGACGAGTTTGGTGACCGAAATGTACACCAGCTTCAAGTAATTGTTTCATAGAAATTACTGACATGTGTATTTCCTCCTAGTATGTTTGGTTTTTATCCTCCGCATTTATCACTTGCAACAAGCTACCCTAAGCTTAGAGCACCACTTACTACATCAAAATGCGTGTGTATTAATAACACCATTTGCAACTATATCATAGCTTTACCCTATTCGCAACTGTTTTAGTTGTGAAATTTCAATAAAAGCTCGATTTCTGTTTTTCCTTTTTGAAGCTGTTTTGCAATTTCTTCTGATGTTTTCCCTTGTTTCGCTAAATTAATAGCTTGTTGTTCCAATGTTACTGGCTTAGCTTCTTCCTTTTCGGTTGCCTCACTTGCTTGTCGGGCCGAATGTACCACCTTAGCTTCAGCTTTAGCTCCAGATTGCTGCTGGCGTGAATACGCATTGGCTACGATATTTTTGGGCACATAAACGCGAGGTTCCTGATCTAGACCAATAGAACCATCTACTGTGCTTCCTTCCTTTGTCAGAGAAGGTTGCTGTTCCTTCTCCTGTTGTCTCACAATCTGTTCTTCCTGTTCCACAGCATTCGTTTGAGTTTCAGACTTTGAAACTCTTTGCAGCTCTTGAATGAGGCGATCATTTTCATCTTTCATCTCAGCTAAATAGACACTGATGGTGTCATCCATTTCACGCATTAAGCGCTCCTGTTTTTTTTCTAAGTCCTTAAATTTTGCTAGCTTCGTATTTAATATAATAAGGAAATAAAATGAAAGTAGCTGTAAAATAAATAGAACCGCAATTAGTATGATTGTCATAGTAAACTCCTATCCACTAAAATCCACGAAATTCCCTTTAAACGGATGCTGCGCTTGCATTTCTGGCTTCTCGTTATCCTTATTTTTCTTTTTTCGAGTACCTTTTATATACTCGCCACCTGCTTCTTCATCTTCACTTATCCCATCCGCACCCTCTGAAGTATTCACAATTTTTTGCTTGCGTTCTACTTCTTTTTTTAACGCTTCATTTGCATGTGCTTGCTGAGCCAAAGTTTGTTGTTGTGCCTGATCAGCCATTTTTCCTGCTTCAAATGTTTTGGGAATAGCTATTTGTAGTTCGACACCCTTTAAACTCATAAGACCCCTCCTTCAACGATATGTATACAAGGATTATTATGCATTAATCATTTCATTAGTTAATAATTTCCGTAGCTTTAATAGCGCCTTAGAGTGGATTTGTGAAATACGTGATGTAGATAATTCAAGCATTTCTCCAATTTCTGTTAGTGTTAATTCCTCCGTATAAAACAAACTAAGTACTAGCTGCTCCTTATCATTGAGCTTTTGGATATTTTCCGCTAAATCCCCAAGCAGTTCTGACTTAACGACAGCTTGCTCAGGTGTCTTCGTCGTATCATCACGAATAACAAATGACTTTCCATCAGTCTCCTCTTGATCTTGCTGCTCATTAATGGAAAGAACATTTGAGAAGAAATGCTCCTGTACAGTTTGGTAAACGTCCTCAACAGGTAAAGCCATATGTTCCGCAAGTTCCTCAGGTGTTACATGACGCATATATTTTTGTTCTAACTGCTCAATCTGTACATCTAACTTTTTCGCCTTTTCACGTGCTGACCGTGGCAACCAATCTTCTTTACGTAAACCATCAATAATGGCTCCTCTTACTCTAAAAGAAGCATATGTATCAAATTTCAAGTCTCTATTAATATCAAATTTATTCAACGCATCAAACAGACCTACCATACCTAAGCTCATTAAATCGTCTCGCGATACACTCTTTGGTAAGCTCGCTCCAATACGTTGTACATGATAAGATACTAGCGAAATATATTTTTTTATAAGCAAATCACCTGCATCTGGATCACGTTCATTTATCCAGCGGTTCCACAGCTTTTGTTCATCGTTCAGAATTGGTTGTGTCATGTAATCCACCTCTCTAAGAAAAACGCATTTATGCGCCTGTTTGCCACTGTCTTATATCAATACAAAAAACATTTGTAACTGACGTTTCACTTTCGTTACGAACACACTTGTAACTGACGTTTCACTTTCGCTACGTAAACATTTATTGAAAGAAAATACATTATGCCTCGGCATAAACAACAAAGCGTTACTAGTTATTAGACCTTAACATAAAAACCCATCTAATTCTTTCCTATATTATAACAAGAATCGACTATAATTTCATTTGTTTCTCGTACTCTATCACAGATTCTTTACATTTATGTGTCAGTATCTGTTAGTTCGGATATAGTCAAAATCCGTTAAAACACCCTAAGCTATAAAATAAGAATTTGCAAAAGAATTAAGATAACTAAAAAGAGCCGCTACTTGCGACTCCCTTTTTTAAGCATTATTTAATTGTTGATCCGCCTCACGATTCATCATCGTTCGTACAGCCTGAGCAATCTCTTCCGAGTTCTCATCTTGAAACTCCACGGTTGAATTAGCCGTCGGTGCTTCTTGATTTTCTTCCTCTGGATTCTCAGATTCATTTTCTTCATGCTCACCTTCAACGAGTTCTTCATCGTCCTCAGGTGTGAATAAAACGTAAGCAATTAAAAATCTGACAATATACATGACGAAAAACATAATTATTCCCGCCACAAATGACCCTACGATAATACGTAATGGTGTATAGGGTTTTAGAAATGTACTAAAAAAATATATAGAAAAGGCAATTAACGCACCCCATAGGTTATAAAAAATAGAACCGAACATTATATTTCGCTCACTCCTTGGTTAACCGTTCGAATATGTAATGTCGACGTCGCAGGATTAAATTCAATTGTTCTACCACTGTTGCCGCCTGTGTCTTCGGCAACTAAACGAATTCCATGACGCTTCAGCTCATGCTTTACAGCTTCTACATTACGTGGGCCGATGCGCATGGAGTCTTTATCTGAAGTGAATTGAAACATTTGCGCACCACCCGCAATTTTTGCCTTTAGCTTGAATTTTTGAACGCCTTCTAACTTTAATAAGTCAATCATTGCCGCAATGCCTGTGTCAGCAAATTTAGCCACATTTATTGACTCTTGTCTACCTAAACTCGAATCTGGCAACATCACATGTATTAAACCAGCAATTTTTTTTGATTCGTCATATAAAATGACTCCTACACAAGACCCAAGACCTGATGTTCTTATCGTATTTGGTAACTTTACTACATCCATTTGTGCAATTCCAACTTTTATAACTTGGCCATCACTACTGTTTAGCATCATTTATGAAACTCCTAATGCTTTAAAAATAGCATCAAATGAGTCTGGATCTGGTAATAAGAAGAAATGACCTCTTACTGTTTCCTGGTCCTCTACACCGTCTTCAAAAATGGATGTGTTTATGACGATCACATTATCGCTAACGTGTGATAATTCAATCAAGCCAATACTAATAATGGCACCAAACATGTCAACACTTAGTCCTGGTACAGTTGGATAAATTTTCAAACTCGTAAAGTCAGACAATGCCGATAAATAAGAGCCGGATAAAATATTACCCATTTCCTGCATAGCGGATAACCCCAACTCTGAAACAGGTCGTTTTTTAAAGTCGAATGATTCATCAAATATGAGACGACGGATAAAACGATTTGCTTGTTCAATTGGCAGGATAAAAAACATACTACCTTCAGCATCACCTTCAATGCGTAAATAGATTCCTACTACGACATTTTCAGATCCTCCTGCAAGCTCCATCATGTCATTAAAGGACACCATTTCAACCTTTGGTACTCGCATATCAATTTTTTTACCAAGCAAATTGGAAAGTGCTGTCGCAGCATGCGCAGCACCTATATTACCAATTTCCTTTAATACGTCTAAATGTAGTGATGTAATCTTTTGATTATATGTCATTATCGATCCCTACTTTAGTGGATTTAATACTTTCTCTAAATGCAATAAAATTAATAATCGTTTATCTATTTTGGCTACTCCTGAAATAAACTCTTCTTCCAGTGAACCTACTACTTCAGGCTGTGGTTCAATCGAGTCAGCTGGGATGTCTAACACATCATTTGCAGAGTCAACGACGAAACCTACTTCCATATCTTCTAATGAAATAATGATGATGCGTGTTGTTTCTTCATGCTCAGAGATCGGTAATTCAAATCGTTCACGTAAATCAACAATTGGCGTTACGACACCGCGTAGGTTAATAACACCTTTTACGTATTTTTCCGTTTTCGGTACACGTGTAATATGCATTAGTTTTTCAATCCCTTGTACATGTGACACTGGAATCGCATATTCTTTATCTGCTAGTTGAAAAACAATTACTTTAATACTTTCTTGTTCCACTGCGTTTGTCATTGTTTACACCTCTCTTATTCATTCACCTTATTTAATAAGTGCGTTACAATCCACGATTAAGGCAACTTTCCCGTTACCTAAAATTGTTGCACCTGAAATTGCAAAGATATTCGTTAAGTAATTTCCTAATGATTTCAGCACAATTTCTTGTTGGCCAATGAATGAATCCACAACTAAACCAGCAAGTTTCTCACCTTTTCGAACGATGACCACTGAATGGAATTCGTCACCCTGTGGTTCTTTGCGAGGTACCTCAAAGATTTCTTCTAAAAATACTAGTGGTACTACTTTGCCACGGAAATCGATTACTTTTTGATTATGTGCATTCATAATTTCTGACGAACGGATAATTGAAGTTTCAATAATTGATGAAAGTGGAATTGCATAAATTTCTTTTTCGATTTCTACTAACATGACAGAAATAATTGATAATGTCAGAGGTAATTGAATCGAGAATACTGAGCCTACATCTTGTGTAGATTCAATTGAAATATTTCCACCCAATGATTCGATTGTTGTTTTAACAACATCTAATCCAACACCTCGACCTGATACGTCAGAAATAACATCTGCTGTTGAAAACCCTGAAGCCAAAATAAGCTCATTAATTTGCTTATCTGACATCGAATATGATTGTTCTTGTGTAACGATACCTTTAGAAATGGCTTTCGCTAGTACTTTTTCACGGTTAATACCTGCTCCATCATCTTCAATTTCAATGAAGACATAGTTACCACTATGATAAGCACGCAATACAACTGTTCCTTCTTCTGGCTTACCTTTCGCAAGGCGAGTCGTAGGATTTTCAATACCGTGGTCAACAGAGTTACGAATTAAATGAACAAGTGGATCCCCAATTTCATCGATTACTGTACGATCTAGTTCTGTTTCAGCACCAATAATTTCGAGGTTAATTTTCTTGTTTAGATCACGAGATAACTGACGAATCATTTTCGGGAAGCGATTGAATACTGTTTCAACCGGAACCATACGCATCGTTAAAATAATCGTTTGTAAATCACCCATGACGCGGCTCATGCGCTCTACTGTTTCATTTAACTCTCCATGGTTAACCTCAGTTGCAATAGACTGTAGTCGTCCTCGATCGATTACAAGCTCTTCAAATAGATTCATTAATATATCAAGTCGATCGATATTCACACGAATTGTTTTATTACCAACAGGCGCATGGCTTTTATCCGCCTTAGCAGGAGCCGCTGCTGTTGCAGGTTTAGGTGCTGCATTATTTTTTTCTGGAACCGTAGCAGGTTTAACCTCTACTTCTACCGTTGCCGTTGCTGCTACTTCTTGAATGGCTTGTTCTTTTTCACTATGTTGCTTTGGCTCTATAGCGGCGACAATCACTTCGTCAACTTCTGAAACTTTCATAATCTTTTTCTGCATATCTTCAGCAGATTCTTTTGTTACAAAAGCTACGTAAAATTGTTGATCGAACTGTTCGTCTTCAAGCTTTTCAACAGATGGACTTGATTTAATAACTTCCCCATCTTTTTCTAAAATCTCAAACACCATAAATACTCGTGCTGCTTTTAAAAGACAGTCCTCACGTAATTTCACTGAAATTTCAAATGCATTGAAACCTTGCTCAGCAGATTGTGAAATAACTGTTTGCTCAAAGCCGTCATACTCTAATGTACTTGCTACAGCTGTAGTTGGTGTCTCAGTAGTTCCTACCACTTCAGGAATCGCTTCTTCACCTAATTCAATACGCTTTAATTGAGCAACAGTTGAAGATACATCACGTTTTCCATCTCCGCCATTCGCAATGTCCATCACCATTTCTTCTAGATGGTCTACAGACTCAAAAACAACATCTAAAATTTCAGGAGATACATGGATTTTTTCGTTTCGGATCGCGTCCAACACATTTTCCATTTTATGAGTTAAATCCGCTAAATCTTCAAAGCCCATTGTCGCAGACATACCTTTTAATGTATGCGCAGAGCGGAAAATTTCTCCGACAATCGCCAAATCATCTGGATTTTTTTCTAGTTCTAATAAATGTTCACTACATGCTTGTAAATGGTCTTTACTTTCTTCAATAAACATCTCTAAATATTGATTGACTTCCATAAGAGGACACCCCTTTAAGGCAAATATTTCATTATTGTTTGTGCAATATCATCTACATCTGCTACTTCATCGACAAGCTGCGTTTCCACTGCCGCTTTCGGCATACCATACACAATGCAAGTTTCTGCTGACTCAGCGATTGCCATCACATTTCCAGTACTTTTTAGTGCTTTTAGTCCGTTAGAACCATCATGGCCCATGCCCGTCATAATAACAGCCACTTTATCAAAATCTTTAAATTGGCTCACGTCTTCAAACATCACATCTACTGAAGGTCGATGTCCGGATCTAGGTGGTTCATTATTATCAAGGACTATACCAAAGGAAGTACCTATTTTTCTAAGTTTTAAATGATACCCACCAGGGGCAATATACGCTACTCCATTTTGCAGAATATCACCTTGCTCAGCTTCTTTTACGGTAATTTCACTCAATTGATCCAAACGATTAGCAAGAGATTTTGTAAATCCTGCAGGCATATGCTGGACAATTAAAATGGGAGCTTGAATTGATTTTGGGATTTTTGTAATTACTTCTTGTAAAGCTCTAGGCCCGCCTGTGGAGGTACCTATCAGTACAATTTTCCGACCTACTTTACTCCATTCTACAGGTGGCTTTGATAGTTCTGCCCTTGTCGGAAAAACATTGACAGAAGGAGGCACCCTGTCTTCACTAAGTGAATTTCTTCTAATGATACTCGCTTGTAATGGCTGTTCTTGTTGTCTTTTAGTACTAGAAGGTTTCTTTAATTTTGAAATAGGTACCAATGATGCTTGTTCAACCTTGTGGACAAGTTCAGTTTGGATTTTATGTAAATCAAGAGAAATTGATCCGCTCGGCTTTGCGACAAAATCTACTGCCCCAAATTCAATTGCTGATAAGGCATTTTCTGCTCCTCGTTGAGTTGTACTAGAGAGCATAACAACAGGTACTGGACATACAGTCATAATTTCTTTTAAAGCATCAAGCCCGTTCATTTCAGGCATCTCAATATCCATCGTCACAACTGTTGGCTGCAATGTTTGAATCTTTTTTACCGCATCTTTCCCATTTCGTGCTGTTCCAACTACTTCAACCTTCGAGTTGCCAACAAAAAAGTCACTAATTAGCTTTCTCATAAAAGCAGAATCATCAACAACTAATAGCTTGCTTTTATGTAAAAAGTCCAATTAATCACGTCCTTTCGAAAAAATATTTCTTAATTTTGTTAAAAATTTACCTGCTGACTGATCATGTGCATGAACTTCTTCCACACGGTGTTCCATAAAACGCGCCACTATAAGTTGAAGTGTCTTTGTAATAAGTGCGTCTGGATAGGCAAGTGAAAAAGGCACCTGCTCACGCACAGCCTTACGCACAGCAGAATCTTCAGGTAATGAGCCTAGTATCGTAACCTCTTTGTCCAAAAACCGTTTCATCGTAAGCTTTAGTCGCTCATTGGTTTCCAGTCCTTCTTCTTTACTATAAGCTCGGTTACAGAGTACATAAAATTGCTTGTCCGCATCTCGCATATGAATATATTTCATCATTGAATAAGCGTCTGTTATCGATGTTGGCTCTGCCGTAGATAAAACAATAATTTCATCTATAGACGTTAATAAATCTAATGACCAATTAGTAGCTCCTGCTCCCATATCGAACAAAATGTAATCAAAGGTTTGTTGGAGTTGCTCAAATGCGTGAACGAGTCGTTCAAACATTGCCTCTGACCATTCTAAGACGCCCGACATACCAGACCCACCTGAAATATACCTTAAATTGTAAGGACCTTCAAATATTACATTATCCAGTAACTCATTTCCTTCCAAGTAATCTTTTAAACTATAAGAAACATTTTTTCCGATTAAAATATTGATATTGCCCATACCAATATCCATATCAACGATGACAACTTTTTTCCCTTTATTGGCCAATGTAATGGCAAAATTCGTCGTGAAGTTACTTTTACCAACCCCACCTTTGCCGCTTACAACCGCAATTGCCCTACCTAATTCACCCTGCTGTTTCAACATTTTCAAGCGTAATGTTTCAGCTTGGTCTCTCATTTTTCTTCACCTTGAAAAAATAAATTTAGTACTGCTTCTAGATCAGCTTCTTCAATATCTTCTGGTACTTCTTGACCATTCGTATAGTAAGCAAGTCCCTTATTATATTTAATCATTAAATTAATCATTGTGCCAATAGAATTTGTTTCATCAATCTTTGTAAAAATGAATTTTTCAATTGGTAATTGCTTAAATTGCTCGATAATGTTTGCCATGTCCTTTTCTTTTGTTGTCATTGCAAGTACTAAGAAGGACTCTGCTTGATCATCAAATTTTATAAGACGCTGTAAATCGTCTACATATTTTACCTCTTTATAATTGCGGCCTGCCGTATCTATAAACACTATATCTAAATGGGCCAATCGGTGGATTGCTTGTTCAAAATCTGTTGCATTATAAGCAATTTCAACAGGAGCCTGTAACAGTCCAGCATACGTTTTTAGTTGCTCAATTGCGGCAATACGGTAAGTATCTGTCGTGATAAATCCTACTTTTTTCTTTTTTTCTAAAACTGCTCTAGCAGCCATTTTAGCAATTGTCGTAGTCTTGCCGACACCTGTTGGTCCTAACACATTAATATATTTTTTTTCATAGGATATACCTCCAACTGGTAGATCCTCTAACTCTTTGCGCAATAAGCTTTTCGTAATCATCTTACATTGAGAAAAATTGATGTCTGAAGCTTCTTTGACATGCGTAAAAAGCTCATCACCAATCGTTGTGATGAGCTCCTCACTTAGCTCTTGCTGTCTTAAGTATTCAATGAAGGATAAGAGTTCATCTGGATATTGATCTTGGATAGTCTTCTTATGCATCGAATGCATTAAAGATTTTAAATCTGCAATTTCCTTCCTCAAATCTTCAGAAATGCTGGCTTCCCCATATAAGGGCGCATCATTCTGCGGCTGTACTTGGTGTATTTTAGCTTGAACAGCGTTCGTAATCTCTTGTAACCTTGCACTTTCATGTTTAGTTGTTGATGTAGGCAAAGCTACAGGTGCTGGAGCCATATTACTTGGCTCCATTGAATCAATACCTGCAACAACTTCAAAGCTCTTCTTTTTAATGATTCCAAAAAACTTTTTTGTAACGACTACTTTTGAGTTCAAAATGACAGCGTCCTCACCTAATTCAGCACGCACAAGCTTCATCGCTTCTGGTATGGAGGATGCATAATATTTTTTCATTTTCATTCAACATTCACCACCCCAACACTTTGAATTTCAACCGTAGCATCAAGTTCGTTGTAAGATAGAACTGGAATTTGCGGGAAATAGCGCTCCGTAAGTTGACGTAAATACATACGAACTGCTGGAGAGCATAAAATAATAGCAGATTGTTCCATAAAGGAAACGCGTTCCACTTCTGCAGCAATGGTCTCTAAAATCGTTTGAGAATCTTGTGGATCCATCGCTAAATAATTTCCATGATCCGTTTGTTGAATACTATCAGCAATTAATTTTTCTACTTTACCGGAAACAGTAATAACTTTTAATGACGAGCTGTCCCCTACGTATTGAGAAGTAATTTGACGCGCCAATGCTTGACGTACATACTCAGTTAATATATCGGTATCACTCGTTAATTTTGCATAGTCTGCTAGAGTCTCAAAAATAATTGGTAAGTTTCGCACTGACACATTTTCTCGTAGAAGTTTACCTAGTACCTTTTGAATTTCTCCAGTCGATAATGGAGCAGGTGTTAACTCTTCAACTAAAATTGGATGCGTTTCACGTAAATGATCGATTAACTGCTTCGTCTCTTGACGACCGAGTAATTCATAAGCATTTGCACGAATCATTTCCGTTAAGTGAGTCGACACAACACTCGGTGGGTCAACAACTGTGTAGCCAAACATTTCGGCATCCTCTTTCACTTGCTCCGTAATCCATTTTGCAGGTAGGCCAAATGACGGTTCAACCGTGTCAATTCCTTCGATAGAATCATCATCTCCTGGACTCATTGCTAAATAATGATCAAGCAGAAGTTCACCACGTGCCATTTCATTACCCTTTATTTTAATTCGATATTCATTTGGTTGTAATTGAATATTATCGCGAATACGGACAACTGGAATGACAATCCCTAATTCTAATGCTAACTGTCGACGTATCATTATAACTCGATCTAATAAATCGCCGCCTTGTGCAGCATCTACTAACGGTATTAAACCATAGCCAAACTCAAACTCGATTGGGTCCACATTTAATAAATTCACAACGTTTTCAGGGCTCTTCATGCCGTCTGTTGCCACTTCTTCCTCAATTTCAAGTAATTCTTCTTCATCCTCTGGTTTTTTATGATCCATCATATAAGCACCAGCAATTAGTGAACCTCCAATTGGAATTGTTATCCAAAGTGGAATAGGTGTGAAAAATCCTAGTAAAAGTATTGTTCCACCCGCTACATAAAGCAGTTTTGCTTGGGCAAATAACTGTCCTGTAATATCTTCACCAAGACTTCCTTTAGAAGATGCACGCGTTACGACAATCCCTGTCGCTGTAGAAATCAGTAGCGCAGGAATTTGTGAGACAATACCATCTCCCACTGTTAACTTAGAAAAATGATTTGCTGCATCTGCAAATGGAAGCCCCATCTGCACAACACCGATGATGATACCAAATAATAAGTTGATAATAACCATGACCATTGAGGCAATGGCATCCCCTTTTACGAACTTTGTGGCACCATCCATCGCTCCGTAGAAGTCCGCTTCACCCGCTACTTTCTCGCGTCGTTCACGTGCTTCCCGCTCAGAAATAACTCCTGCATTTAAGTCAGCATCAATACTCATTTGTTTACCTGGCATCGCATCAAGTGTGAAACGTGCTGCTACTTCTGCTACACGCTCCGCTCCTTTTGTAATAACGATAAACTGAATTAACACAAGAATTAAGAATACAACTAAACCAACTAGCACATTACCGCCGACTACAAAGTCCCCAAACGTTTCTACAACAGAACCAGCATCACCTTTTGCTAAGATGGCACGTGTTGTAGAAACACTCAGTCCGAGTCGGAACAAAGTTAACAATAAAATAACTGAAGGAAAAATAGAAAAGTCTAGTGCTTCCTTCATACTCATTGCTGTTAAAAGTACTATTAATCCTAATGTAATATTAATGACGATTAAGAAACTTAACATCCACGGAGGAAGAGGGATGATGAGCATCGCAACGATTAAAATAACCGCACCTAATACCCCTATATCGCGAACTTTCATTTGTGTCCCTCCTACTAAAAGCTTTAAATTTTCCGCTTAATTCGATAAACATAAGCAAGCACTTCTGCTATTGCTTTGAAAAACTCTTCTGGTACTTGATCGCCAATTTCTACTTGATCATACATTGCCCGTGCTAATGGTCTATTTTCAACCATAACTACATCATGTTCTTTCGCAATCAGTTTAATTTTTTGAGCGATAAAGTCCGTACCCTTTGCAACGATGCGTGGGGCATCCATACTTTCATCATCATATTTGATGGCAATCGCATAGTGAGTTGGGTTTGTTATGACAACATCGGCGTTTGGAACCTCTGACATCATTCGACGCATCGCCATTTCGCGTTGGCGTTGTTTAATTTTCGATTTTATCAGCGGATCGCCCTCACTATTTTTATATTCATCTTTAATGTCTTGTTTAGACATTTTAAGATTTTTTTCGTAATCATGTTTTTGATACATCCAGTCTAAAAGGGATACACATAGTAAGACGAGCGAAGCAGCAATCCCCATGATACCAACAAGCTTACCCACTGTAATAAGAGTCATCCATGGGCTTTTAAAGGATAACGCCAAAACTTCCGGCAAATTCGTCCAAACGATAATTGTCGTAACGCCACCAATAAAGCCAATCTTTAATACTGACTTGAGAAGCTCTATAATGGCTTTTACAGAAAATATTTTTTTCAACCCTTTGATTGGGTCCATTTTTTTCAAATCAAACTTCATCGGCTCTAATGTAAATAGGAAACCGAACTGTAGGAAGTTACCTGCTAATGCTCCAACAAATGCAATTCCCATTATTGGGACAATAATAAAAGCCATTTGCACTAATGTTTCTGTAAATAAGCTCATCACACTATCAATTGTTAGTGTTTCTACGCGTATGTTATGAATAAAAGTTTGCCTGAAAAAAGCTAAAAGATCGTCTCGCAGTGAACCTGCAAAGAAGAATAAAAAGATAAATACCATGAGCATGACAATTGCACTGGAAATATCCTGACTTTTAACAACCTGACCTTTTTTTCGAGCATCTTGTCGTTTTTTAGGTGTCGCCTTTTCCGTTTTTTCTCCCGCAAAATACTGTAAATCTAAATCCAGCAGTAGCCTCATTTTACCCACCACCTAAAATAGCCATTACATCACGCATAGCATAAATCATAATGGTAATAAGCTTTTGAATAACTTGAATCATTACAGCCATCATTGTAAATAATACTAGAAAACTAACACCTATTTTAATAGGAAAACCGACAACAAAAATATTTAATTGTGGTACAGTTTTCGCTGTGATCCCTAGCGCCAAGTCGACTAAAAATAAAGTTGCTACAACAGGAGCAGCCATTTGAAAGGCAATCGCAAAAACAGCTGTAAATGTTGTGATGATAAACTCTATATAACCCTCATTTGCGAAATTAGGAAATCCTTGATCCATCGGTAAAAATTGATAACTATAATAAATTCCATCGAGAATCATATGATGTCCATTGATAGCTAGTAGGAAAAGTAATGCTAGCGTATTAAAAAATTGTCCGATCAATGGACTTTGTGCACCTGTTTGCGGGTCGATAATATTGGCAATGGCAAAACCCATTTGAAAATCTATAAAGCTTCCGGCAATTTGAATTGCCGACATGATGATATAGCCTACTAAACCGAGCAACAGTCCAATGAGCGCTTCTTTCATCACTAAAAGTATGTAATCACCATTAAATACAAATGGTTCGACGTCAATTGTGTAATACATCATCCAAGCTAAAACTAATGCGAGAGTTATTTTAACTTGTGGCGGAATCGTTCTGTACGAGAAAAAGGGCACCGTGACAAAAAATGCCGATACGCGCACAAGTACTAATAAGAAAACCGTAAAATGCGGGATTAATTCATTCATCTTCTCACCCTATATAACGCGTTAAATTCTCAAAAATGTCTCTCGCATAGCTAGTCACTTGTGATAACATCCAAGGACCGAAAAATACGATGGCTGCAAATACAGCGATGATTTTTGGAACGAATGCTAAAGTTTGCTCTTGAATCGATGTTGTTGCCTGAAAAATACTTACCGCTAAACCAGTGATTAAAGCAACTAATAGTAGCGGACCGCTTGTTAGAAGGATAATCATAATGGCACGCTCTGCAATTGAAATAACCAATTCACCTGTCATACTGTATCATCCCCTAAAAACTTTCTAGTAATGATTTCATCACAAGATACCAACCATCCACGAGTACAAATAATAAAATCTTAAACGGCAATGAAATCATAACCGGTGGTAACATCATCATCCCCATCGACATTAGCGTACTTGCGACAATCATATCGATTACTAGGAATGGAATAAAAATCATAAAGCCGATTTGAAACGCTGTTTTAATCTCACTCAATGCAAAAGCAGGTACTAGCATTGTAAGAGGAATTTCTTCTACAGATGCTGGCTTTTCTGCCTTATTATACTTTAAAAATAAATCAAGATCCTTTTGCCTTGTATGCTTACTCATAAACTCTTTAAAAGGCTCACTGGCACGATCATACGCTTCTTCAATGCCAATTTCCTCAGAAAACAATGGCTGTAATGCCTCTTTGTTGACCTCTTGAAATGTTGGGGCCATGATAAAGAAAGTTAAAAATAAAGCAAGACCTACAATGACCTGGTTTGGTGGCATTTGCTGTGTCGCCAATGCAGTACGCGTAAACGATAACACAATAACAATTCGTGTAAACGATGTCATCAAAATTAAAATACTCGGTGCCAGTGAAAGAACTGTTAACAGTAATAGAAGCTTCACAGAGCTGGAGACATTTGTCGGGTCGCTGTTGGAAAAAATACTGATTACATCATTCATTTATCATCATTCTCCTTTTGCTTCCATTTCTCCAGTTCTTCATTGCGCTCCTGTTTAATTTCGGAAATCTTTTTTTCGAACAGCTCACCAAAAGAGGTTTGTTTTTGCTGTACGGATGAACTCTCATTATTTTTTCTCTTAAACTTAGATAATACTTCTGCAATATACGGTGATGTTGCTGCAAGTTCTTGTCGTTCATTATATAGTGCTAAAAGTGTTGCAACTTCATCGGGATCAGTAATTTCACGTAATAGCTGGACATCCTCACCGATCCCAACTAAATAAAGTGTTTTACCTACTTGTAATAGTTGTACTGACTTTTGGGCACCTAGTGATAAACCGCCTAAATTTTGTACTAATTGATTACGTTGAAAGTTTAAATTTCTTTTATTTAAAAACTTCATTAATCCATAAAATAAAGCTACAACAAAAATAAGCGCCAAAACCATTTTTATGTATTCCCACGCAGATAAGCCTCCAGCCGCTGGTATATCTGAATCTTTCTTAGCAGCTGGAGTACTATCTTCTTTACAATCTCCTTTAATGCAGTCACTCACAAAATTCGTGTCAGATTCTGCATATACAGAAGTCGTTGTAGGGTACAAAAACAGGAAGGATACAAGAAATGCGAAAATCATCGTTAGACGAAATGATTTTAACATTTGCATTCAATCATCCTAGAGCTTTTTGAATCGCTTCAATTACACGATCAGCTTGGAAAGGTTTCACAATAAAGTCTTTCGCACCTGCTTGAATTGCATCGATTACCATTGCTTGTTGTCCCATTGCTGAACACATAATGACAGTTGCATTTGGATGTGAACCCTTAATTGCTTTAAGAGCTGCAATACCGTCCATCTCTGGCATTGTAATATCCATTGTTACTAAATCTGGCTTTAATTCGTTGTACTTTTCAACAGCCTGCAAACCATCAGCTGCCTCCCCAACAACTTCAAATCCATTCTTCGATAAAATATCCTTGATCATCATGCGCATGAATGCAGCATCGTCTACAATCAAAATTCTTTTAGACATGGTTAACTCCTCCAATTGAAACTATCTTAAATTATTCAAACGCTCTGCTTGACTTAAAACATCTGTAATACGGACACCGAAGTTTTCATCAATAACAACGACTTCACCTTTAGCTATTAAACGGCTATTAACTAAAATATCAACTGGTTCACCAGCTAATTTATCTAGTTCAATAATCGAACCACTAGATAGTTCTAATATCTCTTTTACAGAACGCTTTGTACGTCCTAACTCTACAGTAACTTGCAATGGAATATCAAGTAGCATATTTAAATTTCTAGCTTCAGATTGCGAGATAACGTTCGGATCAAAACTAGCAAACTGTGCTTGTTGAACATTGACCGGTTGAACAGGTCTTGTTGCTTGCGGAATCGGCTGTTGCTCTTGATACATTGGTTGTTGCACCGGCGCTGGCTGCTGTTGATATACTGGCTGCGCAGGTGGCGGTGTTACAGGTGCTTGTGGTTGCATAGGCGCTTGTTGTTGGACAGGCGACGGTGCTACTGGCGCTTCAGGTACTAGTGTTGCAGCCACAGGTTCCTCGATTGATTCTGTTTCTCCTAATAAAGATTTGACAATGTTTTGACTAAATTTCAGCGGTAATAATTGCATGATATTCGAATCAATTAAATTACCAATTCTCAATCTGAACGATACTTTTACGAGTAAATCATCTTCAGGAATATTTTCTCGTCCTTCATTTTGAGAAATATTCATTAAATCGATAGTAGGTGGAGAAATATCCACTTTTTTATTAAATACTGTCGACATTGAAGTAGCCGCAGAACCCATCATTTGATTCATAGCTTCTTGCACGGCACTTAGCTGAATCTCACCTAAATCTGGTTTCGGATTTAAGCCATCTCCACCTAACATTAAATCAGCAATTATCGCTGCATCAGATTGCTTAATAACGAGTAAATTCATACCTGTTAATCCGATTGTATATTCAACCTGTACGGCTACATAAGGATGAGGAAATTCCTCTTCTAATTTATTTCGGTTAATCATTGAAATACTTGGGGTAGTAATATCTACCTTTTGCCCTAATAACGCTGAAAGCGCTGTGGCAGAGCTTCCAAAAGATATATTTCCTACTTCACCTAACGCATCTTGGGCAAACGAATCGAGGTAATCCTCTACTCTTAAATCATTCATATCCTCACTTGTAGAAGCTTCAGTGCCGCTGTTTTTATCTTCCAACGTTTCGCCCCTTAATAACGCTTCAATTTCTTCTTGGGAGAGCATTTCATCACTCATCTTCGTCTCCTCCTTTCAAAGGGTCGATAATCTGGATTGCTAATTTTTTACCTTGTTTTCCTGGTTGAACCGTAAATTTCGGTAATGTTCCTACCTTTAATAGTAATGGATCTTCAATTTTTTGTTCTAATTGAATGACATCCCCAATCTGCATAGTGAGGAAATCCTCAATGGTAATGTCGGTAATACCTAGTTCAACAGAAACCGGTAGTTGTGCTTGTTTCACGCTTGTTTCAAGCATCTTTGTTTGCTCTGGAGACATTTCTTTTGTATTTGCCTGCATCCAGTAGCGAACAGAAAGATTTGGAACAATAGGCTCCAATACAACATGCGGAATACAAATATTGATCATACCGCTTGTCTCACCGATTATCGTATTTAAGGAAATAACGACAACCGTTTCATTTGGCGAAATCATTTGTAAAAATTGAGGGTTGACCTCAAGCTCCACTAAAATCGGATCAATTTCCGCAACATTTTCCCATGCCTCGCGTAAATTGTCGAATGAGCGTTCAAAAAGGTTTGTCATAATTTTAGTTTCAATTTCTGTTAAGTTATCCACATTACTATGACTCGCCCCACTACCGCCCATTAAACGATCTAACATAGAGTAGGCAATGTTTGGGTTTATTTCCATTAAGATATTACCATCTAATGGCGGCACTTCAAACACATTAATGAGTGTCATATTCGGAATCGAACGTACAAACTCTTCAAATGGTATTTGGTCCACTGATGCAACAGTAATCTGCACATAGCTTCTCAGCTGTGCAGAAAAGAAAGTTGTCAGTAATCGTGCAAAATTTTCATGTATTCGGGTCAAACTTCGGATTTGATCTTTTGAGAAACGTAGTGCACGTTTAAAGTCATACACTTTAACCTTACGCACCTCGTCCTCTTTTTTTATATCATCAGCTGACATTTCCCCGGTTGATATTGCGGAAAGCAGCGCATCTATCTCTGATTGAGATAATACATCTCCTGCCATTTGCCCACCTCCATTTCAAGCAGTTTCTTTATTATTGTGTGATGAAGGAGGTAATATAAATTTCCTGAACTTCTCCCTCTTGCATCAGTTCATTTAATCGTGTTTTTAATGATTGTTGGAAAATTTGTTTACCTTTCTTACCTTCTAAATCCTTTTGCTCCATTTCAGAAAGCTCTTGAATAACAATGTTTTTCACTTGGAAATCACGCTTCGTTAACTCAGTACCAGCATCTTTATTTGTTGTTTGAATTTTTAACGATATGCGTACAATTTTGTTATCAGCTAGATTTGTCGTAATTTCTGGAATTTCTACAGAAGCTTCTACGATTTCATCAATGGTTGGCTCAAGAGATCCTGCTGGCTTATTAAATTGGGTATATAACACAAACCCAATACCCCCGATAAGTATGATTGCTACTAGTACGATGATAATCATCGTTAACACTTTATTATTCTTCATCTTCTTCACCTCGTAGATGCGGGTTTGATAGTATTTGTATATTTTTATAAAAGGCAGTTACCTTTTGTCGCACCTCATCTTCACTCTGTAAAACAATGATTTTGGTTCCAGTCGTTAATGTAATGGTCGTATCTGGAAAAGATTCGACCGTTTCTATGTATAAAGCATTCAATGTAAATGCTTTGCCATTTAAACGTGTTAGTTCAATCATTGAAATAGGGCCGGGTCTAGCTCGAGAGCCGGCCCGACCCTCCCTCATATGAAATTATGTTTTTAATTTTGAGCATCTTGAAATCTTAACTGGTATTTCTTACTTACAAATTACTTAGCGTTTTAAATTTACAAGCTCTTGAAGAACTTCATCAGAAGTTGTGATTATACGTGTATTTGCTTGGAAACCACGTTGCGCTACAATCATTTCTGTAAACTCCTCTGAAAGGTCTACATTGGACATTTCTAGGGTACCAGCTTGAACGGCACCAACCCCTCCTACTGTTCCAACTTGAGCGTATGGTTGTCCAGAGTTTGCTGAAGTTTGGTAGTAGTTACCACCCACTTTTTCAAGACCACCAGCATTTGGGAACTTTGAAAGTATAAGTTGACCTGCATATTGTTTATCACCTTTATAGTCTACATACTCAACTGTACCATCCTGACTAATTGACATTGATTGTGCTGTTGTAGGGATACGAATCGGTGAAATTTCAGTTGCGAAATCCAGACCCTCAGCGATATTACCTTCTATATCAGCAAGTCCATTGTCTGCTTTATGTTCCTCAGCTTGAGCACCATCGATTGAATCGCCATCAGCAGAAATGGATAACTCATCATTTGCGTGACCTACTAAATATTTACCATCGGCATTCACTAGATATCCATTTCTATCCATGTAGAAGTTACCAGCACGTGTATAGAGAATATTGCTGTAACCTTCAGCATCTAGGTCCCCGTCTTCATTAGGTGCACCATTTGCATCACCTACCATGAAGAATCCATCACCAGCTATAGCTAAGTCTAACTCGCGAAACGTTGTTTGCATTGAACCTGAACCGTGAATTGTATCGATTGCAGCAAGTTGTGAACCTAAACCGATTTGTTTAGCGTTAATACCACCACGAGTTTGAGTCGGTGAAGAGGCACTCGCTGACGTTTGAGACATTAAATCTTTAAATACTACACGTCCTTTTTTAAAGCCATAAGTATTAACGTTAGAAATATTATTACCAATTACATCCAGCTTTGTTTGGAAGTTTTTTAAACCTGAAATACCAGAATACATAGAACGTAACATAATGTCGTTCTCCCTTCGTCTATTAATTGTGTGCCTCTATCAATCAGCACACCTAGGCCTCCTATCACAGGTCCAGCCCTTACAGCACGATTGTGCCATCAATATTTGTAAATATTTGCTGTTTTGCTTCCGTGCGGTCCATCGCTGTAATGACAGTAGCATTTTTAGCACTGACAATTAAAGCTGCTTGATCCATCAAGACTAATGGTTGTTTGACACCTTTTGAGTGCGCTTCAAATACCTTGTCCGATACAACCTGCCATTCTTGTTCAGTAATCGCAATATTACGCTGGATAATACGTTCATGCGCATGCTTGCTCACTTTCAGTTCTTGTTGCTTGGTAGCTTCTTGTAAATGAGCTTTAAAAGATTGCTGTGATTTTATTGGCGTTGGTTGTGTCTGGCGAATAGATGGATGTAATGGTACACGATGCAATGAAAACTGATCCATCATTCTTCTCCACCTTTATTCGGTTATTTCGGTAAATTCTTTTTGTGTTAATTTTTTGTCATTATCTAATACGTAATAAATAACGCCATCTTTACTCGAAACAGAAACGATACGCCCTTGTAGTTCTTGCTCGCCGTCTTTATAGGTAACTTTTTTACCAATTAGCTTGCTTGCTTGTACAAGAGGAGATTCTTTTTCAATATTGTTATCATTCGAATTCGTTTCTGAACCGCCTAAAATTTCCGAGATATTGCCAGGTTGTATTTTCTTACCATCAGTTAATAAGAACTCTACACTACCATCAACAAATTTTAATGACTCAATAACACCTGATCCTTCGTTGACTACATAGTTACCTTTTTCATCTTTCTCATCTGTTAACTCATGCCATTTTACTTCCTTACCAATAAAAGATGAATAACTCATCATCTGTGTTTGTTGCTGTGAAGCAAGTAATGATTCCATCGCCTTTGTCATATTTTGCATTTGCTCTAAAGAAGAGAATTGTGCCATTTGAGCAATAAAGTCTCGGTCGTCCATAGGATTTGTTGGATCCTGATGTTGCAATTGCGTAATTAACAATTGAAGAAAAGCATCCTTACCGAGTTCTTTATTACCTGTTTGCCTTACTGGCTTCTTATAATTCTGATAGTATAAGTCATCCGTTATTTTTCCAGTCATTTTATCAGTCTTTGTATCTGCCATATTTATACCTCCTCACTTATTAGATAGTCACTAAAGGACTTGCCTTCATCGTCATCGTCGCTTTTGTGCTCTTCCTCTTCTTGCTGTTGTTGCTTAAAGAAATTATTGAAGAAGCTTTGGTCACGTTGTTGACGATCTGCATCTTGTAAGGTTTGGGCAATATCAAGACGATCCACTTGAATATTTTGCTGTACAAAGGCTTGCTTTAATTGATGTGCTTGACTATCAAGTAATTCACGACCTTGTGCTGTTGAAGCAAGCAAACGTGCTGTAAGGACACCGTCATTTTGCACAAGCTCGATACGAATTGTTCCTAGATTTTCTGGATACAATTTCAATGTTAAGCGTGTAATACCTTGTGCATTCGAGATTTGGGCTCTATTGATAATTGCTTGCATCTCTTTTAATAATGCCTCTGACTGCGCCGGTTTTGCAGCAGGTAGTGTCACTTGGAACGTATCTGCTTTTGTTTGGACTGTATTGGAAGTCACCATTTCATTCGCACTTGTGTCTGTCTGTTTTGTAACTTGAACTTGTTGAACTACTTTCTGAAAGCCTTGTAACGGAAGTGTTACTGTTGTTTTCGTTGTTACTTGCTGTGCCGTTTGAAGCGTCTCAACTTGTGTTTGCATCGTTGTCAAAAGACTCTTGACGTTAGTTAGCACGTTTTCTTGTGAAGCTGTTAAGTCTGTTTTTTGTCCAACTAGCTGTGCTAACTTTAATACTTGAAGCAATGGCGCTATTTCTTTCGGTGTCACTTGTCCTTCACCTTGTATAGCTGCTACGATTTGTGTTTGAAGCGCTGGTGCCTGAGCATCCACTAGTGCTAAAAGCTCCCATATATCTCTTGCTTCTTGATCTTCCCCTAGCAACTGTTGTACTAATTGTTGGAGTTGCTCAGTATCAATCCCCAATGCATCCATTAAATGATCAAGATTTAACATTTCATCTATTGCAACAGCTTTACCTTCTTCACCAATTTGAAGCATTAACAAGCCATCGTCATGTGGGATACCTAGTACATCTAGTACTTCTTCTATAGACTCAGCATTTAAAACTGCTGCTAAATCAGAGGTATCTTTTGTATCTGTTGACTGTGTTTGCTGCTGTGTTTTATCTGAAGAAGAAATAACCTTTCCAAACACTGATCCAAACGTTGCTAACTTTTCTTTGTTCGACGGTCCATTTGCTTTCACATCGGAATCGCCTGTTGTCGAAGACTTTGTAGCCGCGTTTTTAGTTGGTAAAGCCTTAGACATCATTTGCATCATTGATACATCCATCATTTCACCTCCTTTCAGATGTTCTTATTGTTTAGCCATCATTTCTGTATATTTAGCTGCATCTTGTGGTTCCATTTTTTCTAGAATCGCCGCTAATTTATCTGGCTTTAAATTTGTTAAAATACGTAGTGCTTCTGTATCACTCATTTTAATTAGAACTGGCGCAGCTGCTTTAGGGGACATCTTATCGAATGTTTTTAAAATATCAGTAAAGTCACGCTTTACGTCACTTTGCTCCCTATTTAATTTTTCAACTTCAAATTTCAGCTGCTCATTTTCTGTCGTTAACTTTTCTTTTTCAGTTGTTGATGTATCGATCTTTTTTTGTAGCTGTACAATTTCTGCTTCTTTTTCTTGTATTTCAGCCTGTAAATTTACAACCTTCGAATCATTATTTACTACTGCATCTTTTGCTTGTTGTTCTTCAGAAGGAACGAATGGTAAACTTTCAAATGCCTTCTTCCCTAAATCAAAGACATTCGTATTCATTAGGGTTGCAACAACAAGTAAAATTGCCGCTACAAACATAACCGGTATTACAAACCATGTAAAAAACTTTCGAAGGCCTCCTGATTTACGTTTAGGCGGTTGTTCTTCTAATTCCGTCTTAAGTCGATTGTCTTTTTTCATGAAATCACCTGATTTCCCTCTTGTTATACGTAAGCGTTGAAATCTCATCTAAAAAAATGCCTTCGATACGATCCTGCTCTTGCTGGAACACTTTGAAATCTTTTTCTCGCATTTTTTCAAATTTACGTACTTCCAAGTTTTTTTCTAATAATTTTTCTTCGTGCCAATTCATTTTTGCACGAGCTTGAACAACTTTCTGCTGTACATCAGCAATTGTTTTTTCGAGGCTATCAATAAAACGTGCATAATGATGAACTTCCTCTATTGATGAACCTACAGTTAAACGCTCCTGTTGAAACTCTATTAAATCTTCTTTCTTTTTTAACAACTCATATAACTTTGTCGCTACTTCTTCAAAAGAACGTACAGATTCTTTATAGGCAATTTCAGTTTCATTTTTTTCCTGCTCTCGAATGGCTAACACTTTCTCAAAACGATAAATATAACTTACCACCCTAATGTCCACCACCGTTCGATAATGAAATTAACTCATTCATACTTTCCTCAAGGGTCACTTTATCTAAATATCCTTGCTTTAAATAAGCGGTAATGAGCGGTTCATAGTAAATAGCTTCATCAATTTCTTTTGACGTTCCTTTCTTATATGCACCGATATTAATTAGATCTTCCGACTTGTCATATGTATAATAAAGTTCTCTTAATCGTTCCGCAGCCTTTTTGTGCTCTGGTTCTGCCACATGATTCATCAAACGGCTGACGCTTTTTAATACATTAATAGCTGGATATTGACCTTTATTGGCAAGGTTTCGATCAAGTACTATATGACCGTCTAAAATCCCTCGCACAGTATCTGCAATCGGCTCATTCATATCATCACCATCTACTAATACTGTATAAAATGCAGTAATAGAGCCTTTCTCATTAGTGCCTGTGCGCTCTAATAATTTAGGTAAAATCGCAAAAACAGATGGTGTGTACCCTTTTTGAGCTGGAGGTTCACCTGTCGCAAGACCAATCTCACGCTGTGCCATAGCAACACGAGTCACGGAGTCCATCATCAACATGACATTTAAACCACGATTTCTAAAGTATTCGGCAATCGCTGTTGCAGTAAAGGCTCCTTTAATACGCATCAGCGCAGGCTGATCGGAAGTGGCAGCAACAACTATAGAACGACTTAAACCCTCTGGCCCTAAGTCTCGCTCTATAAACTCACGAACTTCACGACCACGCTCTCCAATTAATGCGATTACGTTTAAATCCGCTTGTGTATTTCGCGCAATCATACCGAGCAATGTACTTTTCCCGACCCCAGATCCTGCGAAAATACCAACACGTTGTCCATTACCCACTGTAAGCATGCCATCAATTGCTTTAACACCTACTTCAAGTCTTTCATTAATAGGTGGGCGTGTTAGCGGATTTGGTGGGTCCTGCTCTGTCGGAACTGACATTAATCCTTTCGGTAATAAAGTTCCATCTATTGGATTCCCCATAGAATCAAGTACTTTACCGATTAGTTCGGGGCCAACTTTTACTTCAAGTGGTGCCCCTGTACCTTCAACTAGACAGCCAATTGATATTTCTCTTAGTGAGGTAAAAGGCATTAAGACGACAATTTCATCTTTGAAGCCTACAACCTCTGCCAAGATAATTTGATGACCGTTTTTAGAAGTTTCCACATAAATTTTACAAACGTCACCAATGGAACTATCTGGACCTTGCGACTCAATCATCAAGCCGACAACTCTAGTAACTCTACCAAACTTTTTAAAGGTTGGTATTTGAGGAATTTGTTCGATTAATTGAGCCGTTTTCATCTAGATCATTCCTTACTTTCTAATATTTCATGTAACTTCAATCTTAGTTCGTTTAATTGCTCATCGATACTTACAACAATACGACCATGATTTGTTTCTATATAACAATCTGTTTCATTTTCTAAATCTTCATTTACAAAAATCATAAATGGTACGTCAGTTGGGAACATTTCAGCTAGTTCATCACGATTACCAGTAATTAATGCATAGTAAGTAGGTGAAACATAGATTTTTATTTCTTTCATTTCTCTTGCTTCTTTAAGCCCTCTACGAACGATTGACACAAATAATTCGTTGTCTCGCTCTAAAGATGTATCAATAATTCGCTCTGCGGCGGTTAAGCCTAGCTCTAAAATAATCGATTCTTGTTCTTCAATATATTTCCGAGCATTCTCCCCCGCTTGAATAATTATTTCATTGGCCGTTTGGAGAGATTGCGCCATCGCTTCATTCGCTTTGTTTGTCCCATCCTCATAACCTTGACCAAATCCTTCATCATAAGCTTCTTGCACTCGATTAGGTCGTTCTTCTTCCCAGTCTTGCTTTAAATGTTCAATTTCCTGGGAGAATATTTGCTTTTCTTGTTCAAAAGCCTCGCGTTCAGCCTGTATAGTAGCTCTAGCTTCCGCAAGCAAGCGCTCGCGCTCTTCTAGCACTTCTTCCATAGTAATCTGTTTTTGAGGTTGAATTTCTCCATTTTCTATCTCATGCAGCTCAAACATTTCACGGATTTGAATCTTTTTGACATGATCACCATTGGACTGTGTATGTACAGAACGGATGATTCTAGACAATGACGTCATCTCCTCCACCACGTGCAATAATAATCTCACCAGCATCCTCTAAGCGACGAATGACCGCAACAATTCGAGATTGCGCTTCCTCTACGTCACGCAGTCGAACAGGACCCATAATTTCCATTTCTTCCTTAAATGTCTCAGCCATACGTTGTGACATATTGCGGAAAATAATGTCTTTTACTTCTTCACTAGAAACTTTCATTGAAAGCAGTAAGTCTTCATTTTCACAATCGCGAATAACACGTTGTATCGAACGATTGTCAAGCGTAACAATATCTTCGAATACAAACATACGTTTTTTGATTTCTTCTGCAAGCTCTGGATCTTGAATTTCGAGTGCATCGAGAATCGTTTTTTCCGTTTGTCGATCTACACCATTTAACACTTCAACAACTGCATCAATGCCACCCGTTTCAGTGTAATCTTGTGTCACAGTCGATGATAACTTACGCTCTAAAACAGATTCAATTTCACTAATAACTTCTGGGGAAGTTGAATCCATTACAGCAATACGCTTAGCAATATCAGCCTGTACTTCCTGTGGTAATGAAGATAAAATCACACCCGCTTGCCCTGCCTCTAAATAAGAGAGGATAAGGGCAATTGTTTGTGGATGTTCATTTTGAATAAAGTTAAAAATTTGTGCTGGATCAGCTCTACGCGCAAAGTCAAAAGGACGTACTTGTAAAGAAGATGTAAGGCGATTAATAATTGTTTGCGCCTGTTCTACACCAAGAGCTTTCTCCAATACTGTCTTCGCGTAACCAATACCACCCTGTGTAATATAATCTTGCGCAAGTGCAATATTGTGGAACTCTTCAATAATTTCCTCTTTCACATTTGCTTCTACTTTTTTTACGCTTGAAATCTCTAATGTTAAACGTTCAATTTCTTCTTCTGTTAAGTGTTTATAGACAGAAGCTGAAACCTCAGGCCCTAATGAAATTAACAAGAGAGCGGCCTTTTGTTTGCCTGTTAATTCCTTATCTTTCTTGGACACAGCCGAACCTCCTAGTTAGTCTTCCGCAATCCAACTACGCAGTAACTTCGCAAAATCGTCTGGCTTTTCTTTTGCCATTTTTTCAAGCTGCTTACGACGCATTGTAGCTTCCGTTTCAATTTCTTCATTTATATCTTCAATCATTAGTTCTTCTTGTTCATCTAGGATACTTAGTTCTTCTTCTTCCTGTGCACGTTTACGTGAACGGACAATGAAGAATGCAAGCAATACTATAACAGCAAGTAAAATGCCGCCGATTACCCAAACCCACCATGGAATAACAGATTTTTCGCTAGCTGTCTCTGTTGCTTTACCATTTAAAGGATGCACTGAAACAGCTACTTTTTCATCGATTTGATCTTGAGTAAGCTCAGCTGCTACATCTTTAGAAATCGTCGTACGAACAATCGTACTTAAAATTTGCTGGATATCCTCACGAATCCCATCTGGTAATGTTGCCGCGTCAGTTGCTGTCGGTGGTTCAACAATTACTTGGATACCAATATCTTGAATTTTATATGGTGCCTCTTGGATATCTTTACGTATACGGTTTACGTCATTATTAATTGTTTCTTCAGTACGTTCATATTCCCCGTCACCATTTACACCTTCGTTATACGTTGTGAAGTTATCCGTCGTCGTTTCAGCTTCAGGTGTACCAGTGGCTGCAGCCCCTGTACCAGAATATTGCTCTGTAATACGTTGAGCACTAATCGCGATTCCTTCCATATTCTCTTCGTCAACTGGTGTTACTAGGTTTTCTTCACGAACTTCTTTTTTGAAATCAATGTCTGTTGTCACAGAAACGATTACTTTGTCTTGTCCCATAAGCGTACCTAGCATATTTTGGACTTGACGTTGTAGATCACGCTCAACCAATTTCTTCGCTTGTAACTGACCTTCAGCTGTCGTAGTTGAAGCCCCATCAGTAGTTGCAGCATTTAGATCAAAGTACTCAGAAAATTGGTTAGAAATAACAATATTATCCGTATTTAAATTTGGAACACTTTTTGCAACTAGATTGTACATAGTGGCAATTTGTTGCTCTGTAAATTTATAGCCCGGGTCAGTATTTAAAACAATAGATGCAGTCGCTTCTTCTTTAACATCTTTTAAAAATACGCCCTCTTCTGGAATGTTAATCATTACCTTTGCATCTTTTACACCCTCTAGATTTTTAATGAGCTTTGCGATTTCTGTTTCAGTCGCAGCTTTTTTTAATAGGTTAAACTCATTATCTGTCATACCAAATCCAGAGCTATTTGCGAAAGAGTAATCAATCGACCCCGTTTGCGGATATCCTTCCGATGCTAACTGTACTAACAATGAATCAACTTGTTCCTCAGGCACTAAAATCGATGTCCCCCCCGGTGCAAGTTCATATTTTACACCTTGGGTATCTAACGCTTCCTTCACTTGTCCGATTTCTCTTGTCGATAAATCCTTATAAAGTGGTACATATGTAATTTTTGTAGCAAAAAGTGTAATAACGGCAGCAAGTGCTAGTACTCCTACCACAGAACCAATCATTACAAATTTTTGTTTTTTACTACGACTTGTCCAAAATTGGCTGGTGTCGTTTTTTATTTTCGTCAATCGTTCATTCATTATGAATCCTCCGGTTATAGTGAACAACCTATCCATCTAATAATTCGCGAAAACAGTGATATCCCATAACATTCAATCATTATCATCACCATAACGTATTGATTTCCGTTTCGACTAGGAGCGTCCGATAAACCATTTGGGGCAATCAGGATGTTGGCCACGAAAGCATAATCATAAGATATGATGTATTTGCCTTCGTTTTTCTATTGTCTCACTCACTTCAAGGCTATCACCTTCTGTATCATGAACGTGATCCCTTAGGAGTCATCCAACCTCCACATCAATCATCCATTTAAAATATGGGATAAATTCTTTACTTCAATAGTGCTTATTCAAATAAAGTTAGACACTCATACGCATTATTTCTTGGTAAGCTTCAATCACCTTATTGCGAACTTCAATTGTTGCATTTAATGTAATGCTCGCCTTTTGTGATGCAATCATCACTTCGTGCAACTCTACATCTCCACCATTAATTAACTTTTGAGTAAGGTTATCAGAAGTAATTTGTTGATCATTAACCTTTGATATTGCTTCTTTTAACGAGTTCGCAAAGCTCTGTTGTGCTTCATAAGGTGTCGTATTAAGTTTATTTGTTTCATTTACAACCTGCGTAGGTGTCATTTGTGAAACGGACGAAATTGTCATTATGTATCTTCCTTTCCTCTTATTTATCTTCCAATCTCTAAAGCCTTTGTCAGCATGGATTTATTTGCATTCAATACAGTTATGTTTGCCTCGTAGGAACGAGTAGCTGACATTAAATCTACCATTTCTTTTAATGGATCTACATTCGGCATATTTACATAGCCATCTGCATTTGCATCTGGATGAGTTGGATCATACACAAGTTTGAAAGGTGTTTCTCTATCTTCTTTTATTTGTGTAACTTTTACGCCGTTGCCAACACCACTCTTTGCATTTTTGCCAACCGCGGCATTAAAGAACTTTGAAAACTGTCCCTCTTGCGCCGTAAGCGTTACAGACTTTCTGCGGTATGGTTCCCACTCCCCGTTCACTTGTCTACCGCGCGTTGTATCCATGTTCGCCATATTTGACGAAACTACATCCATTCGTAAACGCTGTGCCGTTAATGCTGAGGCAGTAGTATTCATACCATGGAAAATAGACATTTATTACTTACCTCCTTTAATAACCGTATTTAGAGTATTTAGCTTACCGTTCATGCGTTCAATTAATGCGTTGTAATAAATTTGGTTTTCCGCAAGCTTTGTCTGTTCAGCATCCATATCTACGGCATTACCATTATTTCGATATCGCAAACCATTTCTATTATTCACACCAGGCGTTGATTGTCGAATCGCGAAATCAAAATGTCTATTATCCGTACGATATGCCGAAATTGACATTTGTTGTTCTTTCTCCAACATATCTTTAAAACTTACATTTTTCGCCTTATAGTTCGGCGTATCGACATTCGCAATGTTATTAGCGATCGTTTTATGATTCAAAGTTGCATAAGAAAGTCCGTTTTCCAGCTTACTAATAGTTCCTCCAAACAAATCCAAAAAGCTCACCTCATTCATGTACTTCTTATTTTATCCAATAATACAATTGTAATTAAGATGATACGTAGTGTCTATTGTCTTTTGTCACTTTTTGATAGTATAAACGACCCATTTTTATTCACAAATAACCAGGACAATACTTCCGTATCCCTTGATATTACTGGATTCATAGCCACCCTACTCAATACTAGTCTATTTACACCATTTCGACAGTGTTTACGGTTTTAGGATCTATTTTATTCCTTTTTTTACCAAAACAACAGTAGACACAATGTCTAAATTAGAGTTCCTTTTTACTATTTAAACATAAGGCTATAATATTACGCAAAATTCAGAATAGTCATTCCATACTGTCTTACAAGTAACAATTGGAGCATATGTTTTTTTCACTTACGCAAAAAGTAGCGCATATGTCAAAAGACAAATTTAGGGATAAAGCAATGACATTAGCGTCTAGGAAGGTCGAAAACATACCTATAAAAAATGAGCGAAAGGATTAAAATATAGATGATTCCTCCCCCCTATTTAGTACTAAAACATGATTCGACATAATTAAAGCATGTAAACTCAACCGCAAATTTCGTCGAAACTTCGTCGAATTACAAAAGGCATCTGAACAAGATTATCCCAGATACCTTTGTGTTTCCAATGAATTTTTTGTGTCAAATCCGCCGAAGGCTTTAGGCCAACAAATTTGTGAGAAAGCACAGTGTTAATTTAGCGACAGCAACACGGTTTTTTTGTACGTAAGCGCAGTGCCAATATAGGGACTAAAGAGGAGGAAGTGGTGGTCGACGCTCTTCATAGGAAAGTAAGCAGTCTGGAAAGGGAATCGGAAGGCCACAACGATCACAAAGTTTCCCTTAGCGATTTTTATTCTCTATATAATAAAAGGCATCTGGAACAAAATTATTCCAGATGCCTCAGATCGTCCCAAAAGGACGCTATTTTATTATTTCATTTTAATTTCAGCTAATGCATTTAGGAATTTATCGTTCAGTACTTTAATGTAAGTACCTTTCATACCTAAAGAGCGAGATTCGATTACACCTGCAGATTCTAGTTTACGTAATGCGTTTACGATTACTGAACGTGTAATACCAACTCGGTCTGCAATTTTTGAAGCAACAAGTAAGCCTTCATGGCCATCAAGCTCTTCAAAGATATGTTCAATAGCCTCTAACTCACTGTATGAAAGTGAATTGATTGCCATTTGTACAACAGCTTTGCTACGAGCTTCCTCTTCAATTTCCTCAGATTTCTCACGTAAAATTTCCATACCAACTACTGTTGCACCGTACTCAGCTAAAATTAAATCATCATCCTCAAATTGTGAAGATAAACGAGCAAGAATTAATGTACCAAGACGCTCACCACCACCAACAATCGGTACGATCGTTGTTAATGCATTTTGGAATAACTCTTTGTTTTCAACTGGGAAAGCAGTATGTTCGTCATTAATATCTAAGTTTGAAGATGTCTCAGAAATTGTAAACAAGCTATGTGTATATTCTTCTGGGAATTGACGCTCTTCGAACATCTTTTTCATACGCTCATTTTCAATTTGTTGGTGAATTGAAATACCTAAAAGCTTCCCTTTACGGCTTACAATATAAACATTACTGTCGATAATATCTCCTAATGTATCTGCCATTTCTTTAAAGTTTACCGGTTTACCAGCAGATGCTTGGAGCATCGAGTTAATTTTACGCGTTTTTTCTAATAAATTCATTATATGTTCCTCCTATAAATAATCCGAAGAGTATTTTCTTAATATTCTAAATGTTTTTTCAACTTAATAAAACTATTCAGCCTTATCTTACAATATAAACTGTGACAAATCTTTGTTTTTTACTATACCCGCAAGTTTTTGATCTACATAAGCAGCAGTGATTGGAATATTTGCAGGTGCAATTTCAGCAGCTTCAAATGATAATTCTTCTAATAAGCGTTCTAAAATTGTGTGCAAACGTCGAGCTCCAATATTATCAGTCTCCTGATTGACCTCAGTTGCGATTTCTGCAATTCGCTCAATCGCGTCTTCCGTAAAGTTTATCTCCACGCCTTCAGTTTCTAATAATGCCTTGTATTGCAAAATAAGTGATTGATCTGGTTCTTGCAAAATACGTACAAAATCTTGTTTAGTTAATTTTTCAAGCTCCACTCGAATCGGGAAACGACCTTGCAATTCAGGAATTAAATCTGAAGGCTTCGACATATGAAACGCTCCAGCAGCAATGAAAAGCATAAAGTCAGTTTTTACAGCACCGTATTTTGTCGTTACAGTAGAACCTTCAACAATTGGTAGAATATCACGTTGCACACCTTCACGCGATACGTTTGCAGAGGAGTTACTATCCTTACTAGCGATTTTATCAATTTCATCAATAAAAATAATACCTGATTGTTCTGCTCTTGAAATGGCTTCTTGAGCAACTTCGTCTGCATCTATGAGTTTATTTGCTTCCTCGATCGTTAAAATTCGACGTGCATCTTTCACTTGTAGACGACGTTTTTTCTGCTTTTTAGGCATTAAACTAGACAGCATATCCTGCATGCCATTGTTTGCAGACATATCCATACCTGTTCCTTGTAACGCATCAAAAATAGAAGGATTTTGTTCAGTTACTTCAACTGTAATCCATTCATTTTCTAATTTACCATTACGTAAATCGATAGCGATTTGCGCACGTTTGGAGCGTACTTCAGTTTCTTCAGAAGAAGAATCATCATTGGCTTGCTGTTCTTTTCCGCCAAATAACATTTCAAACGGATTTTGCATGGACTGTTTTTTTCGTAATGAAGGAACTAACAACTTAACTATCGCTTCGTTTGCTAATTCTTCGGCTTGGTCCTTCACAGACTCCATCATTTCTTCTTTTACAAGACGATGTGAAGCTTCTACTACATCACGTACCATTGACTCTACGTCTCGCCCTACATATCCTACTTCTGTAAACTTCGTTGCTTCAACTTTTACAAATGGTGCACCCGTTAGCTTTGCAATTCTTCGTGCAATTTCTGTTTTTCCGACACCTGTAGGTCCAATCATCAAAATATTTTTCGGAATTACCTCAGCCTTCATCTCATCACTTAGCAGCGAGCGACGATATCGATTACGTAGTGCAATAGCTACCGCTCGCTTCGCTTCATTTTGTCCAACGATATAACGATCCAAATGCTCAGTAATTTGTCTTGGCGTTAAATTATTTTTTGTCATTAGTTAAGCGCCTCCACGATAATATTATGATTCGTAAACACACAGATTCCAGCAGCGGTTTCTAATGCCGCTTCTGCAATTTCACGAGCAGACATTGTATCACCTGCATACTTTTTCAGAGCACGACCTGCTGATAATGCATAGTTACCCCCTGAACCAATTGCCAAAACTCCATCATCCGGTTCAATTACTTCTCCCGTACCCGAAACAAGAAGGAGTGTACTTTTATCCATTACAAGTAGCATAGCCTCTAATTGACGTAGCATTTTATCACCGCGCCATTGCTTAGCAACTTCTACTGCTGCACGTTGTAAGTTACCATTGTATTCATTTAACTTTCCTTCAAACATTTCAAAAAGTGTAAAAGCATCAGCAACCGATCCCGCAAACCCGGCAAGCACCTGACCATTAAACAGACGTCTGACCTTCCTTGCTGTACCTTTCATAACAACCGCATTTCCCAGGGTCACTTGACCATCACCTGCCATCGCGCAACCTCCGTTATGATGAACTGCAAATATCGTTGTCGCATGAATTTGTCCCATTCGCCTTCCTCCTTAGCTTATTATGCCCTTGGATGAGCATTCATATATGTTTGACGTAGATGCTCTTTTGTTACATGAGTGTAAACTTGTGTAGAAGTTAAATGAGCATGGCCTAATAACTCCTGCACCGTACGTAAATCTGCGCCATTATTCAATAAATGTGTGGCAAAAGTATGGCGAAGCATATGTGGATATATTTTCGTATGGAGCGAGGCTTTGTCAATCATTTCTGTTAAAATATGACGTACACCTCGTGGAGTAAGTTCCCCACCGCGCATGTTGACAAACAATTGCTGATGACTTGTGTTTTTCATCAATCGTGGACGAGCTTGTTCTATGTAATCCTGCATAGCTAAACTCGCAAATTGCCCGAATGGAATAATACGTTCTTTTCGCCCTTTTCCCATTACCCTAATAATCGAATAATGGAAATCAACATCTTCTACTTGAATTGAGGTGAGCTCACTTACACGAATACCTGTCGCATATAACAGCTCCAATATAGCTATATTTCTTAATGATTTCAAATCATCGCCGACATTCGCATCAAATAGCTGCTTCAATTCTTCCTCGTAGAAAAAGCTAGGTAAACGTGATTCTTTTTTCGGATGATAAAGTGATCGAAATGCCCCATCATCTAATCCGTGCTGTTTATTTAGAAAGCGAAAGAAGGAGCGTATTGAGGAGATTTTCCTTGATACAGATGATCTTGCTCTCTTTTCATCGTACAACTTTGTTACATAAAGACGTGCATGTATATACTCAACGCTAGCTAAATCATTTACGCCCTCCGCTTGCAAAAACGCTAAAAAATCTAGTAGGTCCGATTCATATTCTCGCACTGTATGAACAGAGAAGTTTTTTTCAATTTGGATATAAAGCATAAACTGTTCAAGTGCATCTTGGGACGAAACTAACATAAAAAGATTCACCACCAATGGATTTATTGATAATCTTCTCAAATTACAGGGCATCACCATAACGAGTGGTTGATTTTTCGTTCCACATGACCTCTTTCCTAAAGGCGTCCAGTGAGCCACTTGGGCAAAAGGATGTTGATCACGAAGGCATTATCACAGGACATGATGGTTTTAGCCTTCGTCCCTCTATTGCTGGATCCCTAAGGAGTCGCTTAGTCTACACTTCCAATCAACTTATATAAACGGCATACATTTTTACAAATGCCACCCTCAACGTTGGCTGATGAGCCTAAAGTGCTTTCACTTGCCATTAAAAGAATGTCAATTTTCGATGATCCTCTTTAGTTTGTCACTTTGGGTATCGTTAATGTACAAAACATACATATTGACACTATACCTATCTTCATCATATAGCAAGTGAAAATGTTTATATTTCGAGAAAATCTCCATACAAAATAATAAAACACGTGTAAATTAGCATTTTGCTACAAAAAAGAAAAAGCCTCTAAGAGTATACCAACTTTTAGAGGCTTTTTGCAATCAAATTGTTTGTGAATTCACAAAATTACGAATTGTGCTTATTGCACGTGTAGCATGCATCTCTGCACGCTCTGGCTTCGAACGACGTCCTGGTGGTAGTTCAGGGAAAATTCCGAAGTTAACGTTCATCGGCTGGAAATTTTTCGATTGCGCTTCTGTTATATAACGCGCCATACTACCTAAAGCCGTTTCAAACGGGAAGATAATTTGCTCTTGTCCTAATGCTAATCGAGCTGCATTAATACCGGCAATTAATCCACTACCAGCAGATTCAACATATCCTTCTACACCTGTCATTTGACCAGCAAAGAAAATATTTTTATGCTCACGAAGTTGGTACGTTTTCTCTAGAACCTTTGGCGAATTAATGAATGTATTTCTATGCATTACGCCATAACGAACGATTTCCACATTCTCTAATCCCGGAATTAATTGCAGTACTTCTTTCTGTGGTCCCCATTTTAAGTGCGTTTGGAAGCCAACGATATTGTAAAGAGTTCCTGCTGCATCGTCTTGACGTAACTGGACAACTGCATAAGGTCGTTTCCCTGTTTTTGGATCTTCTAGACCTACTGGCTTCATCGGTCCAAATAACATTGTTTTCTCACCGCGAGCAGCCATTACTTCGATAGGCATACATCCTTCAAAGTAAATTTCTTTTTCAAATTCTTTTAATGGCACAACCTCTGCCTCGATTAACGCTAGACGGAAACGATCAAATTCTTCCTTTGTCATAGGACAGTTTAAATAAGCTGCTTCCCCTTTATCGTAACGAGATTTTAAATAAACTTTTTCCATATCTATGCTATCTTTTTCAATAATTGGTGCTGCTGCATCATAGAAATATAGATAATCTAAACCTGTTAAGCCCTGAACTTTTTCAGCTAAAGCTTTCGATGTTAGTGGCCCTGTGGCAATAACAGTAATACCTTCTGGAATTTCAGTGACTTCTTCATGAATAACTTCCACAAGAGGATGATTTTTCACCGCTTCTGTCACATAGCCTGCAAATTCATGTCGATCCACTGCTAAGGCACCGCCTGCTGGTACTGAACATGCATCGGCTGCCTTCATAATTACAGAGTCTAAAATACGCATTTCTTCTTTAATCACACCTACGGCATTCGTTAATCCATTTGCACGTAGTGAGTTCGAACAAACAAGCTCCGCAAATTTATCAGTATGGTGAGCTGGTGTTTGCTTTACTGGACGCATTTCATAAAGTTTAACTTTCACACCACGTTGAGCAATTTGCCAAGCAGCCTCACTGCCTGCAAGCCCTGCGCCTATTACATTTACTACTCGTTCAGTCATGTTCTTACCATCTTTCTATCATTGAGTAGGTGTCTCTTCATAGTCACATTTCGTACACTGAATTTGAACACCTTTTTTAATTTTTTTCTCTACTAATAATGCACTACATTTCGGACATGGTCTACTAATTGGCTTGTCCCATGAAACAAATTCACACTCAGGGTACTGATTGCAACCATAGAATAAACGCTTTGTTTTACTCTTTCGTTCTACAATTTCGCCTGTTTCACAAGAAGGACATTTTACGCCAATAGGTTTCATAATAGCTTTTGTATTGCGGCAATCCGGGAAGTTTGAACAAGCCATAAATTTTCCGTATCGTCCAAGCTTAAAGACCATTGGAGATCCACAAAGCTCACAATCCTCGCCAGCCGGTTCATCTTTTATAACAACCTTTTCCATAGCCTCATCTGCATATTTTACATGGACCTCAAAATCCTTATAAAACTCATGCACAACTTCTTTCCACTGACGACCGCCTTCTTCAATATCATCCAAATCTTGTTCCATCTGTGCTGTGAATTCGATATTTATGATATCAGGGAAAAACTCTAGTACGAGTTGGTGCACGATTTCTCCTAGCTCTGTCGGCATAAATCGTTTCGCATCTAATACGACATAGCCACGGCGCTGAATTGTATCGAGGGTCGGTGCATATGTGGACGGGCGCCCTATACCTAACTCTTCCATTGTTTTTACAAGACGCGCCTCTGAATAACGTGGTGGTGGCTGTGTGAAATGTTGCTTCGGCTCGATTTCAAGAGATTTTACTTGATCGCCAACTTCCATTTCAGGTAGAAGCTTGTTTGTCTCTTCTGTTTGATCATCTGTACCCTCAATATAGAGTTTCATAAAGCCGGCAAATTTAACTTGCGAGCCGTTTGCACGGAATAAAACATCACCATTTTGAAGATCAACAGCTACTGTATCAAGTACAGCCGGCGCCATCTGACTTGCGATAAAACGCTCCCAAATTAAACGATATAAGCGCAATTGATCGCGACTAAGCACTGCCTTTAATTCATCCGGAGTTCGCATCGTACTAGTTGGGCGAATAGCCTCATGGGCATCTTGTGCATTTGATGCTTTTTTAGCCTGCTTCGACTCTGTTGAGATGAATTCTTTGCCGTATTTGGATTCAATGTAGGCTACTGCCTCTGTTTTTGCTGTATCTGAAATACGTGTAGAATCGGTACGCATATAAGTAATTAAACCGACTGTCCCCTCTTTTTTACCAACATCAATACCTTCATATAATTGTTGCGCAAGCATCATCGTTTTCTTAGCACGGAAATTTAACTTACGTGCTGCCTCTTGCTGTAAAGAAGATGTTGTAAAAGCAGGTGCTGCATTTCGTTTACGTTCTTTTTTCGATACATTAACAACTTCAAAACTTGTACCTTTAACATTTTTTAAAATAGATTTTACTTGTTCTTCATTTGTTAATTTAATTTTTTCTTTGCCATTACCGTAATAAAGCGCATCGAACGTTTTCTTCCCTTTTTCAAAAGAACCTTCAATTGTCCAATATTCTTCCGGTTGGAAGTTTTTAATTTCATTTTCACGATCAATAATCATGCGTAGTGCTACAGATTGTACTCGCCCTGCCGATAATCCCTTTTTAACCTTTTTCCAAAGAATCGGACTAATGTTATAACCAACAAGTCTGTCCAGTATACGACGTGTTTGCTGTGCATCCACTAAATCCATATTAATAGGACGTGGATTTTTAAAGGATTCTACAATCGCATCTTTTGTAATTTCATTAAAAACGACACGACAATCTGATTGAATATCGATATTTAACGCAGTCGCAAGGTGCCAAGCAATCGCTTCTCCCTCGCGGTCTGGATCGGCCGCTAGAAAGACTTTCTTCACTTTTTTAGCCGCAGACTTTAAGTCCTGTAAAACAGGCCCTTTACCACGAATAGTAATATATTTAGGTTCATAATTATTTTCTGGACTAACGCCCATTTGGCTACGTGGTAAATCACGAACATGCCCGATTGACGCTTTCACTTTATATTTTTTCCCTAAATATCGTTCAATTGTTTTTGCTTTTGCTGGTGATTCTACAATCACTAAATAATCCGCCATCTATGTCTCCCCCTTAGCGAGGTCTATTGCTAATTTTTTAAGTTACCTGTTGCAAAATGTATAACAGATTTTAAGATAATGCAACTTTTTTTCAATTTTTGTTAGAAAAGAGCGTAAGTGTTTCAACGATTTCGTGACCATTACACACTGGAATAGCTCCTTCTAATAGTAGTTTATTTGTGCCCTTTGACTGCTCTGCATTAATTGGACCCGGTACAACAAATACATCTTTTCCTTGCTCTAATGCATTGTCCGTTGTAATAAGCGTGCCACTTCTTAATGCCGCTTCCGTAACAACTATAGCTTTGGACAATCCACTTATGATTCGGTTGCGCATTGGAAAATGCCATTTCTCAGGTTTCATATATGGAGGATACTCTGTGACAAGTAACTGATGCTCCGCCATATGCTCAGAGAGAGACTGGTTTTCCTTAGGGTATATATAATTAAACCCGTGACCAAGCACTGCAATTGTGGAACCGCCAACTTTTATAGTTGTCTCATGAGCGATCGTATCTGCCCCTCTTGCAAGCCCGCTTACAACTGTATATCCGTGTTCAACAAGAGGTGGCACGATTAGGTCCATCGCAGTTTTTGTATATGATGTAGCCTTTCTAGAACCTATAATGGCTACTTGTTTTTCTTTCGTCAATAGCGAATACCGACCTTTCACATACAATACAGTAGGTGGGCTGGATATTTCAAATAATTGCGCCGGGTAAAAAGGATGATGAAAAGGTATCGGGGAAATATTGGCCCTTTCATAAGCTTCTGCAAACGACAATGTCATAATTTGTCGAAAACCCCTGGATATCTCCAAAGCTCTACTCGATGATATTTGCAGTGTTTTTGCAATCTCGTAGGGGTGCACTTCCTCAAAATAACTTAGTATATCCACCGGGGACAATAATCGCTGAAGTTTTTGAAGTGGTAATGGGTATATATAATGTAAAGCTAGCAATCTTTGTGTATCAACTGAAAAAATCATTTAAGAGCCTCCTTTTATAATAGAAGAAATTAAATGACCGCATTTTCAAAAAAGTAAGTAGGAAGTTAGAAGCAAGCATATTCAGCAGAGTCCATGACATCCGCCGGAAGCTTTAACTTCTTTCAGCAGGTGTTTGGACACCCGCTGAAAGAAGTTAAAGAAAAAGATGTAGCCACAATGTGCTACATCTTCCATTTTAATGGGTTTTACACTTTTCGTATAGCCCTTTTTCTTTGATTACTTTAATAAGCGTGTCGCCAATGACAGATGGCGTTTCTGCTACTTCAATACCAGCAGCATTCATAGCCTTAATTTTCTCAGCTGCTGTTCCTTTACCACCTGAGATAATAGCACCTGCGTGACCCATACGTTTACCTGGAGGAGCTGTTTGTCCACCGATAAAGCCAACGACAGGTTTCGTCATATTCGCTTTAATCCATTCAGCTGCTTCTTCTTCAGCTGTCCCTCCAATTTCGCCAATCATCACAACTGCATATGTTTCTGGATCGTTGTTAAACGCTTCCAAAACATCGATAAAGTTCGTACCATTGACAGGGTCTCCACCGATCCCTACAGCTGTAGTTTGACCGATACCAGCTTGTGTTAACTGGTGTACCGCTTCATATGTTAATGTACCAGAGCGTGAAACTACTCCTACATGCCCTTTTGTATGGATGTAACCAGGCATAATACCAATCTTACATTCATCCGCTGTAATAACACCAGGACAGTTAGGACCGACTAGACGAGTCTTTTTACCTCCCATATAACGTTTTACCTTAACCATATCAAGTACAGGAATATGCTCAGTTATACAGATCGTTAATTCTAATTCAGCATCAACAGCCTCTAAAATAGCATCTGCCGCGAATGGAGCAGGTACATAAATAACTGAAGTTGTTGCACCTGTTGCAGCTACAGCTTCCGCTACAGTGTTAAATACAGGCACTCCTTCGATTTCAAGACCGCCTTTACCCGGCGTTACACCAGCTACAATTTTAGTACCATACTCAAGCATTTGCTTCGTATGGAAAAGCGCTGTTTCTCCCGTAATCCCTTGCACAATTACCTTCGTATCTTTATCAATAAATACAGCCATTGTTCTCCCTGCCTTCCTTAGCCTACTAGTCCCACAATTTTTTGTGCACCGTCAGCCATTGAATCCGCTGCAACGATGTTTAAACCAGATGCATTTAAAATCTCTTTTCCAAGCTCTACATTTGTACCTTCTAAACGTACAACTAACGGCACAGTTAAGCCAAGTTCTTTGGCAGCTGCTACAACACCCTCAGCGATAATGTCACACTTCATAATTCCGCCAAAAATGTTTACAAAGATACCTTTTACATGTGGATCAGAAAGGATAATTTTGAAAGCTTCTGTTACTTTTTCAGCCGTTGCACCGCCACCTACGTCTAAGAAGTTAGCAGGGCTTCCGCCGTAATAACTAATTGTGTCCATTGTAGCCATTGCAAGACCAGCTCCATTAACCATACAGCCAATGTTGCCTTCTAATGAAATATAGCTAAGGTCATATTTTGATGCTTCGATTTCCTTTGGATCTTCTTCATCAAAATCACGTAATTCGACAATATCTTTATGACGATACAACGCATTTGCATCGAAATTAAATTTAGCATCTAATGCTTGAACTTCTCCTTGTCCAGTTATAACAAGTGGATTAATTTCTACAATAGAAGCATCCTTGTCGATAAACGCTTGATACAAGCCTAACATTAATTTAACAGCTTTCCCTATTAGGTTAGCTGGAATATTCATATTGAACGCCATGCGACGTGCCTGGAAACCTGTTAACCCTACAACAGGATCCACAACTTCTTTGAAGATTTTTTCCGGATGTGATTCCGCTACTTCCTCAATATCCATGCCACCCTCTTCAGATCCCATCACTGTTACACGGGATGTTGCGCGGTCTAATACTAAACTTAAATAGTATTCTTTTTGAATATCAGAACCCTCTTCAATATATAAGCGTTTTACTTCTTTTCCTTCAGGACCTGTTTGATGAGTTACTAAAATTTTACCTAGTAATTCTTTTGCATATGTACGCACCTCGTCAAGGTTTTTAGCGATTTTCACGCCCCCTGCTTTCCCGCGTCCACCTGCATGAATTTGCGCCTTGACTACAGTCACATTAGAGCCAAGTTCCTTCGCTACTTTCACAGCTTCATCAGGGGAAAAAGCAACTTTTCCGTTTGGTACAGCTACACCATATTTTCTAAGAATCTCTTTCCCTTGATATTCATGGATATTCATAATACATCCTCCCATCAAACATTTGCAAAATTGTTTTACTAACATAATCTATTCTAACGAAAGATTCTGATAAAGTCTATACCTTGTCTTTTATTCATTTTTTACATAAAAATATGACGGTTTTTTCTACTTCGTGTACTAAAACAGATATTTCCGAAAATCAGAATTCTCTATTTTTTCTATATTTTTGCGCATGTTGTTGATCTAAACGATAAATAAATGCAAAAACCTCAGCGACGGCTTCGTATAATTCTTCAGGAATTGACTCATTTAAATCTAATTGTCCGAGTAATTGAACGAGGTTAGGATCCTCATATATCGGGACATCATGCTCATTCGCACGCGCTAATATATTTTCTGCTACTTTCCCTTTTCCTTTTGCTACTACCGTTGGACTATCAAAACGGCCTAACTTATACGTGAGGGCGATAGCCTCTTTTCGAGCAAATTTTTCTTCACTCATATGCGAAAATCCACCCCACTATGTTCCTCCTGCTGTTCTACTACAGGGTTTTTTTCTGGTTGGGCTTTCTCAAATTGTTTAATAAAAACGCCTGAAAGTTGATACTCTTTTTCAGCTAATCCTATTTTTAACGCTGCTTTTAGTGGTTCGGCAAGCGGAATAATATCATTATTTTCATTAAATACTGTCACAGAAACGACACGGTTTTGGACTTGCATATCAATAACCGTTTCTTTCATAGATTCCATTTGTAAATAAAATAATATGCGTGCGTAATTGGCATCAATTTTACCGTCTTCCTTCATGCGTCCATTCCACTGTAATGTTGCATCCATTTTCTTGCCGAAAAATTCTAATGGCACTTGCATAATAAGCTGATGCTGATGGCCATTTTCTCCTGATGCTAGCTGCATACCATTCATACGTGCCATTAACATTTCTGCAGCTTCCTTCAGCTGCGGAGTAACATGCGCTTCCTGCAATAATGTATGTAATTGCGGTTTTAATTGATGTGCAATCTGCTGTAAATCGGCTGACTTATTACTAAGAGTCGCTTCATAGCTAACTCCTAGATTTTTTAATACCGTTTTAAGCGCATGTTCCATTGCTTTACTGTCCATAGAATTTTGTACATGAGCATCCGCTTGTGTAACAATTTGCTGAATCATTGCTTGCGGGGATTCAACACTATTTCTCATGAGATTTCGCATAAATGCTTCGTTTTGTAGCGGAGTAGTTGCTTCATGCTTTAAAAGCGATAATAAATGGTCTTTCACTGAAAGAGCATTCGCGTCTTGTGTAAATAGACGCGCCGAAGAATTTTCTGAAAACGCCTTTATAAGGTGTTCTTGCATTTGTTTTGCAAAAATCTCTAGCGTTTGTTTAGTTGCTGGTAGCTGTTTAAATCGATCGATAAGTTCATTTAATGATTGCTTTTGTTCATTAGTTAACAAGCTTTGATTCGCTGTCCATGATCTAAGCTGATCAACAAGATGATGAATGTTGTCAGATTTTGTCGTTAAAATTGTTTGAATAACTTCTCCAGCCTGTTGCAGCTGATTTGACTGTATCGGCTTTACATCGCTAAGGCTGGACCAATTTTGCAAGGTTGCCTGCTGAGGTAGTATCCCCGCCTCTTTTAAACTATTCATAGCTTGAATCTTTTCACTCATAGAAGCCGCACTATTAGTTAATATTTGTATGGACTTAGCAAGGACTAAACTACCTGTTTCTACTTCAAAAGGCTTTGCAATTGCTTGTAGTTGTTGCATTAGATTTTGCTTAAGGTTTTCTGATAAAGCTATATCCTTCGTTAAAAGCTGTGTAAAGTTTTCCATTATGGAAACCATGCCTGCAGTTTTTTGTCCACTTAGAAGAGCTTGAAAAACATCATTTGTCATTGGCATTTTAAACTCTACCATTTTTTGAATGGCTTGCAGGGCATCCATTTTTGCTACGCCCTCCGGCAATGCCTTTAACCACATTTCTGCCTGCATTAGCTGCTCTTTTGAAATCGGTAGCTGCGCCTTCATAAAATGAGCTAGAAGCTGCTGTGATTCAGCTGTTTTAGGTAAATTCATTGATTCAAGTAACTGATTAATCTGTTGACTTTGGGAAGCCGTTTGCGCCATAGGACCCGTAACAACTTTTAGTTCGGTTTGTGGGCTTGTACCAGTTACTTGAAAGAAATGCGCATCACCTGCTTTTAGCGGCACTTCGAGTTTTGCAATAAACTTTTGTTGACCAACCTGTATTTCTGCCATTTGATCTGGATATAATTGTTTGATTGTTCCTTGAAATATTTGTCCTTGTTTTAAAGTAAGTGGCTGATTAGCAGAGGTTATAGCAGCTTGTTGCATTTGAATCGGATTAAAAGATGTGGCTGTCATATACATACTCCTTTCATCAATTACTCCTTGGCGTAATTGGCTTCTATTTTTATTTAGCTTATCATTTTATAGCGTGGGGTTGATTTCTGCTCCGACTGGACGCTTTGCCTGGGGCGTCCAGTCGGAGCTCCAATCAACTTATGCACATGATCGTTTTAGCAAATATCATTTTTGGTGATGTGCCTTTTTCTGAATGCTATTATGTTTTTAAAATACTATCAATTATGCCTCGGCATAATTGCGTTCGGAATTGGCTTTGTGCTTAGGCCTGCAGATGTTTTTTGTGCGAAAGCGCAGCGTCAGCAACATGTTTTTGTCTGTGCGACAGCGCACGACAGCAACAACACGAGGGCCGACACGATGTCGGTCATTTCGGTAATGCCACAGGACGTGGCGTTCTTAGACTGAGTTCCTCTACTTTAGCGAATGTTTGGACATCTGCTGAAAGAAGTTAAAGCATTGACTTAATTGGCTCAAATGATTTGCGATGATGAATAGTCGGACCGTATTCTTCCAGTGCTATTAAATGCTGCTTTGTCCCATACCCCGCATGCTGAGCAAAACCATACATAGGGAAATCCTCATCCAGTTGATCCATATAATCATCTCGAGCCGTTTTTGCCAATATCGACGCTGCTGCAATAGCTAAGCTTTTCGCATCTCCTTTAATGATTGAATCCTGCGGAATAGAAATTGGTAGCGTCATAGCATCTACTAGCACATAATTAGGTTTCATAGATAACGATTCTACGCTTGTCTTCATCGATTGCTTCGTCGCTTCGTAAATATTTAATTCATCAATTTGTTGCGCTGATTGGAAATGGATAAAATAACTTAATGCATGCTCCTTTATTAAAGCAGCATAGGCACTGCGTTTATCTTTTGATAATTGCTTTGAATCATTTAATCCGACTAGCGCTTCACAGTTTGCAGGTAAAATAACAGCAGCTGTTACTACTGGTCCTGCCAACGGTCCACGTCCTGCTTCATCTACCCCTGCAATGAAGGCATCTTCTCCTCCGTAGCTTTGATCGAAATCGACCTTTGCTTGATGTTCCTGTAGTAGCTGTTGTTTTTTATCTTGACGCTTTTTCCAGCTTAGCCAAGCCTTTTGCACACCGGCACGCTCGTCTGTCTCTACACCGGACATCCAGTCTTGCCATTCCTCCGCTTCCTTCAAAGCTGCTGTAATTTCTTTAATCGTTTTCATCTATTTACTCCCTTTTTGGTTCTTACAGTTAAACGTTAATCTTATTTCTTTCGGGCTAAGGGCTCGTCTAAACATTTTGGCGTGTTCCACAATATGTACTTGAATGCACATTCATTTCAGAAGGACGCTAATCCCAAAATAATTATAACTTCTTTTTCACGCTCTATATCATTTATCGGCAAGAAGAAGTATTCCTAAAAGAAAAACTGTCACGCTCACGATTTATGACGTGAGTATGACAGTTTTCTTTATTGCTGCTCTGTTTCTTTTTCAAGTTGTTCGTGAACAAAGTCAAATGTTAGTTTGCCTAATTGTTGACCACGAATATCTCGAACGATTAGTTGAGCTACTTGATCATAATCGATTTCTCCACCAGGACCGAACACACGACGAAGTTTACCGATATGGTCGAAAGTCTCAACTAAATCTTCATGTACAAACTGGAAGCCATAGCGCTCTTCCATTCGTGCTGGATAATGAACGGATAAAAAGCGTAGTCCATATACTGCTAAATCCTCCATATTCGTTATCGTATCCTTTATAGCACCTGTTAAGGCTAATTTGTAGCCTACTTCTTGATCTTCAAATTTCGGCCATAAAATACCTGGCGTATCGAGTAATTCAAGCTCCTTCCCAACCTTTATCCATTGCTGAGCCTTAGTTACCCCAGGCGTATTACCTGTTTTGGCTATATTTTTCTTTGCAAGACGATTAATTAGCGTCGATTTCCCTACGTTAGGAATTCCAACAATCATTGCGCGAATAGCTCTCGGCTTCATGCCACGTGACTTCATACGGTCAAATTTTTCTTTCAATATTTCTTGAGCAGCCTTTGTCACCTGCTGTAACCCTTTGCCTTCAAGAGAATTAATTGCTACCGCCTTATGACCACGTTGCGCAAAGTACTCTACCCACTTACGTGTTTCATGCTCATCTGCCATATCTGATTTATTTAAAATAAGAAGACGTGGTTTTTGATTGATCACTTCGTCTATCATCGGATTTCGGGAAGATAGAGGTAAACGTGCATCTATTAATTCAAAAATAATATCAACGAGCTTTAATTTTTCTGTTACTTCTCTGCGGGCCTTTGCCATATGCCCTGGAAACCATTGTATAGTCATATCTATACCTCCTAAACTAAAAGAAAAAGGGAGTACTTAGCCCTCCCTTTCAAGAATTACTTTACAATTTTAATATCACTAAACGGCCAGAAAATAAGACTTGTATTACCAATAATCTCTTTCTGATCGACAAGTCCTATATGACGACTATCCTTACTGTATCGACGATTATCTCCCATAACGAAAACATAACCTTCTGGAATTACATCTCCTTTTAGGTTTACATCAATGTCGTTTAACTTAAAATCCTCTGTTAAAGTACCTTCTGTAATTTCTGATTTGTAAGCATCTAAATAAGGTTCGTCTATCGGTTCGCCGTTAATGTATAATTGATCATTTTTATATTCCAAAGTATCTCCTGGTAGCCCAATAACACGTTTAATATAGTTCTTCTTTTCAGGAGCGTGGAATACAACAATATCAAAGCGTTTTGGTTCACCTATTTTATAACCAATTTTATTCACAATCATACGATCGCCATCTTCAAGGGTTGGCATCATGGACTCTCCATCTACTGCAATAGGTGTAAATAAAAAATAACGAATAATCGCTGCAATCGCAAATGCAATTAGAAGTGCCTTAGTCCATTCCCATAGCTCATTCTTTTCCTTAACCTGTTTTTCCATCGAGAATTGCCCCCTTGTCTAACCTCATTTTAGTTGATAGCTATTTAAGATGACAAGCAAAAAGAAAAGGGGCTTGTTGTACAAGCCCCTCACTTTTAAGTCATAATTATCGAATTTCTTTAATACGAGCAGCTTTACCACGTAGGTTACGTAGGTAGTAAAGTTTAGCACGACGTACTTTACCACGACGTACAACTTCTAAGTTAGCGATTTTTGGTGTGTGTACAGGGAATGTACGTTCAACACCTACACCATAAGAAATTTTACGAACTGTGAAAGTTTCGCTAATACCGCCACCACGACGTTTAATTACTACACCTTCGTATACTTGGACACGTTCACGTGTACCCTCTACTACTTTCACGTGTACCTTAACAGTATCACCTGGACGGAAAGATGGTAGATCCGTGCGAAGCTGAGCTTTAGTAATTTCTGTAATAATGTTTGACATTGTTTTCTCTCCTTAGACAGATGCTCTTGCACGCAATCTATGCCACAGCGGAACACCGTAATTCAGTACTCCACATAGAAGTACAGATTAGATGTTATCATAAATATAGATAGCAATCAAGCATCTTTATTATTGTTTTTAAGTTTTTCTAAATACAATTTTTGCTTATCTGTTAACGGATAATTCTCGAGTAAATCCGGACGACGTTCGAACGTTCTTTTCAAAGATTCTTCTTCACGCCATTGCTCAATCTTCGCATGATTGCCTGATAGTAAAATATCAGGGACTTTCATTCCGCGAAAATCAGCAGGTCGTGTATAATGTGGGTGCTCTAGAAGGCCTGTTGAGAACGAATCTTGTATGTGGGAATCCTCTTGTCCTAAAACCCCCGGTAGAAGTCGTACAACGCTATCTATAACCGTCATAGCCCCTAGTTCGCCACCAGTTAATACGAAATCTCCAATTGAAATCTCGTCTGTAACAAGATGTTGGCGAATGCGTTCATCATAACCTTCATAATGACCACATAAAAATACTAGTTCTTGTTCTTGCGCTAGCTCTTCTGCCTTTTTTTGAGTAAAACGCTCACCTTGTGGACACATCAAAATGATACGAGGATTTCTTCCTTCTGTAATAGACTCGACAGCGCTAAACATCGGCTCTGGTTTTAATACCATGCCCGCACCACCGCCATACGGATAATCATCTACTTGATTATGCTTGTTACCCGAAAACCCACGGATATCAGTTACTTCTAGCTTTACAGCACCTTTTTCCTGTGCTTTCTTTAACATGGATGCACCAAAAACGCCTGTAAACATATCAGGAAATAGACTTAACACATTGATATTCATCATAACAAGCCTTCCATTACATGGATCACAATTTTCTTCTCATCCACATCAATTTCCTTGACGATGTCTTCGATATATGGGATGTAATGCTCTTTTTTATTACCCTTGACTACCCATACATCATTTGCTCCTGTTTGAAGAATATCGGCTACTACTCCGATCGTTTCGCCTTCTTCAGATACAATTGTACAGCCAATTATTTCATGGAAGAAATATTCATTTTCCTTTAATAAATCATCTGTCATTTGATCCTTCGTAATTTTAAGCATTCCTTCTTTAAAAGTTTCAACAATGTTAATGTTGTTCATGCCTTCAAAAGTTAATAAAATGAAGTTTTTATGACGACGCATTGATTCAATCGTTACCCATGTTGGCTTTTTATCGTCTTTTTTAAACGCCGCAAGCTTATTTCCTACTGCGAAGCGCTCATCTTCAAAGTCTGTTGTTGATAACACACGCACCTCACCGCGAATACCGTGTGTATTGACAATACGACCTACATTAAACCATTCCATTCAAATCTCACCTCGTATGAATTTCGCCTTGACATAATTGTGCTGTCACTTCTCTTTCGCACAGTACACAATTGCTAAACATGCCTATCCCCGTCAAGCTACTAGCTAGCCAGAACAAAAGTAACCTTCTCTCACTTTCACCTAAAGTAGCAGATTAACTTTTGGCGGACGATGTTATAGCTAAGAAGTCCCTTAATGTCATTATGTTCAATTACTTCTCAAAGTAATGATGATAATGAAAAAAGGAAGGAACCGGCAAGCTCCTTCCTTTGTAGTCCAGATTTTCCGCTTTACCTCAAAGCCACTTCGAATTCCTAAGTGCATGTAAACATACCTATCAGGACTCTCCAGTGCTTGTTGCATGTAAAAGAGCGTGAAAATCTTTTCTATCAATCCAATATATCGACGTAGGTCTTTTTTTGATGGTGACTACCCGCCGCTGAATAAACAATTGTACGAATTGCTTTCGCTACTCGCCCTTGCTTGCCTATGACTTTCCCTCGATCCTCTGGATGAACAAAAAGTTTATAAACAATTCGATTTGCATTTTCATCCGTCTCAATACGAACTTCTTCTGGATAATCGACTAACGGTAAAACGATTGCTTCAATCAGCTGCTTCAAAGACGTCGCCCCCGATTATTTACTGAATTTTTGGTTATGGAATTTTTCCATGATTCCTTGTTCTGAGAACAAGTTACGCACTGTATCTGATGGTTTTGCACCGTCAGTTAACCATTTAAGAGCTTTCTCTTCATCGATGTTTACAGTAGCTGGTTGAGTTAGTGGGTTGTAAGTACCAACTGTTTCGATTGAACGACCGTCACGTGGTGAACGAGCGTCTGCAACTACGATACGATAGAAAGGAGATTTTTTAGCTCCCATACGTTTTAAGCGAATTTTAACTGCCATTTTAATAGCACCTCCGAATAAGTTTCACACAAGATAGTATATTATCAATGTTTAGGTTGTTTGTAAAGTGTTTTTTCTTAACACCTAAAAATTATTATTTAAACAATGAATCAAAGCCTGGTAGTTTCATCTTTTTCTTTCCTTTGCCACTTGCCATGCCTGTCATTTGCTTCATCATTTTTTTCATTTCATCAAATTGCTTTATTAAACGATTTACTTCTTGAATTGATGTCCCAGAACCCTTCGCTATGCGCTTTTTACGGCTACCGTTAATGATTTCCGGATTCGTCTTTTCAGCAGGTGTCATCGAATAAATAATCGCTTCTACGCGGCCCATTTGCTTATCATCAACTTTAACATTGTCTAAACCTTTGATTTTGCCGGCACCTGGTAACATTTTTAAAATATCCTCAAGTGGACCCATTTTCTTTACTTGCTGCAATTGCTCAACAAAATCATCGAATGTAAAGCTCTGAGTTTTAAATTTTTCCTCTAGTTCTTTAGCCTTAGCTTCATCAACATTTGCCTGAGCCTTTTCTATAAGCGATAAAACGTCACCCATACCTAATATACGAGACGCCATACGCTCTGGATGGAAAGGTTCTAGCGCATCCATCTTCTCACCCATACCGACAAACTTAATCGGCTTCTGCGAAACGGAACGAATTGATAACGCCGCACCACCACGTGTATCACCATCAAGCTTTGTTAAAACAACCCCTGTAATACCGATTGCTTCATTAAAACTTTCTGCCACGTTTACAGCATCCTGACCTGTCATAGCATCTACAACTAGGAACACTTCATCCGGCTCTTTTAACGCACGAATATCTTTTAACTCTTGCATTAATTCTTCATCAATATGCAAGCGCCCTGCTGTATCGATTATCACAACATCATGATGTTCTTCTTTGGCCAACTCAATTGCCTGTCGTGCGATTTCTACTGGAGATACATCAGTTCCTAACGCAAAAACAGGTAGGGATAACTGCTTTCCTAATGTTTGTAGCTGTTGAACAGCCGCTGGACGATAAACGTCAGCAGCAACTAGCAATGGCTTACGATTATATTTTTTACGTAACACATTTGCCAATTTACCAGTAGTAGTCGTTTTCCCCGCACCTTGTAAGCCGACCATCATAATAACTGTCGGTGGCTTTGTATTAAATTTGATTGGGCTTTGCTCGCCACCCATTAATTCTGTTAATTCCTCTTGTACGATTTTAATAACTTGCTGACCTGGCGTTAAGCTTTGCATAACATCCACGCCGACAGCACGTTCACTGACCTTTTTAACGAATTCTTTGACAACTTTTAAGTTAACATCCGCCTCGATTAAAGCAAATCGGACTTCTCGCATCATTTCTTTAACGTCTTGTTCCGATACTTTACCTTTACCTTTAATCTTTTGGATCGTTCCTTGGAGTCGTTCCGCTAATCCTTCAAAAGCCATTGCTTTCGCCTCCTAATCCCATTCTTTCAACTGTTCTATAAGCGCCAACTGCTCTTCACCTGTCATACTTTGTTCTGTAATCCCTGTTGTAAGCTGCGCAAGCATTTGTGTACGTTGTTGAAATTTTTCCAATAAACATAGTTTTTCTTCATATTCTTCAAGCATCGCTTCTGTTCGACGAATATTATCATAAACAGCTTGGCGGGAAACTCCATACGATTCAGCGATTTCTCCAAGCGAGTGATCATCTAAATAATATAGCTCCATATAACTTCGTTGCTTATCTGTTAATAATGCTTGATAAAAGTCGAAGAGAAAGTTCATGCGTGTTGTTTTTTCAAGTAGCATCGAATGTTTCTCCTCCCGTTATTAGTCATTTGTATCATATCGAAAAGCGCCCGTCTGTGTCAAGGTAATCTCCTTGTCTAAAAGCCTTAATTAACCGCTTTTTAGGCGTTTTTCACCTATAGCCAGTATTTCCCTTTTAAACAACGCGATTCCCCTGCACAGACGAGCGCTTCAATTAACAATTATTTGTTAATCCTCATTATTTTGTAATTCTTTATCTAAACCATCCGCAAATAAACCATACACATAGCGTTCTGCATCGAATGGTTGTAAATCATCCATCTTTTCACCAAGACCTACAAACTTCACAGGAATGTGTAATTTATTTCGAATAGCAAGGACAATACCACCTTTAGCAGTGCCGTCAAGCTTTGTTAAAACGATTCCTGTTACATTTGTAGCTTCCTTAAATGTTTGTGCTTGAACAAGTGCATTTTGACCTGTCGTTGCATCTAATGCTAATAGTACTTCATGCGGAGCATTCGGTATCTCTCGAGAGATTACTCGATGAACTTTCTCAAGCTCATTCATTAAGTTCACTTTATTTTGCAGGCGCCCTGCTGTATCACAAATCAACACATCTGCTTTACGGTTTTTCGCTGCACGAATAGCATCGTACATAACCGCTGCTGGATCTGAGCCTTCCGATTGTTTAATCACTTCACAGCCAACACGGTCTCCCCAAACTTGTAATTGGTCGATGGCACCAGCACGGAATGTATCACCTGCCGCTAAAACAACTGTTTTACCTTGTGATTTTAGACGATGGGCAAGTTTACCGATAGTAGTCGTTTTCCCAACACCATTTACCCCAACGAATAAAATGACAGTAAGCTCCCCTTCAGGTTGCATATTAAGTTCGATTAAATCTTCTTCTCCTTGCTCATAAATTTCCACAAGCTTTTCAGAAATAATCGTTTGAATTCCGTTTGTATCTTTAATATTTTTACGCTGAACCTCGAAGCGTAATTTATCCATTAGCTCCATTACTGTTTCAAAGCCAACGTCCGCCTGTAATAATAAGTCTTCTAATTCTTCAAAGAAATCTTCGTCTACTTTTCGATAACGAGCAACTAGATCATTCACTTTTGAAGTAAATGAATTACGCGTTTTTTCCAGTCCAGCCTTGAACTTTTGTGTAATAGACCATGCAGAAGGCTTTTTCTCCTCTACTGGTTCTTCCACTAGCGCGACCTCTTGTACTTCTTGTTGCTCAAGTTGTTCTTGGTCAATTTCTTCAGGAATTTCTGTTTCAATTGAGCTTTCTGTTACAGAAACTTCCTCGACTTTTTCAACTTCCTCTATTGTTGCTTCAATTTGAGCAGGCTCAGTTGCTTCGTCTTGCTTCTGTTCAACAACTTCTTCTTCAGTAATCTCTTTTACTTTTTCTTCTTCGACTGGGTTGCCTACCAATTTATCTTTTAAACGTTTAAAAAAACTCATGCTTGTTCGCTCCTTTGCTCCGCAAGTACGGGTTCATCTTCTAATTTTACTGAAACAAGTTTAGATACACCAGATTCCTGCATTGTAATACCATACAGCACATCTGCTCCCTCCATCGTTCCTTTACGATGTGTGATTACAATAAATTGCGTATTACGGCTAAATTTCTTCAAATATTGGCTATATCGAACGACATTTGCCTCATCTAAAGCCGCCTCTACCTCATCGAGAATACAGAAAGGTACAGGTCGTATATTTAGAATGGAGAATAATAAAGCGATTGCAGTTAGTGCACGTTCGCCACCTGAAAGCAAGCTTAGGTTTTGTAGTTTTTTCCCTGGTGGTTGAGCTACAATTTCTATACCTGTTTCTAGCAGGTTTTGAGGGTCCAATAATACTAAATCTGCCTGACCTCCACCAAACAATTCACGGAATACACGTTTAAATTGCTCTCGAATGGCATAGAATGTTTCACTAAATCGTAGCGTCATTTCTTCATCCATTTCTTTAATGGCCTCATGCAAAGTTTCCTGTGCAGCAAGTAAATCCTCACGCTGCTCAGTTAAAAATGAATGGCGTTCAAGTACCCGATCGTACTCCTCAATGGCGCTCAAGTTAACCGGACCTAGCTCTTCTATAGATTTCTTCAATAATTTCACTCGACGTCGCATATGCTCTTCATCTTCAATGGCTAGAGCTAATTCTTCAGCTTCTTCAAATGTTAGCTGATAATTTTCATCTAGCTGTTCATTGAAATTATTGATTTCGAATTCTACGCGACTTCGCTTCAATTCATTTGCACGGATTGCCTCAAGATAACCTTTATGCGTACGTTGCAATTCTTTCAACTGTTCTTCTAAAGTAGTAAGCTCTTGTTGTTGTGCTACTTTTTCATCTTTTTTCTGTGAAATAGTATCCTGCAGAGAATCTCTTCTCACTTTCCACGTAGCAACCTGCTCATCTACTTCTTCATCGCTTAAAAGATTTGTCGATTCATCAGATTGAAGCCAGATTATTTCCTGAGAAATATTGTCGACTTTTTGACGAGCTTTGTTTAATTGTAGGGCTAACTCTGCTGTAGCAATTTGCACTTGTGACATTTGCTCCTGCATTACCGCTAACTGCGAGCGTTTTTCTGCTGACTGCTCACGAAGTTCATCTTTTTCCGATTCACTTTGTAGCTTCACTTTACTTAGCTGTTCCACTGTTTCATTTATTTCTAACAGCTCTGTCGCTAATGAAGTTAAACGCTCCGTGGCCACTTCCTTTTGAGCTAATAATGCTTCTTCGCGAGTTTTTACATCTTGCGTTTCATTAGAAGCAAAAGATACTCGTGCCGATAAGCTTTTCTCGACAACCTCTAACTCACGAATACGACTCGCTTGCTGCATTTCATCTTTTCGAAGTTGTTCACCGTCAAGTTTCAATTGCTCTACTTTGTCTCGCAATACTGCAAGCTTCTCTTTTTCATCCGAGACAGACTGTTCAGCACTATAAATAGTTGCTTCCAACGATTCTAGCTTTACTATTAAACCATCTAATTCTGCTTTCCTTGTAAAAAGTGAAGATTGTTGCTTCGTTGCACCACCTGTTAATGAACCGCCCGCATTGACGATATCACCATCAAGTGTTACAACACGATATCTAAATCCGCATAATCGAGCAATTTGACTTGCACCTTCTAAACTTGATGCAACGATGACATTACCAAGGAGGTTCTCGACAATTGTACGGTTCTCTTCACCGAACGTGACAAGTGCATCAGCCATTTGAACAAATGCTGGGTGCTCAGTAGCTAGCTGAATCATAGATAGATTAATTTTTCGTGACTTGATAACTGTCTTCGGTAAAAATGTTGCGCGTCCAGCTCTCTTTTGTTTTAACCAACGAATCGCCTGTTGAGCATATCGTTCATCGGTTGTCACAATATGCTGAGAGGCTGCCCCCAATGCCGTTTCAATAGCCTGTGAATATTTCCCATCCACTTGAATTAACTCAGCAACAGCTCCCTCAATCCCAGCTAATTCACCTTTATCACGCGCTAATAATACTTCTTTTACTCCATGGAAGAACCCAGAGAAATCAGCTTCCAGTTCAGCTAACGTATCTTTTCTAGCCTTAAGTTGTTGCTGATGCTGATAAGCTTTATAAAGCATTTCCTGCTTTTCATTAAACGATGCATTCACGTTCTTAAGCTGTATTTGCAATGCTTCATATTGCTCAAGCTTTTCCTGTAATTCGCTTGTTGTTGTAGTATGCGCAACAACTAGCTTCTCTTTTTCCGCTAAAACTTGCGAAAGTTCTTGCCCGATTTCATCCGTTTGGCCTGACATTCGTGCCGCCATCGCTTTTTGCTGCACTATTTGTTGTTCAATATTTTTTAATTCATTTTTTACCGTTGCTTCTTCGTTTAAGGAGTCGATATATCGGTTTTTTTGTTCTTCAATTTCTTGTTCAATTTCAGAAACAGAGCGATTTAAAGATTGTTCTAATTGCTTAATGCCTTGTTTCAGCTCCGATACCTCTTGCTGCTTTTCACCAAACAACTCTTTTTTCTCTTGTTCTTGAGCTATAAGAGACTCAACCTCATCTTTTGCTTCTTGTAATGCCGTATTTAATTGAAGTAGTTGATTAGAAGCATTTTGTCGCTTTTCAGCCATTAACGCTTTACGACCATCCCAACGCTCTACCTCCATCGTTGCATTAACAAACTCAGCCTGAGTAGTATCTAAATAATCATCTAGCTCTTTTAAAAGCTTACGTATACTGGCAGTTTGCTTTTCTATCGAAGAAATATGATGAGCTTGTTTTTGCTCTGTTTCATAAAGTTCTGTGTACTCAGTTTTTAGAGCATGCAAAGATTGTGCACAATTTTTTAAATCGTGCACAAGGATGGCGATATCAAAATCCTTTAACTCTGTTGACATTTGCACATAATCTCTTGCACTTGAAGCCTGAATTTCTAACGGCTCTAGACGACTATCTAGCTCATGTAAAATATCTAAAACACGATACAAATTTTCATCTGTTTCAACAAGCTTATGCTCTGCCTTCTTCTTTCTTAGTTTATACTTTAACACGCCAGCTGCCTCTTCAAAAATTGAACGACGGTCATCAGGTCGGCTATTTAAAATTTCATCGACACGGCCCTGCGAAATAATGGAGAAGGCCTCTTTCCCAAGTCCCGAGTCCATAAACAAGTCCGTAATATCCTTCAGGCGACACTGCTGGTTATTAAGTAAATATTCACTATCACCTGAACGGTATACGCGTCTTGTTACGCTGACTTCTGTATATGAAAAAGCAAGCTGTTCATCTGTGTTATCTAAAATAAGCGTTACCTCTGCAAAGTTCAGTGGCTTACGTGAGTCACTCCCAGCAAAAATAACATCCTCCATCTTTGCCCCACGTAACGACTTTGCCGATTGCTCCCCAAGTACCCAACGAATGGCATCGATGACATTACTTTTTCCACTGCCATTTGGTCCAACCACTGCTGTAACACCGGGTACAAAATCAATTCCAATGCGCTCCGCAAAAGATTTAAAGCCAATCACTTCGAGTCGTTTTAGGAACATCTATTAAGCCTCCTCTTTTGCAGTGCGTTCACGCATCGTACGCATTGCACATTGCGCTGCTTGCTGCTCGGCTTCTTTTTTTGATTTCCCACGACCAATTCCAAGCTCCTGTCCATTCAACAGTACGCTCGATACAAAGGTACGGTTATGCGCTGGACCCTTTTCATCAACAATTTCATAATGAAGAAGACCGTTATTTGTTTGCTGCACCATTTCTTGCAATTGGCTTTTAAAATCCATCACATGCGAAAAAGCACCGACTTCTACTTTCGGGAATACGATTCGTTCTAAAAAGGACACAACCGTTTGTAAGCCTTGATCTAAATAAAGGGCGCCAACAAATGACTCAAATACATCTGCAAGTAGCGCTGGGCGTTCCCGTCCACCTGTTAGTTCCTCACCTTTTCCGAGTAATACAAAGCGGCCAAAACCTAATTCATTTGCAAAGATAACAAGTGATGGCTCACATACTATAGATGCTCGTAGCTTCGTCAACTCACCCTCACTCATATTAGGGTATTTCTCAAAAAGGTATTTAGAAACAGACAGTTCAAGTACTGCGTCTCCTAAAAATTCAAGACGCTCATTATCCGTAAACAATTTACGGCGATGCTCATTCACATAAGATGAATGCGTGAATGCTTGATACAATAAATTTTTATTACTAAATGTGATATTTAATTCATGCTGTAACAGCTCGAATTGATTGCGTACTTTTTCAGGAAGCACGCCAGATTTCTGCATAGTTCCTTTTCTTTTCATAGCCATTGAACAATCTGCCTTCCTAATAGTTTCTACCGTTTAAGTGTACCTTTTTCAAGGCATTTATGCAAAAGTATTTCGGCTTAAATGCAATGTTTTGGAAGTTTAATCATTTAATTTTTTTCCAAAATAAAAAAAAGGGACGTTCACAGTTCGCACAACGAACCATTTCGTCCCTTTTTTTAAAAATACACCTTAGCATTTTCTGCTCTTCACATGAAAGAAAAGCAAGAGTAATTTCTGCCAAAGGCTTTAACTTTATTGAATCATAAACTTTTATTGTAAAATGACCGCAGTCATGTCAACACCGCTAGAGGTGATTAATTTCTGCTATAAAGTTAAAACGAATTAGTTGATTTTACCTTCGATGTATGAAATTGCAGAACCAACTGTTGAGATTTTTTCAGCATCTTCATCAGAAATTTCCATATCGAATTCGTCTTCAAGCTCCATTACAAGCTCAACAACGTCTAATGAGTCAGCACCTAAATCATCACGGAAAGAAGCTTCTAGAGTAACTTCACTTTCCTCAACACCTAAACGGTCTACGATTACTTTTGTTACGCGTTCTAATACTGTAGTCAAATCATTCACCTCCCCTCAAATGATTATACAAAAAATCATTATTTATGACTAATTGAAATTACATGACCATGCCGCCATCTATATGTAACGTTTGACCCGTCATATAGTTGGCATCATCTGAAGCTAGGAAAGCTACAGCCTTCGCAATATCCTCAGGCTGCCCAAGTTTCGCTAGCGGAATTTGCGTAAGCATACCTTGCTTTATATCTTCTGGTAGTTGATCAGTCATTTCAGTTTCAATAAAGCCTGGTGCAAGCGCGTTTACTAAAATATTACGTGATGCTAATTCCTTAGCAGTCGTTTTAGTTAATCCAATAACACCTGCTTTTGCAGCTACGTAATTAGCTTGCCCCGCATTACCAGCTACACCGACAATGGATGAAATATTAATGATACGGCCTGCACGTTGCTTCATCATTTGACGTGTTACTGCTTTTGTACAAAGGAATACGCCCTTTAGGTTCGTATCTAACACATCGTCCCATTCATCTTCTTTCATACGCATTAACAAGTTATCACGTGTAATCCCCGCATTATTTACTAAAATATCAAGCGAGCCGAATGTTTTCACCGTTGCATCCATTAACGCTGTAACTTCCTCTGTTTTTGAAACACTTGCTTGTACAGCTATTGCCTCGCCACCATTTTCTTGAATCATTGCGACAACTTCTTCGGCTTTTGCTTGAGAACCGCTGTAGTTTACGACAACTTTAGCACCCTCATTAGCAAGCTTTAATGCAATAGCACGTCCTATTCCACGTGAAGCACCAGTTACAACAGCTACTTTACCCTCTAATTTACGCATTAATCGTCCACTCCTTCGATGCTTCTAGTACAGCCTCTAATGATGTTTCATCATAAACACAGTATGTCGTGACAGAACGATCGATTTTTTTCACTAATCCACTCAATACTTTGCCTGGTCCACATTCAATAAAGACATCCACACCTTGCGAAATCATTTCACGCACAGATGCTTCCCATTGCACAGCACTATATACTTGTTCTACTAATTCATGTTGAATAGCCAGAACATCCTCTAGCTCTTTCGCCATTACATTACCGACTACTGGAATTTGCGGAACTGACAATGATATATCAGCCAACGTTTCTCTCAGCTTTTCAGATGATGGTCGCATTAACTCTGAATGGAATGGACCACTAACAACTAAAGGAATTGCTCGTTTTGCACCAGCTTCCTTAGCCGCTAAAGAAGCTTTTTCAACGCCTTCCTTTGTGCCAGAAATAACAATTTGTCCAGGACAGTTTACATTTGCAACTTGAACTGGATCACCTGCTACAGATACTTTTTCAGTTACTGCATGCAATGCCTCAAGCTCCATCCCTAAAATGGCAGCCATAGCACCTTGCCCTGCAGGCACAGCTTCATTCATATAAAGTCCACGCTTATGCACAACAGACACGGCATCCTCAAACGATAGCACACCAGCGATTACTAATGCGCCATATTCCCCAAGTGAATGTCCAGCTGTATAATTTGGCATAATACCTGCTGCACGTAATTTTTCAGCAACCATCACACCTGTAGTTAGGAGTGCAGGTTGAGCATGGTAAGTCAACGTTAACTCCTCAGCCGGTCCCTCTAGCATAAGCTTAGATAACTCAAAGCCAAGTGATTGATTTGCACGCTCATAAAATGCTTTACTTTCTGCCGAATTCTCAATAAACTCTTGCCCCATCCCCACTACTTGAGAACCTTGGCCTGGAAAAATAAATGCTATTTTCGTCATTTCTCATTAATCCCCTTTTTTAATCAATTATGCCTCGGCATAGGAATCGGCTTTGAGCTCAGGCCTGCACGAAGGCCAACACGATGTCGGTCATTTCGGTAATGCCACAGGACGTGGCGTTCTTAGACTGAGTTCCTATATTTCAGCGGGTGTTTGGACACCTGTACTTGTCGCTAGGCTTTCGGTACAAAAAAACATCTGCTAAAAAAAGTTAATCGATTTCTACGTGACGTACTGTTTCTGTAATTGTCGAGATGACTGTATGCTCAACCATCGTATTCGCTTGGCGAATTGCACTGTATATTGCTTTAGCATTGGATGAGCCATGTGCCTTAATCACAGGTGCTTGTAAACCAAACAAGCCTGCACCACCATACTCTGTATAGTCCATTTTGTTTTTTAGGTCACGTAAATTATTTTTCATAAGTACTGCCGAAATTTTTGTTTTTGTTGAAGCCATAAACGCCTCTTTTAACATTGAAAATAACGCACCAGCAGTACCTTCTATTGATTTAAGTACCATATTACCTGTAAAGCCATCTGTTACAACAACGTCTGCTACCCCTTCAAGTAAATCTCGAGCTTCTACGTTGCCGATAAAGTTTAAATCCGCTTCTTTTAATAAACCAAAAGCCGCCTTCGTTAATTCATTTCCTTTTTTATCCTCGGTACCGATATTTAACAAGCCGATACGTGGCTTTTGTAAGCCGCCTACCTTTTTCGCATAAATATCGCCCATAATTGCATATTGCAATAAATGCTCCGGTCGCGCGTCTGCATTTGCTCCTAAATCAAGCATTAAAAAGCCCTTACCATCTAAAGTAGGAAGTGTAGTAGCTAGAGCAGGTCTAGCAATGCCTTCAATACGTCCTACTTTAAATAAGCCTCCTGCCATTAAAGCACCTGTATTACCAGCTGAAAGACAAGCATCCGCCTTACCTTCTTCAACTGCATCCATCATTCGTGCCATCGATGAATCCTTTTTACGACGAACCGCGCGTGCTGGATCGTCTGTCCCTTCGACAACTTCACCACAATGTACTACAGTTAATCGATCATGTATTTTTATAAATGGTTCAAGCTTTTCCTGCTGACCATATAATTGAATTTCTAAATTCGGAATTTGCTCTAATGCTAATAAAGCACCTTCAACAACTGATTTCGGTGCGTTGTCGCCACCCATTCCATCAAGCGCTAATTTCATTGTTGTTCACCTTTACCTTTCGTGCGGTACATATCAAATTCACCAACAAAAACTGTTTCACCGTTAACAGTGGACGTTAACTCTACTTTTGTACGATGACTTTTTTCATCACGTCCGATAACGATTGCTTTTGTAATAACACGATCTCCAGCTCTAACAGGTTTCACAAAGGAAATGTTAGAATGTACTGTTAATGCTAGTTCATCGTCAATAACTGCTACCGCTAATGAGTTTGCCTGCGCAAACAAATGATGTCCACGTGCGATGCCATTGCGCTGAAAAACATGTTCTTCTTTTACGTCAAAAATAGATAATGCACGATTATCCAATTCAATATCAATTATTTCTCCGATTACTTCATCAATCGGTAGTGATTTCACTTCATTTTCATAGGTTTTTGAAGCAACATCTTTAATTCGTTCTCGTAATTCCGGAATCGCTAACTCCATACGATCTAAACGAATTGTTTGGACACTAACCTGAAACTGTGTTGCTAGCTGTTCATCTGTGACGAATGGATTATCAGCTATCGTTTCGGATAATAGTCGCTGTCGCTCTTTTTTCGTTCGTCTCAACATCATTCGCCACCTTTTTAGTTGTTATTAGCACTTGGTACTAATATCAGTATATAGAGTATAAAAAAAGAATGCAAGACTTGTTTTATAAACAAGTGCTCACATTCCTAATTGAACATTAATATTCAACTAATCGAAGCGATCTCCTTGTAAAACGCCAGAATTTTCAAGCATGTCACGTAAATATTTATACTCATCATCACGCCAAAAAGAATCTGTTTCAATCATATCCGTCGCATCTTTTCTCGCAGTTTCAAGTATTCGATAATCGTGCACTAAATCCGCTACTTTAAAATCTGGCAAGCCGCTTTGTTTACGACCAAAGAAATCCCCTGGACCACGTAGTTCCAAATCCTTTTCAGCAAGGCGGAAACCATCATTCGTTTCCGTCATCGACTGCATTCGCTCTTTACCTTCATCGGATTTTGGATCGGCAAGCAACACACAATACGACTGATGTTCTCCTCGTCCAACACGCCCTCGTAGCTGATGTAGCTGTGCTAAGCCGAAGCGTTCAGCGTCATAAATAATCATAAACGTTGCATTCGGCACGTTAACCCCAACCTCAACAACGGTTGTAGACACAAGCACATGAATAGTTCCTTCACTAAAGGCTCGCATGACAGTGTCTTTTTCATCCGCAGATAGGCGACCATGCATTAATCCGACATTGTAACGCCCATTAAAATACGCTGCAAGCTGCTCATAGATTTCTACAGCATTTTGTACATCTAGCTTGTCTGATTCCTCGATCAGCGGACAAATAGCATACGCCTGTCTACCGGCGGCAAGGTCTAATTCTAGCTTTGACATCACAGAGCCAAATTGCTCTTTTTTCATCCAATGTGTTTCAATTTGCTTACGCCCTGCCGGCATTTCATCGATCATTGAAACATCCATTTCTCCAAATGCTGTAATAGCGAGTGTACGAGGAATTGGTGTTGCCGTCATAAAGAGCACATCTGGGTTTTCTCCTTTATCACGCAATATTCTACGCTGCTCAACACCAAAACGGTGCTGTTCATCTGTAATAACAAAACCTAGTTTGTAAAAAACGACATCTGGCTGAATTAGCGCATGTGTACCAATTAAAATATCGATATCTCCATTTACTAGTTCTTCCAAAAGCAAGCGACGCTCCTTCGCCTTTGTCGATCCCGATAATAAAGCTACACGTACGCCAAATGGCTCAAACCATTCCTTCAAACTCTCAGCATGCTGCTCTGCTAAAATTTCCGTTGGTGCCATTAATGCCCCTTGAAAACCAGCAGTTATAGCCGCATATAAACATATTGCCGCGACAACAGTTTTCCCTGACCCTACATCACCTTGGAGTAAGCGGTTCATACGATGTGGCTCTTTTAAATCTTTGCAAATTTCATTGACAACGCGTTTTTGCGCACCAGTCAATTCATATGGTAACGATGCAATAAAGGCACGTATCTTTTGCAAATCAAACTGTATGACAGTACCGTGCTCACTGTCCTTTCGAATTTTACGTAACGCCTGAATACGTAGTTGAAAGTTTAGCAACTCTTCATAAGCAAAGCGCCTTCTAGCCTGCTTTGCATGTCCTGCATCAATAGGGAAATGGATTCCCTCAAGCCCATCACGTATTGTAGCGAGCTTATAATCCGTGCGTAAGCGCTGTGGAACAGCATCAGGTATATCAGCACCAAACTCATCTAGCACCTGGCGCATATATTTACGAAAACGTTTTTGCGGAATTAAACCTTTTAAACTATAAACAGGTTCAAAGTCAACTTGATCTGTCTTAGGACCAAATGTTACAGACGTTCCATTAATAACTTGTCTGCCTCGGTCCCATTTACCTGTAACGGTAATAATAGCTCCAGGTACAAGCTTTTGCTTTAAGTATCCTTGATTAAAAAAAACAACCTTCACTAAATGTCGACCTGCCAGCACCGTCACTTGTAATCGTGATTTATTGCGACCTAAAAACAATACTGTTGGTTCACGCTCAACTTTACACTCAACAGTGACACGTTCATTATGTGGTGTTTGCGCCAAATCTTTTAAACGAAAATCCTCGTGTCGATGCGGAAACGTCCATAATAAATCCGCTACTGTCTCGATGCCCAATGCTTCTAAATGTCCTGCTGTTTCTTTCCCGATTCCCTTTAAATTAGTAACGGGGTTCGTTAAATCAGTCACCTTGCACGACAGCCCCTTCTAAATTTTTCACCACAAGTACTTTATCTACAGTCATTCGTATCACTATACTATTTTTCAGCATATGAGTTTCCCCTTTCTTACGATTACCCTAAGATTTCATTATATCGTTGTTAGCGTTTAAACATTTGAACACGTATTATTCTCCACATCATTATATAACTTTTCATTTTAAGTAAGATAGCAATTCAATTCATTAATAATTGATTGAAAGTTAATTATATCGAAAAAATTATCACTTTTTCATCCAATTTCCCCATAACTTCAATTTATCTAAAAGGGGAACAAAAGCTAAGAGTATCACATCCTGTGATAACGCCTTCGTGACCAACATCGGTGCTGCTGCCGCTCCAGTCGGAACGGAAATCAACCACACGTTATGGTGATGAGACTAGAATTGGGAGTATCAACAAGAGAAATTATACTCTTTGTCCAAAATATCCACCCGTACCATTTCACCATTACGCTTTTCATTTTCACCTCAAAAAAAACACGCTCCCCCTGAGGAAGCGTGTTTACTATCTTTTATTTTTGAAGTGACTTAATACTTTCTAAATTGCCATTATCAAAAATGGCTTTGCTAATAGCTTTACCTGTTGGAGTTGCAGCTAGGCCTCCACGAGCAGTTTCTTTTAAATTCGGACTCATAGATTGTCCAATTCGATACATCGCGCCAATCACTTCATCACACGGGATGCGACTTGTAACCCCCGCAAGTGCCATATCCGCTGCCACAAGTGAATTCGCCGCTCCCATAGCATTCCGTTTAACACAAGGAACCTCTACTAATCCAGCTACTGGATCACAAACAAGCCCTAGCATATTTTTGAGTGTAATGGCAAATGCTTCTGAACATTGCTGCGGGGTACCACCAGCCATCTCAACAATTGCAGCCGCCGCCATTCCAGCAGCTGAGCCAACCTCTGCTTGACAGCCACCAGCAGCACCTGAAATCGAAGCATTATTGGCAACTACGAAGCCGAAAGCACCCGATGTGAATAAATAACGAATCATTTGCTCACGTGTCGGATTTAGCTTGTTCTTCACTGCAAACAATGTCCCTGGTACAACTCCAGCCGAGCCTGCAGTTGGGGTAGCACAAATTGTCCCCATAGCCGCATTAACTTCATTTGTCGCAACCGCTTTACTTACCGCATCTAGTAATAAATCTCCTGACAATGAATTTCCCTGCGCAATGTAATTCTGAAGCAATACCGCGTCACCGCCTGTTAAGCCCGTTACAGATTTAACACCATTTAAGCCTCTTTCAATAGCTTCCTCCATCACCGTCAAATTATTGTCCATTTGCTGTATAATTTCTTCTCTAGTGCGTCCAGTTATTAACATTTCTTGCTCTATCATAATTTCAGAAATTAGTTTTCCTTCTTGCTCTGCTCGTTCAACTAGTTCACGAACATTATGAAACAATACGTCCATATTGGGACACCTCCTTAGTTATTAATTTTAGAAACCTTCGAAATATGTGGTATTAAAGAAATTTGTTGCAATACTTTATCCTCGATGTTTTGATCGACTTCTATTACCATAAGGGCTGTTAAACCACGTTCAATACGTGAAACTTCCATATGCCCAATATTGACCGCATGCATCGCTAAGCAATTTGCCACATTGGCAATACAGCCAGCTCGATCATCATGGACAACAAGAATTGCTGGCATGCCACCTGTTAGTCGCAGCTTGAAGCCATTAACCTCACTAACTTCAATTTTACCTCCACCGATCGAAATACCAACAACGGACATCTCTCCTTCATCATCGCCAATTACAAGGCGAGCCGTATTCGGATGTTCCATGTTAGCTGTTTCTGGGATAAACTCATAGTCTAATCCCGCCTTTTCTGCATCGGCAAAAGCTGTTTTTATTCGTTCATCGAATGTATCGTAATTTAATAGACCACCAATCAAAGCTACATCTGTTCCATGTCCTTTATACGTTTCCGCAAACGAACCATATAAGTGTATTTTTGCCCACTTTGGTTGTCTTCCAAATAAATCTCTAGCAACACGCCCAATTCGTGCCGCACCTGCCGTATGGGAAGAAGAAGGTCCAATCATCACCGGTCCAATAATATCAAATACTGAAGTAAACTTCATACTAACACCCCTCTATTCTATCTATATAATATTTTTGATTTTTTACTTATATAATGCTTGATAGTTACTATAAAAGCAAAGCATTTCTTTATCAACTTTCAGAAAATTTAAGCGACTATAATTTACACAGTGGAAATATTGATTAACTTTTGTCTACTCCAAATAAACAATAATTTCAAACTGCTGATATTCTAGCATTTACAAATGCATTGTCTTCTGGATACGCACACCAAATCGTTTATTCCAGCTGATTTATATCCAATATAATCCCCTAGTCTCTTTGTACCATAAACAAAAGCAGTACACATTGTGTGCACTGCTTTATCTACTCATTCACAAAGTAGCATCGAATTATTCTACTGAAATAATATACGGATATAATCCTTGTTTACCATTAAATAACTCTACTTCAACCTCTGGATAATTCTCTTCTATAAATTTCACTAATTCTGAAGCATTTTCTTCCGTTGTATCTTCACCATAAATGACTGTTACAATTTCTGCGTCTTCATCCACTAAATCAGTAATTACCTTCTCAGCGGCATCTTTTAATGCCGGAGTAGATAATACAATTTTACCTTCTGCAAGAGCCATGAAATCGTCCTTATGAATTTCCACACCATCAATAGATGTATCTCGAACTGCATAAGTTACTTGACCTGTTTTAACATTTGCATAAGCTTCTGTCATTGTTGCTTGGTTCATTTCAACTGTCGCCTCTGGATTAAACGATAAAATCGCTGCCATACCTTGAGGGATTGTTTTCGTTGGAACTACAGCCGCTTCTATATCTAAAAGCTCTACTGCTTGTTCTGCTGCCATGACGATATTTTTGTTATTCGGTAAAATTAATACTTTTTCAGCACCAATTTCCTGTACCGCCTTCACAATATCTTCAGTTGAAGGGTTCATTGTTTGACCGCCTTCAATAACATAAGAAGCACCAATTGAACGAAGTAATTCAGCAACTCCCTCGCCCATTGCAATCGTTACAATTGCATATGGATGCTTTTCTGCTTTTTTGACTGGAGAAGGTGCTTTATGATCCTCACCAACAATGGCAGAATGCTGTTCACGCATATTGTCGACCTTAATTTTAATAAGACTACCATATTTTTGACCCATTGCTAAAACAGAGCCTGGTTGCTCAGAATGAATATGCACTTTTGCGATCTCTTCATCTGAAATAACAAGTAAAGAATCACCTAGTGGGTTTAATTCATTACGGAATTGATCCTCGCTAAACGGCTCTTTTCCTTCTTCAAAACGTACCATGATTTCTGTACAATACCCAAACTCAATATCCGAAGTATCCATGAAATCTTGCGCTCTATGATGTTCTGCATTAATTAAATCATCTAAAGTTGCTTCATTTTTCACCGGTAATGGCTCACCTTTTAAGGATGCTAAAAATCCTTCATACACAAACAATAGACCTTGGCCGCCACTATCTACAACACCTACTTCTTTTAAAACAGGTAAAAGATCAGGTGTACGCTCTAATGAAGCCTGTGCTTCAGCAGTAAATGCTTCCATTACTGCAATGATATCGGTTTCAGTTTCTGCCACTTCCACGCCTTTTTTCGCCGCTTCACGTGCAACTGTTAAAATTGTACCTTCAACCGGTTTCATTACTGCTTTATAGGCAGTTTCAACGCCAGCTTGGAAAGCATCCGCTAAGCCCTTAGCATCAATTGTCGCTTCTTTTTCAATAAATTTACCAAAGCCACGGAATAACTGCGATAAAATAACGCCAGAATTCCCGCGTGCTCCCATAAGTAAACCTTTTGATAAAGCTTGGGATGTTTTGCCGATATGTTCTGAAACATATTGCTCCGTTTCCTTTGCTCCAGATGTCATCGATAAGTTCATATTCGTTCCTGTATCACCATCTGGTACTGGAAATACATTTAATGAATCAACATAATTTGCATTTTGGAATAGGTGATGGGCACCCATTTGCACCATTTCTGCAAACTTTATTCCGTCTAAAGACTGCATTAGATTTAGTTCCTCCTCTTAATCATTCGCTACACGAACGCCCTGCACAAAGATATTGACAGATTTTACGCTCATACCTAATGTTTTATCCACTGTATATTTCACTTTCGATTGTACTTGATAAGCAACTTCCGAAATTTTTGTCCCGTAACTAACAATAATGTACATATCAATATGTAAATCGTCGCCCTGTTTTCGAATTACAACACCTTTTGCAAAATTTTCTTTACGTAAAATATCAGTTAGACCATCACGAATTTGATGTTTAGATGCCATGCCAACAATACCGTAGCATTCAACAGCAGCGCCACCAGCTATTTGTGCAAGTACATCTGTTGAAATATCAATTTGGCCGAATTCATTGTTTAACTCAATTGACATAGAAATGCCCCCTTGGCTCTTTTTGACTAAATGATATTGTAACACTTTCGTTATACATTAAGCAACCTTGGAAGGCATGAAAGCGCACTGTATCAACGTTTTTCTGACATTACAAAGGCAAACATACATCTTCATCGAAATTTCCACTTTTGCTGTAAAAGTTGTTACGACCTTGTTGCTTTGCTGAGTATAATGCTTGATCAGCTAATTCACAGCATGTTTTCAATTGCTCGCTATTTGTAAGTTTAACATGACACATCCCTATGCTGACCGTTACAATATCAGCTACTATCGAATGCTCATGACGAATGTTTAAGTTGCGTACTTCCTCTAAAATTTCCTCACAAACATGCTCTGAAAACTTGGCCGTATGTTGGCTAACGATTACGAATTCTTCGCCTCCCCAACGTGCTGCAAATGCATTATACTTTTCTGCAATTTCCTCTAAAAGAGTCGCCACTTTTATTAATGCATCATCACCTTGTAAATGACCGTAATAATCATTAAAATTTTTAAAGAAATCAATATCAATCATCATGACAGATAAAGATTCTGGTTTACTAAGTTGTTGCCCTATATGTGTCAATTTATTATTTAAAGCCCGTCGATTTGGTAAATTGGTCAACGTGTCCCGAAGCGCTTGCTCTGATAGCTCATTATTTTTCTCAGCTAATAATTTTGACAATTTCTTGGATTTTGTCATTTCTTCTTGCAATAAAATATGTTCCTTCGTAAATTGTCTTTGCATTTTATAAATATGTCGCTGAATAACTAGCCCTATAGGAATAATAAGGGACATCGGTAAAAGTATTTTAATACCTTCACCTGATACCCCAACACTCAGATAAGCACTTATTAAAATCGGTGGTACTGTTATTACCATAATCCGAAAAATTTTCCGAAAAGGTATGGAAAAAACAGTGCAAATCATTAAAAATAGTACCTCATAAAGAGCTGCATGTTTAAAGAAATAAACGTCCATTACAGTTATTACAGTAATCAATAACAATATCGTATAGATATAAGCAAGTAAGATAGATTCATATTTTCGCATATTAAGCGTTGTAACCTGAAATTTCTTCTCTTTTACAAATACTAACACCGCTAAATCTATATAAAACATTATTGTGTGAATAGCTATATATGCTGACACCATCGCTCTTTCTGAATTCGAAAAGAAGACCTCACCATAATGAATAATCGTAATGATGGCTGATATATACATCAATGTCCATGCTACCGCTCGCATCCGTTTTAAATTAAATTGAATCATTTCTTTCTGTATAGAGAGAACTAGCTTTTCTTGATTTTCCATAATGTCCGCTCCTAATAAAACAAACTTGCAAAAACATTTTGTTGCTGTCGCTTCGCTTTCGCACAGTTAAAACCATGTTGCTGTCGCTTCGCTTTCGCACAGTTAAAACCATGTTGCTGTCGCTTCGCTTTCGCACAGTTAAAACCATGTTGCTGTCGCTTTGCTTTCGCACAGAAAACATTGCTGAATGAAGATAATTTGTTCTATTTTTATCGTCTAAATAACGAAAAATACAAGTAGTCTTTACAAAATTGGTGAAAAAAGAACTACTCTACCGTGGCTGATTTTCGTAGTCAAAAACAAAACTTCTAAATCCGACATTCCACTTTCGCTGCATAAAATCTCGAAACAACAAAAAAGCTGATGTTTATATACACCAACTTTTTTTAAAAAATTGAACGATTATAATTTTTATAAACTCCCAAAAGTTCAAAGTGAATATTACGGCTCCTCACCATATATTCGAACAGAATAACTTTATAACAACGCTTCGATTGTACAACCCTTGATGCCATTCTATTCCTTCAATTAAAACAGGCTTTTAATAAGCGAATCAAGCATCACTGGCATTTCCTTAAATGCACTATCCACATGTAGTCTTTCCGTCTTTTGGTGAGCGTCCTTCCCAAACGGTCCAACATTTAAAACAGGGCCCTGTAATGCAGACATTGCCTCAAACGGAATACTATACGTTTCTCCCCATACAGGTGTGTTGCGTTCGAATGCTATCCATTCATTAGAGTTATCCGAATAATTGACATAGCTCAAATCACAAATTCCATTAAAATAATGAATTTGCTCCACTTCAATATTAAATGTTTGGGCTGTCTTCTTCATCAATTCAATGGATCGAATAACAAGAGGATCATTGGATGAATTGATTGCCGGATAGTAAGGTGGTGCATATAACAACACTGTCGCTGGTGATAGTTCCTGGCAACGAATCATTAGCTGATCCACAATGCGAATAGATTTCTCTCGATCATCCCATGCGCTATTTTCAATAACTTGACTTTTAATTAAATCTACTTCCTGGGCGCCTAATTTATTAATCGCATACTCTAAAAGTGCCTCATAACGAAGTACGTTTACTTCGCCTACACCTTGTACCTTTTCACGCTCACAAATTCGCTTATATTGTTCATTACAAGCTGACATTGCTTCCAATGCAACTTGTTCAAAAATATCCATTACTTGCGATGCTGTGCGCTTTAATAAAAACACATTGTAAAGGGCTGCTGCACGATATGGTGTTTGTGTAGAATACTCCATTTTTAAATCTTTTAATTGTAAGGATACAGGTAATGGCGTACTTTCACCGAGATCTGTCTCACGAAAAACAGGATTCCACTCCATATGCTGCGTCATGTAGGAAGCAATAAAATTTGCGGTCATTCCTTTTAATGGCTCACCCACATGTGTCTCTTTTCCGTAAAATAAGGCAGCAGGCATAATTTTACCGATAGTTCCTGAATAAATATATTCATTAATATCAGCCGGACCTTGTGAAAAAGAAGGCTCACTATTTAAAAATAGTTTATAAGAGAGTCCGTGCTGTTCGCGAAGTCTGACAAGCTCTACAACTGCTGCACGCATCCCAGCAGAATTCACTTCTTCATCTGGCACTGCCGTTAAAATAAGGTTGATGGGCCATTCTTCGATACTTGCCTTTTCAATCAACTGCATATGCAAAGCAAGCCCCATTTTCATATCCATCGTCCCACGACCGAATAAATAGTTACCTGATTCCAAATCAATTCTTGCCGCTTCAGGTAAATCCTTTTTGTATTTAGGTTCCATTAGCTTTTTTGTCAGCACTTCAGGGTAAAAGGCTAATGGTTCCAGCTCGCCATATTCTTCAGTATGGACCGTATCAAAGTGACTAATTAGCACAACCGTTTCGGTTGCAGATGGGTGCTTATACAAGGCAGTTACAGCATTACGTTCAAGGCCCGCATCATGTAATTCAATAAATTCCGGGTTTTCCTGAAAATAAGAAAGCGTTTGCAATTTATTTTTTAATTTATAGGCAAATTCATGTTCACCTTTAGTTAATGTCCTACTTTCCCAACTGACAATTTCACATAATAATGCACGTAGCTTTTCAGGTGTATTCCAAAGATAAACATTCATAAAAACTCTCCTTTATTTCCTCAAAATCAATTGCATTTAAATGTATATCAAATGATTCCTCTTTTTTCATTTCAATTTCATCACCAATAATTAGGAATGACATTTTTAAAAAACATATACCATAAATATAAGTTGATTGGAGTGGAGACTGGGCGACTCCTTGGGGATCAGCGATATAGAGGAACGAAGGCTAAAAGCATCACTTCCTGTGATAACGCCTTCGTGACCAACATCCTGCTACTGTCGCTACGTTGCACTCACGCTTTCGCGCAAAAGACATCTGTTGTCCCGAGAACTTGGAGCGAGCAACGCGAGTGAAGCGGCTCATCGGACGCCCCTAGGAAGCTCTGCTCTGCGCGAAAGCGAAGCGTCAGCGGCAAATGTTTTATCTGTGCGAAAGCGTAGCGGCAGCAAATGTTTTATCTGTGCGAAAGCAAAGCGACAGCAACAACAAAGCGCCCAGTCGAAACGGAAATCAACACCATATTATGGCGATGAGCTAATCTCAGAAGAAACTGTATTTGATTTACTCAATTTCAATTTATAGAAAATCATGCAAGCAATAAAGAACCCAACTCCATATAATAAACCCGCTCTTTGTGTTGGATCGAATGCTAAAAAGACAAGAATTAGCATACAAAAAATAATACAGAACACCGGAATCAATGGATAAAATGGCGTTTTAAATTTTAAATTAGCCACATCCCCCCCTGCTTTCACATAACGATACCGGAACATCAATTGAGATGCGCAAATTCCCATCCATGAAATTGTTACAGAAATTCCTGCAATAGACATGAGTAAAACAAATACTGCATCTGCTTCCATCACGCCCGTTAATAAAGAAAGCAGCGAGAAAAGCATCGTAAAAACAAGTGCATTGAATGGCACTTTATTTTTCGTTAGTCGTCCAAATAGTTTTGGCGCCATTCCCTCTTTTGACATCGACCATAATAAACGTGTGGACGCATATAGACATGAGTTACCTACTGATAATATCGCCGTTAAAATAACAAAGTTCATAATGCCAGCTGCATATGGAACACCTGCTAAATTCATCAATGTGACAAATGGACTTTCCAATAGTCCAAGCTCCGATGAAGGGAATATCGCAGATAAAACAATAATAGAAGCAATATAGAAAACAATAATCCTAAAAAGAATTGTCTTTATTGCCCGAGGAATATTTTTTTCCGGACTTTCAGTTTCTCCTGCAGCAATACCAACAAGCTCAGAACCTTGATAAGAAAAGATAACATTCATCATTGTGACGAAGATGATTGAAATACCTGCCGGAAATAAACCATACGGTGCTAAATTCGTAAAGTGTGGTGTCGGACGATCAGCTAACGGAATCATTCCAAAGATTGCTGCCACCCCTATAACGATAAATGCTATCACCGCAATGACTTTAATACTTGCAAACCAAAATTCCGCTTCCGCAAAGCCTCTTGTTGTTAATGCATTTAAAGTAAATAACAGGACCATAAATACGGCACACCAAATCCAAATAGGGACATGCGGGAACCAATGCTGCATCAAAATTCCCGCTGCTGTAAATTCCACCCCTGCTGTGGCAGCTGAGCCGACAAAATACATCCATCCTAAAGAAAATCCTGCTGAAGGACTGATAAAACGTGTTGCATAGGTTTGGAAAGAACCCGTTACAGGCATATAAACCGCTAATTCTCCAAGACAATTCATAACCATGTACAATATTAAGCCACCAAATAAATAACCAATTAATGCCCCTCCAGGACCTGCCTGATTAATTGTAAAGCCAACATTTAAAAATAGCCCTGTTCCAATAACTCCTCCGAGCGATAGCATTAATAAATGACGACTCTTCATTGAACGGTTTAATTGATGATCTTGCCGTTGTTCTCCTTTACTCATCATCCATCCCCACTCTCTAGTTGTAATCAATATATCGAATATTCTGATATCAACTCTACTAAAGTACCCAATCAATTTATCCTATTTGACTTCTTTCAGCGGGTGTCATGGAATTATGCTAAGTCATAATTGATATTGATTGGGTATTTTTTTATTGAACTAAAAACGTAATGACAAACAACTTAGCCCACCATCATGTTTTCTAAATTCCGACATTTCAAGCTCAATTGTTTGGTAGCCTAGATCATTTAATTTACGATTTGTTTCTGGATAGCCTGCTGGAATAATGACATAATCATTTACTTGAATACAGTTTGCAGAATACTCATCTTCTTTTGGAATAATAATTTTTTCATAGGATTCGAATGCAGGATGATCGATAAACTCCCCTGCTACTACCATACGATTTTCTCCAACATACGCGATGCCCGTCTTTAAATGGAAAAATTCTTTTAGCGGAACAATCGTTGCCTCATAGCCTTCTTTTTCTACGATTTCTTTAAATTGTCGAGCCCCTTCTTCATTTGTACGATCAGAGATGCCGACATAAAATTTCTTTTCTGCCTGCAATACATCTCCGCCATCAAGTGTTCCTGGGCCATCGATATAATATAATTTTTCATAGAACTTTTGAACTACAGGTACGATCTCCTCAATCTCACGATTACGAGCTTCAGCCCCTGGATTTGAAATAATGGCAAATTCAGATGTTAAAACAGCCGTATCCTCTACGAATGTTGAATCTGGAAAGGCTTCATTCGCTCGAAGCTGTGTAACCTCCACTCCACATCTTTTTAAGGCCTCAACATATTTTTCATGCTGTTCAAATAATTTTTCTAAAATTGGTTTTCCTAAGTCGCTAGTCGTTAAACCATTTACATAATTATTTCCTGGGTTTTTTACAATTACATTTTTAAACATTTTACTTCATCTCCCTTTTTTCTCTTACTACTGGGCAGGTTAAACATGTTGGTCCACCTGTCCCTTTTATCGAAATTTCATTTCCTTTGTATTCATAAACTGTTACACCTGCATGAAGTAATTGTTGCTTGGTCATTGGATTTCCAATTGGGACAATACATACTCTAGGCGCAAGTGCTAGAACGTTACAGCCTAGCGCATCATATTCATCTTTCAGGACCTCAATTAATTGAATACCTCGGTCGATTAGAAGCTGACGAAAGAAAACTGGCATTAATCGTGAATGTACAACCGCTAAATCCTTATCTACCATACTAATGAAAGACATTAAGTGTAAACATTCTGCTTCACCTAAATCATGGGGTAGTTGCACAACAATGAATTCATCAACAAAATCCTTCGTCATGTCTTTTAGCTGACGAATAGCTTCATCATTCGTTCGATAGCCTCGACCTACAACAAGTGTACGATCATCAAGCCAAACAATATCGCCACCATCTGATACAGCCTCTCCAGTCAATTCTCCGATAACCGGAATACCCTTTTCCTGTAAAAACTCTTTATAAACAGCTGCTTCTGGCTGTCTTGATTTTTTGCCGGATTTTAAGATAATAGCACCATTTGGTGTGAATTTTACAGGATCATGCGCATACAGCGAATCAAGCCCTACTTCATCTGATTCTGGTAAAAAATCAATTTTTTCAACATACTTTTCTAGAATGCTCATAAATTGTGCATATTCTTTAAGAGCCTCATTATAGCTAGGTTCCGATAAGTAGTTAAATGTTTTCCATTCATCGCTAAGATATTCTTGGTTTCGGAAAGCATCTTTTGGATGTTTTACTATTACGTGTCTCAAAGGTGCATACATTGATGAACAATATTGCATTCCTTTCACCTCTTTTCCGCGTAGTGGAAAACGTTTCCGTTAAGAGGAAAGTTTATATGAAAAATATATGTGCTTTAAGGTATAATGTCAATATATTTAGAAAAATTTATATATTCGTTCTTTTCAAAGGGAACAAAACAAATATCCACGATTATGTAGCTAGACGTAGACAATGAATAAAAATAAAATAAATGAAAGAGAGGTGGGGTATGAATGCAATTATTAGAACGAGCTATGACAATCGCTAAAGTTTTGGCTTCTGAAGCAAATGAAAACAGTTTGTCCATTTCAGAGCTTTCGGCAAAATGCAATTTACCACTTAGCACACTACATAGAATTTTAAAAGCGATGATTAAAGAGGGAATGATTGAACAAGACGATCAAACTAAACAATATCGTCTCGGTACAATATGGATGGAACTTGGCTTACAAGTGTATGATACGATGGACTACATTAGTAAAATTAGGCCCGAACTAGAACGTTTAGCAAGAGAAGTCGAGGAAAGCGTCTATTTAAGTAAGCCCGCTGGTTTAGATACAATTATCATTGAAAGAATTGACAGTACAACTAACCCGATTCGAATTTACGATCAGTTAGGTATTCGTATTCCGATGAATATCGGGGCTGCAAATAAAGCAATTTTAGCCACAATGCCTATTTCTCAAGCAAGGGAAATTATTGAACAGCTTATTCCTCATGAAGAAATCTCTGAATTAGAGTCACAGCTTGATCAAATAAGACTACAAGGGTTTGCCATTAGTCATGGGGAAAGAACAGCTGGAACATCCTCAATCGCAGTATCCATTGTAAATGGTTTCAATGAAATAGTCGGTGCGATAAGTATAGGTTTTGTTAGCTTTAACGTTTCAGCAGAACATACTAATACGCTTACAGAGCGTTTAGTGGAAACTGGTAAACGTATTTCCATGAAGCTTGGCTACCGAGGAAAATAAAACGAGATGGAAGTGGGTTTTCTTTATCCCCTACTGATTAAGAGGCTTCTCTAAACCAGGCGGGATAATTGAAAACTTCCAATTATTTCTCCTAATAATTGTTTCAACTAGGAATTTACACCCATTATTTAACAAGTGTTTTTAGACTGTAAAGGTTTTTTTCTTGAAAGGTTATGTGAAAACTATTGCACTGAACGTCATCGTATGTTAAATTATTATGGTATGTGAAATACCGAACTGAAATAATAATCTTTCAGCATTGACAGTAAGGAGGGAATACAACATGCCAAAACAATGTGTAATCACTGGGCGTAAAGCTCGTACTGGTAACAACCGTTCCCACGCTATGAACGCTAGCAAACGTTCTTGGGGTGCTAACCTTCAAAAAGTTCGTATCTTAGTAGACGGTAAACCAAAACGTGTATGGGTTTCTGCTCGTGCATTAAAATCAGGTAAAATCGAGCGCGTTTAATCGTCGCTTCCAAAAAATCGATTTCGCATTTGGCGCAAATCGATTTTTTTCTTTCTTAATAACGAGGCAAGCTCCAACCGCCTTTGTAAATATTTATTTAAATGTAAAAGATGTAATTAATCATCCTACTAGTGGATTGACCAACCATAAATACAATAAAATGACTAAGCCGCTAGCAATGACAAGGAAACGGAATTGCTAGCGGTTCTCTTTACATATAGCTATTTTCCCAAAGTTTGTTGCTGTTAAAATTAAAAGGCAGATTTAATCTACAAAACGTGTAAAGTAAGCCACAGTTAGTACAATAACTTATGAATTGAAAGGATGATGATTAGTATCGCCATCACTATTATCAAATATGAAAAAATGGATTTTTTGTCTTTTCTAAAACTTCGAATTTGATTAACAAGTAAATTTATTGCTATTAATATGAATGCAGTTTCTGTTAAATTATCGTAAATAAACCCAAGTATAGCTAGAAGTAATGCGACGATAGCAATAACGATTTGGATCTTATCTAACTTATTAAAAGTTTTTTGCATCCTTTCTCCTTTCCACCTTACTTTTGAACAATTTTACAACTAGAAACAGTTACTTCTTGCATAAATAGCAACAATCTTTTCGAAAAACAGCCTTATATTTAGCTGTCCAGCTCAACAAATAAGCTTATTATCTGTAGAAAATAAGAATCTTCAACTTTTATCAGTTTTATGAGAAACATTTTATACAGAAAAACTTCTGGCAGCAATGAGATTGTCCATCTATTGTTACTGTCGCTTCGCTTTCGCACATAATACAGTTACTTTTGATGTTTCGTTTTATCATTATAAAGTGACATGCTAGAAGATACATACTATGTGAAGTGGTTGATCTTCGTTACGACTGGGCGACTCCTTGGGGATCAGCGATAGAGGAACGGAAATCAGTCCCTCGCTTTGCCGAAGAACCATATTTTTCACATTCCCAATTAATTTCATGGCACATTTATTTTTCTAAAACAGTAAAAAATCCGACTAGTATTAGTCGGATTTTTTTACTTTCTTATCTTTTTTGAAAATGTTGATACACGTACGCGTAATACTGCTTACAAATTTCGGCAGCTGGAATGTATATACTTTCAGGACTCTCTCCCCCTTACGCTAATCTATGCTTCTTATCATTAAACATATGCCTTGTGAGAAAGATATAGACCCTGAATTATCTATTATTTCATTACTTGTAAAGCGGGATGTACCAAGAGAAATTTCTTCATTTGTTGTTTCATATTTTACTTGCCTTAATGTCACATCTTTAATCGGCTCTTCATGTGCAAAGAAAGATAAATAACGATATTGCTTATCTGCTTCTATGATGTGCTTGCCTGGCATTAAAAATTGCAACATATTTGCATGATTAATAATCTTCAATACTACGTGCGGATACTCTTTTTGTAAACGATAAATCGAACGAACTGCCGCCTCATAATGATCTAAACGTCCACCCGTAACACCTGTAAGAACAATTTCTAGTGGTGTATAGGTCAAGGCTTTTAATAACGCTAAGTCCGTATCTGTTTCATCTTTTTCTTCTTGGAATCGTTGTCTATCATTTGTATGTGCCATCACCAGTTCGTATTCCTCTTTTGATAAAGAGTCAAAATCTCCTACTATGGCATGTGGTGTGATGCCTTGCTCGATTAAATATAGCGCTCCTCGATCAGCTCCGATAAATAATACATCACTTTGCTCTTTAAACGGACTAAATGAACAGAGTTCCTCTTTTGGTCCACCTGCACAAACAACGACTTTGGTCATCCTTGAATCGCTGCCTCACCAGCAGCTAAAATTTCTTGAAGTGCCGCTGTACGATCTTCTTTACTATAAATTGCTGAACCAGCTACAAAAATAGTTGCTCCTGCTTTTGCACAAGGAACAATAGTCTCTGCATTAATTCCACCATCGATTTCAATAGCAATATCAAGATTACGTTCTTTAATAATAGCTGCTAACGCTTCAATTTTTGGCACTACAGAATGAATGAATTTTTGCCCACCAAACCCTGGATTCACAGTCATGAACAACACCATATCAATATCCTCTAATATGTGTTGAATGGATTCTATTGGTGTATGTGGATTTAATACAACACCCGGTTTGACTCCAAATGAACGAATTAATTGGATTGTACGGTGTAAATGGCGGCAAGCTTCTACATGCACCGTAATATAGTCGGCCCCGGCTTTGGCGAATTGTTCAATATACTGATCAGGATTTTCGATCATTAAATGTACATCTAACGGTAAATCCGTTAAAGGACGAATGGCATCTAATACGATAGAGCCAAATGAAATATTTGGCACAAAATGACCATCCATAACATCGATATGAATAAGCTGTGCACCTGCTTTTTCTACTTCCTTAACTTCTTCTCCTAATTTAGCAAAGCTGGCTGCTAAAATTGATGGTGCTATTTGTATCATCATTAATACCTCGGCTTTCGATCCATAATTTCTTGTAAAAATTGTTCGTAGTGTTTATAGCGGTAGTCACGAATTTCCCCCGTCTCCACCGCTGCTTTTACTGCACATTTCGGTTCCTTCAAGTGTAAACAGCCTCTAAATTTACAATCATCTGCCATACGGGCCATTTCGGGGAAACATGCGCCTAATTCTTCTTTTTCTATTTCATCAAAATCAAATGAACTAAATCCTGGAGTATCTGCTAATAAACCGTCACATACTTCGATTAGTTCAACATGGCGAGTTGTATGTTTACCACGCCCTAAGCTTTGTGAAATAATGCCTGTTTTTAAATTTAAATCTGGAATCAATGTATTTAGTAGTGTAGATTTTCCAACTCCAGATTGCCCTGCTAATACGGAGGTTTTCTCCTTTAAAATAGGTTGTAGACGTTCAACTAATTCTTCCTCACCCTTATAGGTTTGTAGCACGGTATAACCCATACGCTCATAATCTGCTATATAGCCTTGCAATTCCTCACGTCCATGGTCTTCTAGCAGATCCATCTTTGTTAAACAAATAATCGGATGAACATGAAATGACTCTAAAACAACTAAGAAACGATCGAGTAAAATTGTATTAAAATTAGGTTCTTTTACAGAAAACACAAGAATGCCTTGATCAATATTGGCTATAGGGGGACGTACTAATTCATTTTGGCGTTCCATAATTTTTTGAATAGTACCGTCCGAGCCTTTTGTTTCTAGAGTATATTCTACGATGTCGCCAACGAGTGGGGATTCCCCACGATTGCGAAATACCCCACGTCCTCGACATTGAATTAGTTCTTCTCCATCATATACATAGTAATAACCGCTTAATGCTTTACGAATTTGGCCTTGCGCCATCCAATTCCCCCTTATTTGACATCATCGTAGTTGAATGTTTCTTCAGCAATAATTTCTGAATCACGAATAATTTTATAGGCTGCATCCTGACCATCTGCAATAACAAGCTGGATTCGGTGCTCTTGATCAGCCGTAATAGTAAATGTTTCAACTGTTGTTAACGTTTTATGGTTTTTATCTTGAATATCAATTCGAATAGTTTGCTCTAAACCTTCCTCATTTGGTTTATATTCAATTTTCACAGTTTTCACCCAAGTTTTATCAGGCCTTGCTGCAGGTCCTTTACTTAAAATAACAGGGATTGCAGTACCCGCTTCAACCTGCGTTCCTGCTCTTGTCAATTGTGATTTAACACTTCCAGCTGGTATTGTATCATCATTTTCTTCACGAACAATACGCCATGTCAAGCCTTCTCTTCTTACATACTCATCCATTTGAGCTTTAGTGTAATTCACAACATCATCTACGGTGATCATTTTTACACCTGCGCTTACCGTAAATTTCATTATTGTATTCTTAGCGACTACCTCTTCTTGTGGTGCTGGCTCTTGTTCAATAATTCGTCCTTCAGGCTCTTTTGAATTCACATAGCTAACTTCAGAATCTAAAAATTTATCCTTTAGCATTGATTGAACTTGGCTGATTTGCTGGCCTCTATAATCTTCCACTTTCGTCGTTTCTATCCCAAGACTCACGATTAAGTCTACTTCTGTGCCTTTTACACGCTCCGTACCCTCTGTAGGGTCAGTTTCTATAACCTTATCCTTTTCGACGTCCTCGTCATAACGCTCCTGCGGCGACTGACCAACCGTAAAGCCTTCAGCCTCTAATTTCTTAGTAGCTTCTTCAACTGTCATATTAGCAACACTAGGTACAGGTATCTTTTTTGGGTTAAATGCATCTGTTCCAAAAAAAACGAATAGGAAAATGGCGATGGCTACTATTGCTAACCCAGCAACAACTATTGGCCATTTTTTCTTTTTCTTTTTCTTTACAGGTACTGTTTTTTCAACAGGCTTCTTCGCTTCGGGTTTCGGCGTTGAATGTAGAATTGGTTCGATTGCCCTTGTCTGCATTAAATCTTCGTCTTGACGTGCAATTGGTTCTTTTATAATCGGAATAGCCTTTGTCACATCATTATCTACCGGTATAACAAACTTCGGTTCATTCATACGATTCGGCGATAAAACTGTTTCTAAATCTGCTTGCATTTCCTCTACAGTCGAATAACGGTGAGAAGCATCCTTTGCTGTAGCTTTTAGCACAACATTTTCCACACTTTGTGGAATTGTAGCATCAAAGGCGCGAACTGATGGCGTCTCTGATTGTAAATGTTTAAGCGCGATAGAAATAGCTGACTCGCCTGAAAATGGCAATTCCCCCGTTAACAATTCATATAAAACGATGCCAAGTGCATAAATATCAGATCGGTTTGTTGCCGTACCACCACGAGCCTGCTCCGGTGATAAATAATGCACTGTTCCAAGCACGGAGTTCGTTTGTGTAAATGATGTTGCACTAAGCGTCATCGCTATACCAAAATCAGTTATTTTCACATTCCCTTCCGCATCCATTAAAATATTTTGAGGTTTAATGTCACGGTGGATAATATGATTTTCATGGGCATTGGCAATTGCTGACGTTAACTGCTTCATAATATGCACACATCTGGCAGGAGAAATTGGTGCAAATTCCTGTATGTACTGCTTTAATGTTTTTCCTTGGACATACTCCATCACTATATAATGTAGATCACCATCATCACCTACATCATAAACACTAACGATATTCGGATGTGTAAGGCTTGTAGCAGAAAGTGCTTCACGTTGGAAACGGCGATACAATTCATCCTCATTGGTAAAATCATAGCGCAATATTTTGATCGCTACATCACGGTTTAAAATCATGTCATGCGCTAAATAAACATTAGACATACCACCGCCACCAATAAGACCTATAATTTTATAGCGGTCACTAATTCGTTTACCTACAAGCATACTTACACCTCCTCATCTTGCCTTGTGAGTAGCACGAGGGAGATGTTGTCTTCCCCCCCGCTTGCATTTGCTAATTCCACAAGTTTTCGTCCTTTTTCTTCTACTGAATCTGGATACGTAATAATTGATGCCATTTCATACACTGTAAGTTTATTGCTTAAACCGTCAGAGCAAATGAGTAAATACGATTCTGATGCTAAATCAACTTCATAAAAGTCTGGTTCAATCGTTTCTTCTGTACCAACAGCTTTTAAGATGAAATTTTTCTTAGGATGCGTTAACGCTTCCTCTTCACTAATTTCACCATTTTCAACCAGAACATTTACATAGGAGTGATCTCTTGTTATTTGTTGTGCACCATCCTCAAAGAAATAATACACACGACTATCACCAACATGTGCGATAAAGCAATGATTTTTTTCAATTAACACTGCAATAAACGTCGTGCCCATTCCTTTACAGTCTTCATGTGATAAAGAATAGTCATATATACTTTTATTCAATTGCTTGACTGCTTGTAATAACCACTCTTTTTTTGATGTTGTTGACGCAAAACGATGTGCCTCTGCCTGTAAAAAAACGGTTTCCATCTGTTTCATCGCCATATCACTCGCTACATCGCCAGCATTATGACCACCCATGCCGTCCGCTACAAGTGCTAGTGCAAACCCGTCTTGACGATTAAAAAATCCCGCACGGTCTTCATTAATTGCCCGTTTTAGCCCAATATCACTTTCGACTGTGTATTCCAACACTGGTCACCTCGTCTCTTCAGATCTCTCTTGCGCACGTAATTGACCACACGCTGCTGCAATATCAGCACCTTGCTCTCGGCGGATCGTTACGTTAATACCATTCTTCTTTAATGTTTTTTCAAAGGCAAAAATTTGACTTCGAGATGTACGAACATAATCACGTTCTGGTACATAGTTTACAGGAATTAAGTTCACGTGGCATTTAATTCCTTTTATTAAAGCAGATAATTCTTCTGCAATTTCAACTGAATCATTTTCACCAGACATTAAACCATACTCAAAAGTAACACGTCTGCCTGTTTTTTTAGTATAGTATTGAACGGCTTCCATTAATTCATCTAACTTATAAGCACGTGCAATTGGCATTAGTTTTTGACGATTCTCTTGGTTTGGTGCGTGTAAGGAAACCGCAAAGTTAATTTGTAGCTGTTCATCAGCAAATTCATAAATTTTCGGAACTATTCCTGATGTTGATACAGTGATGTGACGAGCACCAATGTTTAACCCTTTTTCATGGTTGATGACTTTTAAGAAGTTCATCATCGCATCATAATTATCGAAAGGTTCTCCAATACCCATAATGACGATATGTGATACACGTTGGTCCACTTCATCTAAAGTCTGCTGTACTTTTACAACTTGCTCCACGATTTCCCCTGCTAATAAGTGTCGCTTTAAACCACCTAAAGTTGAGGCACAAAACGTACAGCCAATTCGGCAGCCTACTTGTGTTGTTACACAAACAGAGTTCCCATATTCATGACGCATTAATACAGTTTCAATAGAATAGCCGTCTTGTAATTGGAATAAAAACTTGATTGTACCATCTTTAGATTCCTGTTTAATAATTGTTGATAATGTCGTTAATGAAAAACTTGCTTCAAGCTTGTCACGTAATCCTTTTGAAAGGTTAGACATCTCTTCAAACGTTTTAACGCGTTTATTATAAAGCCAATCAAAAATTTGTGCTGCACGGAACGGTTTTTCACCATTTTCCTTTAACCATTCTTCTAGTTGTTTCGGCTGTAATGAGTATACCGATTCCTTTAAATTTGGTTTTTCTTTTTTTGCGCGTCGAACAGGCTTGTCTTCTGCTTCTTCAACTAAGTCGCTTATACGCTCATTAAATTTCTCTTGATCCACCATTAGTTGGATTCTCCTTTTTTACGAAAGGCGGCAACGAAGAAACCGTCACTGCCAAAGTCTTGTGGAAAGACTTGAAGCATGCCATTTGCTTGCTTTTCCGCTAATTTTGTTGGTAAAGATTCTAGTTGTATAGCTTCCATTTCTGGATGCGTTGATAAAAAGGCCTCTACAGTACCTTCATTCTCTCTTTTATCTACTGTACATGTACTGTACACAAGCTTGCCATCTATTTTCAATACTTTTGTTGCAGCATCTAATAGCGCCAATTGTATTTTTTGAAGGTTTTCTAAATCTTCTTCACGTTTTGTATATTTAATATCTGGCTTGCGGCGCATAACACCTAAACCACTACAAGGGGCATCGACTAAAATAGCGTCGTATGATTCTAGTTGTAGAAAATCCGGTGCCTTACGTCCGTCAATAGGAGCAGTCTCTACTATATCAATCCCTAGACGATCCGTATTATGGTCGATTAAATCTAATTTATGAGGGTGAAGGTCGGTCGCTAAAATCGAACCTTCATTCTTCATAATCTCAGCTATATGTGTAGTTTTTCCACCCGGCGCTGCACACATATCTAAAACGCGCATGCCAGGAGATGGATTTAACACATTTGCTGGAATCATGGAGCTTTCATCCTGAATAGTAATAAGCCCTTCTTGGAAAGCCTTTGTTCTAGCTGGCTGACCATTTGTTACATGTAAGCATTCAGGCATTAGATCGCTTTTTTTCGCTGTTAAACCTTCCGCTTCTATACTGGCAATCGCTTGATCGACGCTTGCTTTCGTCGTATTTACACGGACAGTTTGCACTGGAGGTATATTATTTTCATGTAACATTTGAGCCGCTACTTCAATACCATAGTTATCGGCAAAGCGTTGTACTAACCACTCCGGATGACTCGTTTCAATAGCAAGGCGCTCAATCGGATCTTTAATGTCATCAGTAGAAGCTACACCTTGACGTAAAATAGATCGCAAAACACCATTGACCATTGAAGCTATCCCTTTGTGACCTCGACGCTTAGCAATTTCGACAGCCTCATTCACCGCAGCATGAGGTGGTATACGTGTTAAATAATGCATTTGATATAAAGATAAACGTAAAAGCCAGCGCACCCCATGATCTACTGAACCACGAATAAATGGCTCTAAATAGTAATCAAGTGTCATTTTATATTGGAGAGTGCCATACGTAATTTCTGTTAAAAGCGCACGATCCTTCGCTTCAATTTTATGTCGCTTAATCGTTTCGTTTAAAAGCAAATTACTATAGGCTTGATTTTTATCTACTGCTAACAGAATAGAAAGTGCGGCGTCACGCACATTTCCATCCCAAATTACTACACTTTTTTTACTCATTTAAATTGGTCCCCAATCTGTAATTTAGAACCTGTACCACGTAAATAATCCTCTGCTGTCATACGTTTTTTACCAGCTGGTTGTACATCATACAGGGCAAGTGTTGTACCATTTCCTGAAGCAACTTCAAAATGATCCTTTGAAATCGCAACGACTGTGCCAGGAACAGTATCATGCTTTGAGTTACCAACCTGTGCCCACCAAATTTTAAAGTTGCCATCTTCAAATGTTGTATAGGCAACTGGCCACGGGTGAAGACCACGCACTTGATTGTATAAAGTAGTAGCATCCTTTGTCCAATCGATACGTTCTTGCTCACGTGAAATATTGCTTGCAAAGGTTACTTGTGCTTCATCCTGCACTGTACGGTTATTTGTTCCATTTATAATAGAAGGAAGTGTAGCTTTTAATAAATCAGAGCCTACAGCACTTAGTTTATCAAATAGTCCACCTGTATGATCTTCCTGTTCAATTGGGATAGCCTTTTGGGAAATGATATCACCAGCATCTAGCTTTTGCGCCATATACATAATCGTTACACCTGTTTCTTTTTCACCATCAATAACCGCTTGGTGAATAGGTGCCCCACCACGATACTTCGGTAAAAGTGACGCATGGACATTAATACAACCAAGCGGTGGTGCATCTAGCAATTCTTTCGGTAAAATTTGTCCAAAAGCAGCTGTTACGACTAGGTCTGGCTGTAAATCAATAATTTGCTGTAATTCTTCAGAACCACGTAGCTTTTCAGGCTGAATAACAGGTAAACCTAACTCCATCGCTGCTGCTTTTACAGGAGGTGGTGTTAACACACGCTTGCGTCCAACTGGACGATCTGGTTGTGTAACTACAGCTTTAATATCAAAACCTTCATGATGTAGCATACGCAAAATTGGCGCGGAGAAATCAGGTGTCCCCATAAAAATAATTGAAGTCATATTATTCCTCCTCTTCAGCGTACATTGCTTCAAGCTCTTCTTCAGTTAAAATGCGTTTAATTTTCGAATCAAATAGCACGCCATCTAAATGGTCGATTTCATGTAAAATTGCTCGTGCATCAAAGCCTCCCGCTTCTAACTCATATACACGCCCTTCACGATCACATGCTTCAATCTTCACATAATCAGGTCGTTCAACTTCACCGTATAATCCCGGGAAGCTTAAGCAGCCTTCAATATCTACTTCAGCTCCATCCGTTTCAATAACAGTTGGATTAATCATTTCTAAAACATCTCGTTCTTCGCCAAGCTCGACAATTGCAACACGTAATCCTACATTTATTTGAGGTGCTGCAATACCAACGCCATCGTATTCAACCATTGTGTCATATAAATCATCTAGTAATGTAATAATTTCTTCATTAATTTCTGTTACTTCCGCGCATGGTGTTGATAATACCTTTGCTGGATGTTCTACAACTTTTTTAATTGCCATGTTATGTTCCTCATTTCTATATTTAAGGCTTATTCTTTATCTAATTGTAACGCTACATCATAATGTGGGGTTGATTTCCGTTCCGGCTAGGCGCTTTGTTGCTGCCGCTTCGCTTCGTTGCAGGGTCTCGGGCCGACAGATGTTTTTTGCGCGAAAGCGTAGTGCTAACGTAGCGGCGGCAGCAGGATATTGGTCACGGAGGCGTTATCACAGGATGTGATGCTCTTAGCCTCCGTTCCTCTATCGCTAATCCCCGAGGAGTCGCCCAGCCTCCACTCAACTTATCCCCATGACATACGTTTCAACAAAAAGCTATGCTCAAATTTAGGCGATTTTGAATCATTTTATATAGTTGACGGATCTAAATCTACCGTCATTAAAATACCCTGTTTTATCCATTCCGAGCGATACATGGCAAGAAGCCGTTGTAATACTGGAATGAGATTTGGTTCAATTTTATATTTTATCAAACATTGATAACGATATCTATTTTGGAGACGGCTGATGCTAGCAGTCGTTGGACCTATAATGGCAACTCGGTCTGATAAATTTCCCTTTAGCCAATCTGCCGCACGTCCAGCATACTCTGCAGCCATCATGACATCTTCATGAGATATTTGAACAAGCGCTACATAATAATACGGTGGATAGCTAGAGCGACGACGTAAAAACATTTCACGTTCGTAAAACGGTTCGTAATCTTGAATTTTTGCTAACTCAATTGCATAATGCTCTGGTGTATACGATTGAATAATAACCTCACCATGCTTATCATGACGTCCCGCTCTACCACTAACCTGCGTTAATAGCTGGAATGTACGCTCTGCTGCACGGTAATCGGGCAGATGCAGAGATGTATCAGCACTAAGTACACCAACAAGCGTAATATTAGGAAAATCAAGACCTTTAGCAATCATTTGCGTACCTAATAAAATATCTGCCTGTCCTTCCCCAAACGCCTGCAAAATTTCTTCATGTGCACCTTTTTGCTTGGTTGTATCAACATCCATTCGGAGAACCCTTGCCTCAGGAAATAGCTTATAAATTTCTTCCTCGACTTTTTGCGTTCCCGTTCCAAAATAACGTATATGCTCACTCTGGCATTGTGGACATATTTGAGGAACACGCTCGTCATAACCGCAATAATGACATTTTAATTTCTCTGTTGTCCGATGATATGTTAACGAGATGTCACAGTTCGGACATTGTACAACCGTTCCACAATCACGACAAAGCACAAAAGAAGAATAGCCACGACGATTTAAAAACATGACCATCTGTTCATTTTTCTCTAGTCTTACACGTATTGCATCAACAAGTTGCTCGGAAAACATGGAACGATTTCCATTTTGAAGCTCCTCTCGCATATCCGCAATAAAAACTGTCGGTAATGCTTGATGCAAAGCACGTTGTTTTAATGATAGCAATCCATACACGCCCTTCTTTGCTCTCGCAAATGATTCCAGTCCAGGCGTTGCACTGCCTAAAATAACAGGACATTTGTAAAATTCACTTCGCCATATTGCCACATCTCTAGCGTGATAACGTGGGGAATCTTCTTGCTTGTATGTTGTTTCATGCTCTTCATCTAAAATGATAAGACCTATATTTGTAAAAGGTGCGAAAATTGCCGAACGAGCTCCAACAACAACGCTTACCTTACCTTGTTGAATTTTACGCCATTCATCATACTTTTCACCGACAGATAAGCCACTATGCATGACAGCTACCATCTCACCAAAACGACTACGAAAACGCTCTGTCATTTGAGGTGTTAATGATATTTCAGGTACTAGCATAATGGCTTCCTTACCTTCATCTAACACCTTTTGAATTGCTTGCAAATAAATCTCCGTTTTACCACTCCCGGTAACGCCGTGTAGTAAAAAAGTTTTCGCAGTTTGTTCTTCCATCGATCCAGTAATAGCCTTTAATGCTATGTGCTGCTCTTCCGTCAATTGTAAAGATTGAGTACGAGAAACCTCCTTCGTAAAGGGATCTCGATACACCTCTTCTTGTATAAAGTGAGCGGCTCCTTTTTCGATAACTGACTGTAATACCGTGGAAGATGCACCTGTTTCCTCGTAGATTTTTTGCGGCAAAAGAACCTCTCCAAGGTGTTTGCCCATCCATTCAATCAACTGGCGCTGTTTGGCTGCTCTCGTTGCACCTTCCATAGCCTTGTCGATATCTTGCTGAAGATCGGAAATTTTGACCATACGCACTTCTTTTACATTTCCTTGCTGCTTCACAACATTTTCAATTTTTACGATTTTATCAGTTATAAGCTGCTTTAATAAAGGAAGTAATTCAGCACGTTCGAATTCTTTGAAATTAACCTGTTGTCGCTTGCCAAAAATAGCATTAACCTCATCTGGTAAAACATCTTTTTCCGCTTGTAGCGTGATGATTTTTTCATACTTCGCCCGAAGCGCTGACGGAAGCATAACCTGTAAGGCATCAATTTCATAGCAAATCGTTTCGTTTTTCAGCCATTTAGCCATTAACAGCATTTCTTCGGTCAATACAGGCTCAATATCTAAAATTTGTGCAATAGACTTTATTTTGTTAGATGGTACATCTGTTTCATTTTTTAATCCGACTACAAAGCCGAGAACATTTCTTGGCCCAAACGGTACTTTTACACGACAGCCCATCTCTATAACATGTGCCCATTCTGTAGGAACTTCATAGTCAAACGGACGATCTACATGGTAAGTCGAAACATCCACTATAACTTCTGCAATCAAAAAACTCATTGCCTCTCACCCTGTAATATATATGTCCAAAATGCTTGGGCAAATTGCTTGGCATCTGTCGCATCCCACATTTGACCATTTACTTCTGCCGTGTCACTAAAATCAATCCACTTGTCTGACATAATTGTTACCATCGGTTCACCTATAACCTTTTGTCCAAAAGTTATTGCGGTCATTCCTTCTACGGATAATATCGGTGCCTCTTCAGTTGTAGGCGTATTTGCTGCATGGATAAAAAATGCGGATGGATATTGTTTTTTATAATCCTCAAGCTGTTCAAAAAGCTTATACACGCTTGTTGCTTTCTCATCTAGTAGGATTACATTTGCTCCAAGTGCTTGTGCCTCTTTAGCTATCGCCTGTCCAATTCTACTATTCGACTGTGTGCTAATAACATGACGCTCATCTAATGGTACATAAAACGCTCCAGCTGTGACCACTACTGTTTTACTAGCTAACGGCTTTGCTTTCTCTGAAAAAAAATCTTGAACGATTGCTGTTATTTTTTCAGGTTCTTCTAAACGACCTTTACCAACATAGCCACATGCCAAAAATCCTTCTGAAGGCTCAATAAATTGATAGCCATCAGATTGTAGCTGAGCCAAATTCCGTTTTACCGCTGGATGGTCATACATATGTACATTCATCGCAGGTGCAAGCCATACAGGACCAGTTGCTGCAAGCAAGGTCGTCGTTACCATATCGTCCGCAATTCCATTTGCCAGCTTCCCTATAACATTTGCAGTAGCTGGTGCAACTAAAATTAAATCTGCCCAATCTGCCAAATCAATATGGGCAATAACACTTGAATCCTTTTCATCAAAAGTATCGAAAAAAACATCATTTTTGGACATAACTTGAAAGCTCAATGGATTTACAAATTGTCTTGCTGATGCTGTCATGATGACCTTTACATTTGCCCCAGCCTGAGATAGCTTGCTAACTAGAGCGACAGCCTTATAAACCGCTATACCACCTGAAACACAAAGTAAAATATTTTTATTCATGCACAATCGTCCTTTCAAATGATAAGCTCCCAAAGGAAAATTCCTCGGGAGCTCTCGGCATTCTGTATAATCAAAAATCCACTGCAGACGTTAACATTTTCGCAAAAGCTTATTTACATTAATGTTAGATTTCGTCTTCGTACACAGTTGACTCATCCTGTGATACCTTCGTAAGTACACCTGCCGCTACTTCTTCAAGTGCTTTCCCTACGTACTTATGAGAAACATACTTGTGTAAACGTTCAGTGTCTTGTTCCTCTTGCATTTGACGAGCACGTTTAGATGCTAAACTCACTAACGAGTATTTTGAATCGATTTCTTTTTTTAATGTATCTACTGATGGGTATAACATAGATTTATTCTCCTCTCAACATTGACAAGTATCTTTTTTCAACACGTTCTCTACGACAATGCTCGGCTTTAATAATCGCATTTATACGATCACAAGCATTTGTCACTTCATCATTTTCAACTACGTAATCATAAAGGCTCATCATTTCAAGCTCTTCACTTGCAGTTGCTATACGTTTTGCAATAACCTCTGCTGTTTCCGTCCCGCGACCAACTAAACGGTCCTTTAATTCCGTTAAGCTTGGTGGGGCTAAGAAAATAAATAAGGCATCTGGTGCCTTTTGGCGGATTTGTGCAGCACCTTGCACTTCGATTTCCAAAAACACATCACGCCCTGCATCCAGTGTTTCATTTACGTAGGCTAACGGTGTTCCGTAATAATTCCCTACAAATTCAGCATGCTCCAATAAGCCACCCTGTTCAATCAACGTTTCAAATTCTTCACGCTTCTTGAAAAAATAGTCTACACCATCTACTTCACCTTCGCGAGGATTTCGTGTTGTCATCGAGATGGAATACTCATAATTCGTATTCGGCTGAGAAAATAATTCTTTTCGCACTGTCCCTTTACCTACACCAGATGGGCCAGACAGAACAATTAATAATCCACGTTCTTTTATCATTTATTCTCTATATCTCCCTTAATTTATAACAGATACATGCAAGCTATTCGATATTTTGAACTTGCTCGCGCATCTTTTCTAAAATTGTTTTCGCCTGAACTACCGCAATGGCCGCCTCTGTTGATTGATTTTTTGACCCAATCGTATTGATCTCGCGGTGTATTTCCTGCATTAAAAAGTCTAATTTACGGCCAACCGAAATCGTTTCTTGTAATGTTTCTTCTAGTTGATTAAAGTGACTATCTAATCGGTCCAATTCTTCGGTGATGTCCACACGTTCTGCAAATATCGCTACTTCGGCAAGTAGGCGATCTTCTAACAATGCTCCGTTCGCCACTTCAGTAACTCGTTCCAATAATCGGGTACGATATTTTTCTACAGCTAGGGAAGCACAAGAACGAATCTGGTTCACTTGTTCTTTTAACTGTTCTTTATATTGTACAACAACATCATGCAATTCTTGCCCTTCACGCTCACGCATTTGAATGAGCTGTTCCAGTGCTTGCATAATAGCCTTTTCAACAACACAAAGTAAATCCTCAGGTGTAAGCTGTGGCTTTTCCTGTACAAGCGCTTGTTCAAGCGATAGTAGCTCTTGCATCGTCCATTTTTCTTCTAGTGGTACTTTATTTGCTAATTGCTCTTTTGCCTTACGATACGCTTCAATTAATGACCAATTAATTTCAATAGATTGCTCGACGTTATCTAAGTCCTTAACATAAACCATCACATCAATTTTGCCACGTGACAAAGCTTTCGAAATTAATTTCTTTGCGAAAATTTCTGCTTCAAGCCATTCTTTCGGGAATTTCGCATTAATTTCTAAAAATCGATGGTTGACCGAGCGCATTTCTACTGTTAATTGAAAGTCTCTTGTTGTTGTGACACCTCTGCCAAAACCAGTCATACTACGCACCAAGGTTCGTCACACCCTTCTTTGCATACTGGGATTATTATAACATAAGCTCTGTCATTTATGACGTAAAAAAATAGATCAATTTCGCCTTGGCGTAATTGTTGCTGTCGCTTCGCTTTCGCACAGATAAACAATGCGTCCGTATTTTGAATTGTGCCCAGGCCTGCACGACGCAGGTCAGTTAGCCGTTTTCGCAGGATGCGAAGGTTTTAGGCTAACATCCTTTATTCATTCCTTTCAATATCCGTGACATCCGCCGGAGGCTCTATCTTCATTCAGCAAGTGTTTTTTTGTAGCGAAAGCGAAGCGCCAGCTACAGGTGTTTGGACTTTCACTGAAAAGGAACCACATCCGCATTCATCTCACCGCCTTCAGAGGTGAGAATTTTCTGCTGAATGAAGATAGAGCAAAAGCTAATTCTACCACAATTGAAGCTATATTTTAATATTCACCTAAAAAATGCTATGATAAACATAAGAAAAAACTCATTAGCAAAGCTTAGAGATGGCATTTGTTAAAATGTATGCCATGTCTAGAAGTTGATTAAAGTGAAGAACAGGCGACTCCTCAGGGATCGGCGATAGAGGAACGCGAGTGAAGCGGCTCATCGGACGCCCCCAGGAAGCTCTGCTCTGCGCGAAAGCGTAGCGGCAAGCTGGAACGGAAATCAACCACACAACATGGTAGAAAAGCCTGCTACTCTATAGCAGTGACTACTACACGAAATTTAGAGTGCAAAGCTAATACACCATTAAAATAATAAATACGAAAGACCAAGGATGCTTATATCGTTGGAAAGAGGAATTCACATGGCATTTGACGGCTTATTTACTTATTCAATGACAGCCGACCTACAACAATTAGTAACAGGTCGAATTACTAAAATACATCAACCAAACGCTCAAGAGGTTGTTCTACATATTCGTGCAAACGGAAGCAATCATAAATTACTTTTTTCGATTCATTCTTCATACGCACGTGTTCACCTTACTGAGCATTCTATTGAAAATCCAGCAGAACCCCCAATGTTTTGTATGCTGTTGAGAAAGCATATAGAGGGTGGTTTTATTTCTTCTATTAAACAGCACGATTTTGATCGTATTATAATAGTAGAAATCGAAAGTAAAAATGAAATTGGCGACCCGATTGTAAGGGAGTTACATGCTGAAATTATGGGCCGTCACAGTAACCTATTATTAATAGATAAAGAGCAGGGAAAAATAGTCGACAGCTTAAAGCATTTACCACCATCCGTAAATAGCTTCCGTACAGTATTACCTGGTCAACCTTATATCGCACCACCCGCACAAAATAAATGGCACCCTTTAGCAGTATCCGACGAACAAATTACACTATTTTTCTCAGAACCAAAAACGGCTAAGGAAATTGTTTCACAATTTACAGGTTTCTCACCTATACATGCTGAGGAATTATTATTCAGATTTACAGACACAGATGATCGTGTAATTTGCTTTAAAAATTTTATAGCTTCCTTTACTAATGGTGAGGCAAAGCCAATGTATGTAGTCGCTAATAATAAAACTTACTTCTCCCCAATCGCTCTAACTCATTTACAAGGAGATGTAACGATTTATCCGAATGTCCATGAGCTACTTGACCGCGTATTCTTTGCTCGAGCTGAGCGTGATCGTGTCAAACAGCAGGCTGGTGATTTGGAACGATGGTTGCAAAATGAAATTGACAAACTTATATTAAAAACTAAAAAGTTAAATAAAGACTACGAACGCGCATCAAAGTTAGATCAGTTCCAATTATATGGGGAGTTACTGATGGCGAATGTTTACGCGTTTGAAAAAGGTGTAAAGGAAGTAACTGTCACTAACTATTATAGCGAATCTGGAGATGAAGAAATCACCATTCCAGTGAGTGAACGTAAAACACCTATTGAAAATGCTCAAAGCTATTACACTAAATACACAAAAGCAAAAAATGCCCTTATTATGGTACAAGAACAGTTAGAAAAAACGAAGGAAGAAATAGCTTATTTTGAAATGCTTGCTCAGCAAGTACAACAAGCTGCTCCTGGAGATATTGAAGAAATTCGCGAAGAATTAGCAGAACAAGGTTACTTGAAATTACGTCATGCAAGAAAAAAGAAAAAACAAACGAAACCAGAGCCTGAACGTTATGTCTCTTCTACAGGTGTAGCGATTTCTGTTGGGAAAAATAACAAACAAAATGACATGCTTACATTTAAAATTGCTAAGCGTACAGATACCTGGTTGCATACGAAGGATATTCCTGGCTCACATGTTGTCATCCATACAAGTGAACCTGACGAAACAACATTACGAGAAGCCGCAACGCTTGCTGCCTATTTTTCAAAAGCAAGAGACTCTTCCTCTGTTCCAGTAGATTACACAGAAATACGTCAAGTAAAAAAACCAAATGGTGCTAAACCTGGTTTTGTTATTTACTTTGAACAAAAAACTTTATACATCGATCCAGATGAAGCTGTCATTTTACAATTAAAAAAACAGTCTTAATAGTTGGAATACGATACGAATTGTATCGTATTCCTTTTTAATGGCGATGACCACGTAATCTGGACTATACATCTATTAATTCCCCTTTTAACTTGATTGACTTTATAGCTATTGTTTCCTATTGTAATAACGCTAAAAAACTCGTGAATAATCCGAACTGTTTATTCCGAGCGTTATTGACTTCCTCCTCTCTTAATGGCTAAATTTAAATAAACTATAAATGGTATTTTAGAAAGGGCGTATTTCTATGTCTGTAGGTAAAAAATTAAGCTTTGGATTTATCACCATCATCCTGACCTTAATTATTTCATTAGTAATTATGTTTATTCAATTCTCAAATATTGATAAGAAGGTAGAAAATGCGCTAGAAAATCGTGTAGCTCTAGTAGAATTAGCTAATAATATTCAAACTGCTCGAGCAATGCAAGGTCTTTACATTCGGGCAATACTCATCGAAGACTCAGCAGCTAATAAAGATAACTTTACAAAGTATGCTAAAATGCTAGATTCGTATGTAATTGAGACGATGGAAAAATCTGATTCATCCGAAATGGAGACTTATGCAAAAGATTTAAATACATATAATGAAGCTTTTAACAAAGCCGCTGAAGAAGCACTAGCACTTTATGATGCCAAAAAATTAAAAGAAGCAATACAAAAAGTTAATGGAGATGTCCAACAAGCAAATACAGGTTTGTTAGCAGTATCAGAGAAAATTGTAAGTTATCAAAAAAATCAACTTGATATTGTCACGAAAGAATCTAAAGAAGCAGTATCAAATTCACAAATAATCTCAATCATTGCTATCATCATTGGTGTAATACTTGGAATATCCTTAATGTTTTATGTACAGCGTACAATTTCACGACCTTTAAAATCCGTCGTTCTTGCTGCCAATAATATTGCGAATGGTGAATTATATCATCAAGATATTTCCCATCAATCTAAAGATGAAATTGGACAGCTATCTACAGCATTTAACGTAATGAAAAGTAGCCTACGAGGTTTATTAACACATATTCAAGGTAATGCGGAACATTTATCAGCTTCTGCGGAAGAACTATCCGCTTCTATCGAAGAGATTTCTGCTTCTGCTGATGAAATTACTGTACGAATTAACGGGACGGCAAATACGGCATCTACTGCTACAATTGCTGCCAATGAGAGTGCACATGCTATGGATGAAACAGCCGTAGGTGTACAGCGAATAGCAGAGGCTACTCAACAACTCCACCAAAACGCAGTGACAACAACTGAATTGGCGAATAACGGTAATAGTACAGTTGATGAGGCTCAACAACAAATGAACGTGATTTATGATTCTACACAAACGATTAACAATCTCGTTCAAAAATTAAGTAAGCAATCAGAAGAAATAGGCAATATTACTACAGTCATTACAGCCATTACAGATCAAACGAATTTATTAGCGTTAAACGCTGCAATCGAAGCGGCACGTGCAGGTGAACATGGCAAAGGCTTCGCTGTCGTAGCTGACGAAGTTCGCAAGCTAGCAGAAGAATCAAAGCAATCAGCCAATCAAATTGTTACCTTAACACAAGAAATCCAGGAAGATACCCAAAATGTAGAAAAAGCTGTCGAAGATGGGCTACAATCTGTTACAGATGGTGTAAAAATCATTGGGGATGCTGGCAACTCTTTTGAAGCAATCGTAAAAGCGATCAATATGATGACAAATCAAATAGAAGACATTTCAGCTACTTCTGAAGAAATCTCTGCAAGCGCTGAGCAAGTAGCAGCTTCTGTTTCAGAAATTGCTCATGGTGCTTCTTCTAGTGCTGCTAATACACAGATCATAGCCGAAGCTAGTGAAGAACAAGCAGCAACAATGCAACAAATAAATCACGTTGCTACAGATTTAAGTGAAAAATCCTCAGACTTACAAACCCAAATTAATCAGTTTAAGCTTTAAACATTCAAGCAGAGAGTTCTTTATTCTCTGCTTGTTTTTGTCCCTAGTTCGCATTTCTGATCAAAAGCGTGAGTGTAACGAGAGGACAACAGTAGAGACTAATATCGTTTAGCACTTAGGTAACCCCCTACTTACTTAAGAAATCGTCCACCTATAACTGTTGATTCTAATTACTTCACTGTTTATTTTTAGGAAAATCTCCATTTAGCAATTAAAATATGGTAGGATTAACCACGTATATAGACGAAGTAATTTCCTACGCATTAAGTTCTACTTACGTAATTTTTAGTAACTATATGTAGAAGCTTTCCTCCTAAGCAAGACAAATGGACTTCTCCATAAAACAACAGCATAAAAGTAATGATAATTATGTATTTTTTTCATTTAGTATGAATTCAACCCTACACACATATAATTGATTCCATGCAACGTTTTATTTATACAATATTGAATATACAAGTAATGTGTAAATTATTTCAAAAAAACATATTTGCATTAACCAACGTACATTTATTCTTTAAGAGCGGCACATTTTGTCATATATATACTCTTCTTCTTCTTTGTTCTCTCTTATACCGGATATTCTTAAAAAAATACAAAACAAGTTTCTTATATATCATTAATAGATAAAAATATTCATCTTTCGAGATTATAATTTGCAAAAAAACACCTTCCCAAGAATCAAAATTACTCGATTTTGCGATAATTTTCTACAAATCCACACAAACCACTCATAGCACACCCCTGTGACTTTTGACTCATTTTTACTATAACAATATTATTATCTAAACAATACGAATATTCGGTATAGTAAGTAATTTCTATATTTTTATTTTATTTTTGATATTCAGAACGAATTAATATCAAATTTTTGTTATGAAAGCGCTTTTATTCTTTAGTGTGATGAATAGAAAAAATTTATTATCTTCTTAAATGTCAGATAATACTATATAAATTTGAATCTTTTTTATTTTGTACACAATGATTTTTTGGTATATTAAATAAGAGCTTCACAAAAGGCTTAAAATTATATAAGGGGGATTCACATGATTAAAAACAAAAAGTTTTTATTATTAACTGTCCTTGCAGTATTCTCACTGGTATTAGCTGCATGTGGCTTCGGCGGTGGTGATTCGTCTGATAATTCTTCATCTTCAGACGGCAAAAAAGATTCTGGTTCAAAAGCTAAAGAAATTAACTTAGCAATCACTTCAGAACCACCATCTTTACACCCACAACTTGCAACAGATACTACATCTAGCGCAATCTTAATTAACGTTCTTGAAGGTCTGACTGTTTCAGACATTGAGGGTAAACCTACTCCAGGTATGGCTGAGAAATGGACTATAAGTGAAGATAAAAAGACTTATACGTTCAATTTACGTGATGCAAAATGGTCAAATGGTGATCCAGTTGTAGCAGGTGACTTCGAATATTCTTGGAAATGGGCGCTAAATCCAGAAAATCTTTCTGAGTATGCTTCTATTTTCTACCCAATTAAAGGGGCTCAAGCATACAACGAAGGAAAAGGTTCTATTGATGCTGTTGGTATCAAAGCTGAAGATGACAAAACTTTAGTCGTTACTTTAGAAAATCCAACTCCGTATTTCTTAGAATTAACAGGATTCAAAACTTATTTACCAGTTAACCAAAAAGTGACTGAAGCTAATAAAGAATGGTACACAGACGCAGGTGAAAACTTCGTAACAAATGGACCTTATAAATTAAGCGATTGGAAACATAATGAATCTATCGTTCTTGCAAAAAATGCAGATTATTGGGATGCATCAAATGTTGATGTTGATACTGTAAATATTGATATGGTTGAAAAAGAAGCAACTGTTGCTACTAAGTATAAAGGTGGCGAGCTTGACTATATCGGTGCACCATTCCAAACAGTAGATCTTAATGCAATTGATGGGTTCAAAAAAGATAAATCTTTAAGAATCAAAGACCAAGCATCTATTTATTGGTACAAATTCAATACAAAAGACAAAGTTATGTCTAACGCAAATATCCGTAAAGCTCTTACTCTAGCAATCGATCGTCAAAAACTTATTGATAACGTAACTAAAGGTGAGCAAAAACCGGCTACAGGTATGGTTCCTATAGCAGTTCCTAATTTTGAAGATGACCGTGGTTACATGAAAGATAACGATGTTGAAGGAGCAAAAGCTGCTCTTGAAGCTGGTATGAAAGAACTTGGCATTAAAGATGCTAAAGATATTCAAGTAAATATTTCATTCAACACTTCTGAAGCGCATGCTGCAATCGCTCAATATATTCAAGAAGAATGGAAAACAAAACTTGGTATTACTTCTCAGTTAGATAATTCAGAATGGCAAGTTTATCTAGAAAAAATCAACACTGGTGACTACCAAGTAGCTCGTATGGGTTGGGTAGCTGACTATCTAGACGCATATACATTCCTTGAAATGTTCGATACGGCTAAAAACGGTAATAACGATACAGGTTGGGAAAGCGCTGAATACAAAGGCTTCTTAGATAAAGCTATTGCTGAAGTAGATGAAGCTAAACGTATTGACTACTTAAAACAAGCAGAAGCAGTCATTATGAAGGAACTTCCAGTTGCACCTATTTACTACTACACTAACTTGTCAGTAGTTAAAGATGGTATCGAAAACTTAGATCCAAATCCAACTGGTGATATTCATCTTAAATATGTAAAGATGAAATAATAATTTCTTTTTAAGCTCTAAGCGGAGAGCTGCCTCGTGGCCACTTCGGCGCGAGTCAGCTCTTTTTAAAATACGAAGGCACTTATTTGTCAGATAATTGACAAGTAGAAGGAGGAGTTTTATGTGATTAAATATATTTTGAAAAGGCTGATGTATATACTTCTCGCGCTTTTCGTCATCGTAACGGCTACGTTTTTCCTTTTGCGTCTTGCTCCTGGTAACCCATTTGCATCTGAACGTAATTTCCCTCCTCAAATAGAGGAAAAGTTAAACGAAACGTATGGATTAAATAACCCTTGGTATATTCAGTACAAAGATTATTTAATCGATGCGGCCACTTTTGATTTCGGTGAATCTATGAAATATAAAGCGCGTTCTACTAATGATATGATTGCAGAAGGCTTCCCGGTATCTTTAACTTTAGGGATTGAAGCTATGCTGCTAGCTATTGGATTTGGTGTATTAATCGGTGTAGTGGCAGCGCTTTATCATAATAAGTTCCCAGATTATTTGGCAACGACCTTTGCGGTGCTCGGAATTTCCGTTCCATCTTTCATTTTAGCTGGACTCATGCAGTATTTCCTTGCATACAAACTCCAGTTATTCCCGATTAGTGGATGGAAAGGCTTTAGTTATAGTATATTGCCAGCCTTAGCTATTGCATTTTCGCATATGGGCTTTATCGCTAAACTGACACGTTCAAGTATGCTTGAACAAAACAATAGCGATTATGTAAAAATGGCTCGTGCAAAAGGTTTAGGCAAATGGACAGTCGTCTTCCGCCATACTTTACGCAACGCCCTTTTACCAGTTGTTACCCATTTAGGTCCATTAACAGCCGGTGTTGTTACAGGAAGCTTCATTGTAGAGCAAATTTTTGCGGTTCCTGGTTTAGGTAAGCACTTTGTACAAAGTATTACGAACCGTGACTATACAGTTGTTATGGGGACAACCGTGTTCTACGCAATCATTCTTTTATTTGCGGTATTCATCGTAGATATTTTATATAGTGTAATCGATCCGCGAATTAAGCTGAAAGGAGCGAAAAAGTAATGACACAACAACAAATCGAAAAAGATAAGTTTAAAATCGTTGGCGGAAATCATGAAGCAACTGATAAATTAGCTGATAAATCTGTCTCCTTTTGGAAAGAAGTATTTCTTCGTTTTTCCCATAATAAAATGGCGATTTTTGGCTTAATCGCTTTAATAGGTATTGTTTTAATGGCTACCTTTGTGCCAATGTTTTCACAATACCACTATAGTGAGCAATTAGGTTCGTATAATGCTCCACCATCGGCAGAATTTTGGTTTGGTACAGATGATTTAGGTCGAGACATTTTCGTTCGAGTATGGGCTGGCGCTCGTATTTCTTTACTCATCGGTTTTGCTGCTGCCATTATTGATTTGATTATTGGCGTATTATGGGGAAGTATTTCTGGTTTAGCAGGCGGTCGTGTTGATAATATAATGATGCGTATTGCAGATGTTCTAACAGCTATACCTTATCTTTTAGTTGTTATTGTACTTTTAGTAGTATTAAAACCAGGTATTGTACCAATGATTATCGCATTATCTATTACAGGTTGGATTCAAATGGCTCGTATTGTTCGCGGTGAAGTTTTAGCTATTAAGAACCAAGAATATGTACTTGCTGCACGTACTTTAGGTGCACGCACAGGGCATTTAATTTTAAAACATTTAGTGCCAAATGCACTTGGTGTAATTTTAGTAACAATGACATTAACAGTACCATCCGCTATTTTTACAGAGTCTTTCCTTAGTTATTTAGGGCTTGGAGTTCCTGCTCCACTTGCATCTTGGGGAACAATGGCTTCTGAAGGTAATGGTGCAATTGCAAATGCTCCTTGGCGTTTAATATTCCCTGCATTGTTCATTTCACTAACAATCTTTGCGTTTAACGCAGTTGGTGACGGCTTACGTGATGCATTAGATCCAAAACTACGTAAATAAGGAGGTGGCCGAAAATGAGTAAAACAATTTTAGAAGTAAAAGACTTAAAAATAAACTTTAAAACGTACGCAGGACTTGTTCATGCTGTTCGTGGTGTAAACTTTGACTTAAAAGAAGGTGAAACACTAGCTATCGTTGGTGAATCCGGTTCTGGTAAGAGTGTTACGAGTAACGCATTGATGAAACTAATTCCACAGCCACCTGGTATTTATGAGTCAGGACAAATTTTATTTAACGGTCGTGATTTGGTTCCTTTAAGTGATAAAGAAATGTCAAAAGTACGCGGAAATGAAATTGCAATGATTTTCCAAGATCCAATGACAAGCTTAAACCCGACGATGAAGGTCGGACGTCAAATAACTGAAGTTATTTTACAACATAAAAAAGTATCAAGAGCTGAGGCTAAAAAACGTGCAATCGAACTTTTAACGCAGGTAGGTATCCCCTTCCCTGAAAAACGTTATAACCAATACCCGCATGAATTTTCAGGCGGTATGCGTCAACGTGTTGTTATTGCCATCGCACTTGCAGCTGATCCAAAGCTTCTAATTGCCGATGAACCAACAACAGCGTTAGACGTTACAATTCAAGCGCAAATTTTAGAGCTAATGAAAGAAATCCAAAAAAATTCGAAAACATCTATCATTTTCATTACTCACGATTTAGGCGTCGTTGCAAACATTGCCGACCGAGTTGCAGTTATGTATGCAGGTCAAATCGTCGAATATGGTACTGTTAATGATATTTTCTATAATCCTAAGCATCCATATACATGGGGGCTGCTTGGTTCAATGCCAGACTTAGATAACGATACTGATGAGCTACTACGCACGATTCCTGGTTCACCACCAGATCTTACTAACCCTCCAAAGGGCGATGCGTTTGCCGCTCGTAACGAATTTGCAATGGCTATTGACTATGAGCAAGAACCACCGATGTTCCAAGTAAGTGAAACACACTTTGCAAAAACTTGGTTGATGCATCCTGACGCACCAAAAATCCCGCTTCCTGATGCGGTTGCTAAACGTATTGAAGGATATTTAGCAAAGGAGGCACATTCAGATGACTAAATCAGGCACAAAAAAAATTCTTGAAATTAAAAATTTAAAGCAGCATTTTGGTTCAGCAGGTAACCCTATTAAAGCTGTCGATGGTATTAGCTTCGATGTATACGAAGGTGAGACACTTGGTCTTGTTGGAGAATCCGGCTGTGGTAAATCGACAACTGGTCGTTCCATTATCCGCCTGTACGACATTACAGATGGTGAAATTATTTTCGATGGTGAAAGCGTCCAAGGGAAAAAATCTAAAAATGATTTAAAGAAATTTAATCGTGAAATGCAAATGATTTTCCAAGATCCATACGCTTCATTAAATCCGCGTATGACAGCTGGAGAAATTATTAGTGAAGGCTTTACGATTCACGGTCTCTACAAAGATAAAAAAGAGCGTCGTGAAAAAGTTAATCAGCTGTTAGAGGCTGTTGGCTTAAACAAAGAGCACGCAAACCGTTATGCACACGAATTCTCTGGCGGCCAACGTCAACGTATTGGAATTGCTCGTGCGCTTAGCTTAGATCCTAAGTTTATTATCGCCGATGAACCGATATCAGCACTTGACGTATCGATCCAAGCGCAAGTTGTTAACTTATTAAAGCAACTACAAAAAGAACGTGGCCTAACATATCTTTTCATTGCCCATGACTTATCGATGGTTAAGTATATCAGCGACCGTATCGCTGTTATGTACCGTGGTAAAATTATGGAAATCGGTAAAGCAGATGATATTTACAATCACCCTGTTCATCCGTATACAAAATCATTATTATCAGCAATTCCACTTCCTGATCCATTGTCAGAAAAACGCCGTCAACGTATTCCGTACAAGCATACGGAAGTTGACGATAGCGCATCTTACCACGAAGTAGGCGAGCAGCATTACGTTTATGGTACTGCCGATCTTGTGAAAACTTGGATTGCTAGTCGATAATAACTTACAAATCCACCCATTAGTATTTTCCAATGGGCGGATTTTTTTGTTTCATAGAATGGACTATTTTAATAGATATTAATTATGCTTGATAATAATGCTACGTTAATTTTTATTATGGCTGTCATTTGGTTTTACCTTTTCTGCCATATGTTACGCCTAGAATTGTATATATGTTTGCTTTATGAAAAATATTCTTTCTCATATAAAGAAAGACTGTTCCTTCCATTCAATTATTTCAATGGTGCATCTGCTGTTAATTCAATTTCTTGCAGCTCTGTCGAATTTCCATACTCAACATTATAATTTTTTACACGCTTATTCACCGGAATAACTTCAGTGCGGAAGAATGTTGGGAATACCATCGCTTGTTCACTCATATATTCTTGCCAAGCGCGGAATGCTTTTGTACGTTTTTCTAAATCCATCGACTCTTTAGAGTCGATATCTTTTAATAATTTTGTTAAATCGGCAGATACGAAACGGCTAAAGTTAAATTCAGCATCGACACTATATAAACCTGCTGGAGATGGGTTTGTCCCCGTGCCCCACGCTGCCATAAACATATCGATTTCTGGATCATCCGCTCGGACTTTATCATAGAAAGCATTAAATTCGATTGGACGACCTGTTGTTAATTGCACATCTAAGCCAACCTCTTTCCAGTTTTGACGGAAATATTCACCAATCGCCTCGTCCGTTTCAGAACCAGCCTTTGTAGCTACACGAATTGTGAATTTTTTGCCATCTTTATCTTCACGAATACCATCGCCATCCACATCTTTAAAGCCAGCTTGATCTAATAATTTTTTAGCCTTTTCAGGGTCATAATGGTAGCCCTCTAACGTTTCATCATAGAATGAAAATACTGGCGGAATTAAAGAATTCGCACGCTCACGTAAACCTTGATAGAACTTCTCTGCAACACCCTCAATATCCATTGCATAAGCAATTGCTTGACGTAACTCTACATTGTTCATTTTTGAATTTTCATCAAATATGTTAACTTTATTTTCTTTATCATATTTCCCTAATTTAAAACCGACATAATCATAAGCTAGTTCCGCTCGGCCTAGTACAGCTAAATTGTTTAAATCTTTAATATTATCATATTGGGTTGTATCGAAACTTGATGCAAAATCATATTTCCCTGTTCGTAATGCTTCACTAATTGAAGCTGGTGGTACAACCTCAAGCACAACTTTATCAACTTTTGGCTTTCCTTTAAAATAATGCTCATTTGCTACAAATTGTACAGACTCACCATTAACAAGTTTATCTATTTTAAATGGTCCAAGCGTTACAGGTGTTTTTCGTACCGCGTCGGAAGAAATTAAATCTTTTACTGGAATAGACTCTAATTGATGCTTCGGTTCCGCAGCTCCCCATAAACCATCACCACCATAATAAATGGCTGGTGATACTTCCTTTAATTGAATTTGAATTGCTTTATCGTTTACTTTTGTAATACCTGAAATTGTATCTGCTTTACCGTTATGATATTCTTCTGCACCGACAATATTTTTGAAATCACCATCATAACGTACACCAGGGTAATCTGGGTGTCCGATAATTAAATATGGGTATATTAAATCATCTGCAGTTAATGGTGTACCATCAGACCAGTTATAATCACCTTGAATGGTTACTGTTGCTGTTTTCGCCTCCGTATCAACCTCTAATTTTGCAGCCCCTTCATCATTAATTATAAAGTCACCATCTACATTAAAAATAGAGTTAGTCATATAACCCATTATTTCTGAATCATATCCATCTTCATATAGTTCTCTGTTAAAAATCCCTTGGAATGGAGAACTTGTGACAAGACCTACTCGCAATGTACCGCCCTGAATTGCCTCTCCTTCATTTGTCACTTCTGTTGGTAGTAAACTTTCCTTTTCTTTAGTTGTTTCTTTTTCTTCTGTTTTCTCTTTGCCATCAGATTTTGTGCTTTTATCAGTCCCACCGCCGCCCGTACAGGCCGCTAAAATAAGCATGAATGCAAACAGCACGGACAAGAATAACCAGTTCTTCTTCATGTGTAAATCCTCCCTTTTATCCTAATCGTTGTTTTGCGTCAGCCGAACGCCGTAGCGCTTGACCGACATAATTTATACCAAGCATCAATATTAAAATTAAAAATGATGCAGGCAACCATATCCACCACTTAGTAGATAACACAATTGGATTCGTTGCATAGCTTACGAGAGTCCCTAAGCTAGGTGTAGTTGGGGGTAAACCAAAGCCTAAAAATGATAGACCTGTTTCAATACCAACATTCCCTGCAAAATTTAAGGTTAATTCTACAATAAGCAACGAGCTCAAATTTGGTAATATCCCCTTAAACATAATGGCAAAATCGCTAGTGCCCATTGTTTTAGAGGCATTCACATAATCACGACGTCCTTCTGATAAGGCTTTACTACGGATTAAACGCGCTGTCCCTATCCATTGAAACGCACTTAATATCAGAACCAACTCAACAACATCATATTTAGGAATGATTGTAACTAGCACGATGATGATCATTAAGGTTGGTAATGTCATGAGAAAATCGATGATACGCATAAAAAAATTATCAATAAAGCCGCCATAATAGCCCATTATAATACCGAGTACAATCCCGATTGTATTGGCGATAAGCGTAATAGCTATTGCAATTAAAATGGAATTTTTCGCACCGATTATAAGCTGTCCAAACATATCACGACCAGCTTCATCAGCCCCAAGAACATAACCATTTATACCTGGCTTGGTAAAACGCTCTAATAATTTAATTTTTAATATTTCATCTTGGTTCATAAACATTGCCATAATTAATATCGCAATAATCAGTAAAATTATGGCGAAGAATGACAATAACGCTAGCTTATCTTTTCGAAATTCACGTATGATAACTTGTATCCCTGTTGGCGGGGTACTTTCAACTGTCATTTTGTCATTTTTTTGTTCCATTTTTATTCACCTCTCCTTAAACATTAAATTTAACGGTTAGTCTATGCGGATACGTGGATCAACAATGCTCATAATAATATCTGACAGTAGACTACCTAATAATGCTAAGAAGCCATAAAGCATAACGAGAGCAGTAATCACACTATAATCACGACTCGTTATAGAATGGATGAATAATTGTCCCATGCCTGGGAAGCCAAAAATTGTTTCTATGAAAATCGAACCACCCAATAAACCTGTAATTGTAAAGCCAAGAAAGGCTGCAATGGGCAATAAGGAATTGCGAAAAATATGTCTTCTATAGATTCTTTTTATCGGTACACCTTTACTACGTGCGGTTTTAACATAATCTTGTGTCTTAGCATCGATAATTTCCGAACGCAAATATTGAATAATCGTCGTTGTACCTAAAATTGCATATGTCATTGCAGGTAAAATTAAATGATAGAGACGATTCCAGTAATATTCAAACGTTCCTGGTTCTACACCTACATCAACTGTTCCACTCGTCGGGAACCACATTAAACGATAACCAAAAATATATAAAAAAATTAGCCCCAATACAAAAGTGGGTATCGCGTAGCTTATAAAGCTATATAGTGTAATCGACTTATCGAACAAAGTATCTTGCTTGCGGCCAGCAATCATTCCTAATGGTATAGCAATCGTATAAACTAGAATCGCACTTAATAGAGCGAGCCAAAATGTATTTAATGCGCGCTCACCAATCAGCGTGGATACCGCAATTTTATATGTATAGCTTTGTCCAAAATCACCTTGAAAAGCATTTGTGATCCAATGGTAGTATTGCACATACCAAGGATCGTAATAGCCTGCCTGAATTCGCAATTCTTCGATACGTGTAGGATCTGTTTCTGGTGTAATCAGCCCTGTAAATGGGTCACCCGGCATTTGCTTCGCCAGAATAAAGATAATTAGGCTTAGCACAAACATTTGAGGAATCATTAAAATTGTTCGTCTAGCAATCGTTTTCCACATTTTAAATCCCCCCTGACATCGCAACCATATGCGTTTCTGAAATGGATTTTAGCGGGTATACTTTTCCATGCTCATCATAATAATGATGTTGCTCATTCTGATAGTTCTCTTCTCCTTTTTGCCGAATTAATTTACGCTCCAAGCGTGTCTCTGGCGCAATATTTGGAATGGCAGACAAGAGACGTTTTGTGTAAATATGTTGCGGCTCCATATAAATATCACTTCTCGTCCCTGTTTCCACGAAGCGTCCTTTATACATAATGGATATATGATCGCACATATGTTTTACAACACCTAGATCATGTGAAATAAATAAATAAGTAAGTCCATACTCATTTTGAATATCTTTCATAAAGTTTAGCACCTGTGCTTGTACGGATAAATCCAGTGCAGATACAGGTTCATCAGCAATAATCATTTTTGGATTACAGGCAACAGCACGCGCGATTCCAAGACGTTGCTTTTGACCACCAGAAAATTCATGCGGATACTTTAACAATACATCTTCAGACATACCTACAGTTGCAAGTAACTCTTTAATGCGCTTACGTTCCTCTTGATCACTAAGCTTCATAAAATTCCGAATAGGCTCTGCTAAAATATCTAATACACGTTTTCTAGGATTCATACTTGAATGAGAATCTTGAAAAATCATTTGAATATCTTTGTTATAAGGTGAATCACGATTTCTACGCTTGTTTGTAACATTCTCACCTTCATAGAGAATCTGACCAGAGGTGATTTTTTCTAGACCTATAATGGCCTTCCCTGTTGTCGATTTTCCAGAACCTGATTCTCCTACTAAACCATATGTTTTTCCTTTTTCAAATTCCATTGTGACACCATCAACCGCATATACCTTATCGATTACTGTATTAAAAAAGCCTCCTCGAATTGGGTAATGAACGTTTAAATCATTAATTTGCATAAAGCTCATATAGCCCCGCCTCCTTCTTCACCTTCAAGATGAAAGTGTTTCCAGCAGGTACATCTAACAGAATGACCTGGTGCAATTTCATGTAATTGTGGTTTTCTTTCATGTGCAGATGTATCAATCCACGGTATTCGTGCTGAAAATCGGCAACCTTTCCGAGGTAAATTCACCAGCGATGGCACCATACCTTGAATAACTTCAAGCCTTTCATTTTCACTATGTGTTTGTGGAATAGAATTCAATAATGAACGAGTGTAAGGATGTTTAGCATTTGTAAATAATTTTTGAACAGGTGCTTCTTCTACTACTTCACCTGCATACATTACCGCAACCCGATCAGCCATTTCTGCTACAACGCCTAAATCATGTGTAATTAAGATAATACCTGTTTCGGTTTCTGACTGTAGTGCTTTTAATAAATCAAGTATTTGAGCTTGAATAGTCACATCTAGAGCCGTTGTCGGTTCATCTGCAATTAAAATAGATGGTTTACATGACAATGCAATGGCAATCATGACACGCTGCCTCATCCCTCCTGACAATTGATGAGGGAATTGTCTTGCCACACGCTCTGGTTTAGCGATGCCTACTTGATTCAATAATTCTAATACTCTCTCCGCACGCTGTTGCTTTGAAAGCTTTGTATGATACATTAGCCCCTCTGCAATTTGTTCTCCAATGCGCATTAATGGATTTAGAGCTGAAAGTGGGTCTTGAAAAATAAAACCTATATCATTACCACGCAATCTATTAAAATTCTGTTCATTTAGTTGCGCTAAATTTTGATTATAGTAAAGAATATCCCCTGTTACCTTTGTGTTAATTTCATCGTTCAAACCTACAATAGTAGTTGCTAATGTACTTTTACCACAACCTGATTCCCCAACGATTGCTAATACTTCATTCTTTTTAAGCGAAAGCGAGACATCTTCTACAGCAGCGTAGTAAGTTTCTTTTATACGAAAACTTGTAGTGAGATTTTTAATTGTTAATAAGTCATTTGCTGTATTCAAACAATCCCCCCTTTCTTAATAATAAAATTAAGTTAATGTTTCAAATTGTTTATCCTTCCGTTCAACTGACTGCATAGCCACCATTGCTCCTCTAATCAACAATGCAAATTCACGCTTTTGTTGAGGTGTCAACATTTTTAAATAAGCATCTACTTGTTCAACAACTTCTTTTTCTTCTACTGCAAGGATTCGATCACTCATTTCACTCATCCCTTTCATATTCGATTGACGTTGCTACCGTCACATAAGCTTTAAACTTGAATAAGTTTTCGCCTTATCACCTCATTGGGTTGAATATATATTCTATTGAGGTAAAAGTCAATGTGTTTCAATTAAAAAAATATTGCAATGAGTTAAAAAGTAATATACGATAACTGTAAGAAAGGGGAAATATTTTTGAATAAGCGCTTAAAGTCACTAAGAAAGAGTCTTGGTTTAAATCAAAAAGAAATGGGCTACAGACTGAAACTTTCACAAACGCACATTTCTTCTTTAGAAAACGGGGCTAGAGAGTTAACGGATAGAATAATTTCTGATATTTGTCGAGTATTCAATGTAAACAAAAATTGGCTACACACTGGCGAAGGCGATATGTTTGTCCAATCCGCTACTTTTTCCTTAGATGAATACGCACAAAAAAACCAGCTCACTGAATTAGAACTGGATATCATTAAGAGTTATATGGATTTAAATAAAGAAGTGCGTCAAAGCATTCTTAACACCGCACAACAGATTTTCGGAAAACATGCAGAGACTACAGCTACTGTTGATGAAATTGATGTGGAAATAGCACATTATCGTTCGGAATTAGAGACTGAGAAAAAAACGAGAACGTTATCAGCTTCACAAAGGCGCGAAACCAGTTAAGAAAGTTCAAATTTTGGAGATAAGAAAGGTTTTGAATGGCTAATGAGTGATGATTTCTGATTGTTACAGCTATATAATCAGTTATCTGAGAGCGAAAAAAAATCAGTATTTGGCTTCATGGGCTTTACGACATTCGAACAAATCATTTACATCCGTGTTCTAATGAGTTTGTGAAAACCAGGCCATCTCGTATTGTTATGGAACATTTAAATGTAAATTATATATTTGATTTTTGGATTAAAGCTGGATAGAGATTTGAGCGCAAACATTAACGTAGCAAATTATTCAATCCAAGGATTTAACTGAAACTCATCTTCCCCCACCTACAAACATAAAAGAATTATATCCAGTTTTACAATAACGATAGATAGCAAGAAAGATTAAACGGCTTAAGCCCATTAGAATACGAGGGCTCAAGCCGCTTAAAAGCTTCTTATTATTTCCACTGTCTACTTGACAGATTGCAGTTCAAAAGTAAGAGATTTATTACTTTTAAAGGTGCCTTTTTTTCTATAATAACCAATTCTAAGCTTGCCAATTACCTTCTTGATTTAGGGTTTAATACACACTTTAATTTCCGAATGCGTGATTTAACTCCTACAATCTTGTATTAATTATTAAAATTAACTTTTCAAAAAAATCCAATCCATATTTTCTCTCTCATTTTGCAAAATAGCTAATATTACTATGTATACACTTATAGTTCCGTCTACAATCCCCTCCTTGTATTCAATATAGTTTTCTTCTAACGAGCGATCCGGAAATGAATTGAAATTATTAAAATCTGAATTGACATGTAATATAGTTAGTAACTTTAAAATGTGTTCAATAAATTTGATATTTCCAGATTCTTTATATATCAAGAAGGTTTCATAAATTATCCCTGAAACACCGTGGCAAAATACGGTGGAAACCTTTCCTTTCTCTAAATTTAAAGAGTTGAGGAACATGTTGTAATTATTAATATATTTTTCTTTAAGTAACATATCATCTATTGCCTTAGATGCTAAAATCATTGATCTAGTAATCCCCGTTATACCGTAACACCAAGAGGAATTAATATATTTTTTATGTCTAGGTGTATTTATAAAAGGTAAGCGTTCAGGGAAAGTAAGTACACCTAAGGTTTTGAATGTATTTTTTTCTAAAAATGCTACTAGATTAACTATAGTTTGATGCAAATTTTCAACTTCAAATTTTTCTAGTTTGACTATTGATAAAATTGATAACATGCCTGATAAACCATGCGCGGTTCCCAAGTTAACAGAACCATTTTTATTTGCAGAATCACCAGAAAGTCTATCCATTTCATATTCTGCAAATAATATTATCTTACTAACTAGTTCCTTTATTAGCTGATTCATATTATTATTTTCTTTAAAAAATATCATATATCTAACTACACCTGTTATTCCAGAAAATACATCATATATTGAGACGTCATATTCTGAAGGGAATTCATTTAGTAATTTTCTAATTCGATTTTCTAAAACTTCATTTAATGATTTTAAGTATTGTTGGTATCTACCTTCTTTTGCTAAAGATAAAACTGATGCCCCAATTCCACTTATTCCACTGTAAAGTGATACATCTATACTATTAAAGTCTATCTTTTTATTTAATATTTCTAAATGCCTGTGTGCATAATAGTCCCAATTATTTTTCGGATACAACTTATCTAAACTTGCATAAAAAATACAAAGTCCCGGAATTCCATCACTAAGGGTGTGAATACTTTTATCTTCAAAATTTGTTTTCAAAGTATTGTTAGCAAAGTTTTTCAGATGTTCTTCAAAAAGTATTGAACATTGTTTTTGAAGCTCTAAAGAAGAAGTATGCATTGGTTTTACCCCCAAATAATAAAGATTATGAAAAAATGTAATATGATGTTGGAAGATAACTCACACGTAAAGTTTTTAATTTTTCTCAAGAAATTTTAATAAACTATACATTAGTTGATTTTCTTTTTCTTTTTCTACAATCATTAATCTATTTACATTCATATGAATTACTGATAGGACAATATCATTTATGTTAAACCCCTCTAATTGTGCAATTTCTAACTCTTTAGAGAATTGTTTAAGCGCACATGCTCTAAATTTTGAAACTTCTTCAGCTTCGAAATTAGAAACATCTATCCTTGAGTTTTCTAAAATATTATCTTTGAAATTCAATTTCAATATTTTTTTATTTAACCTATGAAGGTATAAATATCGATTTAGAAGTTTAATTTGCTTATCTTTTTCGAAACCAATATCCTGTAATAAACACTTTACCGAATAAAAAATTATTTTTTCAATAGGTTCCCCAATTTTATTGTTTAGATTTAATAACTCTAAACAATATTGGCTGTCTGCAAAAAATACTTCATGAAATTGTTCTTCCAATCGATGTCCACCATATCTCATATATTCTGGATAATACGTATCAATACTTAAACTATCAATAAAATTTTCTTCAATATATTTTTTTATCCAATCATACATAAATGAAAATACAAAATTAAAATTTGTTGAGTCTACTTTTATTCGCAGCCTAATATGAGGACAAGAATCAATATATCTTACATAGAAATAAGAATATATCTTATTTTCTTTCAATAATTTATTCATAGATGGTAATATAGACTTTATTAATAGCTCATCTTGATAATCTTCTTTAATATAAAGTTTATAATAAATCCAATCATCACCAGGAATAATCTTCCTCTTAATTTCCGAATTATTATGCAGTGTACTAAATTTCTTTTTAATACTCCTTTTATTCAATACAGATACTGTTAATTCTTCTTTAAATTGATTTTCGTTAATAGAGTTAATATCAATTCCATAGTCTACTTCAGTAAAAATAAGCTTATTTAATTTAGAAAATTCTTTTCTTAAAATTGTTAAATGTAATGAATTATCTAAATTAAAATAAATTGTCGAATCTAAATTTTTCATTTCAACTATTCTTGGAACTTTGTACGTTTCTCTCCATTTGGAAATTGCATATTCCCAATCCTCATATTTGAACTGCTTCTCTAATTGCAGGATATACATATCAATTCTCCATTGTTTTTTAGACAAAACAATATTTTTATATCTGATTCTAGGAGTAAATACAAATTTATTATAAAAAATCGGAAAGAAAGTTTGAAAAGGAATCTCCCCCTCTTTTCCTACGTCTAATAAAAATTTATATGCCTTAGGAAAATAATTTACGCCATTTAACATATTTGTTGTTTTAGGAACGATATAGTTGTTTGTATCAGAATTTTTCAAATATAATTCTCCATAATCATTAATTCCAGAAAGAATCGAACCAATTTTAATATTATTTTTAAATTTAGAGAAACCTGAAAGAATAGGTAATTCATGATCCCTAGGATTTATAGTTGAACGTATATTAGAAGCTCTTCCGTAAACACTTTGACAACTAACTTCAGCTATCTCATAATTATCTCCATAAATATTCTTTTCAAAATCATTTAATATTTCAATTTCCCTTGTATATTTATCGCTTAATAAAGGGAAAAATCTTCCTATTAATTGTCCTGCATTATCAGAAAAATTATCATTATTAACTGTCAAATAAACATGATTATTATTTTTGACTATTGAGAATAGCATATCAAATGACTCATATACATAAGAGAAGTCTATTTTTTGATACTGTTTAAACTTTATTATTTCGTTATCAGTAATCTCCAATTCTTCAAGTCCTTGAAATAAAGCACTAGTGATTAAGCTTTCCATATAATTATAAATTGTATGATCCTCTATCTCATCTAAAGTTCTTGTCGTTATATTCTTTGTCGTATAATCAGTAATTTCAAGAGAATATAGTAATTCAACTAATTTTATTTCTGTATTGTAACCATACTTTTCAATAAATACTTTTTTAAAAGTTTCTAAACTTTGATTGTGATTGTGATTGTGATTGTGATGAATTAAAAAAAGACTTAGTATATCAATTGCTTTCTTTATATCCTCATTAAAGTTTCTTGGAAGCTCATAATCACTTTCAAATTTTAAATCTATATGTAAGTAATCTTTGCATTTATATAAATCCTCCATTTTCACCTTTATTTCATTCAATAACTCAATACTTTCAAACTTACCTAATTCTAAATCGGAATATTCCGAAATACATTCTTGTATTTTATAAAGCAATTGAAACATTGGCTGATCTGATAAATTAAATCTTTTAAAAAATAATAATAAATCATCTAGATTATTTGCATTTGTTAAATTTGGACGCAAATTTGTATGTAATATTTCAAGAGATATTAATTGTTTCAAATAAGATTTAATTTCAATCACATTAATATCCGTATAAATATTTTTTAGCTCAAATAACAAAACAGAAAGTGGAATAAAGTCAGTTGCAATTAACCTTATTTTACCAATTAGCTCGTTATTCCGAATGGAGAAACCATTTTTTTCACCTTGTTCTTTATATCTATCAAATTGTCCGTACATCGTTTTGTACGGGAAGAATATCCTATCTCCCTCAAATAAATACATATCCACAAATTTAACATTTATAAAATCCCACAATTGTTCCTGAACTTCTATTTTCTCTATTACACCTAGTAACCACATTGAATCTACTCTTATATATTTATTATTATTTTTTTCTGTTTGATTATAAAATGAGGTATATGAAGTATTTTTTTGCGAAACTTCTTGAACTCCTGAAAAAAGTCCAAAAGGAGTTGATTTTGTAGAAATTCTTGCAAGGTATTTATATAAAGAGGTTATAATATTTCTTTTTTTCTTATCACTTTTATTGTTATATTTTTCTATTTCATTTAAGAGATTTGGATTAGCAAAATATATTGCTTCTTTAATAATTTGATTATTCAGAACTAAATTTATAATATTTTCTGGATTTGTTTCTAAGGATAATTTACTCATATAAAATGAAAGTGGGAATAATGGGGTTCTCACAACACTTAAATCTAATATATTCCAGTCCTTTTTCATAATTTAACCTCCCTATTCTATTAAAATTTCAGATTTAGCAAAAATATAAAGCGGCGAAAAGAAATAACTTTTCACCGCATTTATAATTATGGTCTTATTGGACAAGGTGGCTTAAAAGAAAGGTTAGCGTTAGCATCTTTAGAACTTGGTAGTTCTTGTTCTGGATGCGATATCTGTGGGCTTACTTCTGATACTTTTAAATCTAAATCAAAAATATCTCTTTCCATTTACCAATTCACCTCCTTCAAAAACACGATATTACAAAACTATGACTTAATTGTAATAAAAAGGAAGATAGATTTCAAGTTATTTCTTTTAGAATATACAGAAAATTGATTCTATGAAAAATATCTTTAATTAATACTCAACTCTCGCATCCTGAAATGGTCAGACATTACTTGAAACAACTAGGTTAAAGCCAGCCATTTGTTCATTTTGCTGTCAGGAATCGATGTTTCTTATGTGTTCATAAAACAGATTGCCAAATCTTTTGGGATCCGCTTCTTTTCACATTTAACATGCGATGAAAATATAGCTCGTAAAGACAATTGTCGTATATTGGTGCGCTATTTTCTTGCGCTAGGTGGCAGCAATATGCGCCAATTACCTTCTTGATTTTGGATTTAATGCATCCTTTAATCCTTCTCCAATAAAGTTAATTGATAAAATAACTAATGAAATAGCTGTTGCAGGTGGTACCCACATCCAAAGCTTATCCTTTAGTACATCTGAGTTTCTAGCCTCAAATAGCATATTGCCCCAGCTAGGTGTATCAGCCGGAACCCCGAGTCCTAAAAAACTTAAACTAGATTCTGCAACAATTGTCACCGCCATCAATAATGTTGCCTGTACAATAATCGTCGATGCAACGTTAGGCAATAAGTGCTTAATGATTATTTTTGAAGGTTTACAGCCAATTGACTGAGCAGCTAATATATACTCATTTTCCTTTTCAGTTAAAACCCTACTTCGTACTATCCTAGCTACGCTTCCCCACATTAAAAGTGAAATAACAATTATTAATGTCCATAGACCAGATATTTTTCCTGAAAGTATCGTATTTAAAACAATACAGAAAACTAAAAATGGAAACATTAATATGAAGTCAGTAAATCGCATTAACATTTGATCTATTTTTCCTCCAAAATACCCTGAAATAGCGCCAACAGCTGTTCCAATCACTACAATAAACATCATACAGCCTAATCCAACTGTTAAAGATGATCTACCAGCGTAGAGCATTCTAGTAAAAACATCTCGTCCATTCGTATCTGTCCCTAACCAATGCTCGCTTGATGGAGGTAGACTAATTTTCATAAAGTCGACACGTACAATATCTTTTGTTGTAATATACGGAGCTAAAAACGATAGAATGATAACTATTAGTAAAAAGATAAGACTAAGCATCGCTAATTTATTTTTAAAGAACTTCCGTCTCGCTATCACCCATGGCGAGGGGCTTTTTTTCGGTGTTTTTGGAGTTATAACTTCTTGATCAGTTACCAATGTCATAATACCCCCTCCTTAATCTAGTCTAATACGCGGATCTACCACACCATATAATATATCCGCTACCAAATTTCCAAAAAGTGTTAAAAACGAAAGTAACATAGTTATCGACATCATCACTGCATAATCTCTTCTTCCAACTGATTCTAAGAAGAGTGCTCCTACTCCTGGATAAGTAAAGATCGTTTCTGTTATTACTGCGCCACTGATCAATGTTGCGATATCAAAACCAAGAAACGTAATAATCGGAATGATTGAATTGCGTAAAATATGTTTGTTATAAATTTTTGTTTCCTTTGTTCCTTTTGCTCTTGCAGTTCTGACAAAATCTTTTCTACTATTTTCAATAATGTCATTTCGTAAAAATTGTGTATAGGACGCTGTTCCCATTAATCCTAATATAAGTGCCGGTAATAAAACATGATGGAACCTACTCAGGTAATATTCCAAAGTTCCTGCTTCTATGCCTACACCTACGGAGCCATTGAAAGGGAACCATCCTAGTTTAAAGGAGAAAAAGTAAATAGCAACAATCCCTGCAACAAATGATGGAATTGCTAAAGCTAAATAGTTATAAGTCGCAATCAAATTATCCCCAAGTGTATAAGGTTTTCTTCCCGCATACATGCCCATAAGAAACGCAAAAATGTACGTGAAAATTAATGATGTTAATGCCAAAAATATTGTATTAGGTATCCTCTGAGCAATAATCTCTGCTGCTGGTTTTTTATAAACAGTCGATTTTCCAAAATCCCCTTGTGCAAAATTAGAAATCCATCTACCATATTGCTTGATAACCGGATCATTATAGCCTAATTTTTCTCTCATTTCTTCGATGTATTGTGGATTCGTATTAGACGGATTGATTTCTCCACCAAACGGATCTCCTGGCATCATTTTAGCTAAAAAGAATACCACCAACGAAATAAGGAGTAGCAATGGGATCATGCCTAGTAATCTTCGAAGTGTGTATTGAAGCATATGACGTCTCCTTATCTAGAAATTTACTAACTAGGCCCAATTCATGAAGTGGACCTAGTTAGTAGGTTTAGTTAGTTTACAATTTATTCCTTAATGTGCCATTTGTAAACATCTGTTTGGAAACCAACAGCGTTGATATGAACACCTTGTAATCGATTATTAATGCCATATAAATCTAAATTTTCCCACAATGGAAGGGCTGGTAATTCTTCATTGAAGTATTTTTGCCATTCCACATAAGTCTTCATACGCTTATCTTTATCAAATGCTTCTTCATTTAAGCCTTTTTCCAATAAATCTTGATTCTTAGCATCTACATAGCGACCATAGTTCCATTCTGCATCGTTACCCCATAATCCTGATGGGTCAGGATCTGCCCCTGTACTCCAAGAACCGAAGAATGCTTCTAGTGCAGCATCGTCATTATCTTTCATATCATTATATAAGTTGAATTCTATTAATGTACCAGTAGCTAATTCTGTTTTCACTCCGATATCATTCCAAGCTTGAATAATTGCTTGAGAGCGACCTTCGAAGGCAGCAGGACCTGCATAGTGACCAAACGAAATTTTAAATGGTTTACCTTTAGGATCTTCCACAAATCCATCGCCATCTGTATCTACATAACCAGCAGATTTAAGTAGCTCTTTAGCCTTTTCTGCATTGTATTCATATAGATTTAAGTCAGATTCCTTTGCAGCAGTCCAGAAGGCACGTGGAACTACAGTATTCGCAACGTCAGCTTTTCCTTCTAAGAAAGCATCGATCATTGCTGGACGGTTAATCGCGTATAATAGTGCTTGACGCAATTCTTTTGATTTAAACTTATCAAAATCTGCTACATTTTTAAGAGTAGCTTTATCACGATGACCAAAACGAAGACCGATATATGAGTAACTTACACCATTCGTTTCTTCAATGCGTACATTATCTAATGCTGACAATTCTTTTACAGCTTGTGGTTTAATGTCCATGATGTCAATTTCTCCGTTTTGGAACGCACCAGCTGCCAATGATGGGTCAATTACTTTTACAATTATCCCATCAAGCTGTGGCTTGCCCTTCCAGTAATCATCAAAACGCTCTAATTCAGAATATTCACCGTCTACAACCTTTTTCACTTTAAAAGGTCCTACGCCAACAGGATTTTCACGAACTTGTTTCGACTCGCTTAAATCTTTAACAGCAATACCTTCATAATGTTTCTTTGGCATAGGATACTGCCAAAGGTTTTCTAGGTTATTAATTTTCACTTTTTCAAAACTAATTTTCACAGTATATGGATCAACGACTTCAATTCCTTCGATTTTGTCAGCTTTCCCTGCTTTTTTTGCTGCTGCACCTTTGATATTCTCAACATAATTGTATCGTGGGCCATCGTAATCCTTATCAGCTAGTGTCTCTAATGCAAATACCCAGTCATCAACAGTTAGCTCCTCACCATTGTGCCATTTTACACCTTTCTTAAGGTTAAACGTATACGTTAACTTATCCTCGCTAATGTCCCAAGTTGCTAAATTAGGAACATATTCTAAGTTATCATTTACATCATAAATACCATCAGTTGTAAAATTTTGGATATAAGAATCTACAATACTTCCACTAAAGGCCGGATCATATACACCTTCAGGTGCTTGGTCAGTACCAAAAGTTACAACTCCACCTTTTGCTGTTTCACTAGTCTTCGTGGAATCCCCCTTGTCTTTTTCCTTATCTTTGTCAGTTGTTGCGTTGTCGCTATTACACGCAGCTAAAAATAAAGCCATAACTAGCATAAGCATGAAAGACCATAATGCTGATTTTTTCATTCTTTATCCCCCTTGAATATTATTTTGAAAATAATTATTACACTATTCTTTTTGTTATTTTTTAATATAAATGGCACGCAACTCTATGCCCCTGCTTCACCTCCTTTAAAGTTGGTTTTGATAATGAACACTCTGTCATTGCCTTCGGACACCGTGGATGGAAAGGACACCCTTTTGGTGGATTAGCCGGACTAGGGATATCCCCTTCTAATACTATACGACTACTCTTTTTCCTTGGATCAGGTACCGGTATTGCGGAGATTAATGCCTGTGTATAAGGGTGCAGTGGTTCCTCATAAATATGTGCCTTATCTGCAATCTCCACAATATTTCCTAAATACATAACACCGATTCGATCACTCATATGTTTTACAACACTTAAATCATGCGCGATGAATAAAAATGTTAAGTCAAACTCATCTTGTAACTCTTTTAGCAGATTCAGAACCTGCGATTGTACAGATACGTCTAAGGCTGAAACTGGTTCATCCGCTATAATTAGTTTTGGCCTAAGTGCAAGTGCTCTCGCAATACCAATCCGTTGACGCTGACCACCTGAAAATTCATGTGCATACTTGTAATAAGCATCTTCTGGTAAACCTACTTTTTGTAAGAGCTCCATCACTTCATTTTTTAAAGATTTCAGTGATTTTTTATGGAAATTCATGATCGGTTCAGCTATGATACTACCTACCATTTGCATCGGGTTTAACGATGCATAGGGATCTTGAAATACCATTTGGATATCTTTCCTTATTTCCCTTAATGATTTCCCATGTAATTTTGTAATATCCTGGCCGTTAAAAATGATTTTTCCATCCGTTGAATCTAACAATCTTAAAATAGTGCGACCTGTTGTAGATTTTCCACAACCCGATTCGCCAACTAATCCTAATGTTTCACCGCTTTTTATGGAAAAAGAAATATTATCAACAGCTTTAACATAGCCAACCGTATGTTTGAAAAATCCACCTTTAATCGGGTAATAAGTTTTTAAATCAATTAACTCCAATAAATTTTCGTTATTTTGTTTCATTGTAGTTTGCTCCATGTTGTCAGCTCACACCCTTTCTAGAATTACAGCCTTCAAAAAGTAAACAAGATACTTCATGATTGTCACCTACGAAGGCAAGTTGCGGCGTAACCTTGCTACATTCAGGCATAGCTGACGGGCATCTATCAATAAAACGGCAGCCTAGTTGAGGCATATTTTTTAAAGAAGGTACAATACCTTTAATAGTGGTTAACTCATTCACTTCTATATCAATCCTCGGAATCGACGCCATCAAGAGTTTTGTATATGGGTGTTTGGGATTGTGAAACAAATTATCAACATTTGTCCGTTCTACAATCTTCCCTGCATACATAATAATTACTTCATCACACATCTCCGCAACTACACCTAAATCGTGAGTTATTAATACAATAGACATGTTATTTTCTTCTTGAATATTTTTCAATAAATCTAGTATTTGAGCCTGTACAGTTACATCAAGTGCAGTAGTTGGTTCATCTGCTATTAAAAGTCTAGGATGACAAGCGATGGCGATAGCAATCATTACTCTTTGTCTCATACCGCCTGACAATTGATGAGGGTATTCATCTATAATTTTTTCAGCTCTTGGAATACCAACCTGTTTTAATAATCCAATCGCTTTATCTTTAGCCTCAGCCTTAGAAATCTTACTATGATTAAGCATAATCTCTTCAATTTGTGAACCTATGGTAAAAACTGGGTTCAGAGATGTCATAGGTTCTTGGAAAATCATGCTTATATCTTTTCCCCTAATTTTATTCATCTCATCGATTGAATGACTTTCTATGTTTTTCCCATGGAATTTTATTTCTCCACCAGTGATTTTACCAATTCCGTTGGGAAGAAGTTGCATAATAGAAAGTGACATTACACTTTTTCCACAGCCAGATTCACCAACTACCCCAACGATCTGCCCTGATTTAACTGAAAATGAAACATCATCCACTGCATGATATATTTCTCCATCTATATCAAAGCCAGTCTTAAGGTTTTTCACTTCTAACATTAAGCTCATTTTATATCACACCTTTTAAAAGTTTTTACTTAACTATTGCTGCAAATGTAGTGAGTTAGATACGGCACGCTAAGATTTTTTACAAAAAATTACTTTTAGGTTTTATTGATTTAATATTCCGAAAAAAATGTCTATTTCGATAAACTTATTTCACAATCATATCAAAATAAAAAATCATCAATTTACAATACTTTTAAAAACATTATTTCTTCTTTATAAAGATTTTCTTACAAGTACCAAATGATATAATATTCAGATAATTAAGCATGCTATCATTTTATATAGAAATCACACATATAATCAAGAGAATTTTTACATTTCTTATATTCTTATATACAAAATAAACCATACAACTATTCCGATTTTTCTCAATAAATTTATTTTTCTCTTAAATGAAAACTTGTTCAATCTTCACTTTATCGGTTTAAAGTATTATTTTTTTATTATCATAATATAGCAAATGATTTATTTACTCATTTTTAATCTCCCTCTCAATATCTAAATTTATTAGAATTTCTTTATTATAAAAGCTATTTAAACGAATTTTTATAAATTGCCATATTTAACCTCATTACCCAATTGCTATTAATGTATAATTTTTTCATTTATCGCATTAACTCCCTGAAGCACAGAATGTTACCGCAGAAAAATAATTTAATCCAATTTCTCAAGTGATTTTTTTACGGACTTCTTCTTAATTTTTTTATGTAATAAATAAATAATTTCTTTGTATAAAATAGATTTTAATTCTGGATTCCGTTTTTATTTGATGAAAATAAAGCTTTACTATCCCTAGCGCAAAGATTATTTTCTTGCCCCTTTTAAATAATGCAAGTTCAACACTTTGAAACAGCCCTATTTAATATTTTGGCTTCTTTTTATCATGATTGTCCTTTTAAACGCTGTCTACACTTTCGTGCATTACTATATTAAGTAATTTCGGATATCCAATTTTAATACTTGAGGGTTGTTTCCCCTTATTTTAGCGATGTGATTCGCTCATAATACTAAAAACGTGACCTATACGTTGGCGCAGAAATGTCTATATTGTAAAAAAAAAGAAAACATTTTATCATAAAGCTATTAAAGTACAACTTTCTCTTATTATATGTAAGAAAGAATAGGTGAGATGTATACATATGAAAAATCGCGTTGTCCAATTGCTATTTGTATTTACAATAGCAGCAATTATGCCCATATTTTTAAATAAGTCCGTTATTCCCTTATCTACCTTAATTGGCTTACTATGGCCTATCACACTTATTGGGATTGCCTTCATTATTTTTATTGAAAATCGTTCCCCACAAAGTACATTGGCTTGGTTTTTAGTATTAACCATTCTCCCTGTTATCGGTTTACTGCTGTACTTACTATTCGGAAGAAGTCGCTGGAGAAGAAAGAAACATTTATCTCGTTCAGAAGAAAAAAGAAAGTTATTCCGTGAACTTTTAGCAGGAAGAAGTTTTAATTTAGAATCCTCTTGCCCTTTAAATGAACGATCCATCTATTTAGCACAAGTTATCCAAAAATTTGGCGGCGGTCCTCTTGCTAATGGTACAGCAACAAAACTCTTAACAAACGGAGATGAAACATTTACTGAAATCCTACAAGCGATTGAAAATGCTACACATCATATTCATATTCAATACTATATTTATCGATCAGATGAAATCGGCACTTCAATTCGAGATACCTTAATAAAAAAAGCAAAATCTGGTGTAATTGTACGCTTTCTTTACGATGGACTTGGAAGTAGTAAATTACGTAGGAGTTTCTTACAACCAATGAAAGACGCAGGAATTGAAGTAGTCGAGTTTGATTCTATTCTTTCACCTTGGCTATTAGAAACCGTCAATTATCGTAACCACCGTAAAATTGTTATTGTAGATGGGGCAATTGGGTTTACAGGTGGACTCAATGTCGGGGATGAATATCTTGGTCGTTCGAAGAAGTTTCCTATTTGGCGTGATAGCCATTTAAAAATTGAAGGAAAAGCATTATATAAACTACAGTCCATTTTTCTAGAAGATTTTCTCTATGCCACTAGTAATTTAAATACTGAGTCTTGGAATCAATTTATGGATAACTCATACTTTCCAAGTCAAGGAACTCATCAGGCAGAAGGTGCCGTACAAATCGTTGCAAGTGGACCTAGCTCAGAAGATACAAGTATTCGGAATGCTTTATTGAAAATTATGGGCTCTGCAAAAAAATCCATTTGGATTGCTACCCCATACTTTATTCCTGATCAGGAAACATTAACATTATTACGTTTGAGTGCACTTTCTGGAGTAGATGTCCGTATTTTATATCCTGGGAAAGGCGATAGTATCATTAGTGATCAAGCATCCCAATCATACTTTGCACCACTTTTAAAAGCAGGTGTCTCCATTTACCGCGTTAAAGATGCTTTTATGCATGCTAAGATTGTACTTGTTGATGATGAAGTTGCAACAATTGGTACAGCAAATATGGATATTCGTAGTTTTGAGCTAAATTATGAACTCATTGCAGTCTTATATGAATCTAACACGGTTCTAGATATTAAAAATGATTTTGAACAAGATTTTAAAGACTCCATAGAAACTACATGGGCAACATTTCAAAAGCGAAGTATTCAAAAACGCATGCTCGAATCTCTTATGCGACTCATTTCTCCGCTACTGTAAATGATTAAATAAAGTGTAGTTCTTGGTCAAAACAAGGGGGTGATTTCCGTTCCGGCTGGGCGCTTTGTTGCTGTCGCTTCGCTTTCGCACAGTTAAAACATTTGTTGCTGTCGCTTCGCTTTCGCACAGTTAAAACATTTGTTGCTGTCGCTTCGCTTTCGCACAGTTAAAACATTTGTTGCTGTCGCTTCGCTT
>NZ_MWSJ01000039.1 GCF_002237755.1 Lysinibacillus sp. KCTC 33748 | reverse complement strand
GCCGCAACTATTACGGAGGATGAAAATACTTCTTTGAACGATGAAGGGATGACTAATGTACCCAAAATTGCCGATGATTTTGGTATTGTAGATCGCGGTAATGGTGTTGCCATTGTAAAATGGTACGGAAATACAAAAGATGTTGTCATACCCAATGAAATCAATGGTAAACCAGTTATAGAAATAGGACAGTACGCATTTCAACAAAAACAGCTCACAAGTGTAACGATTCCGTCAAGCGTAATAACGATAGGATTTAGAGCATTTGCTTATAATAATCAATTAACAAGTGTAAAAATCCCCTCAAACTCAAGCCTGACAACGATAGGAGAACAAGTATTTTATGAAAGTCGATTAGAAAGTGTGGAAATCCCTGAAAGTGTGACAGTGATAGGGGAGAGAGCATTTCAATATAATCGATTAACAAGTATAAAAATCCCTTCAAACTCAAGCCTGACAACGATAGGATTAAAAGCATTTTCTGGTAATCTATTAACAAGTGTAGACTTCCCAGCAAGCGTGACAGCAATAGGAAACGGTGCATTTGATAATAATCAATTAACGAGTGTAGAAATTCCACCAAAGCTGACAACAATAGGAGGCACTGTATTTTGGAATAATCGATTAACAAGTGTAAAATTCCACGAAAACGTGACAGCGATAGGAGCATGGGCATTTCATTCTAATCAATTAACAAGTGTAGACATCCCATCAAGTGTGACGGCAATAGGAGCAAAGGCGTTTGCTACGAATAAATTAACAAGTATAGAAATCCCACCAAAGGTGACAACGATAGAAGAAGAGGTATTTTCTATGAATCGATTAACAAGAGTAGATATCTCATCAAACGTGACAACAATAGAAGATTATGCATTTGCTATGAATCAATTAACAAGTGTAGGATTCAATGAAAACCTGACAACGATAGGATCCAGAGCATTTTTTGATAATCAATTAACAAGAGTAGACATTCCATCAAGCGTGACAACAATAGGAAGTTCTGCATTTTCTCTTAATCAATTAACAAGAGTAGACATTCCATCAAACGTGATAACAATAGGAGAGAAAGCATTTCAAGCAAATCCATTAGATGTTGTAATCTTTCATGGAGAACATGAATTCCAATGGGATAAACAGAATTATCCATTTGCTCCGTATAAGGAGAATGAGAAATGGTTCATCGGGTGGTGGGAAGATGAAGATCATACAAAAATTTGGAATTACTCTGTAACGAAACCAATGACTATTTATGCTAAGTGGAGAATGTTTGTCAAGTTTGATGCCAATGGAGGAAGCGAAGTTCCAACTCAACCGGTAGTATATGGAGAATTAACATCAGTCCCTACCGCTCCAGTAAAAGAAGGCTATCAATTTGATTGCTGGTATAAAGATAAAGAGCTTAACCATGTATGGGACTTTGCAGAAGATAAGGTAACGGCAGACATCACGTTGTATGCGAAGTGGACAAAGGACTATAAAGTGACGTTTGATTCCGACGGAGGCAATGAAATTCCATCCCAAAAGCTTGGCTATAAAGCTTTAGTGAAACCACCTTCTAATCCGAAGAAGGAAGGCAACCTATTTATTGGTTGGTATAAAAATAAAAATTTCACAAAAGCATGGGATTTTGACAAAGATGTAGTCACATAAGACTTAACATTATATGCGCGATGGATGAAGGAAAGCCGTGGTTGTGACATTACTTTCAAGGATATTGATCATAACTGGGCACAACATATGATTAAAGAAGTTGCCAATCGATGCATTATTATAGGTTATCCAGATGGCACATTCCGACCAAATGATAGGATTCAACGTCAACACATAGTGCTTATGATTGACCGTGCGTTACAACCAGCACCAATTCGAGACGCTGAATCGTTTTCGGATGTTCCTAAAAGTCATGTGAATTATGAACAAATTACACGACTACAACGAGCGGGTATCGTGGACGATTCAAATGGAGCGTTCCGACCAAACGCTTCTATAACACGTGCTGAAATGGCAAAAGTGATGGTGATCGCATTTGGCTTAACGCCAGATGGCAATAGTACATTCAAAGATGTTGCCCCGTCACACTGGGCGAGTGAATATATTGCCGCTTTAGCAGACCATAACATCGCACAAGGCGATGAAAACGGCAATTTTAGACCAAATGAAACCTTAACGCGTGCAGAATTTACGGCGATTATGTACCGAGCACTTGGTTTATAAGTCTTACCATATAGGGGATGTATCATAATTTCTGATATATCCCTTTTTTGTTTGAATAATAATCTAAAAAGTAGATCGTTTTCATATTTTTTATGCATAATGAGCATCGTTTATTGCTTTTTCTGCAAAGGTCATTGTATAATTCTTTTATCAGAAAATTCAATTAAATTTATTGTGGAGGTGTTTAAATGAACAAATTTTTTAACTCAAAATTTGAAACGTATCTAATGGATCAGGAATTGGAGCTAAATATCGAAGAGGAAAAAAATGAGGAGCAACTAACAATGGTACATTATGAAGAATATCCAGAAGGTTTTTTTACAAGTTTATAATATTTATTTGAGGGACTGTGCTAAAGGTAGAAATTACTTTTAACACAGTCCTTTGTTTTTTACATAAAAGTTGGGAGTAGTATTTGTAGAAATATATACTCTTCGTGACCAACCTCTGTTGGTTTAGATGAATGCTTTGAAGATTTATCGGAACAATTATAAATTTTATCGGAATATTTTCTGGATTTATCGGAACAAACTTAGCTTTTATCAGAATAATTTCAGTCTTTATCAACTGAGGGCGACTACTCGGACGCCCTCAGCCAGAACGGAAAACTAAAGTTATTGTCCTCTTTTTTTTATGAATTCGTTTCATGTATAATGGGAAACAAAAATGCGTATAGAGGTGTGGTTATGTCAAATGCAGTGTTAGAGGAAACGATTTACCAATGGTTTGAACATTTTCATGAATACCCAGAGGTCAGTTGGAAGGAATTCGAAACGACAAAAAAGATCGCGTCGATTTTAGATGAGTTAAGCGTATCCTATCGGTTGTTAGGAGATGTTCCAGGGCTAATTGCTGAAATTGGTACAGGTGATGAAATTGTTGCTGTACGTGCAGATATAGACGCATTATGGCAGGAAGTGGATGGGAAATGGCAAGCGAACCACTCATGTGGTCATGATGCCAATATAACGATGGTACTTGGCGCTTTATTATTACTGAAAGATCGACCATTGCAACATCGTGTTCGTTTTATTTTCCAGCCTGCTGAAGAACTTGGGAATGGAGCTTGTGCTGCCTTTGAGCGAGGAGCGGTTGATAGTGTATCGCATTTATTTGGTGTTCATTTAAGACCAATTGAAGAGCTACCACTTGGCAAGGTATCGCCTGCGATTCATCACGGGGCAGCCTATTTTTTAGAAGGAACAATTCGAGGCACAGACGCCCATGGTGCTAGACCTCACCAAGGGAAAAATGCAATTGATGTGATTATGGCCATACAACAAATGCTCAATAGCATACATTTATCACCTTTCGAGCCTCATTCTGCAAAGCTAACGAAGATTGTTGCGGATGGTGGTAGCACGAATATTATTCCAGGTACTGCGAGCTTCTCGATGGATATTCGAGCGCAACATAATAACCAACTAGAGTTACTTCGTAGTCGTATTGGATTTGGCTTAAAATCTATCCAACAGCAGTTTGAGATTGATATAGACTGGAAATGGATAGACTTTACACCTGGTGCTGAAGTTTCTTCAATTGCCGCACGTATGGCTAAAGACGCAATTATTGAAACACTTGGGGAAGAGCATCTAGCAGGGGAAATCACAACACCTGGAAGTGATGATTTCCATTTTTACACAGTGAAAAAACCTGAATTAAAAGCAACAATGGTTGGTATTGGGGCCAACTTATCGCCTGGATTGCATCATCCAAAAATGACTTTTGAAAGAAGTGCATTAATGGACGCTGCGAAAGTACTTGCTTGTGTGTTAGAAAAAAAACCTGAATACGAATAATGAATGTGAGAGGGAGCTATATCAAAATTCTTTTGATAGAGTTCCTTTTTATTTTCTTTTTTATCGAAATATATGAATATTCCGCATTGCCCTAAATAGCTATTTGAAAGCGTTTTATTGCGCAAAAATAGTCGGAATTGCTCTAGAAGCATAATTTTTTTGCGTTGACTTTTAATTTTTTGAATATTATGCTAAAAAACGTAAAAAATTATTTGCGTCTTTGACAACCAAGCTTGGCAACTGGTGCAAAAAAAGGGGATGGATTCATGAAAAAAGATATTAATGCTGGTTGGGCACTTCTGCCTTTTGTAATAATGATTATAGCTATGTTAATTACAGTAGTTGTGTTAGAGCAAAGTCCTCACGTACCACTTATTATCGGAACAACTGTAGCAGCAGTAGTTGCCAAAATGCATGGATTTAAATGGATGGAAATTGAGGAAATGATGTATAAGGGGATACGTCTAGCTTTACCTGCAATTGTAATTATTATTTTAGTAGGTTTGACAATCGGCGCATGGATTGGCGGCGGTGTCGTAGCGACAATGATTTATTTTGGTTTAAAATTAATTTCTCCAGCTTGGTTTTTAGTAACAATCATGCTGTTATGTTCAATCGTTTCATTGGCGATTGGTAGCTCATGGTCAACGATGGCTACAATCGGTGTTGCTGGAATGGGTATTGGTTTAAGTATGGGGATCCCTGCAGCAATGATTGCCGGAGCGGTTATTTCGGGTTCATATTTTGGTGATAAGATGTCACCATTATCGGATACTACTAACCTCGCAGCAGGTTTAACAGGTACCGACTTATTTGATCATATTAAGCACATGCTTTATACGACTATTCCAGCTTTAGTCATTGCAACCGTTGTATTTGGAATTATGGGAAGAAGCTTCGCGGATATTTCAATGCAATCAGAAAGCATTTTAACAACATTAAAAGTAATGGAGGAAAGCTTTGTTATTTCTCCTTGGTTATTGCTTGTACCAGTTGGTGTAATTGTATTAGTAGCGAAAAAAGTGCCTGCGATTCCAGCCTTAGTTGTCGGAATTATCTCAGGATTCTTACTACAAATCTTCGTACAAGGCGGTACACCTACAATGGCCGTACATGCTTTACAAGAAGGATTTGTTATTTCAACTGGCAATGAAATGGTGGACAACCTATTTAACCGTGGTGGCTTAGATTCGATGATGAATACGGTTTCAATGACGATTGTGGCTATGACATTCGGTGGAGTGTTAGAGTATTCTGGCATGTTAAAAGCGCTTATGGATGTCATTGTGAAATTTGCTAAATCTACAGGAAGCTTAGTTGCTTCAACGATTGCTGCATGTATTACAACAAATGCTACATGTTCTGAGCAGTATATTTCAATTGTTGTACCATCACGTATGTTTGCGAATGTGTATCGAGAGCGTGGCTTACATTCGAAAAACTTATCTCGCGCGTTAGAAGATGGGGGAACACTAACTTCTGTATTCTTCCCATGGAATACTTGTGGAGTCTTTATTTTAGCGACGTTAGGTGTAGGGGCAATGGAATACGCGCCGTATGCAATTATTAACTTCCTAGTACCTATTATTTCAATTTTTTATGCATATATCGGATTTGCGATTGTTAAGCTGACACCTGAAGAAATGGAAGCAGCAGAGAATCGCAAAAAAGAGGAAGAACTAAATGATTCTAATATGGTCATGGCTGACTAAATCTAGAAGGCTAAAAATCCTCTCTTTTCTGATAAGTCTCGCGGATGCAAAAGCATCTGCGAGAGTTTTTTATTTTCAATAGACTGCAAAGTTCAATTCGTAAATTGTACGTGGGCGACCTTGTTGGTGAGGCATTTCTTCACCAACTACTTTAGCATAGCCATTATCCACTAATTTTTTAATAATGCGCTCTGTTGTGCGGCGTGTAACTTGTAAGTATTCTGCAAGATTATGAGATGTAAATTGAGCTGTTTGGCGCTCCCGGCTAAAATGAATGATTTTAGAAATATTTAATGGACTTAAGCTTGTTTGCTTTGCCATTTGTAAAACGTATGGATCATCTGTTTTTAAAGCTAATCTTAGTTCTGATTTCGGGAATGGACCTAGCAAGTTTTTATGCTCATCGAGTATATAAATTTCACAAGGTTTAGCAAATGTTAATGCATTCTTGGCATTATGGTTAGCCTCAACTATAGAGTGACCATACCCAAATGCTAGCTTAAACGACTGATCGCTTTGTTGTAATAAATTCTGTAAGTTCTCTTTTTCGAGGGCCTTTTGCAAATGCCCAGCTGTCGTATATAGTTCAAAAGAATACGGTGAAATTTCTTTATAAGTTGAATGCGTAATTGCTGTGATTTGAGTGAGCATGTTATCGTCTATAGGTTTATTTTCAGAAGCCTCTAATAGTCCAACGGCAGCTTTCACAGATTCAGATTTTGTAAGAAGTGATTGAGATTTCGTCTCCTCTAGGCATTGGATAATGGAGTTAGTTGCATCTAACATGCGCATTGCGGGTATTTGAAGAACTTGTAATTCATCAAACACACTATGAATACTTGTTATGACAAAATCAATGCTGTTAGCCTCCCATAAAGCGATATGATGCTGCATTATAGATTGAGTAGGTTCAGTGATAGAAATAGCCTGTATATATGGTTTTGGACCAAAATACTCTATTTCTGTTAAAACATTTTCGACAATAGCTGGATTCATAACATCGATGGAAATTCTATTTAAAGGTACCGCATGATTCGCTACAAGTGATAATAAGGTTGTGGAAATTGCCGTCTCGTCTTGTTTTATATAATTCCAAGGTATTGGCATCTCTGATAGTGCGGACTGGGCATGTAAATAGGGCAACGTTCCGCCGAATAAAAGTGCATCACATGGCTTAATTTCCTTTAACAAAACGGGTGCCTCTGTAGGTTGCTTGTAAAGATAAAAATCTATTTGAATATTCTCTATGTTTTGTGCGATACTATTTATACGCTTCATAAATGCTTTAGAGCAGATAACCGCTATTTTAGTAGACATAGGTACGTTCCTTTTCTTCTATATTTTTTCGATAATTAACGACGTATTAGCGACAACTATATTATACAGGAGACTGATAAAAATGAAAATCCAACAAGTAGAAATTTTTGCAATCCATTTACCACTTATTGATCCATTTATCATCAGTTATGCTACATATGATACGATGCCTTCTATTATTTTGAAGGTTACGACAGACACAGGTATTGTAGGCTACGGTGAAGCTGTGCCAGATGAACACGTAACAGGGGAGACGTGGGAGAGCACATACGCGCTATTAAAAAACCAGCTTGCTCCTGCAATCATTGGAGAAAATCCAATGGCCTTTGAAAAGCTTCACGATAAGATGAACAAAGTAGTGAAAGATGTCCCAGCAGCAAAAGCAGCGATTGACATTGCTTGTTTTGATATTGCAGGGAAAGTGTTGCATGTTCCGGTGTACCAACTACTAGGTGGACGTTATCACGAGAAATTCCCGATTACCCATGTATTGAGTATTGGAACACCTGAGGCTATGGCAGAAGAGGCGGCTAATCGTGTAGAAATGGGCTATCAATCATTTAAAATGAAGGTAGGAACAGAGGTAACTCGTGATGTTGCTCGTATCAAAGCGGTGCGAGAACGCGTTGGTGAGGACATTGCTATTCGTGTAGATGTAAACCAAGGTTGGAGAAATGCGTCCACTACATTACAAGGTTTACGTGCATTGAAAGATCTGAATATCGATTGGTTAGAACAGCCAGTAGATAGTGAAGATATTGATGGAATGGTAGAGGTGAAGTCAAAATCTGATGTTCCATTAATGATTGATGAAGGACTTCGCGGTGTACGTGAAATGCGTGAAATTATCGCAAAGCGTGCTGCAGATAAAGTTAATATTAAATTAATGAAATGCGGTGGCATTTATCCTGCTATGAAACTAGCAGTTATGGCTGAAATGGCAGGCATTGAATGTCAAATCGGTTCAATGGTAGAATCATCCGTGGGTTCAGCAGCTGGCTTCCACGTAGCATTCTCTAAAAAAATAATGACAAGTGTAGAATTAACAGGTCCATTAAAGTTCTCTAAGGATGTCGGAAACTTACACTATGATGTTCCATTTATCTGTTTAAATGAAAAACCAGGATTAGGTGTCGACGTAGATGAAGAGATCCTTAAAGAATTATGTAAGTTCTCAACAATTGTAACAGTCTAAGGAGGCGGCGAAATGGAGAAAATTTATGAAGGTATGCTTGGGAAAACGCCGTTTTTTGTTACAACATTAAATCTTCAACATATGCAAGAAATTGAAAAATTGCAGCTTGAGGTTTATGAATCATTAGCAGACCAAAGTATATTACAGCCATTAAGCATGGAGGAATTTGACTATATTTTAAGCGGCAATGGCATGATGATAGGTGCTTACGTAGGGGAGGAGTTAATCGCCTTTCGTGCACTATTGAACCCACCTGTCGATGACGAGCACCTTGGCTATGACTGTGAGATTGGCGAGGATGAATTTCATAAAGTTTTATACCAAGAAATATCGAATGTCTCACCGACATATCGTGGCTACGGATTACAAAAAACATTAGCCCAAATTGTCATGAGTCATATCGATTTAGCAAAATATGATTATGTATGTTCAACGGTCAAGCCATATAATATCCCTAGCTTGAAAGATAAATTTTCTCAAGGATTAGTCGTAAAGGGGTTGAAAATTAAGTATGTAGATAAGCTGCGATATGTTTTCTATAAAGACTTGCGACAAGAGTTACCAACCTTTACAGAAAAGATGACGATTTCGATGGATGATACGGCTGGTCAGCAACAGCTTTTGAAACAGGGTTATACAGGTACTTCTATGTATGAGGATCAAGATGATTGGTTCGTCGTTTATGAAAAATAAATAATAGTAAAAAGCCTTACCTTATCGGCAAAAGAATAATATATAAATTAAGCTGTGAGTTGGCGCTTTTAGCGGGCTTGGCGTCAATCTTCTCATCACAAGTATGAGTGACCAGCTGATCCCAAATAGTATTATAGCCACGATTAAAAAACAATAAAGTTATTTAATTTTAAAGGCTCGAACAAACACAACCCCGTTCTGAATTAGGACGGGGTTAATTGATTAATTTTCGAGGTAGGGTATTTAACTATACTACATTAAAGTAGTTTTTTTAGTTAATAGATTTAGAATTGATTATCTCTCCATCAGTTGTTTGGACCACTAACGGCTCAACAATTTTATTTAGACCTATCTCTATAAATGGGAGCCCCTCATTTGCATTTCCCCTATCGACAACTTTAACTGTGATTTCAGTGTTCCCTATGGTCTTTACATCTTTTACTTCCAGACGCTTTCCTTCATATTTCTCGCCTAATTGAATATGGATTTGTTTCATTCCTTCAGAAATCGTAGATACCTCGTAGTAGGAGGAAGTATCGTTACCAGCCTCTATAACACCTTCTTCATTGACCCAATAACCTTTATTTGAAGTAATCGTCCAACCAATAATAGCAAAAATAAGGACTGGGACTATCAATAAAATTGATTTATCCACTTTATTAAATTCAGACTGTTTTATACCTTTCATGAAAGGAAGTATTAACGTCCCGCCTAGGGCAGCTGTCAAAATGCCTACTCCAATAATTCCAAAACCCATCCCTTCAAAGCCTCCCACTTTGAATAATCCGTATAGGACAGTAAGCACAGCAATTAAAAATGTTACAATTGGAGCCAAGTAGAACTTTCCTGTTTTTTTCAAAGCTATTAAAGTAAAAAGGAAAATACTTGCCCCTAAAATGAAACCTACTAAAACTATCATTCCCATTTCGTTCACCCCATGTATTAATAGAAAATCGATATCAATGTGTCTAAAAAAAATATAATCCCTAAATCAAAAAGAATTGAGAATAAAACCCATCTTTTGGTAAAGAAGGTCATCGTGAATACTGCTAAAAAAATAGCTGCTGGGAAATAGAACAGGAAAGTGGCACTTTTGATATATTCAATGGCCGCATCATCAGACAGTTCCCAGTTGTAAAAATGGAAAGAGGAATATAGGATATAAAATAAAATGAGCGCTCTAATGGAAATAAATAACCACTTAAGGCCATGATTAAACTGAACTAATTTCTTCAATGGCTTTATTTCTACTTCTTCACTCAATTCTAACATCGGATAATTTCCCTCAGCTAATTCATTAAATAATTGCTTACACTCATTGCAGTCTTGGATATGTTCCAAAACTACTTCTTTTGTCTCTTGTTCTAACTCATCAAATACAGAGATTAACTCCCGCGAAAGAATATGAATCTTTTGAGAATCCTCCATCTTTTTCACCTCTTTCTAGCCATCTGCTTTCTCATCCTAAATATTTTGGATTTTAATGTAGGGATAGGTATATTCAAAAGTGTACTTATTTCTTGGTAATCATAACCATAATGAAACTTTGCTAAAAAAATGGCCTTATCACTCGTCGATAAATAACCTAAAGTAGTAATAATTTGGGAATTTATAATTGCCTTTGATTCGGGTGTTTGATTATCAATTAATAAGTTTTCAATTACACTTTCATCATGAAACAGCTCGGGTTTTCTTTTTTTGTAATGATCGAGAAGTGTATTTTTAGCCACCTTTACTAACCAACTTTTCATAAAAGTAACTTCTTGAATTTTTAATGGATCTGTTAAGATTTTTGCAAATAACTCTTGGATGATGTCATCGGCTACGTCATAACTTTTAGTTAATCCAATTAAAAAATTCCGCAAATATGTGTAATGCTCCTCGTAAATCTCTTCAATCACCTCAAATGGATTTTGATTAATCATTTTGATCCTCCGTAAGATATCGCGCACTAAAGAGACGACTCAGATTGGGAAAAGTTTTAACTTTTTTTAGTAATAGTAAAAAAGTTAATATTAGCTACAAAAATAAAAAGAAGAATCCAGTTTGAATAAAAGATTGATCAAACTGGATTCTTTTTAATATGAGAGGTAAGGCTTTTTTATTTAATCGGACAAAAGCCACAAGCCATTAAACCAGGGATGTCTTTAGAAAAACAACATGATTTTCGTACTGGGACGTACACTAAATTAGTGGGGCCTTGACCTCCTGTGTATTGGGCCCACCAAGATTTGTTGGAGAAACGAGCCCATGTTTTAGGGTCCTCTAAAGTTTCAATATCCTCCATTGCTTGATCAGCAAGACCAGGATTAGAAAGCAATATATGATAGTGCCAAAGTAAATATCCAAAGAAGTTTTCCCAAATAGTGAGAGGGGAAATAGATGTTACTTTACGAAGCTGCTGAACGATAACGTGCCCATCATATAGAATCTTCTCAATAACGGCTTGACGTTCTTCCTCCTCGACATAGCGCCAATCGTTTGGGTTAACAAACATTGCAACTGTAAAACTGTCGAATTCTTTTGTTGCATCAAAACGAAGCTCGATCGGTTTACCGTTCCAAACCTCATCATAGGCGGCGAGCATGTAAAGTTGCATAGCAAAAAACATACCGTAGCGGCGTGCAAAGTGAGAAATAGCGGCTGTTTCCGTTGCTGCATCTGTAATACCCATCATCAGGTTTAAAAAATCAGGATGGTAAAAGTCTTTATGTATATCAGCTAATGTAAATAATGTCCGCTTTGGTTCTGTCGTATAAATGCTATAGGAATTCAATTGTCGAACTTGATCCATCGTTAATGCTGGCATGGTCATCACCTTTTCTTTCAATCATCTGTTACGTTTATTATAAATTAATCATTTTTGCTTCACAAATGGATTGCAATATAGCAAAATGCATTAAACATATCTGAAAGGTAGGTTTTTAAATGTCACAGCCTCATGCAATTCCAAGGCCGCTCGTTCGACTCAATCAATGGACGATTCTTATAAGCGTCATTCTAACGTGGATATCAGGCATCTTTTGGATTTTAGCAATTCCATTAATAGCAAATTTACTTGGTGTATTATGCAATGTTAATCCTATTATTCGAGTAGGGAAGCTGTTTCTAAAAAAGGCACCATCTACATATATACCAGAGGATGCGCAGCAGCAAAAGTTTAATTCCAGTATTGCTAGCTTATGTTTAGCAGGTGGATTTTTAGGTTACTGTCTTAAATGGCAGGTAGTTGGCTATATCTTTACGGGAATGGTTGCTGTAGCTTCATCGATAGCAATTGCAGGCTTTTGTATAGGTTGTTTCCTACATTTTCAGCTAAAGCAATGGCAATACCGTCGCTCGCTGAAGAAGGCATTGTGACATTAATTTCTTTTGGCGGAAGAAATTTTTAAAAAAACTTTAAGAAATTTTCAGATTTCTGTTGACTTTATAATTGATAATGATTATCATTATCGTATAAAGATTATTCCTCGTCTACAATACAGTGTAGAGAGGATGAACTTTAGCTGCTTTTCTCCAGAAGTTTGCTAGTTCATGATAAAGCGCTCCTAAAACCCCCCTCATTTTTTGGGAACGTAAAATCTCTCGACGACTCATTCCATTGTGACTGAGTCGTCTTTTTTTGATTGAAACCGTGATTGTTCCGATAAAAGCTGAAATTGTTCCGATAAAATGAGATTATGTTCTGATAAATCTTCAAAGTATTCCTTTAAAAATAAAATTATCCCTACCATAAAGTCGAGTTGATTTCCGTTCCGGCTGAGCCCTTACCTGGGGGCGTCCGATGAGCCGCTTCGCTTCGCTCCAGGGTCTCATCTGTGACGCTGATCCACGAGGAGTCGCCCAGTCGCCACTCCAATCAATGCTAATATATAGTGCGTACATTTAAAAACATTTAACTCCTTATAATTATAGCAAAAATTACAATTTAATATATAATATTCCTTAATAAAGAGGGGTGATTATTTCATGTTTTATATTAGAAACTTCGAAGGTGATAAAAACGAGTTTGAGTTCTTTCTAGATATGTTATATGAGTCTATTCATATTGTTGAGAATAAACCATCAAAAGAAGTTTTGCTCAACGCGCCTGGCATAAGGAAATATCATGAAGGTTGGGGGAGAAAGGGAGATAAAGTATTGATTGCGGTTGATGCAGAAAATAAAACTGTTGGTGCGGTCTGGTATAGGTTGTTTAATAACAATAATAAAAGCTATGGTTATATTGATGGCAATACGCCTGAAATAGGAATGGCTGTTTTGAAAGAAGTAAGAGGGAGAGGAGTGGGAACTTTACTGATGCATAAAATAATTCAACAAGCAAAGGATGAAGGATACAATACCATTTCACTTAGTGTAGACCTCGAAAATGACACGGCCATTAATATGTATCAAAACTAGGCTTCAAAGATTATGAAATAGTAGGAACATCTAAAACAATGATATATAAGTGTCTCTAGAATAAAAAAAGTACATTACATTTAGTAATGTACTTTTTTAAATTTCCAATCTTTCAGTAGAGCCACTGCTAGGAACAGCACTCTTTTTTCCTAGTATCATCGTATAGTAGCTATGTAATAGCATGCCAACAATGATGACACCTAGACCCGCGAGAGCAATTGGATTTGGGAATGCGATGCCGAGTAACAATACTTCACCAATAATGACAAAGAGTATTTCAGTTGATTGTGTTGCTTCGACTGCTGCAAGCTTGCCTTGATGATCGCGAACACGGTCAGTCGCAATGAAAAATAAAGTAGTGGCGATGACACCAGAGCTTATACCTACAAGTAATGATTGTATGACTTGGCTGCTTGAAGGGAGCCCGACCGTTGCCATTGCATAAATGGCTAGAATGATCCACGCGGGCATCGAGGCGATGGTCATCCCAAGAACTCGTTGATATGTATCGATGCGTCCGCCACAGATTTCCATCATTTTGCGGTTACCAAGAGGGTACGCAAAAGCAGCGATGACAACAGGTAAAATGCCAAGCATTAAACTTTTAAATGGAACAGATTGTGCCTGTGGTACTTGGATAAGTAAAATGCCGACTAAAATGACACATGAAATTAGTAATGAAATAAGTGGTATTTTTTGACGTACTGTTTTCCCGGCTACTACTGAAACAAATAGGGGAGCGAGTAATACGCCGGCGACAATTGTAAATTGCCACGTTCCGGAAACGAGCCATCCTGGACCGAATGCTGCTGCAAATGTCAGTGGGGCATAGAACAATACGAACCCAATAAAGCTCCAAAGAAGCCAACCTACAGGCTGTGCTTTCATTTCACCTGATAGTTGGGAAAAGCCTTTTCGGTAGAAGACGATTGCAAGTAAAAACGGTAGCATAAAGAAATAGCGTAGGGATGCGCTCCATAGCCAGCTACCTCCCTGCATTTCCATTGCATGATTCAATATAAATGTAACAGCAAAAAAAAGAGAGGCAAAAATGCCTAATGCAATTTCTTTCATTACAGTCACCTCAAAGTCCTTTATTTAATTTGAAAATTCAGTCATCTGTTTATAGAAAATAGGAAGAAGGGGGTGAACCCTTCTTCATTACTATTTTCCTTGTTGTTCAAAGAGCTGTACGATTTCAATAATAACTTGTGTTGCTTTTTCCATTGTTTCCGCAGATACATATTCGAATTTACCGTGCATATTTTCGCCGCCTGCAAAAATGTTTGGTGTTGGTAAGCCCATGTAAGAAAGCTGTGAACCATCAGTACCGCCGCGGATTGGTAATGTAATCGGAGTAATATCTAACTTTTCCATTGCTATGCGTGCAACGTCAACAATTTCTTTTACAGGTTCAATTTTTTCACCCATATTATAATATTGATCTTCTATTGTAATGTTTAAAGCATCCTCGCCATATTGAGCTTTAATTTTTGCTGCAGCCTCAAGCATTAATTGTTTTTTCGCCTCGAACTTTTGACGGTCATGATCGCGGACGATATAAGAAAGCTCAGTATGTTCAATCGCCCCGTTAAAGCCCATTAAGTGAATAAAGCCCTCATAGCCGTCCGTTTTTTCTGGTACGGCATCAGTAGGCATTTCATGTTGGAAGGCGATCGCCATTGTGATAGCATTGACCATTTTATTTTTCGCAGAACCAGGGTGTACACTCGTACCTTTTGTCACAACCTTTACACCTGCTGCGTTAAAGCTTTCGTATTGTAGCTCGCCAAGTGGTCCGCCATCCATCGTATAAGCATAGTCTGCTCCAAAGGCAGCCACATCAAATTTATGAGGACCGCGACCAATTTCTTCATCAGGCGTAAACGCTACACGTAATTTACCATGTTTAATAGAAGGATTTTTTATTAGGTACTCCATGGCAGTCATAATTTCTGCGATACCAGCTTTATCGTCAGCGCCTAATAATGTCGTACCATCCGTTGTAATTAACGTTTGACCTACATAATTTTTAAGCTCTGGGAAATCTGCTGGCGACATCGCTAGATTTTCATTTAGTTGGATCGTTCCACCATCATAATTGTTAATGCGCTGTGGATTAACGTTTGTGCCAGTGAAATCTGTTGTAGTGTCCACATGTGCTAGAAAACCAATAGTAGGCACATTTTTATCTGTATTTGCTTCGAGTGTCGCAAATAAATAACCATTTTCATCTAATGTAATATCAGTTAAGCCTATTGCAGCTAGTTCATCTTTTAGTACATGCAATAAGTCAAATTGCTTTTGTGTTGAAGGAGTTGTTTCGCTTGTGAAATCAGATTGTGTATCAATTTTTGCATAACGAATTAAACGCTCAATTACTTGTTCTTTCATAAGTATGGCCTCCTAGTGTGTATGTTTAACTTCTTTCAGCGGGTGTTCAAACATCCGCTAGCCTCTGGTAAATGTCACGGAATTATACCAAGGCATAATTGATATTATTGTAACACTTTACTTCGGATTTCGGAATATTGAAGGATGCTTAACGCAATTAGTATTTGGGCACCGTAATAGGTCAACATAATTACCTCGTGTGAAAATGGTAAGGGCATAACAAACTTGTTAATAGCTAAATAGGAATCTGATGAGATAAATAGTAGAGCCCCAATCGTTGCAAATTTAGAACCTTTTCGAATCGCAGTCCAACCCATCGTTAATATGACCGAAATATAGGCAATGACCGCGATACCAAGCACGACTTCTCCTGATGAAAACACTGTACCTGCAATCCACACAGCCATACTTACCCCATAAACGAGTAAAACAATCTTCGCCCAGTTAGGTACTTGTCGTTCATTAGTAGATAAGAAGGCGAAAATATAAAAAATATGCCCGATTAAGAAGCTTGATAGCCCAATAAGAAACCACTGTAGCGTATAATCACCGACCATACAAAATACGAGTCCGATAATAATCAGTAATTGATACTTTTTAATACCTAAATTTTTTGGTAAAGCGGCTAAAATAATGATTAACAGCATTGGTATGACTTTAAAGATAAGTATCAAGCTTTCTGTAATATGGGAAAAGAAAAAAATATAATAAAGACCAAACAAAATAATACATGTTAATAAAATTTTTTTAGACAAATTTCTCATCTCCTTTTCTTTGAAATTCTTTATCTATGTCAGAATTTCCTTTATTCTTTTGTAAAGGAAATCTACAAAGGGGTTTCTATACTCATCGTATGAATGAAACTTTTTTAGTATGTAGCCGTAAATAAGTGGACAGTAGATAAGAGAGGGTGAACGAAATGACCAAGCTATTAATAGCTTCGGCAGTCATTGGATTAATCGCGAGTGTTTTATTAACACCGCTTATAACGAAAAAACGAGAAGACGGATCTAAAAAGGTAATTGGATACTTCTTTATAGGTGTATTTGTGCTAGGATTTTTAGCTACTAGCATAACAGTTTATGTGACAAAAATGGATGTAAACTGGCTTGCTTTTTGGCCCGCTATTATATTATTAACATTAGGCGGCGCACTTCTTGCAAGTGGTACTGAAAGAAAAATAAAGGGTGTTTTATTTTTAGCTAGTTTAGTAGTTGCGGTGTTTGTATTATCAGCACCTTTATGGAACGCGAATGAAAAATTTAAATCAGCTGAAATGAAGGAAAAGGTTGAAATAAAACCATTCGATGAAACACAAACCCCAGCTAGTGTGCCTCCTAAATTTGCACGTAATAAGATGAAAAAAGCGTTCGGACAAGTACCGAATACGAGTTATTACGAGTTAGGGCGCTTGCAAATTCAAAAAGTGAATGGCGAGTATGTTTATATAGCACCAGTTGAGTTTTCTGGTTTCTTTAAATGGTTTAATGGAGGAACGACTCCTGGTTACTTTATAATGAGTGCAACGGATTCAGCGGATAATCCTAAATTTGTTGAGCAGGAAATGAAGTATGTACCGTCTGCTTATTTAAACTCAAATTTAGAGCGTCATATACGTTTACAACATCCATTCCTTATTTTTAGCGGGGATGTTCAACTTGAAATAGATGATGAAGGTAAACCATACTACATCCGTTCATATGGTGAATTTATTTCAGCACGTAATGGCTTTGATGTAAAAGGGATCGTGCTTGTAGATGCGCTATCAGGAAAGTCGGAAGTGATCAAGCTGGAGGATGTCCCGGAATTTATTGATGGAGCGGTTTCTCCAGAGACAGTAAGTTTACAAAATAGTTATTTCGGTAACTATGTACACGGATTTTGGAATAGTAAGTTTGGTAAGAAAGATGTGAAACTTCCTTCAGATGAGGGAACAGAGGCAAATGTTAGCCCAATTTTTGATGAGAAGGGCGATATGTATTATTTCACAGACTTTACGAGCCCTAAAGAAGGTGTCGATTCAATGCTTGGCTATTCGTTAACAAATGCCCGAACAGGTCAAGCAACTTATTACACTGGAAATTTAGACGCTTCTTATATGGATTCACAAGGTAACTTGCAAATTATTGAGAAGAAATTTATAGAGAAGAAATGGTCTGGAGAAATGCCAGTGTTGTATAACTTTTACGGTGAGGCTAGCTGGCTAACTGCGGTGCTTGATTCAAATGGTTTCTTACAAAATTATTTCATTGTATCTGCGGCAAATCCTGAAATTTCCGTTTATGCGCCGACTCCTAAAGAGGCTTTGAAATTATATAAGACAGCCTTAAGTCGTGGAGGAAGTACAGTAGAAGGAAGTTCAAAGGCTGAAGAGAAAAATGTAAGTGGAAAGGTGCTTCGCGTCTACAAGGAACGTCTTGGTGACTATACAGTTGTATCATTATTACTTAATAATGGAGAAAACTATTTGGTAAGCTCGGAAACAGAACCACTTGCGATTTATTTACAAGAAGGTGATGATGTCATTCTCACTTATGGTGATACAGGAGAGCAGTTCTTACCAGTTCGATCAATGATTATTAAAGGTTTAATAGACGAAAATAAATAAAATAAAAGACGATCGAGTAGTAATGCGCTACGAAGATCGTCTTTTTATGTTGGTTGAGATTCCATATAATGAAGCATCTTTTCCTGGTGATTTGTATAAAGTGCTTTGGCATGATCGTTTAACGCAAATATTTCATGAATATACCCTTGGAGTAATTTATGTTCATATTCAAAAGTATACGAATCTTCGTTTTCTACTATATACGTTAATAAAAGTGTATGTAACACAACGACTTCTAAATTTTGTGTATTTGTAATGAATTTCAAGTTGATGATGGTTGTATGGGAAACGAATTGATTGACATAATCAATAGCATGCTTATAAACTGCTAAATCGATATGTAGTTCAAGTCGTTTTCTTAATAATGTACAATTATTATTTAAGTCTTGGATTTTTAAAAACAAACCTCTAACACTTCGCTTATGTTGTTGTTCTAATGTACGAGCAAGATCTTTGTTCATATAGGACATTTTTACATAACTCCTTTTCGCATAGTGGTCATCTATTAGTATTAATGGAATTACATCAAAAGGAAAGAGTCTTTTTGTTTAATTTATACTTACATTTAACTTCTCTTTTAAAAAAGTCGTTCACTTATAATCGTGAAAAGACAATGTACTTCTCATTTAATCACCTTTCAATAAGTGTGATTTAGTTGGAACGCTTAAGAATTAAACTGAATTAAATCAATTATTATATAGGAAGCTTTTCAATGAAATGAAAAAGTATAAAATTTTATCAGAAAAAGTGTTGACCTTTTTGAATTATGGGTGTAATATTATACAAGTCGTTAAGATAACTACTGAAAACAACATCTACATTAAATAAATTAGTTGTTGACATCGAGTTTACGACATGATATTATATAAAAGTTGCTACTGAGAAAACAGCAACAAAATGAACCTTGAAAACTGAACAAGCAAAACGTAATCAATAAAGTTTTCAGTAGCTAACCTTTAGTTAGTGAACGAAACAAAATTTTGGACATCAAACATGATGCCAGCAAAACAATTTGAGCTAATCAAATTTCTTTTATGGAGAGTTTGATCCTGGCTCAGGACGAACGCTGGCGGCGTGCCTAATACATGCAAGTCGAGCGAACAGAGAAGGAGCTTGCTTCTTTGACGTTAGCGGCGGACGGGTGAGTAACACGTGGGCAACCTACCTTATAGTTTGGGATAACTCCGGGAAACCGGGGCTAATACCGAATAATCTATT
>NZ_MWSJ01000038.1 GCF_002237755.1 Lysinibacillus sp. KCTC 33748 | reverse complement strand
GCTTCTGAATGGAAAAGGGTAATAAATAGGTAATAAATTAGGGCGTTTCCTGTTCAAAATTGAACAAGAAGCGCCCTATCTTTCTCTATAACGAATTTATTTATAAAAAACGCAAGTTTTTCAGTGCCCTCGTAAAATATCGAACTCAAGCCAGCCAATTAGCTGCATAATAAAAACTCTAACTTTAAGGGGTCACTACCCTCGAAAATCGGGAGGTGGTTCTTATTATTTAACGAAACAAGATGCATAGTTAACTGTGAGCTTACTCCTGAAATAAATAACTACAGAGAAATGAAATTTTCATTTAGGGGGCTTCAGAACCTTAACTTGATGGCGATGGGGTACCGCCACATCGCTATCTGGCCAAGCTTATGCAAAGTCAATTTTAGACAAGATTGTTTCTTTTTTCTAAGGGGCAAGTGTAGTTGATTGAAAGATTTGCATACGAAATAAACCCTAGCGGGTTTCACTTTTTTGAATTGTTTTCCTTTAAAAGTAAGCGTCAAATAGTAGGTGGGGAATATTTGACGCTTACTTTTATATTACCAAAAAGGCATCTCTTGTATAAGGATAGTCAAAAGTTTAAATATCATCTCATAAAAATGTTTAGTTACAATTTTAATAAGAAAACATATTCGAAACACCTATTTTTTTACATATCAAATAACGTTTTTCCATTGTTTTTTAAATATATGTTAATATTTTTTTCATTTAATTTACTGTTCAAACTAGCAATGACCTCATAAATTGTATCAATAATATTAGAGTTTTCTTTTTCAAATGGTATTGCCCTTCTTGTCATACACATCATGATAGAGATATTAACGCAAGTATCAATCTAAAGAATGAAGCGATCAGGCTTCTAACCGCAAGGACTGTGGAGCTAGCCTAATAAATTAGAGTTCGATAGAACTCTTTACTTAGGGATCCCCCACTTCTAAACGAAGTGAAAGTGGGGGTAGTTCAATCAATAATTCCAATTTCTAGAGCCTTGTGGACAGCTTCTTCCTTGTTACGCACTCCTAACTTTGAGTAAGCTGTTGAAGCATAGTTCCTGACCGTACCATTCGATAAATATAGCCTTGAAGCTATCGTATTGTATCGAAGTCCTTTTGCTACTAGCTGCAATATTTCTATCTCCCTAGCTGTTAGCTCATAAGCGGTTGCTTTTGATTGTGGTGTCTCTTTTTGCTCATCAAACTTCTCAAATATTTTGTGAGACAGCTCCTGATCAATCAGTGTCCCACCTTTGTGAATAAGTCGGATCGTATTAGCTAGCTCCAACGTTTCAATAGATTTGAGTAAAAAACCATCCGCACCGTTGCGAAGCGATTCTAACGCCTGTTCGGTATCTTGAAACGTTGTAAAAATCAATACGCGGATATGTGGCCATTGTTGCTTAATCTTTTTGGTTGCTTCGATTCCATCCATGTGCTGCATATCTAAATCCATAAGTATAACGTGGGGTTGAAGGCGCCCACACAAATCGATGACTTGATTGCCATCCTCAGCCAAACCGACTACATTTAAATCTTCATATCTATCGAGTAGTGTCCTCAAACTTTCTCGAACAAATGGCTGGTCGTCTACAATTAACAAACGAATAAGTCCATCTTTTATTTCAATTTGTCGCGGTATGGTACATGTAACAAGCATTCCTTCCTCTGGCTTTGTATATACAGACAATTGCCCCTGCAAATTCATTGCCCGTTCTTTCATCGCATTCATACCGAAGCCTTCCTGCCATTCTACATTGCCTTTTCCGTTATCTTGAACTTCTAACCTCGTATATTGTTGTTCAAACTGCAATGAAACTATAATTTCAGTCCCCTGACCATGACGTACTGCATTTGTAAGAGATTCTTGTAAGCAACGAATGAATGCGATCTTCGCTTGCTGAGACAGTTGATATTCCTCTCCGAATGTCCTAAAACTTACATTTACCTGAGCGTGCTCCTGAAATTCGGCTCCAAGATTTTGTAGAGATTGAATCAAGGAAGACGATTGACACGGAGAATCCATTTGATGTAGGTAACCTCTCACGTCCTCGATGCTTTTACGTCCCATTTCAAGCAAAGAATCTAGCCTCTGTATACCCATTTCAGTAGCAAGTTCGGTACGCAACGTTTCCATCCCCATAATAATAGAAGTATAAGCGTGACCAACTGTATCATGAAGCTCATTCGACAGTCTGTTCCGTTCTTCTGCCAGTGTAATACGTTCAATCTGAGACATATATTGCTCAAGTACCGCGTTTTGTTTACGAATCGCTTCATTTTGCTTATGATTGACGATTAATAAATGGAAAGCGAAGCCCATTACATAAGCGAGTCCATAGTAGGTAACCAAAATCCAATAGCTATTACTTGGCGCAACCGCATAGAGAATTCCAGTTGTTATAAAAACTGTTGTTGGAGCTGTCCAATAATAGGACAAATGCTTACTATTCGCAGCAATTAGAAACACCGATATAAGAAATGTGATGTAAGCTTCCGGAATTAATGAGGTTAAATATATACATAGTCCACCATATAGCAGTATTTCTGTGAACAAATAATATTTATAATTGAATAGTAAGGCTACCCATGGAATCGAGAAGGCAACAACCTCCCAAAAAATAATAATCCAAAGTGGCAATGTTAAACTAACCGGAAAATCTAATGTGTTTATGACGATAGAGATACTAACAAGTATACGGACTCCTAACATAATCCAATCGTACCAAACCCAATACTTAACCATATCTAACAAGTCATTTACCCCCTAAATAGCCTACCTTTTTACTTCCTATATTATAAATTAATCCTTCATACATTGTTATATTTTTAATTTCACACTACAATTCTCTCACAGAAGGCAAACTTCTATCGATTTAGTTGCCGAATCATGCTACGTGTATAGCCCCCAATTTTCTTTGTCAAACCATCTACTATTCTACTACTTATGGCGATAAATACTATACCCATAGACATTACAAAGAGTGACTTGGCAAAAGTATCTATCTGTATGAATATAATATTCATTTCGATGTAGCGATACAGTAGTGGTGCGAACAGCAACATAAGTGGCATTATATAAAAAATGGTTGCACAAATGAGACTAAAAATGCCAATCACAAATTTCTGCATTAACCAATAGACAGCAGACCAATTGCGACGATCGGTAAGCACTAATTTCACCTGGGTCCAGTTCGATGTATCTATTGTTATACTTCTATCATAAGAGTCTGTTGAAATATCTGTATAAATTTTCGTCTGTATGCGCTCGAATTGGATAAAAAGTTTAGTAGTCTGTAGTACGCGTATAACTAGTGGAATCCCAATTACCGTAAATGAAAGGGTGAAGCTGAATAGCAGAGCTATTAGATAAAAACAAAAATAAAACAATCCTGTAACGAAAGTTAGCAATAAAAAATAACCATTCTGGATGAATCTTGATTTCATAAAGTTCATCGCTCCTATCTATGTAATAACCGAATTGTACTGCTTTTTTTGTCATTCTCACTAGTGTAAAAGTGTCATATGACATTTCTAAATGATGCTAAAAAGGGGAGAGTAACCTACTTCTGGTTAAAAAAAGATGCTTTTATTAACCTCCACCAAACAATCCCGTTCTTGCAGATGCAAGAACGGATTGTTTTGTACTTTTATTTAATATGAGATGGACTTGTTTTTCGAATATGAAAAATAATATCAAATTGCTCAAGCAATGACTTATCAAAGTATGCCGATTCGTTCGGTACGAGTCGTCCCCCTATACTTAGTAATGGTTTTTTTGCTTTAACCCATTTCTCTGCTGATCCTTTAAGGTGACGGTTATCCAATAAAAACATTTTATATGGTACTTTTCCGAGGGTATAATTGAAACTATTTACATCTTGTGGAATCAGATCCGTTATAATCTTATCTGCGGTGTCGTTGTATAAGGTGAAATTCCCCTCCGTAGTTGTACTGCCAATTGTGACATAATTATTGTCTAAACGTTCCTTCAAATACTGCCCCGCAACATAAGGGTATAATTTCTCATCGATAATTCCTTTAGCTATATGAACATTGTGTCCCCATACCATCGTTTTACCACCCAATGTCTCTTGTGCCCACATTGCATGATCGGCCAAGTATTGCTCATGTAGCTTTAACATACTTGGATAGTCGTTAGGAATTAGCATTGTGGTAAATTTCTCTATTGCACTTGCCGTTGCTTTCGCCCAGATGTACTCGGGTGAAGCTATTTCTGTGTTGGCTTGCTTATTCTCATCTTTTAGTAATCTAGCTACTCTCTCAGCGTTTGCCTTGAACTTTTCTTTTATTTCAGGAGCAAGGTCCATATATTCCTGTGTACTTCCATTAAAAGCCGACAATTCTTTATAATTTTCTTCTACTTCTGCCAGCAAATCTGGTCGATGCAGCCTTACATAATCAATTACTTTATTAAAGCAACCTTGGTCCAACTCCTTTAAGTCGAGCCCAATAAATTGGATCTTTTTTTTATTGGATGGATCAGCATTATAATCTTTCATCCACTCAATCATGGCTATAATTTCATCAGTAGGATATAACAAGTTTAAAAATTCCCTAGGGTTTCCTTTTCCTGTTTGGATATATTCATTTAACTTTAAGCCGTTTCCCCAATCTTCTTCCATTGTGAAATTTGTAAAACCCATCTCAGTAACCAAATATTTCACAAATCGAAACTTCATAGTGAAAATTTCAGAGCTTCCATGAGTATTCTCTCCTAATCCTACATATTGTGCGCTCCCAATCATCTTCTTAAGTGGTTTTAAATCCTCAAATGATTTTGACGGCTCTATCGTTTTTAATGGGTAAGCCTGTGATTGTATTGATTTAACTATATTTTTTTGGATTGATTGGCCTGAATTTTCGACTGCTACTGTTTGAGCCTTTCCTACTTCTCCACATCCTGTGACTAATAAAGCTGTACTAACCATTGCAATTATTCTTTTCTTATTCATTTTTTTCCACCTCAATTGAATTATTTGTAAAAGCAAGATTGATTCATGTACTTGCACGAATCAATTGCCTTAATTCAATTGTTATCTATCCCATATCATATTTTCTAGTTACATATTGTCATAAGGTTAATTGACACAGGTCATAGGCTATCATTACACTTTTGTACCATCGGCTATGACAACTTATAAATAATAATTACATTGATGAGTCGCAAGTAAGACTAGATTATAAATTTGGGAGGGATTTTAAAGATGAATTAATCTGTATGCCAAAATATTTTTATTCTAAGTTGTGTCTGTGGAAATGACAGGAAGTAAATTCGATAAACAAATGAATTAAAGGGGAAGGGCGGAAAATTACTTAGTTAAATCACAGCAGCCTGATTCTGTAAAAATTGCACAAATTTTAATGAAGCTAGACGAAATCGATTGGCTTGCGACTGGAGGTTTAAAATATTTGAAGGATGCCTCTGGTACAAAGATTTTAGTAAGTGATATTTTAAATTGTTTAAAGTAAGATAGTAGTAAGGTATTTTACACTAAACTCAACTAATCTGATTAGTTGAGTTTTATGTTTATATATATATAGCTACTAAAATATTTTAAAGAAGATGTGATGATTAATGGGGAAAATCGCCATTTTGGCAGAGAAACCATCTCAAGCAAGAGCTTATGCAGACGCATTTAAAATTAAACAAAAAGAGAAAGTATTTATTGAATTGGAACCTTGTTCTACTTTTCCTGAGGGTGCAGTAATTACCTGGGCAGTTGGTCATCTTGTTGAATTAAAGGAACCAAAAGAATATCAAAAGGAATGGGAGAAATGGTCGCTTGGATCATTACCGATCATTCCTCAAAAATTTGAAGATAAAGTTGTCTCTAAAATGTATACACAATTTAATGTAGTAAAAAAAATCTTTAGTGATCCACAGATAACAATGATTTATAACTGCTGCGATAGTGAACGTGAGGGGTCAAATATCTTCTACTCACTTTTAAAAATGACGAAAGTAAATAAGCCTGTTAAACGATTATGGATCAATTCATTAGAGGTTGAGGAAATTCGAAAAGGCTTTAATAATATGCAAAGTAATGAGCGTGATATGCTCATGTACCAAGAAGCAAAAACACGTCAAATTAGCGATTGGTTAGTAGGAATGAACTGTAGTCGCCTATATACGCTACTTTTACAAAAAAAGGGCTTTAAGGGTAGTATCTCTATCGGTCGTGTGCAATCGCCAACCGTATATTTAATTTATAAAAGGCAACAGGAAATTGAACATTTCAAGCCTGAAAAGTTCTATGAAATTGAAGGGATATTTAAAGCACAGAATGGTGTATATAAAGGGAAGGCAAAGTTAAAAACAAAAGAGCGTGCAGAGGCTGTGCAATTATTGCAACAACATGGGGTTGAACCGTTGGATACCGGTCTAATTACAAGTGTAACGAACAAAACGAAGCGTATTGCACCACCAAAATTACATGCGTTATCAACATTACAAGCCGCCGCTAATAGACGTTGGAAATATAGTCCGTCACATGTGTTGAAACTTACGCAATCACTTTATGAGAAAAAGCTCGTTTCTTACCCACGTACCGATTCACAACTTATTACACATAATGAGTTCGCTTATTTAAATGAATCATTGGCAAAATACCAGCAGCTCGTGGGAAAGCCATTTAATGCGCTAAATCGTGGGAATAACAAACGCTATGTCGACAGTGCCAACGTAGGGGAGCACTATGCGATTATTCCAACGAAAAAAGTGCCGACAGAAAAAGCGTTACAATCAATGAATGCTGATGAACGAAATATTTATTTCGAGATAGTTAATACGACACTCGCTATGTTCCATCAAGATTATGAATACGATGAAAAAACGATTTTAACGAATGTCAAAAATATAGAGTTTAAAACGGTAGGGAAAACAGAACTTGTAAAAGGTTGGAAAGAGTTGTTTTCAAGCGAAAAAGACTTAAAGGAACGTGAAGAGTCGTTACCTGTCGTTTTCCAAGATGAGATGGTACAAAGCAAGATTTCTATTTTAGAAGGCACGACCACGCCTCCTAAGCATTATACCGAAGGGCAACTCATTACGATGATGAAAACATGCGGTAAATCAGTTGAGGATGAAGAGGAAATCGAAGTGCTGAAATCGATCGAAGGTATTGGCACAGAAGCAACTCGGAGTGGCATTATAGAGACGATTAAAAAGCATGGATTTATTGAAGTGCGAAAAAACATAGTGAGCATTACGTCCAAAGGGGAGCTTTTATGTCGGTCGATTGAAGGGACATTACTTTCAAGCCCATCTATGACTGCAAAATGGGAAATTTACTTAAATAAAATTGGCCGTGGAGAAGGCTCTGCAAAACATTTTATTGAAAGTATAGGCAAGTTTGTTAATCAATTATTAGCGGAGGTACCTAAACAGTTAGAGTCACTTACAATTGACGCAGAGCAGTTTAAACCAACTGCTGTGAAAGATATTGTGACGTGTCCGACATGTAAAGTAGGAAAAATAGGTTTGCGTAAAAGCTTTTACGGTTGCTCGAATTATAAAAATGGTTGTAAACAAACGTTCCCAGGAAGGCTATTAGGAAAAAAACTAACTGAAAAGAACATTAATGATTTATGTAAGATTGGTAAAACAGCTCTGCTTAAAGGGTTTAAATCAAAGAATGGTAAACAATTTAATGCGTCACTCCGTTTGGTAGAAGGAAAGATTGAATTTGAGTTTAATGAAAAGTAACAGCGAATACTATAGCTGGAAGATGGAGTTTCCTGAAAAAAAGGATTTAAGTATAGATTTTTGAAGGTTATTTCAACCTAGTGAACTTCCATAATGAAAGTAGGATAGCATGTTCGATAAAGAACGTGCTATTCTATTTTTATGTAAAATGGTTATAATAATCAGATATTTACAGAAAATGACTATGTAATGTCATTATAGAAATTTGTTTTTATTCGTTAGAAGATAAAACCCACAGCGAGAGGCGTAGCATAGTAGGTAGACTGAGTTACTATATTTTATAAAAGGAGTAATGTGATGACTACTATTAGAGCAATTGGAAGTTTATGTGTCACGGATAGTGATGGACACATTATTAATCATTCAGATTGGAATAACATCAACTCGATTTTTCTTCCTGTAATAAACGATGTGGTTCATACGTATTCTAGTCATCTTCAAGATGACTTACATAGTGTATACATAAGGGGGTCCATTCCAAAAGGGATAGGTATTGAAGGTGTTGCTGACTTAGACACAATAGCGATTACTAAGCAAAAGTTTAATAATCTGCAGTTAAAGCGGATAAATGAAGTAGAACAAGAATTAACTCAAAAACATACTTGTGTAGATGGTATTGAACTAAGTGTTCACTGCAAGGAAGATGTTTTAAATACGTCATCATTTTCTATCATTAGTTTCATACTCCAAACCCATGGACTGTGTGTGTTTGGAGAAGACTTGATACCTCAATTACCAAAATATAAAGCGAACGAAGCTTTAGCGAATGACCACCTTATTCATTTACAATCTCAAATTAAAAATGCCTGTGATGATATTCAAGATAATTCAGATATAGAAGATATTAAAGATTGTTGCAAGTGGATTATGAAAATTATAGTAAGAGCAGGACTTGCACTTGTCATTTTCAAGGAAAATGCATATTCAAGGGATTTATATCCTGCTTATAAAGTGTTTTCTAACTATTACCCTGAAAAGGAAAGCGACATGAAAAAGGCACTTGAATATGCCATAACACCTATAATAGATACAAACCAATTGTTATCGTTTTTAAATGAATTTGGAACGTGGATGGTTATTGAAGCTGATAAATGGCTACAATGCTTTAACCCTAATAGAGAATTAAATATGAAAATATAATCACTTCCGAAATCAAATTCTCGTTAGCTATCACAAATGGAATTAGTATTGTTTTTATAGTCTATAGACGAATTGATTCCACGTAAAGAAAAAGGTAATCACAACTCTAATGTGATTACCTTTAATCTTTCAGTATTTAAAATTCCATTTGAGATGGGTCATTTTCTACTTATGTTGCTCTGCTATTGCGCCCAATCACTTTTGTTTATTGATTTGACTTTAAATTTTTCCCAATATATTGGACGATCTTGCGAAGTTCAGTAGATGATGGGCGTCCAAATGGACTTGTTTGTTTTTGTTGATATAGTAGTTGTCCATTTTCATCAACTAGGAAATAGGCTGGCTCTCCGTGCGTGCCATGATCCTCATATGGCGCATCTTTACCGTGATAAAATACATCGTATGCTTTTATTGTTTTTAACTCTACATCCGCTAAGACGGTAAAAGTAAGGTTATGTTCATCAACCATTTTCTTTAAATTATCAAGCTGATCCGTTGAGATAGTAATTAGGTGTACATTCTTGCTTTCAAAATAACTTTTGCTTTCTTCAAGCTCTTTTAAGTCGTGAAGACAAACAGGACACCATGATCCTCTGAAAAAGATAATAAGATGCCAATTTTTATGTTGGCTTTGATCGGATACAAAAGAGAATTCTTCTCCATTCACTGCTGGAAGTGTGAAATCAGGTACTTTGTCACGCAAATTAAATGTAGACATACTTTTCCTCCTTGAAATTGAAAATCTAATGACCACCTTGTATTATTTCCGATTTAAAATCAGATATGTAAAATGAAAAAACAACTACCAAAATGCCGAGGTTCATCTTCTTCTCTAACAATTTTTAGTGTCATTCGTTCTTTATTGAAATTTATTTATTGTATTCAAGCAAAATGTCATTGTTATTTTGACATTTATAAGCATACTTTATTGTTGGATTATTTAAAGACAATATGGCAAACTGAATACGAAGATAAATCTCAACATGATTCATCGGTACCTAAGGACGTAAGTATCTTTAAAATGGAGATGTTCGAATAATAATAAACTAGGTTAATACGATAGTTTATTGTTGATAGATTGGGGGTATTATAATTGAGCAAAAGGAGATCAGTTGGATTAGAATTGCGTACATTGTCGCTATTAATGAGAAGACAATTGGATCAAATTACAAGTGCTACGCTAACGGAAAAAGATAACCTTACTGCCATGCATGGTTGGACGATTAGTTATCTTTGCAAAAATCAAGATAAAGATGTGTTTCAAAAGGATTTTGAACGTGCATTTTCTATTCGTAAATCAACAGCATCTCGGATACTAAAATCCATGGAAAGTAATGGTTTGATTACAAGACAATCTGTTTCCTACGATTCAAGACTGAAAAAAATTGTCTTAACAGGAGAGGCGCTAAAGATACATGAAGATATTAAGACTCGTAGAGAAATCCTTGAACAAAAATTACTATCAGGTATCCCGGAAGAGAAACTTGACGTTTTTTTTGAAGTGATGGATGCCATGAAAGAGAATATAGGATCTTGAAGAAGATGCTATTTTAAAGCTTTATTTGATAATATAGTTAGCATGCTAACTAACATGAGGGGGGACTGCGTGTATGTTGAAAATATTTAAATATTTAAAACCGAAAGAATGGACGCTCGTTATTGCTAGTATTGTGTTCATTGTAGGGCAAGTTTATTTGGATTTGAAGTTGCCGGACTATATGGCTAAAATTACGACCCTTGTACAAACAGAGGGCAGTAAAACGAGCGAGATATGGACGGCTGGAGGGAAGATGCTATTATGTGCCCTTGGCAGTATGATATTGGCAGTTATTGTTGGCTATTTTGCGGCAAGGGTAGCAACATCTTTGTCAAAGGAATTACGAAAAGGTGTATTTGATAAAACGCTATCTTTCTCTATGGAAGAGATTAATGGCTTTTCAATCGCAAGTCTAATTACTCGTTCTACTAACGATATAACGCAAATACAGCAAACGGTTGCGATGGGGCTTCAAGTGATGATTAAAGCGCCAATCCTAGCTGTATGGGCTATTTTAAAGATTACCGGGAAAAGCTGGGAGTGGTCAGTGGCAACAGGAGTAGCTGTCATTGTTTTACTTATTTTGATAGGCAATCTGATCATCTTTGTACTACCGAAATTTAAAGTCGTTCAAAAAATGACAGATCATCTGAACCGTGTAACAAGAGAAGGTTTAACTGGTATTCGTGTTGTTCATGCTTATAACGCACAGCAATATCAGGAAGAGAAATTTGAAAAAGTAAATAAGGATTTAACGGATACAAATCTTTTCGTGAATCGACTTATGGCCCTTATGCAACCTGGGATGGGGCTGATTATGTCAGGTTTAACTCTTTCTATCTACTGGATTGGTGCACATTTAATAAATAATGCTGGAGGTATGGATCGAATCGGTTTGTTCAGTGATATGGTCGTATTTTCGTCTTATGCTATGCAAGTAGTTATGGCATTTATGATGTTATCAATGACGTTCATTTTGCTGCCGAGAGCGGCAGTATCTGCAGCGCGTATTAATGAAGTGCTAAATACACCTCAAACAATACTCGATGGAGAATTGCAATCATCACCTAAGGGAATCGAAGGTGAAATTGAACTGCGTAATGTGAGCTTTAAATATCCGAATGCAGAGGAATATGTTTTAGAAAATATTAGCTTTACAGCACATAAAGGCGAAACTGTCGCTTTCATCGGTTCTACTGGTAGTGGTAAAAGTACGCTGATTAATTTACTCCCAAGATTTTACGATGCGACTGAGGGTGAAGTATTAGTTGACGGCATTAATGTGAAAGAATATGCACAAGAAGCTCTTCATAATAAGATTGGGTACGTTTCTCAAAAAGTCGTACTATTTTCAGGTACAGTAAAATCTAATGTTGCCTACGGTGGTAACGGCCAGACCCCATCATCAGATGAGGAAATCAAAAAAGCCGTGGAAATTGCTCAAGGGAAAGAATTTGTGGAGAACATGGATGACCAATATGATGCGGCTATCGCTCAAGGTGGTACAAATCTTTCTGGAGGTCAGAAACAACGTCTTTCTATTGCAAGAGCAGTGAATCGAAATCCAGAAATCTTTATTTTTGATGATTCATTCTCCGCTCTAGATTATAAAACAGACCGACAACTTCGTTCTACGTTGAAAAAAGAAACAAAAGGTGTAACCACTTTGATTGTGGCACAGCGAATTGGAACGATTAAAGATGCTGATAAAATCATTGTTCTTGATGAAGGTAAAATCGTAGGTATGGGGAAACATAGTGAATTATTGAAAACTTGTAAGACTTATCAGGAAATCGCGTATTCTCAGCTATCGAAGGAGGAGTTGGACAATGCCTAATACACAAAATAAGCCCCGAAAAGGTCCTGGTGGCCCAGGTCATATGGCAGCTCCTGGGGAAAAGCCAAAAGATTTTAAAAAGCCTTGGGGGAAGTTGATTGCCTATTGTAAACCTTATTTACCAGCGATGATGTTTGCACTTGTATTGGCAACTGTAGGAACAATTTTCACAATCATTGGACCTAATATGCTTAGTGACATCACCGATTTGATAACGGAAGGCATTACTGGGGAGATTGATATTACGGCTATTGGAAAAATAGGTCTGTTCCTTGCTATTTTGTATGGATTGAGTTTTATTTTCAATTATTTGCAGGCGTTTATTATGGCTACGATTACGCAGCGAGTTTCTAAAAAGTTAAGGGCAGATATATCGAACAAAATTGATAGATTACCGTTGAAATATTTTGATTCTACAACCTATGGTGATGTATTAAGTCGTGTCACGAATGATGTGGATATGATTGGACAGTCTTTAAATCAAAGTATTGGTTCATTAGTGACAGCGGTCGTTATGTTCTTTGGATCGTTAATTATGATGTTCTCTATTAATGTGACGATGACACTTTCTGCCATTGCTGCAACTTTCGTTGGATTTGTATTAATGACCTTTATTATTTCAAGATCTCGAAAATACTTCATACGCCAGCAGCAAGATCTTGGTAGAATAAACGGCCATATTGAAGAAATCTATTCAGGGCATGATGTCATGAAGGTGTATAACGGTGAAAAAGCAGCGAAGCAAGAATTTAATGAGATCAATGAAAGTCTTTTTAATAGCGCTTGGCGCGCACAGTTTATGTCCGGCATGATGATGCCCCTCATGATCTTTATTGGAAATTTAGGGTATGTTGTTGTTTGTGTCGTAGGTGCTGCACTTACATTGAAAGGCTCCATTACATTTGGTGTGATTGTTTCATTTATGGTTTATATCCGCTTATTTACGCAACCGTTGTCACAGCTAGCACAGGCAGCTACAAGCTTGCAGTCAACTGCCGCAGCAAGTGAACGTGTATTTGAGTTCTTACTAGAAGAGGAACTTGAAGACGAAAGTGATAAGAAGGCCACTTTAGATGCAAAAGATGTTACAGGCAATGTAGAATTTAAAAACGTTAAGTTTGGATATACGAAAGAGAAACTAATCATTAAAGATTTCTCTGCGCAAATAAAAGCAGGTCAAAAAGTTGCCATTGTCGGACCTACTGGGGCTGGGAAAACAACGCTTGTTAATCTTCTAATGCGTTTTTATGAAGTAGATAGCGGGGAAATCATGAGTGGAGACGTACCGACTAAGTCGATTTCTCGTAAAAATGTTCACGATTTATTTTGTATGGTGCTACAAGATACTTGGCTATTTGAAGGTACCGTTAAGGAAAATATCGTATATAACAAAGAGAATGTAAGCGATGAAGATGTAATTGCAGCTTGTAAGGCTGCAGGTCTGCATCACTTTATTAGAACTTTGCCAAAAGGTTATGACACGATTTTAAACGATAAAACTAGTTTATCTGTTGGGCAAAAACAGCTTATTACCATTGCTAGGGCCATGGTTAAAAAAGCACCGTTGCTTATTTTAGATGAAGCTACTAGTTCCGTTGACACGCGTACTGAAGCACTTATCCAAGAAGCGATGGATAAATTGATGGTGGGAAGAACATCATTTGTCATTGCGCACCGACTTTCAACAATTAAAAACGCCGATTTAATTTTAGTGATGAAAGACGGCGATATTATTGAAAGTGGAAATCATGAAGAACTAATTGCAGAAAAAGGATTCTATGCGGATCTGTATAATAGTCAGTTTGAAGATGCTTCTTAAAATGGTATGCTATCTATTCGTTTTTGGCTGCTAGACAGTGTGTAGTTTTAAAAAAAATGTTTGATAAAAATCACCTCGTTTCTTAGAGGTGGTTTTTTAATTTTGACCTCTTGAAGCGATAAAGTTTAAAAGTTGGGTTATAAATTAAAGGTGGGCGAAAAATTTAAAAATTGTTCTGATAAATATTGAATTTGTTCCGATAAATTGATTTTGAGCTTTATACTAAGAGAAAATAAAGGTGTGTTAATGATTTAGTGGAGTAAGAGCTTTTTAAAGAGTTGGAAATTGGGAATTGGAGGTTTCAAAGGACACAAGAAATTTTCGATGCACACACAAATGGTTACAGGAGGGATTAATTTAATGAGTTATAAAAATACTTTTATTAAAATTTCAGAGGATTCGGAAGTTCATTCAGCAATTACTCCGCTCGCAAGAAATAACAAACCTACTATAGCTTCGATTGAATTTGACTTAATCAGTAATAACCCTTACAAATATACGCAGGAAGATGTACAATTTCAAACTTATTTGATTAAAAACCAAATTAAATCAGATCGGTTAGATGAATACAGAGAACAATTTTTCCAAAAACCTAAAGCGTGTTTTAGAGCTTCACTATTGGTAAAGAAATATGGGTGGGGAATACACTACGATGATGAAGGGAAAATTGCATTATATGATGTTAATAGTGAAGGGTACAAGCAATTTCTAAATTCGGATACTATCACTTTATTAAAAGGTATGCGTTCTAAACGGAGTGGAAAATAACGAAAGAATTACCGACTCTTTTATCTGCCTTGAGTTAAAACAAAAGTTTTTGTTCATTGGAACAATCCCTATTTCTTGAACTAAAAGGGCAATTTAATTTAATAAAGACTGATATAATAAATGAATTGCCATGTATAAAAATCTAAGGGAGGGTTGCGTGTGGAAAACTTTGGAGATCTTTTACCGAGACATAAGCATGATCATGATAGAGTAGAAATAATTAAGAGAATGGATAGAGATCAAATATTGCCTTTACTGCCTAACCTCCTTGAATGGATTCAAGATATGAATTGGCCAGTGGCACCAAGCGTATTAGAATTACTATTAACTTTTCCAGAAGAGATTGTCCCACATGTGCAAGATGTTTCATCTTCAGATGACGAAAACTGGAAGTGGTTTATTTTACATTTTTTAGTTATTAAATTGCCAGTAGAGTCAAGAGTTCAATTTAGAGAATATTTAACAAGAGTTGCTGAAACACCTACACATAATGAACTCGCAGAAGAACTTGATGAAATCGCAAGAGCAATTTTAGAAACAATCTAACTAACGGGGTGTTCGTATTATATAGTTTACCCAGAATTTCCTGGTTGAACATTATAGATTGGCAGTATTAATAAATCAATTTTAGTTGACGCTGAATCAATAAATATAGTTGTAAATAAAGTGGAGCTTATTGGGTTTGTCAAAAAGCTTCATTTTATTTTTGAGATATAGAAAGTTATTTGCAATTTTGTTCTTTATTTTAGTATTTGTAGCTTTAAGGTATGCTTTTAACAGTATTTTTTCAGCATGATAAAATTATTCATTATAGCATCGCTTTAAGTAATTATCGCATTTATTAATCAAAATCGTTTTTTAAAAGCTAAATAAAATATAATAGAATTTAAGCAACTAACGCATTCATTAGTTCAACAACTTGATTAATAATCGTGTTGGACTTTTTTTGTGATTATTTTGCAAAAATGAGAAAGGAGTATTATGGATGATATGTATTGACTCAACACCTAAATATGAAATTAAACATTTTGATAAACTTGAATATGAAAAATATGGTGAATTCTTAAACTGTTTTTTAACCGACCCGATGTATATCCTATTATTTAAAGAGTTTGAGGAAAACCTGGATTCATCTTGGATTGAAAAAATGGATTGGGATTTAGAAATTCAAGAAAATGTAAAAAAAGAAGAAAGGAATTGGGAACGATTGGTCCGGAATTTAAAAGTATTTATAACTCAAAAGTGGCTTCATCCATTTTATAATGAAACACAAAATGATCTAATATTTTTTAGTCCAATGACTCAACAAGAACTACAACAAATTATAAAGAAACGTGGACTAATAAATGATTCTTGTATTGTAATAGAAAATGGAAAACCACTTGAGGAATGGACATACATATTGACATTTGTAGAACATGTTTTTGAAAATGAAGAGGATGAATATTGTGCCGTAATTGTTCTTGAGAATTGCACAAATGAATTTAAGAAAGAAGTATTTCCAGTACTTAAGGCGAAATTTCAACTTTTTGCTTATGAAGGGGATTGACCAGTAACCTCTATCTACCTTGTCATTCATATCTTCGCTTGTTATACGGGATCCTTTTGTCCCAACCAGCGAGGGCGTTTATCCAACAAGGATTTACGCTTTTTTTGTTGGATTTTATTTATTAAAGGTGCTGTTTAGTTGCATAAGGAATAAGATAAAATTTGCTTTAATGTTACTATTAGTTTAAATAGATGTTTACATTAATAGGGGGATTAAAATGGAAATTCGTTTAGTTAAAGGTTCAGACTACTATGTGATTTCACCTCTAATCAATGAGTGGTGGGGTGGCAGGAATATGTCTGCTATGTTACCAAAATTATTTTTCGACCATTTTACACAAACAAGTTTCATTGCAGAAAAGGATGGTAAACTTGTAGGTTTTCTAATAGGATTTCTTTCTCAAACTCATTCAAATGAGGCGTATATTCATTTTGTTGGGGTTCATCCTGAATACAGAAAGCATAATATTGGAAAACATTTATACAATAATTTTTTTAATGTGGTAAAGCAAAATAATCGAAGTATTGTTCGTTGTGTAACGTCACCTGTCAATAAAGTTTCAATTGCCTATCATACTAAGATGGGTTTTGAAATTGAAGATGGAGATAGAATTGTTGATGGTCTATCAATCAATACAGACTATGACGGACTAAAGCAAGACAGGGTTTTATTTATAAAAAAATTAGATTAGAATCTAGTTTCTTAATTAAACTAACGCATGCTTTACTTCAATGTTGAGTAGAACTTTTTTATACTAAAACTTTCGTGGCAAATTAGTTTATTAACTGGTTGTCTTTTTAAATGTTGAGATATATTTCCATGGGTTTGATTGACATAAAAAGTGTATTAAGCATATAATACATTACGAAAGGTGTATTGTGTGCTTAATACACTTTTCCATTTTTTGAGGGTGGTGTATTAAGCTGTTAATACATCGAGATCGATTAGCGGGGTAATGGCTAAATAATATATCGGGTAGTTCTTTAAAAGTACTTAGCCCACCATTATGCTCAAACTGTATTAAGTGCTTAATACACGAAAATATGATTTTCTAGGAGTTGAGTTAATTGACTGTAAAGTTTAATAATCGGGATCCAGTGTACGTCCAGGTTATCCAGCATTTTAAAGAGCAAATCGCCAAAGGGTATTTTGAACCTGGCCAGGAGATTCCATCAAGGAGAGAGCTAGCCAACCAGCTGAAGATTAACCCAAATACTGCACAACGAGCTTATAAGGAAATGGGGGAACAAGGATTGATTTTTACTGAGGGGAATATGCCGAGCTGCATTACTAAAGATGAAGCGGTCCTTAAAAGTGTCCGTGAGGAATTGATTATCGAAGCGGTTGATTTATTTTTAGGTTCTATTAAATCCATCGATGTGCCGTTATCCGAAGTGTTGGAAATAGTTAAGAAAAAGCATGATGCCGAAAGCGGAGAAGCGGAGGGATCGAAATGATCGAAGTAAAAAATGTCGAGAAAAAATATGGCAAGAAACGGGTATTAAAAGGTCTTTCTTTTACTGCTGAAAAAGGTGAAATAACTTGTTTAATCGGTATAAACGGAGTAGGAAAGACGACAATCATGAAAGCTATTATGGCGCTCACTCCGATTAATAGTGGTGAAATATTGATCGATGGGGAAAAAATCCGGAAAGAAAGCTTTGAAAAAATTACCTTTATTCCAGATACGATTACGATGTTGCCACAAATGAAAATTTGTGAAGCCTTTGCGTTTATGGCCGATTTTTATAAAAACTGGGATTCAAAAAGGGCAGATGAGTTGCTGCAATTTTTTAAACTAGATTCTACTGAACGGATTGCCAATTTATCAAAGGGGAATATGGCAAAAGTTAATATGATATTAGGTTTGGCACTGAATGTGGATTACCTACTCATGGATGAGCCATTCTCTGGTATTGATATTTTTTCCAGGGAGCAGATTGCCGAAGTGTTTACAAGCCATTTAATTGAAGATCGTGGTGTGATTATTACAACCCATGAAATTAGTGATATAGAACACTTGATTGATAGAGCAGTGCTTATTGATAACGGTGAAGTATTAAAGGAATTTAGCGTAGAGGAAGTGCGTGAAAAGGAAGGGAAATCAGTAGTTGATGTCATGAGAGAGGTGTATCGTGGATGAAACACTATTTAAAACTTCTTAATTTCGAAGTAAATCGATTTTTCAAACTGTACCTAACGTTAATAGGATTGATAATTGTCAGTCAGTTCATTGGGGCGATTGTCGTGTCAAAAGGATATATGAATGGCGTGGATCAAGTGATGTATAAAAATCAATTATCAATGAGCCAATATACTGAAGAATACGGGTTATTTTCTTTTAATCAGTTCGTTGGTTCTGGATGGTTTCTGCTACCAATCTTTTTTAGCATCGCCATATTGATGATTTATGTTTTCTTTATTTGGTATCGGGACTGGTTTGGAAAAAATACATTTATTTATAGATTATTAATGTTGCCAACTGAAAGAATTACTATTTATTTCTCAAAATTAACGACAATTATGCTTTTAGTACTTGGTTTAGTTGCCTTGCAAATAGTATTAATCTCAATCGAAATGCAAATTGTTAATAGTATTATACCAACAGATTTACAATCGCATTTTTCATTTAATGATGATTATAGTTTAGAAAGGCTTTATCCGAATACCTTAACGGAATTTATCCTGATTTATGGAGTCGGGCTAATCTTTGTAGCAGTTCTATTCACGGCCATTTTAATTGAACGAAGCTACGGTTTACAAGGCATTTTTATCGCAATCGTTTATGGAATGCTTTCATCCGGAGTATTTATTGCGCCACTATTAGTAAATAGGTTTTTAAATGGCTATTTTTACTCACTAGAAGTCTTCTTATTGGAACTGGTAATGAGCGTCATCGTATTAGTCAGTGCCATTTGGATCGCAAATCATTTGCTAAAATATAAAATCAGGGTCTAAGGGGGGAATGGCAATGAAAAAATATTGGAAAACGATATTGATTAGTTTAATCATCGTGACGACAATCGGTACTTACTATATGCAACAGGCAATAGCAAAGAATATATCTTTTAAAATTGAATCTACTAGCGGAAATAAGGGAGAAATCGACAACCTTATCATTCATGCAATTTATCAAAGTCGTGATATTTATAGTAGGTTGGATATATCAAAGGATGGTTCGAGTAATCAGAGTGGGTCTTTTATTGGAGAGTTGAAGGGACGATATTACCCTGGGATGTTTCAAAAATATATTCAAGAACACCGTAAGTTTATGCGTGGAAAAGAAGCAAACCCTGGACAGTATTTTGAAGATGAAGATCGTTTAATTTACACGATTTTTTCAAATAAAGAGGGTCGAGGAGATTCTTTCACTCTGCAAATCGATATACTTGATAAAAATACAAATGAAAGTTCTTCATTTGAAATCAATATGCCAGACCAAGTAAGATATGACTGGATCAATGAGAGTGATGTCTATGTAGAAAATGGAAAAATAAAAATATTAGCAACAAGCAATCTCAATAATGAGGAAGAGTTGCACTTATATACGGTCGATGAAAACAAAAAGGAATTAGAGCAAGACTCAATTATTGCAAAAATAGAGTCAGAAGAGCTAAGCAGGGCCAACATCTATATATTTAATGAATATAATAAGGTGCAAAATGAAAATTATTTCTTATATATGGTTGAAAAATACAAATATCTAGAAGATGGTGAGCGTAAAACTATCTCTAGCCCAATGTATCTGTATAACTATCTGAATAATGAAGTGAAGGAATGGACAATTCCAGCCGAATTAAAACCATATAAGAACTGGATCATTCTTCAAGGAACAGATATTTTCATTCCTGTTCGTTCAACCAATGGTTTAGTACTGAACCGTTATAATATAGAAAAGAATCAGTGGGAAGAACCTGTAAGCTTTAAATATCCAAGCATTGCTAATGCTAAAGAAAAACCTTCTATACAGATTACAGATGGTAAACTATATTTAATCGATCGTGTTTCGGATGGTCATTTGTTCCTTATCGGTGATTTACGTACAGGTGAATCATTATATGAAGGTAACATCATCATTGAGAATAAAGACAAACTAGATGCAGATTACTCACTTTATATCGAGCAAATATATAACAACATTCATTAAATTGAAGAACATACATTTTAATAAATTTGAGTAAGCAGCTTTGGCAGGTATGAATTCTATGATTCATATCTGCCGTTTTTTGTTCCTTGGGTGGATATTTGTGGAATACTAATGACAGTATGCCGATAATGAAATTAGTCACTGGCTAAAGTTAAAGGCAACTTTTCTTATTGAGCTAACGAAGTAGGTTAGTGAAGGAAGGAATTAAAAACTTACGTCTTCGAAGGGAACATCTTTGACGCGAAGATTAAAGGTAAAATCATGTAAGATTGTAAATAATTATAAATTTTTTGAACGAAATGAAAAATTGTTCCGTCTAATGGAGGAAGGAGGCGAAAAGGATGGAATGTGAAATCGTGCAGCGTGCTATTCGTGGGGATCATCAAGCGATACTTTCACTTATTGAAATGGATGAAGAAATTTTATATCGCATGGCTTTTGCATATCTGAAAAATGAGCAAGACGCTTTAGACGTGATGCAGGACCTAGTTTATAAGGCACTGAAAAAAATGCATACCGTTAAACAGCACGAATATGCCAGAACATGGCTCGTGCGCGTCTTAATCAATTGTTGTAAAGACCATTTGCGAAAACGCCAACCAACCGTTGCAATTAAGGAGCATCACCAAGTTGAATGGGTTATCTACTCAGATATGGAGCGGTTATTGGAACATTTATCTTTGTCGGAGCAGCAACTCGTCTATATGAAATATTTTCAGCAACTAAAAAACAAAGAAATTGCTGAGCTAAATCAAATTCCGGAGGGTACTGTAAAGTCTAAGCTTCATTACATACTAAAGAAGCTTAAAAACTTCGCTGGAGAAAAGGAGGACTGGCTATGAGTAAACTACCGATTGACGTTCCAAAGGAGAAACTTCAACAAGTACGAATGGATATGTTTCGTAAAGTTCAACGAGAAAAAAGAACAAAGAAGCGCATTGTATCGGTTGCAATAGCCTCTTTGTTTTGCTTAAGCCTGTTATTTTCAATTCGTGTTTCTCCTATGATTGCTAGCCATGTTGCAAAAATACCTGGCTTTCAAGTAATTGTATCTGCGGTTGTAAGAGATAAAGGGATAAAAGATATTGTGGACAATGACTATTATGAAGAAATCAATGTGACGCAGTCTAAAAAAGGCCTATCGCTTACATTGCAAGGCGTGATTGCAGATAATACGGGATTAGTACTTTACTATGACGCCGATGCCTCATTTGATATGTCGGAATTACGCTTAGAGGGAGTCCAATTGTACCAAGGGGACGAAGAAGTTAAAGGCGGAGGTTCATTTACAAGCCATCAATCACATCAAACAAGCATCTCTTCTTCAGTAGACTATAGTTTTTCAGAGCCTTTTTCTTATACTTCAAAGGATTTTAAAGCCATTTTTCATTTTTATGAAAAAGATAAGGGGAACATTGAAATTTCGGTGCCGTTTTCACTACAAAATGAAATCGCAAAGGAGAAAACTACTACTGTAAATCGTACTGTAAATGTCGAAGGTCAGAAATTTACGATTACAAAAATTCGCCGTTCTCCATTAAGAATGGCAATCGATATTGAATTAGATGAAGCGAATACGATGCAAATTTTATCGCTTGAAAATATTGTGGTCGAGACGGAAGATGGGGAGCGAAGAGAAGAAAGAGTTAAAAATGGCTTGTCAATAGGCAGAAATAGTCCAGACGGCAAATTCACGCTAAATTTACAAAGTAATTATTTCCATGATTCAGATTCACTCAAACTATTAATTGGAGCTGTTCATGCCGTTCCAAAGGGCAAGGATTTTATCGAAGTTGATTTTGGCACAAAAGAAGTACTCACGAAACCCGATTATTTGGATTGGGATATTTCTGTAACGGAGCTAGGTGTATCATTTGCCGCAAAGAAATGGGATGATAGAAGGGCACATTCGTTTGTAGATAGTGCTGTAAAAGCAGATGGCACGACGTTAGAATATAAAAGTAGCACTTTCTCAGATGATGATGAGTATCTTTATGAGACGGAGAACTTTGAAGATTATGATGGCAAAGCCAAAATGTATATAAACTATTTCTTCAATCCTATCGGAAAAAATATTGAACTGAATATTCCATTGAAATAAAGTAAAGATGTTCAAAAAGGCTCGCCTTTTTGAACTCTTTTTAATGTTTCCATATTTGTGGTAATATCTCTGTGTTGGCTTCAGGTAAAGCAAAACCAAGGCAAAAGGATAACCTGAGATAAAAGTAAGAGACATTCCAAGTTTTGGAGTGTCTTCTTTCCTTCGTTTTGAAACGTAAAGACAAACAAAGACGTCTAATTGGTTAAATTTAACGTCATGGAGGAAATATGAGATTAATACTACTGATCATAATGATGTCTATATCTCTAACTACAATTTTTCCAATTCAAAGCCATGCTTTGAGTTGTGTTAAATTAGAAGGACCAGCTATTAACCATTTTGATACTGCAATCGTTGGGACGGTTTTAGATGTGAAAAATGATAGTGTACAAGAAGGATTCACTGGTCTAAAAGAGACAAAAAAGTATGTCTTAATCGATGTTGAGAAAAGTTGGAAAACAGAAGTGGATCCCCAATTAATTTTTGAAGCTGATTTTACATGGGCTTATAATTTCGAAAAGGGGAATAAATACATTATTTATTTGAATGAAGAAAACGGGAACTATTTTAATAGTCCTTGTAGTCCAGTTGTTTTAGTAGAATCAAATAATGATTATGAACAATTACTTGGGGAAGGTCTAAAACCGAGAAAAGAGGTTAATTTAGGCTATAAAATGTGGTTCATGCATGATAAGGATTTAGATTTTGAACTTGTGATTTTAATTATAGCCATTTCGTTAATCTTAATTTGGAAATGGAACTCAAAAAGAGTCAAATCATCTAAGAAGTAGATTAAACTTATTGAACTTGTCTGTTGTATAGCGCTAGTTTTGCGCTATATGGATGGCTAATGGGTATTTCTAGCATTGACTGGAACATATATTCATATAAAAGGAGGAAACGACAAATTGAAATTAATTTGCAAAGCATGTCATTTAGAAATTTCTGAGCCGTTAACAGAATTAAAAGATATGAATTTGATAAATGAAAACGATGGCCAAGATTATATTCCTAGGGGCTTTTATTTAATCCAAGAGGAAACAGCTTATGAAATATTAAAAGGATCTATCATTATAAACATCAAGGATTTAATCAATTCAAACCACCATTCAGACAGCAGTAGATTAAATGGGTGTTGTGGTCTTGACGGCTGTGATGGCATGAACAGGGTTTGCTTGCATGATCATGAAATTGGTACGGAATACTCTGATTGTTGGAGGTTTCATAAAGTTGTATTAAATCCAGAACTAGTGCAACTTATTTAAGATTTACACTAATACCTTTTGCAGACCTAAGTACAAGTCGATATCGGATACAGTTATGCCGCGGCATAATTGAGCGAGAAAACCTAAAGTTTGTGTAGTTATCTTCTTCATGCTAATGAGCATATACTTTAATAACGAAGATTGCTTTTTCTTCTTCAATTTAATGGCAGGTTCTTTATGCAGGTCTATGTACTGGGTGCACTACAATGTCCCTGGTGCTCCATTTTTATTAGACTAAAATATGGAGGCGGAAAATTGAATGATGATAATGAAGTTTTAGTAGATAAAGAAAAACGAAATGATTTAAAAATGAAAGAAGAACGGAAAGAGGGAGAACCGACTCCGGCCTTCAAGGGGGCTTCGTGGGCAGCGCTATTAGTAGGCATTGCGACTTATTTAATAGGTTTGTTTAACGCAACTATGCAATTGAACGAAAAAGGATTTTACTTTGCAGTTTTAGTATTCGGACTTTATTCTGCGATATCTTTACAAAAAGCAGTTAGAGATAAAGATGAGGGAATACCAGTTACTAATATTTATTATGGTCTTAGTTGGTTCGCCCTGATTGTATCTATTTCTTTAATGGCCATCGGTTTATACAATGCAGGAAGTGTTGTTTTAAGCGAAAAAGGATTTTTTGGGATGGCATTTGTGCTTAGTTTATTTGCAGCTATAACAGTTCAAAAGAATATAAGAGATACGCAGCGGGCAAGAGAAAAAGCTTGAGTAATGTACTAAAATGGAGCAGAATCCACTATGCTACTAGGGGTTTATGTTTTTGCATAGACAACTAAATTTAAATTTGAGAAACGGATCACCTGCGGAAAGGCTTCCATTTCTTTCTTCAACAATCGAAGGGGTTTAATTAAAAGTTGGGTTGCCTAGGCAGCTCTTTTCTTACGATTAGTCAAGTATCTATAATAACTTTCTTAACTCTCTGATATTATTTTGATAAATTGGGCCATGCCGAATAAGCCTAGTGATTTTTCGATTTTTCATAAGGCTTTAGTATGTTAAACTGATGCTACGACTGTACTAGGGAGCCAACCTGTAGTC
>NZ_MWSJ01000037.1 GCF_002237755.1 Lysinibacillus sp. KCTC 33748 | reverse complement strand
ACGACTGTGACAAATTAGACAACTTCGAAACGATAGTGGACTTAAACCATTATTACCAAATCATCAACAAGAAATTGGAACGGTGGGTGTGATGACACATGTTTATAGAATTCATACCAGGTCAAAAACACGCAGCAAAAAACGCAGATGTTTCAGATAAACACGACCACTTCAAAGATGCAGGGTATGTCATTACTGAAAATGATTTGATTGTCGATATAGATTGTCTTGAGAAAGATGTAATTCAAAAAATGGTAAGTTTGTTCAATATTAAAACTCAAATCGTTTGGACTGATCGTGGCGCACACCTTTATTTTAAAAAACCTCAAGGTTTTAGAGGGAGTACAAAAATTTGCCCTTTAGGGTTCGAAGTTGAATACAAACATTTTACAAACACTAAATACATCACTATCAAGCGAGATGGTGTAATGCGTGAAATCGAAAACGAAGGAGTACGAGAAGATTTACCACCGTTTCTTCATTCAAAGAAAAGACTGGAATCATTACTTGGATTAGATGAAGGAGAAGGTCGAAATAAGGCTTTATTTGCTCATAGAATGAAGATAAACGAAGTTCCGATGTGGCAAAGTGTCTTGAGGTTTATTAATAATAACGTTCTCTCTACCCCACTTTTAGAAGATGAATTTCAAACCATCTCTCGTGATGTAAAGGTTGTCGCAGGTAAAGATGATGAGCCTGCTGTTGCGGATTTCATCATGACAAAATACAAAGTTGTGAACTATTTGGAGAATCTGTACTTCTATCAAAATGGTGAATTTATAAATGATGAAGCTAAATTAAAACGGTTGGTGTTTGCAGAAGTTGGTTTACAAAAAACAAGATATGTAGACGAGATTATCAAGCAACTGCATTATAGAGCGCCACTCATTGACGTTAATAAACAATTTGATATTAAGTTTCAAAATGGTGTATTACGAGATGGAAAATTCATCGAAGTGGATTATCAAGATTTTACACCATATAACATCGATATTTCATACTATGCTGATGCTGAACCTGTGAAGGCTGTTGATGATTATATCAATCATTTAACAAACAACGATAAAGACTATCGAAATAGGTTGCTAGAAATATTAGCACACCCACTTATCGTGAATAAAGAGTTTAAACGAATGATGGGTAAGTTCTTCATTTTCGTTGGTGATGGTGGTAACGGAAAAGGTACGCTGTTAACCATCATTCGAATGATATTAAACAAAAAGAATTGTACAGGTTTGAGTATCGACAACCTAAGTGATGAGCGTTATTTCACAACAATGCAGGGGAAGTTGGCGAATCTTGGTGATGATATTCAAGACCAAGCAATTAATCAAGAGCAAATGAAGCATTTAAAGAATATTAGCACATGTGACTATGTAGCAACGAGGGAGTTATTCAAGCAATCTAGAGAGGTTGAATTGACAACAACTCTTATTTTTACAAGTAATCATATTTTGAAGTCTTTTGAAAAAGGTGAATCATATAAACGTCGTGTCGATTGGTTGCCGATGTATTCAAAACCTAAAAAGAAGGATAAGAAGTTCATCTCAAATCTAACAACAGATGGAGCACTTCAATATTGGTTGCGATTGATCGTGGAAGGATATTTTAGGTTGTATGAAAATGAGAAGTTCACTGAATGTGAGTTGGTCAATAAGTTTAACGATGAGTATCACGCAGAGAACAATAGTGTTCTTCAATATCTTCAAGACTATGATAAAGGTTATTTCGTGGGACGTAGAAGTCCAGAATGCTTTGAAGAATACGAGGTTTGGGCAGAGGAAAACGGGTTGAATGTACAAAGTAGGAAGTTATTTGTTCAAAGTTTATACGATGTACATGGGTTATCGCTTGGGGTTAGGAAAATTAACAATAAAGCAGCTAGAGTATTCGTTGAAGATTCAAATGAAAGGTAAGGTAAATGGATAACTTAATCGAAAAACATAAAGGTAAAGTCCAGTATTTCATCAATGAAAAAGATGAAGTGGTGAAGAAATGCTGTACATCTTGTTATGAAATAAAACCGATCGATGAATTTTACAACCGTAAAAAAGGTATTGGTGGAAAAACACCAAGATGTAAAATCTGCGCTTACGGTTTAAATCAACAATATTTACAAAACAGTGTAAATAAACCTAACCCAAAGAAAGTACAACGTCCAGGAACAATGAAATACAGTGAATATAAAAAGAAATTGTTAAATAAGTAGTGAACCTCTTAAACCGTTGATATCAATGGTGTTCGGGACTTATTCCCTATGAGTTTATAAAAAGGGCACATTTTTAACTACCGCCCTTTTTTTCAACAGAAAAACAGGGAATACATCAAGGTTTCTGTAACTTTCATTGTTTTTGTAACCTTTTGTAACCTTTTTGTAACCACCTCAAACCCTTGATACATCTATCTTTTATCTATATAAGTTACAAAGTTACAAAAATATATAAGATATATTAAATGTTTAAAAAAGTATCTTTAAATTGGTACCAATTTCATTAATTTATAGTATAGCTTTAAAAATATTTTTGTAACTGTAACTTTTGAATAAAAAGTGGGTGTGAACCCTTGGTATTACTGTATTCCTTGGTTACATTTTTTATCTACTGAAATTGTAACCAATAGAGAAATTGAGAAAAGGAGTGTTCTTATGACTGCATCTGTAAAAGGTATGACAGTGTGTACACCTGAGTTTCATAGAACTGTTAAACAGAATGAAAATAAAGTTGAAATTCTAGATAAGTTAATCCAACTAACTAATGAATTGTGTAATTTGGTTGGTGAAAATTCTATCAACAACACTACCGAATATAACTTAGCACGAAATCAGTTGAAAGACATTTTTGAATTATAGCTGAAAAGAATAAAAGTACGTATGAGAAGAAAGAGGTTAAAAGCATGACAATAGAAGAACAAATCTTAGCAAATCCAGTATTGAGAGAGATGAAAAATTTACTAGAGTTACAGACTGCAAAAGGTATTGCCAAGTATGGAACAACTGTCAATCCAATGGATCATTACACTATTGAGTGGTTGAAACACTTCCGTGAAGAAATGATTGATGGTGCCGTATATGCAACTGTAGTAATTCAAAAATTGGAGGAAATGCAGAAGGGAGAATGAACAATGGAAGAAACAAAATGTCAAGTATGTACAACATATGAGGCTTTCGAAAATTTAATTGAAATCGGCACTGAACCTAAGCAATCCTTTCATATTGTTGTATCACAGTTAATTGCAAACGCGTTAGAAACAGCTATTGAGGAAGCATATGACGAAGGTTATGAAGTAGGTTTCAAAGAAGCTTCTAATGATATAGCTGAAATCGTTGGTTCATATTCGAAAGCTGTAAATGAAGCGTAAGAAAATGATCAACAAATAATAAAATGAAATAAACAAGGTAGGTGCTGCACATGCCTACGTTATCGCGTAGTGAAATACAGAACATCGAGAAATATTGGATTGAATACGAACAATATAAAAAGAAATTGCAATACCGTGAATGGGAGTTGTTGCATCCACATAATCAAGGTGGTGAAATGGTCGGTGGTCGTAGTAATACGATTTCTGATACTACAGCTAAGAAAGCTATGGTACTTGCTAACGATGCCTATTATCAAAATTTAAAGCGAATCATCAAGACTGTGGAAGACCTATACAGCGAGTTAGATGAAGATATGCGAACGATCGTAGACATGCGTTATTGGGATAAGGATGGCTGTTATGAATGGGAGGACATAGCTGACAAGTTGTATATTTCACGTCATAAGGTTCTTCGTAAAAGGAACATCCTTATCGATAAAACAGCAGAAAGGATTGGTTGGGTATAAAAGTGAACTTGTTAACACCAGGGAAGTTCGCAAAAAAGTGTAGTAAATTGATATTATCAAGGGTACTTAAATACGAGTACCGTTTTTTATTCTTAAAATTAAGGAGGAATTGAAATGGAAAACACATTAAAACAAGAAAACTTACAATCTTTATTAGGGGGAAAGGCGGTCAAGCATGGAACAAATCCAAACAATCCATTAGGCACAACAATGCTTATAACTGATGGAGATAGTACAACTGGTTTTCTCTTGAAAAAGGAAATTGCTAGTGGAAGTATATCTGATTTTTTAATCTATGATTTTGAAACACCGCAAGTTATTGATAAATATAAAGTTTATATTGAAAACTATAAAGGTCAGTCGGTATCTCTCTATTTTCTTGATGCAAAGGGAGCTGTCTTATATTCACAAGAAGATAGACTTGTGCCTGGAGACAATCAAATATATAGTCTTCCGAATAGAATAAGTGGTGTAAAAAAAGCTTATATTTGGAATTCTGATGGAAGTAGCAAAGGGGAGGATTATAAAGTAATAGAATGGGATTTATATAAAGACCCTTCTTTAGATTTAAAGTCAGAACGAGCAATTTTGAGAATCACTTTAATTAATGAAGTCATTAAGGAATATGATCTTTCTGCTCAAGAATTAAAGGCTTTTATTGATTGGTATAATGCTAGAACCAAAGGAACTGGTTTAGAACAATATCCATTCTTAAAAACTTGGAATATGGGACCATTTTCTAATCGAACGGAATATGTAATCTACAGTAAAATTCTTATGTTTGAAGTTGATGAATATTTTATTTGAATGTAATTAGTTTTGAGGCACCTTTTTATTAGGGTGCCTTTAAAATTTCTTGTTTGCAGTAAAGCACTCCAATATAATTTTATTAAGCAATTAGCATAATAGGTGATGCTATTGATTGAACGCAAATTAAACCCAAAACAAGCATGAGAGGCTACTAAATGGTGGTCTCTTTTTATATCAGATTCGTATTATTGGCACATCATTCCATTTATCCTATGATAGATAGGTAGATGGGGGATGAAAGAAATGCCGAGACATGGAGAAATAATCAGTGATGAGATTATTTGTGAACGTGAACAATGCAGGAAAACATTTACTTGGTTGTATCAATATACAGAACGAGGAAATATTGATGCATTTGTAATACCAAAACCTAAAGTAAACGAATCGATAGTTAGAAATTATGATGAACAATCAAAACAAGCAATGGTGTATTGTCCGCACGAAGGTTGTGGTAAACCGAACTACTTTAAATTAAATATTTAATACATAGAAGGTCACATCTAACAAGGTGTGGCTTTTATTTTGGCCAAAGGTGATGCTAATAAATTTGTAGTATAGTTTTGGTTCTTATTAGTTTTGTTGGTGTATTATACCTTTTGTATTATAATAGTGCAGTATTGGAAGTTTTGATACGAAAATAAAACTTCAAAAATATACTGTAACGAATAATATTTAAGGGGAGATTGTTGTTAATGGATAAGTTAGATAAGCACTTTTTTCAACCGAAAAAATTCAAAGATATTATAGATACTGCAAAAATTGTAATAGATACAAATGTTCTTTTAGCAGCATATCAGTATCGGGATATAACATTTAACGAATTAATAAATACTTTAGAATCGTTAAATCAACAGGAAAGATTAATAATACCTTCCCATGTTTTAAAAGAGTTCTTTAAAAATAGGCCAAATCAAATAGTTGAGATAATTCAAACTGTACAACAGGTTAAAGATAGTTTGCCAAGTATTAAAGAAATAAAAAATATAGAAACAAAAATTCCGAGTTTAGATTATTTATCCTGTAATGAAGAGATACAAAAGGCAGAAAGTGACCTAGGAAATTCTTATAAAAAATATAATGAAAACTTAAAAGAATATAGAAAAAAACTAGCAGAATTAATAAATGAATTAAAATCTTTTTTTAATAGTGATCCTATTCTTGAAAAATATGAAGAAATTTTTAAAAATTCATATTATAACCCAGATACACTAAAAGATTATGAAGAAATGATAAATGATTTTAATAAAAGGGTGAAAAAAAATATTCCTCCAGGCCTTAAGGATGCACAAAAATCTGAAAATCGTGAGGGCGACTATATTATTTGGGAACATATTTTACAAATAAAAAATAGTGATGTGATATTTATCTCAGCCGACAATAAGCCGGACTGGGTATATAAAGAACCTAATGGAAATCTAATTAATGCAAGACGAGAACTGGTGGAAGAATTTTATGAAAAATCTATTGGGAAAAGTTTCTGTATTGTACATCCATCAGAATTTCTTAAAGTATCTAAACCAACAATTAATAATGAGGTAATAGAAGATTTGAATAAATTAGAAGAAAATGCGAAAGAGGCCGACAAGGCAGTTCTTGAATACTTTGCGAATAAAAGTAAAGTAATAAGTACTTCATTATTACAGGATGAATATGGATCTTCTAGACTTAAAAGATTACTGGACGTGAATATGAATAACAACGTTGATTCAACGGAAGGTTACCGAAAAGGAACGAATTACCATATGGATAAGGCGCTTCGAAGTATTGTAGATAACACACATTTCTATTTTGAAGTGTTAACAAAAGCTGATACTATTGCAAAGAATAGGGATTTATCAAATTATGAAAAGGATAGTCTATATAAAGATTTAGCACATTGGGTAGAGATGCAAGTAGACGAGTATTTATTATAATTTTAAAAAAGCCACCTACTATTGAAAGGGGCTTTTTATTATGCAATTAACTATTAATTGTGGAGGGATGAACAATGAAGATTGGTTATAGATGTATGGACAATCCTGCTCATTCATTTAAATCAAGAAGCAAACACATGGATGGTGTCCGTTGTCCGATGTGTCAATGTCCAGTGTTACCTACAGGTATGGATGAAGATGAGTACAATCAATTACCTTATTACCAAGACTTGAAGAAGCAATGTACAGATTCTAAAAGAGAAGCTGATATAAAGCGATTAGAGAGTATTAAATCCTTTGGTAGATTTACAAGAACAAATCGAGATGGTCCAGGTGAAATCGTTAGTTGTGTTCTTAAAGAAGATTTTGATTGGTTAGTAGAACAACTTGAAAAGCGAATGAAGAAGGATATATGAGAGGAGAATGAACAATGGCAAAGGTTGAAGGAATCACAATTGAATTAGGATTCGATGACAAATCTAAATTGAAGTTACGAGCAATCGCTAAGCATGTTGGTGCATTGGCTGATGAGTTAGATAAGATTGATAACCTTAAAGAATGTGAAGCGTGTGGTTCTTATAACACAGTAACAGAAACTTTAGCAGATGGTGAAACACGCGAAGTTATAAGTGTATTTAAAAAGTGTGATGATTGCGGTAATGAATTACCAACACGATTAGAAGGTAGCGACTAACATCATGCAAGAATACAAATCACTCGAACAAAAGCGAAAGTTCTACGACAGTGGTGATTGGAAACATATTCGTGCTGAAGTAAAGAAACGCGACAACAACGAATGTCAGGAATGTAAACGTAATGGTCTTGTACGAATCGATGATGCAAATGAACTCAACAAAGATGGAACACGAAAGAAGATTCAACTAGTGGTCCATCACATCAAAGAACTAGAAGATCATCCAGACTTGGCACTCGACATTAACAATCTCGAAACACTTTGCGTTGATTGCCATAACCGCATTCATGGTCGAGTATTCAACAAACCAAACAAATGGAGAGGTGACGAGAGGTGGTAACTACAATGACATTTCAAGAAGCAATGGAAAATGAATGTACGATATTTGTAGCTAACGCGATAATCGCTGAGCAATTAAAAAAGAAATACGGCTATCACAAAATCAAAAGTATTAAATCTATATGTATCGATGGATTAAGACGAGTTTACATTGATAAAAACATTAAGTGGATGACAGAAGTAGAACGAATTGAAAGTAGCATTAAACCATTCGGAGTTATCTATGGAGATATACCCCCCGGGTAAAAGGTTTTGCGATTTCCTGAAACCTGGGCACCGGTGATGGGCTGTACTCGCAAATGTTTTTTGTTTGTCGCGCGCGTAGGGGGATGCAATTAAGGGGGGAGGGGTTAACATGCCAAATACTTTAGAACAACTTAGAGCGCAATTGATGGCACGAATTGATACAGATAATTTATTGGAAATCGACAAAGTAGAACGATTGGTAATGTTGCGGAAATTAGATAAAGCATGTGATGAAGCAATTGAACGTGATGGCGCAACAATTACTATTAAAAACGGTACGCAACGCTTTATCAAATCGCATCCAGCGCTAAATGACAAAGCTAAATTAAACTCACAGATGATCACACTAGAAAAAAGTATTGATTTTAAGGAAGGTAATTTAGTTCCTTCCCCTGCCGCATCACCTGTGGAAGGGAAATCGGATGGTTACAGTCCAAGTGATTTAACGTGAGTAATAATCAAAAATACGTAGATGAGTACATTCATCTATATGAGACAAACCAAATCAAATTAAATAAAGAACGTGTGCTTTTAATCGAATTCGTCAAAAAGAACATTACCGAAAATGAAGAAGTATATTTCGATGATGAACTGATTGATAAATGTATTGCGTTTGGTGAGAAGTGGTATTTCCCATTAACTGCATTTCAGAAATTTTTAATAGCATTCGTTTTTTTATTTTGGAAAAAAAATAATCGCGTTGTCTTTCGTAAATTCCTTTGGATGCTTGGTCGAGGTGGTGGTAAGAACGGTTTAATTACTGTTATTTCTAATTTCCTTATTAGCGAATTACATGGCATTGAAGATTACAACATTTCGATTGTGGCCAACTCAGAAGAACAGGCGAAGACGTCAGTTGATGAAGCGTACAAATGTGTGAAAAAACATAGTATATTGCAGCAAGCTTTCAAGGCGACGCTCACTAAAATTACATCAAAGAAAACAAATTCTATTTTTACTTTCCGTACGTCAAATGGCGGTACAAAAGATGGTTTACGAGATGGTGCTGTAATTTTTGATGAGATCCATCAATACGAAGATAACAAAGATGTGCGTGTACATATTTCGGGCCTTGGTAAAAAACCAAATCCACGTGAATTTTACATCGGTACAGATGGTTATGTACGTGATGGATTCTTAGATAAGTTCAAAGAAAAGGCGATGAAGGTACTTAATGGTGAGACGCGATGGAATTCGTTATTTCCGTTTATTTGCAAGCTAGATGATGAATCGGAAATGGATAATCCTGAACTATGGGAGAAGGCCAATCCGATGTTGTGTGAACCGCGATCTGATTATGCACAAGGATTACTTGATACGATTCACGAAGAATACGAGGATTTAGAGGATGACCCTTCTAACTACGAAGAATTTATAACGAAACGTATGAATCTACCAAAAACAGATTTAGAAAAATCAGTAGCGACATGGGAAGAAATTGAAGCAACAAACCGACACTTGCCCGACTTACAAAATGAAGAATGTATAGGTTGTTTGGATTATGCGAGTATTCGAGACTTTGCTGCATGTGGATTATTATTTCGCGACAAAGAAGAAAACTACTTATTCAAAACACATTCGTATGTACGAAAAGAATTCGTTGATAAGCATTTTGCATATTCAAAAAAACAGAATGATAATCTAAAAAATCAAAAGAAATTGGCGCCAATTCGCGAATGGGAACAGCAAGAGTTATTAACAGTTGTCGATGGCCCAACAATCGATCCACACATCATAGTCCAATGGTTTGTCAATATGCGCGAACATTATATCATCAAAAAAATTGTTGCGGATAATTTTAGAATGGAAATTTTGAAACCACTGTTTGAAGCAGAAGGATTTGAAGTTGAGATTATACGTAATCCACGTGCCATCCACAGTTTATTGGCACCGCGAATCGAAACGGCATTTGCTCAGAAGAAAATAATGTTTGGTGACAATCCATTAATGCGTTGGTATACGAATAACGTACTCGTTATTATCGATAAACGTGGCAATAAAGAGTATGCAAAGAAAGAACCGATTAAACGCAAAACTGACGGATTCCAGTGCTTTGTGCATGGTATGTATCGAGCTGATGAAATTGTAGTTGGTGGCACGTTCGCGTTTGCTGATATCAATTTCTAACAAAGGAGGTGAGATACATTGGGGATATTCGAAACGATTTTTAGCAAAAACAAAGCGGTTGAATTTTCATTTGACTTGGATTTTATGCAAGACAAATCAAAGCGTTTATACATGAAAAAGCTCACACTCGATACATGCGCTTCGTTTTTGGCACGTACCATCGGACAGTCTGAATTTCGTGTGAAAGAAAATGGTCAATTTATAAAAGATGAATTATATTACCGTTTGAATCTGAGGCCAAACAAAAATCAGACTGCTAGTACATTTTGGCAAGATATCATTTGTAAATTAATTCATGAGAACAAAGCGCTTGTTGTGCAATCGGATGATGGTGATTTACTAGTAGCTGATAGTTTTATGCATACCGAATATGCAGTTTTTGAAGATACTTTTACAGATGTAACCGTCAAAGACTTTACGTTTCGGCGCACGTTCAAACAAAGTGATGTTATGCATTTACGATATAGTAACGAATCGTTAGCACCTTTAATCGATGGGATGTATAGCGATTATGGCGAACTATTCGGTCGTATGTTAGCGTCACAAAAGCGTAAGAATCAGATTCGTTCAACAGTAAAAGTCGATGCTAACACTGCTAAAAACGCAGATGCTTTAGCGAAATTACAAGAATTCATCAACAAGATGTATAAAGCAGTTGGTGAAAAAGATGTTGCAATCATGCCAGAACAACCGGGTTTTGAATACAAAGAGCATTTCAGTGGCAGTGGTAACGGTATTCAATCGATTGATGAAATTAATAAAATAACAAACGGCTTTTTCGACCAAGTTGCAACAGCTCTAGGTATTCCATTACCACTAATTCGTGGTGATATGGCGGATGTTGAAAAGGTTACGAAAAATTATATGATGTACACTATTAATCCTCTACTCAAAAAGATTCGCGATGAAATTAACGCGAAATTTTTCGAGAAGAAGGATTTTTTAAATGGTTCACAATTGGATATTAAGCCGGTTTCTTATCAAAATATTTTCGACTTGGCGAATGCAATTGATAAATTGCGCTCATCAGGTGTTGTAAATGGTAATGAAATCCGCTCAGAACTAGGTTTAGAAATTGTAGAGGACGCTATTATGGAAGAATACTTCATCACGAAAAACTATCAAACAAGCTCACAGGCATTTGAAGGAGGTGAAAATAAAGATGAAAAGACGGTTTAATTTTAAAAACCAACAGTACAACCAGCAATTAGAAAGCATTCCGTACAATTTCGGTGTCGTCCACAAGGATGATGAGGGTATTACTGAACTAACGATTTACGGAGATATTGGTGAGTCATGGTATTGGGATTCGACATCAGCAGTTGATGTTGACAATGCTCTTAAAAACGCAGGTAACAACGACATTGTTGTGCATCTTAATTCTCCTGGTGGATCAGCATTCGATGGCATCGCGATTTATAATCGATTAAAAAATCATGAAGGAAAAGTAACAATTCATGTTGATGGGTGGGCATGTTCAGCTGCATCTGTAATTGCTATGGCAGGTGATGAAGTTATTATGGGAGCAGGCGCTATGCTGATGATTCACGAAGCTTCTAATATTGTTTGGGGAAGTAAAAATGATTTCCGTAAACAAGCTGATTTACTTGAAAAACTAGAAGACGGTATCATTGATATCTATATGCAAAAAGCGAACATTAGTCGTGAAGAAATTCGTCAAAAGGTTGATGATGAAACTTGGTTTAGTGCGAACGATGCATTAGAAATTGGTTTCGCTACTTCAACTGCCACCTCTTCAACTGTGGAAGACAACACAGAAGTTGAGCAATTGAAAGCTCAAATGCAAACGATGCAAAATGAATTAAATAAATTAAAAAATACGGAACCAGTAAAGCCTGTAGCACCTGTTACAAATAACAGTGTTCGCAAGGCTTTTTTAAATATCTAAAAATCGGAGGAATGTAAAAATGGTTATTAAATTTAATAAATCAGAGGATTTTAAAAATGCAAAGGCAAAATTAACAGCAGTATTAGCAAATGAGGCAGCAACACAAGAGGAGCAATCACAAGCATTCGAAAACTATTTCGATGTATTACAATCAGAAGTTACAAACGCGGTTGCTACACAAGTAAACAATGAAATGTTAGATCGTTCAGTTTTACAACAACGTGGTCAAAATGTATTAACTTCAGAGGAAACGAAATTCTTTAATGCAGTTGTAACATCTGGAGGATTCTCAGATGATTCAATTCTACCTAAAACAACAATTGAACGTGTATTTGAGGAGTTAGCAAACGAATACCCATTACTTGAGGCATTAGGATTACAAGATTTAGGTGCGGTTACTCGTTATATCGATTCGGATCCAACAAAAGCATATGCATGGGGCAACCTATTCGAAGGTATTGCTGGTCAAGTATCTTCAGCATTTAGCGATAAAGAAGTTGGTCAACTTAAATTAACTGCATTTGCCGCTATTCCAAACGACATGCTTGAACTAGGTCCGGTTTGGGTTGAACGTTATGTTCGTACATTACTAGTAGAATCGTACTCAACAGGTTTAGAGTATGGATTTGTAAACGGTCATGGAGCAACTCAAAAAGAACCGATTGGACTTATGAAAGATGTAAATGTTAGTACTGGTGCCATTACTGACAAAGTTTCAAGCGGTACATTAACATTCGCACCTTCTGAATTCGGTGAAATTGTTGCAGGTGAATTACATGGTGTTATTTCTGCGTTGTCTGTAGATTCAAAAGGAAAGAAAGTGAAGGTTGGTGGTAAAGTCGTGATGGTTGTTAATCCAACAGATGCCATCGCTGTTCAATTCCGAAACACAATTCAAACAGCTAGTGGTCAATGGGTAACAGCTTTACCATATAACATTCAAGTTGTTGAATCTGATCAAATCCCATCGAAAAAAACATTGTTCTTTGTAAAAGGTCGTTACAATGCACGTTTAGCAGGTGGTGTAAAGGTTAAGAAATTTGACCAAACATTAGCGATTGAAGATGCAACACTTTACACATTAAAACAATTTGCTAATGGTGAGCCAAAAGATAACAAGGCAGCTTTACTCTATGACTTAGATATTCAATTCAATACATCTGTGCCGACTCCTTAATTTTAGGGAGTCTGTATTTTTAGGAGGGATTAAATGACTCACAAAGTAGTTAGTCGTTTCAAAGAAACTAAGCATGATGGTCATATTTATGAGATCGGTGATAAATATCCTGTGGAGGGCAAGAAGGCGACTAAAGCTCGATTGGAAGAGTTATCGACTACGAAAAATAAATGCAACCAAATCTTCATTGAGGAAGTCAAGCAAACTCCTAAAGTTGAGGAGTGATATAAGTGGATAGTATTACACAAGAAATATTAGAAGAATTTAAACTTCGTATGAAGCTTGGTGATGATGAGGATGACAATTTAACACGTATCTTAAAAGCTTCCGTAGAAGACTTACAAGACATTTGCGGTGATTATGATATAAACACTAGTGAACGCTTTAAAGAGCTTGTATTTGAGCGCTCACGCTATGTTTACAATGATGCACTTGAATACTTCCACAATAACTTTCTAACGCAATTAAACAACCTTAGTATTGCAAAAGCACTTGAAAGTAGTGAAGTCGATGAAACAGTTTAAATACAATGAAAACAATCATTCAGGCTTGTATTGTCATTGGATTTTAATTCGAAAACGCACCTTGACTAAAGATGAATTGCTACAAGAAATCGAAACGTTTGAGGACTACGGAGGCTATTGGGCCATGGTTAAAACGCTAAAAGGTAGCGAAATAATGGGGGCCGGAAGAGAGCAAACAAAAGTCGAGAAACGTTACGTATTAAAGTATGCAAAATCATTAGATGAATTTATCAATAGTGAACATACAACTTTTGAAGTGGTCCAAAAGGGTGTTGCATATGATGTTAAAAGCGCCACTAATGATGATGATATGAATATTACTGTCACTATTGTTGTAGAAGGGCGGTCATAACATGGCAACGAACATTAATGATATCGCTACTGAAATCAATCGCACTCTAGCAAACTATGCTCATGGTGTTGGTGAAGACATAGAAAAAGTTGCTGAGAAAGTTGCTAAGGAAGGTGCGCAGCAACTCAAAACAAGAAGTCCAAAAAGCCCTGGCGGTGGCGATTATGCTAAAGGTTGGCGAGCGAAGAAAGTAGGTAAACAATGGGTCGTTCACAATGTTAAATATCAACTTACTCATTTACTTGAAAAAGGACATGCGAAGGTAAATGGTGGTCGAGTTGACCCAAGGGTCCACATAGCACCTGTTGAAGATGAAATGATTGATCAGTTTATAAAAGGTACAGAGGAGGCGATAAGAGGGTGACGTTATCAGAGTTAGCTCAAAAACTAAAGGCACTTGGTTATCCAGTCGCTTATTCTCATTTTAAGTCAGTACAAGTTCCGCCATTCATCTGTTACTTAGTTGTGGACGGCGATACCTTCAGTGCTGATAATACAGTTTTATCAAAAACCACTTATGTTGACATCGGATTATATGTAGTCAATAAAGATTTGGCTGCAGAGAAAAAAATCGAAGATATGTTAAAAGAAAATGAACTCCCTTGGTCTTACGATGAGATTTTCATCAAAGACGAGGGAGTTTTTAAATGCACATATTCAATTACTTTAATTAATTAAAAGGAGCGATTAACACTATGAAAGAAAACAAATACCCAATGTTAATGCCATTAGATATTCAAATGTTTGGAGAAAACAAAGTACGTTTTGGCTTAAAGAACGTCCATTATGCAGTAGCAACAGAAGCAGCGGATGGAAAATTAACATACGGAACACCGGAAAGATACCCTGGAGCAGTTTCATTAAGCTTAGATCCACGAGGTGAAACATCAGAGTTCTATGCAGATGATCGTGTTTTTTATGCAACATCAGTAAATAACGGATATGAAGGCACTTATGAAGCTGCTGAATTACCTTTGAAGTTCCGTACAGAGGTATTAGGAGATGAATTAGATGAAACATCAGGAATTCTTACAGAAACAGCAAATGCAAAGCAGAAAACAATCGCTTTAATGTTTGAATTTGATGGCGATGTAAAGGCAACGCGTCATGTATTGTATAACGTTACTGTAAGTCGTCCAGGAACATCCGGTGAGACAAAAACAGAGTCTACAGAACCAACTACACAAGAATTATCGTTCATTGCTGGGCCAACTGTTGATGGTGTTGTTAAACGTGCTACAACTGGTACAACGACACCTGCGATTTATGACGGATGGTATGCTAAAGTATTTGAACCAACAGAGGTACCAACACCTTAATGATCAATTGTGGAGGGCAAATAGATGGAAATTACATTAAATATTGATGATAAACCAGTTAAATTTAAATCGAGCGGTGCTGTAACAAAACGTTATAAAATGCAGTTTCAACGTGACTTCTTTGCAGATATAGCAACTTTAGGTATTACAATGGCAAAGGAAGATATTAAATCAACAGATAACGAAAAATCAATGGAGTTCATGCGTAAAATCAATTTTGATTTATTCTTAGATATTGCATGGGTGTTTGCAAAAACAGCAGATAAAACAATCCCTGATCCACTGACTTGGTTAGACTCTTTCGAGACATTTCCTATCATTGAAATTTTGCCAGAATTGCAAGATTTAATTGCACTTACAATTAGCTCTAAAAAAAAATAGATAACGATGGTACGTCTACAGGAGATCCATTCTCTACAGAGACGTACCTTTATTTATGCAAAGAATGTGGATTAACACATGAAGATTTAGAGACGATGACCATTGGCATGACGCTTGATTTTATAGATGAATACTTAGAAAAGAAAAATCCAAACAAAAAAGAAAAGAAAGCTGTTCGTAAAGCATCACAAGCTGATTTCGACTCATTCTAGCACTTGCCTTTTGGCAGGTGTTTTTTATTTGTACAAAAGGTAGGTGAAATGAATGTCAAATAGTCGAATAAAAGGTATTACGATTGAATTAAACGGTGATACAACCGGGTTAACTGATGCGCTGAAAGATGTAAATAAAGAAAGTAATAAGGTTTCTAGCGAGTTAAAAGCGGTCGAACGAGGATTAAAATTTGATCCCGGAAGCACTGAACTAATCGCGCAGAAACAGCAGCATTTATCCGAACAAATCCAAAATACAAGCAAGAAATTAGATGTACTAAAAACTGCTCAATCACAGGTAGAAGAACAATTTCGAAATGGTGATATTGGAGAAGATCAATATAGAGCATTCAATCGTGAATTGGCGATTACAGAAGCACAACTAAAATCATATGACACAAAGTTATCAAGTGTAGTAGCAGACCAAACTAAATTATCTTCTAGCACAAGTGAACTTAAAACATTCTTTAGTGCAACTGGTACAGAAGTAGATAAATTCACAGATGTATTAGGAAGTCGCTTAACAAACGCTATTCGTGAAGGTACAGCTAGCGCAGACCAAATAGGTAAGGCACTAGAAATAATGGGTAAGAAAGCATTAGGTTCTAGCGCTGACATCGATCGTATGCGTAATTCATTGCGCAATGCTGATGCAGGAGCTTCATTAAAAACTATTCAGAAGGATTTAGCAAGTATAGCTAAAGATGCAGATAAAGCGGGAGATTCTGTAAATGGTTTTGGTGACAAACTAAAAGGTGTTGCTGCTGGATTAGTTGCAGGAGGTGGACTAGCTGCTACTATTCATGAAGCGTTAGAAGTATCTTCACTTAATACAGATATTGAGATTTCAATGGGTATTAAAGGCGGAGATATTGAAGCTGTAAGAAGTTCTATCAATACAGTAACAGCTGCTATCGGCGATGAAGAAGCTGCCTATGAAGGCGTTCGAAGACAGCTGACTCTTAATAAAAATGCATCTATCGAATCGAATAATGAGATTATCAAAAGTGCAGCTATGATTTCACGTGCATATAAAGAAGTTGACTTTAAAGAGCTGATTCAGGAATCACATGAAATTGGAAAAGAACTAGGTATTACCCAGAAAGAAGCATTAGGCTTAACTAATCAATTATTATCACTTGGTTTTCCTACAGAACAATTAGATATCATTTCTGAATACGGTTCACAGCTAAAAACAGCAGGCTTCTCAGCGGAACAAGTACAGGCAATCATGGCTGCAGGGGTAGAAACTGGTACATGGAATATTGATATTTTACTTGATGGGCTGAAAGAAGGTCGTATCAAGGCAGCTGAATTTGGTCAGGGTGTAGATAAAGCCATGAAAGAAGCTCTAGAAGGAACTAAGATTTCTGCGGCACAAGTAGAAAAGTGGGGGCAAGCTGTAGCAAAAGGCGGAGACGAAGGTCAGAAAGCGTTAGTCGAAATGAATACCGCATTAATGGGTATCAAAGATGAAACTAAACGTAATGAAATTGGTGTTAAACTCTACGGTACGCTTTGGGAAGAGCAAGGTACTAAGATTTCCGCAACTCTTCAAAATATGGATAAACATATGAAGACCACTGGAGAAATGACCGGCAAGTTAAAAGAGGATACGTCCAAACTTGAAGCCGACCCTGCTTATAGATTAGCGGAAGCTATGAATAAAATTAAAGAATCTTTAGCGCCAGTTTTAGCAGATCTTGCAGAAATGGTAGCCTCTATTGCCGACTGGGTAGCCGAGAACCCTAAATTAACAGCTACAATCGTAGGTGTTGTTGCAGTATTAGGAACATTAATTGGAGCATTCGCAGCTTTAATGCCAGCAATTGGTTCGTTTGTCGGACTCGTCGGTGGAGGGAGTGCCGCCGTAGGAATCCTTGGCTCTGCTTTGGCAGTTTTGACAGGACCAGTCGGTTTAACGATAGCTGCTGTAGCTGCATTAGGAGTCAGTATATATGCTGTGACTAAAGAGTTAGGTAACTCATCTATCGAAGTAGAATCATGGAAAGATAAGGTATCGGAAGGTACGGCTAAGGCAGTTGGTAGTTATTTAGATTTAGAACAAAAAGCAACAAATGCTTTCCATCAAATCGCATGGTCTGGTGAAACAGTAACTCAAGAAATGGCAACTAAAATGGTTGGTATGTATGACCAAATGGGGCAACAAGTATTGACGGAAATGCAAACGGATCATGCCGCACAACTTGCTGAACAACAGAAATTCTTTGCTGATTCGAACGCTTTAAGTACTACTGAAGAAGCTCAAATCTTAGAACGATTGAAACAAAGTCAGGCGGCTGAAGAAGTGGCTACTCAAGAAGGCAACACTCGCATCAAAGAAATATGGCAAACGGCGGCTAATGAGAAACGAGCTATTACTGAAGATGAAGCCGCTCAGATTGATTTGATTAATGCTCAAATGAAAGAAAATGCAGTGAAACACTTATCGGAATCGGAACGTGATCAAAAGTTAATCTTAGAAAATCTTAAAACGGAATCTACTGAAATTACAGCAACTCAAGCAGCTGAAGTAGTTAAGAATTCTAAGAAACAGAAAGATGAAAGCACTAAAGAAGCAGAAGACCAATACAACAAAACAGTTAAGAATGCTCAGATGCAACGTGACGAGCTTGGTATTATTTCTCAGGAGCAATACCAGAAAATAGTTGATGAAGCTGAAAAGACTAGGAATGATACTGTTAAGAAAGCTCAAGATATGCATCAAAATGTTGTTAAAGAGGCTCAGAGCCAAGCCGGTGAGCACGTAAAACAGGTTGACTGGGAAACTGGTGAAGTCAAGAGTAAGTTTGCTGTTATGAAAGAAGATACAGTTAAAGCAATTAAAGATATTGGTGAAGGAATAAGCAAAGGTTGGAATACAACTTGGACCAGTACTAAGAAATTCGTAACCGACATCGGAACTTCTGTCTCTAAAGGTTTTGGTGATATGGTTACTTCTGTAGCAAAAGAAATGGGCGAGGTCAGAACCACAATTGAAAAAAAGTGGAAAGAAGCAGAATCGTTTTTAAAAGGAGTAAAACTTGGTCAAATAGGTAAAGACATCGTCAACGGTTTGATTCAAGGTATCGGCGATATGTTCGGCGGTGTTAAAAGAAAAGTTGAGGAATTAGCTGGTTTTATTCCAGAATGGGCTAAGGATATTTTAGGAATCCATTCTCCTTCTCGTGTCATGAAACAGATTGGTTTGTGGACAGGCGAAGGTTTAGTTATCGGTTTAGATCAATCTAGCCCTAAAGTGAATAAGTCTATGGAGAACATTGGTAACGGTATTCTTGATGTATCAAAAGCTTATCAAGAGGAATACTCGAATCTAATTGATGAATTTAATCGTAAAAATGAAGATAAAAATGATAAGACTTTAGAAAAAATCTATAAAATCCAAAATAACGCAGCTAAGAAAAAACGTGCATTAACTAAACAGGAATCACAAGAAATTGCATTACTAGAAGCATCGTATCGAGATCAAAAGATGCAAGCAGAAATTAACTTTCAGAAAAAATACAAAGCCCTTGTAGAGAAATCAGAAAAAGAATATCTGGAAGTTATCAAAAACTTCATAGCTGATAAGAAGTCTCTGGACGAATTGTCGTTAATGGAAGAGGCTGCTATTTGGGAACAATCAATTGAAATGTTTGTGGAAGGCTCAAGGGAACGTATCCTAGCTCAAAAGGAATATCAAAAAGCAGTTGATGCAGTAAACAAAGAAGTTCTAGCTATTAATAAAGACTACCAGTCTCAAATGCAAAAAATTAATGATGATTTAATTAAGGCAGAGAAGGATCTAAATAAAGCGTATGATGATGAATTTGCAAAACGTGAAGCAAAATATAAAAATTTCGCAGGTACATTTGAAGCTTTCAAAGTTGAATTAAATCGCACAGGGCAAGAATTATTGGATAATTTACAAGGTCAAGTGGATGGATTTAAAAAATGGCAGGATGAATTTGCAAAGCTTTCTGGGCGCAATATCGATGATGGTTTATTAAAAGAGCTATCGGATTTAGGTGTTAAAGCCTTACCAGAGTTAGTAGCGCTTAATAGTATGACTGATGAGCAATTAACACAATACAGTGCGCTGTATCAAGAAAAAGCAGCGCTTGCACGTCAACAAGCTGAAAAAGAGCTTGTAGGTATGAAAGAAGATACGGACAAGCAAATTCTTGCTTTACGTGAAGTTGCTTCAAAACAACTTGATAAGTTAAAAACTGAATGGAGTTTAAAAATAAAGGAGCTCACAAGCACTACAGCGAGTGAGCTAAGCTCGTTACAACAAATTGGTATAGATGCCGGACAAGGCTTGTTAAATGGCTTGGCTTCTATGGAAGGACCATTAATTTCTAAAGCTCAACAAATCGCAAATGCTATTTCTAGCACCATCCAACAAGCCTTAGATATTCATAGTCCTAGCCGAGTTATGAAAGGCTTTGGCGTCAATATAGGACAGGGTTTAATAGTTGGTATGGATGAAATGATTAATAAGGTTTCTCAATCCTCACAACGGCTATCAAATGCTGTGAGCAATGTACATGGATCAATAGCTAGTAGTCGTGCCAAATCACAAGGAAATGCAAACTCTATTTCATCTTCTACAACTACTATAGATAACAGAAAAAACTTCAACCCAACAGTTAATGTTTACACGATGGAAAGTCCTGAAAAGGCAATGAACCGTGAATTGAAACGCATGGCATTTTTATTCTAGGAGGTGACGGTTTGATAGCAAATACAATCACATTTACAAATTTAGGTGGGAATGGCGATAGCGTAAATTTTGCGCCAAATCGTCATTTTCGATTAATTAACGGATTTGATTTATCGGCGTTATCTGCTACAGTCAATCAATCCCGAAGTACTAAAAATGGTGCTACTTATCAAAGTACGAAATTGGAAACACGTGACTTTGACATTGAATTTTTTATATATCGAATTTCTGAATCTATTAACTGGTATGAGGAAAAGCGACATGAATTATTTAAAGTGTTTAATCCATTAAAGAATCCGATTCGTATTGATTTTGTAACTAAAGGCGGAAAGGAATACTATATTGACGCTGAATTAGTCGCTACTCCTAGCCTTCCACAAGGATGGGAAAATGACAATAATACATGGCAAAAAGGGTTGCTCCAGTTTAATGCGAGTGATCCTTTTATTTATGAAAAAAATGAAATAAAAACAGATATTGCATTGTGGATGCCAAACTTGGAATTTCCACTCGAAGTGTTTGAAGAGGGTATTGAAATCGGGTACCGAAGCCCTTCATTAATCGTAAATGTGGAAAACAAAGGTTCTGACGACACAGGCATGATTATCCGATTTATAGCTGCAAGTCAGGTTGTTAACCCTAAATTACTCAACGTTAACACATACGAAGAATTAAAGTTAAATTTCACAATGCTTCCTGGGGATTTAATTGAAATTAGTACTTTTAGCGGAAAAAGGACAGCTATACTCACACGAAATAATGTCAAAACAAATATTTTCGGGAAAATAGATTTGTCCTCCACATTCTTGCAGTTAAGGGTTGGTGACAATTTATTTAGGTACGATGTTGACCAGGGACTTGATTATTTAGAGTGCGCAATCCTTCATCGCAACACATTGATTGGGGTGTAGAACATGATTGAATTAAATGTATTTACTTATGATTTTGAGCGCGTGGGGACGATTGAACATTACAATCACTTGTCAATTGAACGTAATTACTATAATCGTAGTGTATTAGAGTTAGAGTTAGATGCGACTGAACAAAATGTCGAGCTACTAAAAAAACACAACGTGATCACTACCACGACTAATGTCAATTACGGCTATATCATTACACAATTCCAGTATTACGATGATGAAGAAGGCGAACATATTAAAGTGTTTGCTTACTCGCTTAATCATTTATTCGACGGGCGCACAACGATAAAGCAAGAACGTTACAGTGGGAATGTCGAAACGGTAATGAAGCAGTTTATAGCAAAACATTGTATTAATACATCAGCAAATCGTATCATTCCGCATCTTGTACTTGCTGATAATAGTGGTATTGATATTAAAACCGAATCAACGACGACAGGTAAAAATTTAGAAGAGCATATCTTTGAACTTTGCCAAAAGCATGAAATAACAGTTGACGTTTTGATGAATCACGATACAAAACGTTATGAAGTTTATACGTGGCAAGGCGAGGATAAGTCAGAAGGTGTTAATGAAAACCCCGTCAAATTTAGCAAGGAATTTGAAAATGTAGCATCCATTGAATTTACGCACGACACATCTGGATATCGATCGGTTGGGTATGTAGCTGGTGAAGGTGAAGGTGATGAGCGTGAAATTGTTGTAGTAAATGACAATTTAAGTGGACTTGATCGTAAGGAAATATTTATTGATGCACGTGATTTACAGTCCGTATATAAAAATGAAAATGATGTAGAAGTTACATTAACACCGACCGAATATCATCAAACATTAACGAATCGAGGACTTGAAAAACTATCAGAAATGAAGGTTATTGAAACGTTCGAGGGTGAAATTATCGATACGCAATTTGTGTATGGAGTTGACTATTCACTAGGAGACATCGTTTCATTCCGTAGTGAGCGATTGAATCGTATTTTGCATACAAGAGTAACATCTGTACTTATCTCTGTGGATGGCAACAAGAAGATGGATTTAAAAGTTTCGTTTGGCAATAAAATTCTTACATTGCTAGATAAGATAAAGAAAGTGGTGAAAAAATGACGATATACAGTGGTATTTTTAACAGTGTCCGAGATAGCAATGGCCAAGGTGACCGTAAAGTTAATGCTTGGTGGTTCGCTAAATATTTTAGTACGTTTATTGGCAATGGTGTATTTCCGAATCCATCTACCAATTTACAAGTCGTAGCAAATACCAATATGAATGTAACCGTTAAGCCTGGTACAGGTTGGATTGACGGTTATTTTTTATATAGTGACAGCGACCATATTTTAAAATTAGACATAGCAGATGGTGTACTTAAACGCATTGATCGTATTGTCATGCGCTTAAATCACTTAACACGTCAAATAGATATTGTTGTTAAAAAAGGGACATTTGCAAGCAGTCCAGTAGCACCAATTTTGCAACGTGATACGGATTATGTAGAGCTTGCACTTGCTGATGTACTAATAAATAATGGGGCTACTCAAATTACTCAAGCCAACATTACTGACCAACGACTAAACAAAACAGTTTGTGGTATCGTACACGGCACAGTAGACCAAGTTGATACAACTACAATTTTCAATCAGTACCAAGCATGGTTTAAAGAGACTACAGGAAGAGTAGCTGGTGAAATTGATGCATGGCAAACGCAACAAAAACAAGAATTCGATGAATGGTTTGCTACAATACAAGGCATTTTAGAAGGTGATGTAGCAGCTAATTTAGCAGCTAGAATAGCTAATTTAGAGCAAACAGTTGATGATTTACAAAAAACAGTTGATACAAAGGTTGATAAGCACATCAAAGAAGATTTAGGACACGTTAGATACTTAGGATTTACTAATTCACCTAACGCATGGGTATGTACATCTGATGAAATAATATGGGAAACAGATGTCAATCCTCCAAGACCTAAAAGAGGTAGTTCTTATAGAGTATCTGCTAGTAACCCAAACTCTGGAAATATATCTCTTTCTGTGAAAAATTCAGATGGTTCTAAAGTTAGTAATTCGTATCCAGTTTTAAATGCAGACGGTTCACAAATTTCTTCAAATTCTATAGCTTCTGGAGCTGTGGTTGCTGTATCATTCAGTGGTTCGGCTTTTTTCTTGCAGGGTAGCGGAAGCGGGGTGAAAGAAGTAGTCCCTAATAATATTGTGTATGACACTCCGGGTGTTTATGTTTTCACTCCGCCAAAAGGCGTTAGCCGTATACTAGTTAGGTTGTGGGGAGCTGGTGGCGGTGGCGGCGCACGTTACAACTCAAACGGTGGTGGAGGCGGTGGCGGTGGTGCGTTCGTTTTAGGCTCTTTAGACGTCAAACCCGGAGAGATATTCACAGTTGTTGTCGGAAAGGGTGGGCGAGGCGGTCAAACTGGCTCTCATAACGCTGAGGATGGCGGTAGCTCATTTGTTCAATATAGAGGACAAACATTCTTAATGGCAGGTGGTGGTGGCGCTGGTCAATTAGGTGTATTAGGCGGTGGCGGTGGTGGTAAATATAATCAAACTGGCGGTCAATATATAACCAACGCCAAAGATGGAGTACCACTTTTCCAAGCCCCAACGCCTCCCGGTAAAGCTGTATTATTAGCATCTTACAGCGGAGGAGACGGAGGAGGTCAGCAAACACAACATGGTAATGGTGGAGGAAGTGCCGCTAATGATGGCGGTGGCGGTATAAAAGGCGAATATATAACACAGGGTATAGCTTCCATGAACTATTTCTATGATAGAGGTGGTAATGGTGGTGGTGGAGCTAACTACAATAACGGCAATCTTCCCGGAATCCCAGGCTTCGGTGGCGGAGGCGGAGGTGGTGGCGGTAACGCAGAAGATAGTCACCCAATGTCGATAGGTACATCTGGCGGAAATGGTCGTGTTCATATTTTTTGGTAACTTATAAGGAGGGCTATAGCGTGATTATTATTGACAATAAGCAAGAGCAAACAAAGGTGAAAGTATTAAGCGTGTTTTCGCTTAATGAAATTGCGGTCGAGTATGATACTAGTATTTTGCCGCAACGGGAAGATATAAAAGGCAAACGAGCCGAGTTGTTCTATGATAAAGAAACAGAAAAACTATATTACGAGTATATTGATATTCCTAAAACGGAAATTGAGTTGTTGCAAGAAGAAACCCAAAAATTGAAATTGGCAATAGCTGAATCAGCGGAAGTGCAACAACAAGATAAAATAGAAAATCAATTGGCTGTTGCTGAATTAGTAGAGACACTAACAAACAAGGAGATTTTATAAAATGGCTAAATTATATTGGGATTTAATTAAAGAGAACTTACGAACAATTGACCAAGTGCCGTTGTTGTGGCGAGAAGCTGTACAAGCATTACTTGATAAAGAAAAACAAGTAAACGCAGCATAAGCTAGCGTAATTTTTTATGTTGGAAAGATTTATAGTCTTTTTTGTTGAAATTATATTTGTTGAAATACTATGATGAGAGAAACAAATATAAAGGAAGTGTAAAAATTTATGGGAGTATTAAGTTTTCTAATATTTATTTCTACTATAGCTGGGGCATATTTCTGTGGTTCAAAAGCAGTTAAAGAAGTAAAGGGAGCTTTTGAATCTAATTTATCATAGTCAAATAATGTGACAGAAATTCGAAGCACTCTCGTTAGAGGGTGTTTTTACATTCAAATATTTTAATGCCTTCCACAGATGATGAACTGCTCCCCAATTATTAGACACTCAATCTAACAATTGGAGGTGCAGTTTTTGTATGGTTAAATTTAAAGAAAAAGTGAAATTAGAAGCTG
>NZ_MWSJ01000036.1 GCF_002237755.1 Lysinibacillus sp. KCTC 33748 | reverse complement strand
AATAGATTATTCGGTATTAGCCCCGGTTTCCCGGAGTTATCCCAAACTATAAGGTAGGTTGCCCACGTGTTACTCACCCGTCCGCCGCTAACGTCAAAGGAGCAAGCTCCTTCTCTGTTCGCTCGACTTGCATGTATTAGGCACGCCGCCAGCGTTCGTCCTGAGCCAGGATCAAACTCTCCATAAAAGAAATTTGATTAGCTCAAATTGTTTTGCTGGCATCATGTTTGATGTCCAAAATTTTGTTTCGTTCACTAACTCAAGGTTAGCTACTGAAAACTTTATTGATTACGTTTTGCTTGTTCAGTTTTCAAGGTTCATATTTCGTCGCCATTTCTTCAACAGCAACTTTTATATAATATCACGTCTCGAACTCGGTGTCAACAACTAAATTATTTTGTTTAAAATTCATTTGTTTAACAACCGTTATCTTAACGACTCTTATTACTGTACCACAATATTTTTTCTTTGCAAGTGTTTTATAAAAAAAAGATTAACGCAGTTACTCCTAGTACACCCGGAATACCTAATATTGCAATGGTGAACACTGAGAATAGATTAATTGGCACTTCATAGCCTGCATATCCTATACCTAAGTGAATAATAAATAATAGTAGAAAGGCAAAAGCAAATCTAAACCAAAACACCGACATTCCTTCTAATATTTTACCCATCTTGGCATGTCTTATTATTATATAAAGAAAAAGAAGCACTATAGGCACACCAATACTCATAATTACTAACCACGACATATGGTTTCCCCCTTAAATATAATTATGAAAGTTTATGTTTCCTATTTTGCTTCTATGAATATCAATTATGCCTCGGAATAATTGTAGCTGTCTCTTTGCTTTCGCTACAGAAAACATTTACCGATACATGTCAGTGAATACCTTTCCAGTTCTGTGCCCATTAACGCATTTCAGCGGATGTTTGGACACCCGCTGAAATACGTTTAAAAAACTATTATTTAATTAATACTTTCCGAATTCTAGCTTCCTTGAATAAATAAAAATGGATACTCTCCGCTACTTTTCGTTGAGCAATTGCTTCTAAATCATAATCATCTATTAGTTCTTCAATTATCTTCGCTTGCTGTAAATCCTCTTTTGTTTCTTTTATAAGACTCACAAGCTTGTCATCGAATTCTTTTTTTAATTTTCCCTTACTGCGGAAGAACATATTAATCCCTCACTCACAATTCTCGGCGACCTTCCATTGCCTTCGATAACGTTACTTCATCTGCATATTCTAAATCTCCACCTACTGGTAGACCATGAGCGATTCGCGTTGTTCGAATACCAGATGGCTTCACTAGACGAGAAATATACATAGCTGTTGCCTCGCCTTCAATAGTTGAATTTGTGGCTAAAATAAGTTCCTGCACAGTCTCATCTTGCAAACGAACCAGCAGGGAAGCGACATTAATATCCTCTGGACCAACACCATCCATAGGTGAAATAGCTCCCTGTAATACATGGTACATACCATTGAAATCACGCATTTTCTCCATTGCAATCACATCTTTTGTATCTTGAACAACACAAATAATAGAATGATTTCGTTGTTTGTCGGTACAAATATGGCATGGATCTACATCGGTTATATTGCCACATACAGAGCAGTAGCTTAAATTTCGTTTAGCATCAATCAATGCCTTCGAAAAGGATAAAACGTCATCCTCTTTCATTGTTAATACAAAAAACGCCAGACGGGCCGCGGTTTTCGGCCCGATACCTGGCAATTTCATAAAGCTATCAATCAGTTTCGATATTGGTTCTGGGTAGTACATTTATTTACCTCCTAGAACGGAAGGTTCATGCCCTGAGTGAATTTACCCATTGTTGCATTTGTTTTTTCATCTACTTTTTTCAATGCTTCATTTGTAGCAATAACGATTAAATCTTGTAGCATTTCGATATCATCTGGATCTACTACTGATGGATCAAGATTTACTTCTACGACTTCACGTTGACCAGTTACAGATACTTTCACCATACCGCCACCAGCAGCGCCTTCAAATTGCTCTGCGTTTAAAGCCTCTTGAGCCTCCATCATTTCTTTTTGCATTTTTTGCATTTTTTTCATCATACCTTGCATATTTCCCATTCCACGCATAAACATATTCCTCCTAAATGATTAGTCTTCAACAATTTCAACAAAATCTTTACCAAACAGCTTTTCCGCTTCCGTCACAAGTGGATCTTGTGAAGCAAGCGGTTGAGCATCGTCGATAAACGGCCCATCTGGCATTTCTGCCGGTGGCGGCTCTAATAACTCTACTTCAGGATCGTTCTCATCCTGAGACTTTTTCTGCTGCTGTAAGCCATGATCACGAATAAACTCTTCACGTAATTTTAACCAGGCCTCATCCGGTGTACAAAGCATTTCATACATAGTACCTGTTTGCCCTGCAATTAATTGTGTGAATTGAGCTTTTAGAGCTTGATTATCAGCAACCATTTGACAATGAATATCATACTTGAATTTTAACACAAAAGCACTTGAAGATGCCGCAACAGGTTCAGCCTCTGCTAAAAGAGCTGATTGAGATTTTTGCATTTGGTTTAATGCCTGCGCCCAAACTGATTTGATACGTTGCACATCTTGCTTTGTAGCATCCTTCAGCACCTCTTGAATACGTCCTGTTGGTGCTTTATAGCCATTTGGATTTTTAGCTCGTGGACGTTGCTCTTTTGGCATTTGGGTTACTTGCACAGAAGCACCCGCTTGCAATTGGGCTGATAGTTGTTGCACCATCTGCTCAAGTGCCACAATTTTTTGAGCGAGCTCTGGGCTCATAGCTACCTCACCTGAAGTAGTAGTTTGGCCAACTGCCCCTCCCGAAAATTGCACCATTTTAAGTAACGCTGTTTCCAAGTAAATCTTTGTATGGTGGGAGAACCTCATTTCCTGCTGTGTTTTTGCTAAAATATCAATGTAACCATATAACAAATCGGGTGCAAAATCATACGCTAATGTAAATACTCGCTCCTCCGGTGATACTAACTCTAATAATTCAGCCAAATCCTCACTTGTCTGCAGTAATAATAAATCACGGAAAAATGTAATCAGGTCCTCTGAAAGGCGAAGAGGGTCTTTCCCATCTGCAATAAGCTGCTCTAATAAAGCAAGCATTCGTGCGACATCTTTTACTTTTAGAGCTTCTGCTAATTCATAGAAAACTTCCTGACTAATAGAACCTGTAACAAGCAATGTGTCCTCTAGCTTCAACTTTTCCCCGCTGAAGGATACAACCTGATCTAATAAACTTAAAGCATCACGCATACCACCAGCTGCTGATTGTGCGATTACCTTTAAACCTTGCTCCTCAAATGGTAACTCAATATCCTCTAATACAACTTTCATGCGCTCGATAATATCATTGGTTGAAAGACGCTTAAAGTCAAAGCGTTGACAACGCGAAATAATCGTTGCAGGCAATTTATGGGGCTCTGTCGTCGCTAAAATAAATACAGCATGAGAAGGTGGTTCTTCTAATGTCTTTAAAAGTGCATTGAAAGCACTGGTAGAAAGCATATGCACTTCATCAATGATATACACTTTATATCTGCTACTAGCAGGAGCAAATCGTACTTTCTCAATGATGTCACGTATTTCTTCAACGCGTGAATTAGACGCAGCGTCAAATTCAATAACATCTGGATGAGAACCATCTGTAATACTTAAACAAGTAGCACATTCATTACAAGGCTCATTTGATGGTGCCTGCTCACAGTTTAAAGCCTTCGCAAAAATTTTAGCTGTACTTGTTTTCCCGGTACCACGTGGGCCAGAAAATAAATAAGCATGCGTTGTTTTATTCGCTAGGAGAGCATTTTGTAGCGTTCTTTTGACATGTGCTTGACCAGACATTTCTCGAAATGATTGGGGTCGGTACACACGATAAAATGCTTGATACGTCAATGATTTCCTCTCCTCTTCTTCATTATATAGAATAGTTCTATTATAGCATTTGCTTCATTATTTATAAAATAGTGTCATCGTTTTTCTAAAAATCCAGGACGATTGTTTTTCACCAGCTCTACTTATAAGGGAGGTTGATGTATCTCTTATGTACCTATCCTACCCGTCGCCTTGTACAATTTGTAAAATAATAAAAAAACGCATCCGCCTTTTGGACGGATGCGTTTGAATTGGCAATTTAATGCCGTGCACCTTTCTTCGACAGCCGCACATAAGCGTTACTCTTGTCGTTAGCTCAGATTAGGCAACCCCGCGGCACATGAATAAGACCACTTAATGCTGCTTCCTTCCGGACCTGACATGGTTCATGGGTATCCATTGCGCAGGACCCAATCGTCAACACTACGTGCAAAAGGCAGACCAAACAATACGGACAGCCTCGAAAAAGGAATTCAGTCTCGCTAGAGCGGATTGCGAGTTACAGGACACCGCTACCTTCCCACCTAGCACGGCAATAACTAGTATACTGACTGTTTTCATAAATTGCAACTTAATACGCATAATATTTGTGTGGAATATTCTATCAGTACTGTAAAAAAGAAATTATTAATCAATTATGCCTCAGCATAATTGCGTCCGGAATCGGCTTTGTGCTTAGAGCCGACACGATGTCGGTCATTTCGGTAATGCCACAGGACGTGGCGTTCTTAGACAGAGTTCCTCTATTTCAGCGGGTGTCCAAACACCCGCTGAAATAAGTTTAAAAAAACTGTTGACGAGAATTTTAAAATATGATAAATTTATTTTTGTCGATGAGACAACGCAACAGAACAACATGGAGGTATACCCAAGTCTGGCTGAAGGGATCGGTCTTGAAAACCGACAGGCGGGTAACACCGCGCGGGGGTTCGAATCCCTCTACCTCCTCCAGTTTTAAAATTCCGACTACGAATGTAGCCGTTTTTTTTTGCCTAAAAATTATATGTAACACTTATTAGATGCCACTTCCGCTTAGGGTGTGGTATTTTTTTATTGTAAATCACGATTTATAACTGATTCATTATGCCTCGGCATAATTGCGTCCACAATCGGCTCTGTACTTAGGTCCGACAAGATGTCGGTCATTTCGGTAATGTCACAGGACGTGGCGTTCTTAGAACAAGTTCCTCTATCTCAGCGGATGTTTGGACACCCTCTGAAAGAAGTTAAAAATCTATACCCCTTTCATCTCAAAGTCGCATTCTGGCCAACACAACGTCAAAAGTAGTGGTACAATTACTTTTATTTCAAACAAGCAAACGAGTTCTTTAGCATATCTTTTCTTTGCTATACTGCTCTGTTAATATTGGGAGGATTTTTTATGCATTCGAAATTTTACATATATCGTGCTTCCCTCACTTGGATTTTCACAATTGCACTGTTAACTGCTGTCGGTAGTGAAATTAAAATAATGCCTTTCTCGAATACAACTTTTCGTTTCGGATTAGGAAGCATCATTTTCTTTTTATGCACTTTACTTAAACCTACACCAATTATTTTGGCTGGGTTTACTACAAGCATCGTGACAACCATTTTCCGTGTTATCATTAATTACTCTTTACATGATGTTCCATTAGTCGATAGTTTACTAATACATTTACCTGCTGCTACATTTTATATATCGTTCGCAATATGCTTACAGATTCTAAGTATTCATCAATATAGAGAAAAACCACTATTGCTTGGATTACTAGTTGCATTTAGTGAAGTATTCAGTAATTTAGTGGAACAACTATTTCACTTTATTATAAATTCTTATACTTTTTTACTCCTCCCTGATTTACTTATACTTTTAGCAGTTGCTTTATTACGTAGTTTTTTTGTTGTTGGTATTTATAGTTCCATTTTAATTGCTGAGCAAAAAAAACGGGTTCAGGAAATGCTTACAATCGGCTCAGATTTATATGTTGAGACACTTTATTTGAAAAAATCTATGAACCATATAGAAGCAATTACAGCTAGTGGATTTGATTTATATCGACAATTAAAATCGCTAGGCTATCGTGCAGAAAGTTTACAGGCACTCCATATTGCCCAGGAAATTCATGAAGTAAAGAAGGATTCACAACGCATTTATGCAGGTATTTCTAAAATTGTTGGTGACAAGAGCTTTGACTCACTCAGATTATCAGAATTATTACATTTTATCGAAGATGGTAACAGTAAATACGCAGAATTTTTAAAGAAAGAAATTGAGTTTATAATAAATATTGATATCGATTTTCAAACGAAAGAACATATTCCTTTGCTTGCGCTTTTGAATAATTTAACAGCTAATGCTATTGAAGCAATTGAGAATCAAGGTATCATTTCTATTGCCATTCAGCAGCAACAGGATGATACTGTATTCACAGTATGTGATAATGGGAAGGGAATTCCACACAGTAATCTCTCTATTATTTTTGAACCTGGATACACTACAAAATACAATGTAGATGGTGTCGCAGCAACAGGTATTGGGCTTTCACACGTTGTTGAATTAGTAAATAAATTAAATGGCTCCATATCCGTCGAATCAAACAATCAAAACACGATGTTTAAAATTAAAATTCCTACGCAAACTATTCAAACAGGAGAGACTTAAATGAGGTATTTTATTGTAGATGATGACCGAGCAAGTCGGGTCATGTTAAAACAAATTATTGAAGATAGTAGTTTAGGTACAGTAATTGGTGAAGCACGCAATGGTGAGGACGCTATTCCACAAATTTTAATGACACAGCCAGAGTTTGTACTGATTGATTTGCTTATGCCGAAGCTTGATGGAATAGCAACAGTCGAGCAACTTATTCAAAATCGTTTTGAGGGACAATTTGTCATGATTTCTCAGGTAGTGAATAAGGAGATGGTAGGTGAGGCCTATGAGCAAGGTATAGATTTCTTTATTCATAAGCCAATAAACCGCATTGAGGTTGAAAATGTTTTACGTAAAACAACTGAACAATTTCGCCTAAAAAACTCATTGCTTATAATTCGCCAATCACTTACAAATATTGATCTAAGTGAACAAATAAATCAAAAAGCGACGTCTCGCGATCATATTCAATCTATCTTAAATGATATGGGTATCGTTGGTGAAATCGGAAGTGAAGATATTATAGCTATTATCGAAACATTGCTTGCCCATCAGCACAAAATTGCACCACTACCTCCATTAAAGGAGCTTTATGAGGAAATTGCAGCTGTCACAAAGGCTACACCAGATGAAATTTTGAAGGAAAGTAAAGCCATTGAACAGCGTGTGCGCCGTACTATATTAGCAGCGATGATCAATCTCGCCAATTTAGGTGTCGTAGATTATACAAACTCGGAATTTGAATATTATGCACCTCGATACTTTGACTTTAAAGAAATTCGTCTGCTTATGACTCAGATAGAAGATCACGAAAATCGTAAAGCAAAAGTGAATATTAAGAAGTTTATTCAGGTGTTATATTCAGACATTTTAACAAAAGTAAATTAATTTTCTCGGATTTTGTCGGATTCCATAAGTCCTCCGTATTATTAAAATAAGGCAAGTCCTAAAAATTTAATATTAGGGGGTACTAAAGTTTTGAAGAAGAAATTTAGAATCAGTTTAGCCACTCAAATTTTAGTCGGTTTGATTTTAGGGATCATTGTTGGCGGTATCTTTTACGGAAACCCCAAAATTGAAACATATTTACAACCTTTAGGTGATATTTTCCTTCATCTAATTAAAATGATCGTTGTACCGATTATTATTTCTACATTAATCGTTGGTGTTGCTGGCACTGGAGATATGAAACAGCTTGGACGATTAGGTGGTAAATCACTTATTTACTTTGAAGTTATTACAACAGTAGCAATTGTAGTTGGTTTACTATCTGCAAACTTGTTCCAACCAGGCGCAGGCCTAAACATGAACGAACTTTCTCAAGGAGATATTTCGAAATACGTTGCAACTACTGAAGAAGTACAGCACGAAGGACCGTTTGATATTATTGTAGGCATTGTACCGACAAATATCATTCAGTCAATGGGTGAAGGCGACATGCTTGCTATCATCTTCTTCTCAGTTATTTTTGGTTTAGGGGTAGCTGCCGTTGGCGATCGAGGTAAACCAGTATTAGACTTCTTCCAAGGGGTCGCAGATGCTATGTTCTGGGTAACGAACCTCGTAATGAAATTCGCTCCACTTGGGGTATTTGGTTTAATTGGTGTAACCGTTTCCAAATATGGATTCGCTTCACTAATACCACTTGGCAAACTTGCTATACTTGTTTATGCAACAATGCTATTCTTTATCTTTGTCGTTCTTGGTCTTGTGGCAAAATTCACTGGTATCAATATTTTCTTCTTAATTAAGGTACTAAAAGATGAGCTAATTTTAGCGTTCTCAACGGCAAGTTCTGAGGCTGTGTTACCACGAGTTATGATGAAAATGGAAAAACTAGGTGCTCCAAAGGATATCGTATCCTTTGTTATTCCAACCGGTTACTCCTTTAACTTAGATGGTTCCACATTGTACCAAGCTATTGCTGCATTATTTATCGCTCAAATGTACGGTATTAACCTAAGCATTGGTGAGCAAATTACGTTAATGCTTGTATTAATGGTTACATCTAAAGGGATTGCAGGTGTTCCAGGGGTATCCTTCGTTGTACTTCTAGCAACTCTAGGTACTGTCGGCATTCCAGTTGAAGGTTTAGCATTCATCGCAGGTATCGACCGTATTCTTGATATGGGACGTACAGTCGTTAACGTAATTGGTAACTCACTTGCGTCATTAGTAATGGCGAAATGGGAAGGCCGTTTCGATACAGACAAAATGAAAAATTACTTTAAAGAAAATGAAAATTTAGCATAAAGATCAAAAAAAATCTCACGATGTACGGATGGCATCGTGAGTTTTTTTTTATTTTGTTAGAACTTTATCTAAATAAGCAATAATAGATTCTTTTCCATTTGTATGCGCCTCTTGTGCACGTATTTCATCTTTTTCAATCTTTACCTCAGCAGCTGCAATAATACGCTCTGCATCTTCCTGTGGTACGACAACGACACCGTCCACATCCCCAATAATATAATCACCAGGACGAACAGAAACACCCCCAATAGCAATAGGAACATTTACTTCCCCACCACCGTTTTTATAGCCAGCTGCTACCGTTGTGCCAAGTGAAAACACAGGAAAGTCTAGCTCGCGAATTGCTGCAATATCACGAATAACACCATCAACAACAAGGCCCTGTATACCAATCCCCCTCGCCAATGAAAGAACAAAATCACCGGCAACTGCACGATTGGTATTCCCTTTAGCATCGATTACTAAAATATCTCCCTCTTTAGCAGCTCGGATTGCTTCCAATACTGCACCATTTTCGCCATCTGGTAAACGCACTGTTACCGCACGGCCAGCAATTTTATAATGATCTGCTAACGGTTTTATATCACTCCGTAAATTTGTATGTCCTCCTGTCGCATCTGAAACAGCAGTCGTTGGCAAATGCTTAAAACTTACTTCCACCTTTGTCATCCATAACACCCCTATTATGATTTATGAAAGCTTACACAATTATTGTAAATAAAACTCATCCACTATTTCAATATATATATCAGAAAATTATGTAAATAAAATATTTGAGGGGGTATTTATTTTACAAAAGACATTTGTTGAAAGAAGTTAAATTATTTTGGTAAAATGCCTCGATTGCTCGTCTAATGCCTCTGCAGCAGTAGTGATTTCAGCAAAATCTTTCGTTGTTACATTAATTTGACCATTTGTTTTTTCAACTTTTTCGGCTATACGCGTGATACTCTCAGTAACTTGTCCAATCTCTCGCTCAATGCCCTCAACATTATCTTTTACTTCTGAAATAGATTGCTCCACCCTTACAGAAAGTTTTCTAACCTCTTTTGCTACTACATCAAAGCCTCTTCCATACTCACCTGCTCTTGCTGCTTCAATAGCTGCATTTAGTGCAAGTAAGTTTGTCTGAGAAGCAATTTCTTGAATGGTTTTCACAATTCCTTTAATAGATTCAGCTTGCTTCTGTAGCTGCGCAAGATTTCTCACATTATCGGCAGACTCTTGTGAAACCTCTTTTACTGTTTCCAGTAAATCCTCGCTATTTTGAATACCAGCCTCCGAACGGCTATGAAGCTCTTTAGACATGACCTTTAATGTATCAGCTACACTGACAATTTCATTTTGACGTTCAGTAATATTTGTTGCAATTTTCGATACGCCAATCACCCTTCTTGAGTTATTAGCAAAGACAGGCATATAAGTAGCCTCAAGCCAAATTCTATTACCTCTTGCATCCATTCTTTCGATTTTATCCTGATAGCTATTACCAGCAGCTAAGTTTCGCCAAAACTTTCCGTATTCTATACTATTTGCAAATTCCGGCAAACAAAAATCCTTATGATCTTTTCCGATCATTTCTTCAACTTTATAGCCTAATGTTTTAGCAAAAAGCTCATTTACATAGGCAACTTTATGGTCCATATCAAAACGGATAATGGCTATATTTCGTTCAATTGCCAACACTACTTGATCATCGGTAACATTTGTATCTATTGCCTGCATAACCTACACCTCTTTCATTGTATTAGCGAACTAAAATTTTTATAGTAATGAGCCTAACAAAAATATTTATACAGATTATTTATTGCAGAAAAAACATGGGCATATATTACCCATGTTTTTTTAATAAACTTAGTACTTCCTCCGATGTAGTAGCTACACGAATAAGTGGCTGTTGTTCTGTTCGTATAAAACCTTCCTCAAGCATTTTCTGAAAGTGTTGTAAAATCGCATCATAAAAGCTATTTACATTATATAGGATTACAGGCTTTTCATGTAATCCTATTTGTGCCCACGTAAACACCTCAAAATATTCATCCATTGTCCCACCACCACCTGGTAAAGCTATAAAAGCATCTGCTAACTCTACCATTTTGGCTTTACGTACATGCATAGACTCCACAAAATGAATCTCTGTTAACGAGGCATGTGCTAATTCCCGCTTCTGCAAATGAGTTGGCATCACGCCAATAACCTCTCCGCCAGCTTCTAATACTGCATCTGCTACTTTCCCCATCAGTCCTGTTTTCGAACCACCATAAACGACACCATGACCATTTTGAGCTAATACAGTCCCTAATTCGGCTGCCTTCTCTGCATAAATTGGATTTATGCCTAAGCCTGAACCACAATACACTGCTATTCTTATAACAATCCCTCCTACCCAAAAGACGTGACACAATAGCTACATATTGTCTCACGTCTTTTAATCATTTATTTTATTCAATTGCTGTTTCTGCCCGGCGCATCGCTTTCGGCCAGAACGCAAAGCTTCCCTTACTATATGTTACATTTTTAAGCACAGTTTATTTCTTATTTACGTAAATGACTTGTTTGTGCCTGCCGCTCCGCTTTCGGCCAGAGCAAAAATTTATCTTCCTATTGTTTTAGAAATATAACCTTCAGTTCAAACCTTTTATTTACGTAAATGACTTGTTTGTTTTAACATATGACTGATGCGGCTCACAATTGATTCAATTGCTTCAGGATTTTTTAATAAATCATAATCATTAATATCTAAACGTAGAACCGGGCATGAATTAAAATTATTGACCCATTTCTCATAGCGATCATGCATTTCAATCCAGTAATCATGCGGTGTTTGTTGTTCCATCGAACGTCCACGCTCTTGAATACGACCAATTACATCATCAATTGGCCCCTCTAGATAAACAAGTAAATCTGGATGAGGGAAGTACGGTGTCATCACCATCGCATCAAATAAATTTGTATACGTCTCATAATCTGTTGGGCTCATTGTACCTTTGTCATAGTGCATCTTCGCAAAAATCCCTGTATCTTCGTAGATTGAGCGATCTTGAATAAACCCGCCGCCATATTCAAAGATTCGCTTCTGCTCCTTAAAACGCTCAGCTAAAAAATACACTTGTAAATGGAAGCTCCATTTTTCAAAGTCCTCATAAAATTTATCTAAATATGGATTCGTATCCACCTTTTCAAAAGACGTACGAAAATTTAGCGCCTCTGCCAACGCTTTTGTCATCGTTGATTTTCCTACACCAACCGTACCAGCGATTGTAATGACCGTTTGTGGTGGAATATCGTATTTCTCTCTCAAATTCATTGTTGCAAACTCCTTTGTTGTAACGTGTCCTTTATTGTTTGTAAAACATATGTCAAATCATTTGGATTTTTTACGAAATCAAGCTGATCACCATTAAATCGAATAATAGGAATTTCAGGATGCATTTTCTCAAAATGCTCGATAAAAGAATGATAATCTGCCACCAGTTGCTCCATGTAATCTCGCGAAATCATTTTTTCAAATTCACGACCACGCATCGCAATACGTTTCATCAACGTATCAACACTGGCATGTAAATAAACAACTACATTAGGTACAGGCATATCTTTCGTTAATATTTTATAGATTTCCTCGTATTTATCATACTCAGTTGATGCCAATGTACGCTTTGCAAATATTAAATTTTTAAAAATATGGTAATCCGCTACAACAGGTTTATCATGCGTTGAACGGAAACTTTTTATATCCGATAATTGTTTATAGCGATTACATAGGAAGAACATTTCCGTTTGGAAGCTCCATTCCTCAATGTTTTCATAAAACTTATTTAGAAAAGGGTTTTCGTCTACTATTTCTTTTAATAGATGGTAATTAAATGCCGCCGCAATCTCTTTCGATAAAGAGGTTTTACCAACACCAATCGGACCTTCTACCGTAACAAATGGAACCGTCACCAGAAGCTCCTCCTTTATGTTCTATGGATTCTATCATCAATTACCTCGTCTTCGAGGTTTTTTTATAATCAGTGCTTTTCATTGTATCATAGTGAGAAAATGAAAGACAGAATCAAACTATTTCTCTATAAAATAGGTGACAAAAAAATAGACCCACCATAGTGGATCTATTTTTAACCTTATAATTTAACTCGCTGTAAACGCAGTGCATTTAATACAACAGATACTGAACTAAACGCCATCGCTGCACCTGCTACCCAAGGAGCTAGTAAACCGATTGCGGCAATTGGAATACCTAATGTATTGTAAGCAAATGCCCAGAATAAGTTTTGTTTAATGTTGCGCATTGTTTTACGACTCATTATGATAGCATCCGCGATACTGTTTAAATCACCACGAATTAGTGTAATATCCGCTGCTTCCATAGCTACGTCAGTACCGGTACCGATTGCCATCCCAATATTAGCTGTCGCAAGTGCCGGCGCATCATTAATACCATCCCCAACCATCGCCACTTTTTTACCTTGAGCTTGCAGTTTTTTCACTTCATCTGCTTTGCCTTCCGGAAGAACTTCAGCAATCACATGATTCACACCAACTTCTGCTCCGATTGCTTGTGCTGTGCGTTCATTATCACCAGTCATCATAATGACAGTAATACCCATTTCTTGTAAACGACTAACCGCTTCTTTTGAAGTATCTTTTACTGTATCAGCAACTGCTACTAGGCCAGCATATTGACCGTTAATCGCAGCTAACATAGCAGTTTTACCGTTTTCCTCTAATTGCTCCATTGTTGGTAAAATATCATCAATATGAATACCGTATTGTTGCATCAATTTACGAGTACCGATAACAACTCCTTGACCAGATACAGTCGCTTGCACACCGTAACCTGGTATTGCTTCAAAAAATTGAACATCTCCTAGGTCGATTCCACGATCAGTAATTCCTTGAACAATTGCTTCTGCTAACGGATGCTCGGATTGCTTCTCTGCTGCACCAATTAACGATAAAAAATGTGCCTCGTCTTGATTCGTCGCTAATACAACATCCGTTAATACAGGTTTACCATGTGTCACTGTACCTGTTTTATCAACAACTACTGTATCGATGCTTTGTGTTTGCTCTAAATGCTCTCCACCTTTAAATAAAATACCAAATTCCGCCGCACGGCCAGAGCCCGCCATAATCGATGTTGGCGTCGCTAATCCAAGCGCACATGGACAAGCGATAACAAGAACTGCGATTAATACTTCTAGTGCAGGTGTAAATTCACCTGGTCGCACCCAAATAATCCAGATTAGAAACGCTACAATCGCAATACCAACAACGATTGGTACAAAAATACCTGAAATTTGGTCTGCTAAGCGTTGGATCGGCGCTTTTGAGCCTTGTGCATCTTCTACAACTTTAATAATTTGAGCTAAGGCCGTATCGCGCCCAACTTTAGTTGCCGTCATTTTAATAAAACCATTTTTATTAATAGTGGAACCGAATAATAAATCGCCTTGCTTTTTATCAACAGGTAAACTCTCTCCCGTTAACATCGATTCATCAACAGCTGTTGTTCCTTCTAACACTTCACCATCGACAGGGATTTTTTCACCAGGTTTCACTAAAATAATGTCGCCAATGACTACTTCTTCTAATGATACTTCTTTTTCTACACCGTCACGAACAACGATGGCCGTTTTTGCCTGAAGGCCCATTAACTTTTTGATCGCTTCAGAAGAGCGGCCCTTCGCTTTTGCCTCAAATAATTTACCTAATAAAATTAAAGTAATTAATACGGCACTCGTTTCAAAATATAGATGAGGGGCATGATGTGACCCCGTAGTAATAATGGCTTGGTATAAACTATAAAAATACGCTGCAGAGGTACCCATCACTACAAGCACATCCATATTGGCACTACCATTGCGTAAAGCTTTGTATGCCCCAACATAAAATTGCTTCCCAATGATAAATTGAACGGGAGTAGCCAACACCATTTGTACCCACGGATTCATTAGAAATTCAGGAACATATAAAAATGATGTAAATGAAAAGTGTCCTACCATCGTCCAAAGTAGTGGTAATGAAAGAATGGCCGAGAAAATAAATTTTTGTTGCTGTTGCTTAATGGCCTGTTCTCGATGATCTACTGTCTCTTGCTCATCTGCTTTTTGATGCGCTTCATATCCTAATTTTTCAACCTTCGCAATCATATCTGCAATCGTCACCTCAGATGGGTTAAACTCTATAGTTGCTTTTTCGAGCGCTAAGTTTACGTTCGCAGAGGATACACCTGCTAGTTTATTTAAACCCTTTTCTATCCGTGTTGCACAGGCCGCACATGTCATACCTGTAATATTGAATTCAGTTTTTTGTTTAACGACACCATAACCAAGTGCTTCAATTTTCTTTTCAAAGTCTTCTTCATTTAGTTTTGTCGGATCATATTTAATGGACGATTTTTCAAGAGCTAAATTAACCGTCGCTTGTTCTACACCATCCATTTTATTTAAACCTTTTTCTATACGAGTTGCACAGGCTGCACATGTCATACCTGTAATTTGCAAATTCGCTTCCTTTATTTCTGAACTCATAATCATTTCTCCTCCCTACATACCAACAGGGGGTATGTGTAATTGAAAATAATAGAGTGCTACTTGAGCACCCTATTTATATTATTTAACATCATAGCCTTGATCGTCGATTGTTTCTTTAATTTGATCTAGAGATACTTGTGTTTCATCAAATGCTACATCTACTAAACCATCAGCTAAGTTTACTTTTACTTGTTCAACGCCTGCTAAAGCCCCAACACTTTTTTCCACTGAGTTTACACAATGTCCACATGACATTCCTTGTACGTTTAATGTTACATTTTGCATAAAATATCTCTCCTTTTATTTTATATACTATATAGGGGTATATATTTATTAAAAATTTTACTACTTCTTCATTAATTTTTGGATAGTCACTACTAATTCGTCTAACACTTCTTCATCACCTTCTGATAGACGATCTACTACACATCCCTTTAAATGACCTTCTAACAATATTTTTGCTACACTATTTAAAGCAGACTGTGTGGCAGACAGTTGCGTAATAATATCATCGCAGTAAACATCTTTGTCAATCATCCCTTTAATGCCTCTGATTTGACCTTCGATTCGATTTAAACGAGTCGTTAAATCTTTTTTTACGCGTTCAGGATGATGGCTTTTTCGACACGACATACCTTCCTCTGTATGACAAACATCCTCTTTCACTATATCCTCCATACAACACACCTCCTACTCACACTCATTATACTATACCCGAGAAGGGTATGCAAAGTGTAAAAAGAACTAAATATTTTTATTAATGATGATGGTGATTCGACTGCTCAGTTTTTATTGTACATAAAATTGATTGGTTATGCTTATGCGCTACTGTTTCCAATTGAATCGTTACATGCTTTATGCCCTTATGCTCAAGATTATGTTCAATTTCCCGTAATATATGCTCACCATCCACAATTTTTAGCTGATCATCGACAACGGCATGACAAGAAAGTGCATTTGTTCCACTTGTTATTGTCCAAATGTGTAAATCATGAATGCTATGAACGCCATTTGTTTGTACAATAGTTTTTACAATCTCTTCAACGTCAACGTTTGAAGGTGTGCCTTCCATAAGAACATGGACAGCAGCCTTCGTTACATAGTAGCCGCTTCTTAATACTAATGCTGCAACAATAACACTCGCAAGTGGATCCGCCCAGCCCCAGCCAAAAAACATTATTAACAGTGCGGCAACGATGGCCCCTACAGATCCAAGCATATCACTTAATACGTGTAAATAAGCTCCACGCATATTTAAATTATCTTTTGTATCACTGCCACGCATCATAATCCATGCTACTAAAATATTTATCAAAAGACCGATTGTACTAATAATTAGCATGCCTGTTGTTGCTACTTCTGGCGGATTGGCAAAACGTTCTATTGCCTCATAGAAAATAAATAAAGCAATCAAAATTAAAGTCACACCATTTAATACCGCTGCTAAAATTTCAAATCGTTTATAACCGTATGTTTTACTATAGCTCGCAGCCTTTTCTCCAAATATAAAAGCAAGTAAAGCTATTGCTAATGAAATTGAATCACTTAACATATGTCCTGCATCGGATAAAAGAGCCAAACTATTTGTTAAATAGCCACCAATCGCTTCAACAACCATATAACTCGTAATAATAATAAATGATAAGATTAACACCTTTTTATTTGCGCCATGTGTATGGTCATGGCTGTGATCATGATTATGTCCCATTTCTCATCCCTCCATTAGTTCTAGTTATGTGTAGCATGCTCAATAGCTTGCATTAACAAATTCATAATGTGGTCATCATCTTTTGAATAATATAAGGTTGTTCCTTCCCTTCTATATTTCACTAACCGTAAATTTTTCAAAAAACGTAACTGATGTGAAACTGTTGATTGGCCTAAATCTAAAATTTCAGCGATGTCGTTGACTGAATGCTCATCCGTACATAATAAATTCAAAATGCGAATTCTTGTCGGATCACTTAAAGCTTTAAATGTTTGAGACACGACGAATAATGTCTCTTCGTCTAAATGTTGTTCTTTGTTATTATGAACCTCTGTATTTTGTAGTTTTTCGTCCATTTAGCTTACCCCTAACTTTTATATTTATATATGAGCATGTGTTCATATATAAATATAGATGGTTATTTTAAATATGTCAACGTTTTAACTTCTTACATAATACGGAGGCGATGTTGCCGAGACTTATTTGACAGTAGCAATTGTCAATTAAGCAAGATACACTAAATGATAAGGAGAGATCATAGTGGATATTTTTGAAACAGACCGATTGTTTATGAACAGTGCACTGGAAGAAGCTAAGAAAGCAGCTTTACTTGGAGAAGTGCCGATAGGAGCCGTGCTTGTCTACGATGGAGAGATTATTGCACGTGCTCATAATTTACGAGAAACAACACAAAACGCGACGACGCACGCTGAACTAATGGTTATTCAAGAAGCTTGTAAAAAAATAGGTAGCTGGCGTCTTGAAAAAACAACACTCTATGTGACGCTTGAACCTTGCCCTATGTGTGCAGGTGCCATTTTACAATCTCGTGTGCCACGTGTTGTATATGGTGCAAGAGATATAAAAGCTGGCTGTGTAGATTCACTTTATCGTTTATTAAACGATGCACGCTTTAACCATGAATGTGAAGTAACAGAAGGAATTTCAGCTGAGGAATGCGGACAAATCTTAACCGATTTTTTCCGAGCTTTACGTGAACGAAAAAAGGCCGAGAAAAAGGCTCGACAAGCTTTAATTGTTGAAAATGAAGAGTTTTAATAAAAAATTCACGCTATTGGTTAAAAAGAAAAACTACTGTTGAAATTTCAACAGTAGTTTTTTCATTTTTCGACTCCGATTACTTTGGAGCGATTACTTCTTTTCCGCCCATATATGGTCTTAATACTTCAGGAATCACTACACTTCCATCCGCTTGTTGATAGTTTTCTAATATTGCTGCTACTGTACGGCCGATTGCAAGACCTGAGCCGTTTAATGTGTGTACATACTCCGGTTTTGCATTTGGCTCACGACGGAAGCGAATATTTGCTCGACGTGCTTGGAAATCTTCAAAGTTAGAGCATGAAGAGATTTCACGGTACATATTTTGTGCTGGAATCCAAACTTCTAAATCGTACTTTTTCGCTGCAGTAAAGCCTAAATCAGCTGTACACATTTTTAGTTTGCGGTATGGTAATCCTAATAATTGCAGTACTTTTTCAGCATGACCTGTTAATAGTTCTAACTGTTCATAAGATTCCTCTGGTTTAACAAAGCGTACTAATTCTACTTTGTTGAATTGATGTTGACGAATTAAACCACGTGTATCGCGGCCCGCAGATCCTGCCTCTGAACGGAAGCAAGCACTATATGCTGCAAAGCCTTGTGGTAAAGCTTCAACCGGTAAAATTTCATCACGGTAGAAGTTTGTCACAGGTACTTCTGCTGTTGGAATCATGAAGTAATCTGTATCAACTAATTTAAAGACATCTTCTTCAAATTTAGGTAGTTGTCCTGTACCTGTTAAGCTATCGCGATTAACAATTACAGGTGGTAGCATTTCTTCATAGCCATGCTCTTCTGCATGTAAGTCCATCATAAACGTCATTAATGCGCGTTCTAAACGAGCGCCAAGACCACGATAGAACAAGAAACGACTACCAGTCACTTTTGCACCACGTTCAAAGTCTACAATTTGTAAGTCCGTAGCGATATCCCAGTGTGCTTTAATGTCAAAATCAAATGTTGGTACCTCACCCCAAGTATATTCCTCTACATTATCATCCTCTGTTGTGCCAACTGGTACAGATTCATGTGGAACATTTGGTAAACGCATCATCATATCTTTAAAGCGGTCTTCTACATCATTTAATTGGACATCTAGCTCTTTAATTTCATCGCCAACCTGACGCATACGTGCAATAACTTCATCCGCATTTTCTTTATTACGCTTCATAATAGAAATTTGCTCAGATACTTTATTGCGCTCAGCTTTAAGCTCTTCTGTTTTTGCAATTAATTCACGACGCTTTGCATCTAATTGTTCAAAATCGTCTAAGTTTCCTAAATCCTCATTACGTGTTAATAGCATTTCTTTAATTTCCGCGAAATTGTCGCGCACGCGTTTAATATCTAACATCGTCATACCTCCAGTAGATTATTAATGATGGGAAAATAGTTAGTGGAAACACAAAAAAGCCCTCATCCCCAAAAGGGACGAGAGCTACCCGCGTTGCCACCCTAATTGACTAGACACTGTGTACTTTGTCTAATCCACTTATTTCATAACGGCATTTCAGCCGGCGACAGCCTACTTCATTCACTTCGACTGCGCAACTCCAGGACGGATTCACAAGTGCTTTTATCAGCTTCCACCACCCGCTGACTCTCTAAAAAAAACGTGCTTGTTACTACTTCCCATCATCGTGTTAAGTTATTTAAATTTTATCCATACTGTACTATATGAGATGGGATTTTGCAAGTCATACCATAAAAGATACAAAATATTCAAGAATACGTGTATCTTCCGTTAATTCAGGATGGAAGGAACAACCTAATAAATGACCGTCTTTTGCTAAAACGATTTTCCCATCATGCTCCGCTAATACTTCAACACCTTCACCTACAGAAACAATATGTGGCGCGCGTATAAAGACAGCCGGAATGGCAGGACCTATTTCAGGTATGTCGAGCTTCACTTCAAAGCTATCTACTTGACGTCCATAAGAATTCCGTGCAACTACCACGTCCATTACTGCTAAATGTGATTCATAATCCACTAAGTCCCTTGCTAATAAAATCAATCCTGCACATGTTCCAAACATCGGTAAACCTTGCTTTGCAAGTGTGCGAATTGGCTCTAATAACTCGTATCGATCCAGCAATTTGCGCATCGTTGTGCTTTCTCCACCAGGCAAGACAAGTCCATCAAGCTTCTCTAAATCACTTCTTTGTTTTACTAAGACCGCTTCGCATCCGAGAGACTCTAACGTTTGCACATGCTCTCGCACCGCGCCCTGTAATGCTAAAACACCGATTCGCTTCATTTTACCAGCCTCGCTCTTGCATACGCTCATTTTGACTAAGCTGTGCAATATCGATGCCTTTCATCGGAACACCTAACTCTTTTGAAATTTCAGCAATTAGCTTGTAGTCCTTATAATGCGTAGTAGCTTCAACAATTGCACGAGCAAATTTCTCTGGGTTTTCTGATTTAAAAATACCAGAACCAACAAATACACCGTCAGCTCCAAGCTCCATCATTAATGCTGCATCTGCTGGCGTAGCAACTCCACCTGCTGCAAAATTTACTACTGGTAAACGTCCAAGACGCTTAATTTCTCTTAATAATTCAAAAGGAGCACCAAGCAATTTAGCCTCTGTCATTAATTCGTCCTCTGTCATACCAACTACCTTACGTACTTGCGCATTCACTTTTCGAATATGGCGAACTGCCTCAACAATATTACCTGTCCCTGGTTCCCCTTTAGTTCGTAGCATAGAAGCTCCCTCACCAATGCGTCGAGCAGCTTCACCTAAATCACGACACCCACAAACAAAGGGCACTGTGTAGTCACTTTTTAATAAATGAAACTCTTCATCTGCTGGCGTTAATACTTCACTTTCATCAATATAATCAACACCCATTGCTTCTAACACTCTTGCTTCTACAATATGTCCAATACGCGCTTTAGCCATTACAGGAATAGATACTGCCCCCACTACCTCCTCGACAATACGAGGATCAGCCATACGTGCAACACCACCCGCCTTGCGAATGTCTGATGGTACTCGTTCTAATGCCATGACAGCTACAGCTCCTGCCGCTTCCGCAATTTTCGCCTGCTCTGCATTAATAACATCCATAATGACGCCACCCTTTTGCATTTCCGCCATCCCGCGCTTAACTAATTCTGTACCTGTTTGTCTCATGATTTCTAACCTCCACCTTTATGATGAAATTTAGTATAATCGAAATTGACCATATAAAAATATCCAGTTTACAAAATAACCATAAGGTCAGGAGGGTGAATGAACATGGATATGTTATTATTCCAACTAGAAAAAAATGGTGAAAAACCGCTCTATGACCAGCTTTATAGCGGCATTAAGGAAGCTATAATTTCAAAGAAAATTGCAGTAGGAGAAAAATTACCATCAAAAAGAAAATTAGCCGATTTTTTGAATATTTCTCAAACAACTATTGAAATTGCATATGCACAGCTACTTGCAGAAGGCTATATTATGTCTAAATCTCGTGTCGGTTATTTTGTAGAGGAAATTGACGAGCTTCCATATATTCAGCAGGACACAATAGTTTCTTTACACGAGCAACCTAAGAAAAAATCTTACAAGATAGATTTTAATCCTGGTTCTATCGATATTGATGCCTTTCCATTTCAAACATGGCGGAAATATGCGAAAGAGCTCTTTGATGATGCCTCAAAGGAATTATTATTAACAGGTGAGCCTCAAGGAGAACTATCTTTACGAACGGAGATTGCTAATTATTTATTTCAATCACGCGGGGTTGTTTGTAGTCCCGAGCAAATTGTCATCGGCTCAGGAACTGAACAGCTTCTACCAATGATATTGCGCCTCTTTGGTGACGATACTTGCTTTGCGCTTGAAAACCCTGGATATCCAGCTGTGCATCGTATGTTTTCCCAGCATAAACGAAAAGTCTATCCAATTGCGGTCGATGATGAAGGAATTGTCATTCATGAGCTCGAAAAAACTAGCGCTGACGTTGTCTATATTACGCCATCACACCAATTCCCTACAGGAGCAGTATTATCGGCTACAAGACGTGCACAGGCTTTAAATTGGGCCGCACAAAGCTCCTCTCGATACATTATTGAAGATGATTACGATTCCGAATTTCGTTATACTGGAAAGCCAATTCCTGCACTTCATGCATTAGATCGAAATGATAAAGTCATTTATATGAGTACATTTACAAAATCATTAATGCCGTCCTTGCGTGTTGCTTATTTTGTACTTCCATCAAAATTACTTGCTACTTATAATGATGTGTTTAATTACTATTCATCAACGGTACCCCGTTTTGATCAACATATCGTAGCTAATTTTATGCGTGATGGCCATTTTGCAAAGCATTTAAATCGTATGAGGAAGGTTTATCGAAAAAAGCATGAAAAACTTACTTCTATTTTAGAAAACTATTCTAATCAAATTAATATTACCGGTGAGCAAGCAGGAATGCATATTTTACTAGATGTACAGCATACTTTGTCCGAAAAGCATTTACAGCAGCTCGCATCCAATGCGGAAATCAAAATCTATCCACTATCTGATTATCGCCTAGATCACTCTACACCATCGCAAGCTCAATTTTTACTAGGTTTTGGAGGCATACCTGTACATGAAATTGAACCTTCTATTGAAAAGCTAATGAGTTGTTGGGACGTACAGAAAAAACACCGATCAACCTTACCTTAAAAGGTTGATCGGTGTTTCCGTTATATTACGATTCAATTAGTTGAATATTATATAGCTTAAACCATGTATGGATTTGGCCAAGATAAGCCAAAAGCTGTGGACCTGCCATTAATTGTCCATACCAAGGAACTTTGAAAGAACTGCCACCAGATTCAATTAGCCCTATTAGCTTCTGTCGCTCAAACAATTCATGAAGAATTGAATTTTTATCCTCCATTATTTCTCTTAGCCATTTTTGAATACCTGCTGTATAAACTGGATGGTATGTTTTAGGGTACGGATTCTTTTTCCGATATAAAACTTCTTCTGGCAATAAATGTTGCATTGCCTTACGAAGCAAACCCTTTTCTATACCTCCTAAATTTTTCATTTCCCAAGGAATATTCCATGCATATTCAACAAGTCGATGATCTGCAAACGGAACACGAACTTCAAGACTCGCCCCCATGCTCATACGGTCTTTTCGTTCCAACAATGTTTGCATAAACCATACCGTATTCAAATAAAACATTTCACGTTGCCTTACTGCCTCAATACTCTCTCCATCAAGATATGGTACTTCGGCAATTGTTTGCGAATATGCTTGTTGTGCAAATGATTCAACTTTTAATTTCTTACGCCACCGCTCTTGTAACATTGTTGATCTTTCAGACAGTGAACGAATCCAAGGAAAGCCTGTTGTCTTTTCTGTAAACCATGGATAGCCGCCGAAAATTTCATCTGCACATTCACCGGATAGTGCAACGGTAAAGTCTTTTTTTATTTCTCGACAAAACCATAGTAACGATGAATCTACATCTGCCATCCCTGGTGAATCTCTAACAACGACTGAATCTACCAACCAATCGATTAATTGCTGCTGAGAAATTTCCTCAGCATGATGTGTTGTACTAAAGGTATCTGTCATTTTTTGAATCCAATACGTGTCTGTTGATGTTTGAAAAGCATGTGGATTAAAGAAGCGTTCATTATCCTCATAATCTATAGAATACGTATGGAGCATGCCTTTGTTTTGTTCATGAAACCTGTTTGCTGCAATTCCAGTAATAATGCTGGAATCTAATCCGCCTGAAAGAAATGTACAAATCGGTACGTCTGAAACAAGCTGTCGTTCAATAGCATCCGTTAGCAAAAAACGGACATGTTCGATCGTTTCCTCTAATGACTCTTCATGTCTTTTACTTTGTAACTGCCAATACTGCCAAACTCGTATACCCTCTCTAGAGAAACGCATTGCATATCCTGGACGTAGCTCACTAATATTTTGGAAAAGTGATTTTCCGGGCATTCTAGATGGCCCTACAGCCATCATATTTGCTAGCCCTTCCGTATTAACGGTTGTTTTAATCAATGGATGAGCTAATAATGCTTTCACCTCGGATGCAAAAAGCAGGCCGTCTTGTTGTTCTGTGTAAAACAAAGGTTTTACACCTAGTCGATCTCGACATAAAAAAAGAGATTGTGATTGTTCATCCCATATACCAAAAGCGAAAATTCCATTTAAAAAATCAACACACTGCTCTTTCCATTCAATATAAGCAGTTAATAATACTTCCGTATCTGAATGCGTTGTAAAAACATGCCCTCGATTTTGAAGCTCTTTCCTTAACTCTTCTGTATTATAAAGTTCGCCATTATATGTAATGACATAGTTTGCACCATCATGTACTTTTTTCATCGGTTGCTTTCCACCGATTAAATCTATGACAGCTAACCGACGATGGCCAAATGCAATATGCTCACTACACCATATATTCTCATCATCAGGCCCTCGTTTATTTAATGTTTGCGTCATTAACTTTAGAATTTCATTACTTGTTCTTAAATCCTTTTGAAAGCTAGCCCATCCTGTAATGCCACACATTTAGCCACATCCTTTCGCCTAATAGCGTATGCAGTAAAGTGTAAAAACGTGAAAAAGAACACGAGATGTTTGAAAACATCTACGTGTTCTTTAGATTAATTATTAAAATAAGCCACCGACAAAGTCAGTAATGCTGCCCCATAAGTTTCCGAAGAAGCTACCAATACCTTGGAAGAATAATGAGATACCACTAGCACGCTCCACAGCCTCTGTTGTGACAACATCAGCCTTAAGACCCTTACCGTCAATAAAACCGTGATCTGTGCCCTCTGAGCGCTCAATAACTACCTTTCCGACAACTGTATCCTTCTTAACCCCTGCTTCAAGACTCTTTTTATCTAATACTAGTTTAGGTTTATATAAGTCTTTTTCAGATGACTTGATCATAAATGAAACTGGTTCTTTAACAGCAATTGCTACATTCTTTTCTTTACCTTTCGTAACTTTTACTGTTTCTTGATCTTTAAACTTATAGTTCGCTGGGATAATTTCTTGTTTCGAGAATTGTGAGAAGCCATAGTTAAATAATTTAGCTGTTTCATCAAAGCGAGCTTTATATGAGCCTTCTCCGTTTGCATCTACAGCCTTCATTACAACAGAAATTAAACGTGTACCATTACGCACTGCAGTACCTGTAAAGCAATGTCCCGCAAAGTCTGTTGTTCCTGTTTTTAATCCATCAACGCCTTCATATTTGTACACTAATCCTGGCAACATAAAGTTCCAGTTCTCCATATTAATTGCATCTTCTGTACCTTCACGGAACGTCTTTTTGGCAATTTTAGATGTTTTTAATACGTCTGGATGATCTTTTAGTAAATGATATGCTAATTTAGCTACAGACTTAGCAGGCATTACGTTTTCATCATTTGGTCCAGTACCTGCTGGATGCATACCAAATAGATTTGCATTGTTAAGACCAGAAGAGTTTACGAATTTATAGTCTGTAAGACCAAGCTCTTCTGCTTTTTTATTCATTAGCTTTAAAAACTCAGTTTCAGTACCCGCAATTGTTTCTGCTATAGCAACTGTAGCAGCATTTGCAGAGTAAATTGCCATCGCCTCATATAATTCACGAATTGTGTAAGATCCATCTCTACGCAATGGTACATTACTTAACGCACGATCTTGAGACATTTTATACGTATAATCAGTTACATGATATTCCTGATCCCACTTAACTGTACCTGCTTCAATTGCGTCCAATAACAGGTATTCAGTCATCATTTTTGTCATACTCGCAATACCTAGTGAAGTATCTGCATTTTGTTCATATAAAATTTTTCCTGAATCTGCGTCAATTAAAATTGCAGCATCCACGTGTAGTCCTAAATCTGTTTCTGCATTTGCCTTCGCTGGAATACCTGCTAAAACACTAAATAACAAAACAGGAATTAGGAGTAAGCGTATAACAGTGTTCATTGTCTTTTTCACCTTTAAAGCCCTCCAAAAAAATATTCTTGTCCTCGACATTTTATCATATATAGTAATGTCCGTGCGCACTCTCTATCATAAAAAAATGCTCTCGTGTCATCTTTGTAGACGATTCGAGAGCATAAAAGTTGCTAGTAATATATTACATCGAATAGTTTGGTGATTCTTTTGTGATTTGTACATCATGTGGATGTGATTCACGTAGACCTGCACCTGTCATTCGAACAAATTGAGCATTTTCACGTAAGAACTCAAGGTTAGCTGAACCGCAATAGCCCATACCTGCACGAATACCACCGATTAATTGATAAATAGTATCCGCTAGAGGTCCTTTGTAAGGAAGACGACCTTCAATACCTTCAGGCACTAATTTTTTCGCATCCTCTTGGAAATAACGATCCTTTGAACCTTTTTCCATAGCCCCAATTGAACCCATACCACGGTATACTTTGAATCGACGACCTTGGAAGATTTCAGTTTCACCAGGAGATTCAGAAGTACCTGCAAGAAGTGAACCAAGCATTACCACATTACCACCCGCTGCAAGAGCCTTTACGATGTCACCAGAATATTTAATGCCTCCATCAGCAATAATTGTTTTCCCAAGTTCACGTGCTACTGTTGCACAATCGTAAACAGCTGTAATTTGTGGTACACCTACACCAGCTACGACACGAGTTGTACAAATAGATCCTGGTCCAATACCAACTTTCACTACATCTGCACCAGCCTCAAATAATGCGCGTGCACCTTCAGCTGTTGCCACGTTACCAGCGATAATTTCAAGCTCTGGATAAGATTCACGGATAGAGCGAATTGTTTGTAATACACCCTCAGAATGACCGTGAGCTGTATCGATAACTACGATGTCTACTTGTGCTTCAACAAGCTTTTCAATACGTATCATCGTATCTTTTGAAACACCAACTGCTGCCCCTACTAATAAACGACCATGTATGTCTTTTGCAGCTTTAGGGAACTCAATTACCTTTTCGATATCCTTAATTGTAATTAATCCAGTTAATTTACCTTCTTCATCTACAATTGGTAACTTTTCGATTTTATATTGTTGAAGAATCTTTTCAGCATCCTCTAGAGTCGTTCCAACAGGTGCTGTAATTAAATCTTCTTTTGTCATAACATCTTCAATTTTTAAAGAATAGTCAGAAATAAAGCGTAAGTCACGGTTTGTAATGATCCCTACTAGCTTTTGATTTTCCATGCTATCAACGATTGGTACACCAGAAATTCGGTATTTACCCATTAAATGCTCAGCATCGAAAACTTGGTGAGTCGGAGTTAAGAAGAATGGGTTTGTAATAACACCATTTTCAGAACGTTTTACTTTTTCTACTTGCTCAGCTTGCTCATCAAGCGACATGTTCTTATGGATAATACCGATGCCACCTTGACGTGCCATAGCAATTGCCATTTTAGATTCTGTAACTGTATCCATGCCTGCGCTGATCATTGGAATATTTAATTTAATCTTCGGTGTTAGTTGAACTGATAAATCAACATCTTTCGGTAATACTTCTGAATGGGCTGGTACTAATAATACATCATCAAAAGTTAAACCTTCTTTGGCAAATTTAGTTTCCCACATTTTCGTAACGTCCTCCTATAGTTAAAAGAATATTAATTGTAAGATTAACAACGTGCTAAGCTACTGTCAAGAAACTTATAAAAGAAAGACAATTCAGATTTTTATAAGTGCCATCTTTAATAGACTTTTCTTCCTTTTTTATATTGAAGAAAATATAGCCTTTTTTAATTTCTTCTACATTTAGAATAAATGTTAGTTAAGCTCTGTCTTATTTTAAGCAAGTTTTGTGGAATTATTGATAAATTATTAAGGTTTTTCGTAAAAATAAAAAAACAGCCAGCACACAGCTGACTGTTTACATTGCCTAGCGACGTCCTACTCTCACAGGGGGAAGCCCCCAACTACCATCGGCGCTAAAGAGCTTAACTTCCGTGTTCGGTATGGGAACGGGTGTGA
>NZ_MWSJ01000035.1 GCF_002237755.1 Lysinibacillus sp. KCTC 33748 | reverse complement strand
CATACCGAACACGGAAGTTAAGCTCTTTAGCGCCGATGGTAGTTGGGGGCTTCCCCCTGTGAGAGTAGGACGTCGCTAGGCACCTTAAAAAGTCGTGGATTTATTCCTCGGCTTTTTTTTTGCAATTTTTTTAGTCAAACATATTGGTTCCTGCCAATTATTAATCCAAAGGTGGGAAATGAAGAATCTTATTATAAAGATCGATGCTAAGAAACTTTTATTAAAATAGCTTACGTCTTTCGAAGCTTATTATCTATATCTTTTTATAAAAGTGAAGTTAACATAGGGCAAGATTGACAACAAGTCATACAAATGTTGTTTGGAAGTACTTTCTGTAAAAACTTTATAGCATTTAAAAAGAAAGTATATTGAACAATGATTGATCAATATACTTTCTTTTCCTGTAATATAGTAAACAGTTTATATAACGTTGATGGGTTAACGAGACAAATCTCTTTTTCTCCAAGTCGTTTTTCAAATTTAGGCTTAGCATTAACTTTTCTATGGTATCGTCAGTTTCAAAAATCCTTAGTATTGTAGCATTTCAGGATATTCTTTACCTAGTGTCTCCACTTTCGATTGGATTTTTTATTCCTTTAATCCCAAAACCTAGTGATGTATAGAGTGAAAACAATGAATCAATAACTATGTCAAAAATAATCACCCTTCATCAAAACCTAAATTAATCGGCTCTAATGGCAAGTTTTTTTCTTGACCAAGCATATTTGTTGATGTAACAGATAAATCTACTTCTTCAAACTTAAATCCATCAGCCCACACTTTACCTGTTCCTATTAATAGAATACCGAAGTGAATTGAAGCACTTTCTTTTGGTACATCTAATACAATCGAATAGAAGTTCCAGTCTGTTGTACCTTGAATAGGTCTATTATCCATATTATCAAACTGAATCACGTCACCTGTACTATTATCTACGCGACACCAAGCTCCACATTTTACAACTTCGTCTGTTTTTAAGAAACAAGACAGTTTTATACGTTTCCCTAACCAATTTTCTGCTGAAAAACTTTGCATCATTGTCCCGAATTGCCCTTCACCTACATCCGTTTTCGAAGCCAGTAAACCTGATTTCATGCCTGTATGAAATATTTGTCCATCCGTTTTCATTTCGTAAAAAGTAGGGTGTGAACCACTTAAAATCCAGCCTTTAATAGTCGTTAAATCACTCATGTTTTTTTCCTCCATCCCTTGAAGTGTTCGCATGATCTTGCGATATTTGCCAGGTGGCATTTTATATAGCTCTTTAAAAGAACGTGTGAATGCTTCTTGTGATTGATAACATAACTCAAACGCAATTTGAATTATTGATTCATCTGAATATAATAAATACATTGCTGCTATTGCCAGTCTTCGTTTTCGAATATATTCACTTATCGTCAATCCAGTTTCTTGTTTGAAAATACGTGATAAATGAAATTTTGAATAGCCAATATGTGATGCGTAATCATCTAACTGCCATTCATCTAATAAACACTCTTCTAAAGAATAAATTACATCTTGAGTCACTTTGCTATACATATTGCTCACCTCACTTCCTAAGTTTAGAGGATATATCATTTTATTTTTTGATATTAATTGCTATTTTATTTCTCTTTCTATAATCGGATGTATAGTATAAAAATTGATTTTGCAATCTAATCCCAAAAGAGGGGGGCAAACCGAGACACTTATTAAACAATCGCGCCCAATCGCTGAGATGATTAAATCCCATAATAATCTCCCTTACTTATACCTATTTAATATTTCTTCTGGAATATGACAATAATCATCTGGGCATCTAGCTAACCTATCTTGATGTTCTTCTGCACTTCTCATATAGTTTGTAAGAGGTAATACTTCAACAACTATAAGGTTGTAATCATTTCTCTCACTAAGAAACGCCTTCGCCTCTTTTAAGTGGTCATGTTTTTCACTATATATTCCTGTTCTGTATTTCTCGCCAACATCCTGTCCTTGTTTATTCAAACTGTATGGATCAATGATTTCAAAAAAATATCCCATTAATTCCTTGATTGTTACAACTGTCGGATCAAATTCTGTTTTTACACATTCGGCGTACCCATCATAATCACCTTCAAGTGTACGACTTGTTCCATTAGCTCTTCCTGCTTCCGTAAACTTAACTCCAGGTAAAGTTTTTATAAAAGCTTGTACTCCCCATAAACATCCACCTGCAAAATATACTATTTCCATATTGACTCTCCTCTTTGTGTAAGAATAAAAAAATTCATTCCAAGTAAATAGGGGGAAATGTAGTAACTAAGTCTACTACAAATTAAAGTAATGACAAATTTTATTATTCTACAATATGGCTCGATTGTTGAACTAAACTGCGCCGGTAGTTCAATAAAGAAAAAAAGAGCTGCATATGCAACTCAGTGATCTATAATTCACGTTAGTTCAACAAGCACATTCACGTATCTTTCGCTACTGACTCGTTTATTAATTTGCAAAGATAGCCGACTATGTACTCTCTGCTTGTCGTTTCTTCAATATCATTATTCTCAGCAAGGTCATCTATACCTTTATTAATTGCGTCCCATAGTGGTGTGCCCTCAAATTGTTCATACGGATGTGACATACTACTGTATACCTCCAAAGCATCCTTGTTAGTTCATTTCTTTAATCATAACATATGCTTTGTTGAACTATCCTGTTCCGTATTTCTTCACACTCTTTAGAGTGATATAAATTTAAATACCTAATAAAGAATTACCTTTAGCATAGCTGCAAGGAGATATCTAATCATGATAATAGGGTCATCGATTTACTCCCTTTGATTTATCATAGCTTTTAGAAGCCAAAGAAAACTGTATGAAAAAAGTGAAATTACTATCATGCGATAGTAACTTCACATAGCTTGTTGACGAGGTTATTTCCAATTAAAACCTTTTTTCGCTAAGAAATCTTTAATATGAGGACGGCGCTGTTCAATTAAGAAATCAGCCATTTGCTTTGTCCAGTTATCAATTTTTCGATTGGATGAGCGATTATTATAGTATGCTTCCATTGTGTCATTGTAAGCTGGTAAAAGCTCCTCGTATTTTTCTGTATTGTATTCATTTTCATGTAATACTGCTGCGACAGGTAAACGAGGTTTTACTTCATTGCGACGTGCAGGAACCCCAATTGTTAAGCCGAATAGTGGGAAAACGTAGTCAGGTAGATTGAATAATTCGCTTATTTCTTCTAGCTTATTACGCACTCCTCCGATGTAACAAATTCCATATCCCATAGATTCTGCAGCAACAACAAAGTTTTGCGCGAATAATGATACATCGGCCACCCCAACAAGTACATTTTCTGCGGAATCAGCAACGATGTCTACACCTTCTAATTTGCCTGCTGATTGAAGACGTTTGAAATCTACACAGAAGACAAAGGCACCGCCAGAAGTTTCGTATTGACGAGGATTACCTGAGAGTAACCCTAGTTTTTCTTTTTTCTCTTCATCTGTTACCCAAATAACACTATAGGCTTGCACAAAATGTGATGTAGCAGCCATTTGTGCAGTAGCAATTAATTCTTCAATAATTTCCTTTGAAATCGGATTTCCATCATAAATACGAACCGAAGAGTGGTTGCGTAATAATTCTTTAACCATTTATTAAATCTCCTTTTCCTCTTTCTATATATCAAGAGCATATCACGCTTCATCATCAAAATCGAATTTTTTTGGTACTCAAATTATTTTTAAATAATTTAAGAATGCATAAAATTTCTCGTAAAGTAAAATATTTTGTTACTTATAGATTAAAAATTCTGAATAGTTTAAACTTATATGTGGGAGGTTTATTTGGTTGTATTTCTAATAAATGGATAAAGGCGCCGATAGGAATAAACCGGGTAATCTAGTTGAGCATAATAAAGTGGGATGGAGGAATAAGGATGGAAGAAAAGTTGGTGAAAAAGCTTCGAAATGAACAGCTACGGAGCAAGGTAGTAACAGCAGATGAAGCAGCGTCTTGGATTAAGGATGGTATGGTACTTGGGATGAGTGGATTTACTCGTGCGGGTGACGTAAAAGTGGTACCACTTGCGCTTGTGGAAAAAGCTAAAAAGGAGAACTTCAAGGTAGATGTATATACAGGTGCATCACTAGGCCCAGAAGTCGACCAATACTTAGCAGAAGCTGGCGTTATTCGTAAACGTGGGCCTTTCCAAGCAGATGCCGGCATTCGTAACAAAATCAACAGTGGTGACATCACATTCGTTGATGCGCATCTATCACATAATGCGGAGCTAGTACGTCAAGGTATTATCGGTCCCATTGACTTTGCGATTATTGAAGCAGCTGCTATTACAGAAGACGGCTTACTAATTCCTACAACTTCAGTTGGTAACTCTCCGATTTTTGTGCAAGAGGCAGACCAAATAATTATTGAGTTGAACGTAGCTCAGCTTGATGAATTAGAAGGTGTCCATGATATTTTTGTACCAGGATTACAAGGGCAACGTGATCCAATACCATTGCAAAATGTATCCGATCGGCTTGGCACAATTGGTATACCACTAGATTTAAATAAAGTAAAAGGCATTGTAATTTCAGATATTTTAGATGCGCCGTCCACGATTGTTCCTGCGGATGAAGAAACGGATATTATGGCTAATCATTTATTAAATTTCCTACGTGAAGAAATTAAAGTAGGTCGTTTAACAACAAGCTTAAGGCCCATTCAATCGGGTGTGGGCTCAGTAGCAAATGCCGTTTTATTAGGTTTTAAAGATTCTGAGTTTGAGAACTTAGAAGTATATTCAGAAGTATTGCAAGATGCGGTATTCGAATTAATTGATGCCGGAAAGGTAAACTTCGCATCTGCTACTTCAATTACGCTTTCCGAGGAAGTTGGAAATAGAGTTTATGGTAATTTTGAAAAATATACAGATAAACTAGTATTACGTCCGCAAGAGATTTCTAACCAACCAGAAATTATTCGCCGACTCGGGTTGATTTCTGTTAATACGGCATTAGAAGTAGATATTTACGGGAATGTGAATTCTACACATGTTTCTGGCACAAAAATGATGAATGGAATCGGCGGTTCTGGAGACTTTGCGCGTAATGCACGATTAGGTATTTTTGTCACAAAATCTTATGCAAAAGGCGGAAATATTTCTAGTATCGTTCCAATGGTGTCACATGTAGACCATACAGAGCATGATGTAGACGTCATCGTAACAGAGCAGGGAGTAGCAGACTTACGTGGGCTTGCTCCAAAAGAGAGGGTTGGACTCATTATCGATAACTGTGCACACCCGGAATATCGTGAGCAGCTATGGAAGTATTTTAATGATGCCAATGAAGCAACAGGTGGACATCATACGCCACATATTTTAGAAAAAGCGCTCTCATGGCATGTGAATTACGCAAAAAATGGCACGATGAAGAACCCAGCTTTATCGAAATAATAAATTAAAAAAGCCTTGAAGGATAGTTTATTTGTTCCTTCAAGGCTTTTCATTGTTAATAACATAATCCAAAAAGCTCAGGTATCTGTGGAATAGACGGGGAGGCCTACGAAGTGATCGGGTAATCCCCGAAATGCTCTGCGCCCGAAGAAAAACAAAGTTCCAAAGCTTCTTTTTACAATAATCCAATCCATTTCCAATATGTTGCGGAGAATAGAAGAACTAGGATGTATCCAATGATCGTTAATGGAATACCAGACTTTAAGAAATCCTTTGTTGTAAAGGCTCCTGTACCATAGGCAAGCATATTTTGCGGTGCACTAATAGGTAAGAGGAAGCCGAAGCTAATAACGAATTGTTGCACGATAACGAAACCAACCTGATCGACATTAGCTGTTAATGTTGAGGCTAAAACGATAAATACTGGTATAAGCGCAGATGCTAAGCTTGTTGCGCTCGCAAAGCCTAAGTGAATAAGAATATTGAATAAAGTGACAAGGGCAATGGTTGCAAGAATTGGCATAGAATCTAAACCGAGTGAACCGAATACTTTATCAGATAACCAAGATGCACCTTTAGTATTAAGCAAGACTGTTCCTAACATAATTCCTACTGCAAAGACGATAATTGTACCCCAAGGAATATGCGGTTCAACTTGCTTCCACGTATAGACACCGATTTTGGGCATTAATAAAATGGCGATTGCAACGATTGTGACCGTTGTCGTATCGAATGGGTGGAGTTTGCCCTCAGTAGCCCAGAAAAATAGTAAAACGGCAGATGTTATGATTAATCGAATTTCGGGAGCTTTTAGTGGGCCAAGTTCTGCAAGTTGTTTTTTGATTACTTCTCGGCCACCTTCGATATTACTTGTTTCAGGCTTAATTAGTGTAATCATAATGAAAAATAGAGCTACTGACATGATGATGGAGAAGGGGGCTGCGTAAAGCAACCAAGCACCCCAAGAAATATCCACACCAAATTGTTCTTTAATGAAATTTAAAGCAACCATATTTTGTGCTGCTGCTGTTTTAATACCGATATTCCAAATGGAGACAGCTTGGACAGAGGTAATGACAAGTAAAGCAGCAAGTCGACTATCACGTGGTAAACCAAATGCTGCAACCATTCCGAGTAGTATTGGTACAACTGCGCCTGCACGTGCAGTAGCAGAAGGGACGAAGAATGCGAGTGCAATAGATACTAAAATAGCACCGAAGACAATGGCTTTCGTTTTTGTCCCTACTAGTGAAAGAATCCATAGCGCAAGACGTTTATGTAAATTGGTAATTTGCATGGCTGCCGCTAGGAAAAGAGCTGCGGCTACTAGTGCAACTGCTGAATTACTAAATCCGCTTAATGCTAATTTTAATGCATCTGATGTTCCTAGCTCTCTCGTGGGATCTTCCATTGATGGAGCTAATCCTAGTAAAATTGTAACGAGAGCAATAATCATGGCAGAGCTAACGGGATAGGATACTGCTTCTGTAACCCATAGGATGACCGCGAAAGCTAAAATAGCCAAAGCCCGTTGTCCAGCTACAGGTAAATCGCCGTTGTTCGGTAAAAAAGTTATGATGATGAGGGATGCGAACGCTAATGCAATCCAGAGTGGCTTTAAATTACGTTTCGGTTTTGCTTGTTCAGAAGTAGACATACTTTCTCATCCTTTCTAGCATTTTCTATAACATCGACTAGTAAAATGCTTTATTAAGAAAGTAAATTGTCTATTTATTGTAAAAAAAGCTAGTGTGTTCAAATGCTTTCTAGTAATAGCGATAATGGGCAGTTACGAGAAAATACGCGGTCATAGAAAAGACAAAAATATCCAAAGATATTAGTTTTTCTTCTTGAATGCTGAGGTAACTTTAGGCTCAGTTCCTAGCATCAATCGTTTAATATTTTCGATATGCAAAATGATGGCTATACCAAAAAGAAATAAGGCTATACACGTTGGGCCGACCCCAGGAATCCATAAATATGTGGCTGTGCAAAAAACGAGATAAAATTCAAGTACACCGACAATTAAAAAGCTCGTCACGAAAGAAAAAATAACAAATAAAATGAGTGCAAATAAGCCAACTTTCCAATCAATCGCAAGTAATATCCCGATAATTGAAGCAGTTCCTTTGCCGCCATTGAATCCCATATAAAATGGGAAATTATGACCTAGAATGACACCGGCTGCTACGATATAAATAAAGAGCCAAACTTGTACTTCAGTTAATTGTGTTATATCAGCAAGATAGACATGTGCACCGATTATAGCTACAACACCTTTACCGATATCGATAAGTCCGACTAATATGCCGTATTTCCATCCAAGGGAAAGCGTGGCATTAGAGGCACCTGCATTGCCAAAACCAGTCTTTTTTAAATCTACCCCAGATAAAAACTGAGCAACTTTAGAGCCATGAATACAGCCAATCAAATAACCGACAAGAAGAAAAATGATAACGGCTTTTAACATAAAAGTCCTCCTTTCTATATAATAAGCTCATCACCAAAACGTGTGATTGATTTCCGTTCCGGCTGGGCGCTTTGTTGCTGACGCTGGCTTCGCCTCCACTCCAATCAACTAATAAAAAGGGCGTATATTTTAACAAATTTCACCCCGAAACTTTTAGTGATGAATTATGTAACACTAAAATAATGTATGCGTTCGTAATACGTAAAAAAGCAGACAGAAGTTTCGGAAAAAATAAAATTTTAGTGTTGACAGAGAAAATGTCTATGTTTATACTTTGTAACAACGATGGAAATTGAATCACATACTCTTATCAAGAGCGGCGGAGGGATAGGCCCTATGATGCCCGGCAACCAGTAAGTGACGAGCTTGCTAAGGTGCTAATTCCTACAGATTCTTACTTGGATCTGACAGATAAGGGGAGGAAAACTTGCAACCGCAACCCTCTTCTTAGCTGAAGAGGGTTTTTGTTTTCTACTTAAAAAATCCTCCTCATCTCCGGTGCCATCGTAAAAAAATAACCATATGGAGGTATACAATGACAAATTTTAAACCAGAAACATTGCTGTTACACGGTGGCCAAGAGCCGGACCCGGTAACAGGATCTCGTACAGTACCCGTATATCGCTCAACGGCATTCGTTTTTAAAGACACTGCTCATGCGCAACGTCTTTTTGCCTTAGAGGAAGCTGGCAATATTTACACACGAATTACAAACCCAACTGTAGATGTTTTTGAAAAACGCGTCGCTTTATTAGAAGGCGGTACAGCGGCGGTAGCACTTTCATCTGGTGCAGCAGCTATTGCATTTTCAATTTTAAATCTAGCAGGGGCAGGTGATGAAATTGTTGCAGGTAGCTCTTTGTACGGAGGTACTTATAATTTATTCGCCAACACACTACCAAACTACGGTATTAAAACAATTTTTGTAGACGAAACAAATCCAGAAAATTTCCGAGCAGCTATTACAGATAAAACAAAAGCAGTGTTCGCTGAAATTTACGGTAACCCAAGTTTAAAAGTGCTAGACATCGAAGCAGTAGCGAATGTAGCACATGAAAACGGCTTACCATTAATTATTGATAGCACATTTGCTTCACCATATGGCTCTACACCAATTGATTTCGGTGCAGATATCGTTGTTCATTCCGCAACAAAATGGATTGGCGGCCATGGTACAACTTTAGGTGGCGTTGTAGTAGATGCAGGGAAGTTTGATTGGACTCGTGGACGCTTCCCAGGCTTTACAGAGCCAGATGCTTCTTATCACGGTTTGCGTTATGGTATTGACACAGCAGCGGCTGCATTTGCCACAAAACTGCGAGTGCAATTACTACGCGACTTTGGACCAACATTAAGTGCAGATGCAGCATTTAATTTATTACAAGGTTTAGAAACGCTTCATTTGCGTATTCCTAAACACAATGAAAATGCATTAGCGGTAGCTGAATATTTACGAAACCACCCATCTGTGGAATATGTAAATTACAATGGCTTAGAAGATTTCCCTACCCATGAGTTAGCTAAAAAGTATTTGAGAAATGGCTTCGGATCAGTGCTTACATTTGGTATTAAAGGTGGGCGTGAAGCAGGGCGTAAATTAATCGATAGTGTGAAATTATTCTCGCACGTAGCAAATGTAGGGGATGCGAAGTCATTAATTATCCATCCAGCATCTACTACACATCAGCAACTATCAGCTGAGGAGCTAATCCAAACTGGCGTAACCGAGTCGCTCATTCGCTTATCCATCGGTTTAGAGGCAGTAGAGGACATTATTGCAGATTTAGAACAAGCTATTGAACAAGTAACAGTTTCACAACAACAAGTAGAAGCCTAATAAATAAAAGTAATTGGCTAATGTTGTAGCGTTTACGTGTTTTCCCATTCGATAGGCCTCATTTGGTAATGCGTAAAACGTTGCTGCATCATCCGCTTGCCTCATTCGGTAAAGGTAACTGAAATTCTTTAAAAATAATACCTAGTAATTCAATAAGTATTGTTGACTTGTTTAAATCCTTGTTTTATACTAGGAAATAAGAAAATCGTTCGACATTTAGTTTTCATAAGTGCTCCCCACTTTTGAAATATATGAAGCGGAGTAGTTGCTAAGTCAGTAACTACTCTTATCTACCAATACTGATGATAAAGGAGTGTTTTAAATGGGAAATGTGTATAGTGCGCAAAACATTGCATCTTATCTTATTTATGAGTTAAATGAAGGTCATGTTTTTGTGAACAACATGTCCATTCAAAACATACTTGCATCAGTTGAGAGTAAATGGCAAGAGAACTTTGGACATTCAGCTTTTAAGGAGTTTGTTTATGTCAAAGAAGAAGGCTATACAGTAAAAGAAGTTTTTGAGACTTATGAAGGCTACGGAGCAAGTCATATTCCTCTACCTGCGACAGAGTATTACTTAAAATACGGCACGTTCCAATTAGTTGAACGTACGTATGCAATACCAAATTTTAAGCTAGAGGAAATAAGACTGGTGCAACAAGTGCTAACACAATATCGTTATAAATTACTAGCCAAAGCTAGTTAAATCCCTCATATAATTATGCTCATTCTCTGCTGCTACAGGGAATGAGCTTTTTAATTAGATGTTGGAAGATATAGTAACATAATTGAAAAAATTTTTATTAATATATTTCAAAAGAACAATTTTTAGGAATGTATTTACATAAATATAATAGAAGAAAGGCATTTATTTTTGGCTCATCACCAAAAGCTGTGAGTGATATTTGTTAAAATTAAACAAATATAAGTTGATTGGAGTGGAGGTTGGGCGACTCCTTGGGGATCAGCGTCACAGATGAGACCCTGGAGCGAGCAATGCTAGTGAAGCGGCTCATCGGACGCCCCCAGGAAAGCGCCCAGCCGCAACGAAAATCAACCCCACACTATTGTGATGATCCTTATTTTTATATGAATCGTCAATATTTGTTCAATTATTTTATAGATCAAGTGAAAAATCATATAATAAAAGGAATGAAAACGATTTCCTTTGCACTTCTAGGGGAAACAAATGTCCATCCTAGAAAGATTTTTCTTGTGCAATGTATGTATTTACGATACAATCTTCAATAAGTTAAATTTTGAATTATTTGAATTTGTGTGTTTCACAGACTTTATTTTCATTCAGAATATTTTTTGTAGTGAGAGTGAAACACCATGACTAAATATCTGTCTGAAGACGAAGTGTTAAACACGGCAAACTGACCTGCTTTGTAAAGTCAGCGAACAATTCAAAATCTGTACGAATTAAGCTGAGACGAAATAAATATAATGAAACTGCGGAATGTAAGTTGGAGGGAATAACAGAAATGGCAACTATAAAGGCAGCTATATTAGGATTTGGAACGGTAGGTCAAGGAATTTACCATATATTAAACGAAAAGCGTGAAGAGCTTAAAAATAAATTAGGCATTGAGCTAGAAGTAGCAAAAATTTTAGTTACAGACGCCAGCCGTGAACGTGTACCAGGGACAGCACATTTAATGACAACTAGTATGGATGAAGTTTTAGCTGAACCAGGTATGCAAGTTGTTTTTGAGGCGATCGTGAATGAGGAGCCAGCATTTACTTACTTAAAGCGCGCTGTTGAACATAAATGTCATGTTATCACAGCTAACAAAGTAATGTTTGCAAAGCGAGGCTTAGAGCTACAGGACCTTGCAAAAGCAAATGGTGTGTTTGTGGGCTTTGAGGCAACAACCGCTGGTGGTGTACCAGTCATTAAAACGATGAAAAACATTTTGCTTGTCAATGATGTTAGTCGTATTCAAGGGGTTTTAAATGGGACATCCAACTATATTTTAACGAAAATGCGTTCACAAGGCTGGTCGTTCGAAACTGCTTTAAAAGAGGCGCAAAATTTAGGTTATGCAGAGGCAGATCCATATAATGATATTTCCGGACAGGATGCCTTTAAAAAATTAATGATTTTAAGTGCTTTAGCATTTGGTGAACAACCAGATTGGGCTGACGTCGAGGTAGTTGGCATCGATAGTATTTCGGCAGAGCAAGTAAAAGAAGCGTGCGAAAAAGGCTTGCGTTACCGCCACGTTGCTGAGGTTGAGAAGCTAGCCGATGGGAAAGTGATCGCAAAGGTTGGTCCACAATTAGTAGATAAAGAACATCCGCTTTATCCTGTTGATGACGTCAATAATGCAGTGGCATTGGATACAAATTATATTGGTACTTTAACGCTAGTTGGACCTGGGGCAGGTATGTATCCAACAGCCAGTGTAATGGTAGAAGATTATGCCGAAATTATCGGTAAAAGAGCCGGGTTTGTCGTAACAATATAATAGATATGCCTATCATTCAACAATGCTCAATTTGTTTGAATGATAGGCATTTTTTTAATCCTCATCTTTAACATCAATATCCTCTGGAATAGGAGTATTCCGCCAAATTTCAATTTCCTCTTTAATACGATCTAGCTGATCAAAATAAGTACTAAACTGCCCGCTATTAATCAGTATTTGGTCCCCATCGTATACTGAACGAATACGGCCCTCGTAAACTAAGCGAAGTATTTGATCCTCTGGCATACCAAGGTCGATGGCTGTTTCTTCAATTGTTTTATACATAATTTCGCTCCTTTTGTTGTTTATATTATAACCTCCCGTTAAAAGAAAGCCTACTGTAGGTTAATAAATGAAAGAAAAAGGAAAATGGTAATTGTTTACTTTTTGATAAATCTGTATTATTAATGTTAATGGGCTGTGGGGCTATTATTAACAATGTCTTTTTTTCTAATTAATTCGTCTAACAGGTACAACCATTTGAACGATTGATAGCACCTTTGTCTTTTTTTGTTTAGAAGGGATACTATGTTATTGACTTGCTAATATCCTGTATATAAGTTTGATTTCCGTTCCGACTGGACGCCCCCGGGAAAGCGCCCAGTCGGAACGGAAATCAACCACACGTTTTGGTGATGAGATTCATTAAAATCTTAAGAATTTCTTCATTTTTATAATAACTGGTTTTTAAGATTTAAAAGGTACACTATTTATTGAGAGCGAGGTGTATATCATGACGAAACTAACAGTTCTTGTTACAGACGATGATCAAGATATTCGTGATGGTATTGAAATTTATTTAAAAAATGAAGGCTACAATGTCATTAAAGCTGCTGACGGCTTAGAGGCAATTGAAAAATTAGAAAACAATGAAGTACATTTAATTATTTTAGATATTATGATGCCGAATATGGATGGAATTACAGCGACGTTTAAAATTAGGGAAGAGCGCAATATTCCAATTATTATGCTTAGTGCAAAGGCAGAGGATGGCGACAAAATTCATGGTCTATCTGTAGGCGCAGATGATTACGTTACAAAGCCTTTTCATCCGTTAGAGCTATTGGCTCGTGTGAAATCTCAGCTGCGACGTTATGTACAACTTGGGACGTACAATGAAGGTGCAGCAAAGGTGGAAATCGACGGTCTTGTATTAGATGAAGATGCAAAGGAAGTCAACTTAGAAGGCGAACCTGTTCGATTAACGCCAATCGAATATAAAATTACGGAATTACTAATGAAAAATGCAGGACGTGTATTTTCGATAGGAGAGATTTATGAGCGTGTATGGAATGAGGAAGCTTACAATGCAGAAAATATTGTGGCTGTACACATTCGAAAAATACGTGAAAAAATCGAAGCAGATCCGAAAAATCCACGTTATTTAAAGGTGGTGTGGGGCGTTGGCTATAAAATGGAAAAATAAAGTAGAGCAGTATGTTACAATTGCAGGGTTTGTAGCAGGGGTTATTGGACTAATTTATTTTGGCGTGTATGCGTATCAGATAGTAACTGCCCACTCTCCGGGGATGTTACAATTGCTCGAGAGAATTTTCTAGAGAGGAGTTAAAAATATGGTGAAAAATTGGAAACCTCTTCTCGCTCTTTTATGTTTAATCTGGGCAATATTCGGTATTTTTACGTTTTCAAAAATTGGGTATCGATATATTGGGAAGTCTTATTTTCAATCTGAAAATTTACAACCTCAACTTGATAATTTTCAGTCGGAATTAGGACCATTAGTGTTAAACGTACCAACGGCTGAAGATTTAAAAAGTAAAATTGTGGTGACACAAAGCGAAATCGAGGAACACCGTAATCGCTATGGATCATTAGGAGAACAGATAGGTAATATTAAAGCCCAATATGAGGCGCGTATTCAAGAAGCTGCTAATGTAAATGCCGCGGATTTAAAAGCAAAGCTTGAGAAAGAGCGAGACGCCAAAATTAAAGATATTACAACTAATTTTGGGGATGATGAGCATGTCCGCAAAAAAATTCTCACTCAAAGGGAAGAGCTTGTTGATAAATATATAAATGCAGTACAAGAAGAAGCAAAGAGTTTTGTGAAAACTAATAATCACTGGTCTTATGAATTAACGAACACTGAATCAGGTAAAACATTTCGTTCGGGTAATGTTTCAGATAGTAGTGCTTTCAAAATAAAGTATACGGACCAACATCCATTAACGACTTCAAATATAAGTAGTGGTTATTTAAACGGGATTGTTTATCAAACTGATACTGTCTTGGATACAGAGGATCTTAGTGAGAATTTTGATTACACTGGCATAATATCCATCTCAAAAAAATCAGCACAAGCAGAACAAATCATGGTGGGATATAACAATTTTATAATCCATCAATACATTTTCTTCTTTATATGGTTAACGAGTATTGTGGCAGCTATTTTTGCATGGAAAGGACGCAAAGAAGTACTACAGATGATACAAGCTTTAAAGGGAAAAGAAGCTTTGGCAAAGATGAGAATTGATTACCCAATCGGATTATTATTATTAAGCGCATTTGTATATTTGGTAGCATCTCAAATTGCTTATGAATCGATTGTAGGCAATTTCGATTCATATAATTATGTAAGATATGTAATGATTATTTTGTTTAAAATTTGTGTATTATTCATGGTTGCTTTGGTGTTCTTTGTACAGCTGATTTGGTTGTATGATCGAGTGAATACAGCGCAGAAATTAGAAGAGAATTTAAAAGCTAGTTATTTATGGTCTCTAGGTGAATCCATTACAGATTTATTTATAAACCGTTCCATTGCATTACATTCCATTGTCATGATTGGGGCAGCATTTTTTGGTGGCGGAAGTCTTGTTGCCACACTGATAGGAGGTGGCGGATTCCCCTTCCTAGTATTGGCCTTCTGTGCGATGATCGGTATTCCAGCTATGCTTCTTTTCCTTTCTAGAATGGGCTACTTAAACCGAATTATGAAGGATACAAAAGACATGGCAAAAGGGCGTTTAAATCATGATGTCAAAGTAATGGGCAAATCACCACTCGCGGAGCATGCTGAAAACCTTAATCATTTAAGGGAAGGCGTCAGTACGTCTATGCATGAGCAGGCAAAAAGTGAACGTTTAAAAACAGAGCTTATTACGAATGTTAGTCACGACTTACGCACGCCACTAACATCTATTATTACGTATACAGATTTACTGAAAAATCCTGATATTACAGAGGAAGAACGTAAGCAATACATTCATATCCTTGATAAAAAATCAGAACGTCTAAAATTACTAATAGAGGATCTTTTTGAAGTATCTAAAATGGCGAGTGGTAATATGGAGCTTCATCGCAGTCGAGTTGATTTAACCCAGCTTGTCCAGCAAGCAGTAGGGGAGCATGAGGAAGATTTAGCTCAGGCGCATTTAGATTTACGCATGACAAAACCACATGAGCCAATCTACGCCTATGTAGATGGACAAAAATGGTGGAGACTAATCGATAATTTAATCGTTAATGTATTGAAATATGCATTAGAAGGCACACGAGTTTATGTCACATTGAAACGTACAGCAGAAGGTGATGCTGAATTCACAGTGAAAAATGTTGCAAAATACGAAATTAGTGAGAATGCCGATGAGTTATTCGAACGCTTTAAGCGAGCGGATGCTTCACGCCATACAGAAGGCTCAGGACTAGGCCTAGCCATCGCACAATCCATTGTAGATTTGCATGGTGCTCGCATGAGTATAGAAGTAGATGGAGATTTATTTAAAGTAATCGTTCGAATTCCAACAGCATAAACCAAAAACAGCGGCAATCATTTTGCTGCTGTTTTTGTTATGACGGTTTTATCCGTCGATATGGCCGATACATCCGTCGTTACGGCATATCATACCGTCGCTTTATGGGGCTATCCACGAAATTGACGGTTCTATCCACGTTTTAGGGTGTTCTATCCACGAAATTGACGGTTCTATCCACGTTTTTGGGTGTTCTATCCACGAATTTGGCGATTCAATCCACGTTTTGACGGTTCTATCCGTCACTTCGGCACTTAGTTCCGTCGCTGGGGGGCATACATCCGTCGTTACGGCATATCATACCGTCGCTTTGTGGGGCTATCCACGAAATTGACGGTTCTATCCACGTTTTAGGGTGTTCTATCCACGAATTTGGCGATTCAATCCACGTTTTGACGGTTCTATCCGTCACTTCGGCTCTTCAATCCGTGGCTTCTGCGCATCCATCCGTCGTTAAGGCCCGTCATACCGTCGCATTAGCGGGACCATTCACGACCTTGGCTACTATATCCGTCACTTCGCACTTAGTTCCGTCGCTGGGGCGGATACATCCGTCGATATGGCCGATACATCCGTCGTTACGGCATATCATACCGTCACTTTGTGGGGCTATCCATGAAATTGACGGTTCTATCCACGTTTTAGGGTGTTCTATCCACGAATTTGGCGATTCAATCCACGTTCTTGGGTGTTCTATCCACGAATGTGACGGTTCTATCCGTCACTCCGGCTTTTCGTACCGTCGCTTCTGCGCATCCATCCGTCGTTACGCCCCATCTATCCGTCACCTCGGCTCTTCACTTTAAATCGTGCCAATTCTCTAGCACTACACTTTCAACCTACACACCATTTGCGCCAGAATTTTATATTATCAAAACGAAGCGGTTCACCGGACGCCCACAGGAACGCCCCAGTCTAAACGAGAACCAACTCTACTGTCGAAGAGCCACACACACCACTTTCACAGTTATAACCCTAAATTCTTAGCAATAATTACTTTCATAACTTCGTTGGTACCTGCATAAATGGACATGACGGGAATGTCTCGATATCTTCTAGCAATCTTGTATTCCTCCATATAACCGTAGCCACCATGTAACTGCATACATTGGACAGCGAGCTCACGTGCATTTCCCGTTATCCAGTATTTTGCCATTGAAACCTTTGTTACAACGTCATTTCCTGCGATATGTTCTTCTATTAAGGATTCTAAAAAGGATTTGCCGAGTTCAATTTTTGTTGCCATTTCGGCAATTTTGAATTGCGTGTTTTGGAAGTCGCTAATTGATTTTCCGAAAGCTTCACGTGATTTTACATAATCAATTGTTAAAGCAAGCATGTCTTCAGCGGCCGTTTGTGCGGCGATGGCCACTGCTAAACGCTCTTGCTGTAGCTTTTCCATCATATAGATAAAGCCTTTACCTTCTTCACCAAGAAGGTTTTCTACAGGGACGCGACAATCCTCGAAATATAGCTCGGCTGTGTCCTGCGCGTGCATGCCAACTTTTTCGAGTTTGCGGCCTTTTGTGAAGCCTGGTGTCCCGTCCTCAATGACAAGGAGGCTAATGCCACGATGTTTCTTTTCTGCCTGAGGATTTGTTTTTACAGCAACGACTGCTAAATTTGTATGAATACCGTTTGTAATAAATGTTTTTTGTCCGTTAACGACATAGTGATCGCCATCCCGAACGGCAGTTGTTTGGATGTTTGCCAAATCTGAACCTGTACCTGGCTCTGTCATAGCAATGGCTGTAATATTTTCGCCTGTAACGCATTTTGGTAGCCAACGTGATTTTTGCTCATTGGAGCCGTATGCCTCGATATAGGGCACGACGATATCGTTATGCAGACCAACGCCGATAAGGCTTGAACCTACACGCTCTAACTCTTCTTGAATAATAACGCCAAAACTAAAATCGAGCCCGAGACCGCCGTATTGCTCTTCTACTTGAGGGCATAAATAGCCCATTTCCCCAAGCTTACGCCAAAACTCAAGTGGAATAAGATGAACTTTCTCCCATTGTGGATAGTGTGGCTCGGCTTCCTCTGCTAAAAACTTACGTAAAGTTTTACGGAATAACTCATGCTCTGTTGATTCAAATTTATATTTTGTCATATGAACAACACCCCTTTTTTGCTCGTACATGCATAAATTTCCTGTTGCAACTATTATGTTACCGAAATATTCAGAAAAATTAAAGTGTATTATTTATAGTTTTTTAGGTTACCTAGATGACAATATTGTAACTTTCCTAATTAGATTGTCATGTAAATCATACGATTAAATTATATAGAAGATGTACACTTGCAATACTGATAGTTGCCCCTTTACCCTTACTTTCTAGAAGAGAATGCTATAATCAACTAAGACTATATGAAAGTAGGGAACTAAAATATGCCTAAAGTAATTGGTGGAATTCTTTTAATAAGTATATATAGTGGTTTAACTTTTTACTTAGGGTGGGGATTAAAACAGTGGCTTGTGGCGATGGGGTGGTTCCGCTATCCAATTTTATATTGGTTAGTGCTGTATATCATTGCGTTTAGTATTATTATTAGTAGATTGCATGAGTCTTTGCGAATGTTTTCAATCATCAGTAATTACTGGATGTTTATTTTTGAATATGGATTATTACTTTGCTTAGTAGCACACTTGATTATTTGGCTAAGTCCCTTTAGCAGTGTAAAGATAGTTGGTAGTATAGCCATTGCTATGTTGTTTGTATTAGGGGTTGTGGGCACCTATCTAGCGTATTCACCCGTTGTCCGTCATTTAGACATAACGATGGATAAAAAGAGTAGTGAACTAGAATCGATGAGAGTTGTAGTTGCATCAGATTTTCATTTAGGAGTTCTATCAAATAAAAGTCATTTACAGCGCTTCGTAACTTTATCGAATGAAGCAAAGCCAGATATCGTCTTTTTAGCAGGAGATATTGTGGATGATGATCCTAAATGGTTTGTTAAAGAGGGAATGGCAGATGTGATGAAGCAATTATCATCTACATATGGCGTGTATGGTGTACTTGGCAATCACGAGTATTATGGCAAGAAAATCCCTGAGTTTATTGAAGAGATGGAAAACGCAAATGTAAAAATTTTGTGTGATGAAACTATTAGAATCGATAATGTGTTAGTATTAACGGGTCAAGAAGATATTACAAACAAAGATAGAAAGCAATTAGATGCATTGAAGACAACTGATGATTTACCTTGGTTTGTCATGAATCATACCCCGAATGATTTAAATACGCCTGCAAAACTAGGCGTAGACTTCCATATGTCAGGTCATACACATAAGGGTCAACTATGGCCCAATCAGTATATTACTGCTAGTGTATTTGAGCTTGATTATGGTTATAAGTTGAGGGAGAAAATGCATACACTTGTTTCATCAGGTTTTGGCTTTTGGGGTCCTCCAATGCGACTAGGTAGCCGCTCTGAACTATGGGTTGTGGATATAAACTTTCGTTAAAAGGTGAACTGGACACTCAGAAATCAAACCCACGTTATGGCAATGAGCTCATAGTGTATTTTATAATATGTTTGTATTTAATTAACAAAAGGTAAGGTGACAATGTGGATATCATTGAATTATTAAAGGCGCTTATTTTAGGCTTTGTCGAGGGTATGACAGAGTTTGCACCAGTGTCGTCGACAGGTCATATGATTATTGTGGACGATATGTGGTTAAAGACAGAGGAGTTTTTAGGGATGTATCCCGCCAATACATTTAAAATCGTTGTACAGCTAGGCTCTATTTTAGCCGTTATCGTTGTTATGTGGAAACGAATGTTAAATTTAGTGGGACTTTATAAAATTGAAGGCCAATCGAACTCAGTGAAAGGTCACTTCAATTTAGCACATGTTATTGTGGGTATGTTGCCAGCGACTATAATTGGCTTTGCGGCGAAAGATTTTATCGATGATCATTTATTTAAAGTGGAGCATGTTATTTATGCTTTAGTAGCTGGGGCAATTTTAATGATTATTGCAGATAAATTTGCAACGAAAAAACCAAGCGTTGATTCTTTAGATAAAATTTCTTATGGTTTAGCATTTAAAGTAGGGTTAGTACAATGTTTATCACTTTGGCCAGGGTTCTCTCGTTCGGGTGCAACAATATCGGGTGGTGTTCTATTTGGAATGAGTCACCGCGTGGCGGCAGACTTTACTTTCATTATGGCAGTACCGATTATGGCTGGTGCTAGTCTAGTATCTGTACTGAAAAACTGGGATACGCTATCTATGGATTATTTAGGATTCTATGTAGTGGGCTTCATTAGCTCATTTATCTTTGCGTTACTATCTATTAAATTCTTCTTAGCGCTTATTTCAAAAGTGAAATTAATGCCATTTGCTATTTATCGTTTAGTATTAGCTGCTGTACTAGCTGTTATTATCTTTATGTAATGTATAAAGTCACTCTTCTATTAAAGAAGGAGTGGCTTTTTTTTAGCGATTTTATTCTGTTCTAAGAAAAATGGTATGGTTATTAAGTATTGTTTGTAAGGTTGGTAGATTAATGCTTTTTACAAAAATAGATATTTTCTACCTATTTATTGTCATTTCAGTTGTATAGACAGTATAATTAATTTTAGAATTATTTGTTTTTAGTAGAATATACATAGGTGCGATGGGGTGTAGAACTTGTTTCATATTGGAAGTAAACCTAAGAAAAATACAATTGAGATTAGTGACGAATCAAGTATAGGCGTTATTATTCAAGATCAGGAACGTTTACAACAGTTAAATCTAGTAAATCTGACGAATGAAGATTTGCAATTAATTAAAAGTTTAAAGCCATATGTTGAACGAAATGTCGCAGAGGTGGTAGCCGCATTTTATCAGGCAATTGAAAGTGTGCCAGACTTATGTGAAGTTATTGAAAAGTACAGTTCTAGTGAGCGTTTACGCCAAACATTACGCCTCCATATTATAGAAATGTTCGAAGGGCGTATAGATGATGCATTTTTGGAGAAGAGAAGACGGGTCGCAAAAATGCATGTAAAGATTAACCTGTATCCCAAGTGGTATTTAGCAGCCTTTCAAAATCTTGAAAAATTGTTAAGAAAGATTGTATATACGCTTCAATTAACGAGGGAAGAAGAAGAAAAGTTTTGCGAAGCGATTAGTAAAATATGTAGCTTTGAACAACAGATTGTCCTAGAGGAATATGATCATTATGCTAAGACATTAATGGAACAGCAACAGGATAGCGTTCGAGTACATGTGAAGGAAGTTATAGGTGGGATATCTACGCAGCTAGATACTCAATCTCATAGCACGAATGAAACAGTGACCGAACTTGTTGATAACGCTAAGGAAGTGAATGAATACTTGAAGGACAGTATCGACGAGGCAAAAACAATGCAAAAGGTATCGTCTGAAGGTTATTCAAAAATAGTCCAAATCAATGAGCAAACAGGGGAGATTCATCATAAAACAGTTGAAATGTCGGCTATGGTGGAGCGATTAAATCACTCTTCCTCTAAAATTAATGCTGTTATTGAAATAGTGAAAAGGATTTCTGATCAAACAAATTTACTTGCGTTAAATTCAGCTATTGAGGCTGCACGTGCAGGGGAGCACGGAAAAGGCTTTGCTGTCGTGGCGAGTGAAGTTCGTAAGCTTGCAGACCAGACGAAAAGTTCAGTTGAACAAATTGGGGACCTTATTACGATGTCGAATGGTATTACAAAACATGTTGTTCAAGCTATTCATGAGATCCAAGAGCTGGTGAACGATAGTATTGAGCAAAACTCGGATTCTTTAAAAGCGTTTGATGCCATATCTGGTTCAGTAAACGGTTCAATCTCAAACTTCCAAAACGTCGGACTAAAAATAACAGAATTGGCGGAAATTATAGAAACCATTGGAGAATCATCCGAGGAATTAAAACAAGTTGCCAATCGTTTAGATACAACAATTAGAGAATTTTAACGACTATGCATAAAACTGTGCATAGTTTTTTATTTATTAGCATAGTGAAGGGGTGATTTCCGTTCCGGATAGGCGCTTTGTTGCTGCCGCTTCGCTTTCGCACAGATAAAACATTTGTTGCTGCCGCTTCGCTTTCGCACAGAGCAAAGCTTCCTGGGGGTGTCCGATGAGCCGCTTCACTCGCGATGCTTGCTCCAGGGTCTCGGACCAACAGATGTTTTTTGCGCGAAAGCGTAGTGCTAACGTAGCGGCAGCAGAGGGTTTTGGTTTTGTTTATGCGAAAGCGCAGCGACAGCAACAGCATGATGTTGGTCACGGATGTGTTATCACAGGACATGATGCTTTTAGCCTTCGTGCCTCTATCGCTGATCCCCGAGGAGTCGCCCATCCTCCACTCCAATAAACCTATTTGCATGGCATACGTTTAACAAAATGTTATCCCTAACCAATTCATTAGAAATCACTTGTATGGCCTATTACCATAGCGAGTTTCTGTTCACTGGGCGCTATCAACTTAGCTCATGAACAAACCTTTTAAATAATATGCTATCCATAATTGATAGGCCTAGTTTTATTTTTCATAAATAATAAGACAAAATCACTTTTCAGAAGGACAAAACACAAAATAGGCGGATGAAGTTTGGGAAGTGATAAAAAAGGAATAGTGTCATAAATGCAAAAATAAGAAATCCCTAGAAAATGAGCGTTCTAAGTGTTACGCTATAGGCGAATTGAGTAGAGAGGTGTTCGAAATATGAAAAAGAAATTATTTATTACACGTAAGTTTCCGCCACATATAGTTGAACCATTGGAAGAGTTTTATGATATTAAACAATGGGAGGAGGAGGAAATTGTTATACCGCGGGAAAAACTATTGGCAGCTGTCGCAGATTGTGAAGCACTGTGGGTAACGCTTGCTGATCAAGTCGATGAAGAGCTGTTAGTACACGCACCACATTTAAAGCTTGTGACAAATTTAGCAGTTGGATTTAATAACATTGATATTAAAGCTTTGCGTAAGCGCGGAATAATGGCGACAAATACGCCAGGAGTTTTAACAAATACGACGGCTGATTTTGTGATGGGATTATTGCTTGCAACGGCTCGTAGAATTCCAGAAAGCGATCGATATTTGCGTGAGGGTAAATGGAAAAGCTGGTATCCGATGCAATTAGTAGGCAAAGATGTTTCAGGGTCCACTATAGGAATTATTGGAATGGGACGTATTGGTCAAGCTGTTGCAAGACGCGCAAAAGGTTTTGATATGAAAATTTTATACAACAATCGTAGACGTCGCCATGAGGCAGAGGAAATGTACGGCTTTCAATATGTATCGTTAGAGGATCTTTTAAAACAATCGGATTTTGTTGTGATTATGACACCTTTTAACGATGATACAGTAGGACTTATTGGGGCAGAGGAACTTGCTTTAATGAAGGATGATGCGGTATTAATTAATGCGTCACGTGGTGGCATTATCGATGAGAACGCACTTTATGACACATTAAAAAGTGGTAAGCTGTGGGCTGCAGGGCTAGATGTTTTTGAGCAAGAGCCTATTGCGTTGGATCATCCATTGTTGACGCTTCCTAATGTTGTAGCACTCCCGCATATCGGTAGTGCCTCGCTCCAAACTAGAACGGCTATGCTGATGCTGAACGTTAAAGCACTTACTGCTTACGGGCAGGGCCAAACTCCTTCGAATCGAATAGATTGATGATAATGAAGAAAGGAGCACATCTAATTGTGATGTGCTCCTTTCTTGTTGATTAAGTATGGCTCTTTGCAAAACGAGGGGGTGATTTCCGTTCCTCTATTGCTAATCACCGAGGAGTCGCTCAGTCTCCACTCCAATCAACCACTTCAATTTAAGGTGAGTAGCCATAGCCTTCACTGCATAAAAATTATACGCGAATGCTGATTGGTTTCTTAAATAGCGTCTATTATTTATTAAACATATCAAATAAACCGCCGATGCCACCTTCGCCTTTAGATTGACCGCCACCGCCTTGGGAAATTGGTGCAGCAGCGAAGACGCGGCTTGCTAATCGGCTAAATGGTAAGGATTGAATCCATACTTTACCTGGCCCCTTTAAAGTAGCGAAGAAGATACCTTCACCACCGAACAATGCAGTTTTTACGCCTCCAACCATCTCGATATCGTATTGTACATCAGATGTCATGGCTACTAAACAGCCTGTATCAACACGCAATACTTCGCCATGCTGTAACACCTTTTCATGAATAGCGCCGCCTGCATGAACAAATGCCATGCCGTCTCCTTCAAGTTTTTGCATAATGAAGCCTTCACCACCGAAGAAGCCAACGCCGATTTTCTTTTGGAATTCAACGCCTACTGAAACTCCTTTTGCAGCAGCTAAAAAAGCATCTTTTTGACAAATAATTTTCCCGTTTAATTGACTTAAATCCATTGGAATAATCTTACCTGGGTAAGGAGAAGCAAAATAGACGTGACGTTTACCTGAACCAACGTTCGTAAATGTCGTCATAAATAAACTTTCACCAGTAATTAGGCGTTTTCCAGCTCCAAATAATTTACCCATAAGACCACTATCATGGCTTCCTTTTGAACCATCGCCAAAGATTGTTTCCATATGGATAGCATCATCCATCATCATTAAAGCACCAGCTTCAGCTACTACTGTTTCTTGCGGGTCAAGCTCAACTTGCACATATTGCATATCGTCGCCATGTAATTTGTAGTCAATTTCGTGATTATTCATAATGGGATTCCTCCAAAATTCAATTTAGTATTATATACGATTATATGTTATGTAAGTTTCAATGAATAATTAATTATTTAAGAAAAAAAAGGAATAAGCTAGAAAATGTCGAATATAAAAAACTAGTATGAGTATTTTTTATTTTCGTTTAGCTGAAAATTTGTGATTGTTTTTTCAGTGATCACATAAGATTTTCATCTGTAACTTAGCTAAAAGGAAATAAAATCTCTGGTGATTGTCACCAATATTATTTTATCAAAAGCATGCTTGATAGATTGTTATATATTAAAAATTCGGAATTTTGACATATTTGATTCTGCATAGAGATTAATAGATGACAGCTGTCTAAAAGCAATGCGACTGGTAACGATGATATAGAGGCAACATAGATACTTCAGGGGGTGTTTGTAGTGGAAATGAAAAACTATATCGGTGGTAAATGGGCAACAACTTCCCATTTACAAAGTATAGTAGTGACCAATCCTGCAAATGGGGAGCAGCTAGCTACGATTCCGCGTTCTACGGCAAGTGAGGTAGATGAAGCGGTAGAGGTTGCAAAACAGGCACAAAAAAGCTGGGCATTAGTACCTGCGCCTAAACGTGCTGACTATTTATATGCCATCGGTCAAAAAATGAAAGAGAAGAAGGAACATTTAGCGACCGTTTTAACAAAAGAGATGGGAAAGGTTATTGAAGAAGCTAGAGGTGAAGTACAGGAAGGGATCGATATGGCCTATTATATGGCTGGTGAAGGGCGAAGGTTATTTGGGGAGACAACACCGTCTGAGCTAGCCAATAAATTTGCCATGAGTGTACGGGCACCTATTGGCGTTGTAGCTTTAATAACTCCGTGGAATTTCCCTGTAGCGATTGCCACTTGGAAGTCGTTCCCGGCAATTGTTGCTGGCAATACGTTCATTTGGAAGCCGTCGAATGAAACACCGATGATGGCGTATGAAATGGGTAAAATTTTTGAAGAGGTTGGCTTACCTGATGGAGTAGCAAACATCGTCTTCGGTACAGGGCCAACAGTTGGAACAGCATTAATTGAACATCCAGACGTTAAGGTCATTTCATTTACTGGCTCTACAACAACAGGGAGTAAAGTAGCGGAGTTGGGTGGTAAACACCTGAAGAAAATTTCATTAGAGATGGGCGGGAAAAATGCAGTCATCGTGATGGACGATGCCGATTTACAGCTTGCGACTGAAGGAATCCTATGGAGTGCATTTGGAACTGCTGGTCAAAGATGTACAGCATGTAGTCGCGTGATCGTGCATAAAGATGTAAGAGAGGAACTAGAAAAACGTCTATTAGACGAAATGCATAAGCTAACAATTGGTGACGGTCTAGATGAAAGTGTGAAAATCGGACCTGTCATTAACAAAGCTGCATTGGAAAAGATTAATCACTATGTGCAAATAGGCAAACAGGAAGGGGCGACGTTGTTAGCTGGAGGTAGAATTTTAGCTGAGCCTCCTTATGACAAAGGGTTTTATTATGAGCCTACACTATTTACCAATGTGAAACCTGACATGATTATTGCACAGGAAGAAATCTTTGGCCCGGTCGTTTCTCTTATTGAAGTAGCAAGTTTAGATGAAGCAATCGAAGTAAACAATGGCGTAAAATTTGGCTTATCCAGTTCGATTTTTTCACAAGATGTGAATACGATTTTCCGCGCACAGCGAGATTTAGATACAGGTATTGTTTATGTGAATGCTGGCACAACAGGTGCTGAAATTCATTTGCCATTTGGTGGGACAAAGGGTACGGGGAATGGTCACCGCGACTCGGGTGTAGCTGCCTTGGATGTCTATACAGAGTGGAAAAGTATTTATGTAGACTATAGCGGGAAATTACAAAGAGCACAAATCGATACAGAATAACAGATCAATGAAAGGGGATGTTCTTGATGAAAGTTGTTGTATTAGGTGCAGGTTTAATGGGTAAAGAGGTAGCTCGTGATTTAATAAAAAATAGCAAAGTGGAGTGTGTATTTTTAGGGGATATTGACGTAAAAATAGCACAGGACTTTGTAGACTCGTTAAATACAGATAAAATTGAGGTTGTAGAGCTTCATGCAGAGCGCGATGACTCGTTAATGGAGGTTATTTCAAAAGGTGATGTAGTCGTTAATGCATTATTTTATGCCTTTAATGAGCGTGTAGCAAGAGCAGCTATCGCGGCGGGTGTTCATTCTGTGGATTTAGGTGGTCATATTGGCGGTGTCACAGAAAAAATATTAAATCTCGACGAAGAGGCAAAAGCAAAAGGTGTAACTATTATTCCGGATTTGGGTGTTGCTCCGGGTATGGTCAACATTTTAGCGGGCTACGGTGCTTCGAAATTAGATGAGGTAGAATCTATTAAACTATTTGTAGGCGGTATTCCTACAGAGCCGAAGCCACCTCTTCACTATACACGCGTATTTTCTTTAGATGGTGTTTTTGATCATTATACAGAGCCATCAAAAGTGATTCTAAAAGGTAAACTTCAAGAAGTTCCGTCATTATCAGGCGTTGAACCTATTTATTTCAAAGATTTTGGTGTGCTTGAGGCATTTTATACATCTGGCGGTATATCGACGTTGGATAAGACATTCCCAAATGTCCAAACATTAGAATATAAAACAATTCGTTATAAAGGACATGCAGAGAAATTTAAGCTACTAGCTGATTTAGGATTCCTCGATGCTAGTAATAAGGTAGAGGTAGAAAATCAGGAGGTTTCTGTACGTCCAGTTGTTCGTGAGGCACTTAAAAAGAAACTTGAGCTTGGTTCAAAACCAGATGCCGTGCTATTGCGTGTTATTGTAGCGGGTGAAAAGGCACAGCAACAAGTGACGTATGAGTACGAAATGGTTGTAACTAAAGATATGTCGATTAATGAAACAGCTATGGCTCGGTCAACAGCCAATACAATCTCTGTCGTTGCTCAAATGATTGGAGAAAATAAAATTACAGAGCGCGGTGTATTTGCACCTGAATCAATTGTTCCGGGCGACATTTATATTGAAGAAATGGCTAAACGTGGTGTAGTTATTAAGGAAACGTCTCATACGTCTGCAATGATCGTGAAATGGTAGGTGCTCGGTCATGAATTTCGAATTTACCACTGAGCAGGAAATGTTACGTAAAACAGTACGGAAGTTTGTGGATGATGAAATACTTCCACATATTGCGAAGTGGGATGCTGAAGGTTGCTTCGATCCGAAGATTTGGTCAAGACTAGCTGAGCTTGGCTTAATGGGCGTTTGTGTCCCAGAACAATACGGTGGCAGTGGTATGGATTACAATGCACTCGCCATTGTTTGTGAAGAGCTTGAACGTGGAGATACAGCATTTCGTACAGCTGTTTCCGTTCATACAGGCCTGAATAGTATGACCTTAATGCAATGGGGAACAGAGGTTCAAAAACAGCGATATCTTGTTCCGCAGGCGAAAGGTGTTCGGATTGGAGCGTTCGGTTTAACAGAGCCTGGAGCGGGATCAGATGTAGCTGCTATGTCTACGACCGCTATAAGGGATGGAGACTTTTACGTATTAAATGGGCAGAAAACATGGATTTCCTTATGTGATATAGCTGACCATTTTATCGTTTTTGCTTATACGGATAAATCGAAGAAGCATCATGGCATTAGTGCATTTATCGTAGAGCGTTCTATGGCGGGCTTTACGTCGAAGGCGATTAAAGGTAAATACGGTATTCGTGCTGGTAACACGGGTGAGCTCTTTTTTGACAATCTACGTATACCTGTAGAGAATCGTCTAGGAGAAGAAGGAGAAGGCTTTAAAATTGCAATGTCCGCGTTAGATAATGGTCGTTTTACCGTAGCTGCTGGCGCTGTTGGTCTCATTCAAGCGTGTCTCGAGGCGAGTGTGAAATACTGTCATGAACGCGAAACATTTGGAAAGCCTATTGGTGAGCACCAGCTAGTAGGGCAAATGATTGCCAAAATGGAAGCTGGCTATCAAATGAGCCGCTTGCTTGTCTATCGTGTTGGAGAATTAAAAAACAAAGGTGTACGTAATACGCGAGAGACATCATTAGCAAAGTGGCAGGCTTGTGATTTTGCCAATAAAGCTGCAGATGATGCAGTGCAAATTTATGGAGCATATGGTTATTCGGATGAATATCCAGTTGCCCGTTATTTGCGTAATTCGAAAGCACCCGTTATTTATGAAGGCACGCGGGAGATTCATACAATTATGCAGGCGGACTATGTATTAGGAACCCGCCAAGATAAGCCATTAGCAAAAATGCTACCGAAATGGCGATTTGAAGAGTAAGCGTTTTTAAAAAAGAATCCGAATTTAGGGTTCTTTTTTTATGTCTAAGCAAAATATTCCATTTAGTTACAATTGTACCGGTTTTTATGATTTAATTGTGTCTTAACGTTCAAATTATACTAGGAAATATTGTTATAATATAACATTTAATGTTGCTTTGATCACATAATATGGTATTTTTAAAAAGGTGATATAGTTCTAAATAATCAACGTATTGCCGAATTATAGATGTAGTACCATAGGAGGGTTTTTTATGAAGAAAAAATTAAAATTCAATCAAGTGTTACTTGGAGTAAGTACAATGGCACTGTCGTTCGGAGCGTTACAAGCAGAAGCATCAGCAGCAGAAAAAACGCCTTATAATGTATTACAAATGAAGCCTGCCGGCATAGTGACTTCGAATGATGAAGTTACACATTCTACAACGGCTGATGAAACATTGTCATTTGAAAAACGTTTGGAAATTGGCGATTTTTCGGAACACCCAGCTCCAACTATAAAGCTTGCTGAAACGAAGCAATTGCAGGAACAGTACTCGACGGCAGAGCTTAATAAAATGAGCGATAGTGAGTTAATTGATACGCTAGGAAATATTCGTTGGTATCAAATTACAGACCTATTCCAATTCAATGAGGAAACAAAAGCTTTTTATCAAAATAAAGAGCGCATGCAGGTAATCATCGACGAATTAGGGAAAAGAGGACGTTCTTTTACGAAAGATGATTCAAAAGGTATTGAAACATTTGTTGAGGTATTGCGTTCTGCTTTTTATTTAGGATTTTATAATAAGGACCTAGGTTATTTAAACGAGAGAAGTTTCCAAGATCAGTGTTTACCAGCATTAAAGGAGATGGCTAAAAATCCGAACTTTAAATTTGGTACAGATGAGCAAGATAAAGTGGTATCTGCTTATGGGAAATTAATCGGTAATGCTTCTAGTGATGCAGAAACAGTTCAGTATGCTACGAAGATTTTAAAACAGTATAAGGAAAATATCTCTACATATGAAAGCGATTCTTTAAAAGGGCAAGCAATCTATGATTTAATACATGGAATTGATTATGATTTACAGTCGTACTTGCATCAGACAGGTAAAGAAGCGAATACGACGATGTGGTATGGCAAGATTGATAGTTTCATCAATGAAGTGAATAACATTGCGCTTTTACATAAGGTGACAGATAACAATAGTTGGTTAATTAATAATGGTATTTATTATGCAGGGCGTTTAGGGATATTCCATAGTAATCCGGATATAGGTTTAGAAGTTGTTACACAAGCAATGCATATGTATCCATATTTAAGTGAAGCTTATTTTGTAGCAGTAGAGCAACTTACTACAAATTATGGTGGAAAAGACTCTAGTGGAAATGAAGTAGATTTAGAGAAAATGCGTGAAGAGGGCAAGAAGCAGTATTTACCGAAAACATATACATTTGATAACGGCTCGATTGTCTTTAAGACGGGAGCTAATGTAACAGATGACAAAATTCAAAGATTATACTGGGCTGCAAAAGAAGTAAAAGCACAATATCACCGTGTCATTGGGAATGATAAAGCATTAGAGCCAGGCAATGCTGATGATGTATTAACAGTTGTCATTTATGACTCTCCAGATCAATATCGCTTAAACCGTCAATTGTACGGCTATGAAACAAATAATGGTGGTATTTATATTGAAGAGAAGGGTACGTTCTTTACATATGAACGTACGCCGGAGCAAAGTATTTATAGTTTAGAAGAGTTGTTCCGTCATGAATTCACACATTATTTACAAGGAAGATACGAGGTTCCTGGTTTATTCGGGACAGGTGATATGTATCAAAATGAACGACTAACTTGGTTCCAAGAAGGAAATGCAGAATTCTTTGCAGGATCAACGCGTACAAATGATGTTGTTCCACGTAACAGTATTATTAGTGGATTATCAGATGACCCATCACAACGTTATACAGCTAAACAGACATTGTTTGCAAAATATGGATCATGGGATTTTTATAACTATTCGTTTGCGCTGCAGTCCTATATGTATACTCATCAATTTGAGACATTTGATAGAATTCAAGATTTAATTCGTGCGAACGATGTGACAAATTATGATGCGTATCGTGATTCTTTAAGTAAAGATTCACAACTGAATACGGAATACCAAGCGTATATGCAGCAATTGATTGATAATCAAGAAAAATACGAGGTGCCACAAGTAGCAGAAGATTATTTAGTGGAACATACACCAAAAGCGTTAACTGAAGTGGAGCAAGAAATTGCCGAAGTTGCTAACGTAAAAGATGTAAAAATGACAAAACATAAGTCTCAATTCTTTAATACATTTACACTCGAAGGTACGTATGTAGGTAGTGAAACACAAGGTGAATCTAACGATTGGAAAACGATGAGTAAGCAAGTGAACCAAGTGCTGGAGCAGCTGTCGCAAAAAGAGTGGAGCGGCTATAAAACAGTGACTGCGTATTTCGTCAACTACCGTGTGAATGCAGCAAACCAATTTGAATATGATATTGTTTTCCACGGCGTTGCGACGGATGAAGGAGATCATCAAGCGCCTATTGCAAATATCAATGGTCCATATGCTGGAGTCGAAAATGAAGAAATTCAGTTCAAGAGCGATGGTTCAAAAGATAAGGATGGTAAAATCGTTTCTTACCTTTGGAATTTTGGCGATGGCAAAACAAGTGATGAGGCAAACCCTACTCATGTATACGAAAAAGAAGGCACATATAATGTGACATTAACAGTGAAAAATGATAAGGGAATAGAAAGTAAAGATCGTACAATTGTATCTGTACGAAAAGGCGTACAAACAGAGAAACCTCATTCAGAAGAAGCGAAGACCATTCCATTTAATACGCCCCTAAAAGGTGATTTGGTTGGTGATGATGATACGGATGTATACACATTCGATGTTACATCTGCAGAAGAAATCGATATTTCTGTTTTAAATGAAAATCAAATTGGCATGACATGGGTGCTTTATCATGAGTCTGATAAGCAAAATTATGTAGCATATGGACAGGAAGATGGAAATAATATAAAAGGTAAACTTCATGCGGAACCAGGGAAGTATCATCTATATATTTATAAAGTTGATAATGAAAACGGGACATATACAGTAAATGTACAAAATAGTGCACAAACAGAGCTAGAACCAAATAATCGTCCAGAAGAAGCGAATATGATTCCATTTAATAAGCCCTTAAAAGGTAGCTTGATGGATGATGATCATACGGATGTATACACATTCGATGTTACGTCTCCAAAAGAAATCGATATTTCTGTCCTGAATGAAAATCAAATTGGCATGACATGGGTGCTTTGTCATGAGTCTGATATGCGAAATTACGTAGCATATGGACAGGAAGATGGAAATAATATAAAAGGTAAATATAATGCGAAACCAGGCAAATATTATTTATACATTTACAAATTTGATAATGAAAATGGTGCGTATTCAGTAACAGTACAATAGTAGAAGCTAATTTGAAAACGAGAGGGATTCACGTCCTCTCGTTTTTTTACTGAGGAAAATTTCGGAATAATGTAACTCTTTTGCTCTTAAGTAGTCTAAATAATAAACAACTTTATGAAAGGTAGGAAAAATAATGAAAAATAAGTGGCTAGCATTGCTAATCATCATCGTACTAGCTATTTTGCCAGGAATTTTTACGCTCATGTCGACCCCGAAAGTGGAGGCACAGACTACAAATGAGAGTAAGACAACTCATAGCTGGCAAGTATCCTTTACGAAGGCACTAAAGGCAAGCAAAATAACGGAAGACAATGTTTACGTAACAAATAGCAAAAATCAAAAGGTAACAGCCACTGTCGCATTAACAGATGATAACAAGACAGTTCTCATTAGCGATTTGGTACCTGGTAGCTATAAATTACATGTGAAGAAAGAAGCGTTTGTACTAGGTGGTCCGAAAACAACATCGCAAGAAATAGCATTCACCATCATTGAAAAGCTGGAAGCCGTCAAATCAGAAAAAGAGTTACAACAATATTTTGAAACACTTATAACTAATGCACAAAGAGAGGTGCGTGAAGAAGCAAACACAGAAATGGCGAGTCGCGAGGACAAAGCAAGTGCAAAGGACTCCTCAACGACGAATAATCAAGTCGAAGGCGTGGAGGAGGGTGATATAGTCGTTGTCAAAGATGGCTATATTTACGCTGTAAAAGATCAGAACATTACTGTAGTGGATGCTAAAGATCCGAAAAATTTAAAGCTAGCAACAACGATCAAGATGAAGGAAACCCAATATATTTCGAAGCTAGCAGTATATGACCATTTATTAATAGCAATTAGCGATGAATATTTAGAAAAAATGGGCACGAGCATGACGAAAGCTTCTTTATATGATATTTCAAATCCAAAAAATCCAAAGCTAATACGTGAAGTGGGGCAAGAGGGGTATTTACAAGATATTCGAATTACAAATGACACATTATATTTAATCGGTAATATGCATCCGAATTATTGGATGCTTAGAGAGAAAAAAGCGCCAGACTTAAAACCGAAAACATATGATAGTGTAGAAGGAAAAGAATATAAAAGTTTACCTCTAGAGAAAATTTCTATTTTACCAAATACAATGGATGGAACATATAGCTTAATGACAGCGGTGGACTTAAAAAATGGTGCTCAGAAAACGGCGAATACGAAAGGATACTTAGGTGGCAGTAGTGGACTTTATATGTCGGAGAATGCACTTTATTTAACAACACCTATTTATGACGGAAATATAGTGCCTGCTGCTGGCATCATGATGGATAGAATCTGGATGCCAAGAACAACGAATACACAAGTTTTTAAATGGAATGTTGATGGAACTGACATGAATTTTGTAGGTACTACGGAAGTAAAAGGATCTGTGTTAAATCAATACTCAATGGATGAATATAAAGGTAATTTCCGCATCGTTACAACGGAAGGAAATGCATGGGATGAACAACAAATATCAAAAAATCACCTATTTATTTTAGATAATAAATTGCAGCAGCTCGGTGCTGTAAAAGATTTAGCTCCTGGTGAAAAAGTGTATTCTGCACGCTTTATGGGCGAAAAAGCATATGTAGTAACATTCAAGCAAGTGGATCCACTATTTGTGATTGATGTAGCAAACCCGAAAAAGCCAACTGTGCTAGGGGAGCTAAAGATTCCAGGCTTTAGTAACTATTTACATCCATTAGACGATACACATTTAATCGGCATCGGCTATGATACGGAGCAACGCTATGATGCCTATACGAAGCGTAATTTTACGGTGACAACAAACATGAAAATGTCACTATTTGATGTGTCAGATTTCAAACATCCAAAGGAACAGTCAACCGTAAAAATCGGTGGTAAAGGCTCGTACTCCGATGTTCAATACAATCCTAAAGCGTTATTCCGCAACAAGGAATACAATTACTTTGGTTTCCCAGTTATCCTATATGATGCAGGAAAGGGCGATGAAATTGTCTACAAAGGTCAAGGCGCACAAATCTATGAAATCACTGCAGAGAAAGGCATCGTTCTAAAAGGAAATATCATTAATAAAAGTAAGGGCGATCAGTATGAAAACTGGGAGCAGCTTGTACAGCGAGTAGTCTATATAGATGACGCGCTTTACACAGTAGCTCGCAACGAAGTAAAGAGTTATCAACTAAAAGACTTCAAACCACTTGATACATTAACAATTAAATAACGAAAAGAGTCCAATAAACTTAAGGTGAGTTTATTGGACTTTTCATGTTGTTGAAAAACACGTCGGTGTATTAAATAAAGTTAGGCTCTTTTGCAAAGCGAGGGGTTGATTTTAGTTTGATCGGGACATTTTCGGGGATTATCGCCCAACTTTAAAAGTTTATCGATCAACTTTCGCGTTTTATCGCTCAACTTCTGAATTTTATCGATCAACTTTCAAGTTTTATCGACATCCGCCTTCAGAAGGGCAAAAAGGTGTCACACACAAGACTGTGCGTGACACCTTAACTCATTGAAATAAATTAACACAAAAAAGTCCAATAAACCTTGAGTTCATTGGACTTTTTCTTTAATTATTTTTGACGATATGGAAGAATTTCTGATACTGTCACGAATTCATAGCCTTGCCCTTGTAAATAAGCAAGTACAGCATCAAGACCGTCGGCAGTCGATTGATGAATATCATGCATTAAGACAATGGCGTTATTGTGTATATTATTTTTAACATTAGGTAGGAGCTGTTGCGCATTGCGATGCTTCCAGTCTAATGTATCGATTGACCATAAAACAACAGGAATTGGAATTTGGGCATTAATCGTATCATTTGTTGCGCCATACGGTGGTCTAAATACAGTTGGCTTGTGATTAATGGCTTTTTCAATCTCCGCAAATGTAGATGTGTATTGATTCACTGCCTGCTCTAGTGGCAGTTTTGTTAATACAGGATGGTCCCATGAATGATTACCGATTTCATGTCCTCTTGCAAGTACATCTCTTGCGATGTCAGGGTAATATTGTACGCGACTACCAAGCATAAAGAAGGTAGCTTTTGCGTTATATTTATCGAGCGTATTTAAAATCTGTTCGGTAACTTTTGGATGTGGACCATCATCAAAAGTTAAGGCAATGCGTTTTTGGTTTGGATCACCTACGTTAACTGGCTTCGTCGGTTTTTCCATAGCAATCTGGAATTCAGAAGCTAACAACGGATTGATAAGTGAAAGGGGAAGCTTCACAGTTTGTGGACCAGCTACTCCGCTAGCAATCTCATACTCATCAAAATAGAATTGTAACGAACTATCAACGATAGCAAAGCGATGGAAGTTAGACCACTTCGGTTCAGTTGACTTGATGACATCATCCTTGAAAAGGTCTTCCTTTAACTTAGGATTTTGTTGTAAGTCCTTACGTACATAAGTAGCTAATGCCGATAAGTTGTTTTCATCGTTATTTAACAATGTTTCAATGGAAATTAATTTACCAGTTTCATGATTGATAAAGAATGTTTTTGTTGAAATATCAGGATTGGCTCCACCTGTATACAACGTTTTTGTTAGCACAAAGGAATAGTAGTGCTTCTGGTATGGGAAAGTTTCCAAACTAATATTCAGCTCACCCATTGCCTCTTTATCTTTATTTTTTTTCATAGATGACAGATAGTTTTCTTTTGAATCCGTTATGTACTTTAGTACAGCATCATTAAAAGCTTTATTATCTGTTTCTGGATAGTGAATAGCAAAAGGTGTTCGCTTATCATTAGAAACATCGGTTACAATACGTATACCTGGAAACGCAGAGCTTTCAGTGGATAGGTTACTCGTTATTGAATTTGTATCTGTCTCTTTTGAGGCACTGATTTTTTGAAACTTAAAGTCATCCTTTGATAGGATAATGACTAAAATAATAGTTGTTAATGAAATGATGAGGCCGATTAATAGGAAATCAATCATTGGCCCGCGTTTTTTTCTGCGTTCCGGCATTTTGAGGGAGACGCTCCTTTCCGTATTTATTTTTCTATACAATCAGACGTGTTAGTCATTGAAAAAGTTATACGAATCTACGAAGTTTTGCTATTAATTTGTGGGAAACAATCCTCATGAATAAATGACTCATTAGCTTATCATTTTCATCATATGAAAGCTAAAATACTTTTGTGTTAAAAGTTGAAATTTTAGTTGAGTTTTTATTTGCAGTTCGATACTATTGGCAAGGAACCTTTTAAAGGAGGTAGTTAACTGTAATGGTTTTACATGAAGTGGATAATGAACTTACGATTGACTGCTTATTGCTTGCGGGGCGAATTATGATTGAAAGTGGTGCAGAAACATACCGTGTGGAGGATACAATGCTACGTATGGCACATTCTCAAAATATGCTAGATGCGCAATGTTATGCCACACCCACAGGGATCATCTTTTCATTAGGCAAGACACAGCCAACGAGAATTTCATCAATTTCCAACAGGGTAACAGATTTACAAAAAATAGCCTTGGTAAATTCAGTATCTCGGAGACTCACATCTCACATGATAACATTAGAAGACGCTTATGACGAGCTAAAGTCGATACAAAAAACAAATTATTTTTTACCCACATATATTCAAGTCATATCAGCGGCTCTTGCGAGTGGTTGTTTCCTTATAATGTTTAAGGGAGGGTGGTCTGATTTCCTTTTTGCTTGTTTGGCAGGGGGGTTAGGCTTCCTAGTGCTTTTATTGATAAATGACTTAACAAAAGTGAAATTTTTCTCAGAATTTACAGCTTCATTAGTAGTAGGAACGATTGCTGTCTTTTCAGTGAAGTATGGCCATGGTACGGAAATAGATAAAATTGTTATTAGTTCTGTTATGCCACTAGTACCAGGTATTTTGATTACGAATGCAGTTCGGGATTTAATAGCAGGTCATTTTATTTCAGGGATGGCGAAGGGCGTAGAGGCCTTTTTAACAGCTTTTGCAATCGGTGCAGCTATTGCCGTCACTCTATCGTTTTAGGAGGAATGCGACTTGGACTATTTCATACAGTTGATTCTTAGCTTTTTTGCGACGGCGGGTATCGGAGTTATTTTTAATGTACCGAGAAAAAACCTCATTTATTGTGGTTTTGTTGGGGTAGTAGGCTGGATGATTTACTTCATCCTAACAGAGCATGGCATGGATATCGTATATGCCTCGTTCTTTAGCTCTTTCGTCATTGCAATCGTTGCCCATTTGTATGCACGACGCTTCAAAATGCCGATGATTATTTTTATTGTTGGTGGGATTATCCCACTAGTTCCGGGAGGCATGGCTTACAATGCAATGAGAAATGTTGTAGAAGCTGATTATATACAAGGGCTACAGTATGGGTTTAAGGCATTTTTAATTACAGGTGCCATCGTTATAGGACTTGTATTTGCAGAGGTACTGATACAGCTTATTTTCCGTTCTGTCCGAACTAGTAAGGCGACATTCAAGAAGGTCTATAAGAAATAAGGCTCCACAGCCAAAGCAATAGATTGAACAATATAAAGGAGGTTACGTTTTAAACGTAGCCTCCTTTAATTGTTGTACAGAGAAAACATTGTCGTTGTCGCTCCCGAGCTAGTAAGCTCATATTTTGTAGGCTATATCAGGAATTTGCGTACCCTTACAAGGTGCAGGAACAAGCAGATTCCTTTTTCTTTTGCCGTTAAAAAATGAGTAGAATATGAAGCGCATACATAACTTAGCGAGAAATTTCAAGAAAAGTGAATATCAACATATGTTCAAAAACCAGCAAAAGTTGATTTGTATCTTTTTGAGAGGATTGCTAGTGTTAATAACTGTAGAAAATAACAAATATTATTCATTTGCAGGTAGCTACCCTTTGTTATTTTTTCAATATGATGAAAAGGAGATTTCGAAAGGAGTAGATATTTGTGAGAGTAAGACATAACATTTCATCCCTAAATATAAACAACAGATTAACACAACATAAGAAAAAGGCTGATAGTGTATTAGAGAAACTATCTTCTGGATATAAAATCAATCATGCAGGAGATGATGTAGCTGGACTGGCAATCTCTGAAAAAATGCGTGGGCAAATTCGTGGTTTAAATATGGCCGGAAAAAATATTCAGGATGGTATTTCATTAATACAAACAGCTGAAGGGGCTTTAAATGAAGTGCATTCACTTCTTCAACGCGGAAGAGAGTTAAGTGTGCAAGCATCGAATGACACCAATACAGATAGTGATAGAGCAATGATCCAAATGGAATTAGAAGAGATTAAAAAAGAAATTACATCTATTAGTAATAATACGGAATTTAATACTAAAAAATTACTTAATGGTTCACTAAATACTTCATCACTTTCGTCAACTTCACCACCTTCACCACCTTCACCAACCTCATCATTAACTGTTAATGGAGGCACGTATACAGTAGAAGATGGTTGGATTAATTTCAATAGTCTCGAAAACCCTAATGAGAAAAATAAAATTAAGCTTAATGAAGGCGAGAAGGTTATTGATGACCCTGCGAATGGTTATTTTACAGACATCGTAATAACTGCTGAGTATGTTAATGGAGTTCTGAAAAGTATGTCTATTCTGACTCGTCCCCCAGGTGGAAATGAGTATACTAAGTTTATTACAAAAGATAATCCTAGTTTAATATTTTCATATAACGGTGTGACAATTGATCTGCGTCATAGAACACTACCTCCTGGAACCACTGTTGGTTGTGTTGAAGGGCTTATTCAATTAACAGCAGGAGAAAATCGACCTATAGACCATACAGATCCTACAGACCCTACAGACCCAACAGACCCAACAGATCCAACAGATCCAGATCCTACAAATAACGGTTTAAAGCTTCAAATAGGAGCCAATTCTGGTCAGACAACAGAATTAATAATACCTGATATTCGTTCACAGGCCATAGGTATTAATGGTGTTTCAGTTTTGGATAGCTCATTGGCTCAAAGTAGTATTAGTAGTTTCGACGGTGCTATCAATATTGTTTCCAGTGTACGTTCTAGTCTAGGGGCACAACAAAACAAACTTGAACACGCTTATAATTCAGTTACCAATACATCTGAAAATCTTCAATCTGCTGAATCACGTATCCGCGATACTGATATGGCTAAAGGTATGATAATATTCACGAAAAATAATATTTTATTACAAGCTGCCCAAGCAATGCTCGCTCAATCAAATAAACAATCGGAAAATATTTTACAACTACTTCAATAAGTTACTTTAAATTAAGACCACATAAAGGTGGTCTTTTTCTTATTTCCGTACAATATATCCGTTATTCTTCACTCTACCATTCCAGCCAATTTCCTACATTAAGCCTACTATTTATTGATTGCAGAAGATCCTCACGCCCATTTAACCAATTATAAAATGTACAGGACGATCCTTATGTTCTTTGTCCGCCACAGATGCCAGATAACTAATTAGTTGTCTGTCTTTTTTTATGCACAATGAGTATTCCTTGCGAGTTTATATATTGTGATAAAAGAGAATGACCGCTCATAGTAAGCTACGGGAACGAGTAACTTCCTCTCCTTTTGCCGTTAAAAGATGAGTAGAATATGAAGCACATACATAACTTAGCGAGAAATTTCAAGGAAAGTCATTATCAAAATATGTTCAAAAGCTAGCAAAAGTTGATTTGTATCTTTTGGGTATGATTGCTAGTGTTAACAACTATAGGGAGATAACAAACGTTACTCAGGTAGCTACCCTTTGTTATTTTTTAATTATAGTGAAAGGAGATTTCTGAATGAAAAAAGTAAGTCTGCTTTTAATGATCATTCTTTTAGTTC
>NZ_MWSJ01000034.1 GCF_002237755.1 Lysinibacillus sp. KCTC 33748 | reverse complement strand
CTGTTTCTTGAAACGCTTGTTGGTCTAAATGTTCCTCTGATTTAATGGCAACAGAATAGGTTTTAGTTTTTGCACCTTCTTTAAAACATCCTTCTTGCGTATCTTCTACAGCTTCTTTTAACACGTTCAATTTTTCCTTTACAGCTGGTAGATGAGCGATTTGTGGTTTATTTTCAATAATGGCAATCAATCTTTCACAGTAAGTTAATTCATCTTTTACTTCGTTAGAAGTATTCTTCTTTGGAAATTTTTCTTTCATGGATTTATCAAATTGATACACTGCTTTGCGGGTATGTCTTGATTTTTCTTGTAAAAATTCTTTCGGTGATTTTTGGTTATAACGTGCTTTGGTATGTGTTGCGTCCACAATGATTGTTTTACTTTTGATAATGTTCTTTTCGAGTGCGATTTCAACTGTTTTTCCAATGAGCATATCTAATAAACTTACGTCTTGAAGACGAAGTCTGCGGAATTTTGTGAGTGAGCTTGAATCAATCACGTCATCTTCTGGCGCCATTCCTAAAAAATACTTGAAAGACATGTCATATTTTGAACGTTCGACAAGGTCTACATCAGATACATTAAAAATGGCTTTTAACAATAAGTACTTAAACATTCGAATCGGAGGAATCGCATTTCTTCATTGTCTAAACAATATTTTGTTTTCAATTCTTCTAAAATGAATGAGAAATCCACTAGTTCGTTAATTTGACGAAGCATATTATCTTTTGGCACGACAATATCGTAAATGGCCATATATGGACTTAAGTTGAAAGTCTCTTGGTTTGAAATCATTGAGAACACCACCTGCATTTAGTCTCTCAATTATAAATTAAAAAGGCGAGGTATTCGACGATTGAATCGTCGAATACCTCGCTAAGTGGAACCAATTGAAGTTTTTCAGTGCCCTCATATATTATCGAACTCATGCCCAAACCACTGCCAAATGAAATACCGTATCTAACTTTTAGGTGTCACTTCACTTTACGGTAAGACTTGATAAAGTTTATACTTTCAATTTTCTCAATATGAGCTTTTCACAGTCTTGTAATCTTTCATTTCATATACTCACACATTTTTTTCTTTAGCTAGATTGTTTGTTTACTTTTCTTGATGTCAATCACATGCTTTAACTCCAGAACAGATATTGAAACACATTATTAATCAAAGATAGTAGTCCTACAATCAAAAATCCTGAACCGACAATTTTTTGAGTTTTATTTTTTCTCTTTCTATTTAACAACAAGATAAGTAATCCAATCAAGACACAGACAATGCCGAAAATAATAAAAACGACATTCCCCATTTGAACAACACTTTCATCCACTCTTGGTAAAAATGACGGAATTGGCAAGCCAGATAAATACATATTTTTTCTCCATTCAACTTTTAATTTTATAATCTATTAACGTTTCCGGTTGTTGTTTTAATATTAATTTCATTGGTTGGGTCACCCACGATTTCTGAGCTACATCTTCCATTTTTCACAAAACTTTCTATCTTAATACAGTAATCACTTAAGCTTGGATTGATGGTCAACTCAATAGCTCCTGTGGTTGTTTTGATGAATTCCCTACGGAACAGCTTATTATGAATAACTGTTATTTTCCCTGTAGTGCTTGAAATAAGAGCTTGGCTGTTGTCATCTTCACTGTCTAAGCTACCCATTGTGATATCTCCAGTTGTTGATTTGATGGATACATCTTTTCCAACTAAAGATCGAACAGTTATATTTCCTGTATCGGTTTTAAAAGAGGCATTTGGAACAATAAGATCATCGGCTATGATTGAACCTGTTGTCGATTTGATACCGACTTGCCCCATATAAGATTCTGGCAGTTTAATTTGAACATAAATTCCATTGAAGAAATTTAAAGGCATTAAAGGATTTTCTCTTTTCAATTGAAGAGAAAGCTGGCTACCTTTCAAATTCTCTGTAAAGACAAATGATTTTGCCTGTTCCCTATTCGTAAAATAATATTCAATTTCAAGATGATTACCGGGAATGTGTTCAATCTTTCCCTGACCTCTCTCAAAAAATATATTCAGTTGGTCAATCTTAGATAAATCAAATTTACACGTTTTTTTTTCTGACTCAATCCCTTTAGATTGATAATTGTCATAAACCTTTTTAGCTAATAAACTAGAAATTGTAACTGACGACACCAGAGAAATTAATTTTATAGGTTTCATATTCACACCTCTTTTAGTTCATTCTCTATATTCATAAATTGATAGAATCTGGATGTTGGTTGATATATTTTATTAAATGATCCTGCATCAACGACTTTTCCGTCTTCCATAAAGATTATTGAATCATACTGAGATAGTAAGTTTTGATCCAATTTATGCGTAATTGTAATCAATGTCTGTTCAGGAATATCTAGTAGATCTTTTTCTACCTGATAGGCCGTCTGCATATCCAATGCAGAGGTTCCTTCATCCAGAACTAGCAAAGGTGATTTACGAATCAATGCCCGTGCCATTACAATTCTTTGTTTTTGTCCGCCCGAAAAATTAGAGCCATTTTCTTTTACTGGTATGTCCAATCCGGTTTCATCTATATCAATAAATTGAGAAACACCGCTAGCTGCCATTGCAAGCTTTTGCTCTTTTTCGGTATAAGTCTTGCTCAAACAAATATTATGGGCAATCGTTGTATTGAATAGATAAACGTTCTGATGAATAATAGAACATAAATTCTTTATCCCCTTCTTATCTATCTTTCTAATTTCTTGATTATCATACAAAATTTCTCCATCATAATTGGTTAAAGTCGACGTTAGTAGATTGATCATTGTAGATTTTCCACTGCCGCTTGGTCCGACTACAGCATATTTTTTTCCTTTTTCAAAAATCAGATTTATATTCGATAATACAGGCTGATTTTCTTTATAAGAGAATGTAAGGTTTTTACAGACAATTTTATCCGAAAATGTTGGCTGAGGTAATGCCACTGTTTCCTCTATTTTTTTCACCGTCAATTCTTCTACCTTTGCGATCAATGGGCCAACACTCTTCATTTTTGTAGTATTTTGCATAATCATGATCACTGGACTAATAAAGATGCTAGTCAGCTGAACAATAGCTACTAAAGATCCTAATGTCATTTCTTGATGTAGTACTTGATAGGAACCGATGAAAATAACCAAAAAAATAGTTCCCATAGCAATCACTTCAGATAGTGCTTCATTAACAGCTAATAATTTATCAAATGAAAACTTTGTTTTTACAAGACTCGTGTTAGACTTTTCAAATTCATTGGTACTATCAGATTCCATTTCATAATCTTTGATTACTTCAAAGCCCGAAAATAGATCTTTCGATTTTTCTGTGAATAAAGATGCTTGAACGGAAGTTTTCTCCTGTTTCGTCTGCAATGGTTTACCGAACAGCGCTGGTACTACAGACATGATGATTAGGCAGCCGAATAAACTAAGCGTGATTATCGGACTTAACGTCAGTAGAATAACTAAGGCGAATACAAATACAAATGCATTCTGCAGACATAAAAGTAATGGTTGTAAAAAGTTTTCCTCAATTGCTTTAACATCATTTGTAACGATCGATAAGTAGCTAGCTGTATTTTTTTCAGCGAACTCCTGATGATTTTTCCTCATCACTCCGAGAAAAACATCACTTCTCATAGAGTAGACAATTTTCTTTATCAATTGTTTTCCGCATAATGAATACAGATATTTTACTAAACCCATTCCTAGGAAAAATATGATCGAAAGATACATCATATTTTCGAACGTCGAAAAATCACCATTTGTTGCTGCATCAATAATCTTTTGCAGCAGCAATGCAATCAATGCAGTAGAAGCTCCACTTAAACCTCCCAGTATAGTCGTAATAAGCACAAGCCCTTTATTCTGCTTAAGGTATTTCTTCATATTTCATCTCCTCAAATTATTTATCATGCAGAGGCAAAACATTGTTTGAGTAGAATGTTTTACCTCGCATGCTTTTACTAGTTAAAAAATTTCGAACTCTTCCAATTCGCCATTCATTGGCAATTCTTCGTATACTTCCCGCACGTCTGCCAAATCATTTAGCATTCTTGCAATTTTTTCGGGAGTTTTCAATTTGAATATTTCAATTAAAGGGATTTTCTTATTAAATTCTTTTTCTATACTATAAGATAGAACAGAAGCATTTAGTGAATTCCCACCCATTGCAAAAAAGTCGTCTTCAATACTGATTATTGATTGCTGTAGCACTTTTTCAAATAGATGAACGATTTTTTCTTCCGTTTCATTTGTTGGTAATACTTCATTCCCCGTTCTTTTTTTCATCGTTGGAGCAGGTAAGCTCTTCTTATCCAGCTTTCCGGTTCTACCGAAACTAAATTGTTCAATATATTGATAAAATTCCGGAAGCATATACCCTGGTAAATGTTTAGCCAGTTCATACTTGATTTCAGAATCTAGAAGCTCCTCTGAACCAATAAGATAAGCACATAATGTCTTTTCTCCGTTTTCATTAGTGTAAACAGTTACTGCTGCATTATTGACAGTTGGAATAGCTTTCAGACAACGTTCGATTTCTTCCAGTTCAATCCTAAATCCACGAATTTTTACTTGCTCATCCACTCGACCAATATAGATTACTTGACCCTTCTCATTCACATATCCCAAATCTCCGGTACGGTAGACACGTTGTCCTAGTTGGTCATTAAATGTAAATGTCTGTTCTGTCAATTCACTATTATTTAAATAGCCCCGTGCAAGACCGCATCCTGCAATATATATTTCACCTGGGATACCTATTCCACTTAGTAAATGGTTATTCATACATAGAACACTTGTCTGGTTAATTGGATAACCGATCGAATTTTGTTTATACTCTTCCGCTTCTGAATACTGCTGAACTGTAGCCCATACTGTTACCTCACTAGGACCATAGCAGTTGTACAGCTTAGTAAGATCACTTCCAGCTATACTGCGATATTTATCGATCATCTCTATTGAAACAGCCTCACCACCGAAACATAAAGTCTCAATCTCGACTAATTTTTCAGTTTGTCCGCTTTCAATTGCATAATCTAAAATCATATTGAATAAACTCGGTGTCAATACAACAAAATGGTTAGCCATTTTTTGAAGCATTATTTTAGGATTAGTCAATTCATTTTCTAAAACTATATCTAAAGTAGCTCCTAGCGCTAAAGAAGGGAAAATTTCAAAGACCGATCCGTCAAATATATAGTTGAAACATTGCAAAACAAGAGACTGTTCATTAACCTTCAAAATTGAGTTCAATGATTGAATTAGGTTTACTACTCCTCTGTGCTCCAGCATAACACCCTTAGGATTTCCAGTTGTACCAGATGTGTAGATGACATACATCAACTGATTAGGTTCAACCGGTGGGAGAAAAATATCCTCAGAAGCTGTCAGATTCATTTCATTCATGTTTATGAATATTACGTTTTCATCTGCCTGCTCACTAAGAAGCTTACCTTCTTCATTATTGAATAGAACAAATTTAGTCTGACTGTCTGTCAAGATAAACATCAAGCGGTCGATTGGGTGCTTAGGATCTAAAGGTAAATAGGCACCGCCTGCTTTAATTATCCCTAACATCGCTATAAACATTTCAATTGATTTATCCATCACCAATGCAGAGATATCTTCTAATTGAATTCCCTTCCGTCGGAGCTGACTAGCCAAAATCGTTGATTTCTCATCTAGTTCTCTATAGGTAATCACTTTATCTTCGAATCTAACAGCATTTTTCTCAGGAAAACGAGCTACTGCTTCTCTAAAATAATCCAAAAATGTTATGGAGCTATATTGTTCATAGTTTTGATAATTTTTCTCCAGTAAGAATTGCTGCTCTTTTTCTGGCAGCATCTGTACCGTGCCCACTACTCCCAACGGATCATTCAAAACAGAACCTAAAAGATATAGAAAATGTTCAGATAAACGGGATATTGTTTCTTCTTTGAATAAATCTGTCGCATACTCCCAATATAAATGGTATTGACCACTAAGTTCACTCATGCTCAATGTTATGTCAAATTTCGAAACCTTACTTTTAATTTCCAAGAATGACATTGAAAAATCTGCAGTCTGCATTTTTATATCATTGTCATTTTGAAGTGCAAACATAACACTGAACAGTGGATTACGGGATATGTCTCTTACAACAGTGACCTTGTTTACCAATTCCTCAAGCGGATATGCGTGATTTTGGAAAGCATCTAAACATTTATCTTGAACCCTGTCTGCCAAGTCAATAAATGTTTGCTTTTCATCAATCTGGTTACGAATCGGTAATGTATTGACGAACATTCCAAGCATATTCTGAGTAACCTCATGGTTTCTTCCACTGAAAGGTGTTCCCACAACAATTTCATCCTGCCTGCTATATTTACTCAGCAACAGTGTGAAAGCAGTCATCAATACTGTATATTCTGTATATTTATGCTCCTGACAAAACGCTCTTAAATGGTTCCTCAACTCGTCAGGCATTATACTAATAAAACTTTCCCCTTTATTCGTTGGAATATTCGGTCTTGGATAGTCTGTTCGAATATTCAAAGTAGGAATTTCTCCTGAAAATTCTTCTAACCAATATTTCTCCTGTTCAGATAAATCGACCTGATTCTGCCAGGCAGCAAAATCTTTATAGTGCAGCTCTATTGGGGTAAGCTCTTCTCCTATATACAGAGAAAGCAGTTCTTCAATCCAAATTGTTGTTGAAGCTCCATCGGAAATGATATGGTGAATGTCTACCAATAAAATATTGTCTCCACCTGTTATTTCTATAAAGAGTGCTCGAATCAAACAGTCCTCTGCCAGATCAAATGGCTGGACAAAATCGTCATACATATCTTTTAGTTGCTCTTTTGTCCCTTTTTTACTCTCTAATTTGAAAGTTATCTTATCCTTTACCGCTTGAACAGGATGACCATCCTTCAAATAGAAGTTTGTTCGCAAAGATTCATGACGCTCAATCAGCTGAACAAACGCTTTTTCCAATTGCACCGTATTAACAAAACCTTCAACAGAAAGAGCTGTAGGAATGTTATAGAGTGTCGATTCTTTATGCAACTCACTTAAGAGATACATACGGTTTTGTGCAGGGCTCAACAGATATTCAGCTGTTTCATTGGTAACTGGTTTTATCTGCATAATCGGTTGTTCTTTATGAATTTTTTCCGAATCAATAGTTTTTGAAACTGCTGAAATCGTAGCTAACTCTTTAATTTCCTTGATCGTCAAAGTCACATTGAATACTGCATCGATTTTACTAATTACGCGCATAGTTCTTAAGGAGTGACCACCCAGTTTATAGAAATCTTCCTCCAAACCAATTCCGCTGACTTCAAGCACTTCCTCAAAAATAGTTCCCACAAGCTTCTCAGTTTCTGATCGTGCTTCCCAAGCATCAGGTTGATTCAACTTTCGTTCAATTTTAGGCAGCTTCAACTTATCCACTTTACCATTGCTATTTAGCGGCAAATTAGGTAATTGAATCCACGATATTGGAATCATATACTCCGGTAATACCTCCCGAAGCTTTTGCTTCACAGTTTCAATAGAAATCGTTTCTTTTCCAACAAGATACGCAATCAAGTGAGGATCTCCAGTCTCTTTTTCGACCGTAACATAAGCTTCCTGAACTTCATTCAGCTCAACAAGACGACTGACAATCTCCCCCAATTCGATCCTGAAACCACGAATCTTGATCTGTTCATCTGATCGATCAAGATATTCAATATCTCCCATTTCATTCATTCGAACAATATCGCCTGTTCTATATAATATTTGATTAGGGATTAAAGGATGGGTAATAAACTTTTCTTCCGTCAGTTCTGGACGATTTAAATAGCCTTCAGCCAACCCGTCTCCTCCGATAATCAGCTCTCCAGGCATCCCCACATCACATAACTGTCCATAGACATCAAATAGATAAACTTGTGTATTGGAAATCGGCTTCCCAATAGGCAAAGATGGAAATTTTTCAATATCTTTTACAGGATAATAGGTAGTAAAAGTTGTATTTTCTGTAGGTCCATAAATATTATTTAATTTTACAGACGGTGTTTCTACTAAACACTTGTTCATATGCTGCTCTGAAGCTTTTTCTCCGCCAACATACAATTGAGTCAGACCTTCAAAAGCTTTATTGTCTAAGTCAATCAATGAATTAAATAAAGCAGTAGTTATAAACATTGTTGAAATGTCATGATTTTTAATCATTGCTTTAAATATCTCTACATTGCTGAGTCCGTTTTCAGATGCAACGTACAAATAGCCGCCATTTAGAAGGGCTCCCCAAATTTCAAAGGTTGCCGCATCAAAAGCCATGGATCCAGCTTGAAGTAAACGGATATTCAAAAAATCACAATAGTTTGTATTTATAACTAAACGAATGATACTTCTTTGATTAATTAATACCCCTTTAGGCTTTCCTGTAGTACCGGAAGTATAAATTAAGTACGCCGGAGTAGAAGCCGTAATCGACGGCAGACTGACCTGAGTTGCTGACTTTATTAATTCACTATAATTTATTACTGGGACTGCTAACAGATTAGCTTCATCCTCCATAACAACACATAGTTTACATTGGCTGTCTGTCAAAATCATATTCATTCGCTCTACAGGATAGTTAGGATCTAAAGGTAGATAGGTTGCACCGCTTTTCAATATACCGACCATTAAAATAATAGTAGCCGCACGCTTATCTGAGATAAATCCAACGATATCCTTTTCTTTAATTCCCTGTTCTGCCAGACCAGAAGCAATCTGATCAGAAATTCTATCTACTTCTTCATACGTAAATCTGTCCGATTCATCTTCTAAAACAACTTTATCCGAATAAAGGGATACCTGTTTTTTAAATAATTCAACGATTGAAAGTTCACTTGGATAAGGTACTGGCTGATTATTTAATAGAAGTAATTCTTCTACTCGTTGAGACTCCGTGTGTGCCACATCAGCAATTAGACCATCTGGATTTATGACTATTTTCGTTAATATAGTCATAAAATAACCGGAAAGTCGCTCTATTTCACTTTGAGTATATAAATCATACTTGTATAAAAACGAAAGATTCAAGCCGTCTTTTTCATAAACACTTAATGAAAGTGGATAATGAGTTTCTTCACTTGCATCAATCAAATCTAAATTCAAATCCGATGCATTTTCTTCCATTTTATAGTAATTTTCAAAAGCGATCATTGTTTGTATTAAATTTTCCTGACTAGCTGTCAATAAGTTAATTTCAGCCAATGGATATTTATCGTATTCACTAGAGTTTATTGCCTGATCCTGTACTTTTTTCAATAGCTCAGCTACAGTCATTCCTTCTTCAGTTCTGATTCGAACTGGAATCATGTTAATAAACAGCCCTAACATTTCTTCTGCTCCAGAAATTGCAATATCTCTACCAGATACGATTTTCCCAAATACTGTATCATTTGTATAATTGAATTTATGCAGAACTAAGCCCCAGACTGCCTCAAAAATAGTATTTTTAGTTACCCCATACCCCTTAACCAGTTGGTTAATTTTTTGATTGACTTCAGCAGGAACTTTTTTATCTATCTTACTTACCTTACGGATTCTTTCTTCTTTTATTTCACCTTGTTTATAAAAAGGAGAAATGTGATTGACTGCATCATAATCTTTCAACAGCTCGCGCCAATACTCTCTAGCTTCTGTTTTATTTTGGCTTTCATTTGCCTTGACGATATCACTCAAACTTGCCTGTTTATTTTGTTCCACTTCTTCTTCTAAATCCTTGACAATCTTACCAGTAGTTAATTCTCCGTAAAACTTAGTGAAATCATTCAATAAAATCGACATACACCAGCCGTCCATCGCAATATGGTGGAAAGTGAATATCAGATAATTTTGATCAATTTCCTGCCCCTCTACAATAGTTAATTTAAATGGACTCTCATTTTCTAAATCAAAGCCCTGAAGTATTTTCCTTTGTGCAACTTCTTCAATTTTCTCGTTTTCATCCAAAGTATAGGCATCAAGCAATAAATCATCTTGTTTCAAAATAACTAGTCTCGGCTCAGAATATTGACTGCATGCAACACGACTTCTGATGATTTCATACTTTTTACTCAATAGATCAAGAACTTCTTGAATTACTTTTACATCAAATCTTTTCGGATTACTGTATACTGATTGCACAATATAATTCGTTGATTGAGGCTCAGATAAATAATGATATAGAATTCCTTCCTGCATTGCAGTTAAAGAAATCAGTTTCTCAATTTTTCTACCGCTACCATCAACTGAAGCAACAAGACGTTCCAATTCCAACTCAGGCAGAATCAGTTCTTGGTAAGTCTGTGGTTTTTCAAGTTCTTTCTGACAGTATCCAATAAGTTCAAGAACAGACTCCTTAAATAGTTTCAGTAGATCTTCCATTTCTAGTTTAGTGATTTTTTTAGCATTAAACAGTATTTTTATGTCCATCTGATTATTGATGATAACTATATTGAAGGAAATAGGTGTACTAAAATTATTCTTAGAGCTGAATTCCTCTCCTACAGGAAGATCACTGATTTTAAATTGATCTTCATTTGAAAGTGTTTCATTTCTAAATTGTCCTAAATAATTCAATGTAACTTCTGGCTCAGCAAATGCCGTTTCCTCTTGATAAGCAGTTAGTAAATTATAGCCGATCCCTTTATTAGGAACTCCTTGTAAAGCTCGTTTGATTTGTCCAAAGCTTTCCCGAATGCTTTTCTCTCCATGTTCCACAACAATAGGATACGTAGAGGTAAACCAGCCAACTGTTCTGTCTATATGAATACGTTCATATAAGTCTTCACGTCCATGACCTTCAATCAATACAGATACCTGTTTTTTCTGATGGTACTGACCTAACGACCGAATTAATGCAGCCGTAATACTTTCAAACACAGAAGTATTAAAAGCTTTACCTATTTGATAAAGTAATTGCTCAGTCTGCTCTTGAGATAATGAAGCTTCAATATACCCCTGTTCATATCCTTCAGCATCAGAATTTAAAAACTTGCTTTCTATCACTCGATTAGTAACAGCTTTCCAATAAGGTAATTCTGACTGGGCCTGTACTGTACCGGCAAACTGTTTCAACTGTTCACTCCAAGATTTATAGGATTCTGTTTTTTGTCCTAATCTAACTGGAGAATTCTTTCTTATTTTTTCGTACAGATGATTCAAATCTTCCAACAATATTCTCCACGATATGCCATCGATCACTAAATGATGTACACAAAGGAATAAATAATTCTTTGTGCCAGTTTCAAATACCGCTGCTTTAACCATAGACACTGTTCTGTCTATTTCATGATGAATTTGATCAACATGCTCAGCAATTAGCTGCTCTTTTTCCTTTGAATCTGAAATATGGCTCAAATCATTGATTTGAATCAACTGCTCAGTGATTTCTTCACTTTTCCGAATATACAGCTCCTGTTCTTTTACGATTGTACGTAGAAGGTCATGATGCTTCAGTAATTCAAACATCATTTTTTCTAATATATCAATATCGAGTTTATCGGAGTATTCAAACATCATAGCTTGATTGAAATGATCAGGCTCTTCTAAATTGCTTTGGAGAAATCTTTGCTGAACAGGTGTCGGAATGAAAACACCAGATACTTCACTTTGGTCTATCTTAGTTACTTCAGAATCGCCTAAAGCATTTTGAATATTGATAATCGTTTTTTGCTCCATGATTGTTTTTACATCAAAGTGAATCCCTAACTCACGAAGCTTAGAAACAATTCGAATCGCTTTAATCGAGTCCCCTCCCAGCATGAAGAAACTATCATCGATTCCCATATCTTCTACACCCAGAACTGATTTAAAAACAGCAACAATTTCTCTTTCTTCTTCGGTTCTAGGCATCATGATTTGTTTATTTAGGCTGATTTTCGGCTCAGGTAAAAGTCGCTTAGCTATTTTTCCATTTCTCGTCATCGGGAAATAGTCTACCTGCATAATAACTTGTGGAACCATATAATCTGGTAAAGTTTGCTGAAGATCTTTTTTCAGTTGTTCCATATCCATTTCAGCAGTACCGATTACATATCCTACTAAAGCTTCTGTCTGATTTAATACACTTTTTATACAAACAGCATCCTTTACTCCAGACAACCTACGAATATGCTCTTCCACTTCTGAAAGTTCAACTCTAAAACCTCGAATTTTGACTTGCTCATCGATTCGACCTAAATATTCAATATTTCCTTTTTCGTCCCAACGAGCTAAATCTCCTGTGCGATATAATCGCTGATCAATCACAAATGGATCAGGTAGAAACTTCTCCTTAGTCAACTCAGATTTATTTAAATAGCCTCTAGCAACACCACTGCCTGCAATACAAAGCTCACCAGGTACACCAATTCCGCAAAGCTGATCGTCTCTCATAATATATATCGATACGTTGGCTATTGGCCCGCCAATTTGATTGGAGCCCACGATATTGTTTTCTCCAAAATCATTAGCTGAGCAACAGACAGTTCCTTCAGTTGGACCATAACAATTGGATATTTTACTTAAATCAGCCTTACAGATATTCTTATATTTATCGAGAATATCTTTAGTAACAGGTTCTGCTGCTAAATAAACACGTTTCATCTGAGTCAATAAATGAACCATGTCATTTTCCTTTGCATAGTCGAGAAGTGAGTTGAACAAAGTCGGTACGATTGTAATATGTCTATTCGGCAATAATTTCAATAACCGATCTGGTTCTTTTCGACACTCCTCTGGAACAATTTCTAAAGTATTACCACTTAATAGCGGAGGGAATATCTCCCAAACAGAACCATCAAAAATATAGTTAAAATTTTGTAGAATAATTGCCTCTTCATTATATTCACCAAACTTGCTTTTCCATTTGGCCAAATTAACTACTGAATGATGCTCAATCATTACTCCTTTAGGATTTCCGGTCGTACCTGAGGTATAAATGATATATGCTAGGTCTTCAGGACTAACTGTTTCCACGATAACTTTCGATTTAGTTTCCTGCAGCTGATCCATATTAATGACTGTTAACTTTAATTCTTCTAATTCTTTGCTTAAACTTTGATTATTCGTGATAACTGTATTTATCCGACTGTCATCACAGATATATCGCAACCGTTCCGGTGGATATTCAGTATCCAAAGGAATATACGCCCTTCCAGATTTTAATATACCGAAAATAGAAATAATTGTATCCAACGAAGGCTTTAGATAAACTCCAACTAAAAAATCTTCTGCTTTATGATTTTGCTGTATTATATGAGCAACTCTATTTGCTTTTTCAACCAGCTGTGCATAGGTAAGTTGCTCTGTCCCCATCATCAAAGCTATTTTATCTGGGCATTTTTTTACTATTTCTTCAAACATAGAGTTAATTGTTTCGCCTTTTTTATCTAGCCTACGATCTGATGACAAGGAGGAATTTATACTAAACTCCTTTAACATCAAATTTTGCTCATTAGCGTCAACCATAGAGCTTTCTCCAACTTTTTTCATTGGATTATCAAGAACATCAGCAAGTAATGTTTGATAGTGATGGGCTAATCGCTGAATTGTCGATCTCTTATACAAGGCCTCCATGTAGGTCCATTCAACAAATACCTTCCCATCTTCTTCTATGATAACCGTACTAATATCAAATTTACTTGTCTCATTTTCATATTTTATTGATTCTAAACGTTGTTTATCAAAATAAAAAGTGGAGGCAGGATTGACTTGATAAGCAAAAAACAAATCAAAAATAGGGTTGCGCGAACGATCTTTTTGATGTGGAATCTTTTCAACCAACTTTTCAAAAGGATACGCTTGATGTTGAATAGCTCCTGTAACTTTTTTATTGACTTGCTGAACCAAATCATTAAATGTAGCATTATTTTCAATTTCCGCTTTAATTGCTACGGTATTTACAAACATCCCAATCATATCTTTTGTCGGAGCCAGAACCCTGCCTGACATCGGTGTTCCTAAAATAATTTCTTCGTTTCTTGAATAATGGCTGATTAGTAGCATATATGCGCTCATAAAAATTACATAATTAGAAACACCCATTTTTTTGCTTAGATCATTCGTCTGCCTAATGATTTCGTCACTTAAGGGTATTTCAAGATAGTTTCCTGTATTGTTTCGCTCCTGAGTTCTTTGAAAATCAGTTTTCAACTCAGCAGAATCTACCTCGTCCATGAATTCTGTTAGCCAATACGTCTCATCAGCCTGTAAATTTTGCTTTTCCTGCCAAGCAGCAAAGTCTTTAAACTGCAGTTCGGCCTTTAAAACCTCTTCTCCATTATAGAAGCGGGTCAACTGTGTCAGTAAAGTCTCATAAGACCCCCCATCATAAATGATATGATGGAGGTCCATAAACAGATAGCTGATATTTAATTGTTTGTCATACAAGACTTTTGTCCTCATAAGCGGCGCTTCGCCTAGATCGAATGCTTGAACAAATTTTTTCTGTTCTTTCCTTAAATCAACTGTTTCTTGTTCGTTATAATGATAAATCGGCTGAACTTTCTCACTTATTTGCTGAACAAATAATTCTTTTGTATGAATGAAACTTGTACGTAGTACTTCGTTATGCTCGTGTAATTTTTCCAAAGCTGCATACATTTGCTGTGTATCAATCAAGCCATTTATACGAAATATCATAGGTACATTATAAGCATTTTTCATCTCTTGTATTTCTTCTAAAGCAAAAATCCTTTTCTGCGCTCCTGACATTCTATAACTTTTTTTCATTCAAACCTCCAGCTCTTCTGCTGCTTCTATTTCAAAGTCACAGCCGATTTCTTGATTTTTATTTATTTTTAAACATATATTACGAACTGTCTCGCTTGTATAGATAACCTCTAATGGTAGCGAAACATTCAATTGCTCTTTGATTCCACGAATAACTTCCATAGTCTGTAAAGAGTGTCCACCTAATTCAAAGAAAGAAGTTTCTACTGAAACATGCTCCAGTTTTAAAACCTGACAGAAAATACCTGCAACAACTTCTTCTTCTCTCGTACTTGGCAGAACAATCTCTTGTTCTTCATTAAAGTCCACTTCTGGCAATAATTTCTCATCTACTTTTCCATTAGAATTCAACTTCAGCTCGTCGACCCAAATAAATTTTGATGGAATCATATATCCCGGTAATGCCTCAGACAGATTTTCTTTGACTACCTCCAACATTTGTTCACCGATAAGATATGCTACAATATGCTTTTTCCCTGCATTTTCTACAACAGTAACAAAACTATTTTGGATTCCGGGAATTCCTTTCAGTTTATTTGTAATTTCATTTAATTCAATGCGATAACCTCGAATTTTAATTTGTTTATCGATTCGACCCACATATACAATTTCACCATTAGGTAGCAATTGTCCAAGATCTCCTGTTCGATAGATTCGTTCTTTTGTTCCTAATTCACATTGTGTAAAAGATTTTGCATTCAATTCCGGATTATTTAAATATCCAATAGCAAGACCATTTCCTGCTAAACATATTTCGCCAATCATTCCCACACCACAAACAGATTTTCCATTCAACAAAAAGACTTTAGTATTTTTTAGCGGTTTACCAATAGGTATACACTGTAAATCATCTTTTGGATCAATTAGATGGAATAGCGAGAACGTTGTATTCTCAGTTGGTCCATATATGTTGTGAATCCGACCCAATCCTGTTTGTAAATATTTTTCAACATGAGATCTTGATATTTGTTCCCCTCCAACATAGAGTTGTTCAATATTTTTGAATATTGTTGGATTTAATTCGATCAACTTATTGAATAATGCTGTAGTGATAAACATCGTATCAATCTGATGGTTGTCAATAATATCAGCCAATATAGCGTCGTCTATATATTCTTCTTTCTTACAAAGGGTCAAACAACCACCATTTAATAAGCTGCCCCATATTTCAAAAGTTGACGCATCAAAAGAAAGAGAGCCCATTTGAATAATCTTTTTCTGATCCAATTGCACGTAGTTGGAATTTTTCACCAAATTAATGACGGATGATTGCCCGATAAGAACTCCTTTTGGCTGTCCAGTAGTTCCAGAAGTATACATCACATAGGCATGGCTCCCTGGATAAAAGTCAGATATTTTCTCCGAATTACAAGGAATTGCACTTTCTACTGATTCAATTCTTATTTGTTGATAATTATCTTCATAGCTGTACTTTTTAGAACTTGTTTTAATTAAACCTTTTGCATTCCCATCTTCCAACATAAAGCGGGCTCGTAGAGGAGGAACCGTCTCGTCAATAGGAAGATATACGCAACCAATCTTTATGATCGCCAAAATCCCTATAATCGTTTCTACATTATGATTAGCTTCAATTCCAATTACTGCGCCAGGTGATAGCTTAAGTTCCTTCAGTCTCGCCGCATAATGATCTGACCAGTTATCTAATTCTTTATACGTCCAAGTTCGAGTTAGATTTCGAACAGCTGGTTTATCAGCATACATTTCTACTTGTTCTATAAATAATTGACTCAGACTAGTTTTATTTTCAGGTGGAGAGGTTTCTTGATTAAAGATTGTATATATTTGCTGCTGTTCATTTTCATCTAATAACAATAGGTCAGCTACCAAATCATTTTCATTTTTCATCAAGTTCATCAATAGTACATATAATCGATGACTCATGCGTAAAATAGAATCTCTATTGTATTTTTGATGATCATAGAGTAGCTCAACTGTCAGTACATCCATATGCTTGATGCTTAATGTCAGCGGATATACAGCACGCTCATTCACCTGCTCTAGTTGCAATGTTATAGTACTATTCGGAAGACCGAACTCCTTATCACCAAAGGTCGAAAACTCATACAGACTTTTCAGCTCTATGTTATTTTGCCGCTGAATCTCACTCAGGGAACAGCGGCTGTTCTCAATACTGACCATATTCTGATTCGTTTGTTCTTCAAATAAATCAGATATTCTTTTCCCATTTTTATCTGTTACTCGAACAGGAACCGTATTAATAAACAAGCCTACACTTTCTTCAATTCCTTCTATCGCTATCTCTCTGCCTGAAACGACTTTTCCAAAAACAATATCTTTAGTAAATGTATATTTTTGAAGAAGTACTCCCCAGGCAATTTCAAAAAATGAACTGACTGTCAATGCATTTTTATGACAGAATTGCTCTATCTTTTCTGTTTCCTTTTCAGTTAATAGCAGTTTAACTGGTGTCGTTTCTGAAGTTATTTTCTCTGGTCCTGTCAGAAATTCTCTGGCCGGTTCCAATGCAGATAAAACATTGTTCCAATATTCGTATTGCTTATCTAAAGACTCCGGAGCATCCTGTCTTGTGAATTCTTCAAAAACTTTATTTTCAGTTTGAGTACTGTAAAGACTTTCAAAATCAAATTCTTCGAGCTTATCATAAAAGGCAATCAGATCTCTATAAATAAGTTGACCGCACCAGCCGTCCATTAATATATGATGGAAAGTAAATAGCAACAGGTAATCTTTCTTTGTTTTGATCAAGGTAAACTGAACCAGTTTTTCCATTTCAAAAGTTATTTCTTTCTGTGCATCATTATCGATAATTTCCTGTATTTCAACTTCTGATTTATTCGAGGCATCTATAAAAACGAATAACTGGTCCGTCTTGTCAAGTTTTATCTGTCTAGGTATTGCGACTTCCTGATAGATAATTTTCGATCTTAAAACACCATATTTTTTTGCCAGTAATTCTATAGCTTTTTCTAACTGTATAGTATCTACATCCTCAACAATCCGTAATACATTCTGCACGATGTATTTCCCTGGAAAAGGATTTTTCAATGTTTCATATAACATTCCGCCTTGAGTACTTGTCAGGGGATAAATCGATGCAACAGTCAATCCTTTTTGCTCCAGTGTCTCTTGTACTGCTTCAAATTCTGATATCTTCCAAACATATTCACCAAAATCAGACGGGGTACAGTTGACTCGGTCAATATGTTCTACACAATGTTGGACAGTGTTCTTCAGCTCTCTTTGGAAATTTTCGCTTAAATTATTAATATATTCTTCTGAGAAGTATGCTTGATCAAAACTGAATGTACATGAGAATTTCTTTTCTATCACTACAGTATTAATAGAAATTTTAGTACCAAAGATATTTTCATCATGGACCTCTTTACCAAAAAAACTATTACTCAGCTGAAACATTTTATTTGAAGAATCATCAGCAAATTCACCTAGATAATTGAATGTAATACTTGGCTTTATATTGTTAAGACCAACATCACCTAGCTGACTTAACACTCCATAACCAATACCGTTTTTAGGGACTCTTCGCAGATGTTCTTTGACCTGTTTAATCGCTACCGGTAACTCTTCTTCTAAGTTTTCAACAGCTACCGGATAGACACTAGTAAACCAGCCGACTGTCCTATCTACTTCTATCAGTTCATCTAATATTTCTCTACCATGTCCTTCTAGGCATACCCCCAAAATAGAAGATGGCTGTACGGCTGCCATTGCTCTGAATAGGCTGGTCAACAAAAGGTCATTCATCTCCGTTGCGTATGCCTGATTAGAATTCAGGAGCAAATCTTCAGTAAATGTTTGAGAGAAAGTGACTGTTTGATGCACCATTTGCTGTACTTTTCCAGTCACTGGTTTGGAAGGGGGTGCTATTTTTCTAATCTTCTCTTCAACATCTAGCCAATAATCAATTTCTTTAGTCAGCCCTTTATTTGATAGATATTTCTGAATTTTGTTACTCCACGTTTTAAAAGAGATTGTTTTATCTAATAGCTGAATATCGTTTCCTTTTACTAAACTCTTATACAAGGTGTTCAAATCTTCAATAATCAACCGCCAAGAGACACCATCGACAATTAAATGATGTGCCGTCAGCATCAGGTAATTTTCTTTCTTTCCTTTTATCAGCGAGGCCTTGAATAAAGGCGGTTTAAACATCGTTATACTTTCCTGAATATCATTATTTTTTTTGGTTAAATATTCTTCCTCAGTCATCCCTTCATTATCCAGCGAATAGTCAAATTCAAACAATTCATAGTAGTCATGCTCTCCAATCTGCTTAACTATTTGCTGAATTGAATGATCTTCCCCTTTTTCATAAACAGTTCGTAAAACACAATGGTGCTCAGTTAACTTCTCCAATGATTGTTTTAAAATAGAAAGATCCAATTGCTCTTTTGTGGATAACATGATCGACTGATTGAAATGATTCGGAAACGGTAAATCACTAGCAAAAAATTCTTTTTGAATAGCAGTCAATGGAACAAGACCGGTTGAATCATCTTTTTCTGGAGCCATCTTTGTACGCTCTGCCATCTCTTTTGCAATATCCTTCAATATTTTGTTTTTCATGATTACCTTAATCGAGATGTCGTAGTTCTTCTGACGAATACGAGATACTACTCGAATCGCCTTGATTGAATCTCCACCTAAAGCAATAAAATTATCCTCTATAGAGATTCCCTCATGCCCAAGCACTTCTTCCATTACTTCAATAACAAGCATCTCTTTTACTGTCAGTTTTCTATCATTGTTAATCTTTTTCTTTCTCTTCGGAATCGGTAGTTCTTGCTTGGCGATTTTTCCGTTCAGTGTCTTAGGAAATTCGGACACCCTGATATAATGTTTCGGCATCAAATAATCAGGGAGATAGTGACTCAGCTTTTGATAAAAATGTCCTTCTTCAATTTCCTTCTCACTCACGTAATATGCACATATTTCTAACTGTCCTTGAACAGACTGAATCATTACTAAAGCATCAACTACACCAGTATATTTCCGTAAATAATACTCTATTTCATTTGTTTCCACTCGATATCCGTTAATTTTTATTTGATCATCACTGCGTCCAAGTAAAATAATTTGACCGTCTTTATCCCAATATGCCAGATCACCCGTTCTATATAAACGTTGATTTCCTAATTCAGGGATCCTAACGAATTTCCTTGCGGTCATTTCAGCTTTGTTCAGATATCCTTCACCTACACCAGCACCTCCTATACAAATCTCACCAATCATATCTATTCCGCAAAGAGCATCACCATTCAAAATAAAAATATGGACATTTGAAATTGGTTTGCCGATAGGAACGATCTGACCATCTATAGATTCATCAAAAGTAAATGAGCTGGCACAAACGGTTGCCTCTGTTGGACCGTAATTATTATGAAGCTTCCCCAATTTTGCTCCTGGTAAGCGGCTGTATATTTCTATCAACTCTTGTGTTACTGGTTCAGCAGCTAAAAATAAGTGATCAAAGCTGTTCAGCTGTTCGACTTTCTGATGCTTCTGTGCATAGTCCAAAAGTTCCCTGAAAATGGAGGGTACCATTGTGATTTGGGCGTTTGGTAGCAAAGATAATAACTTTTCAGGATCTTTTCTTTCTTCATCAGATAAAATATGAAGCTCACATCCTGAAACAACACAAGAAAAAATTTCAGGAACGGATCCGTCGAAAATAAAGTTGAAATTTTGTAAAACTTTCGTATCTTCGGTATAGTCTCCATACTTTGTAAGCCAAGCTGCCAAATTGATCACACCGCTTTGTTTCAAAAGTACACCCTTTGGCTGTCCAGTAGTCCCCGATGTATAAATGACATAAGCCAAATCTCCCCGAGGTGCTTTTGGACTTGAACAAGGTTGATTCTTTGTTTCTGCTATGGAAACAACGTTGATCAAATCAAATTGACTATTCAGCTCCATATCAGCTGGTAGTAATCCTGTTAAAATTACATTGACTCCCGCATCTTTCAACATAAATGAAATACGTTCCTTCGGATGGCTTAAGTCAATCGGCAAATAGGCCGCTCCGGCTTTTAATATTCCATAAATGCCAATAATCATGTCCAAGGACCGCTCTGACATTAACGCAATAACTTCATTAGGTTTAACACCTTTTGCCACCAGTTCATAAGCAATTTGATTGGCACGCTCATTTAGTTCTCGGTAAGTCAAGTATGATGTACCAAAAGAAATAGCTTTCCTTTCTCCGTGTAACTCTGCATGTTCTTCTAGATAATCAATTAAATAATCCTTTAGTTCAAATGGCTCATCAGCTTTTACGAAATTACTTAGAATTTTATTTTTTTCTGAATCTGAAACCATTTGTGTAGTCATCTGGTCCGCAGAATCAGCCTTTTTTATTTTTTCTAAAAGCAATTCAATTCGTTCACACCATAAACCTACTTGCTCTTCTGTCACTGAGTCAGCTGTGATGGAAAATGATATAGTTTTCTGATCTTTATGTTTCTGGTAAGCTACACCTATATTTTCTTTCCCTTGTAAAACTTCTTTCTCTATGATGTCAGCTTGATATAGAAAAATACCGTCTGTTATTGTGTCGGTTTTTTCTATTTCTCCTTCATTCAGCACATATACCCCTGTCTTCTTCACTAAATAAACTGATTTATTCAGTAAAAAACGATCAACCTCTTTATAAACAGACCATGCAGTGATGAGGTCTTTCTGCAATTCGCATTCATCAACACTTTGACTGTGATAGTCTGCATTTATGCTAAACATATATTTTTTTGTCATTTGCTATAAACCTCTTTTCCAGATCATCCATTAAATTGTCTAAACAATTTTTCACAAGACTTTCTTCATTTTTTCTCACCGGTAAGGATACTAACAAATTATCTGCATAATTGTTTATATATATTTCCATCGATACTAGATTTGTCGTCATCTGTGAAAAGAGAAGAAAACTGTCATAATCTAATTCGAAAACTCCTTGGAAATTAACAGTAGGCACTTTTTCGATCAGGTCTGTTTGATGAAGTTTTCTTGAAGCCATCAACTCTAAATAGTTTATTTTTTCTTCTTTTTTTATCGATTGAAGAAGACTGATTTCTTCTTCAAGCTCTTTTGACTGATTGATAGTCAGCGGTAAAAGATCTAAAAATGGACCTATTCTTCCTTGATAGTCTCCAGATAACTGCTGTCTGTCTTCTTGTAATAAAAACACTGGAATATCATCCGATGAAAAATTAATTTTTATAATTTCACTGATAATCTTCTGAATAATTAACCATGGACTCTTCTGATACTGCCTTTCAACTTCTGCGCCCATTTTTATCGTGAAAACTGTACAGTAATCGAATTCCAGTATTTTATCAAATTTAGATAAATATTCCTCTACAAACTGAATTCTGCCCTCAATTTCCTTTTGATAGGACAGAGGCTGCTTATCTCTTATTTCTTCTGCATAATCCCTAAAGCTCGCAATACCTGATTGCTGAGGTTCATTCATCTCTAGTATATTTAGTATTTTTCTATGGAATAGAACAGTACTTGTTTTATCCCACACTGAGTGACAGCCGATAAAATGAATATCATAGTGTTTTTCAGTATGTTGTATAATCACAAATTTGCATAATAATGACATTTTAGTGTTAGGTTTATCACCGATTGGATAGTTCTCTACTACTTGATTCAAATAATCTTCCACATCTCCCTGATAACTCGTACGGGAAATAAAATCTATATTAGATAGAGATGGATAAACAATCAACTCTTCTCCATCATAAGCTGAACGCAAAATATTCTCATGAGAACAGATGAGTTGAATAGCTTCAATAATCTGTTCTTTAGTATAAGCACCTACTACATGAATGGTTTCCTTGATATTCTTTCTCACATCTTCTAAATAATATCTTTGAAGGACTGTTGGTTTAAATGTCTCTTCTACTCTCAACGGCTTTGTTACTTGATCAGTTATACAATCTGATTCCTTTTCCGCCTCGAACAAATGTTCACAAATAAACTGTCTGAACTCTTTCTCATTCATCTGAGGGGATAACCAAGTCATATCTTTCGATTGCAAAATAAAATCTGGGATTTTCGATATTTCAACATTTCGGAAAAGATACTGCTGGATTTCCTGCTTCAATTCATAGGTCAGATTTTCTATAAATAACAATGAATATTCTTTCTCTTCTGTACACAGGGTATAAAGGACTGTTTTCCTCTTATACTTGGATAAAGCCAATATTATGGAGTCTTTCTCTGAAATAGATCTCTTCTGCTCAACAAAAGCATTTGAATAATTAGACGTTAGCATTTCTTGTAGATTCTCTGAGGCTGCCTGAATGATCCTCTTCAAAAGTGATATATTTTTCCATCTGTCTTTATTCGGGTAAAAATTAATATGCATTTTTCCTTCAAAAAGCACAGCTGTAATATCTAATGCTCCCCCAATACTGTTCTCTTCACTTATATCCCTTCCATGCTCTAAATCAGATAAAACAAATGCCATCTGTTTCGTCTCTGATCGTTCCATTTCTCCTAAATAATTAAATGTAATATCCGCGAACGGTTCCTCTACTTCACCATTGACAGTCAGCCCGTAGCTAACTCCTCCATGAGGAACTTGTTCAAATACGTCCTTCACATAACCTATTTGCTGCTGTAAAACCTCTTGTTTTGAAAAATCAAAAATGATTGGATAAACACTTGTAAACCAACCAACTGTTCGATCTGTTTCAATCGGTTTGGATAATATTTCTCTTCCATGTCCTTCTAGATTCAGTGCCACTTTCTTTTGTTTACCTGCATCTCCTACAGCTTTAGCAACAGCTGTCATCAATAAATGCTGCATTTCAGCTCCAGTTTTATGACAAATTTCAGTAAGCAGCTTTTTGGTATCCTCTTTATTTAAAACAATTGAACAGTCAAAAGAAGTATCAGCGTCTATTTCCTGTGCAACAGGAAGCTCAGCATGTATTAATTGACTTTCTACTTGTGTCCAATAATCTTTTGTTTTCAGAATTGCTGTTTCATTCTTTTCATTCTCTAGATAATTGGACCAGTCAATAAAGGAAGCTGTTTTTTTAGGTAAAACAATTGATGCTCCTTTTTTCTGTGTTGCGTAAGCATTTTGGAAATCTTCAAATAAAATCCTTAAGGACACTGCATCCATCACCAAATGATGGAACGAAAATAGTAAAAATGTCTTGTCGTCTGTATAAATCAAACCAATTTTAAATAAAGGACCAGATTTAAGATTGATACTGCTCTTGATACGTTCAGCCTGGTAAATCAGCTCTTCTTTCCATGCATCATTCTTACGTAAATCAATGACTTGCAAATCAAAAAATCCTTCTTCAGTAAAATCGTGTATTACCTGTTCTTCGTTTTTGAAAGTTGATCTTAAATTATCATGATGTTTGACCAAACTATTCAATACAGCTCTTAATATATTGCAGTCAACTTTTTCATCCGCTTCAATCAGCAGCGACTGATTGAAATAATGCTGCTTAGTCATTTTTCTCTTGAAAAATGTTTTCTGAATCGGCGTCAGATTAACCTTACCTGAAACAGTTCCTTGAGCGTATTTTACCTCTTGCTCTATCATCAAAGCTTGAGCAATTCCTTCTACTCTTTTCAGACTCAGAATATCACTGACCAAAATCTTATATCCCTGTTCTCTAACTTTTGATACTACCTTGATTGCTTTGATTGAATCTCCACCTAAATCAATAAAACTATCATTTATACTGACTTTTTCTAAACTGAAAATTTCTTTAAACACATCAGCTATTAAGACCTCTTGCTCATTTCGTGGAGCTACAAACGCTTCTGTCATCAATAATGAAGGCTTAGGTAATTTTATCGAATCTAATTTTCCATTGATTGTCTTCGGCAAAGTTTCCAACATAATCATTTGAGATGGGATCATATAATCAGGTAATCTTTTATGAAGTTCTGCCTTGATTATATTCTCAGTTACGGTTTCCTCACAGACAATATAAGCACAAAGAATCGGAGTATTCTCGATTTCTGATAAAATAACAGCTGCTTCTCTTACGTTGGAAATTTGAAGTAATTCCTTTTCAATTTCAGCCAACTCAATTCGGAAACCTCTTAATTTAATCTGCTTATCTTTTCTGCCGATACATTCAATTTTCCCATCACTGTTGATGAATCCCAAATCACCCGTTCTATATAGCTGTTCATTAGATTTGAATGGATGTGAAACAAAGCTGTTTGCTGTCATTTCAGGGCGGTTCCAGTATCCTCGACTGACACCTTGACCTCCAATACAAATCTCACCTTTTATACCAACAGGGCAAATTTGCTCATCCTGCATGATATAAACTTCTGTATTGCCGATTGGTTTTCCTATTGGAATCCGTAATCCTTCCGCTTTTGTAATTTCATTTGTCAGAGCAAACGTTGTTGTTTCTGTAGGTCCATAACCATTAATCAGTTTTATTGTCGGGTTATGGCTGATAAACTTTTTAACATGTCTAACAGATAGATTTTCTCCACCAATCAACAACTGCTTTACAGACTCTCCGAAAGAACTCTTGAGAGATACAAATTCATTGAATAAACTAGAGGTTAACCATAGTGTATTAATTTGATATTCATCAATAATTTGATGGAATTTATCCACATCCAACAATGCATCTTCTTCTGCTAAAAACAGTGTCATACCATTTAAGAGTGTTCCCCAAACTTCGAAGGTTGCTGCATCAAAAGCTAATGAGCCAGTTTGAAGTAAACGAACATCCTTGAAATCAACGTAATCAGTATCTTTGACTAAACGAATGATGTTACGATGTGTTATCATTACACCTTTTGGGGTCCCGGTTGTTCCCGAGGTATAGATCATATAAGCCATTGAATCAAGCGTCGTTTCTATTTCCAAATCTGATAATTCCGTTGGCTCAGTTTCTAGATCAGAAGCAGCGATTATTTCTGCTCCCTGTATAAAGGAAAACTCAGAAACTTTATGATCGATTACAATCAAATAATCTGAACCGCTGTCTGTAACAATCGACTGAGCACGTTTTTCTGGATATTTTGGATCAATTGGTACATAAGCAGCACCGATTCTTACTACAGCTAACATTATTATGATTGATTCGATATCCTTTGTTGAGATAAAACTTACATACTGTCCCGGCTCAATCCCCTTATTTTTTAAAGCCACGGAAGCTTTCATTACTCGCTGATCAAGTTCTTTATATGAAAGCTCATTTTTTCTAAAAACTAAAGCGGTCTTATCCGGATTTTCCCTCACCTGCTGATCGAACAGAGCATTCAAATTATGATATTTTGCTAGATCACTAAAACTGTTCAACGATTCTATTTGTTCCAAATCCTCTGTACTACACAGTCTTATATCATTCAGTATCGTTTCCTTATTCGTAAGCAGTTCCTTTAATATAAATTGAAATCGCTGATTCAGACACTCAATTGTTTCAGGTTTAAATAATTCCGCAGCATATTCCCAATAAATATGATAGGCGCCATCAATCAGACAAAGATTAACAGTTAAATCAAACTTTGCATTTTTATACTCAGTTTCAACTGGTTTCATCTTTGCTTCACCTAGCTGATATAATGACAGATTATCTTCTGATACTGAAAACAGCACATCAAACAGAGGGTTTCTGGATGGATCCCTCGGTACATTCAATTCATCAACCAACTCATCAAAAGGGTACTCTTGATAAGAATAAGCATTTAAGCATTTTTGACGAATCTCTTGAATAAGCGTTTGAAAAGTCTCTTCGTATGGAATTTCATGATGAATAACTAATGTATTTACAAACATACCTAACATATTCAATGTATCTGGATGTGTTCTTCCGCTTACAGGAAACCCAACAGTCACATTTTTCCCCATGGAAACTTTACTTAAAAAGAACATAAACGCTGATAACAAAACCATAAATTCTGTAGCATTCGTTTCATCTGCAATCTTTCTTATTGCCTCTGTCTGTTCTATTTCAAAAATGCTTTTTAAATTATTTCCAACAAAATTTCTATTGGCCGGTCGTAGATAATCATGATTTAAATCAAGCGTTGTTTCTCGTCCTTCCAATTCATTTAACCAATATTCTTTTTCTACGTTCAAACTCTGCTTGTGCTTCCATGCACTATAATTTTTATACTGAATAGTTAGTTCTGGCAATGTGTTTCCGTTGTACAAACATTCCAATTCTTTAATCAATACATCGACAGAGCCGCCATCACAAATAGAATGGTGGATATCAAAAAACATCATGCTCTTTTCAGGATTTATCTTTATCAATTGGACTCTGAATAGCGGTGCCTTATTCATATCAAAAGGTCGAACGAATTTTTCATATAATCTGGTAACTTGTTCTTCTTTTGCTTCAAGATAACTAAAATTAGCTTCACAGCGTTCCTCTATGATTTGTAGGAAGTTTTCGTTGTGGTTAACAAAATAAGTTCTTAGTAGTTCTTGTCTGATAGTAAGTTCATTTAAAGCCCTTTCTAGTTGTAAACTATCAATATTCCCCTCGATTTCTAACATCATAGGTATGTTATAAACTGTACTGTTCTCCAATAGCTGCTCCAACACAAAAATCCTTTTTTGTGAATCACTCATTCTGTATGCTTTTGCCATATTCTTTTCCTAAGCCTCCTTCTAGTTAAATGAATATTTTAACAGTAATCTTCAGTCTCGATTTTCCATACTGTAAACAAACCTGCCATAAGTCCGATCAGTCCTAATGTTACTGCAACTGATAACTTAGAGATGATTCCTCCTGGTCCTGCTGCAGCTGATGTGACAATACACATAATCAAAATAGCCGCTACAATCGTTGCAATAGTCGAACGATTTAACATCCCGACTGTAAAGGTGATCAACCCCATAAAAATAGCTGAAATATTTGTAATTAAAACAGTCAGAATTATTTCCGTAGTAATATTGTATGAGAACATCGGCAAGTTCTGATTCAATACATACATCACTACATTTTGAAAGATTCCACTTATTGACATAAATATAAATGTAATTATAAATACTACTACTAGTTTACTAATGATGATTTTTGTCATTTTGATTGGATATGTGTAAAGCATTAACGCCGTTTTATTTTGAAATTCACTTACAATCAGTGAAGCAATCAACACTGCCTGCCATACGATAAATACGGCTTTGATTAATGTATCGATAATTATAGTTGTACTCAACTCGATTGTCGGCATCCCAGAATCCAATCCACTAATCTGATCAGGAATAAGAAACTTCATCATAATGACTAAAGCAGTGATAAGAAAATTGCATGCTGCTAAAGAAATCAACTGCTGCTTCATATTTATTTTTCCTAATTCAATACTGACATACTTCATATTTTCCTCCTCTTCATGTAGGACTTATTCAAATAGCTCATCAATAACATGCTCAAGTAAAAATTCAAATACTATCTGATGATTGTAAGCAATAGCATCCTTTTCTGATGACAATGTCAGTAATGCAGATAAAATCCCGATAACTTTAGAGAGTGGTTCCTTACAAACCAAATTACTTCTCTCTATCGTTTCACTTAATTTTACCAATGTATGTTCCGAGCTATGAGTAATCAGTCTACTTTCAGGTAATCGATTTAATAATGCCTTGAAATCATTGCTGGACAGTGTTTTGATCCAGTTTCCTCGATCGTATTCCTGATACAATAATTTGAATCCTTCAATAAATCCTTCTTTATTGGGAGATTTCGTTACAGCATCATTCATATGATTAACCATTCGATTTTGTACTTGATCCATGACATCGGCAAACAGGGCCTCTTTACTATCAAAAAAAAGATAGAAAGCTCCTTTAGAAATACCAACTGTATTACAAAGCAAATCAATATTAGTTTTTTTATACCCAATACTCACCCAACTTTTTTCACATTCAATACATAGATTCTCTTTGATTTTTTCTTTTTCTTCTTGTGAAAAACCTCTTGCCATAACTAATGCTCCCTCTCTTCATAGGACTGCACCCCACGATAACCATATGACTAAATTCATTTTTTTAGTCATACGTATTCAAAAAAATTAACTTTGCTGCTTATGTAAAATCGAGACAAAGTATTCTTCCAATTCAATATTTTCTTTTTTCAGCTGTTCCAGTTCCACATGTTCAATCATTTCGCCCTGACTCATAATTGCCACATCAGTTACAATTTTATCGACTTCAGGGATAATATGACTAGATATTAATATAGTGGTCCCCATCTTTTGATTAATTTCCTTCAGTATTTCTCGAATATCAATAATTCCCATTGGATCAAGCCCATTGATTGGTTCGTCTAAAATCAACAACTTGGGAGAGGTTACTAAGGCTCTGGCAATCCCCAATCTTTGTTTCATCCCTAAAGAAAAAGTATCTAATATATCCTCAGCATTCTCTGATAAACCTACAATAGATAAAACATTATCAATATTGCTTAAATATTCTTCATTCATATATTTACAATGGATTTCTAAATTTTTTCTGGCTGATAAACCAGAGTAAAAAACAGGAGTTTCAATAATACAGCCAATACTTGTCAATACATTCTGATTTCTTCTGTCTATAGTTTCGCCAAACAGTTTGACAGTACCTGAATCAGATTTTAATATACCCAAGATTGTTTTCATCAACGTTGTTTTACCTGCTCCATTTGCTCCAAGCAAACCGAATATTGATCCCTGCCTTACTTCCAAAGAAATATTATTTAACAACCTCTTTCCATTGATTGTCTTACAAAGGTTTGTAACTTCAATAACTGTATCCAAAAAATCCCTCCTTAGTTAAAAAGTATATATTTCACACTATAATCTGTCAATAAAAAACAAAACCCCCATTAATATATCCTAAAACTTTTCCGTTTTAATACATTTGTAACATAAAACACCCATCTACAAAAGCAGGTGTATTTCTAATTGTCCACGACTAAAGTCGTAATTCAAGGCTAAAGCACTTCTCAAAGCTTTTACGCTTTATAAGTACATTTAACTTCTTTCAGCAAGTTTCTAGTAGGGAAGCAAAGCGACAGCTACAGATGTTTTTTGTAGCGAAAGCAACGCGGCAGCTACAGATGTTAAATATCTTTAGGTCTCCAAAATCGTTTTATGAAGAATCTTTAAAAAAGAATTTTTATCTTCTTGCAAATAAAAGTGACCACCGTTAAAAAATTCATACTGACATTTTTCTTGAAAAAATTTCTGCCAATTTTGATACTGCTTTAAATCCCCTTTGTCTTGGGCTCCTATAAAAATATGCGGCTGTAAATTTCCCAATGGATATTTCGGATATCTCAATTCAGTCTCATATTGCTTCAATAAAGAAATATCCTGTTGCATTATAGGAAATAGAAGCTTTCCTAATTCTTGATTTGTATGAATCTCATCCGGTTGTTTATGCAGTGACTGAATATATTCCCACATATCTTCAATTGTTTCTATTTTTATTTTTAGATTCATCTCTCCAGGAGGCAATTTAGCTGATATTATCAGTTTTTCAATACTTATATTATATTTTTCATATATTCTCTTTGCTACTTCATAAGCAACAGAACCACCCATGCTATGACCAAAAAATATTAATTCTTCTAAAACCAAATCATTTATTTCAAGTAGTTCTTCCAGCAGGTAATCTACCAGTTCATCCATTGTTTCAGCAAGCGTTTCTGTTAATTTCAGTAAATGTCCAGGATAATCAAGATAAATGGGTAATATTCTTACAGGTTCTTTTATGATAGCACTATAAAACAAGCTTGCTCCACCTGCATGAGGGAAAATAACCACTTTTTTCATATTCCATACTTCTCCTTTTCCATTAATACTCTTACTATTTCGTTTAAGGAAACTCTTTTTAAATCATATTTCAGCTTATTTTTATAGCAAACTGCAGAAGAGTATTTTTCATCAATAAACAAAATTTCAAGCTCTATGTTTTCTAATTGACCCTCTGCAGTATAAATACATATTTCACCATCAGACTCGTTCACATAAAATGAATTTAATGGTGTCGATAGTCCCGTTCCTCTATATTTTAAATAACTCTCCTTTAAGCACCATATTCTGTAAAAATACTGCAGACGTTGTTCATTCAGCTGCTTTAGAATAGCTTTATATTCTCTCTCGTGGAAGAAATCTTCCGCTATGTCCAATTCAATTTCATTAATTTTTTCTATATCAACACCTAATTCCTTATCACTGATACCACACAGCACATATTCCTCAGAATGCGACAGACTGAAATATACATCTGCAACATTATTCAGAAACGGCTTTCCGTATTCATTCTTAATAAATTTTATATCTGAATTTTTCAACAAAGAGTTTTGACATATACCATATCTAATCAATAGCTCTCCCAGAATCGACCGTGTCTGATCATCTTCAAATTTAAGTAAATCGATTGCAGCTCTTCTTTCTTCAGATAAATATTTTTTTAATTCAGTTTTCAATTTTTTATCTGTAAGCTCTTCTATTTTCAAATAATACAGCTTTAACATATTTCCCCCGCAATAATAAGTTTGTTATAACGTACATTTAATAATAGGCAATTATGCCGAGGCGTAATTGCCGCTGTCGCTACAAAAAAATATTTGTAGCTGGCGTTTCACTTTCGTTACTAAAAACTTGCTGAAGAAGTTTCATTTTAAAACATTCATCATAGTAAATAAAAGTCAATCCACAAAGTTAATTATATACTACACACAACAGTATTTTAAGGAAAATTTCACTTAATTTCCATTAATTTCATACATTTTTTTACTCTCTATCTTCTTCATTCTCCAATTGGTTAATCTTATTATTTTACTTAATTTATTAATATTAATAACCATTCTTTACTAAAACTCTTAGTTTTTCACCTACAATAAACATCTTTAATATCAAAAAAAGATCAAGATTAGTATTCACTTCCCTAGTATAATTAGCAATTCTGCAACACTTTCAGTAAAAGCCTTTACGACTAAGTTCTAAAACTTCATTTATGTAATCAGGAATTTCAGGTTCTACAAATTGCTTCCCTATTTTAACTTTACTTTGAATGTAACTTTTATTATGTACTTTCCCTTCTTCAAAAGCTGAAAAAACACATTCAATAATTTGCTGTTTTATTTTTCTTAGTTGTTTAGATTTTTCTTTGGATTTATTCGCTTTATATCTTGCGCCTATTAATCAACATTCATCCGGAACTTTCTAATCGTAGCATAGGACCTCGCCCTTTAATGGAAGTATCTTATTATCGCTTTACAGATTCTTAATCCAAAAGAAAAACCGAAATTCTCTCTTAAGAAATTCCGGTTTTTCTTTTTTTATAGTAGGTTAAACATTTTCAAAAATGGTAAGTATAACATTGCCTAAAAAAAATTAAGTATATCCTTGCCCTTGTGGCAAAAATATACTTAAAATCACAAATGACTCTGTATTTACAGCCACTTTATTTATAGAGATAGCGGGAGTCGCACCCGCTAACATATTTTATGCTTTTTGATAACGAAGTACTGGTGTACGAGCAGCGCGTGTTTCGTCTAGACGAGTTACGACTGTTGTATGTGGTGCTTCTTGTACGATTGATGGGTTTTCTTCAGTTTCTTTTGCAATTTGAATCATCACATCGCAGAATGCATCTAATGTTTCTTTAGATTCTGTTTCTGTTGGCTCGATCATTAATGCCTCTTCCACATTTAATGGGAAGTAAGTTGTTGGTGGATGATAGCCAAAGTCTAACAGACGTTTTGCAATGTCTAAAGTACGAACGCCAAGTTTCTTTTGACGACGACCTGATAATACAAATTCATGTTTACAATGACGGTTATATGGTAGATCGTAGAATGGCTCTAAACGACGCATCATATAGTTTGCGTTTAGTACAGCGTATTCTGTTACAGCTTTTAAGCCATCTGGACCCATTGTACGAATATAAGTATATGCACGTACGTTGATACCAAAGTTACCATAGTAAGGTTTAACACGTCCGATTGATTGTGGGCGCTCGTAATCGAAGTGATATGTTCCTTCTTCTGTTCTTACTAAAACTGGTTTTGGAAGGAATGGAATTAAATCAGCTTTCACTCCTACTGGACCTGAACCTGGGCCACCGCCACCGTGAGGACCTGTAAATGTTTTGTGTAAGTTTAAGTGTACGCAGTCAAAGCCCATATCACCAGGACGTGCTTTACTCATAACTGCGTTTAAGTTTGCACCGTCATAGTATACTTTACCGCCAACAGAGTGAATAAGCTCTGCCATTTCGATAATGTTTTCTTCAAATAGACCAAGTGTATTTGGATTTGTTAGCATTAATGCAGCTGTATCAGAACCAACTACTTTGCGCAAATCTTCAATATCTACTAAGCCATTTTCATCTGATTTCACAGTAATAGTTTCAAAGCCTGCAACTGTTGCAGATGCTGGGTTTGTACCGTGAGCAGAGTCAGGAACAATAACTTTATTACGGTGACCCTCACCATTTGCTTCATGGAATGCGCGGATCATCATTAATGCTGTCCATTCACCATGAGCACCTGCTGCAGGTTGTAATGTCACTTCATCCATACCTGTAATTTCAACTAATGAAGTTTGTAGGTCGTAAAGAAGCTCCATCGCACCTTGAGTTGTTGATTCGTCCTGTAATGGGTGAACATTAGCAAAGCCTGAAATTCGTGCAATGGCCTCGTTAATTTTTGGATTATATTTCATCGTACAAGAACCAAGCGGGTAGAAGCCAGAGTCTACACCGTGGTTACGACGAGAAAGTGCTGTATAGTGACGCATAATATCAAGCTCAGATACTTCTGGTAATTCTGCTGCCTCAGCGCGTACTAAGTTTCCAGGAAGTAAATCGGCAAGATCAACCTCTGGTACATCAAGTGCTTCTAAGCTGTAACCTACGCGACCTTCTTTGGTAATTTCAAAAATGAGTGATTGATTTTCGTTATGCATTAAGAGCCCCCATTTCTGCAACTAGTGCATCAATTTCTTCCTTCGTGCGTAATTCTGTTACTGCGATTAGCACGTGATTTTTTAGAGAGTCATATGTTTGACCTAAAGGATAGCCACCGATGATACCTTTTTCAATTAAGCCTTTATTAATTTCTTTCACACATTTATTTGTCTTCACAACGATTTCGTTAAAGTGTGCACCTTGGAATGCTACTGTGAAACCAGTCGCTTCAAAGGCATTTTTAGCATAGCGTGTTTTCGCAATGTTTTGCATTGCCATTTCACGAACGCCTTCTTTACCTAGAGCAGTCATTGCTACAGAAGCAGCAAGTGCAAGAAGTGCTTGGTTCGAACAAATATTGGACGTTGCTTTATCACGACGGATATGTTGTTCACGTGCTTGTAATGTTAAAACATAACCACGACGACCTTCACCATCAACTGTTTCACCTACAAGACGACCAGGAACTTTACGCATTAACTTCGTAGTTACTGCAAAGAAACCACAGTGTGGACCACCGAATGCTTCAGAAATACCGAAAACCTGTGCATCCCCTACACAAATATCAGCACCTAGCTTACCAGGTGGTGTTAAAATTCCTAGTGCAAGTGGATTCGAAGAGACAACAAATAAACTTTTTGCCTCATGCGCAATATCGCCAATTACTTGCAAGTCCTCTATTTGACCAAAGAAGTTAGGATATTGTGCAATAACAGCTGCCGTATTATCATCTATTAATTCCTTTAAAGCTTCTACATCTGTCACACCATCATTTTGTGGAACAGTAACAATTTCAATGGATTGACCATATGCATATGTAGCAACGACATCACGATACTCAGGGTGAACTGCTTCAGATACTAAAATTTTCTTACGGCGTGTATGGCCAGCTGCAAGCATACCTGCTTCAGCTAACGCTGTTCCTCCATCGTACATAGAAGAGTTTGCAAGATCCATGCCTGTAAGCTCTGCGATCATCGTTTGGAATTCAAAAATTGCTTGTAATTCCCCTTGTGAAATTTCTGGTTGATATGGAGTATACGCTGTGTAAAACTCTGAACGAGAAATAACATGGTCCACGATAACCGGTTTATAGTGGTTGTATACGCCTGCACCTAAAAACGATACGTTAGCATTTGTATCTTTATTTTTCGCAGCCATTGCTGTTAATTCTTTTAATAAAGCTGATTCAGATTTCGCTTCTTTAATATCATATAGGCCTTTAAAACGTACTTTTTCTGGAATATCCTCAAATAACGCATCAACTGAGGATACACCGATTACGTCTAACATTTCTTGTTTATCTTGCTCCGTCATTGGTAAATAACGATGTTTCATAAATGTAGGTCCCTCTTTTCAACTTTTATTTTGAACGCTTGTAAAACGGTGTTTCAACTGTTACTACTTTTAAGTGCTTACCACGAATTTCAATTTCCAATTCAGTTCCGATAGTTGCGAATTGACTGTCAATTAATGCGTGACCAACATTTCGTTTAGAAGAAGGAAGTTGTGTACCTGTTGTCACTTCACCGATTTCCTTACCATCCTTCAACACTTTGTAGCCATGGCGAGGAATTCCTTTATCAATCATTTCAATACCCACAATTTTACGTGACAGCCCAGTTTCTTTTTGTGCCACTAATGCCTCATGACCATTAAAGCCCTCTTTATTTAACTTCACAGCAAAACCAATACCAGCCTCAAGAGGTGAAATTGTCGCTGATAGCTCTTGCCCGTATAATGGAAGACCTGCTTCAAAACGAAGTGTATCACGGCAGCCTAAACCTGCAGGAACTACACCTTTGTCTTTTCCAGCCTCTAAGATTTTACCCCATAATGCTTTAATATCTTCTGGAGAGCCATATAGTTCAAAGCCATCTTCTCCTGTGTAACCGCTACGAGATACTAATGCTTTATGACCAGCAACTTCAACATCTGCTTGGAAACGGAAGTATTTAATCGTTTGTAAATCAGTATCTGTTAATGTTTGAAGAACTTCTTCTGCTAATGGACCTTGAAGGGCAATTTGTGCATAAGCCTCTGATTGGTTGTCTATCGTTACATCATATTGATGTTGATTTTCCATCATCCAATCATAATCTTTTTCAATATTTGCCGCGTTCACGCATAATAAATAATGATTGTCTGCTAATTTATACGTTAATAAATCATCGACAACACCACCATCTTCATAGCACATTGCATTATATTGCGCTTGACCTACTGCAATCTTAGAAATATCATTTGTCAAAAGGTTTTGTAAAAACTCTAGTGAATTAGGTCCAGTTACTAAAATCTCACCCATATGTGATACATCAAATAAGCCAGCACGATTACGTACTGCATCATGCTCTTCTTTAATAGAAGAGAACTGCACTGGTAATTCCCATCCACCGAAGTCAATTGTTTTACCACCATGTTTTGCATATTCTTCAAATAGAGGTGTGCGTTTTAATTCTGTCATTGTTTTTGCCCCCTTATTGTTCGTTACATATTTACTTATAGTAGTTCGTCTGTTTTTTTGTACAGTCATGCTTCCCTTGTTTGTTCATCCAAATAAAGAAAAACGAACAACATTAGTTAAAACATTTAGACATAAAAAAAGACAGACGAACCCCTTTTCGGGATTCTCTGTCCTTGCACCTGAAAGTTACACCAGACTGACTCGCATACATACAATGCCAATCAGCCGGCTTTCCCCTTTGGTGGCTGTAGTACTACAGCACTCTCCAGAGTTGCGTCTTATACGAGTCCTTTTACCTGAGAGATTCATAACATTTTGCTATTTGCTCCTTCGGTGACGTCTATACGTGCTCTCCCCGTACAATCATCCGCCCAAGTTTCAACTTGGTACTATTTAGTATTCAATGAACATTAAGTAACTTTTGTCTATATCCTAACATTAATTGCATTGAAAAGGCAATCATTTTTTATTTTATGTTAAAAAACGAACATTTAAGTATTAACGATACATCAATGTTCGCTTTTTAGCCTTTTAACTTGGAATACTAAATACTCAAGAATTTGGCGGATTGTTCGCCCCTCTGTTAACACTTGTATATGTCCTACTTCACGATAGAACTTTCTTCTGTAATGATACAGCTGCTCTAACTCTTCTTTCGTCGAGCTCTGTACAATCGGTCTGTTCGGATCATGCTGTATTCGTTTGTATATATCTTCGAATGTCGCATCTAAAAAAAACACGAGCCCACTGCGTCTCATTATTTTTCGATTTTCAGCATTAATTGCGACTCCACCACCTGTTGAAATAATACAAGCTTCGTCCCGGAAGTTTTTCAAAAATTCTGTTTCTATTTCCCGAAAACGTGCTTCTCCGTATTTTTCAAATATTTGCGGAATTGTCATACCCTGCTGTCGAACAATCTCATGATCCATATCGTAATAGGGCATCTTTAACAAATAGCTTAAACGTCTTCCTAACGCACTTTTCCCGGAGCCCATAAAACCAACTAAATATATTTTTCGCATTCGAATCACCTTCTTATAACTACGATTCTACACTGTCTGACAAAATTTGTCCTAATAAATTTATCGTAGCTCGAACATTGAGCTTTTCTAGGCCATCATATGTTCGAAACTGAATCTCATAAGACGTACAAAACGTAAGGACAAAAGTAGTTACAAAAAATAATAATCCAATTGCGATTAAAAAAATAGCCCCTCTGTCATTTTTCAAAAACTGGAACATAGAAAGTTCGCTCCTTTTTACTACCACTTGGAAGTTCAACAGCTACTGTTAACATATCTTTTTCATATCGGAACTGGCATTTAGTAATACCAACTAGCATTGGTACATGACCACCATTTACTTGATCACGAATTATATTGCTGTAACAATCAATATTATGAATGGTATCTGCGGCCTGGAAGGTTATTCTCTTTTGATCCTTTCGAAGTGTAAAAGATGAAATATCACTTACATACATATTCAAATCATAAACAAAAAGCTCCCACTTTGATTGCTCATCAGTTAGCATCGTTGTTTTCATTTCAGCAAACCAAAGCATAATAAACACAACAAGATGGGCAATAAGCACAAAAACAACTAATTGAAACATCGCTTCTAATAATGTGTAGCCTCGCTCATTCATCAACTTCACCTGTCAGTTGTATACATTTTTTACGTAATTCCCGCGTATTTTGAAAACTTACGCATACCCCTTGTCCATTCATAAACCACTGAAATTCTATATTATCAATGGTTTTAGTGCCTTCTGTTTGTTGTAGATTGCGGTAATGCTTTAAGCCTTCATAGGCCGTTTCAGCTGCGAACACCTCCAACTTCTTGTTATAAAGAGTCGTTTTCATCGTATAGCTAATTGGTATTAATGTCGTGCATACTAACATAACAATGACTACTGATAATATCGTTTCCACAAATGAATAACCAGATTCATTCAATCCTCGATCTCCCTCGTCCTAATGTAATCACAACTTTTTTCACACCTTGAGGCGTTTTAAAATAAACAGTCCCTGGCGTCATGACGTTTCCATTATAGTTGTACATAATCGTGTAAATTGAACTCGATGCAGGCATAAACTCAACCCCTTTCGGAAAAGGGCGTTCATATAATTCTGTAAAAATATCCTTTTTAATAATGTATCTCTTTGATGAACTTTCAAACTTCATCGAGATATATTCCCTTTGATGCATACTATAAGTTTGTATATATTGAATATCTAATTGAATTTGTGTAAAAAATTGCTCAAGCTCCCTAGTCTCCACTCCTTTTAACGAATATTTGACGACAATTGCTGACAAACACATGAGGATAAACAATACAATTAGCATTTCAACAAATGTATAGCCACGCTCACTCTTATTAGCATCCATCAATTACCAGAACCAGTATCGGTAGAGGTTTTCGCCAATCGTACCTCCCCATCCTTAGTGATTACAATCTCTTCTTTATTAGGGCAGGTCGTTTCATTCTTCTTTAAATAGCCTTTCGCTACCAAATCTTGAATCGTTGGATAATCCATAAAATCTACTCGATACGCCTCCACCTGACCTTGCACCATGCTCACATACGCTTTGCACCCCTTCTCATCGACGGTGGCAAAATGTTTCGTAACATTTGGGATTGTAATTAAAATTAATATGGAAATAATCAGGAGAACTATTAACATTTCAATTAAAGTAAAACCTGTTTGCTGCTTTATACGTTTCATTATTAACCTCCTATACTAGTTCAATCATGTGATATATTGGCAATAATAAACTTACATATGCGGCAACTATGCACATCGCTATAATGATAAAGAAGGTGGGCTGCACGAACACAAGGATTTTATGCAATAGTTGCTCTTGCTTTTCCGTCATTAACTCGCTGTACAATACTAGCTCTTTTCCTAAATAGCCACTTTGTTCTCCATGTTCAACAAATGTTGTAAAATCCTTCTGCCAAACTGTCATCAACTTAACTGCTTGCGTTAGCGTATCACCCAAAACAACGCGATCCTTTATACATAGCGCTAGATATTGTAAAAACGGTTGAAGTCGCTGCTCCTCTAAAATTTGTAGACTTGCCTGTAAAGAAAACCCACTTTGTAGCAGGCTCCCTAAATAAGCAGCAAATTGTCTCGTCAAAGACATTCGTGTATAAATCCGAATCAAAGGAGTTTTTAGAATAATATTTAACTGGCGAGCAATCGGACGTCGTTTGAGAGTAAGGTAAAAAATGAAAATACAACAAAATACCGCAATGCCTATGAACATTAAAGTATCGGGAAGATGCAATAATGCCTTTGACAAAGCAATGCTTGTCTCCTCAGTGCCGGTAGTTCGGCTAGTCACCATTTTTTCGATATTAGGAAAGAATATGGTACGAAACACTAAAAACAACAGCAACAAAAATAAAATAAGTACTACAGGATATAGGAGTAGCTTCATTAATTTTTTCTTCGTCGCTTCACTCAAAGCCATTTGCTTTGCCACGCCTTTTAACGTCTCAATCATATGCCCATTGTTTTCTGCAACTGTAATGGCTACTAAATGCTGTTTTGGAAGTTGTAATGCTTCAAAAACTCCTAAAACACCGACTCCTTGTCTCAGCTTTTCATTGATTAGCTTTTGCATGTCTTCATGTGCTTCAATATGATGAGGTAATAAAATAGAAATAGCCTGCGGGAATAAATAACCTTCCTGCATTAACACACTTAACCGACTAAAAAAATGAGCTTGCTCCCTTACGCGCCATTTTGTTGCCTTATTGTAAGCCAATTGAATTCTTTCAATAAACGTTCGTATTCGCATAGTGATGACTCTCTATCATTTCTTTTTGACCTGCAAGTGTTAACTCATGTGGCAATTCATAGCTAGTTTTTTGCATAATTGCTTTAATGGCCATTTGAAGTTGAACATCGCTTAATATTTCAAACAATGCACGACGTTCTTCCTGTATTATAGGTGATTGGAAAAGTGTTTGAGCGACTATACCTACCACAGTTTGGCGAAGTTCTTCTATTGATACACCCAAGTCCAAAAATCGATAAAGGCAGTTTACCGAATCCTTAGCATGAATGGTTGAGACTACTAAATGACCTGTTAAAGAAGCTTCGATTGCGATTTTTGCAGTCTCTTTATCACGTATTTCACCAATCATAATAACGTCGGGTGAGTGGCGTAAAATAGCCTTTAAGCCTGTAGCATATGTAACGCCAGCTCGTTCGTTTACTTGAATCTGTAAAAGATTAGCTTGATTATTTTCTACAGGGTCTTCTAAAGAAATGACATGACGATTTAGTTCTGTCGAACAGTAATGGATTAGAGAATACAAGGATGTTGATTTACCAGAGCCTGTCGCACCTGTGAAACATAAAAGTCCCTGTTGATGTTTCACTAGTTCCATCAACATGTTTGCTGCATATTCGGAATAAGATAAGGAAGTAAGTGGGAATGCATGATTTTGTAGAAGTAGACGGATAATTAGGCTTTCTTTTAAAAATACGGAGGGAAGTGTCGAGACACGAAAGGCATATTGATCTTGTTCCATAGCTTTTTGGAAAGAGCCGCTTTGGGGTTTTCGCCGCTCGCTAATATCTAATGCCGCTGAAAATTTATAAAAGGAAATCATTCGTTCCGCAAGATTATTTGGTAACTCACCTGCTTGGAGTAGCTTATCATATTTGCGAAAATAAATACGATACCGCTCACTTTCCGGAACTAAAAGTAAATCTGATGCACCGAAATGATAGGCTTTTAGTAAAAGTTGCTCACATTTTCGTTCAACAACCGTTTCAAAATTTTGCATATTCGCACCCCTCTTCTGGTTTATTCGAATATGACCGCTCTATTCGTTATGTCCTAGTATAGATAGGAACTTGCCGGAAGAAAAGCTCTTTTCTTAAATTAAAAATTTGGTATAAAATTTCCTATCAAACATGTTTTTTTGCGATGAAAATGTGGATAGCTTGCTAATTTCCATAAACGATTCGTTCAGTAATATATATACTAAGTCAATAATTTTCTAATTACTACCTTATATTCATCAATCCAAACACATCAAAACATCCTTTAAGACGATTACCAACACGATTAGTTTTCTATAAAATGAAAGAGGCTACCGAAATAATATGGCGGCCTTTTAATTCTTCATATCACCTAATAAAATCTCTTATTTATTAAATAGCAACTTAAAGTAATTATAGGTTCGAGAAGACACATCCAATTCTAATGCCTGCCCTTTAATTTTAACCTTCCATTCTAAATATGATTAGAGAATACAAGGATGTTGACTTACCAGAGCCTGATGCACCTGTCACGAAAGTACAAGTTCTGAAAAATGTATTTCCTTCTATTATATCTGTTATCATCCCAGACAGTCATAGGGCACTGGATATCCTTTGTGTACTTTGTATCACAGATAATTACAAACACAATTAAGACCACCCATCACGGAGTGGGATGCTGAGGCAGAAGCAAAAGCAATAGCGGAAGCGAAGGCGAAAGAAGAAAGCATTCCTAGAGAATATAAATCGGCATTAAAAAAAGCAGAAGTATATGCGAAATCTATGTCCATGTCAAAGGCTGGTATTTATAATCAATTAACTTCTGAACATGGAGAGAAATTCCCAGCAGAAGCTGCTCAATATGCTGTAGATAATATTGTATTCGATTGGAAAGGTAATGCATTGAAAAAAGCTCAAATATACGCTGAAAAAATGAGTATGTCGGATTCAGCTATTTACCAACAATTAACTTCTGAATACGGTGAAAAATTTACTCCTGAAGAAGCTCAATACGCGATTGATAATTTAAAATAAGTAATATCATCAACATAAATGATTGTGGAAGGCACATCGAAGGTCACTCAAATGAGTGGCTTTTTATTATTAAAAATAAACGATTTTTATTATGGTAAATAAGCCTCGTATTGGTTAGAGTTGTCTTTAAAGGTTATTTAAAGAAATTTCCTATAAATACTTTAAAGGAGGATACATAAGTGAGTAAGATATTTAAAAATAGTTTTATTTATCTAGCATTATCACTACTAGTACTAATCAGCTATAACGTTGAAAATGCACATGCTGAAGATGGCTATTCAGAAAATTTAATACCTAAAATGACTTCAAATGAATCAGAGTTTGGTAAAGCATCCTCTTCAAGTAACCACGTTGAAACACCAAGCTGGAAAGCCTTTGATGGCATTGACTACTATGATAGTGGTGGCGCCAACTATGCTTGGGGAACGCCTGAAAAAACAGGGTGGTTAGCATATGAATTCTCAAGTCCAAAAGCAATTAGTAAATATGTAATGAATAATCAAGGAAGTTTTCCAGAACTTTTTCCAAATACATGGACATTTGAGGCGTGGGACGGTTCAAATTGGATAGTATTAGATTCTCATAGCAACGTTACAGTAGACGATTGGAGAAAGAATCCAAAACAAAGCTTCACCTTTGAAAATTCTAGTTATTATAACAAGTACAGGGTTAACATTACACTTACTAATAGCACATATCATGCCGTAAATACAGCAATATCTGAACTACAAATGATGGAAAAAATTTCAACATCACCAAAACCTGAATCAATCTCATTAAATAGAAATGTATTAGAACTTCTAGAAGGTAGCCAAGATAAATTAATAGCAACTGTAACTCCTGATACTGCAAAAGTAATATGGACATCTAGCGATGAATCAATTGCTACTGTAGATCAGAATGGAAATGTTAATGCCATTCGTGAAGGAGAAGCAATCATTACAGCAAAGATAGAAAACACAGATATCGCAGCTACTAGCGCAGTAATTGTTAAAAAACCAAGCAATGGATCTTCAAATGCTATTTTAAGCATTACATTAGTAAATGGTATAACAAAAGAGTATGACGTTACAAATAAAGTACTAGATGACTATTTGAAATGGTTTGAAAGTGCACAAGATACATCAACATTCAAATTTTCTAAAACAATATCCCCTTATAAAAAAGTAACGGAATATATCGTACATGATAAAATCGCCTCATTCGAAGTAAGAGAATACTAAACAAAAAATGACCAGGTACTCACTTTCAATTGAGCGCCTGGTCTTTATTTTGGTGACTTAATAATAAATTTTCAACCTGCGTTTTTAGTGCCATATTAGCATATCGTAGAAACCACATCATTCCCCGCCGTTGCTACATGCACATCACTAAAATACTCATCTATCTTTTCTACTTTAAATAACCTTATTTTCTCTAACCTTATTTTCTCTTTTGCCAACAACCTCTTCTTATTGTAATAATCTTGGGTTATGTCTTTTAATAACTTATCGAGGATTGGTAAATAAACTTTACTCATTTTCAAATTTTCAATTACAGAGTAATCACGTTGCAATGATTGGACAGCCATATCAAGAATCAAAAATTTATGAAATAGTCGCCGTTGTTCAGGATTCAACATACAACTCCACTCCCTACACAAGAACATTCGTTTGTATCATTTCAGAACGAATGTTTGCTTTTTGGCAGGTGAAAATTACAGGAATAAAATTTAAATAGCGTGATTTCCGTTACTATTGCCTAATTTTATATATACAATTTATGCTAAATTTCCTAAAATGGTAATTAGTAGATAAGGTTAGTGAGGAGAATATAATTGAGTAATTTCTCTAATTGTTTAGCCATAAATCCATTTAAGAAAGTACATAGAGATGGGGCTGAGATTGAAATATGTGAATATTGTAATACGATTAAGGAAGAAGAGTGCGAGGAATATCTAAAAAAACAAGTACAAAATAAAAATGATTCAGATCCATTTACTTCAGATCCATTTATCACTAAAATTTTTATATTCGCATGTATTCTGCTAGTGTTTTTTGTTTTATTTTCATTATTGCCATACTTATAAATGAACATTGACCAAGACGGCAATTTGAGCTATCTTGGTCTTTACATTTTAGTTACTACGCTGTGCAATGATAAGTTTTAAACCTTCATAATCACCATTTGTCATAGTTCCATTATCAAATTTATCTAACCACATTTTATCAATAAGCTTTTTATCTACTGCTTGTTTAATATAATCACGTACTGCAGCTTTTGTTGTCGCGTTTGTGAATTGCATTTTTTCATCATCCTTCTCCGTTGGTTTATCTAAGCCGTTTTTAATGTCTAATTTGAATTGTTCCTCTGAAATCCCCATACTCTGCAGATACGAAAATGGATCTCTATGTATTGTACCTTTTAAATTGTCCGTAATCCAACGGTGTGATTTTATACCGTCACCACTGCCATCGAGTACAACAGGTATTCCAGCCTCATTAGCAAGTTCACGTAACACCCAAATATAAGCAGCGTAATCCTTCTTAAATTGCTCCATATCATTTGTACGAGCCAACTCTACTTGTGCATAGCTAAGTGGTTTACCTTTCGGGCCACAACCATATTGCACACGATTAACTGGCGCAACTTGTACAATTTTACCGCCACAGCCTACCCAGTGAGATGTAAATGCATTGGCTTTATTGCGGTTCATGTATGCTATTTCATTTTCTAAAGCGTTTGGACCACAATTGTTTGGATTCCCTGATTCATGGGCAATGACGTATTTAGCAGCTGTCAAAGCATAGTTTGGCAATCCTGACATTAAGCGTTTTTCGATAGCATAAGTCATTGTTTATCACCCTTTCTATCATCGTTATCCATTTGTAATTGTGTAAAAGCATTTACTAAGAATTTAGGTACTTTAATGCCCAACTTTCCTAGATTTTCAATCATACTTATACCTTCCATCCCGATTAAGAACAAGATCATTGCATTAAAATTCCCACTCGCTGTTGCTGAATCGAGTTGTACTGCTGCAATGACCATAAATACCATAGCCGTCTTTTTGATTAAGCCCTTAAACATCTTTTTACTTTCAGTTTTCTTGAAAACTAAACTAACCATAAATCCTAGTGCATAATCGATAGTCATGAATATAACTAACGCTTTAATTAAGTGGTCAATACCTCCGATAAGGTATCCTATCCATGCCATTGCACCGCCAATAAACGATGTATATAATGTGTCTGTTTTCATCTGACACCTTCCTTTTCTGCATAATAAAAGCCCTCCACAGATAATGAACTGCTCCCCAATTATTAGACACTCAATCTAACAATTGGAGGTGCAGTTTTTGTATGGTTAAATTTAAAGAAAAAGTGAAATTAGAAGCT
>NZ_MWSJ01000033.1 GCF_002237755.1 Lysinibacillus sp. KCTC 33748 | reverse complement strand
ACTGTGCGAAAGCGAAGCGACAGCAACAAATGTTTTAACTGTGCGAAAGCGAAGCGACAGCAACAAATGTTTTAACTGTGCGAAAGCGAAGCGACAGCAACAAATGTTTTAACTGTGCGAAAGCGAAGCGACGGCAACAAATGTTTTAACTGTGCGAAAGCGAAGCGACAGCAACAAATATTTTAACTGTGCGAAAGCGTAGCGACAGCAACAAAGCGCCCAGCCGGAACGGAAATCAGCCCACGTTATGGTGATGAGCTATTTTTTATGTAGAGGTGAACATTGATGACAATTGATATGCAAGCATTACTAGAAGAATCAAAAAAAGCGCGTGAAAAGGCTTATGTACCTTACTCAAAATTTAAAGTTGGCGCGGCGATTTTAACGAAAGATGGAGAGGTCATTCACGGCTGCAATATTGAAAATGCGGGTTATAGTATGACAAATTGCGCTGAGCGTACAGCATTTTTCAAAGCTGTGTCAGAAGGTATTTATGATTTTGAGGCGATTGCTATTGTAGCTGATACAGATGGACCATGTGCGCCATGCGGAGCTTGTCGTCAAGTGATGATGGAGTTTTGCAAGCCATCTATGCCTGTATATTTAACAAATTTAAAAGGTGATGTCACGGTAACGTCTGTAGGCGAATTACTACCGTTTGCATTTACAACGGAGGATTTAGAGAATGCTGGAAAATAATAATGGCTATAAGTCAGGTTTTATCTCCATAATCGGTCGACCGAATGTTGGGAAATCAACATTTTTAAACCGTGTTATTGGTCAAAAAATTGCGATTATGAGTGATAAGCCACAAACAACACGAAATAAAGTACAAGGTGTACTGACATCAAATGATAGCCAAATGATTTTTATAGATACACCAGGAATCCACAAGCCGAAACATAAGCTAGGGGATTTTATGCTAAAAGTTTCTAAAAATACATTGCGTGAAGTGGATGTTATTATGTTCATGGTTAATGCAGAGCAGAAACTTGGAAAGGGTGACGAATTCATCCTTGAAATGCTTGCGGGTAATCCAACGCCTGTCTTCCTGGTAATCAATAAAATCGATCAAATTCATCCAGATGAATTAATAGGGATAATTGAAAGCTACAAAGAGCGTTATGACTTTGCGGAAATTGTACCGATTTCAGCATTACAAGGGAATAATGTAGAAGATTTATTAACGACATTAACGAAATATTTACCAGAGGGTCCGCAATATTATCCAGCAGATCAAGTAACGGATCATCCTGAACGTTTCATTATTTCGGAGTTAATTCGTGAAAAAGTGTTGCATTTAACGCGCGAAGAAATACCTCATTCCATCGCTGTTGTGATTGATAAAATTCGCCGTGATGAAGAAAATGAAGATAAAATTCGTGTGGCAGCAACGATTATCGTGGAAAGAGATTCGCAAAAAGGGATCGTCATTGGTAAACGTGGTGCGCTATTAAAAGAAGTAGGGATACGTGCAAGAAAAGATATTGAGATGCTTCTTGGTTCAAAAGTGTATTTAGAGCTTTGGGTAAAGGTTCAAAAGGATTGGCGGAATAAATCAACGCATTTACGTGACTTCGGTTTCCGTGATGATGAATATTAATAGGATCAGTTATTGAGTTAAGGAGCAACTTTACAACATTCTTATTTGTCGCTGTAGTTTTAAATGGAGCTGTCCAATTAATTTATTGGAGAGCTCTATTTTCATGCGAAACAGTGTAGAAAGGAGGGGGATCGATGCTTCATAAATGGGAAGGGATTGTCCTAAAGGTGCGTGCCTATGGAGAATCAAATAAAATTGTAACATTACTAACAAGAGAAGCGGGTAAGGTTGCGACGATGGCTCGAGGAGCGAAGAAGCCTTCTAGTAGACTAGCATCTGTGACACAGCCATTTACGTATGGCATGTTTATGGTGCAGCATCATACTGGTATGGGAACATTGCAGCAAGGTGAGCATCTTAATTCAATGCGCCATATTCGTGAAGATATTATGGCAACAGCATATGCAAGTTTTATAATGGAACTTGTCGAGCGAGTAGTAGAAGAGGGGAAGCCTGAGCCATATGCATTTGATGTTCTCCTACAAGCATTACAAGCCATTGAGGAAGGTTATGACCCGGAGGCCATTACATTGTTCGTAGAATGGAAAATGCTACCCTATACAGGCGTACAGCCTATTTTACATGCTTGTGCTGCTTGTGGTGCCGTAGACGGTGAATTTGCATTTTCTTTTACACAGGGTGGTTTTTTGTGTCATCGCTGTTATCACCATGATCCTTATATCATTCGATTAACACCGACCCAGCTTAAGCTTATTCGGATGTTCTATACTGTACCAATTGACCAGATTGGGAAACTAGACTTGAAAAAGGAAACAAAATATTTTATTAAAAAAATAATTACAACCATTTACGAGGAACAAACAGGAATTCGTTTTAAGACTAAAAAATTTATTGAACAGCTAGAGCGAACGCCTGAATTTCAGTTAAGAACAAGTACAGAACAAGAAAAAACGCCAGAAGACCATTAACATTGATCTTCTGGCATTTTTACGTTTTTAACAAATGTCATCCGGTACTTTTGGTGAAACATAGGAAAAGGTGGTTTTCTAAAGTTCCTCATTCGCATGCTTGATAGTTATTTTGCTAAAATGATATTTATTTTGTAGTTGCATTGATTTTTGTAAATGGCATTAGGACAAAATGATTAATCCTTTATCAATTGTAGAAATATAATTTATGAGAGAAATTCAACTATAACTTATAAATAAAAACTTATACTGTTTAATGTATAGGTCTTTTTGTACCTTTTATTTCAAATTAACAAATAATATAAAATGATTCGTTAGGTATAAAATATTAATTTTAGTAGAGTTTTTAATATAAACATAGTAGAAACTATCCATTCAAATGTCATATACTAGTTGAAAAGACATTTTAATCTATGATATTGTAATTGATATAGATGATGATATTTAACTTCTTACAGTAAATATTCTCTGTAGCGAAAGTTACACATGTGAAAGAAGTTAAAGCCTCCCGCAGGTGTCATGGAATCGGTAAGGAGTTAGCATTGGATGTTAGCCTAAAATTATCTCATCCATGTGATAACAGCTAATGGACCTGCATCGGTAAAAAAGCTATGCTATGGCATTATCGAAATGACCGACATCGTATTGTCCTCATATTGCTGCTGTCGCCTTGCTTTATCACAAAAAAACATTTGCAGGCCTAAATAAAAAGCCAATTCCGGACCAATTATGCTGAGGCGTAATTGACGAACAACGAACAACGCAGTCTTACGGGAGAAGGAGGGAGTCACATATTGCTTAAGCATTGTGTATGTGGCAGAAATTATGCTAAGAAAAGTGACGTTAAGTATTGATGAAGTTGAAGCGAATGATATTTTAGCTGAAGATATTTTTTCGGATTATCGTTTATTAGCTAAAAAAGATCTTGTTTTGACGGAACGAATTATTGCATTACTTAAACTTAGAAAAGTTGACGAATTATCTGTTTATTTACCGACTGATTCAGTCCGAATTGTTCATGATTTGAGTGTTCAGCGTTCAAAGGATTACGAGGATGTATTTGCACCGCTAATGGATAAAAATGATGATGTAGATGAGTATAAAGAAACAGTAAGTCAGCTTTTTATGACTACATTAGAGAATGTTGTGCATGAATTACGCTATGGCCAAATTTTAAAAAGCATCCAAGACACTGCATATGTACGAGGTGTTTTTGAAAAAATTTTAGAAAAGAAACAACGCTATGAATTACTCATGCGATTAAAAGAATGGGATGAATATTCTTTTGTTCATTCATTTGATGTTTTCGTTTTAGGTACAATTTTTGCCCGTAATTTAGGTTTAATGGATATTGAAACGCTAGCAAGAGGCTATTTGTTCCACGATATTGGAAAGGTATGTATTCCGCAAAAAATATTAAATTTAAAACGAAAATTATCGGAAGATGAGTTTGATATAGTCAAAACTCATACGACTAAAGGTTATAAGCTACTCATCGAAAATGGGGAAGAGGATATTGCCTATTTAGCACGTGATCATCATGAACGTTTTGCTGGTAAAGGTTATCCGAATCAGCTTTGTGAGGATGATATGTGTGAGGGAGTTCAAATACTGCAGATTATTGATGTTTATTCAGCGATGACATCAAAGCGAGTATATCATTCGGGATATGCTGCAACAGATGCATTGGCTGTTTTATATCGTGATCGACATTTATATAACGAGAAATTTATGCATAAATTTGTAGAGTGTTTAGGAATTTATCCTGTCAATTCAGTCGTTCAATTATCAGATAATCGAAGTGCTCAAGTAGAACTTGTCTATGATTTATTCCCGACATTGCCTAAAGTTAAGCTATTAGATGAGCAAAAATCTATGATTTTACCTTTGAATTATAGTGTGAAAATTTCGAAAATGATAGATTATCGTACTAACAGCTTTGAAGAAATTTTTAACTTATTTGTAGAACAATTAATTCGCTGTGACGAAAATAGCTTAAGAGTTTACTATAAAAAATTATTAGATCATTTGCATCCTAAAGAAATTGTTTTAAAAATATTTTTACCTGCTTTTCGAATTCTACGTTTATTAACAAGAGAAATCCAAACGGATATGACAAAGTATAGAAATTCTATTGATATTCTAAAAAAGTTATTAGAAGAGCAAATAAATATATTGTATATGGATTACCAGCATGAAAAAACAACTGTAGTAGTTGTGGAAACTGCACTTCGTGAAAATTTCTTTATAAAACTAGTGCAAAGTATTTTATATATTGACAAAATTGTTCCGTTTTTTATTAATCCAGATGATGATCAACGTATTTCGCAATTGATGGAACATTGTAACGTAAATGTAGCTTACTTTATTGAGGATAAACTAACAATCGATAAGAGGGTTCGCCCAATGCGAGAAGGAACATTCCTTTATTATACGCTTGTAGATATCGAGGAAATTCTAATAAGCTTAGTAGGTATGAGTATGAAAAGGTTTTCATTTGAGGAGAAGATGCAAGAGCGCTTGTTTTCATCAATTAAGACCTGATAAAAAATTGAAATGTGATCTATAAACAAATGTAGATTTTCACTCCGAGTAGGCACTTTCTGCAGGCTTGGCCTCTACTTTCCAGAAGGCTTTCAGTGCAAGTTATCTTGCTGGAGTCCGAGGGAAATCACCGGTTCTTCATCAATTGTACGAGTAGTCATTTTTTCGCAGAAAAAGGGAGTCGCTTAAAATGCGACTCCCTTTTTACATCTTACGAATTTAGAATTGAAGATGTTTTTCAATATATGCTTTAACATCTGTAATTGGCATACGAACTTGAGACATTGAGTCGCGGTGACGTACTGTAACTTGACCATCCTCTTTTGAGTCAAAGTCGTAAGTGATACAGAATGGTGTACCAATTTCATCTTGACGACGGTAACGTTTACCGATTGATTGTGACTCGTCAAAGTCAACTGGGAATGATTTACGAAGCTCTGCCCAAACATCAGTAGCCTCATCCGAAAGCTTTTTAGAAAGTGGTAGGACCGCAGCTTTAAATGGCGCTAGAGCAGGGTGGAAGCGTAAAACTGTACGTTTATCGTCGCCTTCAAGCTCTTCCTCGTCATAAGCATCGCAAAGGAATGCTAATGTCACACGGTCTGCACCTAAAGATGGCTCGATGCAATATGGTACATAACGTTCGTTTGATACTGGATCGATGTAAGTGAAATCTTCACCAGAATGCTCCATATGCTGTTTTAAATCGTAATCTGTACGATCCGCTACGCCCCAAAGCTCGCCCCAGCCGAATGGGAATTTGAATTCGATATCAGTTGTTGCATTTGAGTAGTGAGATAATTCGTCTTCTTCATGATCGCGAAGGCGCATAGACTCTTCCTTCATGCCTAAATTTAATAACCAGTTTTTACAAAACTCTTTCCAGTATGCGTGCCATTCAAGATCTTCGCCTGGCTTACAGAAAAATTCAAGCTCCATTTGTTCAAATTCACGTGTACGGAAAGTGAAGTTACCTGGCGTAATTTCGTTACGGAAAGACTTACCGATTTGTGCAATACCGAATGGTGTACGTTTACGCATAGAACGTTGTACATTTTTAAAGTTCACGAAAATACCTTGTGCTGTTTCTGGGCGTAAATAAATTTCGTTAGTAGAAGATTCTGTTACACCTTGGAATGTTTTAAACATTAAATTAAATTGACGAATATCTGTAAAATCAGCTTTACCGCAATCTGGGCAAACTACGTCATATTTAACCATCGTTTCTTTCATTTGATCAAATGTCATACCATCGACAATGATTTCATCGCCTTTAGCTAGCGCAGCATCCTCGATGATTTTGTCAGCACGATGACGAGCTTTACATGCCTTACAATCGATCATTGGATCATTAAAGTTACCAACGTGACCAGAAGCAACCCAAGCTTTTGGATTCATTAAAATTGCAGCATCGATCCCAACGTTGTGCTCTGATTCTTGGACAAATTTTTGCCACCATGCTTTTTTTACATTGTTTTTTAATTCAACACCTAGTGGACCGTAATCCCAAGTGTTTGCTAAGCCTCCGTAGATTTCAGAACCTGGGAAGACAAAGCCGCGATGCTTCGCTAATGATACAATTGTTTCCATTGATTTGTTAGCCATAAAAATAGCCTCCTTTATAGTTTTCAAAGAGTGAACTTTGATTTTGTTTTAGCGTATTTATATAATTAATAAATTCGCTAAATATTTTTAATTTAGATAGGACTAAATTAAAAATAGCACCCGTCTCCGGGCACAATAAATGCCCAGGGACGAGTGCTAAAACCCGCGGTTCCACCCTGATTGTTTTAAACGAATTGTTTAAAACCTCTTTTCAAAAAGTTAGCTCAAGGAGTGCCTTTTCTCTGTTACTGTGTAGACTTTCACCATCTTCTACTCGCTTTAAAATGGAACAGATACTTTTTTCCCGTCATCGCCTATATAACGCAAATCACTCGAAAATACATCGAGAGCAAGCGTATGTGTCAATATTGTAGCATGTAGTTCTTTTCTTCGCAATAATTATTAAAATAGTATATAATAATTGAGCATAAGTATAACACTATTAGATTTGAGGCGGTGAGTCCAATCGAACTCAATAAACGTCAGGAAGACATTTTACAAATTGTGAAAGAAAACGGCCCTATCACAGGCGAACATATTGCAGAACGTCTCAATCTGACAAGAGCAACTTTAAGACCAGATTTAGCAATACTCACAATGGCGGGCTTTTTAGATGCTAGACCTCGTGTTGGCTATTTCTATTCAGGTAAAAAAACATCCGTTACATTGACGGATAGTATTAACAATTTAAAGGTGAAAGATTTTCATTCAGGACCTGTTGTTGTACCAGAAACAATGACTGTTTATGATGCGATTTGCTTCATGTTTTCTGAGGATGTTGGTACACTATTTGTCGTAGATAAGAATGAATTTTTGACAGGGGTACTTTCTCGTAAGGATTTACTACGTACAAGTATTGGCACGCAGGATTTAAACAAAATTCCTGTACATATAATTATGACACGCATGCCAAATATATCGTACTGTGAAAGATCAGATTCTTTAGTCGTCGCAGCGAATAAACTAATTGATCGAGAAGTTGATTCGCTACCAGTAGTTGAGCCACAAGAAGGTGGATTGACGATCGTTGGACGACTAACAAAAACGACGATTACACGAGCTTTCTTATCACTTGCACAAAATGACTAAATAGTTGAAGGAGAGCAGTATGAAAAGACTACGGGTTTTTGTTGTATCTGATTCAGTCGGTGAAACTGGTGACCAAGTAGCGAAAGCGGTTATTAGTCAGTTTCGACCTGGTTTGGAAAACACGATAATTCGTCGTTTTCCTCATATACAATCAGAGGAGCTCATTCGTAAAATTGTATGCCTCGCAGCGAAACAGAAGGCATTTATTGTATATACACTTGTTCGACAGGAGATGCGATCGTTATTATGTGAACTGTGTGAGCAAGAAAATGTATATGCCGTCGATATTTTAGGGCCTGCTTTAAAAACAATGGCAACCTTTGTGGAAGAATTCCCATTAGAGGCTCCAGGAATTGTTCACCAGCTAGATGATGATTATTTTAAAAAAATAGAGGCTATTGAATTTGCAGTAAAATATGATGATGGTAGAGATCCACGTGGTCTTTTACAGGCTGATATCGTGCTAGTTGGTGTTTCCCGTACCTCTAAAACACCGCTATCACAATATTTAGCACATAAACGCTATAAGGTGGCGAACGTACCCTTAGTACCAGAAGTGGAGCCACCTGAAGAACTTTTAAAAATTGATCCGAAAAAATGTTTTGGTTTAATTATTTCTCCTGATAAATTAAACTTCATTCGAAAAGAGAGATTGATGTCTCTAGGATTGAATGATGATGCTATCTATGCGCAGCATAATCGAATATTAGATGAAATCCAGCATTTTGAAAAAATTGTCTCTAAAATTGGTTGTAAAGTTATTGATGTGACAAACAAAGCTGTTGAAGAAACAGCAAACGTTATTATTGAGCATATTTTAAACTGTAAATAAGAAACGAATGATGATAAACCACCTCGGTTATAAGAGGCGGTTTTTTTGAGTCGGGTTTGAAAATAGTATAGATAAAAACTAATTTATGTTTTATAATAATAAAATTGTGGTAAAAATATTTATTAAGAGAAAAATCCTATTTTTTTGTCGAGAAATAAAGGATTTTTAAATCGGATAGCGAATTGTGTTTTAGAACGTAATTTAAAGATGGTGATGGATTTGGCAGGGAAGATTCCTGAAGAAGTGATTGAACAGATTCGCACACAATCGGATATTATTGATGTCATTAGCGAATACATGCAGCTTACAAAGCGTGGGCGCAATTGGTTTGGACTCTGTCCATTTCATGGAGAACAAACGCCATCTTTTTCTGTGTCATCAGACAAACAAATTTTTCATTGCTTCGGTTGTGGTGCGGGTGGTAATGCTGTTACTTTTGTCATGGATATAGAAGGTATTTCTTTTCCTGACGCTGTAGTGAAACTTGGTGAACGTATTGGCATACATTTAGATGTTGGGCCAAGTTTACCAGAAGTAACGAAAAAGGTATCTAAAGCAGAAGAAAGGATGAAAGAAGCACACGCTTTTGCAGCAGATTTTTTTCATCATTTACTGTTAAATACGGAAGATGGTGAAGAACCTTTAAATTATTTGCTAGAAAGAGGATTTACAAGGGAACTTATAGAATCTAATAGCATTGGATGGTCTCTTCCGAGCTTTGATGCATTAACGATATTGCTTGAAAGAAAAGGTTATAACTTACAAGAAATCGCGGAAAGTGGTTTAGTGATTAAGCGTGAAGGGGAAGAACGCTATTTTGATCGTTTTAGAGGGCGTATTATGTTTCCCATCCGTGATGAGAACGGTAAGATTATAGCATTCTCAGGACGAATTCTTACATCGACTGGTGAAGAGGCAAAATATTTAAATAGTCCAGAATCACCGATTTTTCAAAAGAGTGAAGTGCTATATAACCTAGATAAAGCACGAACCTCCATTAGAAAAAATCGTCAAGTAGTATTGATGGAAGGGTTTATGGATGTTTTAGCAGCAACTTCTGTTGGTGTAACGAATGCTGTAGCAACAATGGGTACTTCGCTTACGAATCAGCATATCACAAAGCTAAAACGCTTAGTAGAGCAGGTTACGGTTTGCTATGACGGTGATAATGCAGGTTTTGATGCGGCAAAAAGAGCGGCACAGTTACTTCAAGTGGAACGTATGAAAGTTAATATTGCGGTGTTACCAGATAAGCTAGATCCCGATGAATACATTCGTAGTTTAGGCGGACAGGCATTTAAAGAACAAATTTTGGAAAACCCTCATGCGTATATTGCTTTTATGATGATGCATGCTAGACGAAATAAGAACTTTCAGTTTGAAAATGATACGCTTCAATATATTCAAGAAGTTCTTGAGCAACTGGTAGGTAGATCGTCACCAGTCGAACGAGATTTGTATATAAGACAGCTATCGAATGAGACAAATATCTCGGAAGAAGCGATTTATGCTCAATTCCGAAAGCTAGAGGCAAATCAGGTGCGTTCTACAAAAGTAGAAATGCCAGTTCAGGCGCCTTCGATGCCGGTCACTCAGCAACATAAGCCTATGGACGCAGCGGAACGTGCAGAACGTTTATTACTGGCTCATATGCTTCATAATATAGATGTAGTGGACAGGGTATTACGTAGTGAGCAAAAAGAACCGTTTGTACGAGATGCCTATTTGGCTGTTTTTGTTCGCTTAGTAGGATTTTATGAGGAATTTGGTCATCCTGATTATCAGCGTTTTGTTGAAATATTAGATGACTCTGAATTACGCAAGATAGTAATGGAAGCGGCTTTAACGGAACGGGATCCCGACCATGCAGAGGCAGAGGTCACAGACTCAATACGTCAGCTGCAAAAATATAGAATTGAGCAAGAAATTCAACAAAAGATGCATGAGTCAAAGGAAGCGGAGAAGATGCACGAGTATGCGCGTGCACTTGAAATCGCCCAACAGATTATTCATTTAAGAAAATCGTTATCGGCGATTTAACCCGATTCGGTTGTTTAGAAGGAGGAAGGTTTATGGCGGACAAGTCAGAACGTTCAAAAGAGGTAGAAGTAGAAATTACATTAGATGAAGCAAAAAAGCTACTACAAGAAAAAGCAAAAACAGAAGGTGAAATTTCAATGAAAGAAATTTCAGAGAAACTTGCGCCTTATGAATTGGAGAACGAAGAGATTTTCCACTTTGCTGAGGATCTTGAAAAGGCAAAAGACATTCAAATCATTGGAAAAGAAGAGTTTGAAGAAGAAAGCTTAATGAAAGAAGAAGCAAACGAAGAGACTTTCGATTTAAATGATTTGAGTGTACCACCGGGTGTTAAAATAAATGACCCTGTACGTATGTATTTAAAAGAAATTGGTCGAGTTGATTTACTTTCTGCCGAGCAAGAAATCGCTCTAGCTGAGCGTATTGAGCAAGGTGATGAAGAAGCACGTAAACGTCTAGCGGAAGCAAACTTACGTCTTGTTGTATCGATTGCAAAACGATATGTTGGCCGTGGAATGCTATTCCTTGATTTAATTCAAGAGGGGAATATGGGGCTTATCAAGGCTGTTGAGAAGTTTGACTACCGTAAAGGCTTTAAATTCTCTACTTATGCAACATGGTGGATCCGTCAAGCAATTACACGTGCTATTGCGGACCAAGCACGTACAATTCGTATTCCAGTGCATATGGTCGAAACAATTAATAAATTAATTCGAGTACAACGCCAATTACTACAAGACTTAGGTCGCGAACCATCTCCAGAAGAAATTGGGGAAGAAATGGATTTAACACCTGAAAAAGTACGTGAAATTTTAAAAATTGCGCAAGAACCAGTATCTCTTGAAACACCAATTGGAGAAGAAGATGATTCACATTTAGGAGACTTTATTGAGGATTCTGAAGCCCAATCTCCATCTGACCATGCAGCTTATGAATTGTTAAAAGAGCAATTAGAGGATGTGTTAGATACATTAACTGACCGTGAAGAAAATGTACTTCGCTTACGTTTCGGTCTAGATGATGGTCGCACACGTACGTTAGAAGAGGTAGGAAAAGTATTTGGTGTAACACGTGAACGTATTCGCCAAATTGAGGCTAAGGCACTTAGAAAGCTACGCCACCCTTCTCGTAGCAAACGTTTAAAAGATTTCTTAGAATAAGGTTATACAGACTGGGGCTATCTAATTAGTGACGACTAATTAGATAGCCCTTTTTGTGCTACTATTGAATCAGAAAAATACTCGTATAAACAAAGTCTATCAAAAGAAAATATTGTTTCGAAAATGTTTATATCATGTACTAGAATGTGACAAACTTAATATTTTTGCTACTTTATATAGATGTGTTCGGCAATGTTTTGAGATAAAATTGGAATAACAACCATATAAAGCAATGTTTGGAGCAAAAATTATGACAAATCCTCGAAAAAAAATAATCTTGAATGAGATTTTGTTTTGGAAGCAAAATAAGCTATTACCAGAACATTACTGTGACTTTTTAGCCGCTCTTTATGCAGAGGGGGAAAATTTAGAGGAGTTAGAACCAGTACATCATAAACAAGCTATTTTGCCTTCTGAAAAGAGAAAGCTGCTACTTGTAATTGCAGGTATATGTATTGCGATGATTACTCTGCTAACTTTTTATTTTACAATACCATCTTTCATGATCATTTTAACGATAGTCGTTGGAATAGCTGCTATAGTATTATTTCTGACGGCATTTCGAATGGCACGAAAAAATGATTTATTAGCGCCTGTTTTCCATTTGCTAGCCGCTGTTTTATTGTTCAGTATGTCTATTCGAATTTACACTACATATTTTAACGGAAATAATACCGCGTTGTTTTGCTTGATTGCAGCGAACTGTGGAGTTTGGCTTTGGTCAGGTTTAAAAATGAAGCTACTTTATTTCACGGTCTCAGGTGTCCTAGGGTTACTAGCACTGATCAGCTATTATATCATAAACTTATTATAAGAACCCTTTTTGTAAATTAGTTCGCCAACAAATGACAAGGATCTGTATGCTTTTATATAGCTTACAGATTCTTTTGGTATCAATATGTAATCTCGAAATTTATCCATGTAAATTACTGAAGACTAAAAACAATAGTCTGAGTAACTGATATCAGTAGGTATAGAATATTAATGGTTAATTACCGGAAGTTGTGGCTGATTTTTGTATAAGTTGATTGGAGTGGAGGCTGGGCGACTCCTCGGGGATCAGCAATAGAGGAACGGAGGCTAAAAAAATCACATCCTGTATAACGCCTCCGTGACCAACATCCTGCTGCAGCCGCTACGTTGCACTCACTCTTTCGCGCAAAAGACATCTGTTGGCCCGAGACCCTGCAGCGAGCAGTGCGAGTGAAGCGGCTCATCGGACGCCCCCAGGAAGCTTTGCTCTGTGCGAAAGCGAAGCGTCAGCAAATGTTTTATCTGTGCGAAAGCGAAGCGACAGCAACAAATGTTTTATCTGTGCGAAAGCGTAGCGACAGCAACAAATGTTTTATCTGTGTGAAAGCAAAGCGACAGCAACAACAAAGCGCCCAGCCGGAACGGAAATCAACCATACGTTATGGTGATGAGCCATGATAATAGAACTTATTACTATGGCGTATTCTATTAGCAAATATCAATAAGATATTTTAATTTTCTTGGTATATGAATGCGTAAATAGAGGAAAGATAACAACGTGTAATGAATCTTAGATAAACTTCTTCAAGCCGATTTTGGAAAGGCATAATTGATTGCTAAAAAGATAATAGATAGTCCAAATATTGGCGATTTCAAGACATATTTTATCCAATAGATACAGAAATGTCGAATTTGTTACAAACAAAGGAAAACTTAGCGAATGGTCTTTTCGTTTCATGGTTAATGAAGTACAATATTAGATGTTGACTGATTCTATATTATAATAGAAGTAGATTTACAATGAGGAGGGGAAACATATGAAAAACAATCCAGTCGTTCCTTACATCTTAATTCTTGCATTTGGTGTTGGTCTTATTTTCTTCATGTCTTTAACAGGTGCAGATAACAAAAAAGAAATTGCTACTGAAAAAGAGGGCGGTGGCGAAAAGACAGAAGCTACTGATGACGGTTCAGCTTTAGTACAATCTTGTATTGGCTGTCACGCTGCTGACTTAACTGGTTCTGTAGGTCCAAACTTACATGGATTAGATGAGGCTCATATCGTAGACGTTTTAACTAACGGTATCGAAGGCACACCAATGACACCTGGAATGAAAACTGAAGCGGAAGCAAAAGAAATCGCTAAGTACATTTCAACTCTAAAATAGTTTAACTTCTTTCAGAAGTTAAAGCCTCTGGCAGATGTCACGGAATCGGAAAGGAGTGCTTAGGGGATGTTAGCCTAAATTCATCGCATCCATGCGATAACGGCTAACTGACCTGCATCGTGCAGGCCTAAGCACAAAGCCAATTCCGGACGCAATTCTGCCGAGGCATAATTGATAAAAGTAGCTGCACCGAAAGCGTTTAATCGTAATTGGTGCAGCTACAATTTATTTATCTTCAGTAAAATGGAGTTGCTCAAAATTTTTGAGGCAACTCCATTTGTTTTTTTTCTCGACATCATACATACTAAGAATGGACACTATTGAAGACAGGCGGTAAAAAAATGAATGCACAAAAATTATCAAAACGATTAGAAACAGTAGCAAGCTTTGTTCCCTCAGGCGCAGTTGTAGCTGATATTGGGAGCGATCATGCATATTTACCATGCTACTTAATTCATAAAGGTATTGCTTCTTATGCAGTTGCAGGAGAAGTTGTGAAAGGGCCATTTGAATCAGCAGTAGGACAAGTGCAAAAAGAAGGCTTAACAGAAAAAATTACAGTACGACTTGCGAGTGGTTTAGCGGCAGTGGAAGAAACGGACCATGTTGATACTGTTACTATTGCTGGAATGGGCGGTCCTTTGATTGTCTCCATTTTAGAGAAGCATCCTGAAAAATTAAATGGAGTAACAAGGCTTATTTTGCAGCCAAATATTCATGCTAAAGTGATTCGTGAATGGGCATTAGCACATAATTGGGCAATCCAGGACGAAGAGATTTTAGAGGAAGACGAAAAAATTTATGAAATTCTTGTATTGCAAAGAAGCACAATGACGTTAATGGAACCGGAAATTATATTTGGTCCGAGATTAATGCAACGAAAATCACCAGCATTTATAAAAAAATGGGCTCGTGAAAAAGAAAATTGGCAGCGTGTATTACAGTCTATTGAAGGGGCAGATCAAACACCTGAAATTGAAGAAAAACGTGCAGAGTTAGTGGCTCTACTCAATTTAGTGGAAGGGGTTCTGTGAGATGAAGACAGTAAACGGTCAGGAAATTATTCAATTGTTTGAATCATGGTCGCCTAAAAAGCTAGCCTGTATGGAAAATGACCCTATTGGTCTTGCGATTGGCACTTTAAACAAACCTGTAAGAAAAGTATTAGTCACGTTAGATGTAAATGAAGAAGTAGCCGATGAGGCTATTGCTCAAGGATGCGAACTAATCATTGCACATCATCCACCGATTTTTAGACGACTTTCGAATATTCGTACTGACAATCCAGCTGGGCGTTTATATGAAAAGCTTATTAAAAATGATATTGCTGTTTATGCAGCACATACGAATCTAGATGTGGCTGAAGATGGTGTTAACGATTTACTAGCAGATGCTCTCCAGCTTGAAAACCGTTTTATTCTCGAAGAAACATATGCGGAAAATATGTTGAAGCTGGCTGTTTTTATACCGACTGCAAATGCCACTGATTTACGCGAGGCATTAGCAAAGGCAGGAGCAGGTCGTATTGGCGATTATGAAGCGTGTAGTTATACTACAATGGGGGAAGGGCGCTTCCGTCCACTAGAAGGTGCAAATCCACATGTAGGTGCTATCGGTGAATTACATGTTGAAGAAGAAGTAAAGATAGAAGTAGTATTTCCGGAATCCGTAAAAAATCGTGTGTTAAAGGCAATGTTAAATGCACATCCATATGAAGAACCTGCCTATGATCTCATTCGTCTAGACCAGCAAACAAATGTAATGGGCTTAGGGCGAGTTGGTTTTTTACCACAGGAAATGACTCTTCACGAATTCACACAATTTGTCAAGAAGCAGTTAGACGTACCTGCTGTCCGAGTTGTTGGCGATTTACAGTCGAAAGTGAAAAAAGTTGCGCTTGTCGGAGGCGACGGCAATAAATATATCTATTCTGCGAAACGTGCAGGGGCAGATGTATTTTTAACAGGTGATATGTATTTCCATACTGCCCAGGACGCTCAAGCAATTGGTCTGCAAATCGTAGATCCAGGTCATCATGTGGAGAAGGTGATGATTGCCGGAGTAGCTAAAAAGATGACAAGAATGTGTGAGGATAAAAAATATTCTGTTGAATTTGTACAATCTACTATTCATACAGAACCGTTTTTATTCGTGTAAGAGAGGGGAATATCTGTGGCGAATGAAAGACCTGCTGGCAATAAAGGCGGCAAGTTATGGATCATGATTGGTTTGCTAATTGCTGTGTTTGGGGTAGGCATGACAGTTATGACAAATACGATGAATGCCAAAAAAATTGATGCGATGACCGAGCAATGTGAAAAAGATGGCGGCGAAGCCATCGTCTCAAAAGAAAAGAAGTTTCTATCAACAAACTATTCATTTAAATGTAACCAGTAATATTAAAAAGGCTGAATTATAGTATGTAATATAATTCAGCCTTTTTGTGTTGTTGAAAAACTATTGTGTTAAAGAAATTTAGGTGTCCTATTAAATAAAGTATGATCTTCTACAAAACTAGGGGCTGATTTCCGTTCCGGCTGGGCGCTTTGTTGTGCGAGTAGCCTGGAACGGAAATCACCCTCACTGGAAGTGCCATAACATTCACCAAATTTTTTTGCGTATTTTGTTTTCATCACTATAAAATAAAATTCAGTCTTTTTATGCATGGATTAATTTTAGAGTGTTATGATAGGTGAGTATTCATTGCAATGAGAGGAGCGTTTTGGATTGTTTATTCGATTAACAAAAGAACAACAAGAAACAATAATAGCTGATATTCAACGATTTTTCTACAATAATCGAGATGAGGATATTTCTGAATTTGAAGCAGAAAGAGTATTTGATTTTATAAAGGAAAATATTGCTCCGCATATTTATAATGCAGCTATATCGGATACCAAATATGTTGTAGAAAGACAATATGCTTCAATTGAGGATGAACTTGCAGCATTAGAAAGACCTACTAAATTAAAATAATTTAATTTGAATGAAATAATTGGTATTTTTTATAAATATATGATATTTTTATCTTGGATTAAAGATAATTTAATTCAAAGTAAAAATGGTTTAATTAACTATATGTATATTGAATAAAGAAATGGATTCCTGTACAACATGGCTAAGAGAACCGTTTTTAATGTAAGTGAATGATTCGGTCACAATTTAAGGGATGAATGAAGGAGGAGTCATATGTTGAAAATTGGGGTTATTTTAGGGAGTACTCGTGAAGGGCGTTTAAGCCCACAAGTTGGTGAATGGGTAAAGGCAGTAGCAGAAAAGCGTCGTGATGCGGAATATGAAATAATTGATATCGCTAACTTTAAATTACCATTGCTAGGTGAGCCAGGAGGAGATACTTCTGGAGTAGCTGAGTGGTCGCAAAGTGTTGCTGCATGTGATGGGTTTGTTTTTATCGTTGGGGAATATAATCATTCCATTACCGGTGCACTAAAAAATGCATTAGACTACTTACGCGTGGAATGGAATAATAAGGCCGCAGGTATTGTTTCTTATGGTTCTGTCGGTGGTGCAAGAGCGGCTGAACATTTACGTGGAATTCTTGGTGAATTATTAGTAGCAGATGTTCGCGTGCATCCTGCTCTATCCTTATTTACTGACTTCGAAAACGGCTCGGTCTTTAAACCGAAGGATGTGCAAGCAGATTCAGTAAATCAAATGTTAGATCAGCTTGTTCCTTGGGCAACAGCATTAAAAACGATTCGATAGGGATCTTTAGCAATATGTACAATAAAAAGTACATATTGCTTTTTTATTTGACTCTGTTTAACTTGATTGTTGTTTTTCCAAAATTAAAAGCGTATTCGAGAATTTTCGAATACGCTGGTTTTCGAGTGGCAAATACAAAAAAAATTATAACGTTTCAATCTTTTGAAAAATCTCTTTGTATAGGACATCTAACTCTTTTTCATCTTTTAAATAGAAATACCAAGCATCTTCTCGATTTGCATCGATATCGGATATATAAATTGTCGTATGAGAATCATTATTTAATGCTTCCCAATGAGCTGTTTCATAGGTAAGCCCTTCGTTTGTAAATGGCAAATTACGTTTTCTTGAATCAAAAAAATAATAGGCATTTTAGAATTCAATGATTTTTAGAATTATGGAACTTTTCTGAATGGAATTCGTCTCCATTAATAATGTAATCGGATTGGATTTGAAGGAAAAAGGATTGGAGTGTAAAGTGTGACACAAAAACAAACTAAGAATGAATTTTGGTCATGGTTTAAAGTGATTGGAATGGCAATCATTTTTACAATGAGTGTACGTTATTTTATTCTATCGCCTGTAGTTGTAAAAGGTGCCTCAATGGAGCCGACTTTTGAAACTGGAGATAAAGTTATTGTTAATAAAGTGGGACCACGAATTACCGATTATGACCGCTTCGATGTTATTGTCTTTGAAACAAAGCAAGATAAGCATTATATTAAAAGAATTATCGGTTTACCAGGAGATCGTGTAGCCTACAAAGATGACGTTTTATTTATAAACGGGGAGGCTTTTGATGAGCCCTATTTAACAGAATATAAAGAAGGATTACTTGATAAAGGTGATTTTACATATGATTTCACTCTAGAGGAACAATTAGGGGAAATGACTGTACCAGAGGGTCATTTTTTCGTACTTGGGGATAATCGTCGACAAAGCATAGATAGTCGGAATTTGGATATCGGATTCGTTTCGCAAGATAAAATTTTAGGAACTGCAGGCTTTGTATTGTGGCCGTTTGAAAGGCTTGGTAGTAAACAGTAGTTTGTGCGTAGCTAAGCTTAAATAAAGGAGGAAAAGTATATGAAAATGGTTACCGTAGATCATTATGATGCGTTTAGTGCGATCCCTAATATGGGGAATCCAGCAGGTGTCGTCATTGAGGGAAATCAGTATAGTGAAATGGAAATGCAGGCTATTGCTAAGCAAGTAGGCTTTAACGAAACAGCCTTTGCGCTAAAATCGGATAAAGCAGATTTACGTATACGTTATTTTACACCAGAGCATGAGGTAAATTTATGTGGGCATGCAACGATGGCTACGATATATGCATTAAAAACACAAGGTTTACTAGAAGATAAGTCAAAACTAACTATTGAGACGAAAGCAGGAATTCTTCCAATTGAGATAAAAGAGCAACAAGCAGGACAAATTTATATTACTATGCAACATGTAACACCTCAGTTTGAAGCCTTTAATGGTTCAAAATCTAAACTTGCACAATCAATTGGACTAACAGAGGAAGCGATACATCCTGAATTACCGATAGTCTATGGAAGTACAGGAATTTGGACATTGCTAATACCAATTAAAAATTTAACATACTTTGAAAGAATGACACCGCAATCTGCAGATTTTCCAACTATCCTTGAAGAAATGCCAAAAGCATCCTTGCATCCTTTTTGCTTAGAGGCATTTGATAAGAATGCAAATATGCACGCAAGGCACTTTTCATCACCTTATTCTGGAACAATTGAAGATATAACTACAGGCACTGCTTCTGGTGTAATGGGAGCATATTATGCAAATTATATCGATCAGAAAGCTCAATTGCCAAAAACACTTATTGTAGAACAGGGTCAGGAACTTGGGAAGGATGGGCGTGTGCATGTACATGTAAAAAACGATGAGGGGAAACTGAATATTACGATAACAGGGACTGCGGTATATGTGAAGGAACTAAAAGTGCATATTTAAAAAAGGACCGCTTACAGTATTTTTATTGCTTAAGAAGCGGCCCTTTTTGATATGCCATCCATTCCATTAATGTTTTATTTCTTCAATGACTTTCTCTTTTAAATCTGCATCCATAGAGGAAAGTTTAACGTTATTAGTGAGACGTTCTTTTAATTCTCTATCTGTCATAATACCGCGTTCCTCTAGGATTTGAATAAGTAGATCTAGCGTCATTAAATTTTTGATATCTGCTGCTTTTGTATTCATTGTAAATGCCTCCGAAAGTATAGTATTTCTACTTCTTTAGTGTACTCCTCTTTTTGAGGGATGGCATAAAAAGGTCAAAACAAAGCGAATTTATTTCGTGTCCCGGAATATATTGAATGATTCTAGCAGTAGTGGAAGCCATAAACTGGCTTTTATGAGAAATCAACGACAAGTAGTTGTAAATGCATAGAAGATATTTAATATAATTACTACCATCAAAAAAACTCCTAGCAATAGGAGTTTTATCGTTCATATCTATTTAAACCGAATTTTTATGTATATAAAATGGTGCGAGGCTGGTCGACTCCTAGGAATTTGCGACTGAAACCCCTAGGAAAGTGTCCAATTGGAATGGTAACGAATCACCGTTTTGGTGAGGAGCCTACTTATTACTCATTGAGAATAAAGCCTGATACAGAGTTGCTAGCAAAGCAACAAAGAGCGTATCGTCAGAGTTAAAAAGTTTAAAAGATATCCCAATACGCAAAAGCTCAGTTTCTATAGTACTAGCACTTGCGATTTTTTCATCATTACAATATAAATAGGCGGTTGAAGTAAAATCCTTTTCAAAGCGAAAAGCGAGTCCATCCATTGTAAAGGAGTAGGAGGATTCAAGTAATTGAACCGTCTTCCGTTGTATCGGTAAAATGGATCCATCTGGCATAATAAGCTGATGGCTAACACCCTTTGTTAATGGTGTAAATTGCACTTGAAAAAGCGGTGCTCCTAAAGTAGTACGAGCTTCATAGCGATGTGGCAATGTCTGCTGTGCAGCAACTAACATTACAGCGTTGATTACTTTTCCAACGGATGAACGTTCAACCTTTTGTAGCAAACAAACCGTCTCATTTTGTTCATTCACAATAGGTATATTTGCAAAGCTTTCGAAAGCTTTTGGATAGGTAAGGGTAAATGTAGTCATAAAAAAGCCTCCAATCTACTTATTATACGGGGAAGCTTAACTCCAGGTTTCACCTTCAACAAAAATTTTGATAGACAGTTAGAGAGAGGGATCATAAATGAATGATAAAATGCGTAAGTTTTTTTTTAGATAAAAAAAGTTTAACAATAAAAAAGGCTGACCGATCATGTGAGATTTTCACGTTCGGACAGCCTTTGTTTTTATTATTGAGTTGTGACTTCTCCTGCAAGGGCACGTTTTTCTTGTTCTGAATCGAATTCTTTTTCCATTTTTGACACGACAACAGTTGCTACACCATTACCAATTAAGTTTGTCACGGCGCGAGCCTCAGACATAAAGCGGTCGACCCCGATTAAAAGTGCAATCCCTTCCACTGGAATCATTGGGAATGCTGCTAATGTTGCTGCGAGCGTAATAAAGCCTGAGCCTGTTACACCAGCCGCACCTTTAGATGTTAGCATTAAAATAGCAAGCAATGTAATTTGATGCCAAACATCTAAATCAACTCCATAAGCTTGTGCTATAAAAATAGCCGCCATGGATAAGTAAATGGACGTGCCATCAAGGTTAAAGGAGTACCCTGTTGGAATGACAAGACCAACAACCTGTTTTGAGCAACCATAGTTTTCTAATTTGCGCATCATCGAAGGCAGTGCAGATTCTGATGATGATGTCCCAATAACGATAAAAATTTCATCTTTAATATATTTAATGAACTTAAAAATACTAAACCCGAAGTAACGTGAAATAAGACCAATGATCACGACGATAAAGATAAACATTGTAATATACACGGATAACATTAAAAATCCTAAGTTTCCAAGTGATTTAAGACCAAAATTTCCGATTGTGTAGCTCATTGCACCAAATGCACCAATCGGGGAAACCTTCATGACCATATTAACAATTTTAAAGAATATATCTGCTACTCGTTCGAAAAATGTAATAACCGGTTTAGCTGGTTCACCAATAGCAGCAGCTGCTACGCCAAATAAAACAGCTGAGAATAAAACAGGTAATAACTCTCCATTTGCGAGTGCTCCTACAACATTATCAGGTATAATTTGCATAATGAATGCACCAATACCATGTTCTGTAGCGGCTGCTGCCTCTGTATATTGAGAAACATCTGCACCGTTAGCAGCTGCTGTATTAAATCCTTTACCAGGTTGTACAATATTGACAACGATTAAGCCGATCGCTAGTGCGAAAGTAGAGACAATTTCAAAATAAATTAATGCCTTCCCGCCAATTTTACCAACTTTTTTTACATCGCCCATACTACCAATTCCGATAACGACTGTTAAGAAAATGATAGGAGCTATTAACATCTTAATTAATTTAATAAAAATATCTGCTAATATTTTTAACTTCGCTCCGAACTCTGGAAACGTAGCACCTACAATAATACCTAGCACAATGGCAATCAGTACTTGTACAGTTAAGTTTTTAAAATTTATACGCATAAAGTTCTCCCCTTACACTACTTATGAATATTATGTGAACGCTTTCATGTGGTTATCATAGCTGAAATTTTCCGACAATAGTTTTTATGTCCGTAATGTTTCTATTGTTCATTTTGTTCATTTTTAGTCGGAGGATCAATAAAACTAGTCATAGTAAGAGTTTGGGGCTGTTTTATAGTAGATTTGCAATTTTGGAATCTATTATAATACAAAAGAAAAAATCCCCACGAAGGTGAGAATTTTATCATTAATGAACAAAATTATTAATTTCATAATAACGGGCAGTGAAGAAACCTCACTGTTTAAAAGTTTCACTTTAAGGAGATACAATTTTTTCTATTTCGGATAAAACATCGTTGTTTTGTACATTGTTTCTATAAAAATCATAGACAGGTGCTAGTTTTTCTTTAAAACGTTGTCGTTCCTCATTGCTCATCGTATAAATCTCAAAGTTATCTTGCTGCTCAAGCTTTTGTAAATCTTCTTTGTTCATTTCTACAGCTTGTTCAAATTGCCAGTCTGTTGTTTCCTTCATAGCCTCCATAATCTGCTTTTGGATTTTAGGAGGTAAGGATTTCCAAAACTTATCGTTTATTAAAACAGCGTATCCTAAAATGCCATGCTTAGTTAATGTCATATGCTTTTGCACCTTATAGAAACCTTTAGAATAAATGTTTGACGCTGTGTTTTCCTGAGCATCAATAGTATTCGATTCTAAATCAGTAAAAACCTCGCTAAAGGAAATTGGAGTTGGGGTAGCCCCAACAGCCTCGAATTGCTTTTCAAGCGTTTTACTTGGCATTGTACGGACTCGTAGGCCTTTTAAGTCTTCAAATCTATGAATAGGGTGATTGACAGTAGTTAAATGTTTAAAGCCATTATGCCAAAAACCTAGTCCTTTTATATGAAAAGGTTCAAGCTCATTTAACAATTCTTCACCAATCGAACCTGTAAGAACTTCGTGGACTTCATCATCCGTATTAAAAAGATAAGGTAAATCAAGAACCTGCAAATTTGGTATATAGGATGTCATCTTTGAAAAAGTAGGGATAATCATTTCTACTTCTCCATTTTCTAAAGCCTGAAACTCATTTTCATCATTAAACAAAGAAGAGTTTGGGTAGACGTGTACCTTCACCTCACCATTTGTTTTTTCCTGAACAAGCTCGGCGAATTTACTTGCCGCTTGTCCTTTTGGTGTATTCTCAGCTACTACATGACTTAAATGAATCGTTATTTGTGTATCCAAGCCTTTTTGCTCATGGTCATAGGGAAGAGGCTTGGCGAATAGTAAGCCTTGTTGAACACCAATCGCTATCGTTAATAATAAAACGGTTACTATTGTTCCAATAATAAATTTTTTCATCAATTACACCCAATTTATTCGTATTTTCTGATGTTTTTGTTATTCTAACATATGGAGTAAGCTAAAATATAGTAAGAGGAGGCGTACATCTTGAAATTTCAAAAATTATCGATGAAGAGAAAAATTATGTCTCTGACTTTTTTTATTCTCATGCTCTCCTTTAGTATAGGTGGTACATTTTTGCTAGGGTATGTCATGAATGAACAAAAGGATAAGCTTGGAAATCAGGCTCTGCTTGTCGCAAAAACAGTATCACAGCTTCCTGAGCTAAAAACGTACATTGCAAATAATAATTTTAATGAGGCTACGGAACACATTAATCCTGTAGTGGAAGAAATACGTGATATAAATGGAGCGCAGTATATTGTTGTCCTTGATATGCAAAGGCGCAAGTATTCACATCCAAAAACAGAAGAGATCGGTCGTGTTTCGCAATCAGGTGATCTAAATGCAGCGTTTTCTGAGCATTATTATACATCTATTGCACATGGTGAACATGGAGATATGGTACGAGCATTCGTCCCGATAATGAGTAAAGAAGGAAGACAAATAGGTGTAGTAGTAGTAGGTTATAGTGTTTTAACTATTGCGGAGTTACTACAATCGATTCAAACAGAATTAATCATTACAATCTTATTGTCTCTTTTCTTTAGTGCATGGGGGGCTCATACGTTAGGCCTTCATATGAAAAAGCAAATGTTTGGGTTAGAACCTCATGAAATTGCTAAAATGTATGTAGAAAGAACAGAAACCTTTAACGCAATGCATGAAGGGATTATTGCTATAGATAATGAATTGACAATCACAATATTTAATGAAAAAGCGTGTGAAATATTAGGTGTACATAAACAACCATCAACATTAATAGGGAAGAAAATTTTTGATATATTACCGGATACACGATTACCGGAAATTTTGGAGCTAGATCAACCTATTTTCAATCGTGAGCTCTATATAAATGATCACAGTATTATGAGTAATCGTATTCCTATACAAGTTAATGGAAAAACAGTTGGCGCTGTGGCCATGTTTAAGGATCGTACAGAAGTGAAAAAACTTGCAGAGGAATTAACGGGTGTTAAGGCATTCGTACAAGCATTACGCGTACAAACGCATGAGCATAAAAATAAATTGCACACAATTGCTGGTCTTTTGCAGCTTGGACATCATGAACAAGCACTCACTTACTTAACGCAAGTAAAAGAAGAACACGATGAAATTACAAATTTTTTAAATGAACGGATTAAAAATGAAAATATTTCAGGGCTTCTCCTTAGTAAAATTTCTTATGCGAAAGAGCAGGGAATTCTACTGGAGATTGACAGAGAAAGCCGTTTGACAACATTTCCTAACAATTTAGACCACCATGATTTCGTTATTTTATTTGGTAACTTAATTGAAAATGCTTTTGATGCATTAAAGGATGTACAAATTGAAGAAAAAATGATCCATGTTTCTGTTGATGAGGATGAGGATGTGCTTGCAATTCTAGTAACAGATAATGGTATAGGCATGACAAATGAAATAAAATCACATATTTTTGATAATGGTTATTCGACAAAAGAGAAAAAAGGTCGGGGCATTGGACTTTATTTAATAAAAGAAATTGTACAAAAAGGAAAGGGAGAAATAGAAGTCATAAGTGAGCCGAATAAGGGAACAAGCTTTTTAATAACTTTTTACCATACTTAATAGGCATATTACCAAAGGCTGAGAGTAACAATTGTTTTTTGATTAGAGTAAAGACTGGACGACTACTTATGGTTCATTTGAGAAAATTTACACATATAGAGATAGAACAGAGTGTATGGAGGGCTAACAGTGACACAAACAAAGGTTTTATTAATAGAGGACGATCCGATGGTGCGAGAAGTTAATCGCCAATTTATTGAAAAGATAGCTGGATTTGAAGTAATTGGACAAGCCTCAAATGGAGTAGAGGGGATTGCTCAAATTCGAAAACTTAAACCAGAATTAGTATTTATGGATATTTTCATGCCAGAGCAGGATGGAGTGACAAGCTTACGAAAAATTCGTGAACTTGAATTACCAGTAGATGTAATTACGGTAACCGCTGCTAATGATATGGAAACGGTCAAACAGGTCCTGCATCTTGGCGTCTTTGATTATATTATGAAACCTTTTTCATTTGAACGAGTGCAAGGCACGCTTGAAAATTATTTGCGCTTCAAAAAGCAAATACAAACAGGGCGTGAGCTAACACAGGGGGAGCTCGATCAATTATTCCATTACCATGATGGGCATAATGAGGTGCAGCAAACAAATGTCGTACGCCCGGAAAAAAGTTTACCTAAAGGGTTTAATCGTGCAACACTAGAGAAAGTTGTGCACTATTTGCAATCTGTAGAAGGAGCATCGGCCGAAGAAGTTGCCAGTGGTATAGGTATTGCACGCGTAACAGCAAGACGATACTTAGATTATTTAGAGAAGCAAAAGGAAATTACGATGGATGTACATTATGGTGGCATTGGTCGTCCGGTCAACTATTACTTTAGTAAATAATGAAAAATCCTGATTGTCTGTTTCAACAATCAGGATTCTTCAATTAGTCCGGCATAATTTTATCAACAGGCTTTGGCGTTTTAATTTTAGGTAAAATTTTATCTAATGTAACTGTACGCTTAATGCTATGTGTTGATTCATCATTTTCATCGAATTGATCAAGGAATGAAATAACCTCTTTTACAATTGGTGTTGGCGTTGACGCCCCTGCAGTGACAGCGACGGAATTAATGCCTTTTAACCATTCAATTTTTAGCTCAGAAACGTCTGCAATTCGATAAGATGGCGTACCTGCTATTTCAACAGATACTTGTGTTAAACGATTTGAGTTATTGGATTTTGGATCACCAACAACAATAAGTAATTCTGCTTCCCCGGCTTGCTGAGCAACTGCCTCTTGACGTACCTGGGTTGCTAAACAAATCTCTTTATGCACTTCAATATGTGGGAATTTCTCTTTTAAACTATCCATTAAATGAGCGACATCCCATTGACTCATCGTCGTTTGATTCGTTACTAGTAATTTATCATTCGTTAAATTTAATGCATCAATATCAGTGGATGATTGTACTAAATGCACGTGATCTGGTGCAACGCCAATTGCTCCTTCTGGCTCAGGATGGCCTTTTTTACCGATATAAATAATATCATAGCCATTTGATGATTTTTCACGAATTAAATCGTGTGTAACTGTTACGTCAGGACATGTAGCATCAATGGATACTAAGCCTTTTCGCTTCGCAATTTCACGAATTTCAGGTGAAACACCGTGCGCTGTGAAAATAACAGTGCCAGTTTCAACTTGTTCAATAATTTCTAAACGATTCTCGCCATCTAATGTGATGATGCCATCTTCTTCAAATGCATCCGTGACATGTTTATTATGCACAATCATACCTAAAATGTAGATAGGTCTTGGTAATGTTTTATCTAATGCGGCGTTTCGAGCGATGACCATCGCATCAACAACACCGTAGCAATAGCCACGTGGATTAATTTTTAATACTTGCATGGTTGTGACTCCTTTCAAGCTTACCTATCTACATTATAACGGACAAGAACGGCGAATACAAAGAAACCTTCATCTACATAGGCGGCTGGAAAATACGAGGCTTAGACGGAAGTGGGTTAGCTGGTGTATAGGATGTATTTTCTCGAGACGCTTTTCGACTTTTGCTAGAACCTCCTCCTCCGCTAGCTGCTGCTTCAGCTGCTACTGCTCCAGCCCCTGCGGCAGCTCCAGCAGCAGGAAGACCTTGAAACCCTTTATACAATTTTAAAAGTGATGGAATATTTTTCACCATTGGCATTGCTTGCTGAATGTAAGGCGTATATGTTTTCGCTGAGTTAAATAAGCTATTCGCCTGCTGCAAAAATGAACCTATTTTTGATGGCTCCTGCATAGATGGCATTGGCATTTGTCCTCCAAATGATCCTATTCCACTAGACATTGGAAAGCCACCCGGCATTCGTGCTTGATTTGGAAAGCCTCCGGGCGGGAAAAAGGACTGTGGTGACATCTGTGGAGGCATTTGCATCGGCATTTGCATGGGCATTCTTGGCATTCCCATGCCACCAGGATACATTGGGAACTGATAAGGTGGTCTAAATACCATAACGATCTCCTTTCAATAGTGATTTATCATTGATGACATACCTGATTATAAATATGATATGCAGAAGGGTAAGTTAGCGTTCGACACCCACAAATAAATAACTAAGGCGATTGTAAAAGTATCTCACTATAGCCTGTCAGGATTACTTATTTCATATGTAGTCAATAAGTGGTAAAAAATTCTTGAAAACTACACATTTTTTCACTCTTTCGGTCGATAAGAAAGGTATAATGTATCATTAAGTTTACAAAAAGATGATTTTGAAGTTACTAGATTAAAATAGCAGAGGGTAAAAATAGGGGGTATTCTGTGACAATTAAAGTGAGAAGTATAGTGTCGTTTGGTCTTATCGTCGTATTAGTTTTAGTGATGGGGATTTTTCAGCAACAAAATGCCAAATCCCAACTAGAGCAAGTTCATTTGATAAAAGAAAAAACACTTCAAACGACGTTATTAGCAGATGAAATGAAACTAGCAGTCGTACAGGTTCAGCAGTATTTGACGGATATTAGTGCCACAAGAGCACTTAATAATTTAGATGATGGATTTGAGCAAGCAGATAAATATAGCAAAATTTTTCATGAAAATTTGGAACAAGTGAAAAAAATGCATCCGGAAGAGCAGGAAAAATTAGATGCGATTAAAGTAGCGTTTGATGAGTATTATAGTTCAGGTCAGAAAATGGCCCATAGTTATATTCAAGGAGGGCCTGAGCTAGGGAATAAAATAATGCTGAAATTCGATACGACTTCAATTGAGATTAATGACAAAGTAGATTTGTTGCAACAAAAAAACATTACAGACACGCAAAGTTCATTAGCGCATGTTGAAAAGCTTATTGATAATAATAAGCAGTGGTTCTTATGGATGTTCTGTATTATTGCAATGATTTGTGTAGTAGTTGGGTTACTATTTGTACGTTCCATAATTGTTCCTGTCAATAAGTTAACTTCTGCAGCAAAGGTAATTGCTGAAGGAGACTTATGCCAAAAGGATATCGAAGTTAGAACGAAGGATGAAATTAAAGATTTGGCAGATTCTTTTAATTTGATGAAGTCTAATTTACATTCATTAATACATAGCATGACTGCAAATGTTGAGCATACAACATCAGCAGCTGAAGAGTTAGCAGTAAGTACAGATGAAATTTCAAATTCCTCTCATGATATTGCAAATCTTGTGGAGAAAATGGCAATTAGTGATAACCAAGCAGCTATTACTAGTCGTGAAAGTACGATAACAATGGATGAAACTGCCCAAGGTGTTCAACGTATTGCAGAGGCAACTCAAATGCTTCATTCTAAAGCAGTCGACACGCAATCTATTGCAAATAATGGTGAAAAAACGTTGCATGTCGCAGAAGACCAAATGTCGATTATCCAACAATCTTCTAATACAACAAATGAACGTATTAAGAAGCTAAGCACACAATCAGCTGAAATCGTTAATATTACAAAAGTAATTACTGAGATTACGGAACAAACAAATCTTCTAGCACTAAATGCTGCGATTGAGGCGGCTCGTGCAGGAGAGCATGGTAAAGGCTTCGCTGTAGTGGCAGATGAAGTACGTAAATTAGCAGAGGAATCCAAAGCATCTGCCAATCAAATAGTCGATGTAATAGCGCTTATTCAGCAAGAAACGAGAGAAGTAGAAAAGGCTGTAAGTGTAACTGTATTGAATGTGGATGAGGGTGTCACATTTATTCAGAATGCCCAAAATGCCTTTGAAGGAATTTTAAAATCGATTAGTGATATGACATCTCAGATTGAGGATGTGTCTGCTTCTACACAACAAATTTCTGCAAGTGTTGAAGAAATAGCAGCATCGGTCAATGATATGTCTACTACTTCCAGTAATACTGCACTACAATCTGAAACAATAGCATCGACAATAGAAGAGCAAGCAGCGACTATTCAAGAAATTAACGCTGTTGCAAAGGCATTAAGCGAAGAAGCGGTGTCCGTGAAGGAAGAAATCAATAAATTTAAAGTTTAAGGCTCATTACCAAAACGTGAGTTGTTTTTCGTTCCGCTATGGCTGATCCTCCAAGGAGTCGCCCAGCCGAAACGGAAATCAACTTATATATAGAATATACACTATAAAAATGTCATCACTAACTTTTGATGATGAAACATTTAAAATCGTTGGCTGTAAAGTAATCTTTCTCTAATACGTTTCTTAATACTTAAGCTTTAGAACAAAGAAAGTCCTCTATGTCTAAAAGTGCACAAAAAAGCGAGGTAATCTCCAACGAAATAACAGTTTGGAAATACCTCGCTCTATTTATTTAGTAGTAAAATCTTTCAGTTGAGAAGGAGGGGCACAAACGTTAGAGGAACAACTTTTCTGTAATGAGCATGATGCGCACTTGCCCTTCTTCTGCTTCTTAATGCTCTTATATAAGGTAATACCAGCATAGCCAAATATAATGCTACCGAGTAAGATATTAATTAATAAAGACATTCTATACACCTCACATCAATAAATTCCCAATACCATAAATCATAAGTGCAATTAGATATGCTACAACAAATGGATAGATAGTTGCGAATAATGTCCATTTCACAGACTGTGTTTCTCTTTTTATTGCACCTACTGTGGCTAAACAAGGCATGTACAGTAAAACAAAGGCCAAGAATGTATAAGCACTTAAAGCTGTAAAATGAGTTGTCATTGTAGATGATAAGACACCTTCACTTACGCCATAAATAATCGCCATCGTCGAAACAATCACTTCTTTTGCCAGGAATCCAGCAATTAGGGATGCACCGGCTTGCCATGTTCCAAAGCCAAGTGGGATAAACAACACACCGAAAGCGCCTCCAATAATTGCTAAAAAGCTATCATCCATATTGACATTAGCGCCATGTGGTCCTAAATAAGAAAGAAGCCAAATAATCACGGAACCGGCAAAGATTATAGTACCAGCTTTACGGAAAAATCCTTTTCCTTTTTCCCAGGTAGAACGCCAAAGTGTTTTTAGCTGTGGTACATGATAGGCTGGTAATTCAACAATAAAAACTGAAGTTTCATTTTTTAAGATCGTCATCGATAATAATTTTGTTACAATAAGCGCTACCACTATACCCATTACATATAGGGAGAATACTACTAAGGATTGATGTGCAGTAAAAAATGCTGCACCGAACAAAGCATATACAGGTAACCTTGCTGAACAGCTCATAAACGGAGCAACAAGAATAGTTAATAGTCGTTCTCTTGGCTGTTCAATTGTTCTCGCAGCCATTACACCCGGAACATTACATCCAAAGCTAACAATCATCGGAATAAAGGCCTTGCCGTTTAAGCCGAAAAATTCCATAAGGCGATCCATAACAACAGCAATTCTCGCCATATACCCGGAATCTTCTAATAGTGAAATAAAGAAAAATAGTACAAAGATTTGTGGAATGAACACTAAGACGCCACCAACCCCTGCAATGATCCCATCACATATTAAATTAATAATAAAAGGGGATGCACCAATAGCTTCTAAGCCTTGCGTAACAGTATCTGTTAGCGGGCCGCCTACAAATCCATCCAGATAATCAGATATCGGGGTACCAATCCATGCAAACGTTGCCTGAAACATTAAAAACATAAGTGCTAAGAAAATTGGAATACCTAAAATCGGGTGTGTTAGAATTTTATCAATTTTCTCTGTCCATTGTGTTTCACTTTTCTCTTGTATGATTACCTCGCTGTAAATGTTAGCAATATATAAATCACGCTTTTTAGCAATAGCTTTATTTAATGGTTCACCTATTTGCTTCTCTAAAGCATCACGTACTGCAGCTAGCTGTTCAAAATATTCATTATCTTTCAAATAAGCATCAACAGCTTCATTCCCTAATAAAAATTGAATAGTACACCATCTTTTTTGTTCCTCAGGTATATGCTGTAATAATGCTTCAATTTTTGCGATACCTTCTTCAAGTAGGTCATCATAGGTTAATGTAAAATGTTGTTGGGTACGATCTGAGTCTTGAATCGCGGCATAAATACCTTCAACACCTTTCCCAGTACGAGCACTTATTGGAATAACAGGTACTCCCAAAGAACGCTGTAATTTCTCGACATCAATTGAAATGCCTTTCTTTTTTGCAACGTCTATCATATTTAAACAAACGAAAACAGGTTTTCTAAGTTCTAGTATATCTACAGTTAATTGCATATTTCGTTCGAAATTAGAGGCATCAATAATATTTAAAATTCCATCTACCTGATCTTCAAGTAAAAATGAAGTCACAACACTTTCATCTCTTGAAATCGGGTTAAGCGTATAGACACCAGGTAAATCAATAATTTCCTTTTGTAGTTTTTTTACTTGTCCTACTTTTTTTTCAACGGTTACGCCACTCCAATTGCCAACGTATTCATATGAATTTGTTAACGTATTGAACAGTGATGTTTTACCGATATTGGGGTTTCCTATTAAAGCTAATCTACTCATAATTGTTCGACCTTTATATCCATTAAATCTTTTTTTCTAAGCCCGATTTTCTGTCCTTGACATTCTAAAATACAAGCGCCAGAAAACCATCCTTTTTGGACCATACAAACTTGACAGCCTTCCTTTATACCGAAAGCATTTAATCGTTTACATAAAAGAGTGTCAATTTGCTGAAGATCTTTCACTTTAACTTTTTCACCCAATTGAACCGCATGAAGGTTCATGAGATCTACCTACTTTCTTGTAGTGATAATCATTATCGGAAAAATCTTATCACTTTTTGGCGGGTCTATCAATAATAAGTTTACTATATAAAACAATACTATTTAGCAAAGTTAAAGACTTTTATTCTTCATGACAACGCAGCATTCTGTACCCAACGCGGACATGTGTCTGGATTAACTTCGGGTTAGCTGGATTGTCCTCTATTTTCTTTCGAAGAGTAGCCATAAAAACTCTTAGACTGGGAACGTCCGATTGAAGTGCATTGTGCCAAATTTCCTTTAAAATAAAATTATGTGTTAATACTTTGCCGACATGCTTTGATAAAACAACCAAGAGCTTATACTCAATAGGGGTCAAATGCACTTCTTTACCATTTACAAACACAGTATTTGCCGCGTAGTTTATTTGTAAATGACCATTTACAAAGACAGAGGGTTCGTTTTCTAGCTGATGCTCGAACGACATTCTTCTCAAAGCTACTCGAATTCGGGCTAAAAGCTCTTCAACGCTGAAAGGCTTTGTAACATAATCGTCTGCTCCAGCATCTAAAGCATTGATTTTATCGTGCTCTTCGCCACGTGCACTAACTACGATAATAGGTGTTTGAGTCCAGCTTCTAATTTTCGTTATGAGCTCTACACCGTCTATGTCCGGTAGTCCTAAATCCAATATAAATACGTCTGGGTTCATGGCAAGAGCCTTTTGTAGAGCACTATTACCATCTCGTGCAATGTCGAATTCATACTGCTGAGTAGCTAATGTCATTTTAATTAAATTGCCAATGGCTATATCGTCTTCTACTACTAGAATTCGTTTATTCATCGAATTTCATTACTCCTTTTTCGGCTCTTTCCCATAACATGGATGGGAGTTATTTCTGTTCCTAATGGGCGATTACAAAGGAGGGCTGATCAGAATCCCGCCTATGACGTTGATCCCAAGAAGTCGCCCAATTTAATAAATGTCATCCTTAACTTTTGGTAAAGAGCTTTTTTTCAGTGAAAAATTAAAAATCGTTCCGTTTGGTTTATTATCTGAAACTGTTATTTCGCTCCCATGTAATTTTAAAATAGTTTGACATAGAGCCAAGCCTAAACCCAGGCCTCTTCGACTATCACTACGCTGTACTTTTCCAGTTGTAAATGGCTCAAAAAGGCTTCCTTTTATAGCATCATCAATGCCAGGTCCATCATCAGAAATGCTGAAGTGTACTAAATGTTCAGATTCTTTTACCCGTATAGTAATAACACTACCTGATGGTGTATAGGTCAATGCATTATCAATAATATTAATGAGAACTTGAATAATAAGTCGCGCATCCATTAAAGCAAATACAAATTCAGGTTCAATTTGATAGGTTATTTCATGGGTATTATTTAGACGAACGACATGTGTTAGTGCCTCTTGAATAATTTCTTCTACTAGTTCCATTTGTAACTCTAAAGCAAATTGTCCATCTTCTAACTTAGACACAGCAAGTAAGTTTTCAACCATTTGTACAAGCCATTTGGAATTTTTATAAATATCCTCATATATTCTGCTTTTTTCATCCTCTCGAATTTGGGATGCATTTGATAGTAATATATCTGCATTACCAGAAATAGCAGTTAGCGGTGTTCTTAAATCATGAGAAACTGCACGCAAAAGGTTTGCTCGTATTTGTTCCATCTCAGCTTCTCTAGCTACTTCTTCATTGAGTTTTTGTAAATACCATTTATCAAGTGCGAATGAAAAATCATTGATAATGGCATGCAAAATATTTCGTTCAAATGCAGGTAACGGTGATTGCTTTGACAGTGCAATACCAATCACGCCCTTAACACGCCCGTTTGAAATAACCGGTACGTAGTAGGCATTCACTTCGGGAAATATATCAGTGGACACACCTGCTACATGCTTATTATTGATAACCCAGCTTACTACACCATGTTCATTCGGATTCTCAAAGAAGGAAGCTATTTTATTATTTTCAATACTAGATATGCTCTCAGCTCGGAAAAAAAATGAGTTCTCAATTAAATTATTTTCTATTTCAAAAAATTGTACGGGTCTTTCTACTAACTTAACGATTTGTGACATGCCTTCCGTAATAATTTCTTCTATCGATTTAGCATGTTGAAGCCTGCGATTCGTATCAAGGAGCACTTCCATTCGATAAGATTTACGAACAGCTACAATGGTTTGCTCCTTTATTTTTTTTGTTAAGCTACTTGTAATCACTCCTGAAAGGAACATGATAACAAAGGTCATCGGATAGTCGCGATGATAGGCGTTAAATGAAAAACGTGGTTCTGTAAAAAAGTAATTAAAAAGCAGTACGGCTATGATGGAGCTAATAATGCTCATCATCCATCCTGATGACCAAATGGCAAGAATTAAGACACCTAAAATGTAGATAGTGATGATGTTCGAGTCGCTTACACCAATTCTGTAAAAATATAGCCCAACAACTGAGACGATGCCAAATACTATAGCCATTTTTAATAAGTCAAGCCATTCAAATGACAACTTATTTTTTACAGTAGGGAAGTAGAATTGTTCGTTTTCCTGATCAGGCACTATGTGAATTGCTAAATTCGGTACAAATTCGTTGAGCCGATCACTAATTTTTGTACTTGGTCGCCACCATTTTTTTCTCATACTAGTTCTACCGATGACTAATTTGGTGACACCACTAATTTGTGCATAGTTGGCAAGGGCAGCAGCTACATCATCTTCTTGAACTATTACGACATGGCCGCCAAGCTGTTCAACAAGTTTCAGATGTTGCTGAAGTCGTTCTGAATTTGCGTTATTTTTATTATGCTCCTGTACGTTTTGTACATAAAGAGCGGTGAATTTTCCATGTAATGCCTGTGCAAGTCGAGCGGCAGTTCGAATAACCTTAGCATTAGTGGGAGAGCTACTAATACCAACAAGTAAATGCTCTTCGATTTGTACAGGATTTTTCATAGATTCACTGCTGTTTACCTGCTTATAGTTAATCGTATCTGCAGCTCTTCGTAGTGCAATTTCTCGAAGTGATACTAAATTCTGTTTGCGAAAAAAAGATTGCACTGCTTTTTCAGCTTGTTGTTTTACATAAATTTTACCTTCTTGTAGGCGCTGAATTAACTCATCTGGTTCAATATCGACAATTTTTATTTGTGCAGCTTGATCAATTAAATAATCTGGAATACGCTCCCGTACTTTTATTCCGGTTATTTCCTCTACAATATCGTGTAGACTTTCAATATGTTGAATGTTTACTGTTGTATAGACATGAATGCCCTTTGCAAGTAATTCCTCTACATCTCCAAAACGTTTCTTGTGACGCATCGTTGGAACATTAGTGTGTGCCAATTCATCAATAAGGACAATTTCCGGTTTACGCTTCAGTACTTCATCAATATCTAATTCCTGAAAAGGTTTACCCTTATAAATTATTTTTTTCGTAGGGATTTGTTCAAGTCCCTCAAGTAAAGCTAACGTATCTGGACGAGGATGTGGTTCTACATAGCCAACTACCACATCTTTACCAAGTTTTTGTGCTTGATGTGCTGCATCTAGCATTGCATAAGTTTTACCTACTCCAGCAGCATAACCAAGAAAAATCTTTAACTTCCCTACAAATTGTTCTTCCTGTTGAAGCCTCGCTAAAAACGTCTCTGGAGTTGGACGTGTATTTTCCATCCTCTTTCACCTCATTTGTATTATAGCGCTATCTTCCATTAAGAAAGTATTAAGATTTTCTCTCTTTATAGTTTCTTAATAGAAAAAACGATTTCCTAACACTACATTAATTTGAAAGTCAGTATGATGAGAGCATCCAAAAGAGAGAAGGGGTGTTTTGAATTGATGGACTTTTATATGACTGGCGTACTCATCATAAGCTTTGCGTGTCTTTATGCGTTAACCGCATGGTGCTTTAAGCTAGTCGAAGAGAAGTAAGGGGGAATAACAGGCGTATTGATTAAGAAAATGTAGGTTTAATTATTGGCTGATAAAAGAATGTTATTGTTGATATTTTGCTCATGTAAACCCATTTTAACTGATTGTAGCGTAGGGCTACTCGACTCCCGCGGGAAAGCGAGACCCTGCACGGAGCGAATGTTTTCTGTGCGAAAGCGAAGCGTCAGCGACAAAAAGAGTAGCCCGTAGCGGAAATCAGAGCCTTCTAAATAAGTAGAGTGGGTAAAAATGGTTAATCAACACATTAGGGGGAATAAAAATGTGGATTATTATGGGGATTGTACTTGTGTTCCTTTTCGGTTATCTAGGGTATGCATTACTTTATCCTGAAAACTATTAATAGGCTAGTAGGAGGTATTGCGGTATGTGGCAAATTGCCATCGTATTAATTATTTATTTACCGATCGTTATTTTAACTGGGCACTATCTATTTCGGGTGACAATGCAACAAAAAACATGGCTTGATCCAATAATGGATAGATTTGATGCCGTTATTTATAAATTAAGTGGCATTAAGCAAGTGGATATGACTGGTAAACAGTATGTACTTTCATTAATTTTGTCGAATGCTTTTATGGTTTTTATTGGATATATTCTATTGCGCATTCAAGCTATGCTGTTTTTAAATCCAAATAATATTGACAATATGGAAGCAACACTTTCGTTTAATACCATTATTTCATTTATGACGAATACGAATCTTCAACATTATAGTGGCGAATCAGGACTTAGCTATTTATCACAAATGTTAATCATTATCTTTATGATGTTTACATCTGCAGCTACTGGATATGCCGCTTGTATGGCGTTCTGCCGCCGCCTTGTTGCTAAAACTGATACTATAGGGAATTTCTTTATAGATTTTGTTCGTGTTATTACACGTGTGTTAATGCCTTTATCTATTGTTGTTGCCATTATTTTAGTATCTCAAGGTTCTCCGCAAACCTTAAGTGCGAATCAAACTGTTCAAACAATAGAAGGTAAAGTTCAAGATATTGCACTTGGGCCTGTAGCTTCTCTTGAATCCATTAAGCATATAGGCACTAATGGTGGTGGTTTTAATGGAGCGAATTCAACGACGCCTTTTGAAAATCCAACGGTCATTTCTAATATTGTGGAAATGCTATCTATGATGTTATTACCTGGTGCTTGTGTAGTTGCATTTAGTTTAATGGTCGCACATAGAAAAGAGAAAACGATATTCGGCAAACAAGGTCTATCCATTTTTGTGGCGATGAGTGTGCTGTTTCTAGTCGGATTGGTGACTGTGTATGTGGCTGAGAGAGCGGGTAATCCAATCATTAGTGAGCTCGGAATTTCGCAGGAGCTTGGAAGTATGGAAGGAAAAGAGATGCGCTTTGGGGTAGCTCAATCAGCGTTGTTTACAACAGTGACTACTGCTTTTACAACGGGATCTGTTAACAATATGCATGATACATTAACACCGCTTGGTGGTCTTATCCCAATGTTTAATATGATGCTGAATGTTGTGTTCGGAGGCAAAGGAGTCGGCCTGATGAACATGATGATGTATGTGCTACTGACGATTTTCATCGCCTGTTTAATGATTGGTCGAACACCTCAGTTTTTAGGCAAGAAAATTGAGGAAAAGGAAATGAAATTAATTGCTCTTTGTATCTTAATCCACCCTGCTATTATCCTACTATTTTCAGCACTTGCAGTTACAACAACAGCAGGGGTAGCGGGTATAACGAATCCAGGTGCACATGGTTTATCCCAAGTTTTATATGAATTTGCATCGGCCTCTGCGAACAACGGCTCAGGTTTTGAAGGACTAGCTGACAACTCAACATTTTGGAATGTGACGACAGGACTTGCCATGTTCTTTGGACGGTATTTGACGATCATTATTCAACTAGCCATAGCGTCTTTACTTGCTAAAAAAATGTTTCATAGTGATTCGGTGGGCACATTGAAAACAGATAATACAATTTTTACATTTTTACTTGTTGCTATCGTTTTAATGATTGGTGCTCTTACGTTTTTACCAGCATTAGCACTTGGGCCAATTACAGAGCACTTACAACTTTATCTTCATTCAGCTTAAGACTCCTACCTTTAATGTGGTGAGATGAATTTGAAAGGAATAAATGTGCGTGCACAATTCAAAATCCGGACGCATTGTTTATCTGCAGCGAAAGCAAAGCGTCAGCTACAATTACGCCAAGGCGAAATTGATTTTTAATAAGGAGAGACACTTATGGAAACAGCAAGAAAAAGTTTTATTACGGGCACTATGTTTAAAAGCTCTATGATAGACGCTTTAAAGAAGTTTAGCCCAGCATATATGGTGAAAAATCCTGTTATGTTTGTAGTAGAAATAGGGTTTATGTTCGTACTGTTATTAACACTTTTTCCGAATATATTTGGTAACGAGGTTGGAGAACATGACCGATTGTATAATGCGATTGTCGCTGTCATTCTTTTTGTTACCATTCTATTTGCTAATTTTGCCGAGTCGATTGCAGAAGGACGGGGGAAGGCACAGGTTCAAACTTTAAAAAAGACGAAAACAGTGACACAGGCTCGTGTTTTGCTTAGTGATGGTTCTGAAATACTTAAACAGGCACATGAGTTAAAAAAGGGCGATATCGTTTTAGTTCAAGCAGGAGAGGTTATTCCAAATGACGGGGAAGTCAGAGATGGGATTGCAACAGTAGATGAATCGGCAATAACGGGTGAATCTGCTCCTGTTGTAAAGGAGCGAGGTGGTGATTTTTCATCAGTGACAGGTGGCACGACGGTTACGAGTGATTGGCTGATGATCGAAATTACTTCGATGCCAGGGGAATCGTTTTTAGATAAAATGATTACGCTCATCGAGGGAGCCAGTCGTAAAAAAACGCCAAATGAGGTAGCGCTCAACACACTTTTAGTAAGCTTAACAATTATTTTCTTATTAGTTGTTGTGACACTCTATCCAATGACAACTTATTTAAATGTTCCGATTTCTATCGCAACATTAATAGCCCTGACAGTTTGTTTAATTCCTACAACAATAGGAGGATTATTGTCGGCAATCGGTATTGCAGGAATGGATAGGGTTACACAGTTTAACGTTATTGCGATGTCTGGAAGAGCCGTAGAGGCGTGTGGAGACGTGGATACTTTAATATTAGATAAAACTGGAACGATTACTTATGGCAATCGCATGGCAGCTGAATTTCTCCCAGTAAAAGGGGTGGAAAGTAAAGATTTGATTCAAGTTGCATGGCTTAGTTCTTTAACAGATGATACACCTGAAGGAAAATCAATTTTGTCACTTGCTTGTGAATTAGGAGTGAATACTGACGACGAAGAAAACATTATCAAGTCAAGCGAACATATTCCATTTACCGCACAGACACGCATGAGCGGATTGGATATGAAGGATGGTACAAAAATTCGAAAAGGAGCCTACGATACAATAAAAAAAGAAAGTATGAATGCAGGTCATGGCATTCCTACAAATATGGAACAGCTGATTCAGCAAGTATCTTCTGTTGGTGGAACACCGCTTGTAGTAGCGTTAAACGATAAAATTTTAGGTGTTATTTATTTAAAGGATGTCGTAAAGGCTGGACTCAAGGACCGCTTTGATCAGCTTCGAGCAATGGGTATTAAAACAATCATGTGTACAGGAGATAATCCGCTAACTGCAGCAGCTATCGCAAAGGAAGCTGGAGTAGATAGCTTTATTGCAGAAAGTAAGCCAGAAGATAAAATTCAAGTTATTAAAGATGAGCAAGCACAAGGTAAAGTTGTAGCTATGACTGGTGACGGCACGAATGATGCGCCAGCACTGGCACAGGCGAATGTAGGGCTTGCCATGAATTCAGGAACGAATGCAGCGAAGGAAGCTGCTAATATGGTCGACTTAGATTCAAATCCAACTAAAATTATTGAAGTTGTAGAAATTGGGAAGCAATTGCTGATGACTCGAGGTGCCTTAACAACATTTAGTATTGCAAACGATATCGCAAAATACTTTGCCATTATCCCAGCTATGTTAATGGTTGCTGTACCTGAGATGAGTGCATTAAACATTATGAATCTCAATTCACCTACAAGTGCGATCATTTCTGCTTTAATTTTTAATGCGGTCATTATTCCATTGTTAATACCAATTGCAATGAAAGGCGTCAAGTATAAGCCGATGAGTGCTGCAAAATTATTAAATAAAAATTTACTTGTTTATGGCGTAGGCGGTATTATTGCTCCCTTTATTGGTATTAAGTTGATTGATCTATTAGTTGGGCCACTATTCCATACGTTTGGGTTATAGGAGGAAGCTACATGCGAAAATTTTTTGAGAACTCAAAGCAAGCAATACTCATCACACTAACTATGTTTGTTTTATGTGGTTTTATATACCCATTTGCAGTGACTGCATTAGCCCAAGGGTTATTTCATCATAAAGCAAATGGTAGTTTAATAGAGACGGATGGTGAAGCTGTCGGCTCAGAATTAATCGGTCAAGCTTTTACGGCACCAGAATATTTCTGGGGGCGTGTCTCATCTGTTAACTATAATGTTTATATGAAAGAGGATACGATACCAGACGAAAAGGGGCGGGTGAATTATAGTGGTGTAAGCTCTGGAACGTTTAACTATGCACCATCTAATCCAGAATTGAAAAAACGGATAGAAGCAGATATCGAGAAGTTTTTACTAGCAAACCCATCCGTAAAACGACAAGATATACCTGCTGATTTAATGACCGCTTCAGGTTCAGGATTGGATCCACATATCAGTGTGAAGGCTGCAGAAATACAAGTCGAACGTATTGCCCAAGCAAGTGGGCTTTCGAAGGATGAGATTGAAAAAATTATAGAAGCAAATACAGAAAAACGTTCGTTGGGGATTTTTGGAGAAAGTAAGGTGAACTTCCTTATGGCTAATTTGGATATGATGAAAAAAATGGAGGGAAAAGAGGCTCATCAATAAAAGTTGGGATGGGACTTATGCTAAAACGTATGCCATGAAAAATTGATCTTCATTACGACTGGGCGACTCCTCGGAAGCCCCCAGGAAGCTTTGCTCTGTGCGAAAGCGTAGTGTTAACGTAGCAGCAACAAAGCGCCTAGTCGGAACGGAAATCAACCCTACGTTATGAGAATGAACAATATAGGGGAAACAAATTTTAACAAATCAAAAACAGGTAGAGAAACTATTTTCTCTACCTGTTTCACTATATATTAAGCTTGTGAATTTACAAGAATTTTAATATGGTTTCGCTCTTTCATTAGTACTTCAAAGCCTTCTGTTACGACTTCCTCAAGATCAATTCGTTTTGTCACAAGTTTTTCAGCAGGGAAGTAGCCTTGTTTCATTAATTCCATAACTGCTGGGAAAATATCGCGATAAGCAATAATACCTTTTACAGAACGCTCTGATAGTACGATATTATTAGGTAGAATAGAAGCGTCTGTTTCCCAAATAGAAACGATAATTGTTTCACCTTCAAATGTTGTTGAATCAATCGCTTGCTGCAATACAACAGGAACACCTGTAACTTCAAATGCAACATCTACGCCACCATTTGTTAATTCATGTAGACGAGCTACTGCATCCTCATCTTTAGGGTTAATAACAGCTGTAGCGCCAAGCTCTAATGCTTTAGCAGCACGCTCTGCTGAAAGTTCTACCGCATAAATTTCCGCTGCTCCAGCTGCTCGCAATGCCTCGATAACTAGAAGACCGATTGGCCCAGTACCAAAGACAGCTGCTGTATCACCAGCTTTTAGTTTACTTTGACGAACTGCATGTAATGCTACTGCCGCTGGTTCAACAAGTGCACCTTGTTCATAGGAAAGACCCTCGGGCATTTTGTGTACCATTTTTTCATCTACCATTGTATATTCAGAGAAACCTCCGCCACCGCCAGAAAGACCGTGGAATCCTAAATGCTTACAAATATTATATTTTCCTTTTTTACAAGCGGCACATTCGCCACATGCAAGAATAGGTTCTACAACGACAGGATCTCCAACTTGTACCTTTGAAACACCTTCGCCAATTTCTACTACTTCACCAGAAAACTCATGGCCCATAACAATTGGCGCAATATCTTTACTTACATAGTGAGGTTGTTCCACTGGAATGAATATTGGGCCAGCTGCATATTCATGTAAATCACTACCACAAATCCCTGTCCAATGTACTTTAATTTTTACTTTTCCAGGTGCGATTACTGGTTCTTCAATGTTTTCTACACGGATGTCTTTTGCTTTATACCATCTTGCTGCTTTCATGATAAGTCAACCTCCTCTAGTATCTTACATCTTTATCGTAACATATGGTAATTCTGTAAGGCATTAGTTAACAATGAATTGACATAAAAAATACTTATTCATAGCTCCTTCTAACAGCATTAGGTGGGTTCAGCTTGTCGACAAAATAATAAATATAAAATAAGTGTCTTATGTGTTGATTAACCATTTTTATACATTTGAATTAATTCGAGTAACCCTACGCTACAATCAGTTAAAATTGGGAATATATTAGCGAAATAGAAACAAAAAACCCTTTTATCGGAACAATTTTAAGATTTATCGGAACCTTTTCGAGATATATCGGAACAATTCTAAGATTTGTCGCCCTAATTTTCAAACTTATCGCCCAACTTTAATTCACCTCAAAAATACACCTATTTTTAAAAAGCACACCTGATAAAGTGTCTCAAAAAACAAAGGTTAATTTTTACTCCAAGTGGCTGATTTCCGTAAGAGTCGCCGCCCTCAGCGAAAAATCAACGGTTCTTCATCATTAGTACGAGTACCAAACTGAATCAAAATAGTATTAAAATTAACATACTAAAAATATCTAGACTAAATTATTATGGTAGCTCACCATAGAGAAAATCTCCTCAAAAAATAGGAATATCAAGGTCTTACAATTAAATTACCTTACAGCTTTATGCAATTAGGAGTAGCGTTTGTTTACAGGTCTGAGTGCAATTTTTATTGCATATTCACAGTATTTCGAGTAACTTTGATAAGGGCTTTGCTACAGCCATGATAAAAATTAAAAATTATGTTCATGCTTTAGATAATAGGACGTTAATATACCTCATGCGTGTTGATTAGGAAAATATAGATTTATTATTGACTGATAAAATTTTTTTTGTTGATATTTTGCTTATGTAGTCCATTGTAGTTGGGCTACTCGACTCAGTGGGAAGACAAGTAGCCCAGCGGTTATCAGAGCCTTTCAATTAGGGTGGATAAAACGCTTAATTAACACACCTGAATATACCTAAAAGTTGAATCATGATACAATGTGAAAGATGTTAGGAGGAACGAATTATGTCAAAATATACTGATTATAATTTTCAGCCATTTTTGCAGGACGCAATTGCAGAACTTGGCTTTACAGAACCAACGCCGATTCAAAAGGAAATCATTCCGCTATTATTAAAAGGAAAAAGTGCAATCGGACAAGCGCATACAGGAACAGGAAAAACACATAGTTTTTTAATTCCAATAGTGCAACGAATTAATGCTGATAAGCAGGAAGTACAAGCTGTTATTACGTCACCTACACGTGAGCTTGCACAACAAATTTTTGATGCGTTAAATCAATTAATAGAAGGAACAACAATTCAAGCGAAATTATTTATTGGAGGTACGGACAAACAACGCTCCATTGATAAGTTAAAAACACAACCACAAATTGTTGTCGGAACGCCAGGACGTATTCGTGATCTCGTTTCAGCGCAAGCGTTATTTGTGCATACGGCGCCAATTTTAGTTGTCGATGAGGCAGATTTAGCCTTCGATATGGGCTTTATAGAGGAAATCGATGGTTTTGCTTCCCAAATGCCAGAAAACCTTGAAATGTTTGTATTCTCAGCAACAATTCCAGAAAAGCTTCAGCCTTTCTTAAAAAAATATATGGAAGCACCTGTTCATATCCATATGAACGATAAACGTCCGGTCGCAGAAGGAATTGACTTTGTGCTTGTACCAGTGCGTTCGAAATCACGTAACAAACGTTTGTTGGAAGTTATTGAAGGGATCAATCCATTTTTAGCTGTCATTTTCACTAACACACGTAAAACTGCAGAGCATGTTGCAGGCTACTTAAATGAAAACGGGATTCGCTGTGGTCAAATACATGGTGATTTAAGTCCGCGTGATCGTAAGAAGATGATGAAGCAAATTCGAGATTTGGATTATCAATATATCGTTGCAACAGATCTTGCAGCGCGTGGTATCGATATTCAAGGGATTTCACATGTCATTAACTACGAAATTCCAGAGGACTTAGAATTCTTTGTTCATCGTGTGGGACGTACAGCCCGTGCAGGTAATAAAGGAACTGCTATCACATTATTTGAGCCATCAGATGAAGATGCAGTAGTACGTGTTGAGAAAATGGGTATTCCATTTGTTCAAAAAGACGTGAAAAATGGCGAATGGTCTGAATTAAAAGAGCGTCATGCACGTAAAAATCGTGTGAAGCATGAAAATGAAATCGATGCAAAAGCTAAATCATTAGTACGTAAGCCGAAAAAAGTAAAACCAGGCTATAAACGTAATATGAAATGGGAAATGGACAAAATTAAAAAGCGTGAACGTCGCTTAAAAGCTCGCGGTAAAAAATAAGGAGGCTTTCAAATGCTACTTGGATCACATGTTTCAATGAGTGGAAAAGAAATGCTGCTCGGGTCAAGTAAAGAGGCTCTTTCGTATGGGGCAAATACCTTTATGATTTATACAGGAGCACCTCAAAACACTCGTCGTAAGCCAATTGCTGACCTTAATATTATGAACGGTTTACTACACATGAAAGAGCATGGCATGACAAATATTGTTGTTCATGCTCCATACATTATTAATATTGCAAACACAGAAAAACCTGAAACTTTCCGTCTAGGTGTAGATTTTTTACAAACTGAAATCGAACGAACAGCGGCGTTGGAAGCAACACAAATTGTGTTGCATCCGGGTGCCCATGTTGGCGCGGGAGCAGACGCAGGGATTGCCAAAATTATTGAAGGTTTAAATGAAGTACTGTCACAGGATTACCCGGTACAAATCGCATTAGAAACAATGGCGGGAAAAGGAACTGAATGTGGTCGTTCTTTCGAAGAGCTTGCGAAAATTATAGATGGTGTAACACATAATGAACGTCTTTCAGTATGCTTTGATACGTGCCATACGCATGATGCTGGTTATAATATTGTAGAAGATTTTGATGGCGTCTTAAATGAGTTTGATAAATTAATAGGTGTTGACCGTATCAAAGTCCTGCATATCAACGATTCTAAAAATGTTCGCGGTGCAGGAAAAGACCGTCACGAAAATATTGGCTTCGGTCATATTGGCTTTGATGCATTAAAGTATGTTGTCCATCATCCGCAATTAATGGAGGTTCCTAAAATCCTAGAAACACCATTTGTCGCATTAAATAGTGATGCCAAATCAAAATCGGCTCCTTATAAACATGAAATTGAAATGCTTCGTAATGGAGAGTATAAACCAGAGTTAATCGACGCTCTAAGAGGATAGAATAAATAAGCCCGAAATCAGCTGCATGAATACTGATTTCAGGCTTATTTTATTTTTATTGGTTCTATAATATTTTTTGGGGTATTCGCACAATTCCACGCATAAAAAAAGCACAGATTCACCGATTTATATATACTTGAATTGTCGAGAAACAA
>NZ_MWSJ01000032.1 GCF_002237755.1 Lysinibacillus sp. KCTC 33748 | reverse complement strand
CCAGTAGCCCCAGTAGCCCCAGTAGCCCCAGTAGCCCCAGTAGCCCCAGTAGCCCCAGTAGCCCCAGTAGCCCCAGTAGCCCCAGTAGCCCCAGTCACACCGGTAGCCCCAGTGACCCCAGTAGAACCGGTCACGCCAGTAGCGCCAGTAACACCAGTAGCCCCAGTAGATCCAGTGTCACCAGTAGAGCCAGTCACTCCTGTAGAACCAGTAGGTCCAGTAGAGCCGGTCACGCCAGTAACACCAGTAACACCAGTAGCCCCAGTAGATCCAGTGTCACCAGTAGAGCCAGTCACTCCCGTAGAACCAGTAGCTCCAGTAGAACCGGTCACGCCAGTAGAGCCAGTCACACCGGTAGCCCCAGTGACCCCAGTAGAACCGGTCACGCCAGTAACGCCAGTGGAACCAGTCGTACCAGTAGCGCCAGTAACACCAGTAGCCCCAGTAGCCCCAGTCACACCGGTAGCCCCAGTGACCCCAGTAGAGCCGGTCACGCCAGTAGCTCCAGTGACCCCAGTAGCGCCAGTAACACCAGTAGCTCCGGTAGTGCCAGTGACCCCAGTAGAACCGGTCACGCCAGTAACGCCAGTGGAACCAGTCGTACCAGTAGCGCCAGTAACACCAGTAACACCAGTAACACCAGTAACACCAGTAGCCCCAGTAGCCCCAGTAGCCCCAGTAGCCCCAGTCACACCGGTAGCCCCAGTGACCCCAGTAGAACCGGTCACGCCAGTAGCACCAGTAACACCAGTAGCCCCAGTAGATCCAGTGTCACCAGTAGAGCCAGTCACTCCTGTAGAACCAGTAGGTCCAGTAGAGCCGGTCACGCCAGTAACACCAGTAACACCAGTAACACCAGTAACACCAGTAACACCAGTAGCCCCAGTAGATCCAGTGTCACCAGTAGAGCCAGTCACTCCCGTAGAACCAGTAGCTCCAGTAGAACCGGTCACGCCAGTAGAGCCAGTCACACCGGTAGCCCCAGTGACCCCAGTAGAACCGGTCACGCCAGTAACGCCAGTGGAACCAGTCGTACCAGTAACGCCAGTAGCGCCAGTAACACCAGTAGCCCCAGTAGCCCCAGTAGAGCCAGTCACTCCCGTAGAACCAGTAGCTCCAGTAGAGCCGGTCATGCCAGTAGAGCCAGTAACACCGGTAGCCCCAGTGATCCCAGTAGAACCGGTAACGCCAGTAGCCCCAGTAGGTCCAGTAGAGCCGGTAACGCCAGTAGCCCCAGTAACGCCGGTAGAGCCAGTAACACCAGTAGCCCCAGTGACCCCAGTAGAACCGGTCACGCCAGTAGAGCCAGTAACACCGGTAGCCCCAGTGACCCCAGTAGAACCGGTAACGCCAGTAGCTCCAGTAACACCAGTAACACCAGTAACACCAGTAGCTCCGGTAGTGCCAGTGACCCCAGTAGCGCCAGTAACACCAGTAACACCAGTAACACCAGTAACACCAGTAGCCCCAGTAGCCCCAGTAGAGCCAGTAGATCCAGTGTCACCAGTAGAGCCAGTCACTCCCGTAGAACCAGTAGCTCCAGTAGAACCGGTCACGCCAGTGGAACCAGTCGTACCAGTAGCGCCAGTAACACCAGTAACACCAGTAGCCCCAGTAGAGCCAGTAGAGCCAGTCACTCCCGTAGAACCAGTAGCTCCCGTAGAACCGGTCACGCCAGTAACGCCAGTGGAACCAGTCGTACCAGTAGCGCCAGTAACACCAGTAACACCAGTAACACCAGTAGCCCCAGTAGATCCAGTAGCCCCAGTAGATCCAGTGTCACCAGTAGAGCCAGTCACACCGGTAGCCCCAGTGACCCCAGTAGAACCGGTCACGCCAGTAACACCAGTAACACCAGTAGAGCCAGTCACTCCCGTAGAACCAGTAGCTCCAGTAGAGCCAGTGACCCCAGTAAAACCGGTCACGCCAGTAACGCCAGTGGAACCAGTCGTACCAGTAACACCAGTAACACCAGTAGCCCCAGTAGAGCCAGTCACTCCCGTAGAACCAGTAGCTCCAGTAGAGCCGGTCACGCCAGTAGAACCAGTAGAGCCAGTAGAGCCAGTAGAGCCAGTAGAGCCAGTAGAGCCAGTAGAGCCATTAACCCCGGTAGAACCAGTCGTACCAGTAGCTCCAGTAACACCAGTAGAGCCAGTCACTCCCGTAGAGCCAGTAGGGCCGGTAGCCCCGGTAGAACCAGTCGTACCAGTAACGCCAGTAGAGCCAGTAATCCCGGTAGCGCCAGTAGAACCAGTCACACCAGTAGGTCCAGTGACCCCAGTAGCCCCAGTAGCCCCAGTAGGACCAGTTATTCCACGTTTAATAGGAATAACAGGACAGCTTGGAGCACAAGGATTACAACAACACGGGAATGTATTACATTTGCTGCAGATTCTATTTTTAAATTGTCCAAAATGCATTGTTTCACCTCCTCTCTCAAATATCGTATTCATAGAGAGAAAAGATGAAATAGACAGTTAACTACTTGGTTTATCAAAAATATCAATAGCGATAAAAGTATTTTCTAAACACTGTTCACTAACAACTTATTTATATAGAAAATATTTAAGATGTTTCATTTTCCTTATTTAAAATGCGATCAAAATATTTTTTATTGTGCAGTATTTTTTCATCATTTGGTAAATAGGCTCTTGCTAATTCATTATGTGCGTTGGCTAGTTCATATTGTTGTAATCGATCGAAGAGGACACAAAGTTGTAAGTGGGGTAACCAGGTCGTAAAGGTTTTATTTTGAAAAGGAGTGTTAGGTTTTTGCTTGATGACAAGCGCTTGTTCATACCAAAATATTGCTTCATAATTTTTGGCTTGTTCCAAAAAATGAAAGCCGAGTCTACAACACGCTTCCGGGCGTGGAATATCATATTCAAAGCTTCTTAAAATGGAACTCAAATTATTTTCTTTATCATTTAAATGGGAGTAACAATCTGCTAATTTAAAACAGGCTCGGATATTATCTTCTACCCAGCCCAATTTAGAAACTAAAAACGTTTCATAGTAAAATAGTGCGTCCTCAAATTGTTCATGATCTAGTAATTCATTTGCATAATAAAATGTATCTCGTGGAGAGAGAGGTTCTCCTGATTCAACTAATTGCTTATAGATGTTAATATTCCGATTATGATCATGACTAAGTGGTAAATGGCTGACAGCGATATCGCTATCCAAAAGCTTCCCGCCGACTTCTAAATATTCATGGACAGCTCCTATCCATTGGAATTGTTTATCTCTTCTTACTAAACGATATCTTCTTAATAGTGAACTTACATTTCCCTCATGATCAAAGCTTAAATTATAATTCATCGAAACGGCATCTATATCAAGACTTAAGGATTCTTTTAGTGCTTTGAATTTTACCTGATCCTCTTCTAATAATACGTCGTCTGCATCAAGCCATAAAATGTACTCCTTTGTTGCTTGCTGAAAGGAAAAATTTCTTGCTGCTGCAAAATGCTGAATCCATTCGAAATCATAAATACGATCTGTGAATTGTTTAACGATTTGCTTTGTATTGTCGGTCGAGCCTGTATCGATGATATTAATCTCGTCAACTAACCCTTTTACAGATGCTAGACATCTACCGATGACATCTTCTTCATTTTTCACTATCATACATAAGCTAATGGACACCATAAAGTGGATTCCTCCTTACCGTAATCTATGTAGTATATGAGCTACTATATTTTTGGGTTTGGATAAATGCTCGTAGATGTAATATTAATAGTGAAAATTCACTTGTTTTCTTTGTCATAAATTTACCATTCAAGTTTCACGCGAATTTCACAATTGTGAAGTATAGTTAAGAAACAGAGGTGATGATGTTGAAAAAATGGGTATTCTTCATTTTTTCTTTAGTACAGCTTATATGGCTAGCAGGGTGTACGGGGAAATCGTTTGATCCTATAGAACGCGACCAGGATTTTATTGCATCCTTAAATATACAGGAGCCTTCGCTAGATTTTATAGATGGGCAAGGGAATGTGATGGCAACGTGGTTATTTGACAAAGCTTACTCGGGGGCAATTCTGCTTGAAAATGATCGTGTATTATTGTACGGTCATCAATTAAATGAAATAGACGTCTATACATTATCAACTGGAAAGAAGCTCTATTCCAAAAAAGTAAAGCTTGGTACAACCAATGTGTATTATGCTGAAAATAAAAAACAGTTTTTTATTGCGAATAGCAAAACAAATACAGTGACAAGCTTTGATGAGAAGGGCAATGAACTGGCAACACAGAAGCTAGGTAACTACCCTATGTCAATGGCAGCCTATAAAGATAAGCTATATGTGATTAATTATAAAGATACGAAATTATCGGTGTTAAATATTGAAAATCTAAAGGTTGAGCAAGAGTGGCCGATTCAAAAATCATCACATGGAATAGCTATTCTCGAAGAGACAAATGAACTATGGATAGGTGGTCATGGAGAAGGAAGCAAACCGAATAGTTCTGTTAAAAAATATGATCTTACGACAGGAGTCAAAAAAGGGGAGATAAAAATGCCTTTAATGCCTGTTGGATTAACCAAAACAAAGGATGCTATCCTCGTTGTTAGTCATGGTCATAATGAATTATATGTTGCTGACTTTGATGGAAATGTGAAATGGGAGCAAGTGGTAGGCGCTAATCCATTTGCCGTAAATCAGTTTAAAGATAATATTGTTGTCGCTGGCTATGATGACCATACTTTATATTTCATAAAAGAAGGTCAGGTGAAAAAAACAGTTGATGTGGGGAAAGGTGCTTTTCAACTGTTAGTGAGGGAGGAAAAAATGTGACAACTGTATTAATTGTTGATGATGAGAAAGATATGCGTAATTTAATAGAAATGATGCTCAATAATTCTAAAATTGAGACTTTAACAGCAGCAAGTGGTACAGAAGCCTATGATATTATTGTACGAGAAAAAATTGATTTAGTTCTACTAGATGTGATGATGCCACATGAAGACGGCTTTGCAGTTTGTCAAAGTATACGTGCGATGTCGAATATACCAATTATTTTCCTGACAGCACGCGATGCAAATGAGGATAAAGTTAAAGGCTTAACAATTGGCGGAGATGATTATATTGTAAAACCGTTTACAAACGATGAGCTGGTTGCACGAATTCATGCTGTGTTAAGAAGAAGTGGTGCTAATATTGAAGAATTACAGCAAAAATATGTGATGCTTGGACCTATTAAAATAGATGAGACTGCACGCAAAGTATCTGTGGATGGAAAGAGTGTTCCGCTTACTTTAAAGGAGTTTGAACTATTACATTTGTTTATGAACAATCCTGGGAATGCTTATACAAGGGAGCAATTACTAGAACGCATTTGGGATATTGATTATGTAGGGGGTACAAGAACTGTTGACACGCATATAAAAACCTTACGTATAAAGCTTGGAAAGGAAGCAGCGGGGCATATTCAGACCGTTTGGGGAGTGGGCTACCGCTTTGATCCTGGCGAATGAAAAAGATTTCAACACGTATTTGGCTATTAATCTTTGCATTTTTAATTATTACGGTTGTCTTCATGTATGTCCTGACTGATTATTTATATGAACGGCTTTATGTAGAAGACACGGAAGAGATGATGGTAGAGGTAGGGTCAAAGCTACAAACGATGTATACTGGTAGTAAAGTAACGGATGAATTTATTGCAAATATTGAACAGTATACTAATTATTCTAATTTAAATATTTTTGCAGTAAGAAATCCGCGTGAACTAAGCGCTTGTGTGCCGTTTGATATTGACTTCGAAACATTGATTGGTCCAGAAGAGCGACAGCAATTACTGGCTGGTGAATATGTACAGAAAATTGGGTATGAGCCTCGGTTTGATAGACAGTTAATTTCTGTAGTACTTCCGCTAGTAGATCAAAATAGGCTTGAAGGAATTATATATATTTATTTCCCTTTAGCAAAAATTAGTGAGTTAGCGAATAATGAAGTCATTTCCTTATTTGTCAGTGCCTTTATATTTTTAATTGTCATCAGCTATTTAATTTATAAAGGAATCCGTCATATTATGCGACCACTAAGTAATTTGCAAAGAGCTGTTGAGCAAATGTCAGACGGAAACTATGGAACACGTGTGACTGTTCATTCCAAAGATGAAATAGGAAGATTATCTAGCACCTTTAATAAAATGGCAGAGTCGATTCAACAAGAGGATGAGGCTCAAAAAACATTTTTAGCTACAGTTTCACATGAGCTAAGGACACCTATTAGCTATGTAAAAGGATATAGTGAAGCGATGCAAAAGGGTATCATTCCGGAAAGTCAAAAAGAGGAAACGATCCAGCTAATTGTACGTGAGGCAAATCGGATGGAACGTTTAACGAATGAATTACTTCTACTTGCTCGTATGGAAAATGAACAGGCGGAAATTACTTTATATCCAATTCCGCTTGCTGAAACATTACGCGAGGTTCAAAAAATATTAACTCATCAAGCCGAGAAGAAGACGATTGCACTCCATTTGGATGCTGATGATGCATTGATTATCAAAGCTGATGAAGTAAAGCTGAAACAAGTTTTTATTAATATAATTGAAAATGCTATTAATTACTCTTATGAGCAGTCAAAGGTTGAAATTACTGCTTTTGAGGATAATGGAAGTGCACAAATTACGATAAAGGATTATGGAATTGGTATTCCACAAGAGGATTTATCGCATGTAACGGAGCGCTTTTATCGTGTTAACAAAGCACGGAGCCGGGCAGATGGTGGCAGTGGACTAGGCTTGTCGATTGTTGAACAATTGCTGAAGCAGTTACAGGGCAAGATAGAGATTGAAAGTGAAGTTGAAAAGGGCACAATTGTAAAAATTACATTGCCGTTAATGGAGGAATAAAACGTGAGAAAATGGTTATTGGCATTAATAGTAGCAGTACCTGTATTATTGGTTGGATGTGGAGAAAAGAAAGAGCAAACAACTTTGAAAGAGCCAGAAGTGCCTCAAATTCCAGAGGTTGAAATTTTAACACCAAAAGAAGTAGCAATCAATGAAACGATTGAACTTGCTGCGCAAGTTGAACAAGGTGGCAAAAAAGTTGATGATGCAGTTGTAAAATTTGAGGTATGGGAATCTGGTAAACGTGATGAAGGGCAAATGATTGACGGTAAATTAGAGAAAGATGGCGTTTACAAAGCGGAGACTAAGTTTGACCACGATGGAGTATATTATATGTATGCTCATACGACGGCAAATGGTGTTCATAATATGCCGAAGCAACAAATTACTGCTGGAAGCCCAGATATGACGAAAGTTTTACCTGAAGATGAAAAAGCAAATAACAACAGCATGGATCATAACATGATGGATCACGGTAATGATAAATCAGAGGGTGCTGAGCATAGTGATCACGAAAAAAGTGAAAAAAATCACAATTAAATGCTTGCATTATTTTTAAAATAGGAATATGATAATGACCAGATGACCGAAACGGTTTTCTGGTCATTAACATTTTCGTGTACAAAGGCATGTACATAATAGAACAGGAAAGGATGTTACTAATGGATCGTAGGCAGGAAATTCTTGAAGCAGCTACAAAATCCTTTACATTGTTTGGGTACAAGGCGACAACAATGGAGCAAGTAGCTAAAATTGCGAATGTCGGTAAAGGGACGATTTACACATTCTTTGCAAATAAAGAAATTTTATTTCAAGAGATAGCTATGTCACTTGTACGAGAGATGCAAGCAGAAGCGGATGCAGTGCTGGATGCATCAGCTAGCTTTATGGACAATGCGCACAATGCTTTAATGAGAATGCTACATTTCCGTGAAAAACATCTTTTATTTGCGAAGCTATTAGAGGAGGAAAAGGAACTACGAACGCCAGCAGTTAAACAAGCTCTAGTTCGCATTGAGAATGAAATTTTATCCTACGTTACTGAATTAATTCAAAGACGTATCGTAAAAGGAGAAATTAGAGACTGTGATGCAGAATTAGTAAGCTTTCTGTTGCTAAAGGCGTATCTAGCATTTGTCGTTGATTGGCATGAGCTACATGGTGAAATTATTCCAGAAGAAAAGATACTAAATCTTTTCAAGGAAACAATCTTCCGTGGACTAATTTTAACTTGATTTGGCCGAGATAAAAAGAGAAGCAATGACAATCTAGAGTTTTTACCCACCTGAAAATTTTTTTTTTTGAATAAAAATGACCGACTGACGTTTTCGGTCAATATTATAGGAGTGAAGAAAACGTATGATTAAAGCTGAGTGGCTGAAAATCTTAAAAACAAGAAAAATGCTTGTTTCAATAATCGCTGTATTATTTATTCCAGTGATGTACGCAGGTATGTTTTTATGGGCATTCTGGGATCCATATAAAGGCCTTCCGAATTTGCCAGTAGCTGTTGTCAATGAAGATAAGGGCGCTGAAATGGAAGGAGTTAAATTAGATTTAGGGAACGAATTAGTTGATAAGCTTGTCGAGAGTAACGAGTTTAAGTTTGTTGAAGTATCCAAAGAAGATGCTGAAAAAGGTCTAAATGGTCGAGATTATTATATGACTCTAGAAATTCCAACAAATTTCTCTGAGCATGCGACTACGTTATTAGATGACAAACCTTCTAAATTAGTCATGAATTATATTCCAAATGAAGGATTAAACTTCCTTAGTGCACAAATTGGTGAATCAGCAATGGAACTAATACGTGCGGAAGTGAATGAACAAGTTTCAGCAACTTATGCTGAAAAATTATTTGATTCTATTACAACTCTTGGAGATGGCTTTACAGAGGCTGCTGATGGCTCGAATAAGCTAGGTGAGGGTGCAAAAACTTTAGCGAATGGTACAAAAGATTTAAAAGGTTATTTAGAGAAAATAGCATCAAGTTCGGTTGAATTATCGAATGGTGCAGACAAAATTGCTAAAGGTATTGGAGACGCTTCAAAAGGTGCAAATGAATTAAATACTGCTATAGGAAGCATACAAAACGCTACTGGACAGTTATACCCAGGTGCACAGAAAGCAGCATCGGGGGCAACAGAACTTTCGGGCGGTGTGTCACAATATACACAGGGCGTAGCACAACTTCAAGCAGGTATAGCTAAGGTTAGTAATAATCAACCACAAATCACTGCAGGCGCAGCAAAAATTGCAGATAGTGCAGGTCAATTAAATGGTGCAGCAGGCCAATTAAAAGATGGTTCTGCTCAAGTATCAGCTGGTATCAATGAGTTATCTAAACAATTAGAAGGCATGATGGGCTCATTGCCTGAAGAGCAAGCAGCCGTATTAAAACAAACATTAACTAAGCTACAAGCAGGAAGTGCAAGCGTGCATGATGGTTTAGGTGCTTTAACTGCTGGTACAGGACAATTACAAGCTGGTGCTAACGAATTAAGTTCAGGTGCATCGCAAATTGCGGCAGGTCAATCACAAGTGTTAGCAGGTGCAAATGAGTTAGTATCAAAAAGCGGTAAATTAAATCAAGGTGCACAAACTCTTCAAGCTGGTAATGCAACACTTGCTCAAAAATTAGGTGAATTAAATGCAGGTGCACAGAAAGTCGGAGCAGGTTCTAACGCGTTGGCTTCAGGCTTAAATGAGCTAGTAAGTGGTTCAAATAAACTTGCAAATGGTCAATCAACACTTGCATCTAAATCAGGTGAAGTAGCAGAGGGTTCTACAAAGATTGTTGATGGTTCAAGTGAACTTGCAGATGGTCAATCAACTTTATCTGGCAAATTAGGTGAAGCAAGTGAAAAAGCAAAAGAAGTTCATGCAAGCAAAGACACATATGATATGGTAGGTAGCCCAGTTGAGGTTGATAAAGAATCTGTTAACCATGTACCTAACTATGGAACAGGTTTCTCACCATACTTTATTTCTCTTGGTTTATTCGTTGGTGCGTTATTAATCTCTATCGTTTTCCCACTTGTGGAACCAGCGATTCGTCCAAAAAATGGAGCAGCTTGGTTTACAAGTAAAGCTTCAGTTTTAGCAATAGTCGGCTTAATTCAAACTATATTAACAGTGGTTATTGTAAAATGGGGCTTAGGCCTTGAAGTAAACAATTTCGGATACTTCTGCCTAACAGCATTATTAACAAGTTATGTTTTCTTAGCTTTAATTCAAATGTTAGTATCTATTTTCGGTGATCCAGGACGCTTCATGGCGATTGTTGTATTAATTTTACAACTTACAACAAGTGCGGGTACATTCCCACTTGAGTTAATCCCATCACCATTACAAGTATTTAATAAATTATTACCAATGACATATACTGTTTCAGCATTTAAAGCAAGTATCTCAACTGGTGATACATCATTCTTAATGCAAAACTATGGAATTCTAGCAGGTTTCCTAGTAGCATTCTTAGCTATTACTTTCGGTTATTTCATGTTACTACACACAAAACGTTACTCAAAAGTAGCCGAAGAAAACTAAAAAGGAATTTTTTACACCCACCGATATTGGTGGGTGTTTTTTTATGGTTGAATAATTGACTGACAAAGGAAGAGTTACTCGTTAGCAGGAGAACCTCCCGGGTTGCTTCGAGAACTGATCAGGTACAGGGAAGAACTGTTCGTCTTCAGCAGAAAACAGCTCATATGCAAAAGAGTCATACAAAAAACAGCAGCTGATATGAGCGTATCGGCTGCTGTTTTTAAGTGTAAGAGATTTAATTAAGGGTTCATCAATTAATATGATGAGAGGTGTCATTTTTAGTACGTGTGGGGCACGTATATGACTATTACAGAATAGGCAAATGCTTATAGGTGGTTACATTTTTCACAAGTGTTGCTGTAGCATTCACTTTGTTCTTCAATCTTTTCACCGCATTCTGTACATTGCTTTGCAGGTAGGTTCTTGAAAAATTCAACTACATTTTCTAACATTGTGGACTCCTCCTTTAAGTTCATCTGTACTATTACTGTTTTGATATTTTCTAGTGTATTATAACAGAAGCTTTTCGTCAACACAAAATGCCTAATTTACGTTAAAATAAATATGGATATATTGTGAAGGAGGAAACGTAAATTATGATATTCGTTGATAATAAAGGGATTCATGATCCACGCATTAACCTTGCCATTGAAGAGTATTTATTGAAAACGATGGATGTTGAAAAGGAGCCAGTGCTACTTTTTTACATAAATCAGCCTTCAATCATCATCGGTAAAAATCAAAATACTATCGAAGAGATTAATACAGATTACGTAGAGGATAATGGCATAATCGTTGTACGACGCCTTTCTGGTGGAGGCGCAGTGTATCATGATTTAGGGAACCTCAACTATAGTTTTATTACTAAAGACGATGGCGACAGCTTTATGAATTATAAAAAATTCACGCAGCCTGTTGTAGATGCACTTGCAAAAATGGGCGTTCATGCGGAGCTTTCAGGCCGCAACGACATTTTAGCGGAAGGACGTAAAGTTTCCGGGAACGCGCAGTTTTCTACAAAGGGCCGTATGTTTAGCCACGGCACATTACTGTTTGATACAGAAATTGATGCTGTAGTATCTGCATTAAAAGTGAAGAAAGATAAAATAGAATCAAAGGGTATTAAATCGATTCGTTCAAGAGTAGCTAATATTTCTGAGTTCTTAAAGGATACGATGACAGTCGAAGAATTCAGGCTGGAAATTTTAAAATCCATTTTCGGTGGTGAAGAAAATATTCGCTATTATGAGCTAACAGAGGAAGACTGGGCAAATATCCATAAACTATCTGAAGAGCGTTATCAAACATGGGAATGGAACTATGGGAAATCGCCACGCTTTAATATTCAAAAAACACATCGCTTCCCAACAGGAGGCATTGATATTCGCTTAGAGGTGAATAAAGGAATTATTGAAGAAGCACATATTTTTGGAGATTTCTTTGGTGTAGGCGACATGACAGATGTTGAACAGCGTTTAGCTGGGACAAACTATGATCGAACTGCAGTTGCTACTGCGTTAGCAGATATTGATATTCCAACATACTTTGGTGGAATTACGACAGAAGAGTTTTTACAATTAATTTATTAAGAGAAGCTTATGAAGAAAATGGCAAGCGTCCTTATTAAAGGTTCAATATCAAAAGAAGAGGATGACATTTGTTAAACATATGCGAAGTTTAGATGCTGATTGGAGCGAAGGCTGGACGCCCCTTGGAAGCTTTGCTAAAGCGCCTAGTCGGAACGGAAATCACCCTCACGTTATGAGATGCCCCTTATCTAAAGCAGGGGCATTTGGACATAAAAATCTGTAGCTAACGATACATGTTAACTTTTGCTACAAAAGGTTCGCTGACAGTTATGTCAGTGGGCCTTTTTTTGATACAATATAAGATAGAAAGGAGTGTTGGTATGGAGAAGCATCGAATATTTATTGTCGAAGATGATGTAAAGATTGCATCATTGCTCGCAGAAACGCTTAGAAAATATCAATACGAAGTTGAAACGATCAAAGAATTTGATCATCTCGTTGAAGAATTCACAGCATTTAATCCACACATGGTGTTGCTTGATATAAATTTACCTTCGTACGATGGCTACTATTGGTGTCGCCAACTACGTCAACATACAACTTGTCCAATTATTTTTATTTCCGCTCGTTCTGGGGAAATGGATCAAATTTTTGCGCTAGAAAATGGGGGCGACGATTTCATTACGAAGCCATTTAATTATGAGATTGTGCTAGCTAAAATCCGTAGTCACTTGCGTCGTACATATGGCGAATATGCAACAAGACAAGAAGAACGGACAATTAAACAAGGACAGCTCGTTCTTCATTTAGAAAGAATGGAGCTTCATAAAAATGATTTAGAGATCCCACTTCAGAAAAAAGAATGCATCATTTTAGAACTGTTAATGGGAAATGCTCCAAAAGTAGTGGCGCGTGAGCAACTGTTAGAAGAGCTTTGGGATGATCAGGCATTTGTCGATGAAAATACATTGAACGTCAATATGACACGAGTGCGCAAAAAGCTAGCTGATTATCAAATTATGTCTTCTATAGAAACGGTGCGCGGAGCAGGTTATCGCTTTAATTTAAGTGCAGGTGAGTTATAGTGGGCTGGAAATTATTTTTGCGTGATTACGCATCGTTCATTGTATTCCAGTTCTTACTAGTCGGTTTTATTATGGTTTTATATTGGTTGGACGGCTTTCGAAATGTTGATACTGCTATATACTCCTTCTGTATTAGTTTAGTGTTATTAGCATCGTTTTTAATTATCCGTTATTTAATGCGTCAACGTTATTTGATCAAAATATCGCAGCTACCTAAAACGATGGAGGACGTATTGCAAAAAAATGCTAAAACACCTGAGGCGATACAAGCTGAAAAATATATGCATGAACTATATCGACTATATAAGCACGAGCTTCAATCGTTATATGCTGGACAAAAACGACATGATCAGTTTATGAATCAATGGGTGCATCAGATGAAAACACCAATTTCTGTTATTGAGCTCTTATTACAGGATGAGCGTCCTCTTGATAAAAAGAATGTACAGGAGGAAATTGACCGCCTGCGTAGAGGCTTGGATATGGTGTTAGTGAACGCTCGATTAGAAAATTTTGAAGAAGATATGCAAGTAGAACAGATTGCCTTAAAAACGATTGTTACGGCAACTGTAAATGAAAATAAACGTTTATTTATTACGAAGCGTGTCTTCCCAGAAATTCATATTGAGGACGATATTATCGTAGCAAGTGATTCAAAATGGCTTCACTTTATTATCGGGCAATTCGTCACAAATGCGGTTAAATATACGTTTGAGGCGAATAAAAAAATAGTGATTACTGCCGTTAAAAAGGATGGCCACGTACAATTAGCCATTTGTGATGAAGGTATTGGTATTCCTGCTTCCGATCTTTCTCGTGTCACTAAAGCTTTCTTTACTGGTGAGAACGGGCGTAAAACTGGGGAATCCACAGGGATGGGCTTATATTTAGCGAAAGAAATCTGTGAAAAACTCGGTCACGAATTAAACATTACATCAGAGGTAGCGAAAGGAACAGTTGTTACAGTGACATTTACGAATTAGGGGGATCGGAAATGACAGAGGTATGTTTGGCTGAATGGGTTTTACATGTAGAGACAGAGAAAACAGAAGCATTATACGAATCACTTAACGAAGTTTGTGAGTGTTTATCCTGCAAAAATTTTCGTAAGGCTAGTCTTTTGCTTAATGAAGAAGTCATGCATTTTTCGAATAAGCTTGGGCTAGACTTATATAAACCAACTTTACTTAACGCTTTTCCTGTAGAAGGTGAACAAGTGATGTACAGTGGACATTATATGATTTGTGGAGAAGTAATTGAAGGTGAAATAGATGCCTGGGATGTAATTGTTGGTTCGCATTGCTTTAGTCTAGTGGAGGAGGATGGTAATACGCCAGCTGAATGTTTAACGGAGCCGTATTTTCAAATTGGCTTTGAAGTAGTATTGCAGTGGCTTTTACCAGAATCTATGGAATTAATGAAGAAATAAGGTGAACAAGATATGCCTATTTTACAAATAAAAGACGTGACAAAGGTGTATGAAGGTAAAGTAACCCATCGTGCGCTAAGTCAACTAAGCTTTGAGGTGGAGGAAGGCGAGTTTTTAGCAGTCATGGGTCCATCAGGAAGTGGAAAAACAACATTATTAAATCTCATTTCTACGATTGATGAACCAACGAGCGGAGAAATCATTTTAGATGACATGAATCCTCATATGCTGAAAGCAACTGAGCTAGCCTACTTTAGAAGAAGGCAGCTTGGTTTTGTTTTTCAGGATTTTAATCTTTTGCATATGCTCACAGTGGAAGAGAATATTGTGCTGCCACTGACTTTAGACCAACAACCATTAGAAGTAATGGAGGAGCGTCTTGCAAGTATTGTGGAAAAGCTCGATTTAACTTCATTCTTGCATAAACGCCCAAATGAAATATCAGGTGGACAAGCGCAAAGAACAGCTATTGGTCGGGCACTTATTCATAACCCGAGTCTCATTTTAGCAGATGAGCCGACCGGGAATTTGGATTCGAATTCTTCGCGTGATGTACTTGAGCTTTTAACAAAAATCAATCAGGAAAGACGAACAACGATTGTCATGGTAACACATGATCCAATTGCAGCTAGCTACTGTGACCGCGTGTTATTTATTAAAGATGGAGAATTCTTTAATGAAATTTACAAAGATGATCGTCGTCAAATGTTTTTCCAGCGAATATTAAATGTGTTGAGCTTACTAGGAGGAGGACAAGTAGGTGACCTTTCGACAATTCGCTTACCGTAATGTCGTACGGAACAGCCGTATATACGGTGCCTTTTTCATGGCAAGCTTTTTTTCTGTGGCTGTGTTTTTTATCTATTCAATGCTCATGTTTCATCCGGATATTGAAAGTGGGATTTTAGGAGAGGCATCGTTAATTGGGATGGTTGGTGCGGAAGTCGTACTCGTCCTTTTTACATTATTCTTTTTATATTATTCGATGAGTGCTTTTTTAGAGGCGAGATCACATGAGTTTGCAATTTTACTACATTTAGGAATGGAAAAACGCCAGATGAATAAGCTTGTCTTTTTGGAGACAATGATTATTGGATCGGGTTCTATTTTTGTTGGGATTGTATTTGGTTTTTCGTTTTCGAAATTCTTTTTCATGATTGTGCGGGAAATTTTACATTTAGATAGTTTACCCTTATATGTTTCATGGCAGCCTTTTTTACTAACGATAGGTGTTTTCACAAGTGCTTTTGTGGTCATTTCTTTTATTAGTGTATATTTTACACGTGAAAGAAAATTGCGCGATCTCCTTAAGGGAAATGACTATTTAAATAGTGTTTCAACCTATTCAAAAATTCGTGCTTTAATTGGTATTACCCTTATTTTATCGTCATACGTATTATCAATTATCGTAGCAAAAACAACTTTGATTGGTTTAACAATAGTAATCCCGTTTTTAGCAACCTTTGGAACATATTATTTTTTCAGAGATTCTTTACCTTGCTTTTTAGATAAAGCACGGGGAAAAAGGAAATTTCATTGGCAACGCTATCGTCTTCTTTCGTTAGCTGAGCAAACACATATTATGATGGACAATGTGAAAATGTTTTTTGTAGTAACGATGGTGTCAACTATGGCCTTTTTATCGATTGGTGTTTTAGCAACAATGTCATCATATACAATACAATATGATCGTATAAATCCACTAGGGCTTGTCTATAAGGGAGATGGCGACAATCCATATGAGCGAAATCATATCGCCTCTTTACGTATGGAATTAGAGGAAAAGGGCTTGTCCTATCATTTATCTCGCTTTGTTGTTATCAAGCAAACCTCTTCCTATACTCACAATGAGGTTGAGGTGTTTAGGGAATCAGATATGAATGTATTGCTTTCTTCCTATAGTTATCCATTACTTGATATGGCTAAAGGAGAGGCAGTGTTTATTCCATATTCGGAAGAGTCTCTAAAGAAACTAAAAAATAAAGTTGTGCATACAGTTTTAGAGGAAAATTCTATCCCGATCACCATCGATAGTGTATATCCTAAAATAGTATTCCCAGGGTCTATTGTTAGTGTTAATTCTATCGTGATCAGCGATGAGGATTTTGTAAAGCTCATAAAGCCGATTGCCAATAAAAACGTTGCGCAGCCAACCTATCATTTATTTACCTTCTATATTCCTCAGTGGATGCAAACAAAAAATATTGGTAAGGAAATAAATGAGTTACAAGCGTCTCTATATTTTTCTAAGAAAAATAAATTTAGCCCATTTTACTTTGAAAATGCAGGATTAAATTATTCTTATATATTAGCTACTTATTCTTTATTCACATTAGTAGGGGTTTTAGTAGCAACGGTATTTTTATTAGCAGCAGGTAGCTTCGTTTACTTTAAACTGCATACTTCTCTTGAAAGAGAAAAGCGTAAATTCGATGTCTTAAAGCGAATGGGCTTAACAGATACGGAGCTCAAAAAGCTTGTGAATCGTCATTTATTCCCGCAATTTTTCTTACCATGGGGTGTTGCAATGATGCACAGCCTCTTTGCTTTTCTTATGGTTCAAGGTGTTTTGAAGGATATTGCTAATATTTCCATTGCAAAAGAAGTTGTCTTATCTTTTAGCTTTTTTGTGTTAATACAAGTAGTCTATTTTTACTTGATTCGTTGGCGTTACATCTCGCATATACGTTCGTAGAAAAAACGTACAAAAGAGAAAAAAATGAGTTATTTGACGTAAATTATGACATGAGATAAAAAGTTTCGTTGTTTTTTTAATATATTTCTTATATAATGTTACTGAATGATGATTCATTTTGTCTTTATTTAGTAGATTTAGGTGATGAGATGGATGGGGTGTGTTTCCTTTTCAAAGGAAGTCCAAACATCTACTTAATGAAGATAAGCCTCCGGCGGATGTCACGGATTGTTTATCTGCGCGAAAGCGAAGCGTCAGCGTCAATGCGCCAAGGCGAAATTGATACGATAAGGGGATGGTGTAATTGAATTTAGTTTCAAGTGTTCGTCAGCAAGCATTAGAGCAACCGGATAAAATTGCGTATCATTTTATGGGGAAAGATACGACTTACGGTGAGTTTGAACACACAGTTGGTCGTTTTGCAAAGGGATTACAACAATTAGGGGTAGAAAAAGGGGACCATGTGGCGTTTTTACTCGGCAATACACCACATTATTTAATTTCGTTATATGCAACAATGAGTATTGGGGCAACAGCAATTCCGATTAATCCAATCTATACACCGGATGAAATTTCGTATATTTTGCATAATGGAGATGTAAAAGCTGTTATTGCACTTGATGCGCTTCTTCCATTAGTAGAAATGGGTGTACATGCTTTTCCAAATGTAAAAACATTTGTTGTTTGTGAAACAACAGCAGATGTTACTGAAAAAGTAACTACTTTATCCGATGAGGCAAAAGCAAAAATTCATTTATTTTCACAAGTGATTGCTAGTGTATCAGAATCTTGCCAACCAGTAGAAGTAGCTGACGAAGATAATGCAATTATTTTATATACTTCAGGAACGACAGGTACTCCGAAGGGGGCAATGCTGACGCATGGCAATGTCTATTCGAATGCACGAGATGTTGCGCATTATCTAGGCTATAGAGCGAATGACCGTATTATTGCAACTTTACCAGTGTTCCATGTATTTGCGTTAACGGTCGTCGTCAATGCACCTTTATTGAGTGGAGCAACAGTTTTACTTGTACCACGCTTCAGTCCAACAGAAATCTTTAAACTTACGAAGGAACAAAAGGCAACAGTCTTCGCTGGTGTGCCAACTATGTATAATTTCTTGTATCAATTACCTGAAGGCAATCCTGAAGATTTCTCAACAGTTCGCTTAGCAATTTCAGGAGGTTCATCTTTACCTGTAGCACTCTTACATAATTTCGAGAAGAAATTTAATGTGCGTGTTTCAGAGGGGTATGGCTTATCAGAAGCTTCACCAGTAACATGCTTTAACCCATTGAATCGTGAACGTAAGGCAGGTTCTATTGGGGCATCCATATCCAATGTTGAAAATAAAGTGGTCGATGTTAATGGACAAGAAGTGCCCGTTGGCGAAGTAGGAGAGCTAATTGTACGAGGGCCTAACGTTATGAAGGGCTATTATAAATTGCCTGAAGAAACGGCTATGGCTATACGAGATGGCTGGTTATACACAGGGGATTTAGCTAAAGTTGACGAAGAAGGGTACTTTTACATCGTTGACCGTAAAAAAGATATGATTATTGTAGGCGGATTTAACGTATATCCAAGAGAGGTTGAAGAAGTACTCTTTGCACATAATAATATCGTTGAAGCGGCAGTTGTAGGTTTCCCAGATCCTAACTTAGGTGAGGCAGTTCATGCATATGTTGTCTTAAAAGATGAAACTGCAACTTCAACAGAAGACCTTCTCGCATACTGTGCAAAACATATGGTGAAATACAAGGTTCCTAAAGTAATTGAGATTATAGATGAATTACCGAAAAATACGACAGGCAAAATTTTACGCCGTTCATTAAAAGAAAAAGTATAAGAAACTGTAGCTACTATTGAAAAATAGTAGCTTTTTTTATCTCGCATAAATGAACAGTTAGATTCACATTTCAAGATTCAAGAGAAGCCTGTGCGAAAGCGAAGCGTCAGCAACAAAGCGCCCAGTCGGAACGGAAATCAACCACACATTTTTGTGATGATCCAATATTACAGCAATGTAAAAAAGTATGACCATTTATTTAAATAGTTGAGTGTATATGACTGTAAGTGATAAAATCAAACTTATGAAATCTACATACTTTTTAAAGGCTTGTCATATAGTGTTGAAGAAGTAACACCACAGCCTGTCAAGAAGAATGGAACCCTTTGGTGTCTAGCTACGTCAAAGCCTTTAGAAAATTAAATTGAAAGAGAGCATATGGAAAAATGATAGAACTCATCAAAGAGTTAATTAGTTTTATTATGCATATTGATGTGCATTTAGAAGAAATCATTCGTGAGTTTGGTAATTTGAGTTATTTCGTCTTATTTGCAATTGTTTTTGTTGAAACTGGTGTCGTAATTTTCCCATTCCTGCCAGGTGATTCATTGCTTTTTGCTAGTGGTACATTGGCAGCAGCAATGGGCGCGTTTAACATGTGGATATTAATTCCTGTGTTTTTAGCAGCTGCAATTTTAGGGGATACGATGAATTATCATATTGGTCATAAAGTTGGGACATCCATTCCACCAAAGAGCTTCCTTGGTAGAGTCGTTAAAAAAGAACGTATGGAGGCAGCAGAAAAGTTCTTTAATAAGCATGGTGGAAAAACGATTGTCATCGCACGTTTTATGCCTTTCATCCGTACATTCATCCCATTTGTTGCAGGGGCTAGTAAAATGAAGTATGGCTACTTCATATTGTATAATGTTGTAGGTGCAGTGTTATGGGTGTTCAGCTGTACATTACTAGGTTATTTCTTTGGTAATATACCTATTATTAAAGACAACTTCTCAACAGTTTTAATATTAATTATCTTAATTTCAGTAATACCAGCCGTAATTGGTGTTATTAAATCAAAAGTAAGTGGAAAATAAAAGGACGGTCCAAAAGTGATAGAAGATCACTTAGGACTGTCCTTTTTTATTCATCATTATTATGAAAGTTCTTTTCTGTACGAAAGCTAGTGTTAACATAGCGACAGATGTTATCACGGGACTTGATACTCAGCCTTCTTGCCCTATTCGTTTGCGTTTTAGGCTATCGTCTGGAACGCTGATTCTCAAGCGAGTGTCATTTGCGCTTTAACGCTATTTATTGGGGATGATCTATTTTTTACTATTCTAAATAATAGATAAGACCTTGAGAATCTTCTATTTCTGTACCGCGTGGTATGTCGATAACTATAAAATTTGAATAGGAATTATCCATTTCGTATCGTTCTGCTCCTCGATTAAAATCTAAGAAACCTATTGTTGCTTTTAAACGATTATAATTTACTTGTTGTTTAGAAAAAGATTCAATAAATAACTGGTTTTGTGCCACATATACATCAGGCAGTGGTACTTCGTCAGAAAGATCGACACCATTTACTATGAAAGGAAATTGATAATAGGTAATAAGAGCTTTCCCCGATTCAATATTGTCATTATAACGTTGTCGAATATTCAAGCTTAAATTATTGTCATCATTATTTATTACAACAGGTAATGTATCTCCATCAAAGTTAATTTCCCATGTTTTCTTTTTGTAGTCTGAAGTTAAATACGAAGAATTGAATTCTTGATCATACTTTGGGATTTGATCAAATTTTTTCTCAACTTGTTTAATATCAGAAGAAGAAAGTACTGGTATTTTTGAATCTGAAAAAAAGCTAATATAAATGAAAGCAGTAAGTCCAAGAATGATATAACTAGTAATGCCAATCATAATACGCTTTGGTGTCCAAATTCTTTTAGTTTTTTTACCTAATTTACTTAGTATTTGAAAAATAGCAATTACGAGTAGTATTGAAGTAAAAAAGAATATTGTAGTTACTATCATTTACGAGACACCTCCGATTTATTTGCAATCCAAATAGTGAGGCAAAAGCATAGTGTAGCCACAAGTAAACAAAGAACACTAATCATAAGATTTGGTAGCATCATTAGAGGAATAATGTTTGGTGTCATAAAAATGTAAATAAAGCTAAACACCATAAAAGTAGATAGAAATATTTTTATCACTACGGGCCCTTTGAAGCTGGTGCCAAATAGTAAGCCGAGTGCACCAAATAAACAAATGCTACTGAAGCATAATATGAATGTTGATGGTGAAATAAATAGACCTTCTGTTACAAAAGATTTCTTTTCCACTAACAAAATCCCTAATACTTGTAAATAGTAAGTCGAAATCATAATGATGACTGCAATAAAACTGTACATGATCATGACAAATATATTTGCAATGGTGCTTGATGTCCGACTAGAAATAACGGATAAATCATCAACTCGATACGCTTTTGTGGTAAAAAGAAGCGCTACGATAAATGCCCAAATGGCTGAAACAATAAGAAACGTATCGAGTGAATAAATAGAAAATCGAACATCTAAATTTCCATGCCCATGACCAGAAGAGGCACTTCCAGAGCTAGATGTTAAAACGCCAAAAATGATTTGTACAATAACTAAGGAGCTAAGGGCAGAAATATTTAATTTTGCTTCCCATTTCACTTGTTTTTTGACAATTGTTTTAAGTGAAATATTAGTCAAAGATTGCATCAATATCACGTCCTTTTTTATTTGTTAAATACATGCAAACTTCACTTGCAGTAAGGGTTGATACTTTGATGCCTTTTGTTCGAAGTATTTCTTCTGAGACGAATAATTTACTAGCACCTACTACAGCTGAGGTCATCCCTGCCACAATCTTTTGAGCGTAAACTTCCGTCTCAGAGAGCAGATCCGCAAGTTCATCACTTGGTCCGCTAAGTGATATGAGCTGTTCCTTAAATTCATCCAATGGCGCGTGGGCTATGACGGAGCCTTCATCTATTAATAAAATTTCTTCTAAGATAGATTCCATCTCTTGTAAATGGTGACTAGTAATTAAAAATGTCCGTGGAAATGCTAGGTATTCCTTTAAAATTGCTCTGTAAAAATCTGTACGAATCACTTCGTCCATACCATTCATCGGCTCATCTAAAATGGTTAGTGCACAGCGACTTACTAATCCGTAAACAAGATTAAAGGTTGCCAATTGACCTTTAGATAGTTGCTGGTGTTTTGCTGTAAGATCGATACCCGCATAATCGAGCATGCGATAAGCTAATTCATTTTGCCAATTAGGATAAAAATCAGCGCCCATCTTAAGAATATCTTCGAGCGACAAGTATTCTGAGAAGCTTAATTGATCATCGATAAAAATCATATTGGCAGCTGTTTGAATATTATTAAAGGGATTTTCATTAAACACTTTACATGAACCAGTCGTAGGCTTTAGATAGCCTGCAAAAATATTTAGCAATGTCGACTTACCTGCACCGTTGAGACCAATAATGCCGATAATTTTTTCTGCATCAATAGCGCAGGTTACACGTTGCAGTGCTTGACGACGTCCAAAGCTTTTAGATAACTCCACACATTGAATAATATTCATTCCAATCCCTCCTGTGTTTTTCGAATAAGTACTAGCAATTCTTCATCAGATACAAGTAATCGTTTTGCCTCTAATACGATCTCTTGTGCCATTTTGGTCAATATTTCGTTTCGACGTTTCAACAAAATGCGTTCCTTTGCATCCATAGTGACAAACATTCCTAACCCCCGTTTTTTATATAAAAGTTGCTCTTCTAGTAAAATTGTCAATCCTTTACCAGCTGTGGCAGGATTTATATTGAATAACTCAGCTAGTTGGTATTGTGAATAGACTTTCTGGTCTGCCTGTAATCGATCGGCAATGATTTCGTGCTGTAGCCATTCAGCAATTTGGATATAAATCGGTGTTGTACCATCTAGATGAACGTGCATCGAAAAACCCCCTTTCGTTGCTACAATATATAGTGCATTAGTGTTGTAATGTACTGTACACCGAAATTTGGTAAATGTCTATATGAAAAGATAATATTTTACAAATCTATAAGAGTGAATTTAAAAAAGGTAGATCGGAAAAATGAATAATATTTTATTGTGAGTAAATTGGAGTTTTGGGTAACGATTTTTTGAAACTCATCGACGAGAGTTGAGGATGACACATAATGAGATGTGGATTAGAGACTAGGAGACTCCTTAGGGATAGCATCATAGTGGCTCATCGTACGCCACCAACTGGAACGAAAATCACTATGCTATTTGGGTGATTTATTTTATTGTATATAATGTTAATTATTGTTAGTCAATTTTTAGACAGTTACTTGAACGATAAGCAGAGAGTACTGAAAAATGCTATAATAATGTTACTAATAACTAGAGAAATGGGGGGCGACGAAATGGAAGTATTTATCGGCAGACAGCCAATTTTTAACCTTCAGGAGCAAATCGTTGCATATGAATTATTATATCGCAGCAAAAACGTGAATGCTTTTCCAATGGTCGATTCAGATGCTGCCACAATTGATGTATTAGTAAACTCATTTCTTTTAATTGGCATTGAAGAGGTAACAAAAGGAAAACCTAGTTTTGTTAATTTTACAGAAAACTTGCTTATGAGTCCTTTAAATGAATACATAAATCCATCGCAAGTTGTTATTGAGATTTTAGAGGATGTCCCTATTACAGCTCAGTTAGTCGAGAGAGTTATTGAGCTCAAATCATATGGGTTTAAAATAGCATTAGATGATTTTATTTTGGATGATCAAGTACAAGTTTATGATGAGTTATTTACTTATATCGATTATATAAAAGTTGACTTTTTATCGTCACCACTACTTGAGCGAATGGAAATAGAAAATAAAGTGAAAGAAAATTTTCCTCACATAAAATTGCTCGCTGAAAAAGTAGAGACACGTAAGCAATTTGAAGTGGCGAAGCATTCTGGCTATGAATTGTTTCAAGGCTATTTTTTTGAACAACCTCAAATAATTACAGCAACCGATATACCTGCGAATACGATTCAATATTTATATATTATTACGCTATTAAAAGAAGAGGAGCCTAATATACAGTTATTGGCGGAAAGTATTGAGCGTGACATTTCATTAACATATAAATTATTGCATATGGTTAATAATTCAGAGTTGCGTTCTAAATCCAAGGTTCGTTCGATAAAACAAGCGATTATATTACTCGGGGTTCCAAATTTACGAAAGTGGATTTATTTATTGGCGATGCGAGAAATTGACAGGAATACTGATAATGATCTGTTTAAAGAAGTTATGCGTACATCTTTATTTAGAGCAAAAGTATGTGAGAAATTAGCCAAGCTTTCCTATAAGAAAAATTTCTCTGAATATTTTTTAGTGGGGATGTTTTCATTAATAGACACTATGTTGCAAAGACCGCTGAATGTTATTTTACAGCAGCTCCCTTTTTCAGAAGACATTACAGCAACGCTTTTAGGTAATCAAACTGAAATGACACCTTATTTGGAATTCAGTTCTGCGTTAGGCAAGTTAGATTGGTCTACATTAGAAAGATTAGCTCCTCAGCTTACTATTGATTTTTCAACTATTGATCTTTTATACAATGAAGCCATGGAGTGGGCAGAAAAGTCTTTATAAAAATAAGAATCAATCATAGTTTTTGTTTAGTGGAATAAGCCGTTAAGTATATATTTTTGTGAAAAGTCAAAAACAAGCTATCTTAAAATATTTTTAAGGTAGCTTGTTTTTATGTTTATAAAGCTTGCCATTAGTTGTTGGAGTGGAGACTGGGCGACTCTTTGGGGATTAGCGATTTAGAGGAACGAAGGCTAAGAGCATCACGTCCTTGTGATAACGCCTTCGTGACCAACATCCTGCTGCTGCCGCTACGTTGCACTCACGCTTTCGCGCAAAAGACATCTGTTGGCCCTAGACTCTGCAGTGAGCCTCGCGATTGAAGAGGCTCATCGGACGCCCCAGGAAGCCCTGCTGTGCGCGAAAGCAAAGCGACAGCAACAACAAAGCGCCCAGTCGGAACGGAAATCAACCACACGTTATGATGATGAATCTAATTGTCATAAGTGTCATACATAATGCAAATTATAAAAATACATGTTCCTTCATCAAGACGAAGTTCTCAATGCGAAAACTATTTGCTATAATCATCTCGTCTTTGAAAAATTCTGAAAGCTGAAGTGGACGTGGGGGAAATGAATCAAATTCATGATGTAAGGGAAAGCATTGTGGAGTATGTGTACGTCATAGTAGGAGCTGCAATTATTGCTATCGGCTTTAATGTATTTTTACTGCCAAATCAAGTAGCTTCTGGCGGAGTAAGCGGAATTAGTACAATTTTAAACGGTTTATTTGGTTGGAATCCTGGCTTAGTACAATATGCATTTAATATTCCATTATTTATAGCAGGTATATTATTACTTGGAAAGAAGTTTGGGATAAAATCGTTTATTGGAACAGTGACATTACCGTTCATTGTATTACTAACGAACAGTTGGAGTCCTTGGACAGATAATCCTTTACTCGGTGCACTATTTGGGGGGATTGTAGTCGGTATAGGAATAGGACTTGTTTTTAAGGGGAATGCTTCTACTGGTGGCACTGATTTACTAGCGCAAATTATTACAAAGTATACTGGAATTACGCTTGGTACAAGTGTACTTTTAATTGATGGGATTATCGCAATTAGTGCAGCAATTGTTTTTGACTTAGAGAAAGGTTTGTATGCCCTGATTGGACTTTATGTCACGACAAAAACGATTGATATTATTCAGCTCGGCTTTAGTCAGTCTAAAATGATTTACATTATTACGATGAAACAAGATGAGGTACGTGATGCCATATATGCCGAGATCAATCGAGGCGTGACAAAGTTGCCTGCAATAGGTGGTTATACTGGGGAAGCTCGACCAGTTTTGATGGTTGTGGTTTACCAAACAGAATTCACAAAGCTGAAACAACTCATTAAAAACGTTGACCCATCAGCGTTTGTGATCGTTTCTAATGCTTATGAGGTGTTGGGAGAAGGTTTCAAACGTGCATAACTTTGGTATAATGTCGGGGAAAGATACTTATTTACTTTGAGGAGGGTCCCTAATGAAAAAGGCAATGTTAACATTAGCTATTGGTTCAGCAATCTTCTTAGCTGCTTGTGGTGGAGGTAAAACGGTAAATGAAGGTTCAAAAACTACTGCACCAGATGGCGAAACAATTGCAATGAAATCTTGTATTACTTGCCATGGTGGTGAACTACAAGGCCAAGGAAATGCACCAAAAATTAATGATGCTGGCTCTCGTTTTTCGGAAGCTGAACTTTTAGATATTATAGAAAATGGTAAAGGTTCAATGCCTCCTGGTATTGTTAAAGGCGAAGATGCAAAAGCAGTTGCTAAATGGTTGGCAACTCAAAAATAAAATGATCATGAAACTAGCGGGGCTGGAGAACCGCTAGTTTTTTTATGTGTAGAAGTGTTTAGTCATGTAGACAGAGTGTAAATATAGTTCTTTTAAACTTAGACATGCTAAAATAAAGTGAAGCTGCAATCAGTAAGCTGATTGCTAGTTGAACCAATCAGGTGTATACAGCTAGTTAATTTCCACGAATAGGAAATTTTACTGACTGTTAACACAGACAAAACATATATTCAATTCCTTTGAATGGAGGCTACAAAACATTGGTCGTAGTATTAACAAGAGACGTTATGGAGAAATTTAAGTTAGAATTGTTAGCTGGTGAGGAAGGAATAGGAAGAACGATTGTTACGAGTGATATTTCAAGACCAGGGCTTGAAATGGCGGGATATTTTACGCATTATCCTGCAAATCGAGTGCAATTGCTTGGAAAAACTGAACTGTCATTTTTTGAAATGTTACCTGCAAATGTGAAACTGGAACGCATGCGTCTACTATGTTCGCAGGATACGCCAGCTATTATTACTTCTCGGGATTTAGAGGTACCGAAGGAACTTATACAGGCGTCCAATGAAAAACATGTACCTGTATTTAAAACACATATGACAACAACGAAATTTTCGAGTAGACTAACAAACTATTTAGAAGGTCGCTTAGCACCAATGACTGCTGCTCATGGAGTTTTGGTGGATATATACGGCATCGGTGTACTCATTATCGGAAAAAGCGGTGTGGGGAAAAGTGAAACAGCACTTGAGCTTGTCAAGAAGGGGCACCGTTTAGTGGCTGATGATTGTGTAGAGATCCGTCAGGAGTCAGAGAACTTTTTAATTGGTAGTCCACCGCCTCTTTTAGAACATTTACTCGAAATTCGAGGCATCGGTATTATCGATATTATGACCCTTTTTGGAGCAAGTGCGGTACGCCCGTACAAGCGTATTACATTAGTGATCGAATTAGAAATATGGGATCCAGAAAAAGTATATGATCGTCTAGGTTTAGAGGAAGAGAAAATGAAAATCATTGATACGGAATTAACGAAGTTAACGATTCCTGTAAGACCTGGACGAAATGTGTCTGTTATTATTGAAGTAGCAGCAATGAATTATCGTTTGAAAAAAATGGGTGTTAATGCAGCCGAAGAGTTTTCTAGACGATTAGATGAGGTGATTTCATCAGCGGATGAATTAGATGATTAATTGTTCGTTAATAGGATACAATAGCCTATATGATAGATGAGAGGAGTTTAAGATGGATTTATTATTATTAGATATTAATCCGATTGCTTTCCATTTAGGACCTATCCCTGTTCGTTGGTATGGGTTACTAATTGTATCGGGTATTATTTTAGCTTATTTTGTTGGACAAAGAGAGGCTGTTAAGAGGGGCCTACCGGAGGAGTTTCTTGCGGATTTATTACTATGGGCTGTTCCTATATCCATAATATGCGCACGTATTTATTATGTAACGATGCGTTGGGATTATTATAGTGAAAACCCGGGGAAGATTATTGAAATTTGGAATGGTGGTATCGCTATTCACGGTGCACTTATTGGGGCATTTTTGACAGGTTACATATTCACTCGTAGAAGAAATATAAGCTTTTTACGAGTAGCAGATATTGCGGCACCGAGTATTTTAATTGGACAGATAATAGGACGCTGGGGAAATTTTATGAACCAGGAAGCTTATGGTGGTCCAGTATCACGTGAATTTTTAGAACAATTAATGTTGCCAGACTGGATTATTAATCAAATGTATATTGAAGAATTAGGAACTTACGTACATCCTACTTTTTTATATGAATCCGTTTGGAACTTCATTGGGCTAATTATTTTACTAGTATTACGCAAAGTAAATTTAAATCGTGGGGAAATATTCTTCAGCTATTTAATTTGGTATTCAATCGGTCGATTCTATATAGAAGGTATGCGTACAGATAGCCTGTATTTAGTAGGGGATTTACGTTCAGCTCAGGTTGTTTCGATCATAGGCATTGTAGTGGGTCTTGGTGCGATTATTTACCGTCGTATAAAAGTAAAACCCGCAGTGAAATATTTAGATAATAAATAGGGGGTTTGAAAAGTGACTGTAAAAGCATTACTATTTGATTTTGATGGCACATTACTCAATACAAATGATTTAATCATTCAAACATTTATGCATGTTTTAAACGAGCGATTTCCCGGGCAATATTCGCCAAAAGATTGCCTGAAATTCCTTGGCCCGTCCCTAAAACAGACATTTAGTGACATTGCCCCTGGTGAAGAGGAAGCAATGATTACAAAATATCGTGAATATAATGAAGCGCATCACGATGAGCTTGTCACTCAATATCCTGATGTGGTCTCAACTTTAGAGCAATTAAAGGATATGGGCATCAAATTAGCGATTGTGTCTACAAAGCGTAATGGGATGATTGACCGCGGATTATCTGTACTAGGAGCAAATCATTTATTTGATATCCGTATTGGCACGGATGATGTGAAAAATGTAAAGCCTAATCCAGAGCCTGTATTGCTTGCGCTTGAACGCCTTGGAGTAAACAAGGAAGAGGCCATTATGATTGGTGACAATTCCCACGATATTGAGGCAGGACATAACGCTGGAGTTAGAGCAGCTGGTGTCGCATGGGCATTTAAAGGTGAGGAATACTTACAGCAATTCAAGCCGGAATATATGTTACATCATATGACGGATTTATTTGAAATTGTGGAAGCGGGGTAAGTGAATGGCACGTAAAACAGAACGCTATCGTGTCGAAGGGGCAAACTCGCTTTGGAATATTTATGACACGGTGTCCTTTTGGAAGGTGATGAAGTGTTTCATTGTCATTCAAATTGGACGCTTCACACCATTTTTACGTGTGAAAAACTGGTTGTATAGAACTTTTTTAAAAATGGACATTGGTGAACAAACTTCCATAGCTTTAATGGTTATGCCAGATACAATGTTTCCAGAACGTATTCACATTGGTGACAATACCGTTATAGGCTTCAATACGACTATTTTGGCGCATGAATATTTAATAGAGGAATATCGTCTAGGAGATGTTCATATTGGCAATGAAGTAATGGTTGGTGCTAATTCAACGATACTACCAGGTGTAACGATAGGTGACGGTGCGATCGTGTCAGCTGCAACCCTTGTACATAAGGATGTGCCTGCAGGCTGTCTAGCAGGCGGCAATCCTATGCAAATTATTTATTCAGCTGAACAAATGGCGGAACGCAAACGCAATGAAGTAGTGGAATGGTCCACGCCAAAAAAATAATAACATCGAAACTGTGCAAGCTTTGCTGTGCACAGTTTTTTTTCGTATGGTCACGTATGAAGTTTAATCGCTTCCCAGGAGTGGCACGTGCTATTTTGCTTTTGCATATAAACTTTTAGTTGGCGTTTTCTTTCGCTGCAGAACTATCTGTTGCTATGGGTTTGCTTTTGTACAGACATGCTGAAGTCCGTTTTATCGTTATAAATTATACATGCTATGTGAAGTGGTTGATTGTAGTGGAGACTGGACACCCCCAGGAAAGCGCCCTGTCGGAACGGAAATCAACCACTCGTTTTACCGAATAGTCATGCTTTATTCAGTTTACCTACACCTTGCTCTGCACAATTTTTGTGTAAAGATTTACTTGTTTAAGGAGAAAAAAGCTTACTCTGTTAATTAAAGTTTAAATTTTTTTATTTTTAAGTATAATTAACAGAATAATCAGTATTGAAATTATTTGATAATTTCGTGGTGTTGCATTGACGGAAAAGAAGAAATAAGTTAGAATTCTTTCATAATCTAATTCTCTAACACTCTAGTGAGTTAAAGTGAATCATAAGGAAGTGTCAAAATGTCGTCGATTAAAATGTTTGAAAAACCACTTGGAATGCGCGATACATTTCCACAAATATTCGAAAAGGTAGAGACTGTTAGAAATACTGGACGAGACTTTTTATGCCGAAGAGGCTATGAATTTATTAAAACACCTGCAGTAGAGTATTTCGATACAGTCGGTAAAGCATCTGCAATAGCCGATGCGCATTTATTTAAATTAGTAGATAGCCAAGGCAACACGTTAGTATTACGACCTGATATGACAACACCGATTGCACGCGTGGCAACCTCGAAACTATTAAAAGAGATGATCCCAGTACGTCTCGCTTATTTTGCTAGCGTCTTTCGAGCACAGGAAGCGGAAGGTGGACGTCCGGCAGAATTTGATCAAATGGGGATCGAGTTAATTGGGGACAATTCTGTATTTGCTGATGCTGAAGTTATTGTGACAGCTATGGAGTTATTAAAGCATTTTGAATTAGTAAATTTTAAAATGACGATCGGTCATGCAGGTATATTAAATTGTATTTTACAAGATTATACAGAAAGCGTTGAACAACAAAATATACTGCGGGCACTCCTTGTGCAACGTAATTATGTAGGATTTGAAGAAGCGGTGGAATCATTTGATTTACCTAAGGCAAAATCCGATGCATTACTGCAATTTATTGAAGAAGCTATGAATGTTAAAGAAATTCAAGATATTGAAAAATACGTGCGGAAAAATGACGCATTAGAATATATGCAGCAGCTCGCTAAACTACTTGAAATTACAAACTTAGCGGATTATATAGCCTTTGATTTTACACTTTCTAGTCATATGAGCTATTACACAGGCATGTTATTCGAAGTGTTTGCTACCGGCAGTGGCTTTCCATTAGGCAATGGGGGACGCTATGACGGATTGCTGGAGGTATTTGGCTCAAAAGTAGGCGCTACAGGATTTAGTATTCGCGTTGATCGCTTATTAGAAACATTGGATGGGCAGTCTGTCGAACGACAAGAAGCTACAGTCGTGTTATTTGAGGAAGAACAATTTGAAGAGGCGATTGCAAAAGTAAAAACGCTACGAGCAGCTGGTAAACAGGCAACCTTGCAGTTAAGGAGTAGCCTTGTTGAAGAAGAAGCATTTTTAGCACACTTCACAGAAGTAGTGGTTGTGGGACAGGAGGACGTTGACGGTGAATGAATTAACGATTGCTATGCCGAAGGGACGCATCTTTGACGAGGCATACGAGATGCTTATAGAAGCCGGCTTTAATTTACCAGAAGAAGTCGAAATGTCCCGTAAATTAATGCTTGAAATTCCAGAAGAGAAAATTCGTTTCATATTAGCAAAGCCAATGGATGTGCCTGTGTACGTTGAACATGGTGTAGCGGATATTGGTATTGCTGGGAAGGATGTTTTGTTAGAACAGCAACGTGAAGTGCATGAGTTATTGGATTTGAAAATAAGTACTTGTTATATCGCTTCAGCAGGCTTACCTAATACGACAATGAATGAAATTGCACCAAGAATAGCGACAAAATATCCTAATATTGCAATGAAATATTATAAGGGTATTGGCGAGCAGGTTGAAATTATTGAGCTAAATGGTTCGATAGAATTGGCACCCATGATTGGCTTAGCAGATCGAATTGTTGATATTGTTTCAACAGGCCGTACGCTGAAAGAAAATGGCTTAGTGGAATATGAATTTATTACAGACGTATCATCACGATTAATTGCCAACCCTGTAAGCTACCGCATGAAGAGTGACCGTATTATCGATCTCGTGAAACGTTTAAAGAAATGTGTTATATAAATCAAGCCTCCTGTTGGAAGGGGCACCTACATGAATTCCTAGATTTAAAGGAGATTAATCCTATGAAAATATTAAAGCTAGAAAAAGGTATTTCCTTAAAGCGACCACTGGAAGGTGGAAATGAGGAACAGTTAAAGGTTGTACACCAAGTATTGAAAGATGTTCGTGCACAAGGTGACGCAGCCATACGTTCTTATACAGAAAAATGGGATGGCTTTGCCCCTGACTATTTACGCGTAACGAAGGAAGAGTTAGAAGAGGGCGCTAATACAATTGATCAACGGCTTTATGCTGATTTAACAGAAGCTACTCAAAATATTCGCCTTTATCACGAGCAGCAAAAGCGTTCAGGTTATCGCATGGAGCTTGCAGATGGTTCATGGCTTGGGCAACGAATTACTGCTCTCGATGCAGTAGGTCTTTATGTTCCTGGTGGTACAGCAGCATATCCATCATCAGTATTGATGAACGTTATTCCTGCACAAGTTGCTGGTGTCAAACGCATTGTGATGACATCTCCAGCAGGTCGCGATGGAAAATTACCTCCAGGTGTACTTGCGGCAGCGCATATTTTAGGGGTAGAAGAAATATACAAAATCGGTGGAGCTCAGGCGATTGCGGCTCTTGCATATGGCACAGAGACAATTTCTCCCGTTGATAAAATTACAGGTCCAGGAAATATTTTTGTAGCATTAGCAAAACGTGAAGTATTTGGTGAGGTAGCAATTGATATGATTGCAGGCCCAAGTGAAATTGCGGTGTTAGCAGATGACACAGCATTTGCTGATGAAATCGCGGCCGATCTTTTATCACAGGCGGAGCATGATAAATTGGCTTGTGCCATTTTAGTAACGACTTCTGAGCAATTGGCTAAAAAAGTAGCTGATGAGGTGGAGAAGCAATTATCGACTTTACCGCGTGAAGAGGTAGCGCGAGCATCGATAGAAAATTTTGGTGCCATTTATGTGGCTGAAACGATGGCAGATGCCATAGATGCGATTAATTCGCTAGCACCTGAGCATTTAGAAATTGTCACAAAAAATGCTGAGGCTGTAGCGGAGCAAGTACGACATGCAGGTGGTATTTTCATCGGTCGTTATAGCTCAGAACCAGTGGGTGATTACTTTGCAGGGACAAATCATGTTCTACCAACGAATAGCACGGCACGCTTTGCAAGTGGTTTAAACGTTGATGATTTTGTGAAAAAATCGAGCGTCGTCTTTTATAGTGAAAAAACTTGGGCAGAAAATGCACCGAAAATTGCACGTCTGGCACGTATGGAAGGTTTAGAGGGTCATGCGCGTGCAGTCGAATCGCGAGGATGGGAAAAGGAGTAGTACTATGACTGAAAAGAAACGATATGCAAAAGTTGAACGTACAACCAATGAAACACAAATTTCGGTTGCCATCAATTTAGATGGTGAAGGAAAGGCGGATATTGAAACGGGTGTTGGCTTTATGGATCACATGCTTGATCTATTTATCAAACATGGGCTTTTTGATGGGACAATACAAGCGAACGGTGATACCTATATAGACGATCACCATACAACAGAAGACCTCGGAATTGTATTAGGCCAAGCTATTCGTGAAGCGCTAGGTGATAAAAAAGGAATAAAACGTTACGGGACAGCATTTGTGCCAATGGATGATGCGCTAGCACAGGTCGTTGTGGATTGCTCGAATCGTCCGCACTTAGAATATCGTGTGCCACCATTGAAGGAAAAGGTCGGTAGTTTTGATACTGAATTAGTACATGAATTTTTGTGGAAGTTTGCACTTGAGGCACGGATGAATGTTCACGTTATCGTACCTTATGGACAAAATACACATCATATTATCGAAGCTATTTTTAAAGCGTTAGCACGTGCCATCGACGCAGCGGTGGAAATAGATCCACGTGTGAAAGGTGTACCATCGACTAAGGGGCTGTTAACGTGAAAATAGGTGTTATTGATTATGGAATGGGGAATTTATTTAGTGTTGAACAAGCCTTAAAACGACTTGGCTGTGAGGTTGTAGTCACGTCTAACGAGACTGAGCTAGATGCAACAGATGCATTGTTGCTTCCTGGTGTTGGGGCTTTTCCAGATGCTATCAAACGTTTAGCTGAAACGAATTTAGATCGATATTTACAGAAGGTGAAAGCTGAAAATCGACCACTTCTCGGAATTTGCTTAGGCATGCAACTATTATTTGAGCAAAGTGAAGAAGTGACCACTACGAAGGGGTTGGGCTTTTTTAAAGGAAGCATTAAACGATTTAGTGGTGAAAACGCAGGGCAGAAGTACCGAGTACCGCATATGGGATGGAATGAGCTCGTAGTAACAGAGCGACCTTTATGGTTAAAGAGTGAAGGAACAGCAAAGCATGTTTATTTTGTGCACTCATTTTATGCGACCGATATTGATGAAACGGAGCTTGTCGCTTATGCGGATTACCGTGGTATTAAAGTTCCTGGCATTGTTGCAAATGGCTCTATTACGGGCATGCAGTTCCATCCCGAAAAGTCAGGTGAACTGGGTGTGTGTTTATTAAAGCAGTGGTTGGAGGGGTTGGCATCATGTTAACAAAGCGCATTATTCCATGTCTTGATGTGAAAGAGGGACGTGTTGTAAAAGGTGTACAGTTTGTGTCATTACGTGATGCGGGTGACCCAGTAGAGCTTGCTAAGTTTTATGATGAGCAGGGGGCAGATGAGCTTGTGTTTCTAGATATCTCGGCATCACATGAAGGCCGTGAAACGATGGTTGATGTCGTCCGACAAACTGCAGCTACATTAGCCATTCCATTCACAGTAGGTGGTGGAATCCGTACATTAGATGATATGAAACGCATTTTACGTGCAGGTGCTGATAAAGTATCCGTGAATACTTCTGCTTTAGAGCGACCGGAGCTGATTAAAGAAGGTTCTGATTTTTTTGGCGCACAATGTATTGTTGTCGCTATTGATGCTCGCTTTAGTGAGGAAGATGCTACATGGATGGTTTATACGCATGGAGGACGAAATAAAACAACATGGCAGGCAACTGAGTGGGCAAAGGAAGCGGTTCGCTTAGGTGCTGGTGAAATTTTATTAACGAGTATGAACCAGGACGGCGAGAAATCAGGTTTTGATTTAGCCTTAACAAAAGCTGTGAGAGAAGCTGTGACAGTTCCTGTTATTGCAAGTGGCGGTGCAGGGAATGCCGACCATTTTTACGAGGTATTAGCTGAAGATGTCGATGCAGATGCAGCACTTGCCGCATCCATCTTCCATTACAAAGAAACGAGCGTAGCACAAGTAAAAGAGTACTTACGTGAAAAAGGAGTGGCAGTAAGATGATGGACAGCATTAAATTTGATGAAAAAGGTCTTGTCACTGCGGTAGTACAAGATGCGAATACGAAAGAAGTACTAACTGTAGCCTATATGAATAAAGAATCTCTAGAAAAAACAATTGAATCGGGAGAAACATGGTTCTTCTCACGTTCACGTCAAGAGCTCTGGCACAAAGGGGCAACTAGTGGCTATACACAAAAAGTTGTATCAATTAAAGCGGACTGTGACGGTGATGCATTAGTCGTGGAAGTAATTCCTGCTGGCCCAGCTTGCCATAATGGAACAACTTCTTGCTTTACAGAAATTATTCAGCAAAATGCCAAAGTCGGATCTGTTGAGATTCTTTCTAAACTTACCAATGTTATTGCGAAGCGTGAGCAAGAAATGCCAGAAGGGGCGTATACTACATATTTATTCGATAAAGGAATCGATAAAATCTGTAAAAAAGTTGGAGAAGAAGCGACTGAGGTTGTTATAGGTGCTAAAAATCGTGATACAGAAGAAGTAAAATGGGAAGCTGCCGATTTAATTTACCATCTACTCGTTTTACTACAAGAGCAAAAAGTAAGTGTTTATGACGTTTTACATGTGTTAGAAAAACGTCATGAGGAGAAATAACGGCATATTGCTTATTGTATGTTATAATAGAAGTTACTGTGTAAAGGAACGTATCATACGTTCCTTATTTCTTGTTTCGGAGGAAATGTATTGGAAAAGAAACGTCAGAAAGAGAATCAAACGAATATAGTGTCGTTCATTCCAACAGGCGACTATTATTATAAAAAATCAATTCAAGCAATGAATAGCGGACAAATGAATAAAGCCTATAAATATTTACAGCGAGCAGTTGATTTAAGTCCTGATGATCCAATGATTTTATTGCAATTAGCGATAGTAGAGTTAGAGGGTCAACGTTTCGAGGAAGCGTATGATCTTCTTCATCGTGCCTATCAGATAGATAAAGAAAATCCAGAAATTATTTTTTACATGGCAGAGGTTTCAGGATGCATTGGTATTATACATGATGCTAAACGCTTTGCAGAGCAATATTTAGAAATAGAGCCAGAGGGTGCTTATGCTGATGAAGCTGCTGAAATATTAGACTTTGTTGATATTGAGCAGGATGACTTTGAAGAGCTTGAAGGTTCTGCTGAAGATTTATATCGGCAGGAGCAAGCAAGACGTTGTATGGAAAAGGGAGATTTCCCTGAAGCTATTAATATGCTAGAAGAGTTAATTGAGGATAGACCAGATTTTTGGTCTGCCTATAATAACTTAGCTCTTGCCTATTTTTATGTTGGTGAAGCAGAGCAGGCGAAGGCTCTTCTAAATAATGTATTACGTGAAAATAAGGGAAATTTACATGCACTATGTAATTTAACGGTGATCGCGTACTATGAAAAAAATGAAGAGGATTTAAAAGATCTTTTAGAAGTACTTGTGAAAATTCAGCCATACTTATGGGAACATCGCTATAAGTTAGGTGCAACATTAGCGCTCGTTGGACAATATGAATTAGCATTTAAATGGTTGCGTAGCATGCAAAAAAGAGGCTATGTAGGCGATGCTGGCTTTTACTTTTGGTTATCTCATGCAGCTTATTTCTCAGGACATGAAGAAATATCAAAGAGTGCATGGGAGCAGCTACTTGAGCTAGATCCTGAAAAAGAAGGCTTTGAACCTTGGCGCCAAGAAGAAAACACGTTTTCACTGGATGCATTAGAGCATGACCGTGATTATATTGTGGAGAAGCTGGAGAGCGATTATACAAGTGAACGCATATTTGGTTTATTTTTACTAAGTTGTACAGCACATAAACAGGAAATTATCGCTCATCCCAAATGGATAGATGTTGACCAATGTAATGCGTATGAAAAGCTGTTCCTAGCTTATGCACTAGGACATCAATTTGATATGAAAAACAAAGTAGAGGCTAGCTTTATACGAGCAGTAAGTGTGTCAGAAATTTTACTAGAACAGTATGGTAAGCTGACGACATTAATTGCACCAATGTTCCAAATGTGGTTTGTACTTTGTGAGCAAGCATTGATAAACAATTATCGTTTTACAAATCCAGCGGCTATTGCAGGAGCAAATGACTATTTATTCCGCTCTTCTCGTAATCTCAAGGTGACAAAAAAAGAAATAGCTCAGCAATACGGAGTATCCGTGTCAACTTTATCGAAGTATATTGATGAAATTTTAACGTTTTTACCAAGTACGAATAATTAGACTGTGAGCAACATAGTTGAATAACTTTTTACTTTCACATACGATGAACATACTGAAGTTATTATCAATGGAGTCTTGGTTACGTCCGAGGCATTATCTTCATTCAGTAGGTGTTTGCGCACCTACTGAATGAAGGTAAAAAAGTATTTGTTTAGGGGGAAGTATTTATGTCAGAAGAAAAAATTTATGATGTTGTAATAATTGGTGCAGGTCCGGCTGGTATGACTGCGGCTGTTTATACATCACGTGCCAACCTTTCAACTTTAATGATTGAACGTGGGATCCCTGGCGGACAAATGGCAAATACAGAAGAAGTAGAAAACTATCCTGGATTTGATACAATTTTAGGGCCTGAGCTATCAACAAAAATGTTCGACCATGCTAAGAAATTTGGTGCAGAATATGCGTATGGCGATGTAACTGAAATTATTGATGGTGAAGAATATAAAACAATAAAATCAGGTGCTAAAGAATATAAAACACGAGCAATTATTATTTCTACAGGTGCGGAGTATAAAAAAATGGGCGTACCTGGCGAAAAAGAACTTGGTGGCCGTGGTGTCAGCTATTGCGCAGTATGTGATGGTGCATTCTTCAAGCAAAAAAATCTTGTTGTCGTAGGTGGCGGAGATTCTGCTGTTGAAGAAGGCGTTTATTTAACTCGTTTTGCTGATAAAGTAACAATTGTGCACCGTCGTGATAAATTACGCGCACAAAAAATTCTCCAAGATCGTGCCTTTGCTAACGAAAAAATTGATTTCATTTGGAATGCAACAGTCAAAGAAATCAATGAAGCTGATGGTAAAGTTGGAAGTGTAACATTACAATCAACTGTAGATGGTACAGAATCAGATTTTGCTACTAATGGCGTATTTATTTACATTGGAATGCTACCATTAACAAAACCATTTGAATCACTAGGTATATTAAATGGTGCCGGTTATATTTTGACAAATGATAATATGGAAACAACAGTACCAGGTATCTTCGCAGCTGGTGATGTACGCGAAAAATCACTTCGTCAAATCGTTACAGCAACAGGTGACGGAAGTATTGCAGCACAAGCCGTACAGCATTATGTGGAAGAATTATTAGAAAAAATTAATGCTTAAAGTGGAGCACTCCTAAAATCTGTTTTTGAATGGATCATCACCAAAAGTTGTGTGGATGACATTTGTTAAAACGTATACTATATAAACAAGTTGATTGGAGCGGAGGCTGGACAGAAAGCGCCCAGCTGAAACGGAAATCAACCCCAGGTTATGGGTATGATCCTCTTGATTAGTTTTTAAGGAAAAATATACAATTTTAATACGGTCTTAATATAGTTGTAACTTGAATGACATATAAAAGGTGTAAGATAAAAAGTGTAATTAGCAATCCCCCTTTTATTTTGTTGAGTAGGTTGTTTCCGCCAAATAAGGTGGAGCAACCTATTTTTGTTGTAAACGGAAATTTTGAATTTTTTTATGGTGAAGTTTCATATGCTTGAATAGAGGTTAAAAATAGGTAGCCACACATGTATCGGTGAAGTTAAAATTGCAATGCCCCTAAAGTTTAGAATTGAGGACAAACCTTGTTTAGTCTTGCTATAATAAAAGGAAGAACGTAAAAGTGATTAGAGGTGTGCCTATGCAAAGAATTGCAAATTTAATAGCCATTAAAGACGATCAAGTATTATTACTTCAGAAGCCGAGACGTGGTTGGTACGTAGCTCCTGGCGGTAAAATGGAGAGCGGTGAGTCGATTTATGAGGCTGCTGTACGTGAATTTAAAGAAGAAACAAATGTCACACCTATAAATGCTCATTTAAAGGGTGTTTATACGATGATTATTAAAGAAAACAATGAGGTAGTGGACGAATGGATGCTTTATACGTTTGTTGCAAAGGATATAGAAGGCATACCGTTTAAAGAAACTAGAGAAGGCAAACTCGCATGGCACCCAGTAGAGGACTTGAAACATTTGCCAATGGCTGAAGGTGATCGTACAAACTTACAATTTGCTATCTCACAATCAGGCGTTCAGTACGGTACATTTGAATATACGACCGATTTTGAATTACTTCATGAGAAAATACAAATATCAATAGAACAATAAAGGAGCTGCATGACAGTGGTGGTTGAAGACCTAAAAGGTAAACATGAATTAGTTATTATTACAGGAATGTCTGGAGCTGGGAAAACAGTAGCTATTCAAAGCTTTGAAGATTTAGGGTATTACTGTATTGATAATTTACCACCAGCGTTACTCACAACATTTTTAACCCTACTAAGGGATTCGGGTAAAAATATTACACGTATAGCAGCTGTCATGGATATGCGTGGCGGCGACTTTTTTGATTCTCTTATTGGCGCCCTCGACCATATGCTTAAAGAAGGAGATATAGTTGCACGAATTTTATTTTTAGATGCAGATGATGCAACGCTAGTTAGACGTTATAAGGAAACAAGACGTGCACATCCTTTGGCTGCAAATGGGTTGCTATTAAATGGCATTAAACGAGAACGTAATCTTTTATCGGAAGTAAAAGGGCGCGCTAAATTTGTTTATAATACATCTAATATGAAGCCAAAAGAGCTACGTGAAAAAATCGCAAAAGAATTTGCAAATGATGCCAATAATATATTCTCAGTAAATATTATGTCTTTTGGATTTAAACATGGTATGCCGATCGATGCCGACTTAGTGTTTGATGTCCGTTTTTTAAAAAATCCATATTATGTAGAAGAGTTACGTCATAAAACAGGATTACAAACAGAGGTATCTTCTTATGTGCTGGCACTTGAGGATACGCAAACACTCATTCAAAAATTGACGGATTTGTTTGAATTTATGATTCCACTTTATAGACAAGAGGGTAAATCGCAACTTGTCATTGCTTTTGGATGTACTGGAGGACAGCATCGCTCAGTAACATTAGCGGAATATTTCGGGGCATATTTAGCTGGGAAGGAAAATACCGTTATTGCGCATCGTGACATCAATCGTAGAAAGGATTGAGTGAATGGGAAAGAAGCGAACAAAGCTTGTTGTAATAGGTGGTGGCACAGGGCTTTCTACCCTGCTGCGAGGCCTCAAGCACCATCCATTTGATATTACTGCAATTGTTACAGTAGCAGATGATGGTGGGTCTTCAGGACGCTTACGAGATGACTATGATATCCCACCACCTGGTGATGTCCGTAATGTTATCGCAGCGTTATCTGATGTCGAGCCGCTTGTAGAGCAAATGTTTCAATATCGATTTTTAGCATCGGAAGATTTACGTGGTCATTCATTAGGTAATTTAATGCTGACGGCTTTAACAGATATTACTGGTGACTTTAACCATGCTATTAGTGAAATGGGAAAGGTTTTAAAGGTGCATGGCCGCGTCATACCAGCTGCTAATAAAAAGATATATTTACATGCCGAACTTGAGGATGGTTCTATCATTGAAGGTGAATCTAAAATTCCCTTTGCTAAAAAACGAATTAGTCGAGTTTTTTTAGTACCTGAAAACGTGCAACCGCTACCAGAGGCTATTCGAGCAATCAATCGTGCTGACTATATTTTAATTGGTCCGGGAAGTTTATATACGAGTATAATTCCAAACCTTCTTGTAAAAGAAATTGGAGAAGCTGTTGTAAAGGCAAAAGGAAGAAAAATTTACGTTTGTAATTTAATGACTCAAAAAGGTGAAACCATTTCCTATACAGCTGGTGATCATGTAAAAGCTTTATATGACCATGTTGGAGACGCATTCATTGATTCTATTTTAGTAAATGATGTAAAGCTTCCTCATCCTGTAAAAGAACTTTATAAGGAAGAGTGTGCTGAGCCAGTAACGTTCGACGTTGCCAAGCTCGAAAGTATGCGATTAGAGGTTATTCAACGAGATATTGCCACGATTCGTCCTGATGGAACGGTTCGTCATAATGCGGCAAACGTTGCGGAATGGCTTGTAGATTATGCAAAAATCTATGAGGCAAAAAGTTAGTGAATTATAAAGCGCTTATTGTATATGATAAGATGGCATATACATAGAACAAAAGGTTGAAAGGAGGGCGTGATATGTCTTTTGCTTCTGAAACGAAAAAGGAATTAACTCAAATAGAAGCGGACAATCATTGTATGAAAGCAGAAGTATCTGCCCTAATTCGTATGAATGGTTCATTATCTTTCGCTAATAAGCAGTTAAGCTTAGACGTACAAACTGAAAACGCTGCAATCGCAAGAAGGCTTTATACGATTATGAAAAAACTATATCCATATAATGTAGAGTTGCTTGTTAGAAAAAAAATGCGTTTGAAAAAAAATAACGTATACATTTGCCGTGTTAGAGAAGGTGCGCGTGAGCTACTAATTGATTTAGAAATCATCTCAGACGACTTTCAATTTAATCATACTATTTCTCGAGAGCTCATTAAAAAGGGTGGCCAAAAAAGAGCATATTTACGAGGAGCATTTTTAGCTGGAGGCTCTGTCAACAATCCAGAAACATCAGCCTACCATTTAGAAATTTATTCATTATATAAAGAACATGGCGAGGCTTTAATGGATTTGATGAATGAATTTGAGCTAAATGCAAAAACAATTGAACGAAAAAAAGGCTTTGTAACTTATTTAAAAGAAGCTGAAAAAATTTCCGATTTCCTTAATATCGTTGGAGCTCATCAAGCAATGATGAAGTTCGAAGATGTCCGCATATTACGAGATATGAGAAATAGTGTTAATCGCATTGTTAACTGTGAAACAGCGAACTTAAATAAAACAATAGGTGCCGCATTACGTCAGGTAGAGAATATCCGATTTATTGAAAATTCAATAGGTCTCGATCAATTACCAGAAAAACTTCGTGAAATAGCGCGATTACGAGTAGAATATCAAGATGTAACACTGAAAGAACTTGGTGAAATGGTATCAAGTGGAACGGTTAGTAAATCAGGTGTCAATCATCGATTACGTAAAATTGATGAGATTGCTGATGCATTAAGAAGTGGCGAAAAAATTGGTGGCTAAATTTTCATACTTTTCAGGTACGTGTTGTTCTTTTGCTAGTAAGTAAGGTAAGATAAAAATAATAAGATGAACGGTAGTAAAGGGGAGTTTTAAGAATGACCGAGAGAAGAGTCCATGTAAAATTGAAATTAGGACTACAAGCTAGACAAGCAGCGCTATTTGTACAAGAAGCAAATCGCTTTAGCGCAGATATCTTTCTTGAGAAAGACGAGAAAAAAGTAAATGCTAAATCCATTATGGGTGTTATGAGCTTAGCCATTGCAAAAGGAACAGAAGTTGTCCTTAGCGGTGATGGTAACGATGCTGAGCAAGCGGTTACAGCATTAGCAGCCCTAATCGAAAAAGAAGATTAATAAAACGTATAATGCAGAAACTGTCCAAGAGGTCACACTTACATATTGGGCAGTTTTTTTGCGTTTTCACATTGAAAAAGCAGGTCCTATTTTTGTTGGATATTTGTACAACTTGAGATGAAGGTCAATGTTATCCTGTATCGATCGTCGACGTGAGGGATAGGAAGATTGAAGTGATAGGGAGTAGAGTCGGAGTCGGAGCGATGGGAGAAAGGGTGAAGTGGCGGAAAGAAAAGTTAAGGTGACGGATGGAAAAGCCGAGGTGACGGAAAGAAGGGCCGAAGCGACGGAAAGAAAGGGCTGCGACGGATGGAAATGCCGAAGCGACGGAAAGAAAGGGTAAAGCGACGGATGGAAATGCCGAAGTGACGGAAAGAAAGAGTATAGCGACGGAAAGAAAGAGTAGAGCGACGGAAGAAAAGGCTGCGACGGATGGAAATGCCGAAGCGACGGTAAGTAAGGGTAAAGCGATGGAAAGAAGAGCCGAAGCGACGGAAAGAACCGCCGAAAACGCGGATAGAAACGCCAAAAACATGGATAGAAACGCCAAAAACATGGATAGAACCGCCGAAAACGCGGATAGAAACGCCAAAAACATGGATAGAACCGCCGAAGTCGCGGATAGAAACGCCAAAAACGTGGATAGAAGATCCAAAGCGACGGATAGAAGAGCCGAATCAAGGGTGGACCCATCAAAGCAAACAAAAAAAGACATCTCAGGAATAAACCTGAGATGCCATTCGTTTTTTTATTTACGGTCGTTGCGATCCATAATTTGGTCGATTAAGCCGTACTCTTTTGCGCGCTCAGCAGTCATGAAGTTATCGCGGTCTGTATCTCTTGCAATGACTTCAAGTGGTTGACCTGTGCGTTCTGATAAAATACCGTTTAATTTTTCACGTAAGAATAAAATACGTTTTGCAGCGATTTCGATTTCAGTTGCCTGACCTTGTGCACCGCCAAGTGGTTGGTGAATCATTACTTCAGCATTCGGTAATGCGAAACGTTTACCTGGTTCACCAGCTGCAAGTAGGAAAGCACCCATAGATGCTGCCATACCAATACAAATTGTTTGTACTTGTGGCTTGATAATTTGCATTGTGTCATAAATTGCCATACCGGCAGTGATTGATCCACCTGGTGAGTTAATATAAAGAAAGATATCTTTATCTGGATCTTCTGCTTGTAGGAATAGAAGTTGAGCAACAATTGAGTTAGCAACGTTGTCGTCAATTGCACTCCCTAATAGGATAATACGGTCTTTTAGTAGTCGTGAATAGATGTCGTACGCACGTTCACCACGACTTGTTTGTTCAATAACTGTAGGAATTAAATTCATGTTAAATCCTCCTTAGAAAACTAAATTCGAATACTTTTGCTGAAAACTTCCATCGCATTCAGCTGTAACCTTATCATACACATTATAGTCAGGGAAGGTCAAATATTAACCCTGTTAAAGTGAAATAAATTAAAATAATTTCGCCTTGTGTTAATTGAAGCAGGCGCTTCGCTTTTACGTAGATAAACAATGCGCCTGAAGCCCGTACATTAACTTCCTTTCTAATGCGTGACATACACTGTAGCTGCGTTTTATTTACTAGGTATTTTGAACTTACTGAATGAAGATAAAAAAAGTTTAAATGTTTTACATTCTATAGTTGAATTTTGAGCAATACGTTTGTATAATGAATAAGATCATAAGTTAAAGTACAGTACACTATTTTGTCAGGTATGCTTCAAATGAGGATTATCTACATCATGCTTTTCGTAAAGCCTAGTGGGTACTTTTTTTTTGTTCAATTGCCCTCGTGGTGTAATGGATAACACGTAAGATTCCGGTTCTTGCACTGGGGGTTCGATTCCCTCCGAGGGCGCCATTTTACTGATTATTTGATATATTTTTATAACTCGAATTCTCCTAATAAGTAGTTTAGCAGCCTGCTTAGTGGAGAAAGAGAGGGAAATTAATGGGAATATTACCTAATAGGCATTATTCCCGTATCTGTTCCTTTCAAACCTTCAAAAGAGCAACAACTCCAAATTATTTTTTAGTGAACATACTGTACGTGAAGACTAGTTATACTAGTCGAAAAAAAAGAATCCTATCTGAGGGGATTCTTTTTTTTGCAAAAAAAGTAACATATGCAATGGGTTTTGACTGTGGAGTTAGAGATTGTGTTGGCTATTTGTCGAAGAGAGAAGCTTTTTGTAATCCGCAAAACGAGCGAGGAAAATTTATAGTTCATTAAATAAGAGCAGCCCCTGTGATGATGCATCACCTATGGGACTGCTCTTGTTTTTTTTTTAATGTAGGGGATTTGTTGTAGTGCCGAACGAATTAAGCATCGTGTTCATATCTTGTTGAGAATATTGTGGTACTTGATAGTAGCCGTGCATATTTTGGTAAATAGATAATTCGTATGCCATTTCAATGCAGTTGGGAATACTATCAGCAACAACACGTCGAACTACAGGGTTTGTAGTTTCAGTTGCTGCAGCAGTCATACATTTTGCTGCTCCTTTTTGAGCACCTAATAGGAAGCCAGAAATTGCTTCGTCGTTGAGCTCGCTTGCATTTTGCATAGGCTTTTTAGGTTGGCCAGGATTTAATCCATATTTGAAATCATTGCCTGTCTCCATTTGATAGCGTCCTGTAGGTACGGAAGGATCATGCCCTGTATTAAATGATTCCACAATTGTGTTATACATACCTAATGTGAAATTATATTGGCGATCCAAAATGCTAAGTAACTCAGGATCCTTAACATGTTGACGTAAAAAGATCGATTGATTCATTCCAGCAATAATTTCGCCAATTGTTTCATGCATGTCCATTAGTTCATGTCCACCATGATTTAGGCTTTGTTGTTGGTTGAATGATGTTTGGTTTGATGATTCATTTTGAAACGATTGTGTCAAAAAAAGCGCCTCCTATATATCATAGTTTTGTTACATATTAAGTATGGCACGTTAGACAAATTTCATACGGTATTGATGCGTTTGCATATAAGTAGAATAGTGATGTTTTTTTGTTGCATATTAGTGGTAATGAAAAGAATGGCTCATCGTCAAAATAAATAGTATTTCTGATTTTGAGTGATAGCTAAAAGAAAGCGAAGGTGGTTTTAAAGTTGAAAAAAATATTTGGACCTATCGGAATTATCGTTATTATTTTAGTTGTATTGTCCTTACTATTTATACCAAAATACAATAGCCTTGTAACGGCTGAGGAGGGCGTAGATTCGAAATGGGCTCAGGTTGAAAATCAGCTACAACGTCGCTACGATTTGATTCCGAACTTAGTAGAATCTGTAAAAGGATATGCCAACCATGAAAAAGAAGTTATCGCTAGCATTACAGACGCACGTGCACAAATGGGAAGTGCTCAAAGTCCAAAGGAGCAAGCGGTTGCCAATGATGCATTGAATGGAGCACTTAGTCGATTGCTAGTAGTTGTAGAAAATTATCCGAATTTAAAGGCAGATGCAAACTTCCGTCAATTAATGGATGAATTAGCGGGGACAGAAAACCGTTTAGCTGTTGCCCGAGAAGATTATAACAATGAAGTGCAGGCTTTTAATAAAACAGTCAAACGTTTCCCAGGTAATTTAATTGCGGGGATGTTTGGCTTTGAACAGAAGGAATATTTTAAAGCTGCTGCCGGTGCTGAAAAGGCACCATCTATAGATTTTAGCGGTTCAGGTAAACAATAATGAAACGGTTGATGACCCAACTTGCTATTGTTGGCTTCCTATTTATTTTATCTATTAGAACAGCAGATGCCACAATGCCAACACCGATGAAAAATACGTATATTCATGATTTTGCTAATGTTTTATCTGCCTCTGTAGAGGAAGAACTCAATCGTTACTCAGAGCAGCTAGATAAAGGTACAAGTGCTGAAATTATGGTCGTAACAGTAGATAATATTAATGGCCAAGAGCCAAAAATGTATGCAACAAAAATGATTCGCTCTTGGGGTATTGGTGATGCCCAAAAAAATAATGGTGTGTTAATCTTAGCAACGTTTGGGCAGGGAAAAGGCAATAATGATGTTGTTATTGCAGTAGGTCAAGGCCTTGAAGGGGCATTACCTGATGGCAAACTGGGGCGCATTTTAGATGATGCGTTTTATCCAAATGTAGGTGCTGAAAATATGGATAAGGCATTTAAAGCAACGTATGCGGAAGTATTTCAAAATGTCGCGCAAGAGTACGATTGGGATGGAGAGGTGCCTGAAAATACAGCAGACAGTGAAGGAATGCCAACGTGGATAATTATTTTAATCGTTATCATAGTAATTGTTGTATCAAAAGGTAGAGGGGGAGGGCCTCGTTCAGGTCGACGTGGCGGTTATCCAGGTGGTTTTGGTGGCGGCTTTGGCAGTGGCCGCTCTGGAGGAAGTGGCTTTGGTGGATTCGGAGGAGGCTCATCTGCTGGTGGTGGAGCAAGTCGGAAATTTTAACTTCTTTCTGAATCTAGACGAATTATGCTGAGGCGATTGATTATTATATTCAAAAAAGTGAACTACAAATGAGTTCACTTTTTTACTGGTTTAAAAGTTCTAACAATCTAACGTGTATTGATATGGAGTAACCACTTTGAATAAAAGACTTTTATCAGCATCATTAGCAGTTAGTTTAACAACATCAGCTGTTAATCCTGTAACTATGAAGGAAGTTTATTGCACAGTCCTTTTATTATTGAAAGTAAAAACTCATGAATACGCCTTATGAAAAGTTTTATGCTACAAGAAGTAATGGGGAGTTCGTTCAGTCATCAGTTGTTTGCACCTTTGATGACGAATACATACAGACTGTTTATCTACTCATGTATTCAGTTGATTTCATACCTTTTAATCTAGTGAACCAGAAAATTGACAAACATACAGAAGTTGGTTTAAATTTGTTGTATTGACAAAAAAATGTATGACACGAACTGATAATAGGAGGGAATCGTTTTGAATAAAAGATTTTTATCAGCATCATTAGCGGTTATTTTAACGACATCTGCTGTCATTCCTGTATCTATGCAGGAAGTGCGCGCGGCCAATGAAACTAGTAGTCAAGTAGAAGTAAGAGAGGAACGTCTATCAGCTAAGGAGTTTTTAGATTTAACGGTAACAGCTCTTACGTTCCAGCATGGATCTGAAACAATGCGTCAGCAAATCATTGATACGTGGGTAAAAGGCGCAGAATTAAAAGATTTAAGTGTCAATATTAAACGTGATGAAGTGGCACGTGTTTTAGTAAGAGCTTTAAATAAAGAAGAAAAAGAAGCAACACTTGCCGAGTATCAAGAAAAAGCAAATAAGCTTGGTTTATTTAACGGTCTTTCGAATAGTGAAACGATTACTAAACAAGATGCGGTCAAAATTTTAAACAATGCTAAAAATGTGAAAAACGCTGTCAGTAATAAAGGCGTGAAAGAAATTTCTGTAGAAGATTTCATGAAAAACCCTGGAAGCGTTGGCTATCAACTTTCACCAGACGGAAATTACATTACTTATAACTCTGCGTGGAAAAATCGTTCAAATGTGTACGTAAAGAAAATGAATGATGATAGTGAGCCAGTACGTGTATCTAGCTCAAAGGACCGTGATATTGCCGGGTCATTCTGGAAAGATAATAATTTACTATATTTAAAGGATAAAGGTGGCGATGAAAACTTCCACATTTATTCAACAAAATTTAATGGTAATAAGGAAAAAGATTTAACTCCTTATCCAAATGTAACAGTTAGGTTCTTAAGTGATTTACAGGGCGTTAAAGACGAAATCCTTATTACGATGAATAAAGAAGATGCAAAGGTCTTTGATGTATACAAGCTTAATGTGAAGACTGGAAAAACTACACAAGTTGCTAAAAACCCAGGTAATATTTCGAGTTGGTTAGCAGATCATGATGGAAAAGTACGTATGGCAGTTACCTCAGATGGTGTAGAAGGAACTATCCTTTACCGTGACTCAGAGAAAGACGAATTCAAGCCATTTATTGAAATGAAAGCAGGAGATGAAGTAATGCCAATTGCTTTCTCTAAAGACAATAAACATATTTTTGCAACTTCTAATAAAGGAAGAGATAAAGTAGAAGTGGTTAAATATGATTTGAAAGGTAATGAAGAAGTAATTATGTCCAACTCAGAAGTGGATGTAATAGGTGTATTATATAGCCCTGAGAAAGATAAATTATTATACGGTGGATATATAACGGATAAAGTACACTATCAATTCTTTGACAAGGACTTTGAAAAACTATTCCGTAAAATTCAAAACAAATTAGGAGTTCATGAAAGTGAATTAAGTATTAATGATTACAATAAAGAAATGACAAAATTTATTGTTAGTGTTTCTAGTGACACTGTTTACGGAAAATATTATTATTACGATTCAACAATAGATAAAATGACAGAAATGGGAACATTAAGCCCTTGGTTAAAACAAGAAGAGCTTGCAGAAATGCATCCAATTTCATATAAAAGTCGAGACGGTCTAACAATTAACGGTTATTTAACATTACCAAAAAACAAAGAGGCTAAAAATCTGCCACTTATCGTCAATCCACATGGTGGACCATGGGGACGTGATATGTGGGGCTTTAATCCTGAGGTGCAACTACTAGCAAATCGCGGTTACGCAGTACTACAAATGAATTTCCGTTCTTCGACTGGATACGGTAAAAAGTTCCTTGAGGCTGGTAATAAGCAGTGGGGTCTCAAAATTCAAGATGATATTACGGATGGTGTACAATGGGCAATCAACCAAGGTATTGCAGATCCAAAACGAATCGGAATTTACGGTGCATCCTTTGGGGGTTATGCAACTTTAGCAGGTATCACTTTCACACCAGATCTATATGCAGCGGCAGTTGATTATGTGGGTGTATCGAATATCTTTACGCTATTAAATACAATTCCTCCATACTGGGAAACAATGCGTGAAATGTTATATGAGCGAGTAGGACATCCAGTGAAGGATAAAGAGCTATTAACAGCAGTTTCACCTGTCTTCCACGTGGATAAAATTAAAACACCATTATTCGTCGCTCAAGGTGCAAATGATCCGCGTGTAAACAAAGCTGAATCTGATCAAATTGTTGAAGCGTTACGTGCAAGAGGCGTCGATGTAGAATACATGGTGAAGGATAATGAAGGCCATGGTTTCCATAATGAAGAAAATAGAATCGAATTCTACAATGCAATGCTGAAATTCTTAGATAGCCATCTGAAAAAATAATATGTATGAAAGAAGACTGTGCAGGAAGTATGACCTTGCACAGTCTTTTATAGTTAGAACCCTAATAGAATAATCCATATATCCGATAATTTTGTTATTTTAGGGATAGGAAAAGTCAGAACCATTTTAATAATGGGTGCTATTTCTCGATAAATTGTGTATAGATAGCTGATTCGTTTTATAATAGCTCATAAGGGAGGTGCTGTAATTGAACGTGAAATTTTTTAGTCGAGCTAATTGTGGGCTATGTGTAGAGGGACTGCATACATTAAAGCTTGTACAGGAAGATATAGATTTCGATTTAGAAATTATCGATATTGAAGAAGATGAGAGCATACATGAAAAGTATATGCTCATGATTCCGGTAGTAGAAAAAGATGGGCAAGTAATACAATACGGCAATTTGGATTACCCAACACTTATGGAGCATTTATGTAGCGAATAACAAAGGAGGAACCTTGTATAAATCAACATACACAGAGCGTGGAAACGAATATGCTTAAAAAATTCGCTTCCTTCTAAGAGGTTAATTATTTATGTAGACCTAATTATAGTACCCTTATGATGTGTTCCTTTAATTGAAAGGGTTGATTCTATTTAATAGTATGATTTAGCTGTTGTTAAATCTACTGTATTGAAAAATTGTTTAAACGTGTTGACAGGTGAAAAGTAATCGTGATATATTATTATTCCTGTCACTTCGACAGTAAAAAACATTTCAAAATAGGTTTGACAAACATATTGATATTTTGATAGAATAAAGTCCTGTCACATTGACAGTGAAAAAACACTTCAAAATAGTTGTTGACAAACATATTGATATTTTGATATAATTATTTTTGTCGCTAGTCGACAATGAAACATGAACCTTGAAAACTGAACAAGCAAAACGTAATCAATAAAGTTTTCAGTAGCTAACCTTGAGTTAGTGAACGAAACAAAATTTTGGACATCAAACATGATGCCAGCAAAACAATTTGAGCTAATCAAATTTCTTTTATGGAGAGTTTGATCCTGGCTCAGGACGAACGCTGGCGGCGTGCCTAATACATGCAAGTCGAGCGAACAGAGAAGGAGCTTGCTCCTTTGACGTTAGCGGCGGACGGGTGAGTAACACGTGGGCAACCTACCTTATAGTTTGGGATAACTCCGGGAAACCGGGGCTAATACCGAATAATCTATT
>NZ_MWSJ01000031.1 GCF_002237755.1 Lysinibacillus sp. KCTC 33748 | reverse complement strand
GCCGCAACTATTACGGAGGATGAAAATACTTCTTTGAACGATGAAGGGATGACTAATGTACCCAAAATTGCCGATGATTTTGGTATTGTAGATCGTGGTAATGGTGTTGCTATTGAAGAATATTACGGTGAAAAAAAGGATGTTGTCATTCCCGATGAAATCAATGGTGAATCAGTTGTAGAAATAGGAAACAAAGCATTTTATAAAAAATACATCACAAGTGTAACAATTCCATCAAGCGTGACAACGATAGGAGATTCAGCATTTGCTTCTAATTTATTGAAAAGAGTGGAAATCCCCTCAAATGTGACAACGATAGGAGATTCAGCATTTGCTTCTAATCTATTAAAAAGAGTGGAAATCCCCTCAAGCATGACAATGATAGGAAACTCTGTATTTGCTTCTAATCTATTAACAAATGTAGAAATCCCCTCAAGTGTGACAACGATAGGAGAGATGGCGTTTTATCACAATGAATTAAAAAGTGTGAATATCCCCCCAAATGTGACAACGATAGGAGAGCAAGCATTTAAGATAAATAAATTAGAAAGTGTAGAAATCCCCTCAAGTGTGACTACGATAGAAAAGGGAGTATTTGCTTTTAATCTATTAAAAAGAGTAGAAATTTCCCCAAACGTGTCAACGATAAGAGAGGGTGCATTTTATGAAAATAAATTAGAAAGTATAGAAATTCCATCAAGCGTGACAATGATAGGATCTAGAGCATTTATGTTTAATCAATTAACGAGTGTAAAAATTCCCCCAAAGGTTACAACGATAGAAAAGGATGTATTTTCTTGGAATAAATTAGAAAGTATAGCCATCCATGAAAACGTAACAACAATAGAAGAGAGCGCATTTGCTGCTAATGAATTAACAAATGTAACCATCCCACCAAAGGTGACAACAATAGCAGATGAGACGTTTAGTGGTAATGAATTAGAAAATGTAGCCATCCACGAAAACGTGATAATGATAGGAAAAGCTGCATTTTATAATAATAAATTAAAAAATATATATATCCCACCAAGTGTGACAAGAATAGGATCTTATGCATTTATGTTCAATCATTTAGAAAGTGTAGTAATCCCACCAAATGTAACGGAGATAGAAGAATTTTCATTTTATGATAATAAATTAACAAGTGTAAAAATCCCATCAAACGTGACATCAATAGGAGACTATGCATTTATAAAGAATCAATTAACAAACGTAGATATCCCGTCAAGCGTGACAACAATAGGAAAGAGAGCATTTCGTTCTAATCCATTAGAGGTTGTAAACTTTAATGGAGATCATAATTTCCAATGGGATAAAGAGGAGTATCCTTTTGCTCCGTATAAGGAGGGTGAGAAATATTTCCTCGGGTGGTTTGAAGATAAAGATTCTACGAGAAAGTGGAATTACTCTGTCACTAAACCAATGACTATTTATGCTAAGTGGAGGATGTTTGTCAAGTTTGATTCCAATGGAGGAAGCGAAGTGCCAACTCAACCGGTAGTGTATGGCGAATTAACAGAAGCTCCTACCACTCCAGTAAAAGAAGGCTACACATTTGAAGGTTGGCATAAAGATGAAGATCTAACAGAAGTATGGAATTTCGATCAAAATGTAGTGAAAAAAGATATTACGTTATTCGCTAAATGGTCGAAAGTAAGCTATATCGTTACGTTTGATACGAATGGCGGAAGCGCAGTCTCATCTCAAGTAGTGGGATATAACGAATTAGTGAAAGCACCAAGCACACCTAATAAGGAAGGCTATACATTTGGCGGCTGGCATAAAGATAAAGAATTGACAATACCATGGGATTTTGCAAAAGACGTCGTGACAAAAAACGTTACTTTATATGCGAAATGGACAAAGGATAACACTTCGGGTGGGGGCTCAGGTGGCTCTGGCGGAGGTTCATCCAACTATCAAGTCATTTTTGACTCTAATGGTGGAAATAAAGTACCATCCCAAACAGTAGGCTATAACGACCTCCTGAAAGTCCCAACTACTCCAGTGAAAGACGGTTATGAATTTATTGGCTGGCATAAGGATGCGGAACTTAAAAATACATGGGACTTTACGAAAGATAAAGTAACGGCAGACATAACTTTGTATGCGAAGTGGAAAAAGGATGATGTGTCAGAAGTTGATTATATTGTTACTTTTGATTCAAACGGAGGCAGTAAAATTCTATCCCAAACAGTAGCGTATAAAGCTTTAGTGAAAGCTCCCTCTAATCCAACGAAGGAGGGCTATCTATTTATCGGCTGGTATAAAGATGAAAAATTCACAAAGGCATGGGATTTTGCAAAAGATGTCGTATCAAAAAATCTAACGTTATATGCGCGATGGATGAAGGATAGTAAGCGCTGTGACATTACTTTCAAGGATATTGATCATAACTGGGCGCAAGATATGATTAAAGAAGTTGCCAAGCGATGCATTATTATAGGTTACCCAGATGGCACTTTTCGACCGAATGATATAATTCAACGTCAACATGTGGTGCTTATGATTGATCGTGCATTACAACCAGCATCAATTCGAGACGCTGTATCCTTTTTAGATGTCCCTAAAAGTCATGTAAATTATGAACAAATTACACGACTACAAAGAGCGGGTATCGTGGACGGTTCAAATGGAGCATTCCGACCAAACGCTTCTATAACACGTGCTGAAATGGCGAAAGTGATCGTGATTGCATTTGGCTTAACGCCAGAAGGCAATAGTACATTCAAGGATGTCGACTCATCACACTGGGCGAGTGAATATATTGCCGCTCTAGCGGATCATAACATTGCACTAGGTGATGAAAACGGTAATTTCAGACCAAATGACAACTTAACTCGAGCACAATTTACAGCGATTATGTATCGAGCACTTGGTTTATAAGTCTTACCATAAAGGGAGATGTATCATAATTTGATACATCTCTTTTTCTGAAAAGCCCCAAATTATAATTAGGGGAGGTATTTTAAAAAGTATGTCATGTTTATAAGTTACCTTGGAGCGCAAGCGAAGCGGCTCATCAAACGCCCCCAGGAAAGCGCTCAGTCGGAACGGAAATCAACCCTTCACTTTGTCAAAGAGTTATTTACCTTCATAACATAATAGTTTCTCAACAACAAAAAGGAGGCTACGTTTTTAAACGTAACCTCCTTTTTAAAATTAACTATTTAACAAGTAATGCTTCAATTTCCTCAGCATGAATTGGCTTACTAATATAGTAACCTTGAATCGCATCACAGCCATAAGCCATTAAAAGATCTGCTTGTTCAGCCGTTTCGACACCTTCAGCGACAACTTTAAGTTCCATAGATTTTCCGAGTTGTACCATACCGTTCATAAGCTTTTGGGTTTTCTCAGATTTTAATAGAGAACTTGTAAATGTTTTATCGATTTTCAATGTATCTATCGGTAGAATTTGCATATATCTGAATGAGCCATATCCGGTACCGAAATCATCTAGTATAAAGGAGACTCCCTCATTTTCAAGCTTACGCATTTGCTTTGTAATAGAGGTAGCAGCCTCTGCTTCAAGAGCAAACTTCTCTGTAATTTCGATTTGAATAAGATTTGCAGGACAGCCCGTTTTCGCTAATGTTTCAAGAATAGACTGCGCCATGTTTTTATCACGGAATTCGCGTACAGAAGAGTTAATAGATACTTTTAAATTTAGACCAGCTTTTTTCCAGATGAGAGCCTGTTCACAAGCTTTTTCTATCATAAAGGAACCGATATTATTAATAAGACCCGTTTCCTCCGCAATTGGAATGAGCTCATCTGGTGAGACAACGCCTATTACTTCATCTTCCCAACGAACTAGTGCTTCTACAGCTGTGATTTTACCTGAAGTAACATCAATTTGCGGCTGATAAAGGACTTTTAGATTTTTTTGGTCAAGAGCCTGAAGTAAACGTTTTTCAATTAAAGCTTTACGATTTAATGCTTTATGTGTTGCTTTGGATAGGGAGACGATTTTATCGCCACCGGCCTCACGGACAGTTGTAATAGTAGCAATAGATGCCTTCATTAGTTGGGAGAATGTAGTTTGATCCTCTGGATAACGTGTAATTCCGCCGCTAATAGAAATAGGGACAGCTACATTACTGTTATAAATTGGATGTTGTTGTAAGTAAGACAGGAAGCCTTGAATAAACCATTCACTTAATGGTGTAATTACGACAAAATCATTTTCGTTAATACGTGCCATCGTGCTATCTTGGAAGTACATTTTTATACGATTTGTAAACTCTACAATAAGACTTTGGTCAATTTGCTGATCATGTAATTCTTTTAATGTATAAAATTTATCAATACTTAAATAGACGAAAGAGAAGTGTCTTTCATCCTCAATCATGTTGGAAATCACTTTTTCGAGACGATGTGCATTCATAAGACCTGTTTCTGTATCGATATAAGCGATTTTTTCAAGCTGATGCTGTATGGACTTAGACTTCGTGATATCCTTTTCAATCAATAAAAATTGTTGCTCATTTATTTCGATATCAAATGTTGGGATAGCCGTGAGTAGTACCCAATAAGATTGACCTGTTTTTGTAACTTTTTCGATTTCGCCTTGCCACGTTTGGCCATTGTTTAAATTACGCCAAATGGTAGTTGTAATCTTTTCGCTTTCTTTATTATCAGGGAATAGCTGCCAGAACGTTTTACCAATCACACGTTTTGGTGTCCACTGACTCGTTTTTAGAAATTCAGCATTACATTCTAAAATGAACCCATCATGATCTAGTGCTACGGTCATAAATGTTGAGTCTAAACCTTGTTTTAATTTTGCGAGAGTACCGCAGTTTGAGACAGAATTAATCATTAATTCTGGTAGCATAAACATCATAAGGATGAAACGCTCTCCTTGTTCAGTAAATGGTTTAGCTAGCAGCGCTGAGTTAATTTCTTCGTTTGTATACGTTTTCAGTTGGATTTGATTGATATACGTACTGTCATCATTTTGTAAAATGGTTTGAAATTTTTCTAATGAAAGCTGACGTAGTAAATTTTCGTGAATGAATGAAGCGGTATGTTCTTTAATAGTAGTAGCTGAAAAACCAAATAGCTGTTCAGCAAGCTTTCCCAAATGTATAACTTGTCCATCTTGATTCATGACAATTGCAGGAAAAGGAAGTGAATTTAAATAATGTTCATCAATGGTAAATAATTTATGCATATGACTCATGATTATTCGATCTCCTTGAGTAATCTATATATACTATTATTATAGTTAATTATCAGGAATTAGTCATTATGAATATGATTGTAAATATTTGATAATAAAAAATATAAGGACTTTTTTAACGAAAAACATGGAAAGATTTGAAGAAAAATAACATTTTTTAGTATATATATAGGAAGTGAGTAGTATATGTGACATTTAAAAGAAATGGTATTTATTAGCTCTGGTTCATGTTATAGGTAGCGATGGACCTTTTTAATGTTTTATCGGTTGCAGGTATTATATTATTTACATATTGATATTTTACTAAAAAAGGTATTTCGTCATTTGCCAGCAACCAACTGAAGTATTGCTGTATTCGTTATCTCGTTACAATTTTTGGTACTTATATTGCTTATGTCTCTCTTAGTTTAAAGAAAGGGTTACCAAAATATCAAGTAATAGGGATTATGGATACACGAATAGGTTTTTTTCTCCTACTAACGAATGCTTCATTTGATGCTTTCAGGGTTAGTAGCAAAGTCTTATTATGGGGAGTAGCGGTTTTCCTACTACACATTGTATTCAGGGCGCTTCTACTTGTTATCAGTTGGGGAAGCTTATATAACTTGTGGCTCGTTTTCATAGATTTTAAGGTTACATGCTTTATGACCGCTTTAATATGCTTTAGTTAATACGCATCCTATCTATTATTGCACCGGCTAACAGCGATGGTGATTGCAGTTATTGTGTTTAGTCCATCGTTAACTTGCTTGTGCAACATGGCTTTCTATAGGTGAAGGGAAAGTAAAAAATACAGTATGGGGTTCCTTGTTATAGTTAAATTTATGGAACGCCTTTATAAAGAACGAGGGGGAAGAATATGAAAGAAGTTTTTTCCTATGTAAAGCCTTATAAATGGACAGCATTAATCGCATTTAGTTTAATGCTGTTGGAATTGTTTGTGGAGCTCGCGCAGCCACTGATTATGGCGAAAATTATAGATGATGGAGTACGTGCTCAAAATCAAGGGATGATTTGGCAATGGGGAATGGTGTTACTGACCTTATCTTTCGTAGCTTTTATAGCTGGTGTCGTTAATTCATATTTTTCATCACATACAGCACAGAGTTTCTCTTATGATTTACGTAATGCGTTGTTTGAAAAAATACAATCCTTTACATTAGCTACTTATCAAAAATTCTCAACGGCGTCTCTTATTACAAGATTAACGAATGATGTAACGCAAGTTCAGACTGTGCTATTTATGAGTTTGCGTATTATGCTTCGTGCACCACTTGCTGTTATTGGTAGCATCATTATGGCTTTTGTTGTAAACGCTAAACTAGCGCTGTTTTTAGTTATTGGCGCACCGATTATTTTTATTTTTCTTATTGTTATGGTGGCAAAAGGTGTGTCTTATTTTGGACGTGTGCAAAAGAGAGTCGATCGTTTGAATCGAGTACTACAGGAAAATTTACAGGCTATTCGATTGGTGAAAGCTTATTTACGAGGTGCCTATGAAGCCTCGCGTTTTGATGAAGTGGCCTCACGCTTAAAAATAGATACAGTAAAAGCTCTACGCACAATGGAATATATTATGCCTGTATTGTTATTCATTATGAATATGAGTCTACTTGCAGTGCTGTGGTTTGGGACAAAACAAATAGGGTCCGGTACAACACCACTTGGAGATGTAGTGGCCATTGTCAATTATGCAATGCGTATGACAGGCGCGTTTTCGATGTTTGCCTTTATTATTATTTTTTATGCGCGTGCAAAGGCTTCAGCAGAGCGAATGGCAGAAGTCCTTTCGACTGAAAATGAGATTGAACTACCATCATTTTCAGAGAAAACATCGAATGATTTAAACTTCGGAGAATTAGCTTTTGAGCATGTAAGCTTTACGTATCCTGGGGGAGACACGCCTGTACTTTCCGATGTAAGCTTCCGAGTGAAATCGGGTGAAAAGCTGGCCATTATGGGGGTAACAGGTGCAGGGAAATCAACGCTATTACAGCTTATCCCACGTTTCTACGATGTGACAGAAGGTAAAATCGTAGTAGAGGGGAAAGATGTGCAGCAATGGGATTTACAAGAGCTGCGCGAAACGATCGGCTATGTTCCGCAACAGTCTTTATTATTTACAGGAAGCATTGCTGATAATGTTCGTTGGGGCGATGCAGAGGCTGACATGGATGCAGTGTTACACGCTACCATGCAAGCACAAATCCATGCTTCTGTGGAAGATTTCCCAAATGGTTACGAAACAAGAGTCGGTCAGAAGGGTGTCAATCTTTCGGGTGGTCAAAAACAAAGATTGTCGATTGCAAGAGCGTTATTAAGAAAAGGACATATATTGATGCTTGATGATAGTACGAGTGCGCTTGATGTGAAAACGGAGCAGGCATTATGGGAGGCGTTGAGTGAAGAACAAGCAACAATGTTAGTCGTCACTCAAAAAATTCGCACAGCGAAAGGCGCACATCGTATTTTACTCATCGATGCCGGAAAAGTAGTCGCATATGGGACGCATGAAGAGCTTCTGCAAACGTCAGCGCTCTATAAAAAAATCGCAATCTCCCAACAGGAGGTGGAGGAATAATGGGATTTTTCCAAAAACCTTTTGGCTATGAGCCGATTTTGACGAAGGATGATGTGAAGCAAACGGTTAAGAAAAAGAAGGGACCTCGTGCGACAAATTGGAAAAGTACACTGCTACGTTTATGGAAAATAGTTGATGAACAACGTGTACTACTACTGACCGTACTGTTACTTGTTTTGGTGAGTTCCGTGTTGGCTCTTCTTGGGCCATATGTAATTGGTAAAATGATTGACATGTACGTAACGCACGGGGAGCTGGCAGGATTAGAGAAGGGGATTATGCTGTTAATCGGCATATATGCTTTATTAGCCGTATCGTTATTTTTACAAAACTATTGGATGATTGGTATTGCCCAGCAAACCATTTATAGATTACGAACGAGTGTATTTGAGCATTTCCAAAGACTGCCGATTGCTTTTTTTGATCGTCGTCAGCATGGAGAAATAATGAGTCGGATGACGAATGATATTGAAGCTGTTAGCTCCACATTAAATAGCTCCTTTATTCAAGTGTTTTCGAGTGTATTAACACTGACGGGAACAGTCATCATCATGCTAAGTTTAAGCCCTTTACTAACGGTATTAACAATGACGATTATACCGATTATGTTTTGGGCGATGCGTTGGATTACACGGAGAACTGCACCATTATTTAAGGAACAGCAAGCAGCCATAGGAGCTCTAAATGGCATGATTGAAGAAACGATTTCGGGCCAGAGAATTGTGAAAGCTTTCTCGCAAGAAGAACGAATGAAAGAGGAGTTTCGCGAAAAAAGTATACGATTAAAAAGAACGGGCTTTTGGGCACAGACATACTCTGGCTATATTCCAAAGGTCATGAACTTTTTAAACAATATGAGCTTTACAATTGTAGCTGGTATTGGCGGTGTACTTGCTCTTTATGGGCATGTATCCATCGGCGTCATTGTTATTTTTACAGAATACGCAAGGCAATTTACACGACCGTTAAATGATTTGGCCAATCAATTTAATACCGTGCTGTCAGCAATTGCTGGTGCTGAGCGTGTATTTGCACTACTGGATGAACAGCCTGAAGAGGAAGCAGCTTCAGCGCAAAAGCATAAACTAGAAGGACAGGTAAGTTTTCAACATGTGTACTTTAAATATGAGCAAAAAGAAGAAGCTTACACATTAAAGGACATTCATTTTAACGTGGAGCCTGGGCAAACGGTAGCTCTTGTGGGCGCAACTGGAGCAGGCAAAACAACGATTTTGCAGCTAATTGCAAGATTTTATGAAGTATCCAAAGGTGAGGTTTTATTTGATGGTGTCAATGTTCAGCAAATCGAACGACAGGCATTGCGCTCACAAATGGCCTTTGTGTTGCAGGATCCGTTTTTATTTGAAGCAACTGTACGTGAAAATATTCGTTATGGTCGATTAGATGCTAGTGATGAGGAGATAGAGGAAGCGGCAAAGCGTGCAAATGCACATGACTTTATCAAGTCGCTAAAGGATGGCTATGACACAGTACTTGTCGCAGATGGCAGTGGCATTTCGCAAGGCCAAAAACAGTTATTGTCCATTGCACGAGCATTGATTGCCGACCCGAAAGTTTTATTATTGGATGAGGCGACAAGTAGTATTGATACCGTTACGGAGCTTGCGATTCAAGAAGCTCTTGATCTGTTAATGCAGGGACGCACAAGCTTTGTTATTGCTCACCGTTTGAATACTGTGCATAATGCCGATATGGTGCTTGTTCTGCACAAAGGTGAGTTAGTAGAAGCGGGCTCTCAACAAGCGTTAATGGAATCCGGTGGCATTTATGCGCAAATGCTACAATCTTCATCCCATCATCTTGATGAGTAGGGTGAACGAAACGATGTAGGTATAAATCTCATTCCTTAAGCATAAGAAAGAGTAATTCCGAAATTTTTTGGGTTGCTCTTTTTTAGTTGGGGTATAGTATATCAATTCAAATTTTAACTGTAATTCATCTATAAAAATAGTATAATTATGGATAATAATAAAATGAAAAATAGAGTTTTATTATTGAACGATAGAGGATTTATTAATGATATTTTACTTAGGTAAGGGAGCGACTAGACATCCATTCGCAGTGGAAATCGGACTTTCAGATAAATGGGGCGTGTATAAGTGCACACGTGATTATAGTAACTTTCAGTCATTATAACCGTCAATAATCATAGTAACTTTTTAATTTCACTAAATTTGAAAAGAATTGTTAATAATTAGAAGTGTCAAACATTATTTGTTGCCAGCTTATTTTCTTTCTTGCTACAATAGGGCAATAGTTTGATACAGGAACGGAGTAAATGATGAATATTTCAGTGATGACAGTGTCTTTTCCGTTAGATGGGGAAACATTAAATGAATTAAAATTATTGTGTGAAGAAGCGACTACACATGACTATCGTGTTTATGAAACAGCTATGGGTTTGCCTATGGCGAGTTCCTTTGAATCGAAGGGCTTTATGGTACTTGCTTACGAAGATGACAAAGATGTCTTAGTGGGTGCGGCTAGTGCAATCGATCTAATGGGGCTGCATACATATGAATGGTCTTTAGTTGTAACACCTACGTACCGTCAAAAAGGAATTGGAACTGCTTTAGTAGAAGTTTTACAGGCAGGCCTCGAAGAGCGTGGAGCAGAAGGTCAATTGGCGGTATTGATCGATGGGGCGCCTTTCGGACACACATTTATTGAAAAGATGGGCTTTGCATATAGCTTTTCAGAAGCCACTTTAGAAACAAAAGCAGAGGCAGTAGAATTAAAGAATGATATCGAAATTAATCCTTATACAGATGAACAGGCAGAGCTGATTGCTATTTATAGTGCAGCGTTTGGAGATCTACCTGAAGAGTCTGAGGAGCTAATCGCTTTTAATACGTCAACGACTGGAAGAAAACTATGGGTAGCACGTAAAGACGGAAAAGTTGTTGGAACCGTGACGACTGCCCAAGAAAATGAAATTCAATGGGTCACGGCGTTAGCAGTTCATCCAACTTGCGAGGGGCAAGGGATTGGTACGGCAATGCTTTCATTTTCCAAAGATTATGCGAGCAAAATTGGCGTGAAATTCGTCATGCTCGATGTAGAAATCGACAATCGAAAGGCACTTTCAGTTTATGAGAGGGCCGGTTTTATGAAGGCTCAGCAAATAGACTATTTTGTAAAACAGTAAATATAAAGAGTGAGGAGTATGCTTTATGCATCGCTTCTCACTTTTTTTTGTGTCCACGGAGTCTCCAAATGAGATAGACCGAACTACATAAAAGGATAGATAAGTCTTTCTTTCAAAGGAAACATCATTCGAATCTGGGATATAAGGGTGAAAAGAATACTTATAATGATGGCAAGTAATCAGTTTATCAAAATATGTTCAAAAATCAACAAAAGTTGATTTGCATCTTTTCAAGGAAGGATATACGCTGAATGAGTCAGAGCATTAAAGATAAAAGAATTCCTTTATTCGTTTTATAAATGGGATAATTTTATAAATAAAGTTGAATAATGGCTATTTGTGAACCTGAGGCCATGTCATTACACGAGGTCCAAATAACGCAGTTATTTTCACGCTATTCCGAAAATAACCTTTAAGTTTTAACTCATTGATTCCGACTTCCTTATTATCAAGTTTTTTTGGGAAAGCAACAAAATTGATTTATATTATATTGAAAAATGCGCTACAGCGGGTAACTGTAAAAGGTGGAAAGGAAAATTAAACATAAAAAAGAAAAAATATGTTTAAAGAGAGTCAACTAGAGGTATAGGTTACGTGTAAAAGTAAACAAATCTTGTGTTTGTAGTAATAGAAATGATGTTACTAAGATTCCAGATTTCTTATTATCAAATTTTTTTGGAAAAGCAACGAAAGTTGATCTTTATTATATTGAAAAATGCGTTACAGTTGGCAACTGTAAATATGGAAGAAAAAAACAAACGTAATAAAAGAAAAAATATGTTTAAAGAAAGTCAATTAGAGGTATAAGTTAAGTGTAAAAAGTAAACAAACTTGTATTTGGGTAATGGAAATGATGTTTTTAAGATTCCAAATTCCCCGTTATCAAGTTTTTCCGGAAAAGCAACAAAAGTTGATTTTTATTTTCTTGCAAAATGCGTTACAGTAGGTAACTGTAAAAGATTGAAAAAGTAAAAACAAACATAAAAAAAGAAAAAAGATGTTTAAAGGAGTTCAGGATAAGGCGTAGGTTTAGTGTGAAAAGTAGAGAAAGTTTCTTAGTATTTCTTTTTCATCTATAATTCTAAATCGCAAAATTATCAAATTAAGAGGAAGTTAGGTTTTTGCGAAATAAGGGATACCAATAATTTAAATGCATAGAGAAAGCTTACAGATGAGAGTTATGAAAAATCATAATTTAAAGAGAGTCAATTACCGTATCGGATTTTATTCGATCGTAAGTATAAATAAAATGCAAAACAAATGAAGTGAGAGGATGGTTGAACCTCGAAAGGTCTTTTTCTGCTTAATGACTGTAATTTTATTACATAAAATAAAGAAATTGGTTTATCACTTATTTGTAAGTACTCCACAAAACGGTGGAAGAACCTTATGTAGAAATGAAAAATTTTAGTAGTGTTATTTACCGTATTAGCATTTGAACTGGTACGTAAATATAAAAAAATACAAGATGAAAGGAGATTTAACCATTGAAGAAAAAGACAATGCAAGTTGCAGCGATCGCTACGGTATTAAGTAGTATGGCCATTTCGCCATTATTTGCTTTAGCAAATGGAACAGAGGAAGAAAAAGAAGAAGGAGCAAAAACGTATCAAACAAATGGAATAGTGAAATTTGTTGAGAATTCAGGTTCAACAGGTCCGGTAGATCCAACTGATCCAGATCCAGAGAAGCCAGTAGATCCAGTAGATCCGACAGATCCATCGGGTCCAGGGCCAGGAACTGGCGGTCCACTAGGTATTGATTTTGTATCAAGTCTCGATTTTGGTGTTAATGAAATCAAGAGCGGTAAGGTTACTTACTATGCGAATGCACAGGAGTTACGTATTGGTGGGGAAAGTAAATATGTACCAAACTATGCCCAAATCTCAGATAATCGCGGAAAAAATGCCGGATGGACATTAACCGTTAAACAAGAAGGGCAGTTTTCTAATGAGGATGCTACCACACAAAATAAAACATTAGAAGGCGCGGTAATCGAATTTAAAAATCCAATTGTCTCAGGTAAAACACAAGTGACACCGCCAACAGCTAAAGAAATTAAATTAGAACCACAGGGAGCCGAGTCACTTGTCATGTCAGCAAAACCAACTGAAGGGGCTGGCCTTTGGGTGAATCTTTGGGGGACAGTAGAAGAAATGACGGATGGCAAAGGTAATAAAGTTCAAAAAAACAAAGCGATTACCCTTACTATTCCAGGGGGTACGGCAAAGGATGCTGTGCAATACAGGACAAAATTAACATGGAAATTATCGGATGTTCCAATTGACAAATAATAAAAATAATAAAGGATGATAAAAAATGAAAATTAATACTAATTTAAAAGCGCTAGGCGTTGCAGCAACAATGTTAACAGGTTTCGTATTAGGAGGAAGTGCAACTGCGTTTGCAGAAGGTGAAGAAAACAAAGGACATGGCGGCGCATATACATCTAATACGATTATCCAATTTAAACAAAATGATGGAGAAGGCTCCGTAACACCGCCAGTAGATCCAACTGATCCAGGTAACCCAGATCCAGTAGATCCAGTAGATCCAACCGGTCCAACAAAGCCGGGAACACCTGGTCCATTAAGTATTGACTATGCTTCTAGCTTAGATTTTGGTACGCAAGATATTACTTCTGCCAATAAAACTTACTATGCAAAAGCACAAAAATTTGGTAAGCGTGGCGACGGTCCGAACTATGTTCAAGTTTCAGATACTCGTGGGACAGATGCAGGTTGGTCCCTGCAAGTGAAGCAAGATGGTCAATTCAAGACCGAGACAGGTAAGGAACTGGCTGGTGCTGAAATTACTTTTAAAAATGCTTGGGTGAATACAGCTTCTGAATCTCCTATACCATCTATTTCTAAAAAAACATTTAGTTTAAAGCCAGAAGGAAATGGAGTAGTAGAAGATATTATGACCGCTAAAGTAGGGGAAGGTAATGGTACTTACGTTTTAGTATTTGGTGAAGACCAAACAGCGGCAGACAGTATTGAACTTTTTGTTCCAGGTAAAACTACAAAATATGCAGGAGAACAATATTCTACTTCATTAACTTGGACACTAACAGACACTCCTGGAAAAGATGCAGGATCAGAAACAGAACCAGAAACAGAAACACAACAATAATAAACATAGTCATGATGGAGGATTGTCCTATAAACACAAATAGGAACCTATCATTTCAGTCAATATGTTGATATACAGGGTGAAAACCCGCATTAAATCATACTAATTCTATCGGCAATAAAGCAACAGGAGTACCACGTCTTCGTGACACCTGTTGCTCCATTGCTAGAGGAAAGTATAGCGGGTTTTTTACCCTCATTAATAACTTAGAAGATTTTTTAGAAAAACTCTTTAATGTAAGGATGGTACAGATTATGAGAAAAAATACTTTATGGACCTTATTTGGACTATTAATTGTAAGTCTAGTATCGTTTACACCATTTGCTTTAGCATCTGAATTTAACTTTGGTGTATATACCGTTATTCCGGATAACCAAATTGATAAACAAAAATCTTATTTCAATTTAATGATGAAGCCGAATCAAGAGCAGACATTAACGATTCAATTAAAAAATGATACGGGAGAGGATGTCATCATTGAGCCTAAAATCCATTCAGCTACAACAAACCTTAATGGTGTTGTAGAGTATGGCCCTACAAACGCTGAACCGGATCCTACATTGCGGTATGAGTTAGGGGATTTAATTACAACAGAAAAAGAGATTACGATTCCAGCTAAAGGGAGTAAAGATTTATTTTTACATGTAAAGATGCCTGAAGAGGAATTTGATGGCATTTTAGCGGGTGGTATTACGATAGAAGAGAAGGAGGCATCGTCAACAAATACGGGGGAAGCCAATAAAGGCTTAAGTATTGAGAATAAATATGCTTATGTAGTAGGAATTACTTTACAAGAAACGATTGAACAAGTGACACAAGATTTAAAACTACATGATGTGAAAGCAGGACAATTGAATGCACGCAATGTCATTAATGCTACGCTTCAAAATCCAACGGCAACGTATTTAAACCGTTTTGAAGTCGATGCAGAAGTGACGAAAAAAGGTCAAACAGAAGTGCTTTATGAATCGAAAAATCAAGACATGCAAGTGGCGCCGAATTCCAACTTTGATTATCCAATTGAATTGAATGGAGAAAAATTCAAAACTGGAGAATATACGTTACATTTAAAGGCGAAGTCTAGCAAAGAGTCTTGGGAATTCGAAAAGGACTTTACCATTAAAGGAGAAGAAGCACAGCAATTCAATGCAACAGATGTATCGATTGAAGGCCCGAATTATCTAGCTTATATGGTAGGGTTGCTAACTTTGATAGTAGTAGGATTACTGATATTTATATTTTATAGTAGGAAAAAACAGAAAAAACAATAAAAAATGAATAATTAATTGAAAAAATACGCCTTTGTACTGGAAGTAGCTTATGATTATCTCCTGTTTTCTATCATTTTACTTTGCTCCTTTCGTTTTGGAAAATTACACACCAATTTAAGTTTCTAAGATGCAGGATAAAGGCGATTATCGCTCGCTTGACGCTGATGACTTATAGAAAAATGCTTTATTGCGATTGGTTTTTTAACAAGTGAATCAATAAAAATCAGATGAATCACTTGTTAAAAATTAAAAGGAAAACGTTAATTTGACGAAATGAGAGGGTACGCAAAGTTATCAGTATGTAATTAACTTCATTGTTTTACTTATTATTTCTCGTAGCATTATGGTGAACGATGGAACGAAACAACCTGAAACGTAAAAAAAGTAGGTGAAGGAAAAATGAGGAAAATAATAATTTCGATGTTGGTCATCCTTCTAGTCTTCTCTGAACTGAATGTATCAGTGGCGGAAATGTCTATTATTGATCCTACAGAGTCGGAAATCGAATGTGAGGAACAACTAGAGACTGACAGCGAAGAAAATCTACCAACTCAATGTGAAGAACAGTTAGAGCCTGATAGTGAGGGGAATTCAGCAACTGAAGAAGAGAAACAGCCAGAGTCTGAAAGTGAGGCAGATCTAACAACTGAAGAAGAGAAACAGCCAGAGCCTGAAAGTGAGGCAGATCTAACAACTGAAGAAGAGGAACAGCCAGAGTCTGAAAGTGAGGCAGATCTAACAACTGAAGAGGAGAAACAGCCAGAGTCTGAAAGTGGGAAAGATCTAACAACTGAAGGAGAGGAACAGGAAGAATCCGAGAGTGAAGAAAATCTAGCAAATGCATGTGAGAGCCAGCCAGAGTCTGAAAGTAAGGAAAATCTGGCAATTGAAGGAGAGGAGCAGCTAGAGTTTGGCAGTGAAGACAATCCAGAAATAGATTGTGAGGAACAAGAAGAGCCTGAAAGTGAAGAAAATTTAGAAATTGAATGTACGGAAGAGTTTTACAGTGGAGAAGGCCTAGTAACTGAAAGTGAAGAACCGCTAGGGTTAGACAGCGAAGAAAAACTAGTAACTGAAGATGAGGAACAGCCAAAGTTTAACAGCAAAGAAAAGCTGGCACCTAATTGTAAAAGACCAAGAATATGGTCTACTAAAATCCGCGATATTGATTTTTCAGCTTTGGATGATTCTAAGAATGAATTAGATGAATTTACACAAGTATTTACAAATACGGGGCTTGAATTTCCATCAGGTGAGAAAAACGGCAGAACTTATTACATGTACTTTGGGGATCTTAACAATAAGCGGCCGGTGAACTCATTGGTAGGTGAAACTTATCGTGATTATGATGATGACTGGTCACGTCCATTGCCTGCCATGGATCAAGCACTTAACAGTATAGGAAATACTTATTATGTACAAGCACAAAATTTTTCAGTAGCGACAGCTCTAGCCCAAAATCCAACTTTACCAAATGGTATCGTATCATATTATTTTGGAAATGGGATAGCTAGTAAACACCCTGATGGTAATGGACTTGTGATTGCTCACGCAAGTACTAAAAGCAATGTAGCAGCGTTTCAATCTGGAGCCATGCCACTTTTAAAACTATATAAAAATGAAAAGACACATGAATTGATTGGCTATACAGTTGTAATGAATGGTATGGACGTAGATGGCTATGTAAAAATTAAAATGAGTCCGGTGAGAGGTACAGAAGGGCGTATTAATGTTAGTATGAAATATTTGAAAAAAAGCAATACGTATCCCCTTACAACTCTTGCTTATTCAGTGCATATGGATGTTGGCATGCGGCATGAGAATACTAAGCTATATTCTCTAGGGAATCATGAGGGATTCTACTTTAATGAGGAGAACATGGGAGACGGTGACAACTATCGTATAACTTTCTTCCGTGATGGTTATACGAATCATCCAACGGCATTTAGTACAACTCAAAGAAACCCGAGTAACAAACCATTCCATATGTATTTTCAGACATTGAGTTCTTCAAACAGACCTGTGTATGATCCTGGTAAGGATGCTATGTACGATCTTAAACCTGATCCAGGATGGGCAGTAAGGTGGGATCATATAAATCAAAAGCCTGGCGATGTTAGAGAAGTAAATCTAGAGCTTGCGGTAACTGACGGATCGGGTGTTGCACCAGAGAAAGGTCCGCCAGTGATTCAATTAGACAAAGATGGTGAATATACAGATAATGGTTATCGTATGACAGGGACATGGAAAGATCCAGATAGTGAGTATGTCAGTCTATTTTATATAATTAGTGGCAGTAGTTATCATCAAATCGGAGAATTTAAAAATTCGAATCTAAATACTGATGTTCCGTGGGAGTACACAGTTCCAATTAAGCAGGTAGAAAAGGGGCTAGATCACGAATGCGGTGGATGATGATTCCAACCTGTCTAATTTTGAATCGATGAAAATCCGCCCAACATTAACCATTACAGAAAGAGTTTTTGGTAAAGATGGTCAAGTGCCTACAGAAATCGCACCGAATGAAACATTAAACTATGAGATTTTAGTAGATTCCGGTTATATCGCGAAAGATAAAGGCACATATGGACAAGTTACGATTACACAAACATATGATACACATTTAAAACCACCAACAGACCTTAACGTAATCGATGAAAATGGTCAAAAAATTGGCACGGCCACCTATAATGCTTCTACAAAAGTGATTGAAGCAAAACTAGATGCTGGTACGCCACGCTCTAAGAAAGTAAACGTTACGTTTAAAGCTGAAGTAAAAGACGATGCGGCAGAAGGAGAGTTTATTGTAGGTCAAGCAACAGTATCAGGGAAATACAGTACTGGCGATGAAGTCAATAAGACATCAAATGAAGTGAGAATCACCATTATTGGTAGCATTGGCGTATTGGAATTCGTTTCTGCGCCTCAAGTGATTGACTTTGGCAAAAAACTGGCGATTTCACCTAAAAATAAAACGTATCATCCCATCAATCCTGACACGCCTTTAGCAGTAAAAGATAATCGTCCACTGACGAGCAACCCGTCTTGGACAATGACAGCAAAATTAGATACGCCGTTAACAGGGAGTACGACAGGCTCTAAATTAGATAGCTTGCGTTACAGCTATGATGGAAATATTTCGATTCTTACTGAGGATGCTTCCGTACAAATTTAGAAAAAGAAAACAGAAAACCGTGAAGTAGTCAATATTTCTGAAACATGGCAACCAGACGGGGACGGACTTTATTTAGAAGTAGCAGCAGGAACCGCGAGGGCTGATGCTTATACAGGATCGATAAAGTGGGTACTGCAGAATGTACCTATAAATGAAGAATAAACCAGTCATATTTTGATAATTTAAGCTATATCAAAAAGAAAATTAAATAATTCAAAAGCATGGGATTGTACTTTTAACAGTCCCATGTTTTTGTGTTTTAGGATGAACTGGTGGAGACAATGGAACGTAATTGATTTGTGAAAATACTTGAAGGATATGTGTTGATGGAATTTAATAGGGTGGGATTTGAAAAACGAAACAAAAACAACTAACCTCATGGCGTCCTAGAAGCTTTAATCAATGAATTTTGACAGTCCTTGCAGTAATTATTTTTCCTTTTATTTGGGTTTCTTACAGCTAGTATTATTAGCACGATTATAAATAATGTTAAAACTAATAAAAATATCGGAATGGCCAATGGGGGATGAGGAGTGATGTGTTATCATTCCTTACTAACGATTTATTCCTTTTCAAATTGAAAAATATCTTGATTGATCATTGCGTGAAAGTATTGATCCATTTCTTTTGCTGAAACTTCTTTTCTATTTTGTAACCACCATGCACTTAACGTTGTAAGGACACCTGAGTGGAATTCAATAATCAACTCAGATGGTATCGTATGATTTTTACAAATGCGTTGTAATTCTTCATTTTCTTGTTTCTTCATTTCACGAGCTTGATAAGCCATAAAGTTAATAAATTGTTCATCATCCATTTGCGACTCTATTATTTTACCAATCTCTTTATGACGTAAGAATTGTTCTGTTGCTTGAAATGGCTTCGTTAATCGATCTAAAAGTGGTATGGTCAATGCTTCTTCTAGAGTTTGTTTAAGACCAAATTCCAATAATGCATTTTTATCCTCAAAATGTTGATAAAATGTTGTACGGTGTACCATTGCGCGATCACAAATTTGATTAATAGTAATGGCACTATATTTTTGTTTTGGTTGGGTCATTAATTCAAATAACGCTTCCCACAATAATTTATGTGTACGTCTAATACGTAAATCTAGCTGCCTCTCATTACTTTTCATCTACACTTCTCCTATTCTGTAGTTTATTTATACAACTGTTGAAAATTGATTCTGCCTATTTATTCTACAAATGTATATTATATTACGTGTGAACTTTTGTATACACATGTATTAATAGTCAAGACGACAGGAGGAAAGTTAGTAAATGAATATGACGACTACGAGTTCTACAAGTAGCAAAGTTGATCATTCTACTATTAGACATAAGCCAATAATCATCGCATTAATGTTAGGTGCAATGGTCGCGCTTTTAAACGAAACATTACTTGGTAATGCTTTAACTGTACTAATGAGAGAGTTTGATGTAACAGCTCCAACCATTCAATGGCTTTCTACAGCCTACATGTTAGTTGTGGGCGTTTTAGTACCGATTACAGCATTACTTCAACAATGGTTCACAACAAGACAAATGTTCTTAACCGCCATGATTACATTTTTAGTCGGTACATTGATTGCCGGGGGTGCACCGACGTTTGCTATTTTATTAATCGGCCGTATTGTCCAAGCAATCGCCACTGGATTAATTTCGCCATTACTAATGAATACAATTTTAATAATTTGTCCACCTGAAAAACGTGGTGCCACAATGGGCTTAATGGCACTTGTTATGATGTCTGCTCCAGCAATTGGCCCGACATTATCGGGAATCATCGTTGATTCTCTTGGCTGGCGCTGGTTATTCTACCTTGTTATACCGATAGCCATCATTTCGACTTTAATTGGAATGAAGTATCTTCAAAATGTCTCTGAGATAACACGACCAAAAGTGGATTATGTATCGATTCTTTTATCAACATTAGGTTTCGGTGGTTTTGTGTATAGCTTTAGTTCTTCAGGAGATTTAGGATGGTCAGATCCGAAAGTTTATGTCACTTTAATGATTGGGGTTATAGCGTTAGTCATTTTTGTTGTCCGTCAATTAAAAATAGATCATCCAATTTTAGAACTACGCGCCTTTAAATTTCCAATGTTTACTTTATCAGTTGGGTTAATATTCATCGTTATGATGTCCATGTTCTCAACGATGACATTATTACCGATGTTTTTACAAATGGTGTTACTTGTGACAGCCTTTAAATCAGGGCTCATCATGCTACCAGGAAGTATTATTAGCGGCATCATGGGACCGGTTGCAGGTATGCTATTTGATAAATTAAGTCCAAAGATTATTATCATCCCAGGTATTGGGTTAGTAGCCTTTGCGATTTGGTTGTTCAGTGGCATTAACCCAGAAACAACATTAACGCAAATTATTTTGATGCACAGCCTATTAATGGTTGGCCTCATGTTTGTCATGACAGTACAAACATATGGATTAAATCAATTGACACCAGAGTTTTATCCACACGGTACAGCGATCTTTAATACGTTATCGCAAGTAGCTGGTGCAATAGGAACAGCTATATTTATATCTAAAATGACGACCGGCACAACTAAATATATGGAAAGCTCGGCAAATCCAATGGACCCAGTTGAAAAGGTAAATGGTTTAACAACCGGTTTCCAGGGTGCATTTACACTTGGGTTAGTCTTTATAATTGTTGCCCTCGTAGTATCATTTTTCTTAAAAGGACAGAAAAAGAAAGTAAAAGCCACTCAGATTTTAGAAAATTAAAAGATTTGTATGAGCTACTAATCAAACAGGTCCGTGACCAAAATTTGTGAAAATGTAGGCCGTATTGAAAGAGGGGATGTATCGTTAATCTGATACATCTCTTTTTCTATTTAACGGGGATTTATGTAGGGAAATCAGGTAAATCCTATTGTCAATAAATGCTCTAAAACAAGTAGAAATTGATTTTACTAGTTTATAACGCACAAAAAAGGGTATCCAATTAATGGGTATCTATTTATTTCGAAATAATAATTGCTGAAATTGAGAAATGAGTTGCTATTTAGGAAATGACGCTTTCGCTATCAGAGCATGTGCTGAAAACGCATCGATTTATCGATTATCAAAATTTTCATGAAAGTGTGCAAAAGTTGATTTGCATCCTTCTATTAAAGGTCTTACGATGTCTAAAGAATAACCTCGGGTTGACCTAACTCGATCACAAGTAAAGATGGATGTTAACAACGTTTAAACTTCTCAATAAAGGGTATCTATTTTATGGGAACCTATCTGTTGAGGAATAGAAAGGGAGTTACTAAATGAAAAAAATAAGCTTACTGTTAACGATCTTCTTCTTAGCCTTTTCTCAAGTATCTTTAAGCTTTCAATCTGTTCATGCGATAAGCAATAGTGAAAGCAGAAGTCATGCCAACACGGAAGCTAAACGGATGAATCTGGACAATGAAAAGATTTCTTTGAATGATGATGAGGTGGATAGTGGATCACTGAACAATAGTGATAATGATTTTGACATTAGAGATATTGGCCTTGGTGTGATCATTATAGGATATGATGATGAACAAACAAAGGATGTTGTTATTCCAAGTGAAATCAATGGTAAACCAGTTATAGAAATAGGCTATGAAGCATTTTCTGACAAACAGCTTACAAGTGTAACGATTCCGTCAAGCGTGACAACCATAGGAGGACATGCATTTTCCAACAATCAATTAACAAGTATAGCAATACCCTCAAGTGTGACTACAATAGAAATGGGTGCATTTTCTAATAATCAATTAACAAATATAGAAATACCCCCAAGCGTGACAACAATAGAATCGTATGTATTTTCAACGAATCAATTAAGGAATATAGCAATACCCTCAACTGTGACAACAATAGGAAACTATGCATTTTCCGATAATCAATTAACAAGTGTAGAAATACCTTCAAGCGTGACAACAATAGGCTTGTCTGCATTTCGGAGTAATCACTTAACAAGCTTACATATACCCTCAAGCGTTACAGCGATAGGAAGCTATGCATTTTCCGATAATCAATTAACAAGTATAAAAATACCTTCAAGTGAGACAAAAATAGGAAGCTATGCGTTTGCCAATAATCAATTAGCAAGTATAGAAATTCTCTCAAGCGTGACAACAATAGGATGGCGTATGTTTGATTTGAACCCATTAGATTTGTAACTTCTCAAGGCGTATATGATTTCCTTCAACGTCAGCAGCTAGCGCTTATGATTGATTGTGTATTACAACTAACAGAAGATGCATCATTTTAGGATGTACCGAAAAGCTACGCGACTACTCAAATGAAGGTCCTTACTTTTGACTTAGCGCCATGAGGCGAAGATGCCGTTCCGTCGCACTAGCAGGCCATGACATTGTGCTAGGTGATGGAAATGTTAATTTCAAGAGAGATGTATCGTATGCTTGGTACATCTCTCTTTTAGTGTAAAGAAAATGGCTTGTATGCTATTTATTGGTAAATAATACTAGAAGTCCCAGACTTAATTGTGTAAGCTATTATTAAGAAACCTTTTATCATAAATTTGTAACTATCTTCATATAGTAACAGCAAGCCTATGAAAGGAGTCGTTATGATGCGCATGCCGGCACTACCTAAAAAGAAGTCTCCTCCAAGGGAAGCACCAAGGTCATGGTGGAAAGTTGTAAAAGCGTATTTATCCAGAGGAAGGTTTTACCGCATACCGCCTCGGAAATGATAGATGGGCATTGAATGTTCGATGCAAAAAAAAGTCGCCTTCATAGCGACTTTTTTTATCTTCATTCAGTTAGAAGACTCCCACCTCTGACAGTGTGAGATGAATATAGATGTGTTTCCTTTTAGTGGGTGTCCAAACACCTACTGAATTAGAGGAACCCAGTCTAAGAATGCCACGTCCTGTGGCAACGACTGAGTGACCAACTTCATATTGCTGATGCTACGTTAGCACTGCGCTTTCGCACAGAAAACATTTGTTGGCCTAAGCCTCCGGCGGATGTCACGGATTTTCAAAGGAATGAAAAAAGGATGTTAGCCTAAAACCTTTGCATCCTGCAAAAACGGCTAACTGACCTGCATCGTGCAGGCCTGAGCACAATTCAAAATCCGGACGCATTGTTTATCTGCGCGTCAGCGGCAATTACGCCAAGGCGAAATTGAGTTAGATCTGTTCATTTTCTAATAGAAAAGTATTTTTTGTTGGACCAATTAAATACAGCTCATGCATAGCTCGAGTGAGTGCCACATACAGTAGTTTTCGATCAACCTTCGTATCGTAGAAAGGTGTATCGAAGGCAGCTACGATGACAGCATCAAATTCAAGCCCCTTTGCTAAATGACTCGGAACAACGAGCAATAATTCCTGATTAATGGATTCATTTTCAGTTAAAAGCTGAGAAGCAATTTTCTTGTCTTTTAAGGCTTGCTGCATTGAAATCGCCTCTGCAGTCGTTTTACAAATTAAAGCAATGGAATGATGTCCATTAGCTCGAATGGCATCAAAAATCTCTTTAATTTGCAGGGCATCAAATGATGGAGCCTCTATATAGGTAGGGACATTGCCATGACGAACTACCGGCTCTACTAATGGAAGCTGTTCATCCATTTGCGCTAAAACCTTGTTCGCTACCTCCATAATTTCAATGGTTGTTCGATAGCTTTTTTGAAGTGTTCTAAAGCTTGCTCTAGGAAATAGATCTTGGACAGGTTCCCAGGCAGTAAGGGAACGATAGCTGTGAATCCCTTGCGCTAAATCACCGACCATCGTAAACATATCTGTCTCCAGCCCAGCTTTTAAAGCAGCAAGCTGAAATAAACTATAGTCCTGTACTTCATCTATAAAGACGACTCGCATTTTCCATTCATCAGGAATGCCCTTTAAGCGAGCTTGTAAATAATAAAGGGCAGCTAAATCTTCAAGCGCCCATCGCTCTTTAGCGTGTGCCTGTAAAAATTGCTGTTGCTCAAGATAATGCCATTCCGGTGCAAGCTCTGCTAACAGCTCAGCATTTGTTAGAAGGGAGCGATAGAGAGTCTTGATGTTATATTTAGAAAAGCGTCGCATATAAACAGTTGCTGTTGACTTTGCCTCTTTTTCAATGGCAGGAATGCGCTCATCACGCTCATCAATAAACTTCGTGACAACCCGACGACGTTTTTCATCATCACGGAATCCATCAAGTGCTCTGCCAAGTGCTTCATCATATTTTTTATGGAGCGTAATTAAAATAGCTTGTTTCTTTTGACGCGCATGGCTTGCTAGCACTTTTTTAATATGTGCCAGTCGTTTTTCAATCGGCATATAAGAAAATTCATATAAAAATAGCTTCTTTAAATGGGAGGCGCGCATAATGCAATATTTTTCAATGAACACATCCTCAAATTGATTGGCAATTTCCTGCTCAATCTTTTGAACGTAGCGCTCGATGACATCACGATAATAAAGAGAGCCCTTCATTTCAGATATCCAAGAAGCTACCTGTTGGGGTTCACCTGCAACAAGCGATTCTAACTGCTCGTTAGGGTTTTGGAGTTTCAGTTTTAGCTTAGTCGCAGCTAGAACGTAATCGCTAAAGGTTGTTTGACAAATTTTATCGACACCAAGCTCTGGCAAAACATCTCCAATATAATCGATAAATAACTTATTCGGTGCTAAAATCATGAGCTGCTCAGGGTTAAAATGCTCGCCCATTGTATAGAGGAAGTACGATATTCGGTGTAGAGCGATGGTTGTTTTTCCACTACCAGCAGCACCCTGTACGATAATCGGCTGACGAAGATGTGCTCGTATAATTTCATTTTGTTCTTTTTGAATAGTGGAGACGATTTCTGTCAAACGCACATCGGCTTTTCCAGCTAACGCTTCCTGCAGTAATTCATCGTTTGTTGTTAAATCAATATCCCGAATATCAAGCAATTCACCATCTTGGATTTTATATTGTCGTTTGGCAAATAGGTGTCCCTTATGGATTTCTCCACGAACATCATATTCCATATCCCCGAGGCGACCATCATAATAAACGTTTGCTACCGGTGAACGCCAATCGACGATAATCGGCTCATGCGTTTCTCGATGAAACAAAGACGTTTTTCCGATATAAAGAAACTCTTCAGGATCTCCAGTCTTTTGAAAATGAATTCGGGCAAAGTATGGCTTTTTTTGAATAGCCTCTAAGCCTTCCTTTTGGTTCCGAGCCATTTCAAAAAAACGAGCATTTGCCAAAATATTATTGTAGCCCAAACTTGAATCTAAATAATCAAGATCCGCCATCGACTTACGAATATTCTCCTGAGCAGATTGCAAACCTCTTTGCGATTCATTTAAAATTTGCTGCATGTAATTTTTAGTGTAAGCAAGCCGCTCCACTTCAGCCTGAAAATCTGGATGTTGTGCAGTCATTTTTTAGCACCTCCTAATTACTTACGATGTTTTAATAAAACTTTTTGAAGAGAAAAGTAGACCCTAGCTCAAAGCCGAATCCGGACACAATGACGCCTAGGTATAATTAATGTAGATTCTCATACTACTATATATAATATTTACCAGCAAGTGAAATTGTAATAGGCTTATTTAAGGAAGAACAAGAGAACTTGAATGATAGAAAATCGCTCCATCAACTAAAGGTGAGCGAACTAGGAGGTTATTAGATTGGAAATTTTTGCTCATAGAGGCGTTTCGGCACATTACCCTGAAAATACAATGGCTGCTTTTACAGCCGCATCAAAGCTTCCGATTACAGGCATTGAGCTAGATGTTCATTTAACAGCAGATAGGGAGTTAGTCGTTATTCATGACGAAAAAATCGACCGCACATCAAACGGCTCTGGCTACGTAAAAGACTACACGCTACAAGAGCTGCGTGCATTTGATTTTGGCTCATGGTTTTCAGCTGAATTTGAAGATGAAAGCATTCCAACTCTAGGAGACGTATTAGAACTGTTTGCAGGCACAAATCATCGCATTAACATCGAGCTCAAAACCGATGTATTCCCATATGACGGGATAGAAGCCCTTGTGATTAGAGAGATTGCTGCCTATCAAATGACAGAAAGAGTGATTATATCCTCCTTCAATCATGAATCAATTCAAATCATCTCGCAAAGAGCGCCATATATCGAAAAAGCGGCCCTATTTGCAGAAATCTTAGTAGACTTTACCGGCTATACAGCCCAAATCCCAGCAAACGCTATACACGTCAACCTACCTACAGCGCTTCGAAGATCTGTCCAAGAAGCACTAAATGAAGGAACGAATGTCCGTGTATATACAGTAAATGACGTCGATAACGCAAAACAATTACAGCAGCTCGGCGTACAGGGGATATTTACAGATGACCCGGAGAAGATAGTAGCTGCGTTGATAGGGTAGAATGGCTGGAACGTGGCTGGGGGTGGAGTGGCGGAAAGAAGAGCTAAGGTGAAGGAAAGAATCGGCGAAGTGATGGATAGAGAAGCTAAAGTATTAGAACCGGCAAAGTGATGGATAGAACCGCCCAAAATGTGGATAGACTCGCCGAAGTCGTGGATAGAACCATCAAAGACGTGGAAAGCCCCGCCCGAATCGTGGATAGAACCACAAAATCAACGGATAGCCCCACGAAAATCCACAGAAAGCCGTTATTCATAGACTTTTCGGATTTAACGCGCTGAGGGTGCGCAATTCAGTGCGTTAAATCCCAGTATGAAAAGAGTATAGTAAGCAATTAAGTTATTACCACTTAACGCGATTCTCTTCGATACTGCCTAGCATTTGCTTGATGACAAGTGTTTCGCCGTTGTCTAGTAATACGGTGCCGTCGTAGTAGCCAAACATTTGGTGTACTTCAGATTTTACGAGGCCAGCTTTTGTGACGGCAACACGCTCGTAGAATGGGGAGAATGTTAATGAAACTTGGTTCGTGAATTTAGTTTTAATTTTCCACCGTTGCATTAAATCCTCTTGATTATAATTGAACAGTACATCTTCATGTATTTTTGTCATTTTGCCTTCAACGAAAACAGCATTTTCGGTCATTCCAGTGCCGTCTGTCCATTTACCGCCTAAGTTGAGTCCGATTCGTCTGCCTCGAACTCGCTGTGAGGCCATTCCCCAAGTCCATGTGGACTGACGCGGCCAAACGCCACGACTGTATTCTAGTACAGAGAAGTTTTCCTCAGGAGAAAATGTAAAGCGGCGAGCACCAATTGACACAAAACCAGAAGTAGGAAGTGTGTGATGCTTCCCTGTAAATTGGAATGTTTTACGGTTCCAAGGGATGACTACATTCAATGACTCGTCTGTAGGCGGATGTTGAATGATAAGCTTTGCACATAAAGTATCTCCATCAAAGTCTGGGATCGAAACGGATAGCTGGGTTTCATTTTGTACATATGTCATATCGATCATCATTTCACTATTTTTGAAGGTTACTGAATCTAGCACCTGTGTTGGCATTTTTAATTTTCCGCCCAATGGAACTATAATTGTTTTTTCAAAGTAGCGCTGTGTTTCATATTCGAGGAAATAGACGAAGCAGACCGCTGCGTAGTCTAGATGGCTAATAGTAGCAGAGAAGATAATCTCATCACCGTAGACACACCAATAATTCCATTTCTTTTTGCGCATGATATGGCCACTTAAATTGCTGTTTATAAGAGGTTTGCGTGCAAATCCGATGGCAGCTGGATTTAAATTGCCTTTTTTATCGCATAAAAGAGTAGGTTGTATAATTTCTTTCTCAGCATGCTGCTTCACATTCAACATCCCTTCTGATCATAAAATAAATATCTATAATTCCTTACCCTTATTGTAGCAAAAACTAGCAAAGATAGTGCCAAATAAGACCACTTTCGACATTTTTATGAATAAGGACCTAGCTAATAGAAAGATCCCTTTATACATATGTTGAACATAAGGAGGGTGAGTGTGGCAAAAATGTATAACAGACAGGCCGCTGTGCAGTATGCGAACTTGTGGTGGAACAGGCGTAATCCAGCGTTTCCGAATTTTACTGTTGATTGTACGAACTATATATCTCAATGTTTACTTGCGGGGGGAGCGCCTATGCGGGGGGCTCCAAACAGAGGGAAAGGTTGGTGGCTTCAGCATGGGAATTGGAGCTTTAGCTGGTCGGTGGCACATTCCCTTAGATGGTATTTGGAAGGCTCAATGACTGGGTTAAAGGGAAGGCGGGTTCAGTCTGCCGAAGAATTAGAGCTTGGAGATATTATTTTTTATGATTTTCAAGGGGATGGGAGAGTTGACCATTCTGTCATTGTGACTAGTATTCAAAATGGTATTCCTTATGTTAATGCACACACTTCAGATAGTATTAATCGATCTTATTTTTATGAAGATTCCACAGCCTATACGCCAAGCATGACTTATTATTATATTCATATTGATGATAGTTTTGCTTAAAGTGATAGTAGTTTTAAAGCCCATCATTTTATGATAATGTGAAGGAGGATATATAAATTTAATACTAGCAGTGTTATAGAAGGAGATATGAGTATATGAGTGAACAAGTTTTATCTGTAAGGGATGCGATTATTGAGCGTCGTTCTATTAAAAAATTTAATGGCCAGCCAGTAGAGCGTGAAGATTTAATGGCTATTATTGACGATGCGGTATGGGCACCGAATCACGGTAATCGTGAGCCTTGGCGTTTAGTCGTTGCTTGTGGTGAGGAGTTATCGGCTCTTCATAATTTATTGCGCGATATAGCGATACCAAAATGGCAGGAACTTTCAAGTGAAGATTTAGCGAAGCAAATGACGAAATTCACATTACCAGGCGGTTATGCATTTGTAATCGTTCCAGAGGATGCACGACAAAAAGAGCGATTAGAAGATTACGGAGCGGCAAGTATTTTTATTCAAAATATTCAATTGCTAGCTTGGGATAAAGGAATCGGCTCATGCTGGAAAACTCCTGGTTTCCTTGATAATCCGAAATTCCGTGAAGCCCTAAAGGTTCAGCAGGGTGAGCGCGTGATTGCGATGCTACAAGTTGGTTATTTTGATGAAGCACCAAAAGGGAAAGAACGTAAAAAATCAGCAGATATCGTTACGATTTTTGGAGAATAACATAGCAAAATCCCCCCGTTAAAATAGACGAGGGGATTTCTTTATTTTATTTTTGTAATTCAGCAACCTCAAATAAATAATCACTTAAAACACGTAAGCCTTTATCGAAGTTTTCTAAATGGAAGTGCTCATTTGGTGCATGGAAGTTTTCACTTGATAAGCCGAAGCCCATTAGCACTACTGGTAATTCTAAAATTTCATCAAAGGCAGCGACGATAGGGATGGATCCTCCGCCACGTGTGTAAGCAGTTGGTACATTATATACTTTTTCGTATGAGTGACCGGCAGCTTGGATAAATGGATGATCAAATGGTGTTAAGAATGGACGTCCTTTATCAAATTCAGAAATCGTCACTTCAACGCCAGTTGGTTTATGTTTTTCAATATGCGCTTTTAAAAGTGCTACAATTTCATCTGGCTCTTGATTTGGCACAAGACGGCATGTGATTTTTGCGCTAGCTTCAGCAGGAAGCACTGTTTTAATGCCTTCGCCAGAAAAGCCTCCAAACACACCATTGACCTCTAATGTTGGGCGCGCCCAAGTACGTTCTAAATAGGAATAACCAGCTTCACCGAATAATTCCTTCACGCCAACTTCTTCCTTCACGGATTCTTCATCAAAACCAAGTGCACTGTAAGCTTCGCGTTCTTCTTCCGTTAATGGTAAAACGTTGTCGTAGAAACCCTCTACTTGAATTGTTCCATGCTCATCACGGAAAGAGGCTAAAATGTCAGCTAATGCATGAATAGCGTTTTGTACACCGCCACCGTAAAGACCAGAGTGAAGGTCACCTTTAGCACCACGAACATCAATTTGAACCCCTGTTAAGCCACGTAAACCATAGCATACAGCAGGCTTACCAGGACCATATAAACCTGTATCAGAGATCAAAATTAAGTCTGCGGCTAGTTTCTCTTTATGTTCTTCAACATAGGCAGGAAGGTTAGGGCTACCAATCTCTTCTTCACCTTCATAGATGAACTTCACGTTCACTGGTAAAGTGCCAGTTGTCGCAAATAATGCTTCAATCATTTTCAGGTGCATAAACACTTGTCCTTTATCGTCACTAGCACCGCGAGCAAACAATTTGTTGTCACGAATCGTAGGGTTGAATGGCTCTGTTTCCCATAAATTTAATGGGTCAACAGGTTGTACATCGTAATGACCATAAAATAGAATAGTTGGTTTACCCTCGGCGTGTAACCAATCAGCATAAACAACAGGGTGACCTGCAGTTTGCGTAATAGAGATATTCTCAAGATTTAGCTTTTTAAAAGCGTTCGCTAGCCACTCTGCGGCATTTTGTATATCGCCCTTATGCTCAGATAAAGAACTAATACTTGGAATACGTAAAAATTCATTTAATTCATTTAAGTGTGCCTCGCGATGTTCTGTGAAATACGCATCTAACTGCTGTACATTTATCATTTAGCATCCCTCTTTTCAAATATTTCGATAATAGAAATAGTATAGCATAATGTGGTTGGGGAATCTTGCTATAGCAATGGTTTCTAACGTTTTTGATGATTAGCCCCACTAGCCTGTAAAGTTTGGTTGAATACCGAAACAGATTTTTCCTCTAACTCTTTTAAAACATGATCATGAATTTAGTAAATCATCCGCACATATCATTTTAGTAAACTTGAAAGATGAGGTGGATTATTGGAGGTTAAATTTTATGAATCAGATGATCTCTTGGGATTAGAAAAGAAAGTGAATGATGCCATTAAAAATGCAAAAAGTCACGAAGTTAACAATATAGTATTCAGTTATCATCAACCTACAGAAACAGCAAATGAATTATATATTGTGATGATAGTATTCGAGTGCTGAATTGGTAATGACAATACATTCCAGTTGCACTATTATATATATAGGTATTTTGGAGGTGTTAATGATTTTTGAGATGAATGATGTAGAAGTGGAAATTTTGGAAGAAGTTAAAAATGGAAGAAAAGAAATTCTTTTTCCTAAGAAAACTAAAGATATATCGAAAGAAGAAATACATGGGACATTTATGTTGAAAAGCTTCGGGTAGATACATGGGGAAGACTATTCAGATGAAGATAAACTTGGGTATGTGAATGTAACGTTAACAGATAAAGGTAAGTATTATTTTATGTCTGAGGAAGAAATTGGAAATTGTGTTTCAGCAAAGTTGAAGAATACATAAAACATAAGAAGGAAGGATTTATTATGGAAGAAACCCCACATAAAAAACGTCCAGTTCATGATAATAACGTGATTAAAAAAGGAATAGTTATTGCTAGCATTATATTATGTTACTGTGTAATTGCTGTTATCTATTCGCTTTTCTTATATGGAAAAATCGAGTGGTCTCTATTATTTTTAGCATTATGTATGATTTATTTAATAGAAGTTGCTAACACCAATAAAAAATTAATTAAAAAGAACTTCAATAAACAAATATGAAGGCATATATGCCTTACTCCTAGCAGGGGAAGGCTTTTTCTTTTATCGATAAGAAAACGTGTTGAAAGAAGTTAAAAAAGACCACCTATAAATAGACGGTCTTGTTACTACTTACCAAATGAAAGGGATTAGTTTTTTAGTTGTCTGTTTATATAATGTAAATGGTTCTCCGTACTTGTTTTGTAGGTAATCATCAGATTTTGGGATATAGCCAAAAATAAATACTAAGAATAAACCTAGAGGAATTAGCAAACTGTACATATTGTTAGAGATTAGCGCTAAGCCTAGTACCCAAAGGCAATCTCCGAGATAATTAATATGAATCGCATATTTAAATAAACCGCCTGTATATAGTTTACCTTTGTTTTTAGGATTGTCTTTAAACGGTTTTCTAAGTAACTCTGAAACTGTGTTTAACATACTGCCCCCTAAAAATAATATCCAGCCTACAATAAGTACTGTTAAGTTTGGATCCTGATTACTAGTAATCATTAAAATGGGGAAACCTAAATTATAAATCCCAAATGCTAGACTATTCATGATGGCTTCTTGCCATGCAATACCCCTAGGCAACCATAAAAACATCATAGCTGTTAATCGTAAAGCTGTAATAATTAAAGCAATAAAAAGCCCTAGTGAAATGCCTGATTTGTCATATGTAATGAAAAGTAAATAATAGGCAATGATTAAATAGATAATCTCAGCAACTAAAATTAAAATCTTTTCTTTTATCGTTGACTTGCTAATACCATACATGTAAGATCCTCCTTCATTTTTTATTTGATGGGGAAATATACTTCTGTAATATGATTCTCCTCTGGTGTGCTATAGGGGTTCGTTTTGTAAATTTCAAACGGAGCACCGTTCAGTTTATAGTTATTTTCATCAATCCAAACATGCAGCTTTGTATGAATAGAAGGTAATTCATCGTAAGAGCCAATAAGCGTAGCCATTGCGCAAAGACCAGGATTAAACACTTTTGTAATATTGGTGGCTATTGCAAGGGGAATCGCAATTTCTACATCATAATTTTCAGGTTCATATTCTGAACTATGGAAAATAGCAAGTGGCTTGGCAATAGGTGATAGATTTTCAAACAAAATTTTACTAAACAACTCATTAAAGTGTTTTAGAAAATCAGCGGTATTTATTTGTTTTCGTTGAGAAAAGATAGGATAGGTTAAGTGATCAACAAGTTTAATCTCAATCTGATCTAAATAACCCATAATATTTTTCTCTTCCTCTAATAGTTGAATATCATGTTTTAACTTTTTGGACAACGAAGAATAAAATGTAATCTGTTGTGTCAGACTTTCTTGTTTGGCTTTCATTTTAGAGTTAAGAAGTTCGGCATCCTCCAAATTAGCAAAAATAACCTTAATTTCTTCCAATGAAAATAAATAGCCTTTTAAGCGTGCAATCAATAAAGCTGTTTCCAATTGAGAAATATTATAATAGCGATAGTTGTTTTTGGCGTCTATGAAAGCAGGTTTTAAAAGTCCGATTTCATCATAGTAGCGAAGAGTCTTCAATTTGAGATGGGATATTTTCGAAAACTCACCAATTGTAAGCATAATAATCACCTCCTGTTTTAACTATAATGCTTCCTGTAAGGGGAGGGTCAATCAATGTAGCTAAATTTTTTTATAGGGGGGCTTGGGGCAATAGATGTTTTATGTTCGAAAACGAAGCGAGCCAAAGTGTGTTGGTCACGACGGAGTCGCCCAATCGTTTGAACTGAACCTCATTAAGTAAATAAATTCTAATAAAAAGCTGAATGATAGAAATCATTCAGCTTTCCGTATGCTTATTCGCGAATAACCAATAGTACGCCACTAAAGATTAATACAGTGCCAACCCAAAAGGATACGCCGATTTGTTCGCCTAGTAATAGCCATCCTAGGAAGGTGCCGACGATTGGTTGAAAGAAGAAAAATAGACCGCCACTTGCGGCATTGAGCATCTGTAATCCACGGTTCCACAGTAAGAAGCCGCACGCTGTAGAGATGACGCCTAAGTAGAGTAGGCCACCCCAGATGGATGGTTCTACCATAGCATGGAAGTCTAACTTTAGTAGTCGTGGTATGGCTAAAGGTGTTAAAACAATGATAGCGACAAGTGTTCCGTAGCTTGTGACAACGATTTGTGAATAATGCTCCGGTATACGTTTAATAAGAACGGACATTAATGACCAGGTGAGGGCAGCGATTAGCAGAGCAACACCCCCTAATTGATAGGAGGAATCGATATGTGCTCGACCTACGATCATGTAGACTCCGAATGTCGCTAGAATAATAGAAACAGCTTTTTTTAACGTAATTTTTTCTTTTAAAATGAATCTCGCAAATACAACCATAAATGCTGGTGTCGTTGCTGTAATGATGGCGCCCATTTGAGCAGTAGATAGCATAGTACCTATTTCTTGGGCGACGATAGAAATTGTATTTCCGATGAGCCCAATCATAAAGATTAACAGCCAGTCCCGTTTTTCGATTCGCCAAGATTGTTTTGTCATAGTGCCGATGATGAACAACGCGATGATGGCAATCATATAGCGTAGCCATACTAATTCTAAAGGTGGTATAGTATCGACAACTACTTTAACGACTACATACATGCCGCCCCAAATACTAGCAGCAAGTGATAAATATAAGGAACCTACTAAGGTTTTTTTCATGTTTTCCCCTCCGTTATCTCTAGACAATTTTTGTCCTTAACGGAGATATGAAGATTCTCCGTTAAGGGAGAATCACTTCAGGTACATCATGTTCAAATAATGGTGAGAAGATCATCATTAGCCAACTCCTTCTATTATATTTCATTTATCATATAACATTTTTTTGAATTTGAGAGAAAAAATGATCTAAATTCAGACCATATTTAAATGCTACAACACTATTGAGCTGTATACCTACCATCAACAAGTGGGGTAGTGCCGTTGACAAAGCTTGCATCATCGCTTGCTAAAACTAGCACAGCTTTTGCTAGTTTACCAAGTCGGCCTTGTGGATGAAGGGCAGCTAAATATTCTTTTTTTTTGAGCATCTACTTCAGAGAGTAGGGGTGTGTCGATGGATCTCGGGCATACTGTATTTACACGAATGTCTTCTTTGGTATAAGCAGTACATAAGTTTTGATAATAAAACATAACAAATAAATAGTGAAAATTCCCTGACTGAAATCCAGGGAATTCTCACTATTTAATTTAGCAACCGTACCAAGCCATTTTCGCAATAAATGCAGAAATCAGAACACCTGCACCATCTACATTTGTCTGATCAGCACAAGCATTAAGAACTTTGTCACATCCACAACGACCAGGGTAGCTTGTATTAGTTACATAACAATTATCGTGCCATTTGCAGCAAGTATCCAAGTCATTTATTGGAGTACCTGACCCACAACCAGCTCCACACCAGTTATATTTCTTACCAGCTAATGTACAACAAGAACTACCCCATACACAATCAAGATAAGCAATATATGGTTCAATCTCTGCCTCTTTATCTTCTGGGATTTTGAATTGACTTTCGTCATACGAATGATCTACTTCATAAATAATTTGGCCGTTTTCAAAAGCTGTTACGAAAACGCGAGGAACACCGTCTTTTTCACCTAAGCGAATAGCAGATACATTAAGTGATTCTTTTTCATTTGTTTTTGTAGCAATAATACGAAGTTGAGCTTCGTCACTTAGTTGTACATAAGTTTGCGTTTGTTCAACTAAAATTTCCTCTGATTCCTTTTCGTCTTCAAAATATTCTACATTGAAAACAGTTTGAACAAAATCATCATTTACACGAGATTTGTGTTCCTTTAAATGTTTAATTGCTTGCTCTACTAAAGGATTTTCCGTAATCCCTAAAGTTTGAGTTGAAAGCTCTTTCTCTACTACCCGACCTCTTACCATAGTCAAATCGCTCCTTTTTCAAGAATTCGTAAACCCTCTATTGGTTTACATCTTAAAAAAGTGAGTGAAAGAGTCGTATTTTAAACCAATCTTCAAAAAAATATTTGAGATATATTTCTAAATAACCGAGATATTCGGCTTTTTAATTATGCTTCAGAAAATCCTATCCCAAAGCCAACTAGTAATAAAAATATAGTCAAAAGTACAAAACATAGACCATTGACAATGACACTTAAAATAATAATATTTGTTTTTTTTGTTCTAATCCCCATCACTATTGAAACAATAAATCCAATATCTATTAATGCAAAGAGCCCTAAAAAAATAGTTAGGTATGGTTCATTCACGAAACGACTAATAAAGAAAACTGCAAAAGTAGCTATGACTAATATAAGCGTAAAGATTATTGGCCTCGATTCTTTGCGAATAACTTGAAGATCACCTTCCATCAGAATCACCTCTCTGTATCTTTCATAACTGATTAACTTATATTTTTTTGCTATACAAATTTATTCAAACCTAAGAAATTGAGCAGATAACTGTTTTATCGATTGATCCTGTCTAAATATACTATACTATTCTAAGTATTATGAAAACAACTTGTAACTTCTTTTCAGAGCTTTCAAAAGTTCAGAGCATGAAGGGGCTGCTCACTGAACAAGATGGGGGAACGCTTAGGTTTATTTTTATCAAGAAAAGGGGAAAGAGTGGAGAACGCCTCTGAACTCCACTTAACGTAAAGGGAATCTATGATTTTGGATTAGCAGAAGGGTATGACAATAAAAAAATAGGTAGCCTACTGTTTTTAAGTGAACATACAGTAAGGGGTTATGCCAGTAATTTAATGACTGAGCTAAGAGCAAAAAATCGTACACAGGTTGTCGCTTCTGTCCTTCGATTAGGTTTGTTGAGTTAACTCTGAATTATTTAAGGCTCATCACCAAAAGTTATGAATGACTTTTGTTAAAATGTCTACTTTGTAAATACGTTGATCTTCGTTCCTGCTGAGCGACTCCTTGGGGATCAATCATCCACACGTTTTGGCGATGATCTTAAATAAGGAGTACTGTGCTTTAGGAAATATAAGAGAATGCTATTGGGAGTACAATAAAAACGAAGTAGAAGGGACGTGTTATGAAGCTTTCCTCCGCAAAGGAAGTATTGTAATAAAACATTATTTACGAATATTACAAGTGAAAGGATCTTAGCTTACACGATTGTAATGTAATTGAAAGCCAATACGATAGAGTGTAATACATTATTTTGCGAGAATGTATATAGAAGCAAGAACAAGAAGCGGAGGAATACAAAATGAATGAAAAATTAGAAGGCGTATATGAGGAATTTAATCGTTACATATACCACTTATGTTTAAAACTTACTCGCAATACTGTAGAAGCTGAAGATTTAATGCAAGAAGTATGGGTAAAGGTTGTACGTTATGAGAATAGCGTTGCCGAAGTGGAGCATATTAAAGCTTGGCTTACAACAATTACAATGAATACATTTAGAGATCGCTATCGTAAAACAACACGACGTAGTAAATACATGATGAACCAACCTGAAACATTAGACGTACCGATATTAGATTTGGTTCCCAATAATGACATTTCAACTGAAGAAAAAATTGAAAAAGATATTGTTACTCAATTAGTACAGGATAAAATGGGCCAACTAGATGGAATCTATCGTAAAACTTTATGGTATTTCTACATAGACCAATATTCACTTGCAGAAATCTCTACAATTATGAAAGTTTCAATTGGTACTGTGAAATCTCGTTTATTCCGTGCGAAAGCTCGTTTGAAAGAAATGCTAATGGCCGATGTAGCCATCGTAGAGTCAGTGCTACCAGCATGATGAAATGCATTGGTCGCACTAGCAGTATTACTTAGACGGAAGTATTCGTTCGGCCAATCCCAAAAAAGATGCATTGCAAAATTACTTTGCGATGCATCTTTTTTTGATGGGGATTTTGATCGCTGGAAGAAGTTAAAGTCACTCACTTAAATGCAAGGCTACATGAATTTCTAAATAATGCGCTGGATTGTGTAAATCTCGATTTAACAATTGTTCGATTTTTTCGAGTCGGTGGTATAGCGTGTTTTGGTGAATGTGTAAGGTGGAAGCCGTTTTCGAAATGGAACGATTTTGATGAGTGTAACAACGAAGTGTTGCCAGTAAAGTTTCATCCTTTAGCTTGTATAACGGAGCGAGTATATCATGGACAAATTGTCCAATCTCTTCTTCGCTTTGCTTGCTGAACAGTCGATTAATACCTAGATCTTCATAACCAAAAATGGTTACTGCCTCTTCTTTTTGTGTGTGGCGCAGAGCTTGTCGGAGTGCTTGTTTACTTTCTTCTGCACTTTGAGCGACCTTTAGTAAATGATCATGTACATCGCCAATGCCTATTGCCACCTGTTGATGATAAAACTGGACCCAACTAATGATGGCCTGTGTTAATTGTTGTTTTATTTTTTTGCGAAAAGCTGTATCTCCTTGTAGTATCCAAACGACCGTTTCACGTTTTGTAAATATAAAATGTTGATCTTTGAAATACTGCTGCACATGTTGAATAAATTGCATACTATTTTTATGGGAAAATTGTTTTAGCTTAAATTTTACGACGAATGTTGGTTTCTTAATATCAAGTCCTAATTCATCAAAACGAGAATCAACGAGTGGGGCGCGTTCAGAGATAAGTTGTTGGAAAAGCTCAAAACGTTCTTTAAAAATCGTTTGTCCAGCTGCCTGTATTTGTAACGATTTTAACGTTAAGCTCATCGCCGCATTTTCTATAATCATACGTTGCTGACTCGTTAATTCCTCCAATTGCTGAATAATTAAATACCCGAATGTTTCTGTTTCATTTCCAATAGGGAAGACATAGCCGATATCAATTAACTGGTCCTTTTTAATGGCAGAGAGCTTGTCCATTTCTGCTAGATGTAAAAATGTTTTACGATCTGCTAAATTTATATATTGAACATCTAATTGTAATAATTCCTTCGTCGTTTGGATGATTTTCATTTCTTGCACATTTTGCAAGGAAAGTTTAAGAAAGATTTGATGAATGTCATGTTGCTTTATAAAGTAAGCATTTAACCGTTCTATTTCTTCATAAGCTTCCGCATTTCTTATAGCAACGGCAGCCTGTGATGCGAAGCTTTCTAGGAGTCTTAAATCACTTTGTTGAAAAGCACGTTTATTCGTATATTGATGGACAATCATAATACCTAATTTTCTTTCATGAAAGGTTATCGGAACAGCCATCGATGTATTATTCTCGATTCTTCCTAAATGTGCTGCTTCCGTTAATGCGTCTAGATTCAGCTTTGTGACATTGCCCATAATCTCTAATGTTTCTTGGTAGTTGTAAATGCCCGATACACCTGTTTGAAATGTATAGCCTGCCATTCCCTCGCCCAATTGAGGTGCATAATCAAAAATACGCGCTGTTACACCCGCACTAGCTACTGTATATAAACACTTCATTTCAGGATTGAATAACATTAAAAATCCTCGGTCAATGACTGGAATAGCTAAAATGGCAAAATCTATGATCGTTTGTAACAGCGTCTTTATTTTCAACGTTGAGTTCATAGCGCCCATGAGCTGTAAAATGGCTAATTTTTGCTCATGTTGCCGTATAAGGGTTTTCTGATAAAAGGTCTTTTCTAGCTGCCAAACTAAAAATTTCTCATCATAATCTGTAAAGTCTCCAAAGATGATACCTTGGACAATACACTCATTTGGCTCCGGTATGTATAACCTTGCACTGAAGCGTTGCTGTTTTTTATCCCAATATACTCCTTTTAAATCAGGTTGTATTTCACAAGGTCGCCCATAAAATAAAGACCATTCCTTTGTTGCACCATAAATGTAAAAGCTACAATTGTCGTCGCTCAATATAAGTTCTGTATGCTCCTCTAGAAACATTGTTATTTCGACTCCTTTCCTATAATTTCGGAATTTATTCTAATGGAACTTTATAAACATTGTAAGATATTCTAATGATTTCGTCCTTTATTTTTCTTAATATTTAGATAATTATTAGGGAGGTGGAGGTATGAATGTCGAACTAAAAAACCGCAGTCATTTAATTTTAGGCGTTTTATTCTTTGGATGGATGGTTTCATACATTGACAGAACTGCTATTAGCCTAGCTTTAATCAATATTGGAAATGACCTATCTTTAACAGCTACGGAACTAGGATTTGTTTTAAGTGCCTTCTTCTTTGGCTATGCTGCTATGCAAATTCCTGGTGGGTGGTTAACGGATAAATACGGAACGATTAAATTATTAATTGGCGCTGTTATTTTTTGGTCCGTTTTTACTGCATTTACGGGATTAGCTTGGTCACTCACTTCACTACTCTTCATTCGATTTTTATTTGGTATTGGGGAAGGCGGATATCCTGCAGCAAGTACAAAAGCAATTTCTATTTATTTTCATAAAGAACAACGTACAAATGCTCAAACGACGATGATGTCATCCAATATGATCGGTGGTGCTGTCGCTCCTATTATTTGTGCGCCTCTATTATTAGTAATGGATTGGCGCAATGTATTTTTCTTAATTTCTGGTCTAGGACTTATTTTTGTGATCGCTCTTTTATGGAGTACTAAAAATGCACAAACTTTTACGGCAGAGGAGAAAGTGGAAAAAGAAGAGAAGGGCTCTTTTGGCAAAGTATTAAGAAATACTTATTTAATGCGTGTACTTCTTATTTTCTTCTTTATTAATATTGCAAACTGGGGCTTAAATACTTGGATGCCAACCTATTTAATGAAAGTGCATGGTCTTGATTTAAAAAATGTCGGCTTCATCGCGGCCATACCAGCGATTTTTGGAATGGTTGGTATGATTGTAAGTGGGCGTATCATCTCAAAGCTAGGAGGGCGTTCGAAATATGGCGTGATTTTCGGAGCAGCCGTGCTGGCTGTTTGTTTATATCTCATGGCTACAGCCGGCTCTGCAGCAATAGCTATTACGTATCAGTCAATCGCCTTTATATTTGTAGCTTTTATGGCCTCTTTCATATTTACAACGCCACATCGTGTTGTCAATCAGCAAAATGTTGGGACAGCTTTTGGCATCGTCAATTTTGGTGGACAAGCAGCAGGTATTATTTCGCCAACAATTATGGGGTATTTAATTAATGCATCGGGTGGTTCCTTTAAAACATCGTTTATATTTTTAGCCATCATGTGTGTCATTGCGGCTATAATCGCTATTACTTTACCAGTTAACCATCAGCAACAAACAACTATAAAATCTGTGGAGGGATACGAACTGTGAAACAACAACTATTTGAGTGGATGCAAGAAAATGAAGAAACGTTTAGTCATATGGCAAAGCAAATTTGGGAAAATCCTCAGTTAGGCTATGAAGAGACATTTGCGTCTTCACTGCAACAAGATGTTCTAAAAAAAGAAGGGTTTGAAATTGTTACGCCGATTGGCGATGTACAAACTGCCTTTTATGCACAGTGGGGTTCAGGGAGTCCAATCATCGGATTTTTAGGAGAGTTTGATGCACTTCCAGGGTTATCGCAGCAAGTCAGTTCGGTATATTCTCCAGTGGAGGAGGGGGCACCTGGGCATGGCTGCGGTCACAATTTATTAGGAACGGCTGGGGTAGAAGCTGTAGTTGCCTTAAAAGAAGTGATGACGCTTCACAATATACAAGGAACGATCCGCTATTATGGTTGTCCGGCAGAGGAATTGTTATCTGGAAAATCGTATATGGCACGTGCTGGTGTTTTTGATGATTTAGATGTTGTTTATACGTGGCATCCATGGACGTTTAACGTGACAGCGAACTTCTCTATGCAAGCACTCACTGCTATTGAATTTTATTTTTCAGGTCGAACAGCACATGCTGCTGGTGCGCCACATTTAGGGAGAAGTGCGCTTGATGCTGTTGAAATCACGAATGTCGGAGCCAATTATTTACGCGAACATGTGCCAGACGGATCTCGGATTCATTATCAAATTACAAATGGTGGCTTAGCACCGAATATTGTTCCAGATAAAGCGAGTGTCTATTATTACCTACGCGGAGCAAATCGTGATGCTGTCAAAGATTTAGAACGCAGACTCATTAAGGTGGCAAAAGGGGCAGCGATGATGACAGAAACAGAAGTGCATTGGGAGCTGAAGGCAGGGTGTTACGATACATTACCGAATCTCACATTAAATGAGCAAATGTTGGCGCAGTGGAACGAGCTACCGCCATTATCCTTTACAGAGGCCGAGCTTATTTTTGCAAAGGCGCTACAGGCTTCATTAGATCCTTCTGTTCTTGCAGGTACCGCCCAGCAATCATTTGTACCAAATGAAATAAGTAAGGAGGTATTGGTGGAGCAAGTATTTCATTTGCCACAAACTTTTCGCCAATCCATGCAAGGTTCTAGCGATTTAGGGGATGTTTCGTGGATAGCGCCCCTTGGTCAGGTATTTACAACTTGTGCTCCGTATGGGATCCAAGTGCATACTTGGCAAGCAACCGCTGCTTTTGGATCTTCACTCGGCATGAAAGGAATGCATTATGCGGCAAAAGCAATGGCAGGAGCTGCACTTGATTCCTTACTAAATCCTGATGTACTTAAAAAGGCGAAGGAGGAATTTGAAAATTTAAAAGCTGGGAAACAGTATGAATGTGGTATTCCAGAAGAAGTAAAAGCGCCAAATCCAGTTTAGTGAGATGAATGCGGATTTTGGACGCAATTATGCCGAGGTATAAATGAATATAAACTTTAGGGTGAGGTTACCAAAAAATTGAGCTAACAGAAAAACACCGTAAAAAGTTAGATGCTTGTCTAACTTTTTACGGTGTGAAAATGAAGTGTTTACTCATATCGATTAGGTTCAGCGTTGAGTAATTTCGAAAAAATATTACGTAATGTTTGGACTTCCTCAGCTGACAGCATACCAAACATATTGTGTATAAGTTCGTTAACTTGCTGACGGGATTCTTCTAAAATATCTTCGCCATCAGCTGTAATTTTCAATTGAGAAGCTCGTCGATCTGTTGCATGCTGTGTTTTTTCAATAAATCCAGCATTAATAAGCTTAGTTGTTAAAACAGTGACACCACCTGTTGTCACTTTTAACCGATCAGCAATGGCAGAAGGGCGCTTTGGTCCCTCCTGCGATAAGTAGTCTAAAATTAAAATATGGGATTTTGAAAAGCCGAGTACATTATGATTATTCCACTCGTTTGCCCACTTACGCTCAATGGAAGATACTACTTCAAACAACGAGGTAATGGCTATTTGTTTTTCTTGATCCATATAAGGTCAACTCCAAAACTGTTTTAACTTTCTTGTGCTAATCTTGTCATCGCGTTTAACTCATAGGCACGTACTTTGCGTGGAATAAAACGGCGAATGTCCATCTCATTGTACCCAACTTGAATACGTTTTTCATCAATTAAGATAGGGCTTCGTAACATTCTTGGATGAGCTTGGATGATGGCAAACAACTCTTGGATAGAGAGCTGATCAATATCAATATTTAAATTTTTAAAATCATTTGAGTTAGTTGCAATAATTTCATCTGTTCCATCTTCTGTCATGCTTAAAATCTCTTTAAATTCAGCAAGTGTTAGTGGATGTGATGTAATACGTTTTTCTTTATATTCGATGTTGTGATCTTTTAACCATTTTAATGCTTTTCTGGATGAAGAACAGCTCGCTTGTGTATAAATTGTAACTGTCATTCTTCATTCCCCGCTTTCTTTTTTAGGATTATATTTAATATATATCTTATTAGTAAGTTAAATAGGTTATACATATATCTTACTAGTAAGCTATATATAAATCAATATTTATTTTTAAAAATTTAACTAGAACTAACATTTTTTTTATTACACTAAAATATACGCGCAAAAGAGCGAAAAGTTTCGCAAATTATGCTTACAATGATGTAAGTTTTGCTAAGCCTTAATAATAGATGCTCATAGAATAAAGAGAGCAGTTTTAATAGAGAGAGAAATAGTCAGACTTATAGATAATAGATATATTGTTTATCCACTCATTATTATTATGATTGGATGCAGGTTTTTATGCATAGATTTATAAATTTTTTTGTTCTTTGGGTAGGGGCGAATTGCTCAAGTAGTAACAGCTCGAAAAGCGATTCAGGCTATTTTGTAAAAAAATCAAAAAAGCTTAAGCCAATTTGAACTTTCGATTGTCTATAAAGGTAGGACAAAAAGGAGAGAGGGGAAACTACAATTATACGATTAGTGAAAAAAGCTCAAAAAGGGAATGACGAAGCCTTTTTAACGCTTTTTCAGCAATATGAGGTAGAAATTTATCGAGTGGCTTATGTATATGTCAAAAACAAAGAAGATGCTTTAGACGTAGTTCAAGAAGTAGTATATCAATCATTTAAAAAGATAGATACATTGAACAACCCAGAATATTTTAAAACCTGGCTGATGAAAATTACGATGAACTGTGCAATCAATTTAATTAAAAAGAATAGTAAGGTTGTTTTAATAAGACCAGAATACGAGGAGTTTATTGAAACCGAAGAAGAAGATCTTCCTCTTACTTTATCATTACAAGACTTGATAGATGGTTTGGAGGTGGAAGAAAAAAGTGTCGTACTTTTAAGGTTTTATCAAAATCATACCTTTAAAGAAATTGCCGAGTTGTTAGATATGCCGTTAGGAACCGCAAAATCGGTTTTATATAGAGCTATAAAGAAACTTAGAAATAAATACTTTGAAGGAGATAGAGGTAATGAGTAATAAAATAAAACAAGAGGTTGAAAAAATTGATATCCCAAAAGAACTTCATAAGAGGAGTGCAATGGGCGTTTTAAAAGCGAAAAACGAAAGGCAAAGAAAAAGAAAAAATGTAAAAGGTATCGTTGTAGCTGCTGGTTTACTTGTATCTATTGGAATATTATCTTTGGTTAATCATGATTTTGTTCAAAATAGTACAACACCTGATTCTGATCGACATACGGTTGATGTCACCGAATCAGCAACGGACAGTATGCATACGGTTGATATTCAAGCTAATTATATTGGGTATGAAACGGCGGATAAGCTCAGCCAAGGTGCAGATATTATTCTCGTCGCATCTCCTATAGATGATTTTACTAACCGTGATCATCAATCGACGAAGTACGAAGACGGCACGCTCCAAGACTTCTATACGCTAACAAAACTAAACATCGAGCGTATAATTAAGCAACCTGAAGGAATAAACATTGGCTCACAAATGGAAGTGATTGAACCGGTTAGTATTATCACGGAAGCTGACAAACAACAAACAAAAGTTACGGTAGGTGGATATCGTGAGATGAAGCAAGGCAGACGCTATATCATGTTCCTGGGGAACAACGGCATGGGCGGCTATAGCATTATCAATATGAACAACGGTAAGTTCAACCTAGATGGCGGCGATGCACAGGACATTCCAACAAACACAGAAGAGAAAGCGTTCAAAGAAAGGCTGAAGAAAGATATTCTATTAAAATTCAACGTGAAATAATCCACTAAGCCCAGTATGAGTTTCAAGCAAAAAAAGAAGGCAGCTCCGAATGATCAAAAAAATCATACCGGAAGCGGCCCTCATTAATAATATTTTTAGTTTTGTTGTCCTGAAGTAAACCAGTCTTGGACATTCCAAACTTTTGTCGCTAAACCTTCATAGAAATCAGGTTCATGGCTTACTAATACGATTGTGCCTTTAAACTCTTTCATGGCACGCTTTAGTTCGTCTTTTGCATCGACATCCAAGTGGTTTGTCGGTTCGTCAAATAATAGCCAGTTTGCTTCATCCATCATAAGCTTACATAAACGTACCTTTGCTTGTTCACCACCAGATAAAGAATTAAGTGGGCGAGTAATATGATCCGTTTTTAGTCCTGCGCGTGCTAATGCTGCACGTACTTGTGCCTGCTCCATAGAAGGGAAGGCATTCCACACATCATCAATAGGTGTAATTTTTTCAGCTTTTACTTCTTGTTCGAAGTAAGATGGGTAAAGATAGTCACCGCGAAACACTTTTCCATCGAGCGGATTTATTTTGCCTAACATCGTTTTTAATAATGTTGATTTACCGACACCATTCATACCGACTAGAGCGATTTTTTCCCCACGTTCAATAGCGAATGTAAGTGGAGGAAGTAACGGCTTGTCCTTGTCGTATCCAATGACTAAGTTTTCAGCCTCTACTACATAACGACCAGAAGAACGTGCCTCTTTAAAACCAAATTCAGGCTTTACAGCTGTTTCAGGACGGTCTATACGCTCCAAGCGGTCAAGCTGCTTGGAGCGAGATTTTGCACGACCAGTAGTTGAGTAGCGAGCTTTATTTTTCGCAATAAAATCTTCTTGTTTTTTAATGAATTCCTGTTGTTTTTCATAAGCATCGATATGCTGACGTTTATTGATTTCAGCAAGCTCTAAAAACTTTTCATAAGTCGCAGTATAGCGAGTTAATTTTGAAAATTCTAGTTGGAAGATAACATCCACCGTTTCATTCATAAACTCTGTATCATGCGAAATTAATAAGAAAGCGTGTGGATAGTTCTTTAAATAGTTTTTCAACCATGTAATATGCTCTTCATCAAGATAGTTCGTCGGCTCATCTAGTAATAATACTTTTGGTTTTTCAAGTAATAGCTTAGCTAGTAAAACTTTTGTACGTTGACCACCGGAAAGAGCAGCAACGTCACGGTCCAAGCCGATTGCGTCAAGACCAAGACCACGCGCAACCTCATCAATCTTCATATCAAGAGAATAGAAATCACCTGCATCCAGAGCATCTTGCACCTCAGCCATTTGCTCTAGTAATTCTTCCAATTCTTCAGGTGTTGCTTCAGCCATTTTCCCTGTAATTTCATTAAGCTCTTCTTCTTTTTTATATAAAGGAAGGAAAGCGTCACGTAATGCATCACGCATAGTGCGGCCAGCTGTCAATACAGTGTGCTGATCTAAATAGCCGTAATGTGTTCCTGGAAGCCATTCAACTTTACCAGTATCATGGATTGCTTGACCCGTAATGATGCCCATTAATGTTGACTTACCAACACCGTTTGCACCTACTAGACCAATATGATCTCCTTCAACTAGACGAAAAGAGACATCTTTAAAAAGCGTGCGGTCACCGAATGAATGACCTAAATTTTCAACTGTTAATATAGCCATATATGTTCCTCCGAGGGTAGCGGCTCATGACCGCTAGATATTAAAGTGCTGCTAATTGTTTATTTAACTCTGCAAGTGTTGCTTCCATATTTGCAAGGCGTTGCTCTGCTTTTGCCACTTGATCATTATGACCTGTAGATTCAAGCTTCTCAATGTCACCTTGTAAATTCATATAATCCATTTTTAGCTCTCTAATTTGATATTCAATATCACTTTTTGATGGCATGATGATTGCTCCTTTTTGTGTATATTTTGTATAGAGAATGCGTATCAATTATGCCTCGGCATAATTGTGTCCGGAATCGGCTTTGTGCTTAGGCCTGCACGATGCAGGTCAGTTAGCCGTTATCGCATGGATGCGATGGTTTTAGGCTAACATCCCCTAAGAACTCCTTTTCGATTCCGTGACATCCGCCGGAGGCTTTAACTTCTTGGGTGTCCAAACACCCGCTGAAAGAAGTTAAAGCGATGGAGGTTTTTTTATCCCCCACCGCTTATTAGTTACTATCAATCGGGTACTTATGATGCTTGAATCCACTTCTTGTAATGAAAGAAAAACGAAAGTGAAAAATTCTTCTATATTGTATCATATCCACCTTCAAAGAATCACTAAGTAGAAGCGATATTATGTCGATCGTAAGCGAAATCTAAAAGTAAGGACTGTAGTGCTTCATTGTTACTTGCAAGATTGAGCTGTCGTTGTTTTTTAACAGCCCGTTCACTTCGAGCCTCATGTAATAAAAATTCCATGACAGCGTTTTGAATTTGTGATTGTTTCATTTTGCGACCAAGTCCAAGGTGAATAAAGCCATTATGTTCGCGAGGGAAGGCATGTAATAATTCAGCCTCAGTTTGTGCAAGTGTAATACAAGGTACTCCATAAGAGGCGATCTTATAAGGTGTATAGTTAGCATTACAAATAATAACATCTGCTTTTGGTAATAGTTTTAGGAGTGCGTTTTTATCACGAAGAATGGCAGTGTTACGACGACTAAGTACCATCATTTGCAAATCATCTGTTGCATGTCGATAGCTATCATCTATCATCACTGTAATTTGTAGTGGGATTTGTAGCTGCGTTAAGTGTCGAAGAGTACGGTAGGTTAAGTTATGCTCGTCCCCATCCTCAAAAGCAACAACGATATGAGGTGGATTTTCGGGTATTTTATTGTCTGGTCGATCCTCAAAATTTTGATAAGCTTCTGGTAATACAAAATTGAAGCTTCCACCAATATAATGAGAGGGTAAATAATCTTTAACTTCTTGATAGAGTGCTAGCAATACACAGTCACAGGCTTGACCACCCTCACCTAAATCATCAAAATGGATGATTGATTTGCAGAACGGTCGTAAATTTTGTACTTGCCAGCTTTCAGAGTTACGGCCATCTCTTACAATTAAATCAGGCTGAATACCTTTCATTTGCTTGGGTAGCTCATCAAAATGTTCAAATAAAATAGGCGAGAGATTGTCATTCATTAAAATCTGAATCCCATCATTTGAAGGGGTCTTTACAAATATGAAAACTTGTTCATTTGCAAGTAGCTTTGTCAGCGTTGCAACCCGTTCAAAAGGATACAGCCCTTTATCAATACAGCTTTCAATAATGAAGACAATCGTCTTTTTTAGTTCCATTGGTTGAGTTTCGTTTTGCAAATGTATCCCATCCTTTCATCCGTCTATTTAAATTATGGTGAATGATGGGCAAGTATGTGTAAAAAATTAGGATTAGATAAATTATAGCTCTAAATAGTTTTTCAAACTTCTACAAATTAAATGAGTAAGAGCTCCTTTTTTGACCGATAAAGAAAGTAGAGTTTGCGGGAAAATACATATAGGATTGTTTTAGTTTTTTAGCAAAAATAGAAGCTTTGTTCCGGCAATATGGTTTCTGGAGCAACTGAGCTTAGAAGGGGGTACAACTAATGGGAATGCGCGCAGCAATTGTTGTAGGGGCTACTGGATTAACAGGTACCTCTCTTGTAGAACAATTATGTGAAAATGATGAATATGTTTCAGTTATGGTAATTGCACGAAGAGCGCCGGCATTTACGCATCCAAAGCTAGAAGTGAAAATTCGTAATTTAGATACTTTAGAGGAAAAAGATCTCGAATTTGCACATGAGCTTTATTGTTGTTTAGGAACAACAAAAAAAAAGGCAGGATCTCGTGAGCAATTTGAGAAAGTTGATTTTGAATATCCACTAACGATTGCCTCGTTAGCCAAAAAACGAGGAATCCCACATATGCTAGTTATTACAGCAATGGGGGCAAATGAAAAATCTCCATTTTACTATAATCGAGTAAAAGGAAAGCTTGAACACGATCTTATGGAGCTAGGCTTACAAAGACTTTCTATTATCCGCCCATCTTTATTGGTTGGAGAGAGAGAAGAGTTTCGCTTAGGTGAAAAGGCGGGAGAGAAGGTTTTAAAGTTAGCAAAACCACTATTAGTGGGACCATTAAAGCGTTCAAGAGCTATAGAAGCTTCCCAAGTTGCGAAGGCAATGATCGTTATTGCATTGTACGGCGATAAACAGCCGGTTACCATTTATCCATCACAGGAATTGGCTCAATTAGATTTTCCCGAAACGCAGAATGAGGACGTTTCAAGAGAAAATTTATTTAATTGGGAGAAACGCAAATTATCGAGTATCAGCGCTGGAGGAGATAAAGTAAATCAAGAAGTCGTGATTAATCGAGATAAATATAAAATAGAGGAAACAGTTGTAGATAAAGAGGTAAATTTCCAACATCGTAGGGATAAATAAAGGTGAATACCTGCGGGAGCAAGGCGAATACCCGCGGAAGCAGAGCGAATACCCGCCAGTAGCGAAGCGAAGCGGCTCATCGGACGCCCTAAGGAAGCTTTGCTCTGTTCAAAAACGAAGCGACAGCAACAACAAATGTTTTCTGCAGCGAAAGCAAAGTGGCAGCTACGAAGCGCCCGGTCGGAGCGGAAATCAACCCCACGTTATGAGCCAAATATTATTTTAATAACAAGTAATCGCCATACCATTGTCTTTATTCCTAAGCGATATTTCTTGTGTAGACCACATTCCGCCTAAAGACTGAATTTAAGGTTTTAACTACTACAAATCTTTTCGTGCCTCTTTTCATTTGTTACAATATTATTGTAGAAGATGAATGTGGAGGCAAAAAGAAAATGAAAATTTTACTCGTTGATGGCACGATGTTTGGTCGTAAAACTGGTGCTATTTTAGAGCAAGTGGAGCAATATATTAAAGAATTAGATGCTAGTTTCGAATTAGAAATTATGCATTTTAGTCAATATAAGCATCAAATTGTAGATGGTTCACCGTTAAATGATGATATGAAGGAAATGATTCAAAAGTTTGAGGAAGCGGATGCATATATTATCGCTACACCGATTTTCCAAGCATCGATTCCGGGCGTTTTGAAAAATGCATTTGATTTCTTGCATCCAAAAACAATGCGCTATAAGCCAGTATCTATCGTGGCTAATGGTGGCACATATCAACACCATTTAGTAGTGGAAAATCAGCTAAAGCCAATTTTAGACTACTTCCGTGCACTTGTGACTCCGAACTATGTATACACACACACATCTCATTTTGATGCGGATAATAATATTGTAGACGAAGATGTTCATAATCGTTTACGTGAATTGGCTCGTGTTTTTGTGCAATATTGTGAAATGAGCAAAACATTGCCGAAAGAACCGATTGATCAACATTAATAAGATCTTTATCCCTTGTGCGGTGGAAGGAAATCACTGTGCAGGGGATTTTTCTTTTCAAGTATCCTCTTGCGATGTGATAAAATATAATTTTAGTGAATCGGAAGGGAGGGCTGCTCATGCAGGACATCGCTGTACTAGAAAAACAACGCTGTAATCTCATATTGACGAATAAGGCGAAGGAAGCGGTAGAGGAATGCTCAGCAAATGAGCATGCCTTTTTTGCCTTGCAAAAAGGATTTACCGTCTATATCGAAAAGCGTAAAGCTAAAACAATTGGTGAGACGTTTTTATCGATTTATTTTAATGCAGAGCAAAATGAAAAGTTAACGGACGTCCTTGCTGAGAAAACAGCCATTATGGATTGTGTGCTAAAGGCTGAAGGGTTGCTAGCTACAAATCTACGCTTTGTACATATGCGAGGCCCCATCAATACAAATCGTCGCTTACCAGCGGCATTACAATTTGTCACAAGACCTAATAATGGAGCAGGGATTCCGCTTGATCTTCATACAAAAATAAGACAACTACCTATAGCCGAGGAGCGCACAGAATATGTGAAAAAGCGTATCTCGAGCTGGGAAGGCTTTTTAAAAATTCAAGAACGTGATGCGACAGTTGATGACATTCATACAGAATTTAAACAAAGCTATTTTAATGAAGATTTTTCTAGGCTTACTATAGTCTGCCCTTATATAAAATCGAAGGAATGGAAGAAACTTGAAGGGTTAAGTGTGAACATTCAAGGAGTACGCGGTGAAATTGGACAAGTATTAAAGTCTAATGCAGGGAAGCAGACAATAGAAATTGACTTAAAGCCTTTTGTGCAAGATTTAGCACGTAAAGGTCAGCTTAACCTTCGTTCGAAGCAAGCGAGCTTTAGTAATTTTGCGACATTGAGTCAAATTAGACGATTACGCAATGGTTTTACAAAGCTAGAAAAAGGCGAGGCCGTTAACCCTAATTTAGAGACTATACTATTTGAAAAGCGTCCCACAGTTCGAACATCCAAGCTACGAGAAGATGTTGATTTTCACAATAATTTAAACGAATATCAGCGACGAGCTGTTTTAGGCGCGTTGTCTGTAGAAGATTTGTTTGTCATTCAAGGACCTCCTGGCACAGGGAAAACAACCGTTATTTCTGAAATTTGTCAGCAAAATGTGAAGGCTGGTTTAAAAACACTTGTAGCTTCACAATCAAATTTAGCTGTAGATAATGCCTTAGGACGACTTCTTTCCAATCAAGAAATTCGAATTTTACGCTATGGTAGAACGGAAAGCATTGAAGAAGAAGGTAAAAAATTTATTGAGGAAAATGTTGCGCTTCAGTGGCGTGAGCAAACTCTCGCAGCAATAGAAGAGGAAATCATAGCCTTTACAGAACGTGAACAGGAACTAAAATCTAGTATTACCAAGGCTGAAGAAGAGCTAGAAAAGCTTGAGGCATGGCTTGAGGAGATTACAAAGGAAATAGCTGCAAAAGAACAGGCCGCAATTGACGAGCCCATTTTACAGCAAGAAATACAAGCGTTAAAAAAAGAGTTAAAGGCTGCAAAAACCGAGCAGCAGGAGAACGAGGCACATAAAGAGCATTACGGAAAACAGCTGGCGCAAATCGAACCTGCTGTAAAAACGCTTGAGCAGACTCTTGCAGAAAGTCCGTCTATCGAGCAACTGAAGCTTACTATAGAAGAAACTACTCAAAAGATGGAGCAATTGGAAGCAGCTGCTCAATTTAAGGAGCTACAAGAGCAAAAGCAGCATCTAGCAGTGCAGTTCAAAGATATCCAATTGAAATATGAAGAGGAAAATAATCGCCTTCGATTAATGAAGGAAGCCGAAAAATACATCAGTAATTTAACATCTTATGAGCGAATCGAACGATTTTTACAGCACTATCAAATTCGCCCGTCTTATGTGCTGTCACAGCAAATAAGTCGTTTACAGCATTTAGAGGATGCTAAAGATTTAGACGCATGGGCAACTATCAATTCACGTCTACAAAAGGCGATCGCAAAGCTTGAGGCGTTAGTATCGGATGAAGAAAAAGAACGTGCCCTTGCTAAAAGCAAATTGCAGCCTGTTCAATCGTTTTCGTTGCAAAATCTAACAGGTGTTTTTGCCCAGCTTAATACAGCCTTTCAAAATGATCAAACACCATCTACCGAGCAACTTGAGAGTTTCTTGCTCGGTTTATATATGCGTCGAGATTTTGTTTGGCAAAAAGGTGTAGCGCTGAAACAACAACAAGACCATAAAAATCAGGAATTTGAGTCCTTACGTAAAGGTATTGGTGGCTTAATACATCAAGAATGTGCGATTACAAGCTTTGACGTTCAAAGCATACAGCGACAATTGCAGCCGTATTTACAGCATACAGAACGACTTCAGCAACTAGCTGAGACATTTCAAATGGATACTGAACCAGAAGAGTCTGTAGAGCATTTGAAAATACTTGTATCGCAAGAGAAATCTTCTCTTCAAACAACACGTCAACAGCTGGAGGCAGTCGAGCAGGCTAATACACAGCTCCTACCAAAGAAAGCGGCACTTCAAACAGCGCAGACTAGCTTACAAGAGATTGAACAGCAACTCACACAAGTAGAGGAAAATATAAAAGAAATTAATATAGCTGGGTTAAAGAAAGAGAAGCAGCTCACAGCTTGCACGAAACTCCTACAGTCAACACCGGAGCGCACTTCTGAGGAGGTAGAGGAAGCAATTGCATCCTCCGAAGTAGCGATAGAGGAATTACAGCGCAAGGAGAAGCAGCTTCCTCTTCGAAAAAAATTACAAGAGCAATGGCGTGACAAGCTGCAAAACGCTACTGAATATGATTTAGATGAAATTCGAAAATTATATGTGCGTCACGCGAATGTGATCGGTACAACATGTGTGGCTTCAGCAAGCAAGGAATTTATGGAGAACTATCCGACATTTGATGTTGTCATTATTGATGAAGTATCAAAGGCCACGCCACCAGAGCTATTATTGCCAATGCTGAAAGGTAAGAAAATTATATTAGTGGGCGATCATCATCAGCTACCTCCATTACTTGGAGATGATACGTTGGAAGAAACATTAAAGGCGATGCTCGATGAAAATCCAAACTTTGACGGCGCGCAAGAATTAAAAAATTTGCTGCGTGAATCGCTGTTTGAACGTTTATTTAATAACTTACCGCAAACGCATAAGCAAATGCTGGCATTGCAGTACCGAATGCATGAGAAAATTATGCATAGTATTACACCGTTTTACGCGAAAGAGGAAAATGGCTTGCAATGTGGTTTACCAGATTCAGATGCAGCGCGAGACCATTGCTTAGAGGGACAATTTGTTAGCCGAGATGATCATTTGCTATGGGTCGATATTCCGACCGAAAAACCTTATTTAGAGGAGCAGGTAAAGGGCGGAACGAGTCGTTATAATGAAGGTGAATTACAAACTATTCGACGCATTTTAACTGATTTGAATAAGGCTGTTATCGAAGCTAAAGCAGCCGGACGCATGCCTCAAGATGCACAAAAAAGCGTTGGAGTTATTAGCTTCTACGGGGAGCAAGTAAAGAAAATTAATCGCCTTCTGCAACAGGAATTACAGCTACCACACCTTCATATTAGAACCGGGACAGTCGATAAGTTCCAAGGTATGGAGATGGACGTCATATTAGTAAGTATGGTGCGTAATACACCTAAAGGGGGAGACGTTGGCTTTGCAAAAGATTACCGACGCTTAAACGTTGCCTTATCTCGTGCCCGTGAGCTATTACTACTTGTCGGAAGTGCTGAAATGTTTACTAAACGTGCGAAGCATCAAGATACACGAGAGATGTACAGCAATCTGTTAGATACAGTGAAATCCTATAACGGCATGCGTAATCATGAAGGACAGGTGATGTAGATTGTCAAAACTGCAGCAGCGCTTAATGCGTGAACTTCAGCAAAATCGAAATATTAAAATCGTCAAAACCGATGAATGGTGCATCCCGATTCGAACAGTAGAAGTAACCTATGAGCCCGTTCGTCGTTCCACTATGGATGTCTTGATGACTATGCTGTTAATCAGCATACAGGAAGCAGATTTTGCAAGTGCGCAAGATTTAAGTGAGTTATTGCTCGTCGATCCATTATTTCTTGAGGATTTAGTATCATTAATGTCTCGAGTAAGTCTGATTGAGCAAGAGGAAGGCTTCTATCGATTAACATCTAAAGGACAGCAGCAACTGGAACGTGGCATCTTCGAGGAGGAGCTAGATGAAGAAATGGCTAACCTTTACTATAGCCCATGCCATCTTGCATTTCTTGCTGTCGATGAGGGCAATATCGAAGAATATGATGATCTACCAGAGCTCTATCGTTATGTGGATGAAGAGGCCGAGAAGCAGGAACAATTCGACGAAGCTATGTTAATAGAAGCGTTACAGCAAGAGGATGGCGAAGAAGCTGGCGTTGGAGCTTCACAAAAAATAGTTTCAAAAATTGTGCAAACCGACGCTAAACAAATTAATGATAGCCCATGCCTCGAATTTGTCCTTCACGATAAAGAACAAGATATTATGTTCGTTCGTGTATGGAATGCGTTGTTAAATCAATGGGATCCACACCTAGAACAACAGCTCACAGAAAAAGAACAACTAGAGTGGCGTAAGAAGTACTTATAAAACAAAAACGAACGTGTAAAGCGTTCGTTTTTTGCTTTTCATAGTGATGGAAAAATGGTCAAGGATATCTTTGTGATATTGTCTAAAAGATCCACGCTATGTGAAGTGGTTGATCTTCGTTACGACTGGGCGACTCCTTGGGGATCAGCGATATAGAGGAACGAAGGCTAAAAACATCACGTCCTGTGATAACCCCTTAGTGACCAACCTCGTGTTGGCCCGAGATCCTGGAGCGAAGCGGATGTTTTCTGTGCGACAGCTACAAAGCGCCCAGTCGGAACGGAAATCAACCCCTCGTTTTGCCGAGAAGTCATACTCTTTTTAGGTGAATGGCGATAAATTCAAAAAGTAAGGCGATAAAATGGTAAAAGACCTCTATAAATTTTTAAGCTCGCATATATTATTACAAAAAAGGAGGGGAACGATGTTTACGATTAGTTTATGTATGATTGTCAAAAACGAAGAATGTATTATTGAAAGATGCTTAGATTCCGTTCAACATCTAGTGGATGAAATCAATATTATTGATACAGGCTCAACTGATCGTACAAAAGATATCGTCCGAAGCTATACCTCTCGAATTTTCGACTTTACCTGGTGTGATGACTTTGCTAAAGCCCGTAACTTTTCCTTTCAGCAAGCTACGAAAGATTTTATTTTATGGCTCGATGCAGATGACGTAATCACAACAGAGCATCAGCGAAAATTTCTACAACTTAAGCAATCGCTCTATCATCCTAACGTCGATGCTGTTTCCATGGATTATTATGTAACGCTCGATGCAGATGGTTGTGTAGAATCAAGTGAAAAAAGATTGCGTCTCGTAAAACGTGCACGTAATTTTCAGTGGCAGGGTGCCGTCCATGAGTATTTAGATGTAACAGGCCAGCTCTATCATAGCGATATAGCCGTTACGCATTTACCAAGAAAAAGTGATATTCATCGCAATATTACTATTTATGAGCGTTTAAAGAAAGACGGGCACCCATTTTCAGCTAGAGAAACATTTCATTACGCAAATGAACTAAAATTGCATCAACGATTTTTAGAAGCGATCAATCACTATAATAGTTTCCTTGATTCTGCAAAAGGTACTGCTGACGAACATATCGAAGCTTGCTTAAATTTAGCGGATTGCTATCAACAGCTAAATGATACAAAACAAGCAACACAAGCTGTATTACAATCATTGTTATATGATCGACCAAGACCAGAAACATGCTGTCGAATCGGTCATTTTTTTATGGAACAAATGAAAAATAAAGAGGCTATTTACTGGTATTCACAAGCATTACAACAGCCTAAAGAACAAACGATGGGCATTCAAAAGCATGCTTATTCCATATGGCTTCCGCATTTCCAGTTAAGCTTGTTATACAATCGCTTGCGTCTCTTTGAAAATGCACATCAGCATAATGAGGTAGCACGTAAATATAAGCCAAAAGATCAGCGCATACTAGATAATAGAACATACCTGTTAACTCAGTTAAAGAAGTAAGACCGTCATGGGAAGGGAACATCAATAAAATTAATATATATACCGTAACCAATTAACATTGATACAAAAACAACGATCGTCATAAAAATCACATTCCGAGGTCTGAAAGTTCGAGCATCCATTCATTCATCCCCTTTCGATTTCGTGAACATTCTGTTAACTCAACATATGTTTTGAGAGTTTGAGTATGCAGTTCGTCGTAAACATTTTTTTGAAGCATAGAAAAAGCAAACTCACAATTAGCGTGGATTTGCTTTTTTAACTTTTTCAGCGGATGTTCAAACACCAGCGACTATGATTGACATTAAGTAGATGGCTCTAAAGCAATTGCTGCCCCGAACTTATGGTATATTAGACATTACATAGTTAGTAAAGGAGTACGAATATATGGTTAAAAGTGTAGTTATTGCTGAAAAACCTTCAGTTGCACGTGATATAGCAAATGTCTTGAAATGTAATAAAAAAGGGAATGGATTTTTAGAAGGTGACAAATATATAGTTACTTGGGCATTAGGGCATTTAGTAACATTAGCCGATCCAGAAGCCTACGATAATAAATATAAATCGTGGAATTTAGAAGATCTTCCGATGTTGCCAGAACGAATGAAGCTAGTCGTTATGAAGCAAACGGGTAAGCAATATAATGCGGTCAAATCACAGTTAACTCGTAATGATGTAAATGAAATCATTGTCGCTACTGATGCTGGGCGTGAAGGTGAATTAGTTGCTCGATGGATTATTGACAAAGCAAATGTGAAAAAGCCAATTAAACGTTTATGGATTTCATCTGTCACAGATAAAGCGATTAAAGAAGGATTTGCCAATTTAAAACCGGGTAAAAACTACGATAATTTATATGCTGCTGCAGTTGCCCGTTCTGAAGCGGATTGGTATATCGGTTTAAACGCGACACGTGCTTTAACGACAAGATTTAATGCGCAGCTAAATTGTGGCCGTGTTCAAACGCCAACAGTTGCAATTATTGCTGCACGCGAAGATGAAATTAAAAACTTCAAACCACAAACGTATTACGGTATTGAAGCGCAAACAGATTCATTAAAGCTTACATGGCAAGATGCAAATGGTAATTCACGTAGCTTCAATAAAGAGAAAGTTGACGCTATTATTAAAGGACTAGGCAATCAAGATGCAAAAATAGCTTCGGTTGATCGCAAGCCTAAAAAATCATTTGCCCCAGGTCTTTATGATCTAACAGAATTACAGCGAGATGCCAATAAATTATTTGGTTTTTCTGCAAAAGAAACATTAAATATTATGCAAAAGCTATATGAATCTCATAAAGTGTTGACATACCCTCGTACAGATTCTCGCTACTTATCATCTGATATTGTCGGCACATTACCTGAGCGTCTAAAAGCATGTGGTATCGGTGAATATCGTACATTCGCGAATAAAATCTTAACAAAGCCGATTAAAGCGAATAAATCATTTGTAGATGATAGTAAAGTATCTGATCACCATGCCATTATTCCAACTGAGGGCTATGTGAACTTTTCTGCGTTCAATGATAAAGAGCGTAAAATTTATGATTTAGTAGTAAAACGATTTTTAGCTGTATTATTCCCAGCACAAGAATATGAGCAATTAACTGTACAAGCTCAAATTGGTCATGAGAAATTTATTGCCAAAGGGAAAACAGTTATAAAAGTTGGCTGGAAAGAAGTATATCAAAATCGTTTTGATGATGAGGAATCGACGGATGATGTTAAAGAGCAATTACTTCCTCGTTTAGAACAAGGCCAAGTGTTAAAGACAAAGCTAATTGCCCAAACATCTGGTCAAACAAAGCCACCAGCACGTTTTACAGAGGCAACATTACTGTCGGCTATGGAAAATCCTACGAAGTATATGGAAACGAACGATAAGAAGCTTGTGGATACATTGAAATCGACTGGTGGATTAGGCACAGTCGCAACACGTGCAGACATTATTGAAAAGCTATTTAATTCATTCTTAATCGAAAAGCGTGGCGGCAAAGAAATTTACATTACATCCAAAGGTCGTCAGTTACTTGACTTAGTGCCTGAAAAATTACGTTCTCCTGCGACAACAGCCGAGTGGGAGCAAAAGCTTGAGCTCATTTCAAAAGGGAAGTTGAAAAAAGACGTGTTCATCAATGAAATGAAAAAGCACACGCAAGAAATAGTTGCTGAAATTAAAGGGAGCGATAAAAAGTACAAGCATGACAATATTTCAACAAAGTCCTGTCCGGATTGTGGCAAGCCAATGCTTGAAGTCAACGGTAAAAAAGGTAAAATGCTTGTCTGCCAAGATCGTGAATGTGGTCATCGTAAAAACGTATCACGTGTTACAAACGCACGATGCCTGCAATGTAAGAAAAAACTAGAGCTTCGTGGTGAAGGTGATGGTCAAATCTTCGTATGTAAATGTGGTTATCGTGAAAAATTATCTGCATTTGAAGCCCGTCGTAAAAAAGAAGGTGGCGGCAAAGTAGATAAACGTAGCGTGCAAAAATACATGAAGCAGCAAGAAAAAGAAGCTGAACCGATTAATAATGCGTTCGCAGATTTATTAAAAGGGATGAAGTTTGATTAGCAGTATAAGATAGATTGTTATTTAAGTGGTTGAGACAAAGCTTTAGTTAAATAATAGGCAGCCCGGAAAATTTTACGGACAGTAAAATTTTCTGGGCTTTATATACTTGGACCAATAAAAAGAAAGGAAAATGGTTGTGTTCTAGCTTTTCTTGTTAAATTTTTTGAAGTGCTATTAAATAGGAAGTTTCTTAATGAAATAAAAACTTTTAATTTTTTTGAGAAAAAGTGTTGACCTTTTTAGATTAAGAGAGTAATATTATACAAGTCGTTAAGATAACTACTGAAAACAACATCTACATTAAATAAATTAGTTGTTGACAGCGAGTTTACGACATGATATTATATAAAAGTTGCTGCTGAGAAAACAGCAACACAATGAACCTTGAAAACTGAACAAGCAAAACGTAATCAATAAAGTTTTCAGTAGCTAACCTTGAGTTAGTGAACGAAACAAAATTTTGGACATCAAACATGATGCCAGCAAAACAATTTGAGCTAATCAAATTTCTTTTATGGAGAGTTTGATCCTGGCTCAGGACGAACGCTGGCGGCGTGCCTAATACATGCAAGTCGAGCGAACAGAGAAGGAGCTTGCTCCTTTGACGTTAGCGGCGGACGGGTGAGTAACACGTGGGCAACCTACCTTATAGTTTGGGATAACTCCGGGAAACCGGGGCTAATACCGAATAATCTATT
>NZ_MWSJ01000030.1 GCF_002237755.1 Lysinibacillus sp. KCTC 33748 | reverse complement strand
AATAGATTATTCGGTATTAGCCCCGGTTTCCCGGAGTTATCCCAAACTATAAGGTAGGTTGCCCACGTGTTACTCACCCGTCCGCCGCTAACGTCAAAGGAGCAAGCTCCTTCTCTGTTCGCTCGACTTGCATGTATTAGGCACGCCGCCAGCGTTCGTCCTGAGCCAGGATCAAACTCTCCATAAAAGAAATTTGATTAGCTCAAATTGTTTTGCTGGCATCATGTTTGATGTCCAAATTTTTGTTTCGTTCACCAACTCAAGGTTAGCTACTAAAAACTTTATTGATTACGTTTTGCTTGTTCAGTTTTCAAGGTTCATTTCGTTGTTGTTTTGTTTCAACAACTTTTTTAGTATAACATTTTTGTTTTTCGTTGTCAACTCTTTTTTAGAAGTTTTTTTCACTTCGTTTCAAAAGCAGCAACTCTTATATAATACTATTCTTAGTTTTCGATGTCAACATCTTTTTTGATGTTTTTTTCGAACTCAGTTTGTTACTTGCGTCGTCTTAACGACAAGTAATAATTTATCATGATTTTAATACAACCGCAAGTGTTTTTTACTATAAAATTTCTTTTTTTATAAATAGCGAATTAGTGAGTTATTTTGCGTTTTTTCGAGAACTAAATAACTCTTATAACTTTCTATCTATCACTTTAATTGTTTTACTATACATCTCTTTCTTAAAAATCTCAACAAACTAAATAAGAAGAGTCTTACTTCTATCTAAGAATATCCTTTTTAAAAGGATGCTTTCTCAAGCTTTTCTTGAAAAAGCATCTAAGATCTACACAATAAAATGCGTCATCGCCCCTCTTACACATCACTCTAACAAATAAACAATAGAAAAAAGGAGCCAAAGTGGTACTCCTACACCTCGACTCCTACTTACTTCATGTTTATTACTTTTTTAACTTTATTGTTCCGCACATAATAACAAAAAAGAAAGAAGAATATATTATGTTCGCTTTTCAATTGCGGAATTCAAAATTGAAAGTGTGTTTTTCAAAACTAAAATATAAAGAATCTACTAATTCTAATTAGTTATTTTGTTTCTCAACTACATCTAGGCACCAAGAGAAATTATCCCATGCCGAATACCAGCCAGTGAAAACTTCAGAGGAATCATCCCAACGGACATCGAACTTTTTCTGACCGTTTATATCCACTAAATATAAAGCTAGAGTCGGTTCCACCTTAGAAACCGCTAATTTCATGCCATTTTCAAGTTCTTCCTCAGTAAACGGAACATCTGAAACTGAGCGTACTTGCGCCTGTTCAAATACTAGTTTGTTAAAGATTTTATAATTCATTATATGCCTCCAATAATACTTCTATAATGTCTATTTCTATTTTATCTGCAAATTACAGAACTCTAAAAGTATACCTTATATTCATTCATCATTTAAATACTCTACTTAATTCTTTCTAAATTTAAACTTTTCAAACGTTAACTTAACTAAGTAAGACTATTTCATCATAGAAAACGCAAAACAGGAGTCTTAGTGCTTCTCCTACACCTCGACTCCTGCCTTTTCACGATTACCTCTTAACAAAGCTGTTCTTTTCTAGTTCGATTACCGCTTTTTTATCCTGAGTAGTAGTCGTGCTATATCCTCTATCAATTAAGTTAAAACAACTATTTAGTAGTATGACGCATTGTAGGGAATAATAATACGTCGCGAATTGATGGTGAATTTGTAAGAAGCATGATTAAACGGTCGATACCAATGCCCAATCCACCTGTTGGAGGCATACCGTATTCTAATGCTTCAATGAAATCATTGTCCATTTCATGTGCTTCATCATTACCGGCTGCTTTTTCAACTAATTGAGCTTCAAAGCGCTCACGTTGGTCAATAGGGTCATTTAGTTCTGTAAAGGCATTTGCATGCTCACGACGAACGATGAATAGTTCGAAACGGTCTGTAAAACGCTCGTCCTCTGGATTTTTCTTAGCTAGAGGTGAGATTTCTACTGGATGACCATAAACAAATGTAGGTTGAACTAGAGTTTCCTCAATCTTTTGCTCAAAGAACTCGTTGATAATATGCCCTACCTCATGTGTTCCTTTAACTTCTACTCCGTGTTCTTTAGCAAGTGCTTGAGCTTGTTCCTTAGTCATAGGCTGCCAGAAGTCTACACCTGTAGCTTCTTTTACTGCATCTACCATATGAACTCGTTTCCAGCCTACAGCAAGATTAATTTCATCTTCACCGTATTGAACTGTAGTTGTCCCAAGAACTTCTTGCGCTACATGAGCAATAAGGTTTTCTGTTAGAGACATAATATCTTTGTAATCCGCATAAGCTTCATACAGCTCTATCATTGTAAATTCAGGGTTGTGGCGTGTTGAGATCCCTTCATTTCGGAAAACACGACCAATTTCATACACTTTCTCTAGTCCACCAACAATTAGACGTTTCAAATGCAGTTCGATTGCAATACGCATATATAATTCCATATCAAGTGCATTGTGGTGTGTAATAAATGGACGAGCTGCTGCACCACCAGCAATTGTATGAAGCATTGGTGTTTCTACTTCTAAATATCCTGCATTATCTAAATAATTGCGAATAGCACGGATAATTTTAGAACGCGTAATAAATGTTGTTTTACTTTCCTCATTCGTCATTAAATCTAAATAACGTTGACGGTATCGTTGTTCAACATCTTGTAAACCATGGAATTTTTCCGGCATAGGGCGTAGCGCTTTTGATAAGAATGTAAATTCTTCAGCCTTTACAGAAAGCTCTCCCACTTGTGTTCGGAATACATTACCACGAATACCTACGATATCACCTAGGTCAGCTTGTTTAAATAATTCATATGCTTCTTCGCCAACATGATCTTGGCGAACGTAAATTTGAATTTGGCCACCTAAATCTTGAATATGTGCAAAGCCAGCTTTTCCTTTACCGCGCTTCGTCATAATACGACCCGCAATAATTACCTCTTGTAGGTTTTCCTCTAGCTGCTCTTTTGTTTGATCTGCAAATTGTTCACGAACTTCTGGTGATAAATGCGTACGTTCAAAACGACTACCAAATGGATCTTGACCATTTTCTCGAATAGCCGTCATTTTTTGGCGTCTCACCAAAAGCTGATCATTTAATTCTTCTATGTTTGACACTTGATTCACTCCTTATTAAATTGTCCGCGTTGTGTTTATATCCATAATATTTCTATTGTACACAATTTTATTGCTGTAATCATCTGTTTCGCTTTAATTTCCATAAGAGAAAAAATGATTAATAATTCTAAAAATTGACGTTGGCAGAAAAATAGACGTCTCAAAAACAACGAGACGTCTTTTTAATGTAATCAATTATACCTCGACATAATTGCCGCTTCACTTTCGCTGAGTACCTCTATTTCAGCCGGTGTTTTGGACACCCGCTGAAAGAAGTTATAGAATTAATTCTTTTGCTTCTGGAACTATTAATGTAGATTCAAGCTCTTCATAGTCTTGCACAAGTCCATTTAATAATGCACGAAGCTCTACCGCAGTTTCTGTTTGGTTAATCGCTTTACGCGCTTTACCATTACCGCGAATACCTTTTAAATACCATGAAGCATGCTTACGCATTTCACGTACTGCCACACTCTCTCCTTTTAATTGCATAAGGCGTTCAAAGTGAAGCAAACACACATCAATTTTTTCACGTACACCTGGCTCTTCCTTTAGCTCACCAGTTTCAAGGTATTGAACTGTACGATAAATCATCCACGGATTACCTAAAGCTGCGCGTCCAATCATTACTGCATCTACACCAGTAGTATCAAGCATACGTTTTGCATCTTGAGGAGTTTCTACATCACCATTACCAAGCACAGGGATTTTCACATTTTCCTTCACTTGTCGAATGATATCCCAGTTTGCTTTTCCTTCGTACATTTGTACACGTGTACGTCCATGAACAGCTATTGCTGAAGCACCAGCACGTTCAGCAGCTTGTCCGTTCTCAACAGCAAAAATATGCTCGTCATCCCAACCAATACGCATTTTTACGCTGACAGGTTTTTTTACTGCATCGACAACAGCGGCTACCATTTCATACAATTTATTCGGATCTAAAAGTAAACGAGCGCCCGCTTCACATTTAATAATTTTATTAACTGGGCAGCCCATATTAATATCGATAATATCGGCAGTTGTGTTTTCATCTACATACTTAGCTGCTTCCACTAGTGTTGCTTTATCACCACCGAAAATTTGTAAAGAAAGTGGATTTTCACGCTCATCGATATAAAGCATGCCCAGTGTTTTTTCGTTCTTCTGGACAATCCCTTTATCACTAATCATTTCTGCATACACTAGGCCTGCCCCGAACTCCTTAACAGTTAAACGGAAAGCAGAGTTACAAATTCCAGCCATTGGTGCTAATACGACACGGTTGTCCATGACGATATTTCCAATTTGAAACGGTTTCTTAGTTGTCTGACTCAACGTTGTTTTCCCCCTTCTATAGGTTTTCACCTATTTCTATATAAAAGCAACCACAGGAGGCTTTAATTTAAAGATTAGAAACCTAATTAACGGACTGCATCATTTTTAACTTCGCTGATGCTTGCCATAAAGTTACACCTTCCTCTTCACTATCCATATGTTGCATTATATCGTGTGCCCTTCTCAGCTGTTCTCCAACTGGCGCAGGCGTAATTTCTATGAGTGGTACTAGTACGAAAGCTCGCTCATACATTCTTGGATGTGGCACAATTAAGCTTTCAGTTTCAATATTTTCGTGATTGTAGAGCAAAATGTCAAGGTCAATGATTCGAGGGCCCCATCGAAATTCACGAACCCGCCCTAGTTCACCTTCAACCCATTGGCAAATTTTTAGCATTTCGGAAGATGAATGGCTCGTTTTAATATGAACAGCAATATTTAAAAAGTCTGCTTGGTCAGTGTAGCCTACCGCTGCTGTTTCATAAACTGAAGAAGTTTGTACAACTTCAATTTCATCTTTACCCTCTAAAAGTTTAACAGCGTGTTGCAGGTTTTCAAATCGCTCGCCCATATTTGTACCGATCGATAAATACACATCATTCATTAGTAATCACCTCTCGTTACCTCTACTGACACCTCTTTATAATAACCATGTATCGGTGGGTCCGGCTTAATAAGCTCCACGCGTACACCCTTAACCTTTTCTGAGTATGTCTCTAAAATACTATTTGCTATTTTTGAAACAAGTGCTTCAATAAGCTTGAAAGGCTCACCTTCTACGATATCACGGCATAACGCATAAACCTCTGCATAGTTTACCGTATAGTCCAAGTCATCAGTCTCTCCAGCCTTTGTCATATCTACAGCAAGTGAAACATTGGCACGGAAGCGTTGACCGAGTGTTGTTTCCGCCGCTAAAACACCGTGATAACCGTAAAACTGCATATCCTTTAAATGAATATAGTCCATTACGCTTCCTCCTTGTAGATACGCTTACCTACTAAAATATCAGCCATGTGTGTCGCTCGTGCCATTTCCTTTACATCATGCACACGAATCATATGACAGCCCTTTTCAATCCCGTAAACAACCGTTGCACCTGTACCTTCTATACGCTCCTCAACAGGCAGCCTTAAGACATTACCAATCATTGATTTACGTGAAGTCGCTAGCAAAACAGGATAACCCATCGCTACCAATTCATCTAAATGCTGCATCATTTCAATATTCTGAGCAGTAGTTTTCGCAAAACCTATACCCGGATCTAAAATAATATGATTATCTGGTACACCTGCATTTCGGGTAATAGCAATACTCTTTTCTAAGTCGCTCTTAGCCGTCATCCAGAAATCAGTACCATAATCAGTATTTTCTCGATTATGCATTAAAATAATCGGTACATTTAAATCTGCAGCCACTTGGGCGATCTCAGGTTCAGCTTTCGCTCCCCAAATATCATTAATAATATGCGCACCAGCTTCAATAGCCGCTCGAGCTACGTTCGCTTTATACGTATCCACCGAGATAATTGCCGGTACTTCAGCTACTAACGCTTGAATAACTGGCACAATGCGTGCAATTTCATCTTCATCGGATATACGTTCATAGCCTGGTCGTGTTGATTCTCCGCCAACATCAATAATTTTAGCACCATCAGCTACCATTTTTTTCGCTTGTTCAACAGCTGCCTCAACATTATTAAACTTTCCTCCGTCTGAAAATGAATCCGGTGTGACATTTAAAATACCCATCACAAAAGTTTCTGCTGTATAGTCTAACGTGATACCGTTAATAGTTAATGTTGTTGTATAGTTTTCTAGCATGTAAACTCTCCTTCTATTCTTGTCCCACTTCATTGGCAAATGCTTCATGTAAACGCGAATAAACAGGCCCTTTATTGCCTAATAATAGCTTGCTCTCTAATTTAAGAATTGGAACAAGTTCTTGTATAGAGTTAGTAATAAAGCACTCCGAGCTTTCCTCTACATCCTCACTAGTAAAGAAACCTTCTTCCACCTTAATGCCCAGAGATTGTGCTCGCTCAATTACCCACGCTCGGATAATTCCGGGTAAAATACCCGTCTCTAAGGAAGGCGTATATAGTATATCATCTTTCACCCAAAAAATATTTGATGTTACACCTTCAGCAACAAAGCCATCTTCCGTTAAAAAGAAGCCCTCTTGTTGCGCTAGAGATGGCATCTCAAAACGCCCAAGAACGTTATTACCATAATGGTGCGACTTCACTCGAAGCCCTTTTTCAGGAGTGTTACGAGGTGTTACAAGCCATTGTGCGTTTTTTCCCATGCCTCGAGGTGTAGCATGTAATTCTTTGCGAAAAACAATAACATTCGGTTGTCTATATTCAGTAGGCTGTAAACCGATACTATGTTCTCCAGCTGAGACGTTTATACGGAAATAACCATCTTGTCCTTTGTCCTGCTCATTTAATAGTTGAACAACCTTAAGTAAATCCGCTTCGGTATAGGACATATGAATACGATATTGAGAAAGCGCCGTTTGCAACCTTTCAATATGTGCTTCCCAGTAAAACACCTTTCCTTTATACGTTCGAAACGTTTCAAAAAAGCCTAGTCCGTATAAGAATCCATGATCAAAAGGTGAAATGCGCAAATCCTGCGCCTCTACGTAGTCCCCATTCATCCAGCACAGCATTTACTTCGCTCCCTCAACATACAAATCTATAAACTGGCGTAGAAGCTTTTTACCTTGTTCTGTCATAATCGATTCAGGATGGTATTGCACTCCCTCAATTGGATAATCCTTATGACGAATGCCCATAATTTCGCCTTCTTCCGTCCATGCCGTTACTTCAAAACATGCAGGTAATGTTTCCTTCTCTACAATTAAAGAATGGTAACGAGTAGCTTCAAACGGATTTGGCATCCCCTTATGCAAACCTATCTCAGCATGGTGCACAGGTGATGTTTTACCATGCATTAAACGCTCAGCTCGTATAACATTCCCCCCGAACACTTGAGCAATGGCTTGATGGCCAAGACAAACGCCTAAAATCGGAATATTTCCCGCGAAATACTTAATAATGTTCAGGCTTTCACCCGCTTCATTCGGGCTGCATGGTCCAGGAGAAATGACAATCATATCTGGCGCAAGCTGCTCAATATCTTTCACCGTCAATACATCGTTTCTTTTTACTACTAATTCATGACCAAATTCCCCAAAATACTGTACAAGGTTATACGTAAAAGAATCGTAGTTATCAATCATTAAAATCATTTTGCTCGCTCCTCTGCCATTGCCTTCGCCTGCCACATCGCCTTCGCTTTATTTAAAGATTCTTGGTATTCTCTTTCCGGAACAGAATCAATAACAATGCCTGCTCCCGCCTGAATATGTGCTACTCCATCTTTAACAAATGCTGTACGAATGACAATATTAAATTCCATATCACCTGTATAGCCTAGCCAGCCAATCGAACCCGTGTATAATCCTCTTCTTACAGGTTCTAATTCTTCAATAATCTGCATCGTACGAATTTTCGGTGCACCTGTTATCGTTCCTCCTGGGAACATGGCACGGATAACGTCTGCATTGGTTTTCCCTTCAGCTATTTCTCCTCGTACATTGGAAACAATGTGCATCACGTGTGAATAGCGTTCAATCACCATGAACTCATCCACTTCGACCGTCCCATACGTAGATACTCTCCCTAAATCATTGCGCTCTAAATCAACAAGCATTACATGTTCAGCACGTTCTTTGTCGTTATCAATTAATTCCTGCGCTAACGCTAAATCCTCTGCCTCGGATTTCCCTCTTGGTCGTGTACCAGCAATCGGTCGAGTAGACAATTCGTTACCGTGACGCTTCACCAAAAGCTCAGGTGAACCAGAAACGACAGCAAAATCAGGTGCTTCTATATACGCCATGTACGGTGAAGGATTAAATGCACGTAACGCTTCATATACATCCATTGCAGTTGCGTTTAACTTTTTAGATTGACGTACTGACAAATTCACTTGAAATACATCACCTTGCGCTATGTATGTTTGGATCTTACACACCGCTTCCTCAAAAGCCGTTCCAGCGAATGATACTAACAGTTCACTTTCATCATTTACGATTTCTATAGCACTTGCTTTTTCAAATTTACGAGTAAGCAATCCTTCTTGCGCTGCCCCTTGCCACACATTAGCCCATTCCTCCAAATTCACATTACAGTCTGCTAGCTTCATAAGCGTGACATTATTTGTTTTCACATCGTGTACCGCCCAGCAATCAAACATATAAAAATAGATATCTGGTACATGTAAATCATCTATAGCAGTATTAGGCAACACTTCAATTTTACGAGCGTAATCGTATGCTACAAACCCAATAGCTCCACCTTGAAAAACAGGAAGCTCAGCATTATAAGAAACGTGATATTTCTCCACTAATTTCTCTAATAAATCGAGAGGCTCACCGTTTAAATTTTCAGTCTCACCATTTCTCCACTTTATAAGTAAACCATTCTCAACCGATTGTGCTGTAGCTAACGGATTCCAAGCAGCTATCGTAAAATTTCCTCCGCGTCCACTTTCTAAAAAAATATGTGCCTGTTGCGCTTCTGTTTGCTTCTTATAACTATAAAAAAACGAGTCTGCATCCATCGATATTGTTTTCGTAAGTATTGTCTTCAAGTTGCTATTCCCCTTTAAGTCATATGATGTGATTCCATCTTAACTTGAATATTGCTTTGAAGCGAATATTTTTCAAGTGTCATATAAAAATTACCTTCTTTCAGCACATGTCTTCTTGTAGCGAAAGCGAAGCGTCAGCAACGAATGGCTTTTGAATATATGTCTACTTTATTAATTGGCTAAAAGAAGGGCATTTGCTATACTAATAGCAAATAGAATTTTTTACAAATTGTGTATATTTATTTCATAAAAAGGAGCTGTTATACCATGAAAAAGCTTTTTTCAGGGGTTGTCCTGGCAATGATACTCACGCTGATTTCTCTACCTGCATATGCGGCACATAGCACTATTAAGATCGATGGTGTTGTCGTTACTACAGATGCGGCACCAGAGACTAAGAATAATCGAACAATGGTACCTTTGCGTGTTATCAGCGAAAATTTAGGAGCAACAGTAAATTGGAAAGACTCAAAAGTAACACTAACGAATAACAAAATGCAGATTACGTTACAACCGAATAGCAACACCGTTATAAAAAACGGTAAAACAGAGTTACTTGATGTCAAACCGTATTTAAAGAATAATAGACTATTTGTTCCTATTCGATTTATTGCAGAGACCTTTGGTTGCCAAGTCAATTATCAAAATTCCACAGTAACAGTGAATACTGAGCCATTGGTTATAAACAATGTAAAAGTAAAAGCTATTCAATATGAATACCATATGACAATGGGTGGGATCGTACAGCAGATCCAAGGAAACACCTATAATAAAGCCTTATATAAAGTTTTCAATGAAAATAAAGGAAAAGTTGTTGATGCCCCTGCTAACTATTCATGGCAAATTAATCTAGACGTTCCGGGTTCCTATTATAAGGATGGACAATATAATTTTATGAGTCATGAAAATAAAAGCATTCAACAGTTTGACCTTTATTCTTTAAATGGACCCTTCTCGGAAGAAGAATTGAAAGGATACCCAGAAGTATTAATTCATGATGTTACTGCAGATAAATGGTATTCATCCACTGTTAAAGCACGTGAATCTATTAATCAATTAATTAAAACTGCCACTAACAATGGCTTCGTAAAAGTCTTAAGTAATACAGTTGTATAGTGAAGTCTATTCTAATCATATTTTTTGAACTGCCCCATAGATGTTAGTTATACTTCTAACATTTACGGGCAGTTTTTTTATGATCAATTATACTTTGCACAATTGATCATAAAAAAAAGACTCCTCGTTAAAGGAGCCCTTCATACATATAATTGATTAGTCTTCAAATTGATATAACGGTGTTGATAAATAACGTTCCCCGTTCGAAGGTACGATTGCAAGAACATTTGAACCCTTACCTAAACGTTTCGCTGCTTCAATCGCAACATGAATAGCTGCACCTGATGAAATACCACATAAGATGCCTTCTTCACGCGCTACTTTACGGGCTACATCAAAAGCAATCTCATTTTCAACTGGGAATACAGTAGAGTATACATCTGTATCTAATACTTCAGGTACGAAACCAGCTCCGATACCTTGAATTTTATGAGGCCCCGGTTGACCGCCAGAAAGTACTGGTGAATCTTTTGGTTCAACAGCAATAATTTCAATATTTGGGTATTTCTCTTTTAGCACAGCACCAGCACCAGTAATTGTACCTCCTGTACCAACACCAGCAACAAATGCATCTAATGTTAAACCTTCAAACGCTTCTACAATTTCTGGACCTGTTGTTAAACGGTGAACAACAGCATTAGCTGGGTTCGTAAATTGTTGTGGTAAGAAGTAGCCATGCTCAGCAGACAATTCCTCCGCCTTAGAAATTGCACCTTTCATACCTGCTGGTCCAGGTGTTAATACTAGTTCTGCACCATAAGCACGCAATAAGTTACGACGCTCTAAGCTCATTGTTTCTGGCATTACTAAAATCGCTTTATAGCCTTTAGCTGCAGCAATCATTGCAAGACCAATACCTGTATTTCCAGAAGTAGGCTCAATAATTGTACCACCTGGCTTTAATGTACCATCTTTCTCAGCCGCCTCAATCATCGCTAAAGCTAAACGGTCTTTTACTGAGCTGCCTGGGTTAAAGTATTCTAATTTTACATAAACAGTACCTTCATTTTCACCTGTTGCATGATTTAATTTAACAATTGGCGTTTTACCAACTAATTCAGCTACCGAATTTGCTAATCTACTCATTTATCAATCCACTCCTAATCCCTACTAATTTTATAGGTTTTACTTATTTTGATTTTATCAATTTTTCCATTCGATTGTCAATAAATATAACTTATATTTTCAGAATATTTATTACACCCGATCCAACCTCAACTTATAATAATTTCGCCTTGGCATAATCACGTCATAAAGCTTTCAGTCAACTTTTGCGAATAAAGAGAAATAAAAATCTGCTCAATATCCTGGGGTGGCCGTTACTCTGTGACGCTAAACGTCTGCAGGGGTTTCCCTGACTCACTTTCCCGCAGATATCTCGCAGATTCTTTAAGCTCATTTCCGAGCAATCTGTTATTTACCTTTTTTCGCTTCACCGTAATACCAAGTTGCATTAAATTCAGACCAAAATGCTTCTGGTGTAACAGATTGTGACAACTGCTCTAAGGCAAGCTCACGTTCAATATGTTCTTTCACATCATCATATGTAAAGGATTGACCTTCTAATATCTCTTGTACTTGTACAATTCCATAATGACCATTAGCAAGCTTAAACGCTTTACTAATCTCACCTGCTTTTAAAGCTTGCACTGCTTTTAAAATAGCCGGATCGATATTTTCCTGGTTTTCTGTAAGGAAACCGACATCTCCACCTAAGCTAGCTGATGCACTGTCTACGGATATTTCACGTGCCAATACCGAAAAATCAGAGGCATTTTTTATTTCACTTAATGCTTCCTCAGCAGCTTTTTTTGAATCCACCTCTATAAAATTCGTACGGTAGTTTGTTTTTGTATTATATAACGCCTGATTTTCCTCGTAGTATTTCTCAATACTACCTTTTTTTATAACCACATCTTTCGTCAACACTTTATCCAAAATAAGCTGTGAACGAAGTTTTTGTCGTAGTTGCTCTGATGAGAGGTTTTGCATGGCAGTATCAAATTTATCTTGAGCAGATCGCATTAAGGCTAACTCTAAATCAATCTCCTTATCTGTCACTTGAATTTTAAATTTTTTAGCTGCCTTTTCCATTACAGATTCGTTTACTAAATTTTGTAGCGTCTCTTTACCATAGCGTTCTTCCATGGCAATCATCCACTCTTGACGTGTAATAACTTCCCCGTCAACGGCAGCGACTTGCTCGTCGCTACCAATTTCCTGGTCTTTATTAGGGATTAACCAAGTAATAAACCATATAATATTTCCTAATAGCAAGATTGAAATAACTGTTAAAGCCGGTTTTGTCTTAAGGCGGCGTTGCAGTAAGGGCGTTTGGTTAGGTGTTCCAGCGGATAAAGGTCTTCGATTACGCGTTGAGCTCATCAATAAATCCTTCTAACTCTTCTTTTGAGAAACTGTATGTTTCTAAACAGAAGTGACATTGCGCTTCCGCTGCGCCATCCTCTTCAATCATTTCTCTAATTTCCTGTGTCCCTAACCCTAAAATCGCTGCACCAAATCGCTCTTTTGAACATTGACATTTAAATTCTACAGGCATGGAGTCTAAAATTTGTAGATGGCTCTCTCCTAATACAGCCTCTAAAATTTGCTCAGGTGTAAAACCTTTTTCAATCATTTTTGAAACCGGCTCTAAAGTAGCTAGATGCTGCTCAATTTCATTGATTGTCTCTTCTTCACAACCTGGCATTAATTGAAGGATAAAACCACCAGCTGCAAGAATTGTGTTATCAGGATTTACTAAAACCCCTAAACCAACTGATGAAGGCACTTGCTCTGATGTAGCAAAATAATAAGTAAAGTCCTCAGCAATTTCACCTGATACAATTGGCGTTTGCCCAGAGAACATATCTCTCAAGCCCAGATCTTTTACGACCGTTAATGCACCCTCTGTTCCAACACCTGCTCGAACATCAAGCTTACCGTGCTCATTTAAATCGAAATGAACATGAGGATTTGTCACAAAGCCGCGTACTTCACCGTGCGCGTTACTGTCAATTACCATTGGACCGATTGGACCGTCCCCCTCAATTTTAACAGTGATTTTTTCTTCACCTTTTAACATGGCACCCATCATCACCGCAGCAGTCATAGAACGACCAAGGGCTGCTGAAACAACCGGCCATGTATTATGACGTCGTTGCGCTTCTCCTACTGTTGCTGTTGTACAAGCCGCAAAAACACGAACCTGCCCGTTGAATCCTAAACCGCGTACTAAATAGTCTTTCATAAATGAAATGTCCCTCATTTCTTATTGATTGCGTTTATATAGCTTATATAAGCCTTTTAATGTTAAAAACGGGTCGACTACATCAATAGCTTGCGTCTCCCCAGCAATTAAATTTGCTAATCCTCCAGTAGCAATTACTAAAGGTTCTTCCTTACTTTGTGCTTTCATGCGATTAACAATTCCCTCAACTTGCCCAACAAAGCCGTAAAAAATTCCGGCCTGCATAGCAGATACGGTTGTCTTTCCAACAATATGTGTAGAGCGCAATATTTCAATACGCGGCAATCTAGCTGCCTGTGTATAAAGCGCCTCCGTTGAAATCGAAATACCTGGAGCGATAGCACCGCCCATATAATCGCCCTTTTCGTTTAAATAACAATACGTCGTGGCAGTACCAAAATCAACAATAATCAATGGTGCTTTATATTCATCAAGAGCCGCAATAGCGTTCACTATACGGTCCGAGCCAACTTCACGAGGGTTTTCATATTTAATATTCAATCCTGTTTTCACACCTGGTCCTACGACGAGCGGTTTTTTTCGAAAATACTTTTGACACATCGCTTCTAACGAAAACATGATCGGTGGTACAACAGAGGATATAATAATGCCTTTAACCTGTTCAAATGAAATGCCTGCATGATTAAAGAAAGATAATACTTGCATTGCGTATTCATCTTCTGTTTTATGAAGGTCTGTCACCATACGCCAATGGAAGGCCAATTGATTGTTGTCATCATAGACACCTAATACGATATTCGAATTTCCTGCATCTAAAACTAAAATCATCGTTGATGCCTCCTATTTATTGCCCCTCATCGTAATTGTACCTGTCACAATGCAATTGATACAACTAAAACAATGCATATTCATGCACAAAAAATCAAAATCAATTATACCTCGGTAAAATTCCGTCCGGAATCGGAAAGAAGTTAAAACACTTTAGAAAATGATACCACACTTTTATTCCTACGAAATAACATTCATCCACTACAAAAGGGAGCCACCCTCATCTTAGGTAGCTCCTTTCAAATTATTTAAAATTAAATTTCTCTGGGTCTGGTCCGCAACGCAAACCATCATTTAGTGCATCTAACTGAGCCATTTCTTCCTCTGTTAATGCAAAGTCAGAGACCGTTAGATTTTCCGTCATTCGTGCAGGAGTCATTGTTTTTGGAATAGTGACTACACCATGCTGAACATCATAGCGTAACACAATTTGTGCAGGTGTTTTGCCATATTTAGAAGCTAGCTGCTGAATCAATGATTCTTCCAATAGAGAACCATTCATTAGTGGTGACCAAGCTTCTGCCTGTATTCCTTTCTCCTTACAAAATGCACGTACTTCCTCTTGAGTTAAGTGCGGGTGAAATTCAATTTGATTAATAACAGGAACAACTGATGTTTCCTTTAATAAATGTTCTAAATGATGAACATGGAAATTACTAACACCAATTGAGCGTACACGTCCATCCTGATAAACTTTTTCAAGCGCCTTATAAACATCAACATAATTTGTATCTATACCAGGCCAGTGAACTAAATATAAATCTAAATAATCTAATCCTAATTTCTCTAAACTACTATCATAAGCTGCAAGTGTTTCTTCATAGGAGAGTCCATCGTTCCAAACCTTTGATGTTACGAATAGTTCTTCACGTGTTACTAAGCCCTCATCAATCGCTGCACGAATTCCTCGCCCTACACTTTCTTCATTGCGATATACTTGCGCTGTATCAATGCTGCGGTAACCTTTTGCAATAGCTGTTTTTACCGCTTCAGCCAAGTCATCTCCTTCAGGTACCCGAAAAACGCCATAGCCGATTAACGGCATTTCTAAACCATTATTCAATGTTACGTTACCCATGTTTCAACACTCCTATCTATTTTGGCTCTAAAATATTAAAGAACCTATATAAAATTATCGTAATACCTAATACAGAAAAAAGGCAAAGAAAAAGACTGCTTACTAAAATCGTAAACAGTCTTTCCCATATTAATCACGCTTTTCATCGATACCTTTTGGTGTATCATTCGGCCCTACGTCCTCTTTAGGTAAATCAGCTGTTGTTGGATTTGGTTCATTGTTAAGCAATTCTTTCTTAACAACTGGTTCACCAACTACATCTAATACTGGTTGAGCTTCAGCTTTAGGAGCTTTTTCTACAACCGGTTCTACCTCTGGTTCCGGTAAGACACCGTGATCACGTAAATGCTCGATTTCTTGCGCGTTCAATGTTTCTTTTTCCATCAACGTGTTAGCAATTAAATCAAGTAATCCACGTTTTTCAGTTAAGATTCGTTTAGTACGCTCATATTGCGAATCGATAATTTTTTGCATTTCCTTATCAATTTCATAAGCGATTGAATCAGAATAGTTTTGATCTGAATTAAAGTCACGACCAAGGAATACATTCCCACCCTGACTTGAACCAAACTGCATTGCACCAAGATTTTCACTCATACCATATTCAGTGACCATGGCACGTGCAATACTTGTTACCTTTTGGAAGTCATTGTGTGCCCCAGTAGATACTTCGCCAAGGACGATTTCCTCTGCTACACGACCACCAAGAAGTCCAGCAATACGGTCTAATAGTTCTTGTTTTGTTGTGAAGAAACGTTCTTCCTTCGGTAACATAATCGCGTAACCTCCAGCTTGGCCACGAGGGACGATCGTTACTTTGTGTACTGTATCTGCTTCATCTAGCTCTAAACCAACAACTACGTGGCCGGCTTCATGGAACGCTACAAGTTTCTTCTCTTTCGCTGAGTAAACGCGGCTAGCTTTTGCTGGACCTGCAATCACTCGGTCAGATGCCTCATCGATATCTGCCATATTAATTGTACGTTTGCTTTTACGAGCCGCTACAAGCGCAGCTTCATTTAACAAGTTCTCTAAGTCGGCACCCGAGAAACCTGGTGTACGTTGTGCAACAGCTGCTAAATCCACTGTATCTGATAAAGGTTTGTTGCGCGCATGTACTTTTAGAATTGCTTCACGACCTTTTACATCAGGGTGTCCTACTGTAATTTGACGGTCAAATCGACCAGGGCGTAATAAAGCTTTATCTAAAATATCTGGGCGGTTTGTTGCAGCGATAATAATAATACCTTCGTTTGCCCCGAAACCATCCATTTCAACTAACAATTGGTTCAGTGTTTGTTCACGCTCGTCATGGCCACCACCAAGACCTGCGCCACGTTGACGACCTACTGCATCAATCTCATCTATAAAGATGATACAAGGTGCATTTTTCTTTGCATTTTCAAATAAGTCACGAACACGTGATGCACCGACACCGACGAACATTTCTACGAAGTCAGAACCTGAAATCGAGAAGAATGGTACGCCTGCTTCCCCTGCTACTGCTCGTGCAAGTAATGTTTTACCTGTACCAGGAGGACCTACAAGTAAGATACCCTTTGGAATACGAGCACCAATTTCAGTGAATTTACGGTGATCTTTTAAGAAATCAACAACTTCAACAAGCTCTGCTTTCTCTTCATCAGCACCCGCTACATCTGTAAAGCGAACTTTTTTCTTCTGATCGTCATAAAGTTTAGCTTTACTTTTACCAAAGCTCATCACTTTATTACCGCCACCTTGAGATTGACTCATTAGGAAGAAGAATAAGAAAATGATAATGATGAAAGGAATAATCCCTGTAAAGAACTGAATCCATCCACTTGTTTCTGGCGCTGTTAAAAATGTAATATTACTATTCTTATCCTTAGCAGCCTCATCGATGCGGTCCATTAAAGATGGGTTATTGGTAGGGATGTTTGCAGTAAAGCTTTCTCCTTTTTCATACCCCTTCAATGTACCTTCAACGATGTATACTGATTTATCAGGTTGAATTGTAGCACTTGTTATTTCTTTCTTATCTAGAGCTTCTATAAACTCATGATAAGTTAACTCTTTCGTTGGTGAAGTTCCACCATTGAAAGTACCAAAAATACCGATAATCACTAAGAAAATCAGTAAATAGAATATGGTATATCGAAATATTCGATTCATCTCCAGCCTCCTCATTACAACAGAAAAATTATAAGTAAAATCTTAACATATCATGATTTCATCATACAACGAAAAGCCCTACATAAAAAAAGTTTCGTGCGATTTTTGTCGAAATCGAAACATATTTATGCATTTATTTACTATGTTCCAGCGTTTGTATCCGACACTTCATTCAGTACAATGTGCCTAGATTTTTAAATTTACGATCAATTACGCCTCGGCATAATTGCGTCCAAAATCAGCTTTAGGTCAACGTGGTGTTGGTTACTCAGTCGCGTGCTGTCTACTGTTGTCGCACAGATAAAACCTTGTAGCTGACGTTTCACTTTCGCTACGTAAACACTGCTGAAGGAAGTAAAAAAACTAAAAATCTATGTCCTTCGCTGGAGGCTCTTACTTTTCATAGCTGGTGTTCTTTCGTTAACTTCTTTCTTTTAGAAAGAATAAACTTCTGGCTTTAAAATGCCGATATACGGTAAATTACGGTATTTTTCTGCGTAGTCTAAACCATACCCTACAACAAAGCCGTCTGGCACTTCAAAACCAACATAATCAGCAGCTAAGTTTACTTTACGACCTGATGGTTTATCTAACAATGTAACGATTTTGATGGATTTTGCTTTGCGGTATTTAAATAAGTCGACTAAATAGCTCAACGTTAAGCCACTATCAATGATATCCTCGATAATTACTACGTCACGCCCCTCGACGCTTGTATTTAAATCCTTTAGAATTTTTACTTCCCCAGATGAAACTGTAGCATTACCATAGCTAGAAACATCCATAAAATCTAACTCGATGAAAGAATCGAAACGTTTCATTAAGTCTGTCATAAAAGGCATAGCCCCTTTTAAAACACCAACAGCTAACGGGAATGAATCTTTATATTCCTCTGTCAATTGTGCTCCTAATTCAGCGATTCTTTCTTGCAATTGTTCTTCTGTAATCATAACTTTTTCGATGTCATTTTGTAACATTTTGATTCCTCCTCGTGTGTATAAAAAAATGTTCAACCATGTGCGGTGAAATTTTACAAAGACCTTAGTCTACGATGAGCACTGTATCATCGTTTGGTTGCGGAGAGGTTGAAAACAACATTCCCATGCGCACACCAATTACCGCTACGACCTCTTCAGATTGAGAAATCAGTAACGGCCAGCTATTCCGCTCATTCAAAGGAATCTTTTCATCTATAAAAAGGCGAGATAAGCGTTTTGGCCGATCCATTCCTTTTAACAGCATTCTATCCCCTTCCTTACGCGCTCTAACATGGAGTGGAAGTTTGAGTTTGCTAGCGTTAAAATAAAAAAGTTGTGCAGTATCCGTCAGCATTTTAGACGATAAATCAGGCAACTCGACTACGCATAAACGTTCACCATTCGTCAGTGTTGTCCACCCATTAGCAGTCGAAATAATCTTTTTTTCAGGAGAAGCTTGACCTTCTAATGTATCTTTCTTCTGAATCGTAAATTTTCCATAACGGCGAACTGCTATAAAATTTTCTGGCAAGTGAACTTCAGCATACCCCGCTGTCGTATCAAAAAGCTTTGTAATAGAAGTCAATAAAGCATAACTTTGTATCGTATTTGAATCTTTGTAAAGATAGTTTAATAGTATTAAAATGATCCTCCTTTGTAAAGCAAGTGGTTCCAATTGAAGAGCCTTAATTTCCATGCTATATGTATTTTCGTCAATTCTTTTTACTATTCTAGAAAATACATCCTCCGCTAAATTCATTAAATAGGCATCGTCTTCTTGCAATTGCTTTGTAAAATGGGTTACCTGCTCTGTTACTCGCGGATTTTCTGCCTCCAACAATGGCACCACATGATGTCTAAATCGATTTCGTACATAGGTGTCCTTAGAATTGCTAGCGTCTTCACGATAATCTAACCCCTGCTTAAGTAAATATTCCCTTATTTCAGACTTTGTAACCGTTAAAAACGGACGAATTAATGTTTTTCCTTCAAAAGTACGTTGTGAACGTATACCTTGCATACCATTTATCGTTGCATTTTTCGTCAGGGCCATTAATACTGACTCCAGTTGGTCGTCCGCATGATGTGCAGTTACAAGCTTGCTAGCATTCGTTTTTTCCATGACCTCTTTAAAGTATTGATAACGTTCTCTACGGCAAATAAGCTGTGTATTGCCATTTTCTAAAGCCATAATCTCTGGTATTGGAATAGCCTTTGCATATAAGTATATACCATACTCATCACAATATTTTCGGACAAAAGCTCTGTCCTCAGCCGATGCTTCACCTCTTAGCATATGATCAACATGTACGGCTTCAACCGTAATTCCCCATTGATCTTTTGTTTTTACAAAATAATGGAGTAAAGCCATTGAATCCACTCCACCTGAAACGGCGATGAGAAGATGGTCGTCTTGCTGTAATAATTGCTCTTTTTCAATAATTTTTTTGACCTTTAATTCGAGTGACAAACGCTTCTCCTCCCCTTTTCGTTCTCTATTATCATGAATTGCTCATAGAGTGCTGAACTGGTCTAAACACGGCCCACGTTGGGACAACATGTGTAACCTCTAGCATCAATACAGTGCAATCGTCTTCAATGTCATAGTAAGACTGGAAAGATTGCATAATCGTCGTTAATTTTTCCTGTATAGTTTTAGTAGTGCTTGCTACCTGCTGAGCATACGCTAAAAATGTCTCTTCCTGCTCGTCCCAATCATCAACACTTGAAAACAATCCATCAGAGTGCATCAAAATTACATCGCCCGCCTTAAGCTTTCTTTTTTCTGCCTCTACTGCTGAAATGGATAAAAACCCTACAGGAGCTGCATTGCTTTCAACCTTCAGCACCTCTTTCCCACGTAAAATATACGTAGACATACCACCAGCCTTCCACGACCATAAATCACCGTGTTGTAAATCGACAAGTGCAAAATCAAGCGTTGCATACATATCACTTTGTTGCTTTAAGGACATGACATAATGCAACGTGTGCATCGCAGTCTCTGGGTTCATATTGTAATTTAAACATTCTCGCATTAAATGTATTAACTTTCTACTCTCATGCTGTGCTTCTTTACTCTGCCCCATACCATCTGACAATAAAATTGCAAATAGTCCTGGATGTAATTGAAATAATGCATGGGAATCACCGGAATATAACGTCGCATCTTTAGACATGCTATATATATCATACTCTACTTCAAAGCTAATAGCTGATCTAAAACTTACTTGAATATGACGAAATGGTATATCGCTTGCTACTACCTTTTCAATTTCAAATGGTTCTTCAAAAATATCATATAAAATCGGCAATATCATCCGTTCAGCTAATGTTGTGTCTTCCTCCCAATTGACGCGTGCTGGTGCTAAAGCGCAGACAATTTTTCGTGCTCCCGGCTTATTACTTAACACATCTAGTTGAAAACATTCAATATGTGCATCCTTTAACCGTTGAGTAATGTCCTTTTCCACACTAGCGAATGAAATAGTCTCTTCTTTCATCTCCGCTATTAATTGATTTAGATGATTGCTCATATCACGTAACTGAAGGGCAATCATTTTCTTACCATGAAAATACTGACCATTAATACGCTCTCTGTACAGCTCTGTTTCCAATTCTTCGAAAATTTTTGTTGATTTCACACATTTATAACGTATTTGTTCTTCGACACGATGCATACCAGAATCCTTTCCAACGCCTTTCATATGAAACCAGTCTGTCATTAGCTTGTCCATTCCGTTATTTTGCGCTCCCCAACAGTGATCATAGCGGAAACAGCTTAGGCATGTATTCATCGGCGAAACTTCCTTCGCCTCTTCTATCGGGGCCGTCATAAAGCGCTCAAACACAAGCTCCTTCATAAATTGTACAAAGTGCTGAAAATGCTCTAATTTAAACGTAACATGCTCCGTTAACCAACTTTGACGGGCGAGTAAGACCTCCTCACGCTGCGGAAACAGCTTGTCCCGCACCTTATCAGAATATTTTTTCGGAATGGATAGAAAAGCAATACTCCCAACTGCAATCGATGTAAAATAAACGCTATCTAACGGCAATGTTGCATCGTAAAATAAAAAAAACACACTCGGCAAAATACTGCCAATTGCTACACCAAATCTTCCTACGCGGGCCCCCATCCCTGCACACAATCCAGTTAACGTGGCCACAGAAAGCATACCCGTAAACGAAAGTTTTGCAATACCAATAAGCGTTCCGAGCACTGCTCCGATAACTGTCGCTAATGGTACACTTCCTACTAATGCACCAAAGCAAATTAATAGTTGTAATAAAAAAATGGGGAGTGAAAAATAGCTAATGACAACTGCTTGCATCCCTGTAAGCATAGCAGCAAATACAACTAATCCAGAACCCAACTTCTCATAAGTCCAATGGCTCGTAAACCATTCATAAGAATTGACAAACAACACTTGCATAAACAACGTCATAATAAGAGCTAAAGCCACTTCACAACCTACATAAAATTGCACAAGCACCGGCGGTAAACCTTGATGCATAACTCCCTGCCACATTATTTGCACAAGCAGTACCGCCAAAGAGACTGCTATACTTTGTGGCAACTGCCAATAACGGAAGCGCATGATACATTCATACATAACGATTTGTAATGCTAAAATAAAGACTTGTCCAAATCCAAGAAAAAAACATCCTATCAGACCACCAAACAAAACATACTTGGCGTATTCCTTATACTTCGTTCGAATAATTGCCCAAAAAGGAACCGAGAAAGGTACGGCCGCTTCGAATACAACGGACTGAGCTAAAAAGAAGGATGTTAAAAAAAATAAAGAGCCTATTAACAATTGCCTTTTTTTCACTCCTAATTTTTGTTCGTCTACATTTGCCGTGTTATACCATTCAATACTCGTCATTTCACTAACCCCTTTCTGCACTTTTGGAGCTATTATAAAAAATTATGTATGGAAAGATTGTCTGACGGTGGCAGAAAAAAATATAAACATTTCGACGAATACATATGCATAAATACGAGAAATGGCAACAATTTCTACACAAAATATAAGTTGTACAGATTAGAAACATCACTTTCTATGAGGTTGGTTTTTAAATAACAGAAAATTTAGGTAATTATTCCCCATTGTCGTTGTATACGATACTTTACAAAATCTATGCCATAAGCGGGCTAATGCCCTCTCACCCTTTCCTTTTCACCGATCGACGTTCCATTATTCGTCATAATTACTATAGTCAGCTGTGTCGATGATACTTTTCTACTTAAGAACAAAAAGTTTGATAAATTTCCCATAAAAAGGGTTCATAACCAAAAGTTGTGGATGGCATTCATTATAAAGTTGATCGAAGTGGGGACTAGGTAACTCCTTGGGGGCTAGCGTCACAGATGAGCCCTTGCAATGCATAGGGGAACGGAAATCGACCACACATCATGGTGATGAGCCATCATACTCCCCCTTTTTGTTAGCAAATCTTTAATTAATGAATAAAACCATATATTTTTATTAATTTTTTTCAAAAAACTACTTGACGTTAGTAACAAAGGCTTGTATTATATAACTTGTTGCTAAAACAAATTGTTTAAAATGCGGAAGTAGTTCAGTGGTAGAACACCACCTTGCCAAGGTGGGGGTCGCGAGTTCGAACCTCGTCTTCCGCTCCATAATCTTATTGGCGGCCTAGCTCAGCTGGCTAGAGCGTACGGTTCATACCCGTAAGGTCGGGGGTTCGATCCCCTCGGCCGCCACCATAGTAGGCCCCTTGGTCAAGTGGTTAAGACACCGCCCTTTCACGGCGGTAACACGGGTTCGAATCCCGTAGGGGTCATCTCAAACAGGCGTCTCAGAATTATTTCTGAGACGCCTGTTTTTTGTCGGTTAACAGTACAACAGCCTTTTAAACTATAAAGTAACCTATTAGCAATATCACATTACTTATTTTTCACTGTATGAGACGCAGGGGCAATAAATAGAGGAACAAAGGTTAAAAAACATCCTAGCCTATGATAACGGCTTCTTGAACAACTCTCCGTTGTTGCTGTCGCTTCGCTTTCGCACAGACAAAACCCTTGTTGTTACTGTCGCTTCGCTTTCGCACAGACAATTTGTTGCTGCCACCCATCGGAAAGCGCCCAGTAGGAATAGAATCAGCCACACGTTATGGTGATGCGCTTGAAAATATGGCATACTAATAATGAAAAGAGCGCGTTATCTAGGAGGTCTATTTCCTTTGAATTCATTAACGAAAGCTGCTTTAATTTGCGGAAGCGGCTCTATGATCATTCTCGTATCCATTCTTATTAATTTACCATTCGCTGTACAAATACTTTTACTTCTTACTGGACTAGCCGTTAGTGTATACGGAGTATTTTTACTTGTTAAAATGGTTGTTCATCCAACCGAAAAGTCTTCAGAGACACCTACCGAACAAACTCCCGTACCTACTCCTAAAAAGAAAAAGAGACCGACATCCACGTTGTAAGAATCGTTTATCTTTACATACGTCGGAGGCTTTAGCCAACAAATTTCTTTTCTTTCGCTACGAAAACACTTACTGAAAGATTTTAAAAAGTACTCATGACTTATGGATAGACGAAATGTATACAGAAATTATTAAAAAAAGGGATTAGCTTAATATAAGCTAATCCCAACTCTATTTACACACTTTTTCTACGATTAAAACAGTCAGCAAACTACCCTCTTCTAGCTCCGCGACCACCACGTTTTGACTCTGTAGCACGTTTTAGTGTTGCTAGACGTTCATCACTATCTTTTAAGAAACGGGCCATTTTTTGTTCAAAATTCTCTTTTGGTTGATGGCGCTCGTTACGATCATTAGAACGATTATCGCGACGTGGACGTGCTGGACGCTCTGGACGCTCCGGACGTTCTGGTCTCTCTGCTTGAGGCTTTGCTTTACGGATTGAAAGACCGATCTTTCCGTCCGCTTCAACATTCATCACTTTTACTTCAACTTCATCTCCAACTTTTAGATGCTCATTGATATCTTTTACATAATTGTCAGCAACTTCACTGATGTGTACTAAGCCTGTTTTGCCATCTGGCAGCTCAACGAATGCTCCAAAATTTGTGATTCCTGTTACTTTACCTTGTACCTTGCTGCCTACTTCAATTGACATAAAAAAAATGCTCCTCCTTAAAAATTAAGCGACTCTTTTGAGTCATGTAATCAATTTATCAAACTTTTTACTACAATAAGTTTCTCTCTTCATTATATATAACAAAAAAAGAGTGTCAACAATACATAGCTTTTCAGTCGTCTTTTTTACCTTTCTTTTCTGATACGGCGTCTTTTTTATCTGGTATATCGCCCTTTTTTTCTTTTTCACCTTTTTCATCCGGTAAAATAAAATTTATTTCACCTTCTTTAGATAGGAAATACTCTTTGCGTAGTAACTTTGCGATATACTCAGGATCCTCTAACTGTTTAATTCTAAGATTTAACGATTCTCGCTCTTCTTTCAAATCAGCAAGATGCTCCTTCGCTTCAACCTTTTCTTGCTCTTTTGCAGCTAGCGTTTCATTTTGATTCAAAAGTATATTTCCGAGAACGGCAATAATAACGACTGGTACAATCGCAAAAAAGGCAATGCGGCGCATTTTCCGTTTCCGCCCTTCAATTTTACGATTTATAGCTTTATCCGTGTTACGGACATAGTCATTATCAAGCTTAGTATAGTTTTGTTGGCGATCATTTGATGAACGACGCTTAGTCATGCCCGCACCTCCGAAAGTTATTGTTGTCTTTTATTATACTTGATAAATCGAAATTTTTTTAAAAAAGTGTTGGACAAATACGAATAAATTTTGACAAAAGGTCTTAAAACAAATGCTCCAATATTTATTAATAAATTAAAAATTTGTCGAATGGTAGCAAATATTAATCGTATGATGAACCACAAAGGTCTCCATGTTATATTCACCAAAACCCTTGCGATGAAACGTAAAAAAGTCTGAAAAAATGTTTGATACAAAAAAATTCCGGCTATTTGCGCTAGCGGGTCATAAGCCCGCCAAGCGCCATCTTTTAGCCAAAATAATAAATAGTATGTCATGCCCCCAAGCAGAATCCAGGTAAGTAGTTCAAATACCATCATCCATCTTCGAAGGCTTGACCTTTTTGGAGTTGAAAAAACAATAAGCCTTACACTATCAATAATGAATCCAACTGCTATACCGCTCAAAACCATGACTAATAGTTGAACAAATTGTTCACTAACAATCATCCAAATAACTTATGAAGGAAACCTTTCGAGAAGCCACTTTCCTCCTCGTCATACTGTAAGGTTTTTACAGTTCCTTCAAGTGTCAATAACCCTTTGTCAACATCTAAATGAACGATATGCAGTTCTTCTCCACGGATTAACAAATGCCCTTGGGACGTCTTAATGAAAAACTCTTCCTGATCAAAGCGTTCAATTGATTTTACAGAAGTCATGTCCATTCTTTTACGATTACGAATCGTTAAAATATGCTCTCCAGATGGAATTGTGTAACGGTTACTTTCTTGATGTAGCGTCATTTTCTTCCTCCTTTAGTCGTCCTAGCTTCTGTTCACTTTATGCGGACAACCTTAAAAGCATGACAACTTTATTAAAGTTGCTACACTTTTATCAGAGGGATAATTGATTTAATCTTCGTCATCAATAAATTCAGGCTCAATTTTTTCAAGACGCTCTTCCTTCAAAATCGTAAACATTTTTGCGGCATCTTCTTTTTTCACAGTATCACGTAATTCTTCTACACGCGCTGTCACAATCTTTTGTCCAAAACGAATGGCTAGCTCGTCTCCAGCTTTAACAGCACTACTAGCCTTCGCGATCTTATCATTGATCGTAATACGGCCTTGAACTGCTACTTCTTTTGCTAATGTACGACGTTTAATTAAACGTGATACTTTTAAAAATTTATCTAATCGCATACTTTTACTCCTTTTCCAGTTGCTTCGCTTCATTCCAAAAAGCATCTAATTGTTCTAATGTATAATCAGAAAATGACTTTCCACTTTCCTCTACCTTTGCCTCCACATAACCAAAGCGTCTCGCAAACTTCTCATTGGCATGTAACATAGCCTCTTCTGGATTTAACTTGTAGAAACGCGCTAAATTCACAAGCGTGAACAAGACATCTCCAAATTCATCTAGACGTGACGCACTTGTACCTTTCGTCACCTCATTACGAAATTCCTGCCATTCCTCCGCAAACTTGTCCCATGCTCCATCTACATCGGGCCAATCAAACCCAACCTGCGCAGCTCTTTTTTGATAATTATAGGCAGTTTGTAGAGCAGAGGACGCCCGGTATTCCTCTTCCAATAGCGGCTTATCACTTATACCCTTTTCTTCTGCTTTTATAACTTCCCAATTCGCTACAACACCCTCTGCATCTTCTACCGATACATCTCCAAATACGTGCGGGTGTCGACGAATCATTTTTTCACTTATTGAAGCTAATACATCTTCCAATGTAAAGTAACCTTGATCTTCTCCGATCTGTGCATGAAGGAATACTTGTAATAGTACATCTCCAAGCTCCTCGATCATCGCAAAGTCATCCTCTGCATCTACCGCCGCCAAATATTCGTGCGCTTCTTCTAGTAAATATTTTTTCAGTGATTCATGCGTTTGCTTTTGATCCCACGGACAGCCATTCGGACCTCGTAAAACAGCAATAATTTGACGGAAGGTTGCCCAATCTCGTAAAGCCTCCTCTTGCGATTTCACAGGTGGCACATATACCGTTGTTAAATTATTCACCTCAACACTTTGGTCAAGCTCATAAAGTGGTACCGTCACTAATTTTTCCTGTGTCGAGCCTGCTGCAGTAACTACTGTAACAGGGTATTCGTCATCGTATTTCTCCATTAACGTAAGCTTTACTTCTGACGCACTGAATGTATCATACACTTGAGCAATTAAAATATGCTGACGCATGTTAATGTCATGCATAGAAAAGCTAGTGCCATCCAGCAGCTGGAAACCCTCAATCGGGTCGATCTTTAACGCGCCGAATATTGGATCTAAGAAGCTTTGTCCACCTTCAATGACTAATTTTACTTTTCCCGCATCCGCAGCAGCAATCAACAATTGTACAGTCTGCTCCGCAACAAGTGGATGTCCTGGTACAGCGTACATTACATCTTTAATCGCCGCAGCAGCCACAAGCGTTTCTGCAATTTCTTCATACACAGGCTGGAACGAGCTATGTTTTTCATAGATCGTGTCAAAGCTTTCAAATTGTAAGCCCTCAGCTGATAATTCTTCTAATACCGGATGATCCACTGTACGAACATATAATTTTCTAGCCGCTTTTAATTTTTTATAGACACCCATTTGCAGCTGATTAAAATCACCCGCACCTAGACCAATAACTGTTAAAGTATTCAATAAATCCACCTACTTCTTCCGATTTAACCATAATTGATAAACTGCCATCTTGCGCCCAAACGGTAGTAAGTACCACTCTTTTTCGCCTAGCACACGTAGCTTAGCAATTATTGTGACCATTACAAATGCCCCTAGACTAACAGCTGTAAAACCTGCTACCACTGCAACAAATCGAGGTGTTAAAAATTGGCTTAATAACGATGGTATAAACTGTAGCCAAACTAGCACTACAACTGCCATGCTTAGTGATGCAATTCCAACTTTTTTATAAAAACTAGCTGGTGCTAATTGGATTGCAATTATTTTCTTTAAATAAAAGACAAGCATGAGGGCAGTAAACAGTAGACCCACATTATTAGCAATAGCAGCACCTAATACACCAAATAAACTAATTGTCAGCACATTCAATATTACTTTTAATATAAAACCTACAATTAAAAATAAGGCTGGCTTTTTTAATTTACCATAACCTTGCAGAATAGCTGTAAATGTCAAAATAATCGACAAAGGCACAATTTGTAACACATATACCATAAGTACTTCCGACAGCGCATCTGTTTTAAAGAGCATTACGTTAATATAAGGCATAACGAGTATTAAACCTAAAGATGCTGCCCACCCAAATAATACAGACGCTCTATACGTTAATTGTATAAACGGAATTGCACTACGGCCTTCTTGTCTTTTGGACATATGTGCGACAAGCGGTACAATAGCCAGTGAAAGAGAAGAAGCAATGACGACTCCGAGCTGCACTAACGGCTGCCCACGATCATAAACGCCTTTTGTTACCTTAGCGACCTTTTGATCCATTCCACCCTCTACTAATAGTGAATAAATTGTAAAGGAATCAACTAGCTGATAGCCAAGTAACAACAGACCACTCATGCTTACACTTAAACTTAGCAATGTGACCTCTTTAATAATGGGAAAACTTTCGATACGTCGCCGCTTTTTCTTATCGTTAAATAAACCGAAACGTTTTTTAAAGATAAACGCAAGTAATATAAAACCTACAATTTCACCAACAACTGTACCTATTATAGCCATTTGTCCAGCACTATATAGTGATTCTGTCGTCTTCATAATGATAAATGTGCCCGCTATAATGACGGATACTCTCACAGCTTGTTCAACGACTTGTGCATAAGCAACCGGCTCCATAATACCTCTTGATTGGAAGCCGCCCTTTAAAATAGCAAGAGCTGGCATGACAAGTGCAATAAATGAACCTGTCCGTATTAAAGGAGCAAGCTGCGTATCGCCCATAAGCCTTGCAATTATTTCAGCTCCACTAAATAAAACAACAAAAAACAACAACGATAGTACTGTTAAATAACGAAAAACAATACGCATAATACCGCTTCGTTTTTGATTTCGCTCTAGCGGGTCTAAAATACAATCATTATCTGCAAGCATCTTAGAAATAGCTACTGCAAATCCACTAGATGTCCATACGACAAAAATGGATATAATTGGATACACTTGCTGATAAATATAAAATCCTTCATCACCAACAAGGTTTTGAAAAGGCACACGATAAATTGCACTTAGAACCTTCACAACAAGGGCAGCAATTGTAAGTAATGCCGCGCCCTTCATGTAGCTTTTCATGCCAAAACGTTCCGACATAAATTGCCCTCTTTCCTTCTTTAACAATGCCAATAGTATAGCATATCTCAAAAGTTTAACGCGCGCTGGTAGGATTACCATAAAACTATGTACGAAAAAAAGTTATTGTTCAGCCTAAAAAGGTCAGCGCAATAACTTTCAATTCTTATCAACTATTCATTTGTTTAGCTAAGAAGTTAGCAGCTGTTTCTGCAACTTTCACTTCAACTTCACCAACAAAATGTACTTTAGATAAAACGATAATACAACCGATTGGATCACCATTCACCATAATAGGTGTTGCACAATAAGACTTCACTTGCTCATATTGTCCAGGAACAATCTCGATAGTTGTTTCCATTTTTTCTATTTTTGTTGAACGCTCTTCCATAAAAGTTTCCGCAAAAGATGTAATACGACGATTAATATACTCTTTCTTACCGATTCCTGCGACAGCAATTACTTCATCACGGTCGGTTACAAACGCTGGAGTACCTAATGTTTCATATAATGTTTCTACATATTCCCTTGCAAATTCCCCTAAATCGTTAATTGGAGAATATTTCTTTAAAATAACTTCGCCTTCACGGTCTGTATAAATTTCTAACGGGTCACCCTCGCGAATACGTAGCGTCCTACGAATTTCTTTTGGAATAACCACACGCCCTAAATCATCAATACGACGAACAATTCCTGTTGCCTTCATTCATAATCCTCGCTTTCGCTACAATAAAAATTTTTTTCAACTCTAGTATGGTTATTTATGAAGCAATCTATGCAAAAACTGAAGAAAAAGGATTTCACACCCAACAATATTTTTCAAAAAGGCCTTAAAACCTAAATTATTGTACTTCAAATACATTTAGCATATAGAATTTTTAACTTCAATCAACTTATCTTAGATTAACCACAAAAACTAATTTTTATAAATAATTTATAAAAAAATTTTAACAAGAAATAATAATAATCCAACCTACATTATTGCGTCAATGAGCCAAAAGGTTTTTTATTACAAAGGTATTTTCACGCAATTTAATCCTTTTCACCTCCTCGCTCCTATCAGCTAGATCCACAGTCTTATTTGTAAAAACGACACCTAAGAAGTCGCTCCATCTACAGTCCAATCAAAATTTCAATTCGTATGCACCTTTTGGCATATCATCCAAAGTTAATAATGGTAAAACGAAACTTCTGCAATGTACCTGCACGAAAGCAAGGGAGCAACATCAACTATTTTTTGTGCGTATGTGTAGTGCTAACGTTGCGTCTGCAACATATATTTTCTGTACAAAATTGTAGTGCTAACGTAGGTTTACAGAATTTTTTTATTGCGAGAAAGCGAAGCGACAGCATCGGATATTTTCAGTGCGTAAATGTAGCGTTAACATCGCAACTAATAAGGGTTTCCTGTGTATGAGTAAGCGCTAAGTTGCGCCTGCAATAAAGGTTTTCTGTGCGTAAGCGTAGTGCTAACGTTGCGTCTATAACAACAGTTTTCTATGCGTAAGCACAGCAACAGCGTCAACATTCATTAAGATCTCCTAGATCGTTTTGCTTTTCTATAATAAAAAGCTGACCATTATCCTAGTTAGATAAGGTCAGCTTTTTATTATTTTTGTTTTTTTGCGTTAGCAATAATATGCATCATATCTTCTAAAATTTCAAAGGGTTGATATTTCCCACATTTCCGTTCATCAATCGTTAATTTCAGTTGCATACCATCCATACCAAAACCGACAGCTCGCTCGAATTTCATGGATTCTTCAACAACTTTACTGCCATCAACTTGTACTGTTCCCTCTTCAGACAACAATATTGTGATAATTTTTTGCTTTTCCTTCACCGACAATACGCCTGCACCTAGGCCCCATACCTTCATACGTGCTATTCGCAGTAAGCGCTCAGTTTCAATCGGAAGATCTCCGAAGCGATCCTCTAATTCCTCCGTGATTTCGCCATACTCCTCCACTTGATCCATCGCTTTAATACGTTTATACATTTGAATTTTTTGATAGCCATCAGGAATGTATACATCTGGAATATACGCATCAATACTCAATAAAATTTCGATGTCAGGCTTTTCTTCTTTTTTCACACCTGTTTGGCGCTCAGCAATCGCCTCTTGTAGCATTTGTGAATACAAGTCAAAACCGACAGAATCAATAAAGCCATGTTGCTGCGCTCCTAGCAGATTCCCAGCACCGCGAATAGATAAGTCACGCATAGCAATCTTAAATCCTGAACCTAACTCTGTAAATTCTTTAATCGCCTGTAATCGTTGCTCAGCTACATCTGTAAGAACTTTATCACGCTGATACATAAAGTACGCATATGCTACCCTATTAGAACGCCCAACACGCCCACGCAATTGATAAAGCTGCGCTAAGCCCATTCGATCAGCATCGTGAACAATCAATGTATTAACGTTCGGTATATCTACTCCTGTCTCAATAATCGTTGTTGTTACAAGCACATCATAGGCACCTTCTAAAAAGGCTAATATGACAGATTCTAATTCTGACTCCGTCATTTTCCCATGTGCATGCCCGATACGCGCTTCGGGGACAAGCGTTTGAATTTCATCAACTTTACGAGCCATATCCTCTACACGATTATATAAGTAGAATACTTGCCCGCCACGTGCCATTTCTCTCTCAATAGCTTCCCGCACTAATGCACCGCTATGCTCCATTACATAGGTTTGTACAGGGAAACGGTTTGCTGGTGGCGTTTCAATTACCGATAAATCACGAACTCCTACCATCGACATATGAAGTGTTCTTGGAATCGGAGTTGCCGTTAGCGTTAATACATCAACATTCGTCTTAAGTTGTTTAATTTTTTCCTTATGCGTTACACCGAAACGTTGCTCCTCATCAACAATAAGCAATCCAAGGTCTTGGAATAACAAGTCTTTAGATAAAATTCGATGCGTTCCAATAACAATATCAACTTGCCCTTCTTTTAAGCCCTTTAACGTCGCTGTTTGCTCTTTTTTTGTGCGGAAACGAGACAGGAGACCTACATTAATAGCAAAGTCTTGGAATCTCTCACGAATCGTTTCGTAATGTTGTTGCGCTAAAATCGTAGTCGGCACAAGGAAAGCTACCTGCTTGCCATCCTGAATTGCTTTGAATGCAGCACGAATCGCTACCTCAGTTTTACCATATCCCACGTCTCCACATACGAGGCGATCCATAGGACGTTCACGTTCCATATCACGTTTCACTTCGATAATTGAACGTAACTGATCCTCTGTTTCTTCATAAGCGAATGAGGCCTCAAAATTGCGCTGATCGTCATTATCAATCGCAAATGCATGACCCTTCTCTGCTTCACGTTTCGCATACAGCTTGATTAAATCATCAGCAATATCTTGCACGGCAGAGGATACTTTAGCTTTAGCTTTTTTCCACTCTGCTCCACCTAATTTATGTAGCTTCGGTTCACGGTCTTCAGATGCTACATATTTTTGGATTAAATCTATTTGCTCTACTGGAACATACAACTTATCATCTGCGCGATATCGAATGTGTAGGTAATCTTTATGTGTACCATTTACCTCCAGTGTTTCTAAGCCAATATATTTCCCAATACCGTGATGTACATGTACAACATAGTCGCCAGGTTTAATTTCTGTATAGCTTTTAATACGTTCTGCGTTCGTCATTTTTTGAGGACGTGCTTTTTTCTTCGCCTGCTGTTTAAACAGCTCATCCTCTGTTACTACCACTAAGCGCTGTAACGGTAATTCAAAGCCACTAGATAGCGAGCCATCCACAATATAAATACCCGCTTCTGTCGGTTGACCAATTGTCGTATGAATATCATATTCCTCAAGCATTTGCTGTACACGTTTAACACGGTCTTTATCTCTCGCCACAATTAGTACAGTAAATTTACCGAGTAGCCAGCGTTCAACCTCGCTTTGTAACAATGACATTTGGCCATGAAATTGTTGCATTGGTTTGCAAGAAAAGTTCGTCGTCTTATTGAAGGATACACCTGCAAAAGTTCGCGAAAATAATGAGAAATATAGTTTTTGCTGAGATAACATTGCTAGAATCTCTTTTAAAGAGAATGCGGGCTTTACATCATGCACCATTTTCCCTTCTTCAATTAGAGATAAAAACCACTCATCTTCTTCACGCTCCCATGCATCCATAACCTCCTGAATGCGCCCGAGCTCATCAAATAGCACAATGCCGTCGTGTACAAAATAATCTCCTAAATAGGCTGTTTTCTCATACAATAACGAACCATATTTATTTACATAGTCCGGTAAATTCCCTTGCTGTAACAATTCAATATCATATTGAATATGTTGATACAGTAACTCCTTCGTCTCCTGCTTCTTGACTTTCTTTAAGCTTGTCGCTAATGCAGCTTCTAAACGACCTGCCAATGCCGTTCTTTCTTCCTTTGTCAAAATAACTTCTGAAGCAGGGAGGATACGAATCTTCTGTAATTTATCGATAGAACGTTGATCGTCCGCAGAAAATGTTCGAATCGAGTCCACTTCCGTATCAAATAATTCTATACGAATCGGTGACTCTAAATACGGAGGATAAATATCTAATATGCCACCACGTAACGCAAATTCTCCAGGTGTCGTCACCATCGAATTACGCACGTACCCCATCTCTACTAATGTTTGGAGCCATTCATCAACCTGAATATCCTCACCTACTGCTATTTGTAAAAAATACTGTAGCCAATGCTCTTTAGGCTGCATTATTTTACGTAAGCCCGCAACCGGTATTACATAAACAGCTTTTTCACCTCTAGCAAGACGATCAAGTGTTGCGATACGCTCAGCACGTAGCTCTGGGGAAGCAACAGATAAATCAGCAGCAATAAACTCATCGGCAGGATAATAATGAACATGCTCCTCACCTAAAAGTCCCGCCAGCTCGTCGGCCATTTTCTGAGCCTGCAATAGATTAGGAGATATAATATAAATTGGTTTTTTTACATATTCAAATAAAGCATCGACCATTACTGGGCGTGCGCTTCCAGTTAATCCTGTAATAAGCTGTGTTGCAGAATGACCGCTCTGAATCTCCTGTAAAAATGATGTGATATGTTTGTCCTGCATCACAAGCTGTTGTAAAACTTCCAATGTCAAAAGCTCCTTTCAACGCATAATTCTCGTCACCATTACTAGTAATCTAGTACTATATTACGTATTTTTATTGTTTATTTTATCCATTATACCTTGGCATAATTTCGTCTGGAATTGGCTTTAAACCTAAACCTGAGCGAAGTTAAACGGAAAAAGCTTTGGACGCACGTAATGTGCGCCAAAGCGTCCTTCCAATTATTGAATCCATTTATTGAGTGCGTGATAATCTGGATATTGTTTCAGCGAATCCTCACATTGCTCACAAATGCAGTGCACCGTCGTTTTTCCATGTTGATCTTTCTCAACATAATCATCCGCTTCACCCAATTCGAAAATATGTAGTTTTCGAATTGTATCATCTGCATCAAATGGTAGCGTCCCTATTTCTACTTCACAATGCCGACATCGATATCGAACTGACATCTCCAAATCATCCTCCTTTAAGCAACTTACTACTTAAAGTATAGACATTTCGAAAAAAGATTATGCACTTCCAATTTTGTCTTAGAGGTCATTTTAGAAATAGAGAATAGTTTTGCACTGTGGTTAATACTATATATTTAGTTAGCTGTTGTCGCAGAAAAAAACAACATCAATTATACCTCGGCATAATTGCGCCGGGAGACGGCTTTGTGCTTAGGCCTGTAGCTGACGCTTTGCTTTCGTTACTAAAAAAATTTGCTGAAATCAATTAAATCGTCATCCTAAACAACTGTAATATCCATGATTGTTATCCGTTAAAGCGATTCATCACATCAAGAAATGGATTTGAAAGAGATGCTTCCACAGCATTTACACACTTTTCTATAGCTTCGCCAACGACGGCTTGATCTTCTTTTGAAAATTTTGATAACACGTAATCTGCTACCTTCATGCCTGCTGGTGGGCGATTAACCCCAACTCGTATGCGATTAAATTCTTGTGTACCTAAATGCTGAATTAATGATTTAATACCATTATGTCCACCTGCACTACCTTTTTGACGCAGGCGTAATTTACCTGTCTCTAAATCTAAGTCGTCATAAATAACAATTAAATCTTCCACTTCAATATCAAAATAGTTCATTAGGGGACCAACACATTCCCCCGATAAATTCATATATGTTAAAGGTTTAACAAGTAGAACCTTTCCTTCAGGACGATGTACCGTTGCATACATACCATTAAACTTTGAATTAGTTAAAGGTGCACCCCATTTTTCAGCTAATGCATCTATAATATCGAAGCCAATATTATGTCTTGTATGCTCATAAGGTTTACCTGGATTTCCTAAACCAACGATAATTTTCATAAGTACCCCTCTTCTTTCAAATCTAATAGTCATTATTTTACCATATCATGCACTCAGAAAGCAGTTTGGACAATTTTTGAAAGTAAAAGTTCAATAACGTCTTGATATTATTTAAAATCTTCACTTCAACCATATATATATCGCGAAATCGTTATGACTTAAAAAGGAAACCAATGCCCTTGCTAAATAAAATAAAAAAGCTACTGAAGAAGCTTAGCTTCCTCAGTAGCCTTTCCTTAACAAATATTTTTACTCTTGTACCTGCTCACTATCCACTGTCGATTCTTCAACGACTGCTGGAGCCATAATTGATACCAATGTATGACCATCTTCACTAATAATATCAAAATCAATCGTGTCTCGAATATCTGCTACTGTGATTGTTTCGCCAATTTTAAGTTCAGTAATATCCACTTCAATAGCTTCTGGTATATCTGCTGGTTTTACATTAATCTTTACATCTAAGTTAGGCTGCATTAATATGCCACCCACACTAACACCAACTGACTCCCCTACAAGTTTAATAGGCACTTCAGCTTCTATCGCCTCGGACATATTAATTGCTAAAAAGTCAATATGATTTACTTCATCTTTCATGGAGCATTGTTGGATTTCTGATACAACAACATTCACTTTTTCTCCATCTAAATCCATCGAAAACACACCGTTTTGTCCATTTTTTTGAATGGATTTTCTGAATTCCTTCGCTGAAATAGAAATTGGGGTAGAATCTAATTTATAGCCGTAAATAACTCCAGGAATGGCTCCCCCTTTTCTAAGTTGGGTTAATGTCGAACGGTGCCCAGCTTCGCGCTTTTTAACACTTAATACTGTACTCATATCTATACTTCCCCTTCCAAGAAAAATTATTTACGCCTTATTATAAATGTCTCTACTTTCAATGACATTTATTAAGGCTATAATAATATTGACTACCATTTTAGCTCATCACCATAACGTGGGGTTGATTTCCGTTCCAGCCAGGCGCTTTCCCGAGGGCGTCCGATGCCGCTTGGGGCAACAGATGTTTTTTGCGCGAAAGCGTAGTGCTAACGTAGCGGCAGCAGCACGATGTTGGTCACGAAGGCATTATCACAGGATGTGATGGTTTTAGCCTTTGTTCCTCTATCATCTAATCCCCAAGGAGTCGCCCTGCCGTAACGAAGATCAACTTATTCACATAACTTACGCTTTAACAAAATATATCCCAACCTTAGGCGAAGTAAACTATTTTTCATAAAGTAGTGTAAATATTATTAAGTCACAACTACCATATACCCTTTTATAAGAAAATTCAAACAAAGTAAACCTAGAAAAAAGGACAAATCTAATTGCAAACGTAGATTTGTCCTTAATAAGCCACATATCGGCTCTTGTTTATTTATATATTAATCAAATAGAGTACTTACAGATTTGTTTTCATAGACACGAGAGATTGCATCTGCCATTAATTTAGCTACTGAAAGCTCTGTAATTTTTGGAGATTTTTTCTCTTCTGGAAGCTGGATTGTATTTGTTACAACTAATTCTTTAATCGAAGAGTTTTCAATACGCTCGATTGCTGGACCTGATAGTACTGGGTGAGAGCAACAAGCATAAACTTCTTTCGCGCCAGCAGCACGTAATGCGTCTGCGCCGATTGTAATTGTACCAGCAGTGTCAATAATATCATCAATCAAGATTGCCACTTTACCATCAACATTACCAACAATGTTCATTACTTCTGCAACGTTTGGTTTTGGACGGCGTTTGTCAATAATTGCAATAGGTGCTTTTAAACGTTCTGCCATTTTACGAGCACGTGTTACACCACCATGGTCTGGTGAAACAACAACGATTTCATCTTCTGGAATACCTTTTGATTTGAAGTGATCAGATAGTAAAGGTACTGCCATCAAGTGGTCGATTAAAATATCGAAGAAACCTTGGATTTGCGGTGCGTGTAAATCTAAAACGATAACACGTGTTGCACCAGCTGTTTCAAGTAAGTTTGCTACTAATTTAGCTGTAATTGGCTCGCGTGCTTTTGCTTTACGGTCCTGACGAGCATATCCATAGTAAGGCATTACAACGTTTACTGTACGAGCAGATGCGCGTTTTACAGCATCTACCATAATTAAAAGCTCCATTAAATGTTCGTTTACAGGTGCAGAAGTAGACTGCACGATAAACACATCACAACCACGAATACTTTCTTCAATGCTAATTTGAACTTCTCCATCGCTGAAGTGTTTAACAGAAGATTTACCTAATTCAACACCCATTTCCTGCGCAATTTCTTGAGCAAGTGGATTGTTAGAGTTAAGTGAAAATATTTTTAATTGTGAGTTTGCATAATGATACGGCATGATGGCCTCCTGTTTAGTTGATAATTATTTTGAATTTAATTTGCTTACATAATTCGGTTTGTTTTCTTGTCTTGCACGAGCAATTGCAAGTGCATCCTCAGGAACTTCTTTTGTAATTGTAGATCCTGCTGCAATAAATGAACCTTTTCCAACTTTCACTGGCGCTACTAAGTTAGTATTACATCCTACAAATACATCATCTTCAATAATTGTTTGGAACTTGTTTTTTCCATCATAGTTTACTGTAATGGAACCACAGCCAACATTGACATTGCTTCCTATTTCAGCATCGCCAATATAGCTTAAGTGGGATACTTTCGTGTCATTACCTAGTTTACTTTTCTTCACTTCTACAAAGTTACCAATTTTCACATGGCTACCTATATCAGAAAGTGGTCGAATATTTGCAAACGGTCCTATAGCTGTGTCTTCTGCTACAGCGCTTTCACGTACAACAGAAGAATGTACAGTTGTTCGGTCACCGATACGGCTATCAATGATTTGTGTGTTTGGCCCGATTATACAATCTTCACCAATAACAGTTGTACCTTCAATCATAGAACCTGGTTGGATGACAGTATCACGACCAATCATTGCCTCAGCGCTAATATATGTTGCTTCTGGATTAATAATTGTGACACCATTACGCATATGCTTTTCATTAATTCTTGTACGCATTAGCGCCTCTGCTTGAGACAGAGCAACACGATCATTAACACCAAGTGTTTCTTCGAAATCTCCCGTTACATATGCTTCAACGACTTCGCCTTGTTTTTGTAAAATTTCAATGACATCAGGTAAATAATATTCACCCTGTGCATTGTCGTTTTTCACAAGTTTTAATGTCTCAAATAAGGCCTTATTATCGAAGCAATATGTGCCCGTATTAATCTCTTTCACTAGTTGTTGCTCAGCTGAAGCGTCCTTTTGTTCAACAATTTGCTCCACTTGTCCATTGTCGCCACGTAAAATGCGACCGTAGCCTGTTGGATTTTCAGCAATAGCTGTTAAAATTGTTGCCTTGGCTTTCTTTGCTTGATGATGCTCAAACAAAGCTTGCATCGTTTCAGGGCGGATAAGTGGTGTATCACCACAAACAACTAATGTTGTCCCTTCTTCGCTACTTAAAATTGCCTCAGCCTGTTGTACAGCATGAGCTGTCCCTAACTGTTCAGCTTGTAAAACATACTCGCTTTTATCGCCAAGCTGTTGTTTCACCATTTCTGCACCGTGTCCTACAACCGTTACAATGCGCTTCACATCTAACGTTTGAATGTGATCCACCACATGTTGCACCATTGGTTTCCCACATACTGGATGTAGCACTTTATATAATTTGGACTTCATACGTGTACCTTGACCTGCAGCCAAAATGACAGCAAAAATGTTGCTCATCTGTAAGTCCTCCAATACGCTCATTTTCTCTTATGACTATATAGCAAAATCCATCTATTTTCAAGGCATGTTGACTTGACAAAAAGATGAATTTCCAAATCAAATGCACCTTATGCTCGAATGTTAATATGTATGTCCTAAAAACTGCTCGTTTTCTCTAATTCTCAAAATAAAAAGAACTCTCCAAATATGAAGAGTTCTTTTTACTCACTTCCATCATAAGTATAAATTGCCGTAGTTAAATTTACACTTATCCCCTTTTACTATACGCCAATTCCTTCTAATTCTTCTGTCTTTTCTGTCGCGTCTTCCTCGCTTGAATTATGGTACTCGTTTAAAATAATCTCTTGAATTTTATTACGAGTAGTAGAATTAATAGGATGCGCAATATCTCTAAATTCACCGTCTGGCGTCCGTTTACTTGGCATAGCAACGAATAAACCTGTATTGCCATCAATCACACGAATATCATGCACTACGAACTCATTGTCGAGTGTAATGGAAGCAATCGCACGCATGCGACCATCAGTCTGTACACGACGTAACCTTACATCAGTAACTTCCATTTTCTCACCACCTCTCTTCTTAGATGCCTAAATATAACTATAATATTCTTTATTACCGAATATTTTCCTTTTTATAGTCTATCAAATTTTCTAAAAAATTTGAATACTTATTAGTGTAATTTCCTCTAATTTACGTAATTTTTGACAATTGTTTGTCAGTCACCCCGACGCTCCACTTTCGCCAGAAAGCATTTGTTGCTATCGCTTCGCTTTCGTCTACAAAAACATTTTAGAACGGAGAATAAAAAAGGCCCACTAAAAGAGTTAATCATTTCTCTTTCAGTGAGCTTAATTTATTTCTTATTTAACGATAGCAATAACTTCAATTTCTACACTTACATCTTTTGGAAGACGCGCAACTTCCACTGCTGAACGTGCTGGTTTATGATCCCCGAAGTGGCTAGCATATACTTCATTCATCGCAACAAAGTCGTTCATATCCTTCATAAAAACGGTCGTTTTAACAACGCTGTCTAAAGATGCTCCAGCAGCTTCTAAAACGGCTTTCAAATTAGCAAATACTTGATTTGTTTGAACAGTGATATCACCTTCCACTAATTCGCCTGTTGCTGTTAGTGGAATCTGACCTGAGCTATAAAACATGCCATTTACAATAATTCCCTGTGAATATGGTCCAATTGCTGCTGGTGCATTTGTTGTTGCTACTACTTTCATTTGTCATTTCCCCTTTTAGAAAAATAGTTACCTTCACTTAATGCAATTGTACGGTCTTTTTCATTGACCTCATGAAGCTTCACTAGTGAATAATAATCATCTACTAAAGTTTCGTCTGCATGCTCAGCCTCTACAAGCACTGCAATACCAGCTAGTTGACAGTCAAACTCCTCTAATAGATTTTTCATGCCGTTCATTGTACCGCCGACCTTCATAAAGTCGTCAGTAATAAGCACTCGTTGCCCACTCTTCATGCTTCTTTTTGATAATACCATTGTCTGGATTCGTCTGGAAGAACCAGATACATAGTTGATGCTAACTGTAGATCCTTCAGTTACCTTACTATCTCTTCTGACAACAACAACCGGTACATTTAAATGTCTTGCTATCGCATGGGCAATAGAAATACCCTTTGTAGCGACAGTCATTATGACATCAATTTGTTGATCAGCAAATGCGGATGCAAATACCTTACCAACTCGATTAATTAAATCTGGATTGCCGAGTAAATCCGTCATAAATAAATAACCGCCTGGTAATAAACGATCTGAATGCTCAAGCTCCGCTTTTAAATCATGAATAACTAAACGGACCTCGGCTTCGGACATTTTAGGAATATACTTTACTCCTCCTGCAGCGCCCGGTACTGTCATCAATAACCCGATTCCTTTTTCTTCGAAAGTTTCTTTTACAATCGTCAAATCTTCACTAATGGAGGACTTTGCAGATTGATATAGTTCAGAAAAATAAGTTAGCGGGATCAGCTGATGTGGATGTTCTAGTAAATAGTACGTCATATCAACTAGTCGTTCACTACGCTTCCATTTCATGCGACCCTCTCCTAAACACGAATATTTATAGGTAAAATTAACACAAATTTGCGGTTTTAAGCAAGCGTATTTCGCTCGCCTAAAATCCGAACCGCATATACTTCTTCGCAAAAACCACGTAAACCATTATAAATGCGACTTACTCGAGCTTCACTATCCACTAAACCGAACACCGTCGGACCGCTTCCACTCATTAATGTTGCATCTGCTCCAAAGCGCTTCATCTGTTCCTTTAACATTACTACCTCTGGATGCAGATTAAATGTTACAGTTTCCAAAACATTTCCTAATGATGCACATAGTAGCTCATAATCTTCCGTTTCAATAGCACGAATCATTTGCTTCGTATTTGGATGTTCTAACCCTTCAACCTTTAGCCCTCCATATACTTCTGCAGTAGAGACACCTATTTTAGGTTTAGCTAAAACTACCCAGCAGTTTGGTGGTGCAGGCAATTCCTGAATTTTTTCTCCACGCCCCGTTGCTAATGCTGTGCCACCATAGACACAAAACGAAACATCTGAACCAATTTTCGCACCTAATTCAGCTAACTCATCTATAGATAACCCTAAATTCCACAGCTCATTTAAACCCTTCAGTGTAGCAGCCGCGTCACTACTGCCACCCGCTAATCCCGCCGCGATTGGTATTTCCTTTTCTATAGTAATGGATACACCTTGTCCAATGCCGTATGTATCTTTAACTAGACGCGCTGCCTGATAAGCAAAATTCCGATGATCGTTCGGTACGAAATTATCAGTCGAAATTATTTCTATTACACCATCTTCCCGAGATTCTAAACAAATACGATCAGCTAAATCCACAGTCGTCATGACCATCTCTACTTCATGATAATTATCTGGTCTTTTATAAAGCACATCTAATGTTAAATTTATTTTTGCAGGCGCCTTTACATAAAGCATCTTTCTTCCTCCTTATAGCTCCACTTAACAATTACCGCCAGATCATTCAGTCGATACTTGAACCTCCCACTATCTTAAATGTAGGATTCTTCTGTTACAAAATATCAGCAGCCGGCGTTCATTTTAGCTATATTAAAGATTTTCTGAATGAAGATAAATCTGTTGTTCATCTTTTAATTCATTTTATTTTACCATAATGGGAAAGCGAAAATGGAAAAAAAGAACCGTATACCCCTAAATGGTGTAACGGTTCTCTCTCGTCAGTTGTGTTGTTGTGTCTACAGGAAGCTTTCATCCCTGCTGAAGATCAATTAAGCCTCGGCATAATTGCGTCCGCCGAAGGCATTAGGCAAACACGGCGTTGGACCTCAGGCACTTTCAAAGATGCCTGGACTCCCGCTGAAAAGTGACTCCTCTCACCACTATAGAGATGAGAGACTTCTAATAAGCAGTCTAGTTCAGGCTACTTATTATTTTCTTGCTCATTAGCTCTTTCAGCCATTTCGATGGCACGTTTGACCATATTACCGGCGTCTCGAGCTTTAATGCCGCCCCAACCTTCTCGTTGCACAACATCATAAAATCCAAGCTCTTTAGCGATCTCTTCTTTTAAACGAGGTGACATGATACCCTTTCTAGGCATAATAAACTCCTCCTTTTACAACTGACGAATTTAGTATGTCCCAGAAAACGTAAAACACTCATGTAGTTTTTAACATACATGAGTGTTTCAAAATATAGAAATAAGTACTAGAAACTATTTTGCGATAGCAGCTTTTGCTTCGTCTAAAAATGTAATCTCTACTGCTTCAGTTAAAATATCTGTGTAACTATACGATACGCGCTTGCACGTATTGTCTTCTTGATCAAGCTCAACCACAAAGATAGCGCGATACGTCTCACGCAATACCCCTGCACACTCGACCGTTTTCTTGCGACCTCCGTTTGCTCTTAACTGCAAACGTTTACCCAAATGACAATCCAACGACTTTTTAATGTCCGCTAAAGTTTTTGGCATTTTCGCTTACACCTCACTATTTATTAGTATAAGCGATACGCCCAAAAATGTCAACAAAATATAATATTTTATCAGCAGATTATAAATATTGTCAACTTATTTTTCATAAAAACCTCATGTTTTTTTACGTATACTCAAAAAAGTTAACAAAAATTTTTTACTTTGCGAACGTAGGATATAGTACATCGGCTAATTTTCCAAACTCTTGAATAGTTAATGTCTCTCCTCGACGTGTTGGTTCAATATTTACCGCTTGTAAAGCATCCATTATTTTTTCTTTGTTTGCCTTACCATTTGGTAAACCCGATTGTAAATTATTGAAGATTGTTTTTCGTCTTTGTACAAACGACGCACGAGTAACAACAAATAAAAAGTCCTCATCAATTACTTTTACTGGAGGTTCATCATGTTTAATAAGACGAATCACTGCAGAATCAACATTTGGCTGGGGCATAAAAACAGTTTTCGGCACTGTCATGGCAATATCAGCCTTCACATAATATTGAATCGCAATTGATAAAGAGCCGTACTCTTTCGTTCCAGGTTTAGCCGTAATACGGTCTGCTACCTCTTTTTGCATCATGACAACAAATCCGCGAATTGGCAAACGATCATTAAGTAATTTCATTAAAATCGGAGTCGTCACATAATAAGGTAAATTTGCTACAACCATAATATCCTCAATACCCGGCATCTCTTCCTGAATTACTTTAGCAACATCCGCTTTTAAAATGTCTGAATGTACAATTGTAACATTATTATATGGACTAAGTGTGTCTTCTAATACAGGTAATAGTCGCTGATCAATTTCAAAAGATACAACCTTTTTTGCACTTCTTGCTAAATGCTCTGTTAGTGCTCCAATACCTGGACCAACTTCGATTGCACCACTATTTTCAGTTAAATTTGCGTGACTAACAATATTTCGTAAAATGTTCGGATCTACTAAAAAATTTTGACCTAAGCTTTTTTTGAATGAAAACCCATATTTTTTTAAGATTTCTTGTGTTCTAATTGGTGTTGCAATATCCTTATGCATTATTTTCCTCCTGATCTACCTGTGCGATTGCCGCACCAAATTGCTTTTCTGTGATTTGAAACATTTTTAATCTTTTATGGAGTTGTTTACCGTTTGTTGTACCAATATTCAAAATTTCTCCAAGACGATCACGACGAGCTTTCGCCTGTGGGTGGCCAATTAAACGTGCCGTCATTAAATCTTCGAGCGTAATGTCATCATTGGTTGGCTCAACATCATTAGGGGTATAGACATGCCGTAGCGCCTCGCGTATATCTTCATCTGCTGCATGCTCTATGCCTAGTCCTTTACCGTTTTTCGCAATTGTTTTAGCTTTTGGTAAAAAAGCGTGTTTTACACCTTTTACATGCTCCTCGATAATGGCACGAATTCGACGTCCTGGATAGTCTGGGTCAGTAAAAACAATAACACCTCTTTTATCCTGTGCATGCTGAATTCTCTTTAGTGTTTCCTCTGAAATAGCCGACCCATTTGTTTCTATTGTATCTGCTTGCACAGCTCGCTTAATAGCCGTTGTATCATCTTTCCCTTCAACAACGATGATTTCTTTTATTTGCAAAAAGGCCCCTCTTTTCTACCTTATCTTCAGACCATTTTACAACTGCACTGTATGATTGTACAGAAATTCACGGCTACTTACCTTATGCTTTTGCTTGTACTTTCTCTTTCGAGTAAACCGAGCAGTTGATGTTCCAGCTTAATTTCTGTAGATAGGACTATATTTATCCTCCAGTACAAATACTGAAAAAAGATAAAAAAAGCTCCCCCGCCAGTCAAAACGGGAAAGCCAGTAAGTGAAAAAACATTTTTGATTAATTTTACAATTTTTTTAATTTAATACTTTTATGCGAACTTTCCTAACTCCCCAAGAACTTGCTTGAGATTCCGTTTGTACAAGTATGTCGATCTTATTACCCTTAATTGCACCACCAGTATCCCCTGCTATAGCTGTTCCATAGCCTTCGACCCAAACTTTTGAGCCAAGCTTAATAACAGAAGGGTCTACTGCAATTACTTTCAAACCAGAGTTTGATCGTAAATCAATGCCAGTGGCAGATGTCCCCGAGCAGCCATTACAATACGGTGTATAGGCAGTTGCCGTTACATAAAATTCTCTACCGCTAGCTGGCTCTGTTGACCCACGTGAAACTGTCGATGCACTAGCAACAGTAGCTACTACTGTTTTAGTCCCTACTGCAACTACTTGCTTCTGCGGTTCTTTTACAACATTTTTAGATTGTAGATTTTTAGCTACAACTTGGCCGTTCTCTTTTACGATTTCATACGTTTTAGTCATTAAACCTTTTTGGCCTGCTGTTACAATTTTTTGTTTTCCCTTTTGCAATGAAGCATCTTGCTTCTTTTCAATTGTGAAATCTAAAGAGTCTTCCACTACATCGATAACCTTTTCTACGCGAACTACTGTGATTTTACTCTGTGGAGTGATTACGTCCTTCAGGTTATTCTCGACACGATCGAATTCATTTAGCTGAATTCCTTGTTGTTTTAAAAAGTTAGCGACCGTAGTCGAAGTGGACCATACTTGTCTTTTGTTTACGCCATCGACAAGTGATACTTGAAACGCTTTTTGAATATCGATCTTGTTGTCTGCTCCTACTTCTGTATCTATGCCTTGTTTTAAAGAATCATGCTCTGATACTTCAATATTCGCTTCTTTCAAAATGTCTTTCACTTGTGTTTCAGTTGTCCAAACTTTTGACTGATTTCCATCAACTGAAATAGTTACTTCTTTTGCCTGTTCCCATGAAATTGCTAATCCATTAACAATTTTGGTGTTCAGAGAGGGTGATATTTTGTCATGCTCTGCTACGTCTATATTTTGACCTTGTAATAATTGTTCTACAGTTTTGGCATGTGTCGTTACTTCGATTGCTTCTCCGTTCGCATCCAGCGTTACGGTTTTTTTAGTACCTTGATAAAGTACGAATGAAATTACAGATACAAACAGAATAAGTGAAATAACGCTTATTACTGTTTGCTTACTCCTCAATGATCCTAAGAACAAGTTTTTCATGGAATTATTTGACATGAAAAAACGCCTCCTTAATATACAAGGTTGGATTATACGTACTAGATTTGGCACTGTCAACCCGAATGTATTTCTAAGAAAATTGACATAGCCTTTTTAGCCAACCACAAACCTAGTATTGGAGGCGTCTCAGCTAGTTAATTGTCAATCTTAAAAAATTTTTTCGCATTGGTTGTCGTTACCTGTGCAATTTCCTCAATCGGTAAACCCTTTAAACGTGCAATTTCTTCTGCAACTAACGGTACGAAAGCTGGTTCATTACGTTTTCCTCGATATGGATGGGGCGCTAAATACGGTGCATCTGTTTCGATCATCAAATGCTCTACTGGTATTTCTGTCGCTACTTCTTTCGGCATTCGTGCGTTTTTAAATGTCACCGGTCCACCAAGACTAATCATAAAATTCATAGCAATACATTCATGTGCGGTTTCCACGCTGCCACTAAAGCAATGCATAACGCCTCCCACGGAAGCTGCATTTTCTTCTCGTAAAATTTGAACAACATCCCCAGTTGCATCTCTGTTATGAATAATGATTGGTAAATTCAACTTTTGTGCCAAATGAATCTGCTTGCGGAAAAGTGCTTGTTGAACATCTTTCGGTGATTTATCCCAATAATAGTCCAACCCAGTTTCACCAATACCCACTATCTTTGGATGTGCTGCTAATTCCTCAATCCAATCTAAGTCCTCTTGTTTACAATCAATGGCGTCAACCGGGTGCCAGCCTATGACACCATAAACAAAATCATATTGCTCAACTAGTTGCATTGTTTTTTCAATGGTTTTGCGATCGAAACCAACAACAACCATCGTTTCTACTTTGGCCTCAAGAGCTCTATCTATAACCTCTTGTAAATCCTCTTCATACTGATCTGCGTTTAAGTGTACATGTGTATCAATGAACATCGTCATTCTCCTAACATAGATTTTATTAAAAATTATTATTTCGTATTTTACATAACTGTTACAAATTTATTACAAACAATTTTGTATTATAACATTTCGCATAACCAAAGCGCCCTCATTTGTTACTTTTTACCTAAAAAAATCTAATTTTTACCGCAAATAAATTATTTCGAGATAATAAATTACTCATTTTCAAATGGATTTTAAAAGCCTGCTGAACTTTTTTTATTCAGCAGGCCTTCCTAAAATTGTTTACTTTACTTTTGCGCCATTCTCTAGTTTTGAATCCACCGATGCTAATTTTAAAATCCCATCTTTTTCACCAGCTAGAATCATTCCTTGCGATAATTCACCGCGTAATTTAACTGGCTTTAAGTTAGCGACTACAATCACTTTTTGACCAATTAATTCATCTGGAGAATAGAACTTTGCAATACCTGAAACTACTTGTCGTTGCTCATATCCAAGATCCACTTGAAGCTTTAATAATTTGTCTGCTTTCGGAATCGTTTCACACGCTGTTACAGTGGCTACACGTAAATCCACCTTCATAAAATCATCAATTGTAATTTCAGGAATTTCTGGAATATCCGCAGCTTTCTGATCAGCTTTTGATTCTTCTTCTTGCGGAGTTTTCACTGAACCACGCATTTCCTCACGAATATACGTAATTTCAACTTCATTTTCTAGACGAGGGAAAATCGGAATTCCTTTTTCTACCACTTTAATGTTTGCTGGAATAGTATTGCCGAATGTTTCAATTGTTTCCCATGCTAAGAATTTGTCATCTAACCCTAATTGTTCAATAATTCGCTTAGGAGTAGAAGTCATAAATGGTTGTAACATGACAGCAATTTGGTGTAAACTTTCCGCCAAATTTCGCATAACAGCTCCTAATTTTGGCTTATCAGTTTCCTCTTTAGCTAGCACCCATGGTTGAGTTTCATCTATATATTTATTTGTTCTTGAAACTAGCGTCCATAAGTCGGCTAATACGACACTAAATTGCATTTTTTCCATACTTTCTTCATATTTAATACGAACTGATTCAGCCTGTTCTTTTAAAGCTGCGTCAAACTCTGTCGATTGAAGATTTTCACTTGGAATAATGCCATCAAAATATTTATTAATCATTGAAATAGTACGATTCAATAAATTTCCTAAATCGTTTGCTAAGTCGAAGTTTGTACGTTCAACAAATGATTCTGGCGAAAATACACCATCAGAGCCGAATGGTAACTCACGCAATAGGAAATATCGTGTTGCATCTAAACCATAACGCTCTATTAACATTTCAGGATAAATAACATTGCCCTTTGATTTAGACATCTTACCGTCCTTCATCATGATAAATCCATGAGCAAACACTTTTTTAGGAAGTGGTAAATCTAGTGCCATTAAGAAAATTGGCCAATAAATAGTATGGAATCGAACGATATCTTTACCAACTACATGTACATCTGCCGGCCAATATTTATTGAATAATGTTTCATCCTCTGATAGATAACCTAATGATGTTATATAGTTAGTTAAAGCATCTACCCATACATAAATTACATGTTTAGGATCTCCTGGAACTTTAATGCCCCAATCAAATGATGTTCTTGAAACAGATAAATCTTCTAGCCCTGGTTTAATAAAGTTATTAATCATTTCATTTTTTCGAGATTCAGGCTCAATGAAATCAAGGTTTTCTTCATAATAAGCTAAAAGACGATCAGCATATTTCTTCATATTAAAGAAGTAAGATTCCTCTTTAACTTTGTGTACTGAACGACCACAGTCTGGACAGTTACCGTCTACTAATTGTGTCTCAGTAAAAAATGATTCACATGGTGTACAGTACCAACCTTCATACTCACCTTTATAAATATCACCATTATCTAAAAACTTTTGGAAAATCTTTTCGACAGTTTTCGTATGACGCTCTTGCGTTGTTTGAATAAAGTCATCGTATGAAATGTCCATTAATGCCCAAAGCTTTTTCGCAGCATCTGCAATCTCATTTACGTATTCTTGAGGATGCTTGCCCGCTTCAGCGGCTTTTTCTTGAATTTTTTGCCCATGCTCATCCATTCCAGTTAAAAAACGTACATCATACCCGAGTAAACGTTTATAACGTGCAATTGTATCTGATGCTACAGTTGTATACGCTGTACCAATATGGAATTTCCCACTTGGGTAATAAATAGGGGTTGTTATATAGAATGTTTTATTTTGTTCGCTCACTAGAACTGCCTCCATTGTTTCACAGTATACTATCTATTCTAACTAAGTACGAAATTCGTTTCAACTTCTTTCAGTGGGTGTCACGTAATCAGAAAGGAGCTTAATATAGGATGTTAGTCGATTCCAGACGCAATTATGCCGAGGCATAATTGGTTGAAAGTTTCTCGAGCGCGAAAAATGTCGAATAATATAATAAATCCATTTAATGTATTAAATAAGAAGCTTTTTTACTATAAATTAAAATATATAATAAAAACCTTTTAAAAAAACCAAAATATCTGTTTTCTTCTCAAAAAATTTTTTCGAAACAATAATATTAGTGTATTAATTAATTGACGTTTATGGCATTACTTGGTATGATAACTATCAGACAAGGAATTATGTCGAAATTTGACGAAATACCAATATAACTTTTAACATTAGGAGGAAATATAATTATGAAATCAACAGGAATCGTTCGTAAAGTCGATGAATTAGGTCGTGTAGTAATTCCAATCGAATTACGCCGTACATTAGGTATTGCAGAAAAAGACGCTTTAGAAATCTATGTGGATGACGACAAAATCATCTTAAAAAAATATATGCCTAACATGACATGTGCTGTAACTGGTGAAGTTTCTGATGATAACTTCCGTCTAGTTGGTGGTAAATTAATTTTAAGCCCAGAAGGCGCAGAAATGTTAGTGAATGAAATCCAATCTAACTTAAAAAAATAATTTGATACACACCTAAATCAAGCACAGTGATTTGGGTGTTTTATTTTTTATCAATTTCTCCTTAGCGTAATTGCGTCCAGAGGCGTTATTATTTAATAGAAGATAACTATAATATAACCAATTTTTAAGTCCCTTATAATGTCCATGTCAGACCTTTCATAGTTAAGGGTACTATTTTTTACAATTATTATCAATTAAATAGTTTATATGCTCCTCAGCAAAACGTATGGTTGATTTCCGTTCCGACTGGGCGCTTTGTTGCTGCCGCTTCGCTTTCGCACAGAGCAAAGCTTCCTGGGGGCGTCCGATGAGCCGCTTGGGCCAACAGATGTTTTTTGCGCGAAAGCGTAGTGCTAACGTAGCGGCAGCAGAGGGTTTTGTTTGTGCGAAAGCGCAGCGACAGCAACAGCATGATGTTGGTCACGGAGGCGTTATCACAGAATGTGATGCTTTTAGCTCCGTTCCGCTATTGCTGATCCTCAAGGAGTCGCCCAGCCTCCACTCCAATCAGCTTAAATACATGGCATGGCCTTAATAAATTGGTGTTAACCACCTATTTGAATAGATATACAAAAAAAGAGGTGCCTATATTAAGGCGACCTCTTTCTTTACATTAACTATGGTATTCATTATAGATTTCTCGCTTAGCTACTTGACGTAGTTTGGCCACTTCTTTTATAGCTTCTTTTGATGTAACACCATTTTGATCAATAATATAATCAACATGTTCAACAATAGACATTGTCATCCAATAGGCTTGTTCATCATTTTCTTCCTCATCATTTTCATTTCCTTCAAGGACAATACAAAATTCTCCTCGAATTTCCTCTGTTTGTGACCATTCCACTGCTTCAGCCAACGTACCACGTAAAAACTCTTCGAATTTTTTAGTTAGCTCGCGAGCTAATACAATTCGACGATTACCAAGAATAAATTCCATGTCTTTCAAGGTTTCCTTTATACGGTGAGGAGCCTCGTAAAACAAAATGGTTTCCTGACGTTTTTTTAGTTGCTCTAATTGCTGTCGACGTTCCTTTTTTCCTCGATTTAAAAATCCATAAAAGAAAAATGGCTGCGGTGTTAATCCGGAGGCGATTAATGCTGATATTGCAGCATTGGGACCTGGCACCGGCACAACTGGAAAGTCTTGCTCAATTGCTTTTTCGACTATATCTGCACCAGGATCGGAAATACACGGTAGACCAGCATCACTAACTAATGCAACTGTTTTTCCTTCACGTAAGAATGCTAATAACTTCTCTCCCCCCACCTCTATATTATGTTCATGATAGCTGATCAGGGGTGTTGCTATATCAAAGTAGTTGCAAAGCTTTTTGGTATTACGTGTATCCTCAGCAGCAATAATATCTGCTTCCTTTAAAATACGTAACGCACGCACACTCATATCCTCTAGATTACCAATAGGTGTTCCAACTAAATATAAACAACCTGTATGATTGTGCATTGTACTTTTTTGAGATTTCATAACGCATCCCTCCCTATATATTTCATTTTTTGCGTTCGTGTTAGCTGTTTAAAAGCATATTCTGCACGCATCGCCTCTTGTTTCGTATCGAATTCCTCTACATAAATACATTCCACTGGTCCTCGTGCTCTCGTATATTTTGCTCCCTTACCAGCATTATGTACAGCGACACGCCTGTCTACATTATTCGTGTAACCAGCATAAAAGGATTGGTCGGCACATTCTAACACATAAAAATAATGGTTACTGTTCTTTTCCATAAAGAATTTCTCTCACTTCTGCTGTATATTCATTATCCGCATTATAAACATACAGGGGTGGTAATATTTTCAGATCCGGTTTACCGTCCTTAATTCCTTCTATTAATAGTGTGTTGGCCTCCTTACCCTCTTTCGGGTAAATAAATTGCATACGTTTAGGCTCTATACGATTCGCTCGCATCGCCGTAACAATATCTAACAACCGACCAGGACGATGAACAAAAGCGGCCTTTCCGCCCTGTTTTAATAATTTACTTGCTGACTGTATTGATTCCTCTAACGTTAAATATAGTTCATGGCGGGCAATAGCGTAATGCTCACTTAAATTTTTATCACTAGCTTCATGTGCTAAAAAATATGGCGGATTACATGTTACAACGTCATACTTTTCAATACCAAGCTCCTTAGGAATTTCCTTCACATCACCAAGGACCATATGAATTTGCTCTTCCAACTTATTGTAACGGATACTTCGCTCAGCCATATCAAATAAGCGTGGTTGAATTTCTACTCCTGTAATATGTCCCTTTGTTCTAGCACTTAGAAAAAGTGGGATTACACCATTACCTGAGCATAAATCAACAATTTTTCCTTTATGGTATGGGACACTAACAAATTTAGAAAGTAGCACTGCATCCAATGAAAACGAAAATACAGAGGGGCTTTGAATAATACGTAAATCCTCAGCTAATAAATAGTCTAACCGTTCGTCATCTTTCAACCATTCTTCCATGTTTCTTCCTCCTACTATACAAAACAAAAGACTGACACCACCATAGTGGGAATCAGCCTTCTATTACACATTTTGTTTATTTAAAAATGATAGACAAAACAGACAGTCTTCACCTTTACGTGAACTTCCGAAATGAACATGACAAACATGGAAGCCTTCATGGTACAAACGTGCTAGGTTATCATAACCCTCGCCAATATCTAACGGATTCTCTTTCTTCTCATCAGTAGTCTGTTCAGAGTTTTCATTAGAAAGTAATTCTTCTAGACGTGTACGAAGGTGATGATTTTCTGTTTCGAGTGTCTTATGCTCCTCCATCATTAACGCTACAAATTGTTTCAATGCACCAAATTGCTCCTGCATTGCTTCGAGCTGTTGTTCGAACTCCATAACGGTATCTAAGAAATTACGGTCCTTCACCCAAGCCACCTCATTCAGTTCTCTATCTTATATAAGATTTTTTTCGCATGCTAGCAGTTCTTCTAGTGTATACTCGACTGTACGCTCCTGCTCATGTAAATATACTTGAATGAGTCTCTCCAGTACATTTAAACCTACAACTTTACCTCGTCCATCTGGTGTCATCGTTAATTCACCGATGTCTGGCATGCCCTCTTTAGCTTCCTCATATTCATCATTTTCATATTTCAAGCAGCACATTAAACGACCGCAAAGACCTGAAATTTTAGATGGATTTAAAGATAAGTTTTGATCTTTAGCCATTTTAATAGAAACCGGCTCAAAATCTCCTAAAAATGTTGAGCAGCAAAGCATCCGGCCACATGGACCAATACCACCTAACAACTTCGCCTCATCACGTACACCAATTTGACGAAGTTCGATACGTGTTCTAAAAACGGAAGCTAGATCTTTTACAAGATCTCTGAAATCAACGCGTCCTTCAGCCGTAAAATAAAAGATGATTTTATTACGATCAAATGTATATTCAACATCAACGAGCTTCATTTCTAAATTATGCTCAATGATTTTTGTACTTGCTAGTTCAAATGCACGCTTTGATTCGGCAGCATTTTCCTCTACTTGAATACGATCACGTTCATCCGCTGGTCGTAGAACTTGTTTAAGTGGTAAAACAACATCATTATCCTCAACAACCTTTTGAGGGACAACTACTTTACCATATTCTACACCGCGAGCTGTCTCTACAATAACATATTGACTGTCCTCTAGTAGATATGATGCTGGATCAAAATAATATATTTTACCCGCTTTTTTAAAGCGGACTCCCACTACATTATACAAATGTATACCCCTCCTGCAGATTTAGCATTAACTGCTCCATCATTAACGTCCTATTCATGTTACGCTGTAAAGATGAACGCGCCTGTAAAATAGACTCCATTTGACTAGATAGACGTTCATAAGTCGAATGTAACGCAGCTTCTTTAAATGTCTGTAACATGTCTGGGTAAGTACAAGCTGATTCGGGATTAGCTTTTATTGACACTATATCACGGTAAGCAAATAGTAGTAAATCTAATGCCTGTTCCATCTCGCCTTTTTCTTTAAATAATGGCAACCATTCTTCATGTACAACAAGCATTGCTTCATGTACGTTCTGACGAATTGCCTCTACTAATTTTAACACTGTTTTTCGAGCATGTGCAAACTGCTCATCATTTGCTAAAATCATAGCTGTTTCGAGCTCGTTCGTCATCATGCTCACTGTAGAAGCCATCGAATAAGAAATATTATTATCTTGTAGATGCTTTAACAATAAATGTCGAGGCATTTTTTGAAATTTAATATGCTGACAGCGAGAGCGAATCGTTGGTAAAATTGACTGCATTTGCTCCGTTAATAAAATCGCAGTTACCTCACCATCAGGTTCCTCTAAAAATTTAAGAATCATGTTTGCAGATGCAATATTGAGACGGTCTGCATGATGAAGTACATAAATCTTACGTCCCTCTTCAACACCCATCATCTTCATTTCTGCAATTAATTCACGTATTTGATCAATTTTTATAAATTGACCCTCGGGATAAATTTGATGAATATTCGGATGATTACCCGAATCAACACGTCTGCAATTTCGACATGTTTCACATGGAACATTTTGAATTGGTTGCTCACAAAGCATTAATTTGACAAAAAACTGCATTATATCTACTTTGCCTGTCCCTTTTTCACCATCAAAAATGTATGCATGTGCTAATCTATGTTTGTCAAAAATCGTTTGAAGCTGCTTCATTACGACTGGTTGCAGTGCGAATAGCTCTTCAACATTCTTGGCCATATATTAAAATTCCTTCCTATATCAATTACACTTATAGCATAATTGTTTCCTATTGCTCAATTTTATAGATCATCACCAAAACGTGTGGTTGATTTCCGTTCCGACTGGGCGCTTTGTAGCTGCCGCTTCGCTCGCTCCAGGGTCTCGGGCCAACAGATGTTTTTTTGCGCGAAAGCATAGTGCTAACGTAGCGGCAGCAGAGGGTTTTGGTTTTGTTTGTGCGAAAGCGCAGCGACAGCACCGATGTTGGTCACGAGGGCATTATCACAGGATGTGATGCTTTTAGCCTTCGTTCCTCTATTACTAATCCCCAAGGAGTCGCCCAGTCGTAACGAAAATCAACTTATTAACATAGTAGACGTATTAATAAAAGTCATCCACAACTTTTGGTGATGAACCAATTTTCGTACAGAAATATCTACAGTTTTAGAGCAGATAGATTAGTTTCATCGTGAATTGAATTCATACCATTCAGTTTGAAAAAAGCCCGCGCCTACAAGAGAACGAGACACGGGTTTTACATATACAAATTAATTAATAAGCCTTTTATCTCACCGATTTTATCGAGAAGATCAATTGCTTCCTTTTCTTCATCTAAAATATCTTGAGCAAGCTCCACAAGACGCGTATCGATAGTTTCAATAATTTTCAAACGTCTTCCTTCACCAAAACGATTCCATGAATGCGATTGTTTTAAATCCATACCATGCTCTACTGTTTCTTGTAGAAACCGTTTAACAAGCATTTTAAAACGAGCAAGCTCTCGTAAATTACGCGATCTTGCGACACGATCACCTGCTGTAGAAATATCCCCTAGCAATCGCGTAAGCTGTTCAGTTTGCAATTTGGTGCCTTGCTTGACGACCATATCTCCAAATCGGTTATTTTGATTATTGTTATGCAGTGGTTCTTTACGATTAGTATTTAACCCGACACGTATATCTTGATTGATCTTCAAGCTGTTTCGCCCCCACTTGCTTTCTATACCAAATACACAAAAGCTAAATTATAATGTGTTTTTCTTCCCATTTAACGTGGCAAATAATTTAAAAATGATGGAACTGTTCAATTGGTAATACAAAAACTGTCGCTCCACCTACCTCTACCTCCACAGGATAAGGTATATAGGAATCTGTATTCCCGCCTAATGGCGAAACAGGTGCAACCATTTGTTCTCGTGCACGACAATTATCACGAATAATATCTAAAACTTTGGGTATGAGAGAGTCTTCCGTTCCAATAAGAAACGTCGTATTTCCAGAGCGTAAAAATCCTCCAGTGCTCGCTAATTTAGTTGCACGAAACTGATTTTTCGTTAAAGCATTCGATAAGCGGCTGCTATCCTGATCTTGCACTACAGCTACTACTAACTTCATTCGCACTCACCCCTTCGATAAAATTCATCTAAATAGATTTTAGTTACCTTTTCCGTGACATAGGTTAGAGTTCCTCTGTTTCAGTAGGTGCTCGGAACATCTACTAAAATAAAACTACTTCTTCATTCATCTCAAAACATTCGCTACTGTCGCGCAGAAAACATTTTCTGAATGAAAATAAGATTATAGTTGTTACCATTATATCACATTGTGGTAGACAACTTCATGCATTTACTGTATTGCTTCATATATTAATGACCATACATCTTCAACAACATGATCAATATTTTGGTCCGCATTGACGACATGTATACGCTCAGGATAACGCTCCACTAGCTGTAAATATCCTTCCCGAACCTTGTTATGAAAAGCTAAGCTTTCAACATCTAAACGATTGACCTCTCGCTCTCCATGAGCATGAATCCGTGCCAAGCCTACCTCTGGTGCAAGGTCAAATAAGATTGTCATATCAGGTAACTTCTTACCGATTGCAAACTCATTAATAGATAATACTTCATCAACGCCGATACCACGTGCATATCCTTGGTATGCTAAAGAGGAATCGATAAAGCGATCGCAAATAACCATTTTTCCAGCATCCAACGCAGGTCGAACTTTTTCAAAATAATGCTGACTTCTCGCCGCTGCGTATAATAACGCTTCTGTATGCTCATCCATGGCTGTATGTTCGGGGTCTAAAATTACGCTCCTAATTTTCTCAGCAATCTCAATACCACCAGGTTCTCTCGTTGCTAATACATCAATCTTTTCCTCCGCAAGTCGCTCGGCTATTTTTTGAATGACTGTTGTTTTTCCAGCACCTTCTGGACCTTCAAATGTAATAAATAAATTGCAATTCATGCTGTTATAGCCTCCAACTATTTAATGATCTTAATCATCTTTTCTTCTAAACGGTGATTTCCTTGAAACGTTGCACCAGTAGCTAGTAACTCCTCTAACTGACTCAGCTTTGCCACGGTTATTTTTTCTCCTGGAACAAGCAGTGGAATACCGGGTGGATACGGAATAATCATACTTGCAGAAATACGTCCCATCGTTCGCATATACGGTAACCATTCTGTTTCCGCCTTTTCCATTTCATCAAATGTATAGGAAGATTCCGTAATGGCCACAAAATTATAGGCCATTTGTGAAGCAGTTACGATTTCTGCCTTTGGTGTACTTAATAACAATGTTATAGCCTCTTTAATACGGACACGTATTTCTGCAAATGGATAGTTATGCCCCTGTTTCAACAAAGGTAGCACAAGCAATACTTGATTTGCATCTGCCAGTTCTGCATATACATGCTTTGCTTCTAATGCTTCCTGTAATTGAAAACCTGTATACCCCTTAACACGTAATAATAATTTGATAGGGTCGTCTACCTCAATAACTTCCAAAGAGCCAATAGCTCGTAATGCCTCGATCCATTGATTTCTTTTTTCTATTATATATGCACCGTCACTCTCCATATATGTCTGTACATAATAACGTGCATCATCTAAAGAAGCCAATAAAAGATAGGACGGGCTGCTAGATTGTAGCATACGTAAATAGTGATTTATTTTGTCGACATCGACTAAGTTAGAATTAACATGCATAAAGGATGCCATTGTCATCGCTGGCAATGTTTTATGCGCAGACTGTACTACTATATCTGCACCAAATGTCAATGCAGATGGCTGAAATAAAGTACATGCACTAAAATGAGCTCCATGTGCTTCATCCACTAAAACTGGAATACCTTTCTCATGACAATACGCAATCTGCTGCTGTATTTCTTTCGATGTCATACCATAGTAAGTAGGATACGTTAATACTACTGCACGTGCGTCTGGATAATAATCAACTGCTTTTTTCAAATCTTTATAAGAAACATGGGTTGCTGTTAATGTTCGTTCATCCCATAGCGGGGATACAAATACAGGCTTTGCCCCAACAAGCTCAATCGCGTGAAATATAGACTTATGTGCATTACGTTGGACAATAATCGTATTACCTTTTTTACATGTGGCATAAATCATTGCTAAATTCCCGACTGTAGATCCACCTACTAAAAAGAAACTTTTCATCGCCCCATATGTATCTGCCAATAAGTTTTCTGCTTCTAATATCATTTCCTCTGGATGATGTAAGTCATCGAGACCTGATAATTCAGTCACATCATATCGCATTACATCTTTAAAGGGCTGAGGAAGATGGGATAGTTCTCCGTGTTTATGCCCTGGTACATGAAAGGAAATATTTTGTTGTTGTTGAAAGCGCTCTAATCCCTCTACAATCGGCTTTTTCTTTTGCAAAACAAAACACCCATTTCCGTTATATTCTTATTTAATTATAACACTTACGTTAGAAAAAAATTTACTGAATGGATATAAATAAGTTGAAATTCATATAACCTTTTTCCCGATCCAATGTGCTAGTAATGCAATAGGGATCAATAAAAGACAAAATGGCAAGCAAACAAAAATAATGTTCCATGTTATGACGTTATTAATTAATAACGAACGATACAACATTAAACTATATGGAATGACGATTATCAAAGATGTGAGTGCACCTGGTGTAATGGAACGAAGAAAAATAGACTGTGCAAGGTGAGTGAACGCATGTAGAAAGTAGGTTAGCGTAACAACAGTGAAGAAATAGATATCTCCGAACGGCCCTTGATTCACATATTGATTTGCTACAAAAGTGGAACTACTTACAAACATAAATACTACGACTACTGCTACGGCAAACTGTGCTGTCGACATCGAGAACTGTTTAATAACTCGATTAGCCATTTTTTTAGGCAATCTTTCATACAAAATCGTAGAATTCTTATTCAACCACTTTTCAACCATTATGATTTCTTCAAAATCATGGAGAATAAACATAATAGGGAATAACCAAATGAGTGTTTGAATACCTATCCATTGCTCCATAATGATTCCTCCTTTTTAAATTATATTGAGTAATTACTCAAATATTTCTCAAAAAAATAGCTCCTCTTTCAATACGATGTGGTTGATTTCCGTTTCGATTGGTCGCTTTCATGGCGCGTGCTTGATAAGTCAGAAAGGTCATTGCAACTAAAAGCAATGACCTTTTCTATGACATGACACTCTTCTTTTATCAGTAACAATTATGCCGAGGCTAATTATGTCGGAAATACTAAATACTAGCCTTTATTGCCATCTCTTGTACTAGCTGTTCTACTAATGGCGGTACAAACTTTTCTAAAATTGGATTCATCATTCCTGCAAGGAAACCACTTGCCTTTAATGTTAAATTACCTTCTAACTGACATGTACCATCCTGATTTTGTGTAACTTCAAAGTATCCATCACCATTTAAAGGATCTGATAAGCCTACCAAATCAAATATAACCTGATTAGGATTTGATTCCTTACACTTAAGTTCAACCTTTACAGCTTTTTGGATCATTCCAAAATCCCCTTGAAATACCCAAATCATATTTCGTTCACTTGGGAATTCATGATGTAAATAACCAGGTATTAGTATAGCCCACTCTTCTTTATTTCGAATAAACTCCTGTAGCTTAGCTTTTTCAATTTGAATATTTTCTCTATATACCCCTGTTGCCATTTAAATACACCCCTATATTTGTTTATTTAAATCAATTAAATTCTAACATTTATTGGGTGTTATTACTGATTTTTTTAAAATAAAAAAACCACTGATTTCTCAGTGGCTACTTTGTGCCTAGCGACGTCCTACTCTCACAGGGGGAAGCCCCCAACTACCATCGGCGCTAAAGAGCTTAACTTCCGTGTTCGGTATGGGAACGGGTGTG
>NZ_MWSJ01000002.1 GCF_002237755.1 Lysinibacillus sp. KCTC 33748 | reverse complement strand
AAGTGCAAATACAGCACCTAAAGTAGTAGCAGCCAATTTCTTTCTCTTTTTCATAGTTTTTAATCTCCTTTTAAAGTATTTTGTCTTACAGTCTTGATTATATAGGCGATATCTGTAGTTAATGTGAAGACTATCTGAAGATTACCTGGAGATTTTGGAGTATCTGGGGTATTTTCCCGAATTTTTTTCTCTGTGCAGTAAACCATAGTAGATTTGAGTTCTAGCATTAATTCAATTTTTAACAATAACTATCATTTTAGAAGTATAGATGTTCATAGCACTCCCGCCAACTTCTTACTCAAGTATCTTTTGAAGTTGACGGATACTAAATTTTTTCTTTTTAAAAGTAAAAAATTGTCCCAAAACACAATTATGTACATATAAATTTATAGAGATAAATCGTTATCACACGTAGAAATGACCATTTGAACATCTTGTCTCTTCATTTAACTATTAGTGACTCTCAGCTGTTTTCTTGCTCCAAAGTCTTCTTTTTCTTTTTTTTAGATCCTTCTTCACCTTGTAAGGATAGTCCATCTGCCATTTCCCCATCTTTTTATCATATTCTTTAGCATCAAAAAGCCGCAAAAGTTGGCCAAAAGTACACGTAATGAAATAACCATTTCCGCAATATGCTTCGCTACGGACGGCTTCTCAGCAATGATTATTCTAAGTCCCATTTAAGATCAACCTCCCCTATTCTTTATCTCTTTCGAATTATTTATTTTAGAAAACTTCATTTAAGGCTCCTAAAAAACATACTGGTTATAAATATAATGTCATTTAACTACTTTATATATATTTCCACTTTTTTTCATCCATCGAAAAATCATATCAAATAGAGCGTATTTCAGTAAATGCACCCCCTAAATATTTCTTATTAAATTACACTATTTAGTGATACTTTCTAAAACTTGTGAAATTCCCACATCTATTGTATAGTAAAAATACTATTTTATTAAAGGGTGAACTTTTTGTTAAATGTAGAATTCTAATCTAAATCAACTTTATAGCTTAATTTTGTTGAGCAAACCACCGATATAGGTGTTATTTGTTATGCAAAAAAATAGCAAGATTAGAATTAGTTAGCTTCGTATAAACATTTTAGCGCGACTAATTTTAGTCGCGCTTTTTTCTATTCGTTGATTTAGATAATTTCAATTTTTTCTATTTAAAATTGAGAGGACGAATCTACAATGCAAAAACAATTACAACAAATTACAGCTAATATGCTGCTTGAAGAACATTATCACACATTAGAAAAGGCTTTACTTGCTTTATATTTTCATAAAAATTGTACAACCAAATCTTTAGCTAATATGACAGACTTACCAATACCTATCGTTTCTGCAATGAAGAAAGAATTTGCCAAGCAAGGATGGGGTAAACATAGCTTAACGAAAAAGGGCCAACTAGCTATCTCACAATATTTTCAACTATCAGGTGCAAATGCTAAACTTTATTTTCAATTAACGACAGATAATTCGTTTCGTACAGAATGGATTGCACAAAATATTAGCGGGTTAAGCACCATTTATGATGCTAGACCCACAGCTGACGTAGCAATAGATCAAGCCAAATGTACAGTTGATACAGCATTAAAACGTGCATTGCTCGCACTAGACTATACAATGCTACTCAATAAGCGCATTTTATGTTTAGGCGACGATGATTTTATTAGTATTGCATTAGCATTTTTACTAAAGAAAATCGCTCCACATTCTGCAACTAAAATTGTTGTATTAGATATTGATAGACGAGTCTTAAGTACAATTAGCAACATAGCTAAAGACTATGAGCTTCCGATTAAAGCAGATTATTATAACGTTCAGGAGCCTTTGCCTAAAACATACGCCCATCAGTTTGATTGCGTATACACAGATACGCCGTATACCTTGATTGGCGCACAGCTCTTTTTATCACGTGCAATTAATGCGCTCAAGCCAGAAGCGATGCGACATGTGTTTTTTTCCTACGCTAAACGGAGCTATCAAAAACAGTGGGAGCTACAGCAAAGCTTACAAGCTATGGGCTTCGTGATCAATAGTATTAAATACGACATTAACACCTATGAAGGTGCGCAGATTTTAGGCGCTACAAGTCAGTTATTCGTATTACAAACAACAGAACATATGATTTCCCACATTCCTAATCAGCGTAAATTTACGCGGCCAATTTACACTGGAGAAGTTGAGCGAAAATCTGTCGTTTATCAGTGTATTCGTTGTAAACACTCACTTACAGTAGGTGCTAAAAATCAGTACACTACGATTACTCATCTTCAGTCCAGTGGTTGCCCTAGCTGCAAAAATAAAAAGTTTTCACAAATAAAGAGAACAGTACAAAAAACGCAGGATAGCATGCATTAGGCCATCATATTTTATTAGAGTTGCATGATTGCGATGTTGCATTACTTAATGATGTACAAAAAATTAAAACAATTATGTGTCAAGCTGCCCATAAAGCAAAGGCAACGATTGTAACAGAAAATTTCCATCATTTCTCACCTTACGGGGTTAGCGGTGTCGTCATCATTCAAGAATCACATTTGACGATTCATACGTGGCCAGAGTACGGTTATGCTGCAATAGATGTTTTCACTTGTAACAGTAAAATAGCTCTACAAGAGGCCGTACAATATATTACTGAGCAATTTAATGCAGGAAATGCCACACAGCATTACGTATATCGAGGTAAATAGAAAAATGGGTAATATAGGCCCTTAAAATGTAAAAGGAAAAGAAAAACAACTTGTTAAAACGGCACCTATGTCCTGGACACAATATAAAAGAGATTAAGCAACTAGAAGGTGATTCCTATATGAATAGGGATCATCTTTTTTAAGTTCCCTTAATGACGATAATTGTTATAGTTAACCATATAATGATTTAATTTTGATTTAAGCTCTTTTAATGTGTTACAAGATTGTTAGTCTACCTCAAATGACAAAAAAACGACTCTTGTAGCGCATTGACCTAACAGTTCCCTCCCCTACCATTTGTCCCTCTAGTAGCCTAATTCTTGCATCCTGTAATTCAATTATTTCCGATGGTGTAAGTTGTCGTTTTAATGGTCTGCCAGAACCCATTTCCCTTGAATCTGTGAGCCCAATAAATTCTTTTTACAAGCTTTTTTCCACCTATGAGCTGATTGTTCAATTCGTACCATCCCTATAACTTTGTTAAAACATTAAAAAAACTCTAATCATAATTGATGAACATTACTTGACGTGTGAGAAGGAGTTGTTATAATGACTTTAATATATGAATATATGAATATATGAACATATATTGATTTTTAAATAGAAAGTGGGATCAAGAGATGTTAGATATTATTGTGATTGGTGCTGGACAAGCTGGATTAAGCATGGGGTATTATTTGCAACAAGGAGGCTATAATTTTGTAATATTCGATGGAGAAAAAAGAATTGGGGATACATGGAGAAATAGGTATGATTCCTTGATTTTATTTACACCTAAATCATATAGTTCACTGCCAGGGATGAGATTAGAAGGAGATAAAAATGCATTGCCTACAAAGGATGAAATCGCAGATTATCTTGAAGCATATGCTGAACGTTTTTTGTTACCGGTGAAAATGGAGACGACTGTACTTAAAGTACAAAAAATAAAAAGTACATTTGAAGTCACTACTGATAAGGGGATATTTCATTCTAAACATGTTATCATCGCATCTGGTGCTTTTCAGAAACCGTTCATTCCTTCAATTTCCCAAAGTCTTTCACGAGAGGTGTTTCAAATTCATTCTTCTCAATACCAATCACCTGAGATGATTCCAGATGGCCCTGTTCTTGTAATTGGAGGAGGAAATTCTGGTACGCAAATTGCGACAGAACTTGCAGAAAATCGTGAAGTAACCATCGCTATTAGCCATCCTTTTAAATTTTTACCACTTCATATTATAGGGAAAAGCATTTTTTACTGGTTAGAAAAAATTGGTCTCTTATATGCAGGAACGGATACAAGGCGCGGATTATGGTTTCGAAAACAAAGTGACCCTATTTTTGGACTTGAGTTAAAGCATCTGATTCGTAAAGAAAAAATAAATATTAAACCAAGAGTCATAAAGATACAAGGCGGAGAAATAATGTTTAATGATCGTAGTAAAACAAACGTGAAAAATATTATTTGGTCAACAGGATTTGTTCCTGACTACAAATGGGTAGACATAGAGGGAGTTTTAGATGCAAATGGTTCCCTCTTCATAAAAGAGGTTTGAGTCCAATACAAGGGTTATATTATATTGGACTACCGTGGCAACATCAAAGAGGATCGGCACTTATTTGCGGAGTCGGAAAAGATGCTGAGTTTTTATACTCGGTTCTGAAAAAGATGATTTAAGTTTTTCAATTTCACCTTGGCTTAATTGAAAATCGCTTCCCCACCATATTAGTTTCATTAATAAGCTCTTCTTAACTGTTGCTCTATGTGCCATAAACATATACAAAAACCCAAGGAAAAGACGACCACAGCTTTTCCTTGGGATACTCTGTTTACTAAAACATATTAATAAACTTTAGCTGCCCAAATCCCTATTTCAATTTTTATCTCAGGCAAACCTAACTCAGCAATATATCCCATCGTCAGTGCGGGATGTAAACAGCCTAACACTATATTTTCACCAACTGCAACGACTTCTTAATCTCCTGAACATCTTTTGCTAATACGCTCTTCACATTGGCTCCGAACCATTCCAGTGACGCATCTATCTCCATGTTTGAATCTACTTCTGCTAGGAATTCACCATAATCAACTGCACCTTCAAACAATGGAACCATCCCTTCTCTAGACCCTGCTGCAGCATAAACATTGTTTGGAGCAAAAACATCAAGTTGTGTACGTGAGGCAATATTTTTAAAGTGAAAATGTGAGATATAAGGACGAAGTTGCTTCATAGCGACAATAGGGTTCATCCCTGATTCCCATATATGTAAAACATCAAAGTTCACTCGTAAGCTTGAGTGATCCGTTTCTTCGAGTAACTGCATTGTTGAAGGTAGATTATCTGTCAATGTGTTCGGATGAGTTTCGACAAGCAAATATTGTCCTTTTGACTCAAGATAATCACAGAGCATTCTAAGCCTAAAAATAAGTTCTTCCCTTTCTTTCGTACTTGTGTCTGAGCTGCCCTTCTTTCCTACAAATGTACGAATCTTATTTGTTCCCCAGCGCCTTGCAAGTGAAGATAGCCTCTCTGTTTCAGCCATCATCTCAGAAACTGGTGCTTCTAATGGCAAATAATCACTAAGCATGCTCGTTTCCAAACCGTAGGAGCTTAGCCAATCTGCTCCATAATGAAGTTCGTCTGCCAAGTTTTTTGCATGAACACCCCAGAGCTCGATTCCTTGGAACCCCTGCGTTTTTGCAAATTGAGCTAATTGGTCAATCGAGTGGAGATGGTGCCGAAACGAGATTGTACAGATCGATAGTTTCATACTTTAACCTCTTTCTTGTGCTGTAATGTTAACCATGCTTCAAAACATTCTTGTAATCCTTGCTTAATCTTGAACTCAAGGAGATTTTGTTCTTCTAACTTCACAAAAATATCTTCCGCTAATATCAAATTTTCCGTCATCGCAAGCTTCATCGCTCGATACTGAATCGTTGTATAGCCATTCACTAGACGCTCAATTTCATCACACCATGTGTCAAAGCCTTCCTCTTCGCGGCCAAGTGCTTCCCAAAAAAATGCAAACGCATGCTCATATGCATACTTTCTAATCGCTATAACCGGCAATTGTTTTAAGGCAGTCGGAAGTTTTGACATACTTTCTTTTCCTGAAATACACTCTTTAATAATTTCGGTAATGGCATCTGTCAACGGATTACAATGAAGCTTTATACATGTATTAAAATAGGCTTCAACCGTCTCTGTAGTTGGCGCAATAATCGTCTCAGCATCAAAGTAATAGCCACCTTCGACAGTTGGCTCTTGAATTGCAGCTAAAATTCTCTCCTTCGGTAAAATCCCTTCCCAGCGAAAATCAGGGTCATACATAAACCATTCTTCTTCATTTTCAGTCGATTCTAGCATCACATAATGAGGGAATGGACGTTGATGAAATTTATTTTCTCGCTCTGGAAGCATCGATAAATCCAGCATCACCATCACATGTTGATGTGGCGATTTATTCTCTAATAACCTTAGTAGATTGTTTGTATTTTCTTGTTTTGATTGCTTTTCGTCATACCATTTGTAAAGCTTAATTCCATAGAGCATTTCATACCATGTTTGAAAGAAATGATGATCAATTTGATCAGAGTGGTATGCTAGCACTCCGTTTTCGAGGACATCAAAATCTGCGTCCCATACCCCAAAATAGTAGGGCCTATGATCGACGCCTTTCGTTTTCTTAATAACCTCACAAACACAGCTTACAAAACAATGCACTTTTATCATTTTTAGCCTCCGATTATTCTACCTTTTGCTGTTTTTCTAAAAAGCTTGCTAGTGTTCCTACTGTTTTGAAATCTTTAGGAACGAGAACCTCATCGGGAATGGGAATGCCAAGATCCAACTCTAAATGAAGAATCAGTTGAAGGACCATAATTGAATCCATATACAAATCCTCATTTAATCGGGCATCTTCATTAAAAGAAGACAGTGTCTGCAACTCTAATGAATTTTCCATAATATCATAGATGCTCTTGATCAATTGTTGGCGCGTCATACTGGTATGCCTCCAAGTTTTTTTCTACTTACTTTTCCGTTAGGTAGCTTTTCAATTTCATGAACAAACACAAACTCCATCGGAATTTGATGTGGAGCGAGATATTTCCAGCACCATTCTCTAAGTTCCATACTATCGATTGGTTCAGTAGACACATATAGTGCGCATACTCGCTCTCCTGATAAGTTGTCTTGTTTCTTATATACGACAGCTTCGACTATTCTTGGCTCACCCATTAATACAGCCTCAACTTCTTGCGGATACACATTCAAGCCTGCTACATTAATCGTGTCATCTATTCTTGCAAGAAAAGAAAGAACATTATTTTCTATATAGCCAAGATCTTTCGTATGAATTGTTTGTGTAGACGATTCAATGATAATTTCGCTCGGTGTTTGTTTATCACCAGCTGTCACCTTCACATGAGGAAGGGGGTAACCCATTTCTTTCGGATCTTCCACATTAGGGTGAATTGCAACACACCCCGATTCAGAGCATCCATACTGCTGTAGTACTTGGTTAGATTTCTCTCTTAGCGATGTCAACCAGCTATGTGGCATCACAGTTCCTGACGTCATCACACGATCAAATTGTTGATCAACCGGTAATAATTTACTTAATGTATAAAGTAACGCTGGAGCCCCATAGATGATGTGCTTAGGATATTCTTTTAGCTTTTTCAAAATATATTTAGGATTACTATTCGTAATAATAACCGGCTTTGCTCCCCTTCTTATGCAAGCTAAGACACCACAGATGAATCCATAAGAATGAGTAACCGGACAAGCAACAACAGAATTTGTCAAGGAATCGACAGGTAATGTCTTTACATAACTTTCAATCTCTTCTTCCACTGAACTCCACGTTCGTTCAATACATTTCGGAACTCCCGTTGTACCTGAGCTCATTTGAACTAATACGCCTTCTTGGTTATTGACATGATTTGATAGTTCGATGAAAGAATCGATTGATTGGAACAACAAAAGATGACTACGTGCTGAAGAAGCAAGCCGTACAGATCCCTCTTTTGGCGTCGCTGGATGGATTGGGACAACTGATCCACCTTTTTCGCGAATGTATAAACAAAGAGCTATATATTGGAAAGTATCATCCGTACAAATAGCTAGTCTGCGATTGTTACACTCTCTTAGATGAGGTAAGCTTTCATATAGTTCAAATTGCTTCTCGATATCTTCTACTGTATAAAATTGATCATTGACATAAAACATCATCATTTCCCCTTTTCATCCGCTTGCGCCAACGTATTGTTGACGATATGTCGAAAATTACCTTCTTCTTGATTTTGAAGTTTCTTTGTTAGTAAAGATTCAACATAAATATGTGTGCTAGTATGCTGAAGCTGTTCATTTCTAAAGCGTAATGATGGAAAACGTTCAAAGTGTTTCTGTATTCCGTTCTTAACTAGACTCCAAAAACGTGTTTCTTCAAATCCATACTGCTCTTCTAGCAAATAAGATAGTTCACTTAAATGAAACACGAATAGTGTATCCATAGCTAACTCTCGTAAAGCCTCTACAGAAGACATCCAATAATAATGATCGACATGTGCATCTTTAAAACGTTCGTGTATCGTTTCGAAGTCTGGAACGAGGCTTCTATCTGCAATGAATTCTTCCATATATTCGATACTGTCATGGAAATCCCTCAGTACAACTCGAGTCGGCCATCCATTTTGATGTAATAAAATCATATTTTGCGCATGTGCCTCAACAGCAATACCGTGAGCGACAAGCAAGTGCCACACAGGGATAACACTCACTTCTATCAAGCGTTTTACCCACTCCTCCGTTCCATATCGGCAAAGCCAATCATCAATAAATGGACGCCCATCTAACTCCATCATCATTAGTACCGTAAACGGTACCGCTTCCTCTTCATCCTTCATATACATGCGCACACTTTCTCGCCATATGGAACCTAACTGACCTTCTAGTTTTCTACTATGTTTTTTTGTATTCGGTTCAAAAATAATCCCTGCATATTCTTCCAGTACAATAAGAGACGCTTCCTTTTGTAAATAGTCGTCTAATTGAACTACCTGTTTAAGCCATGCTGAAATATGAGGAGCGGCACAAACAGCATGAGAATGTAGCTTTCGTAATGAAGAGGTATTCACCATATTCATCGAGCATTTTAATTGCGCCTTTTTCAGATTTGAAAAGTTCCATAATGTTCGCACTGATTGGGTTGCCCTATAGTAATCTCCTTTCACATTTAGAGGTACTAGATCTTTTTGCTCCATTAATCCAGCAAGTTCTTGTTTCATGTTATGCCATTGCCAAGGATGAATCGGTAAGAACGTATATTCTTCAAATGTTCCATCGAATACCGCTAGCGTTGCAAGAAGGTCTTCCCACAGCAAATGCCCTAGCTCTCTTTTCCAAAAGTTCTCTTCCTCTTCAAGAACAGAAATTCGTACGTAGCTTCTTCGTACCGCAACCCATTGAAGGGTAAAAGATTGCTTTGCCTCAGGGCCATAGTCTTTATGGTCGTCGATCGTAAAACCGGTTCTGGATTTATAACAAGGATGATATGGATGTCCTTCAATGATTTCTGATTCTAATTCTTCATAGCTCGAATTTCTTCTCGACATCGGCAGTTGGAGATGACGATCATTCCATTCACATAGCTTACTCGTCAAATGAAGTTCTTTCAGTAACCGAACTTTGTCTTTACGAGTCGAAAGTAATTCATCTACTAGATCCTCAAGTGGTGCTTCTAGTAACGTTTCATCTTTTCCTACTAGAAAAATACTATCTCCCTGTATTCGGATGCGATCAAACGCCATTCTTCTTCCTTCACAACGATAGGTGCACTTCTGACCAACAAGTGTAAAAATTGAAGTCCATTTATCTAAAGGTGTTTCTTCATATTTGATCAGTCCTTCAAAAATCATTGCTTCTACAAGCTGCCGCCTTACTCGTAGCTCTCCTTGTTTAGAAGCTAAAGGCTGTAGCTGCTGCATATTCTTCCTCCTCATGCTGAAAAACGAACGGATTTGGAATTTTCGTGTATACCGCTTGTTCAAGTTCGGCTTCTAGTTCATCTACATCATGAAACCTTGTTAATAAATTTGCTTTGAACGGAAGCTCTTCTTGTTTTAGAATGTTACGAACAAATGCCTTCCCGAAACCTGTAAATTCTTTTTCTAATAAGTGCAGTTGATCGATAGACCACTTCAAAAGAATTTTTTCATCGATTAGCTGATCCGCTCCAAATCGGGAAATAATGGGGAATAATTGATTCATAAACAAATAATATGTAAATCTATCATGAATAAGGGCATCTTCGTAAAATAGCTCAGCTGTTTCATGTAAAGAAGGCTCTATTGAAAGAAGCACTTCTTTATATGTTTTTGATAAGTAATAACCTTGGTTATCACGATAATAATAAGTAGTTGGATAACCTGAAGAAATGTTTAACAGACTATTTTGCTGGTGTGCTTCGAGAGCTATTCCATGCTCATCGTATAATCTTAATAATGGTTCAATAGCGCATTTCCAATACACTTTAAACCAATCTAAGCTTACACTCTCTAATGAGCGGAATTCTGATTGTGAGATTTTCATAATGAGCTGACACAGTTTTGATTTTTCATTTGGCAAGGGCTCTTGCACAAGAGTAGCAATCATGCAGATCCCTTCATCATGCCCTTTAGGAAATACGTTTGAGCGCAATATAACCTCAAACCCTGATTCCGTCTGATTTGGGAACTCTACAGTCATATAGGCTGGGTCATCAATCATCCGGAAAGATGGATGGTTCTGTAAGAAATCAATCTTACTCATTAACCGAGCCATAACAATTCCAGCTTTTAGTTCATGAGTTCTATTCACCCTCAATGAATTCGTTATTTTTACAGGAATTGAAAACTTATACATCATTTCTTCATCTGAGCTATATACCGTTCTTATCGAAGAGGTTGCTGTATAAAATGCCCCAAGCGTACCTTCGTATTTTATTAACCCTTCAGCAAGCGCTTCTTTTACATACTGTTGCTGTAAAAGCCACTGTGCTTGAAGCGGGTGCATCGGAATGAAGCAATCTGTCTCTGACATAACAAAATCGGGTTGTGATTTTGTTAAAGACTGAGAAATGAGTTCACTTGCACTTTTTTCTAATACAGAGGACTCTTTCACAATTTTACGGTCGACACGAAAATAGTGAAGTTGGAAAGAACCTTGTAACTCTGGCGCAAAACTCGTTTGTTGCCAATCTGCCATCCCTTGTCTGCTTTTAGGTGTCGGATGAAGCCAATGTCCAAGTAAGTTAGACTGCTCAGCTTCAATAAACGTACAGTTAGCTCCATTTTGTTTCTTACCTTCCAAACTCTTTTCAATATAATTTGCCATCGTTTGATAGCTCTCAATTATACGAAGAATCAGTTCATCAAAATGGGAAGAAAGTCCAAGACATCCATCCGCCTTTGCCATAAAATGCAGTTCCTGAATGAGCGTGATGAGTATCGTTAATTTATCTTCGACAAGCCATTGTTTTTGTTTCGTACAATATTTCAAGGAAACACCAAATATATGTCTTCCAACAAGAGATTTGTATTCCACGCCAAATGCAAAACGTGTGTTTTGGATCGGCAACTCAATCTCTAACATATGTGCCTCTGTAATCAAGATAGATAGTCGCTGTTCTTTTATCCACTCCTCCTTCCTGACCCAATGTCCGCTACTCACCTCTCTTATATAACAATTCATAAACGCCTGAAACGTTGCATTTTCTGCAATCTGTTTAGCAATCTGTTGCATGTAATTAATCATCCTTTCACAAAACCTTCTCCCTACCAAATGATAATGGTTATCACTCGCTGATAAAAAAATTAGTCTCCCTAGTTAAAAAGACTGATGATAAGAATTGAATGGGAACAAATATGTTGCTAAAAACAATTGATAATGATTATCACTTTCAATTACAATTACATATTATAGGAAATATAGAAATGACTCAACTGTCTAAAGTCCTATATGGCAATATACACCATCGAAATAGGTAAAAGTGTAGAAGAATATTTCAATTCTTGCATCACATGCGCAAGATAATTGATATAAGATGCATTTTGACGACAAAATATTATAAAGAACTAGAAAACGTCAAACAAAGTTCACATCATATAATGTGAACCCTGTTTGACGTTTTGTATTTAATATTTAGCCTGTGCAATGACCGTAAAAACGGCTTTCTGGTTAAGCTCGAAATTATGCAAATATTATCCTATTTATTCTAAGAGTAGTACCTTACTCTCTTTTTTATGTTATTAAACATCTGCAATGTACTTCGCTACGAATGGCTTCTCAGCAACTGATTAACCTCTCCTATTCTTTCAATAGAAGTCCAATATAGTTAGAGTATCAACGTATATAGAGCCCCTCAGTATTAGCTATCTTTTCAAATAGATCAAGATTATGTTCACTATATAGGATAAACGCTTATCCATCCCCTCTAAATACAATATTCTTTTCAGGTATAATGAAGAATACATTAAGATGATCCGAAACAGCTAATTTAATGAGAGAAAGTAACATAGAATACTCATCAATGTTTATTAAATTTGATTCTTCACGTTTTTTGGGTAATATTTCATTCCATTCCCTCTCGTAGAATTTATAATACATTGTATCTTTATACAAAGTTAATGGTACAGCATAAGAAGCATAAAATTCAGATGATCCTAACCATATCAGCTCAAAAAATTTCTCGAATTTTTCTAAGCTTTTAAAATACGAATGAAAATCCTGAGTTTTTTGTTGAAAATCTTTACTTTCCAATTTATCAAAGAATACTTCTACTTGACTAAACTTTTCATTACTTTTTATTTGATATGGATAAATATCCAGTATTTTAAGATTCTCATACTCACAAAGTTGATATAGTAACTCGTCTATTTTTTTACTATCTCTATTTTTAGCCTCTATGCAAATACGATTTACTAAATTTTCTAATGACATGCCATATGCCTTCTTTCATTATTTTCTTAATACTTCACCGTTTTTTCTCTGTTAATTCCAATCATTGTACGTGTAATACTCTTTAGAAATAGGCTTGTAATTTGCGTAGAAATCAAGTGAATTTCGTCTTCCTTTTTCAAGGTCTGTATTTGATGAAAAAACATTACCTACATCATTAGTTGACAAAAAATAAAAGAATCCATTTTGAAAAGATTGATCAAAATGGATTCTTCTTTAAACGGTTTTAGCTTTCATATAGTTTAATCATGTTTACAGCGTTATCGTTTTTGTTGCAACTGTTTGTTGAAATGCTTGATCATGCTCAACAAATACCATTGTGGGATTAAATTTTTGAATAAGCTCTTCAATCTGCATGCGCGAATAAATATCAATGAAATTCAACGGTTCATCCCAAATATAGATATGCGCTTTTTCACATAAACTTTTGGCGATAAGTAGCTTTTTCTTTTGTCCGCCAGAATAATGAGAAATATCTTTTTCAAATTGAATGCGGTCAAAGTCCATCTTACGTAGGATAGATTTAAATAACGTTTCATCAATCCCATGCTCTTCAATAAAGTCCGATAACATTCCCTTCAAATGAGAAGTATCTTGTTGGACGTAGGAAATAATGAGGCCTGAACCTGCATACATCGAGCCCGTATACTGTATCGGATCTCCTTGCATGAGTTTGAGTATACTACTTTTTCCGCTTCCATTCTTTCCATCAAGCACAATTCGGTCACCTTGTTCAAGTTTAAAGCTAATTGGCTTATTCACTATTTGGTTATCATACTGAACAGACACGTCGGCCATAACAATCAATTCATTTGAATGAAAGGCCAATGATTCTAATTTTAATGACTCGGTTTTTTCCACATTTTTTAACAGTTTTGACTTTTCCTCAATAGCTTTTTGTTGCCTTGATTCAATGTTTTTTGCTCTCTTCATCATCTTCGCTGCTTTATGTCCTACAAAACCTTTGTCTAACTTAGAGCCTGAATTCGTTGTCCCATTTTTGGAAGCTTCCACTTGATTAGACCAACCGGATGTACGCTTCGAAGATTGTTTTAATCGCCCTATATCTTTTTGTAGACGCTCATTAGTCGCCTCTTCGTGTTCCTGCTGTCGATCAAAATTCAGCTTCCAAGAAGAATAGTTACCACTTTGAACTTCAATATTTGCCCTATTTATAGATAAAATATGATCAACACAGCCATCTAAAAAATTTCGGTCATGTGAAATTAAAATAAATCCTTTTTTCTTCCTTAAATATTCAGAGACTATCTTTCGCGCTTCCGTATCTAAATGGTTGGTTGGCTCATCAATTAATAGAAATTGTCCCTCTGTTAAAAAAAGTGCAGCAAGCAACACCTTTGTCTGTTCTCCATTTGATAATGTATTAAAAGGTCGATACATGACCTCGGCATCAACGTCTAAATAGGATATTTCACGAAGAATTTCCCAATCTTCTGCTTGGGGGCAAATTTCTTCCATGATTTCATGAGTATACTTGTTTTTATCCGAAACTGGATAAGGGAAATAATTAAATTCGACCGAAGAATTGATTTTCCCTCTATACTCATAATTCCCTAATAATAAATTAAAAAATGTTGTTTTTCCTCGCCCATTCCTACCGATAAATCCTAGTTTCCAATCCGTATCTATTTGAAAGCTTACATTTTCAAAAATATTGTCAAAGCTGCTTGGGTAAGAAAAAGTTAAATTTTGAACTTGTATCATTGACATGATAATTCCTCCTTTGTATATCAACACTTTTTATTTTTCATACAAAGTCGGCATATCCATCCATTCTAAATTTCTCCGCATAAGTTTGATGGATATTAACGACCTGTACGGAGTAATACATGCGTAACAATAGTATCTGAATCGCCCATTTCTCTCTCCCCTTATCGTTTAAATTGTTTATGAGAGAATAAAAAAATCCTCCCAATTTGTAATTGGAAGGATTAGTCTTTTACTGATCGTAAATAAGTCCCTTAATTGCCATCGGAAACATGACAAATAAAGTATAAACTGATTTATAAAAATGGACAGACTAATCCTATATTTTGTAATTTGAAGTTTGAAGTTGTTCATTTCAAATAAAAATATAGTTTAGTTAATCATCGTCCACTCATCAGTCCTCTCATAATTTGTATTTTTATTTTACCAAATTTTTTTATGAAATACAATTCAGTATCGATATCAATGCCAAATTGACTTCTATTGGTCACATTAAGACCGGATGATTTTAATTTTTCATTAAAATTCACAACATGACCGTCATTAACTTTTCCGAACGTGAAAGGAGAGCTGAGGTTAAATTTAGTGAAGTCTACCCCAATCCAATTACCTATCCCTTCAATTTAATGGCATTCGAATAACACCAAAATAGGAGTTCCTTTTTCGCCTTCCCAAAGCTCAACAAAAAAACAGTACCCATTAGGGAAATCATTTAGATACGCTTCATCATCAAGGCTAATATTATTTTTATATTTCGTATGCCATTCATACTTAACATCATTAATCGACAGTAGTTCTAATTTGCTTGTTTGTTCTGTTTGATAGTTACAGATAAATATCATTTCTACTGATCCATTAAAAATCATTTGTTCAAGTTCCTGTAATGTAGGAGTATCAGGGTAAACTTTACTTGAAACTAATGCTTCATCGTTAAAAATCTGATTTTTGTTTTTGTCTATGAAATGTCCTTTTCTTCTCACAATATTCATTCCTTTTTGTTAATCTAAGGATAGATAATAATAATTATATGTATTGTACTTTCATTACTTCGCTATCGACCATTATCAAAGTTTGAGCTACCCTAACTTTACACTCGTTTTTACTTCTGGCTCAAAATTTATAATATAAAAAAAAGAGCATGCTTTTCAATTAAATAAAAAACATACTCTTAAAAAAGTATAAAACGACTATTTTCCTGACACAGATCTTAATGGCTGAATTTCGCTAAAAAAGGGATACGTTTCGTTAGTCTATTATAGATATTAAATAGGATTTGTACGACCGGCTCCATTTTTTTAGAAGACTTAATAATGACTAAACTTGCCCCAAATGACAGAAGGGCTCCGCCAATCACGTCCGCTGGATAATGAACGCCGACATAGATACGGGAAATACCCACTAGGATAGCCCATACCAAAACAGGAAACTTCCACGAGTCTTTTCGTAAAAGCAACGTACATGCTACAGCGAATACTAATACGGAATGATCACTTACAAACGAAGAATCATTAGCATGCGGTACTAATTGATGAACACTATATGTGATGAATGGTCGTGGATGGTAGTAGACCAAGTGAATGAGTGCGTTTAAACCCAATCCTAGTAAACATGTAAAGACAATGTATATAGCAGTATATTGTTTTTCTACCCTTTTTTCTTTGTTTGCAGTAAACCATAAAAATAACATAAATACGATTACGACATAAGGAACACTATCGGTGATGAAGATCATCCCTTTATCCAGAAAAGGATAGCGCCCCGCTATATCATTAATCCATTGAAACAATCCATAATTCATTTTGTAAATCTCCTTGCATTTAATTTCTAGGTGTTCATTTTGTAATGTAACAAGTACTGGCTTTTCAGGTGCTTAAAGCCCACATTGTGACATAGCCCAAGTTGAATACCTACATACGCTCATAAATGACGTCATTATAAGCCTCATAGTTTCCCATAAATATTTTGAAATAAAAAAACCATTAATCAACAAACAACAGACAAAATGACGTAATCTACAATAATAATTCTTAGGCTAGAAAATATTATTGTAAGCTAGCAAAAATCAGTGTAAAAATGATAAAATATTCTCATAAAGGGGGCTTTCAATTATGGGGAAATTAAGCAAAAGGAACATTCTGTGGATTGTGCCAATCGGGATTTTAGGGGTATTCTGGTATTTTTACGGTCCACAAAAGGACATTACAGATAATGAATATATTACATATGTTAAAAGCTATTCATTAGAAAATAGTAATAAGACGTTAGAATCTGGCTTTGCCAACACTTGTAAAAATCCATATTGGGTATATTTTAAAACTCAAAAAGGACAGGACGTTGTAGAATTTAAAGGAGATTGCCCTATCAATAAAAAAGCTGCAAAAGTGAATGTTCAATTTCTAGTTGATCGGGATATGACAAATGTGAGATACGGTGCAATGCTCGTCGAGAATAAAATGCAGGAGGAAGCAGATCGAGACAAATTCATGCTCGCATTAGTTGGCGAATAAAAGATACAAGCTCTCGTTTGAAAAACGAACGAGAGCTTGTATCTTTTTATCGAATCGATGAATAATTGATTGAGCTACTTTACCGTCGGATAGTTCATCAGAAAGAATCCTTTTTATAATCATTTCACGGCTTTCCAAATGGTCCATCTATCCTTTTCCACTATAGAACTCTCAGTTGTAATAGCCTGATCAATATAATTCACTAAATCATTTAATTCTTCATCGTCTATTTCGTGTAAAATACTTCTACCTGTTCTTGCCCGTAAATCGTTTAACAATTGCTCTTGCAGTTCATACACATTTCTTGTTTCCCATAACTTTACTTCTGTAATCTCGTTAAAACCTATTTCCTTAAGGGTCTCAACGACTAGCTCACTACAATGTCTCCGTTTAATTTCTTGTTCCTTTAATTTTGGAAAACATTCAAAGAAATAGCCTCTAATATGGCAGTCATCTCCCTTAAGAAGACAGTCTTCAGGTGTCCGATCTTGGATAATGTAGACCCCTTCATCCTCCAAAATTCTATATGCCTCTTGAAAACAAGCCTTTACATCTTGGATATGATGTATTAAAGCTCGTTCTAGTACTAACTGACAGCTGTCATCATCTAAGCCTGTTGCCAAAGCATTTCCTTGCTTGAAAGTTATTTGATGATATTGTTTACAATTTTCTGTTGCCCCAACGAGCATAGCCTCTGAAAAATCCACACCGATCACAGAAGTTACGCCCATATCGGCTAATGCTTTAGCGTAAATCCCTCCGCCACAGCCAATATCTGCAGCCTTATTAATACTCGTGATAGGGACTAATTCTTTCATTGTTTCAATCCATGAATGGTCAGCATGCCGAGTTGTATAAGTAGTTTGATTGTCCTTTTTGTGAAAATCAATGCCCATCTTCATCACTCTTTTCTGTTTTTAATACCAATCTTTCTGGATATTCTTGCTAACACAATTTTACATCTCTTAGGTCAATAAGTAAAATCAATGTTAATTATAAATTTCCATAAGTTATAGTTATCAACATAAACATTGACTAAAATTTTTATCATGTGTTTTCTTACTTTCTTCAATTACAACCCTCAGTGCAAAGCCCCCTCTAGATATAAACAAATATTATAACGTGTTAATATTTACCACAATCATTTCATTTACAAACGGTCACTAATAGTGTAATATTACACTATTAGTGAATGTTATTCGTAAAAATGAAGTCGTTTAAATTAAGAAGTTGTAATTGATTTCTATAGAAAATCCATTGAACGGACCAACGTAGCACTAGCTCAAAGGTATGAATACTTCAAAAAACATTAGGGGGAAAACTAGTTTGGATTAAGTTTGCGAGAAATATGAGTATATCAAAATATGATGAGCCAGCATTGTGTATAAACGATGATGATGATCATTGGTATTAATATTTAAGAGGAAAATTCATGAATAATTTTTTATTTTTAAAGGAGTAATCAAAATGAAGAAAAACAAGAAAATCATTATAATAAACAGCCTATTAATAGGAACTATCATTCTAAATCTTTTTATTTTCACTTCACGTATGCGCATCTTCCCTTGGTTTATTGAAGATGCATGGGGATATTTAGGCGTATTGCTTACAGCACCAATCTTAATAGGTATTTATTTCATATTTAGACATTATCACAAGCTACAACTAGTCTCAAAGATCACTAAAATAATCCCATTATTTGTTGCTGTATCATCATTGATTATTGTAATCATGCCAACAACTGATTTTTTAAATATTGTTGCCCTTGTAATAAACGTTGCTATGGTATTTTTAGCAGCATTTACACTAGATTGAGAAAAAAGTTTAAGATTAAAACAATCATCTAAAATGAAGCCCAACAAAAAACTCATGCAAGTCTTTTTGCATGAGTTTTTTATTTTACGGACTGGATAATGTTTAGCTCAAGTATTCGAATTTCCTTATTTAGCTTAGCAAAGGCTGCTTTTATTTGGTCAAAGCGTTCCAAATGACTTTTACTGACAATGTGTGTGGGTAGCGCTTCTTTTAGCGGTGCCTGCCCTGCATATAGAATTTCAAGTAAATCCAACTTTTCAAAATAAGCTGTGCTATATTGTATCTCCATTCTATCAAAGCCCCACTACTAATAACACGATGCCTTTATTAGCACTATAACCGAAAAAAGCAAACACAAAACCACATCTTAGTCATCATTTATTAGCCAATAAAATGCATATCAATAAAGAGAAAATATTTCCATAGGTTAAAAGTTTTGTTATTAATAAAGCGGCACTTTAATCAGTAGGGTTCTCCTCATTCCCACTTATTATTAATTGAACGAATCAGGCTTTACGGGACGTTTATCCCCTAACTAACTTCTTCACTTTTGCCGAATTTCAAGGTAGAAGAAGTGATTCCTTAAACATTGTTTAAAATGGAATAGACAAATGTATCGTGTGCCAGCCCATTTTGGTACATATAATCTCTAAGAATTCCTTCTTTATGAAAGCCTATTTTAGTTAGCAGCTTATTCGAGGCTTCGTTTTCAATAAATACAACAGCACCTATACGAGTTAGCCCCATATTTTGAAAGCCATACGACATAATTTCGGTAACCGCTTCTTGCGTATACCCTTTTCGCCAATAATCAGGATGAATTTCATAACCGATTTCTGCTCGTCTATGTATAGGCGACCAGGCATGAAAACCAATTGTCCCGATTATACCCTTTTCTCCTTTCCTTTCAATGCCCCATCGTATTCCTCTTTTTGCAGCAAAGTTTTTTGAAAATAAGTCCACTAAATCTTCTGCTTGTTGTAACTCTATAAATGGTTCTTGTCCGTAATAGCGAGTAACTTCTTCATTAGAAAAGCAATTGAAGAGGCTTTGCACATCATCTTGCGTCAGCTCTCTTAAAATAAGTCTTTCGGTCTCTAAATTTGGAAACACAAACTTCTCCCCCTTTAAATACATTTATTCTCTATTCTCCACACTTCCTTTAAAATCCTTTAATACAAAAAAAGCACACCCAATAAAACGTGTGCTCCTTTTGTATAAATGTTTTATCCAAAAATTTGTGCAGCTATAGCATATAGTGTATCATTTCTAGTCGGCATTTTTTCACCATGCAGAATCATCACTGGAGGTTTATTTGCTTCTATAAAACCACTTTGCTCTAACCATTTAATAAATTCAGTATGACCGGATGGTACATCAATTCTTAATTTTCCATTATGATCCTTCGCTAAAGTATGAATGATGAGACTAGCTGTTAGAGAATCAGGCGCAATAATAGGGCCTAAAATTAGATTGAGTGGTCCTAAAATGGACAAGCCAAAGCCTATCATTTTCCCATGAGAATCTTTCATAACGATACATTGCTTCGATTGTTTTATTCTATTCTGTAGAAAATTACTTCTTTTAACTCCAAAGGCTACTGCATCTAAGCTGACAATATCGGCAAAATTTTGCTCATAAAAATCTTCAATTGTATACTCGTTACAAGCTAGGTTTTTGTCACTGAAATAGTTGTTATTCAGATATTTATGTACATAATCAACAGTGGCAAAGCCCATTTTCTTATATAACGGTTCACCCTCTTCCGTTGCGACGAGCATAATTGCCGTTTGTTCTGAAACACTTTCAATACATTTTTGAGTAGCTAATTTCCCAAGGCCAAGCCCTCTGTAATTTTCATGCACAATAACCATGCCTATAGAAGCTACCTTTGAATCATATGTGATAATGGCCGCACTTGAAACAATTGCCCCCTCGGCATTTTTATGCCCAAATATTTCACCAGACTTCATCACTGTTCTAATTTCAAATTCATCGTAATCCCACCCGACAGAGTCAGAAAGTGCAATTAATGCTGGAATATCATTTTCTTCGAATACTACTAACTGTAATTGATTAAATGTAGTCATTTTCCCACCCCCACCAAGAACGTTTGTTTCTATTTTATATATATACCCTTTTATGCACAAGTTTAAATTTTTCAAAAATTTAGATTTATCATTGAAGGTTAGTAATGACATTTTTAAACGTTGTAATTTGAAAAGTCGATTTTCGTTCCGGTTGGCGACTCCTTGGGGATCAGCAATAGAGAAACGGAAATCAACCCACGTTTCGTTATGGTGACTAACCTAAATATTGAAAATATTTCTATAAATGCCTTTTAAAAATAACAAAAATCTATATAATAGAGGCTAGACTATGCACTCCTACTTTTAGCATATATAGGTGATTGAAAATGACATCTTATGAACGAATACTTATAATGGTCCCGCCGTTTCCCTAGCTACGTCTACTCTTTTCTAAAGAAGTAGATTTTGCTTGTAGGAGGGCAATAAGTTGAAAAAACATGTAGCACCATCTTTATTATTAATGATTGTTCTTGTAGCTTTTCCACAGATTAGCGAGACAATCTATACACCATCTCTACCTGATATTTCAGATGCATTAAATGCCTCAAATCGATCTGTACAGTTAACTTTAAGTATTTATTTTATAGGGTTTGCTATAGGTGTCTTTTGTTGGGGATGGCTTTCTGATTTTATTGGACGAAGACCGGCCATGCTAGGCGGTTTAATTTTTTATGGTATTGGAAGTTTCATGTGTTTTTACGCAGAAACGATCACTTTTCTATTAGTAAGTAGATTTATTCAAGCTTTTGGGGCAGCGACAGGCTCCATTATTACGCAAACTATTTTGCGTGAAAGTGTTTCCGGAAGTAAAAGACATGCGATGTTTGCGCAAATTTCTGCAGTCATTGCATTTACTCCTGCTGTAGGGCCGCTGATTGGCGGTTGGGTCGATCAAGCACTTGGTTTTAGAGCTGTTTTCTTTGTGCTCGTTGCGATGAGTATTTTGTTGTTTATCTATGCTTATTTCAGACTTCCTGAAACTACAGATAAATCAACGAGAAAAAGGACGGCTATTTTTCCAGTTGTAAAAAGAATGATTTCATCTCCAAGGGTTCTTGTCTTTGGGTTGCTAATTGGTGGGATAAATGGCGTGTTATTTAGTTACTACGCTGAAGCTCCTTTTATCTTTATTGACCATTTCAATTTATCCCCTGGACTTTATGGATTTCTTGGAATAATCGTGGCTCTTGCCTCTATTATCGGTGCCATGATTTCTAAACGACTAGTCAATAAATATCAGCCAGAAAAAGTTATTCATCTCGGTTGTTTAGTTATGACTGTCGGGGCTTTATTACTACTAATCGTTAGTACATTACCATTGCCTACTATTGTCTTACTAATTGGCATGTTAGTGACCATTTTTATTACGTTATTAGGATCAGGAATTGCTCTACCTAATTGCTTAAGCCTTGCGCTTGTCAACTTTCAGGACGTTATCGGGACAGCTGGCGCGATTTTCAGCTTAGGCTATTACTTACTCGTAAGCTTTATAACGTCAGGTATGAGTTTCCTGCATACTGGTTCTTTGATAATTATGCCACTATATTTCTTCATCTTAACGATGATCCTGTTCATATTCGGAAGAAAATTTATTGATTAAACTATTGTAGCGGGAATATATAAATCAATAGCGCTTCCTTTACTGGCCACCCTATATATCTATTAGGGTGGCCTTTTATTTACTGAAAATAATAATTGATGACTTCTTCAGCCGAATGAAAAATAATATTGCTTTGCGTTTTATAAATCAACTTTGGTGAAGTACAAGCTTTTTCAAGACTTTTTGCGTACTTTAATGTATCGGTCATTTGCTCGATAATCTCAGAATAGCCATCAAGGTTATTAGAGATCTTTGGCATCATTGTATCGGAAATGTCTAAAACAATGGAAACTTGATCCTCCGCATAACTATTCAAATTAATAAAAAAGCATTCTTCCAAATCTTTCGAATGCTTGTCAACATTAATTACTGCTTCGTTATAATTTGCAATTAGTCCAGTAGATGTCACCGTAATTGTAAAGCCTTGTTCAGTTAATTTTTTATTAACGGCATCTAAAAATGTATTAATTTCCGCATCCATTTTAGGTGTTACAGTTGTCTGTATTAAATTATCACAGTTTTGATGTATAGTATCAATTTCTGCCTGCTTATCAACAAGTAATTTAAAGTTTGATATCGAATACACACTAAATCTCCCCTTTATTATAAGGTTGACATTAGCGCGTTTTTTTAGTCATCTTTCAACCATATATTTTTAGAACCATGAACTGATTCAGGAGAGATTACAAATACCCTTAAACTTTTTAATAATGGCTGTTTTCTCAAATTATTGCTTCTGATTGTCTATCATATTCAAATAATGCTCCCAGTTAGTTGAATATGATTTATATAATTAATCCTTCATTTCCACCATAGTAATCAACAATTTCTTTTAATTCGGCTAACGTAGAAATCAAATAACTTTGTTCACTTTCAAATTCAAATTCTAAAAAATTCTCTACAGATAAATACTCTTGGAAACTACCTTGGATTTTAAATTTACCTAACCCAGTAAATTCAAGCACTAATTTAAGTTCTGATGAATCAGGATTTGGAAAATTAATAATGCCTTCTAACCCTTTGTAGCATTTAAGTAGTTGTTTATAGAATTCATATATTTGACCTGTTGAAAACCAAAGTTCGGCATCTTTTACGTAATAGTTCCCACTATTAATTTGAATTTTCCCTTTAACATCATAGCCACCCAAATAACTTGTTTCTTTTGGAAAACCTAAGACTTCATTTAACTCAATTCTTATAAATCCTTGTTTGCCTTTAAGTTCAAATGCATACACCCAAATCAGCTCTCTTCATTTAATTGCTTTGTTTCAACCATATCAAAATATATGTTATTTTAACAGATTCATATTCCACTAAACTGCCAGTTAGCTTAATAAGAAAAGCTACCTTTGACTTCGGTAGCTTAATCTTAAACTCTTGCATAAGTAACAATAAGTACATTCCTTAATCTAGAATATATAATTGCATAACCTGAGTAGAGATAATAAAACCGTTTAATTTCTAAAGATGAATAGTTATAATTTACCCTTTAAATTACCTTAGAATAAGCAATCATTATCAAAGGGATTGTGGTAATCATAATACAAAATAAAACAGTCAAAACCTGTGTAGCTGTTAATACAAATTGTCCAAGTGAACCTGTCAACAAAAATAAAATCGTTATTGTACCGAATAGCACGATATAATTTGCACTCATACTTCTACCAATAATTTCTTTTGAACGCTCATCTTTCGGAAATAGATGTGGAGACAGATAAGCCATCATTAAAGAACTTGTTCCTAAAAAAAAGGTCATAATCCCTTCAGGAAATTCATCTCTCGATATATAAGGATAGTTGATATATATACTTAATGGAACCATTACTATACCTAAAAAGAAGTAAGTAATTTGGTTTTCACGTGCTTTTTTCAATCTGAATCCCCCTCATATACAAACAGTAAAAAGAGCTGTCTAAAACAGCTCAATGACCTTCAAGTAAAGCACCCCGTTAGCATAATAACATTAGTTACTTTCATTAAAATATCTTAAGCCCATTTCATATTCAAAGTCCTGACAAATAATAAAGTAATATGTTTCTAATACATCAACGTCAAACACAATCATAATATCCTCTTTATCGAGTTGACACTGTATACTATTCTTTTGTTTTTCTTCTTCTGTTGCAAGTCTAATTCTGTCTATATCAAAGAAGGAAGGGCAGTTAATATAATCAACTTTTTTAAAGGTTAACTTTATTTCATAATAATAAGCCAAATCAAAGCTACCCAATAAAACCAATGTGTCTCCATCAAAATTATCTATTTGATAATCAAAAATATTAGTTTCATATAGTGCTTTTTGTAATTCTTCCATACGCTTTTGATACATATTTTCACCACCTATTTTCAAAGTCCTTGTTGAATTATCCTGCCCGTTCGTTGAATAAAAAAAAGATGAGATCTCTTTGGGATCCCATCTTGAAAAAAACACCTGTTAGTCAAAAAAACACTTCTCAATGGTGTGACCTTTCATAAAAGGTAACGAATAAATCAAAGTTACTAATAAATTCTTCGTATAGATTATGAAATTGAATTTCCAGCTCTCGTCTGGACAAGTAATTTTCATTTTTTAATTGAGTAATACTATCTTCTAATGATAATAGAGTTTTTATATTATTAACTAAATATCCTCTTTCTTCACTTGTATAATCCGCTTGAACAACAAGTTCTAGCAAAACCTCTCTAACTTGTTTTACATCTAGAAGCATCCTGTCTAATTTCAATTCATCAAATGGGATAGATTCTTTACTAATTAACCAATCTTGTTCAAAAATAGGCAATACATATTGTGTTCGGTTTAGCGTAAGATTTGGATATTCGTTATTTAAATCTGCATTTAAATCTTTTTTATAGGATTCTTTAAACTCACTCAGGATTGCTTCATAGCTTTTACCACCATATAAAACCTTATCTGGATGATAGACATAACTCTTTTTTACACTGAAAGGAGAGAATGGATAAAACCAAGTGATTATAGAAATAAAACCAATAGTTAATACAACGAATCCCCCTAATATCCAACTGATTCTTTTACCTTTTATACTAATATAAATCCGCTCCTATTCCCTATAATTTCCATGATTCGTTAGCTTATAACAAAACTTGCAATCTTTATGTATTCAAGGGGCACCTTTTTATTTGACACCCCCATATTTTCCCTCATTCCTATTCGCAATGAACAATAATAAATCCTACTTTTACTAACTTGCACCGTTAGTTGAAAAAAAAATAGTTGAGATCTCTGTGAAATCTCATCTTGCAATAAATTTCTATTTTAACGCCTTTTCAGTTTCGTAATCATTAATGATTATGTTGATAATATTACATTGTTCATCTGCAACTGCTTTGTTAGAATGTTTATTATAGTCGTAGGTTATTAAAGCCTTCCATAAAGCCCAACCTCTTGCTCTATTCCAAGTTTCTTCATCAAAATTCAATGCATTCTTAAATGTCTTTCTGCTTGTATCATCAAAAAATGTCCAAGCCATTGCAGCATCGCAAGAAGGGTCTCCTACTCCCAATATCCCAAAATCAATAACCGCACGTAATTTACCATTTTTAATTAATATATTTCCCGGGGCTATGTCACCGTGAACCCAAACTGGTTCACTAGCCCACTTTGAAGATAATGCCAATCCCCAAATTTCTTCCAATAGGTGTTTATTAAATGTAGTTTCATTATTATTAATGGCATCTCTACACTCATCATCGTATACAACAATATCACCGCCTCTATAAAAATTATGTTCCCCAGCTAAGGGACCTCCATTGGCGTCAATAGATTGTAATTCAACTAAAAATCCCCCCAATTCATTCGCAAAATGATTTGGATCATCAATATTTTCTATAGTTAATATCTCACCATCTAGCCATTTGTTGACTGACCAAGGATGTGGGTAATCCCCACTTGGTTCTCCTTTAGCTAATGGTTCAGATATTGGTGTAGAAATATGCCTAGCTAAAATGGGTAACCATTTCTGTTCCTTTTCAACTTGGGGTACATAAGCTTCATCACTTGGTAATCTAACACTCATACTGTTGCCTAAGTGAAAAGTTCTATTATCATTTCCACCTTTTTTAACAGGTTTAATCACCAAATTAGACCACTCTGGAAATTGGCTATTTATTAACTTCGAAACTAAATCTACGTCGATTTTTATCATTTAATTTCTCCCTTTAATGTGATTACATTTAATATACCATAATTTTACTAATATAGAGATTTCTTATTCCACCTTCCTGCCCCGATAGTTGAATAAAGAAAAAAAGAGCTGCATACGCAACACAATGTTCTTTAATTAACGCTCCCCTTTAATTGAGCAAGAAGAAAGAGTTGCCTAAGCAACTCAACAATCTTGATTTTATCTTGACCACTTCAGCAAATAATGCCCTTTATCTGCATATCTCTCGGCTTCTGGGTTGATGTATAGAGCTGAGACTTTATTGTCTAAATAGTCTTGACATGCTTTTAGTGTTACAAATGATAAACCTTTTTCAAAAACAGCCTTAATAATTGAGAATGGCAAGCCTGAAGTAGTTGCAGGAAGTCAAAGAAGTTATTGAATTTATTGTATGAGGGTTCGTGGATATCCAAGGATATAACAGAAGGCTGTCGTAAAGAGCTAATCAAACAGCCTTTCTATACTTAAACCAGTGTTTTTACCATGGTAAAATAACTACTGCCAGGGGGATAATCTTTTATTTCTCCTACTACTTGATAACCCCTCGCTTCATAAAACGTACGTGCTTGAAAATCATAGGTAGTTAACAAAGCCTTCGTAGCCCCCATTTGCTTGGCTGTTTCTTCAGCTTTCGCTAGTAGCTGTCCCCCGATACCTTTTCCACGGAATTCTTGACTGAACCAAAACTTATTGATTTCTACCCACCCCCAATAAACCTCAGCAGTGATACCGCCAATCCATTGCTGTTGAAGATCCGTTACGATTATGTTTAACGGACGAACAGAACCTTTTTTTCTACTTTCTTTATGATACGGTGAATGTTCATCGTTGTACTCTCTAATCTTTGTATTTAAAAACGTAGTAAAGTCATCGTGTTTTTCCAATAAAATCTCTACTTGATAATCCATTTGTTTCCCCTTCCCATATGTATCTCTATGCTTTATAACGCTCCATTAGTTTTTCCTGATGAGCTGTGAAAATTTCTTCGAGTGAAATATCATATTTATTAGCTATAACAATAATATTCCCTAAAACATCTCCAAGCTCCTCTACTAGTTCTTGCTTATTTTCTTCATAGGATTGAATCTTTTCATCTGGTCGATCCCTACCAATTTCCAACGCTCGTATAGCTCTTGCTACTTCCCCAGTTTCTTCAGCTAGAAAGCCAATACGCGTAAAAATACTTAAATCAGACCAACCACGTGCATCATAATAATCTTTCACGAATTTTTGAAACTCATTTAATTCCATTTCTATTTCCTCCATTTCTTTCCTCTTAAAATTAAATTATACTATAAAAGTGAAAAGTGAATCGGTGGGGCTTTTTAATCCCCCACTTAGTGTTCACTAACCGTTATTGCGGAAAAAACTTATCAGTTATGGAGGAACCATTATGAATAGTATTGCAGTATTTTGCGGATCAAGCATCGGTGCTTCTAAGGCATATAAAGAAGGAGCAATTCTTCTAGGAAAAGAATTAGCAAGACGTAATATTACGTTAATATATGGTGGAGCAAGTGTCGGTGTGATGGGAACAGTAGCAGACACGGTTCTGCGTGAAGGTGGCAAGGTCATCGGGGTTATTCCGACGTTATTAGAGGAGCGTGAAATTTCTCATAAAAATTTAACAGAGCTAATTGTCGTCAATTCTATGCATGAACGCAAAAGCAAAATGATGGAACTAGCTGACGGCTTTATTGCTTTACCTGGAGGACCTGGTACGTTAGAAGAATTATTTGAAGTATTCACTTGGAATCAAATCGGCCTTCTGCAAAAGCCTTGTGGTATTTTAAATATCAATCATTATTATGATTTACTCATTGGGTTATTTGACCATATGCAAAACGAACAATTTTTACAAGCCCAATCTAGAAATGCACTACTTGTCGATGAAGACGTTGCGGCACTACTAGATAAATGTGAAGCCTATGTTCCTCCTGCAGTCAAAACATATCAAACAAATAAATGAGGTAAAAGGATTTTGTATGGATTCTATTCAAATGTTCATTACTATCTTACATACTCAAAAAACAGCTGAACATATGCATTCAGCTGTTTTTTCATGTTGTTGATAATTTCATACCTTTCTTGTTATTTCACCTGATTTAATAATAATTGAGACATACTTTGATTCACCACCGTCTATGTGCTTTTCCATCTGCGAGTTCCCTCGTTAGCTATAACATTAAAGTCTGCAAAGCCATTTACAACATAATTTAACATCTTTTGCGGAGACAACATTATAGAATACTCTTCGATTAATTGCTGATAGACTTCATCTTTCCATACATATCCATGATTATCGAGCTCAATAAAGCGATGAACATAATTCTCTTTTAAAATATGTGGTAGATGTGGTTTTAATCGCTCGTATTGCTGATCTATAAATGAGCGAACAAAACTATCCCGATTTAACAATGTCCCATATAAATCAAAAATCACAGCTTTAATCATTAGTATCCATCTCCTTTATTTAATTCCTCGACTACGTTTTTTCACTGCCACTACGGCTATTAACACCATTACTAACTTCATCACTAAAATTAGTGCGTATATGCTAAAAGATATTATCGCTGGCAAAAGAACTAACCACCATGACCATGCAATCACATCCGAAAGTTTTAATACTACAAAGACAATTGTTAATACTTCAGCAATTCCCAAGTTCGCACCACCTATCCAAAATAATACTATCTAAATTCCGCCATTCAATTTAATTGTTATACAAACATTTAAGCACTTATATGGAACATTTTAAACTTTTAAACTTCTTTCAATACATGACGAAACTTTTTATTTGGTAATTCGTCTAAATATTGGAAAATGTGATTTCCAAATTAAAAAGGGAGATATAATCATGAAAAAACCAATTAAAAAATCTTGGATGATTGCTTCAGCATTAACAATAGGGATGGCCGTTCTGACGCCACTTCAAGCAGGAGCTACTTCAGTAGAACCAATAAATGGTGTTACAGTTCAGATTGAACAACAAATTACAGGAACGATTACAGGCTTTAACATTGACGGATCCGGGGTTTACTTAAAAGGTAGAGACGGTAAAAACTACTATATCAGTTTCTATAAATTTTCTAAAGAACAACAGGAAAAAATGAACTTAGTAGAAGGACAGGAAATTACAGCTGAAGGCGGTGTAGTAGAGAGTCATTCAGACTTTATCACTTTCGAAGCGTATAAAAAGGAGAACTTGCCTAAAGAAGTACCAAATGAAGAGCTAACAAAATTAGAGAAAATGTTTAATGAACTGGTGAAGTTGGAAAAAGAATTGAAGGCTGAAATGGGTGAAATGACACAAGAAGAGTTTGACGAGAAATATGAAGAAATCACAAAAATTTATGAAGCTATATATAAAATCGAAAGGCCATATACGATAGCTAGTTGGCAGCCTCAACCATTTGAAGAGTATCTAGAAATTTACGGACTTAGTAAAAAAAATATAATTATTGCAGAAAATGATAAAAAAGAGCTCAAAGCCCTTTATGAAGAGTGGGTAAAGCTTGAAAAAGATGTTCAAATAGATGAGGCTAATTTAAAAATGGAAGAAATAGACAAAATCCTCAAACCATATTATCTCCAACTTCGTCATCCACTTCCAACATTTGAAGAATACATTGAAGGCATTAATTTAGATATCTCTGCTGATGATTTAGCGAAACTAAAAACTATTTATGAAGATTACCGAAAAGCAGTAGGAGATGACAATTCCAAATTAATGAGAAAACTTATGGGGGAATTCTATAACATCATTGATCAGTTTAGAGTACTTCCAACGTTTGAAAAATACATGGCTGTCTATCAATTCAAAATTAATAAAGCGGATAGAAAGCAATTAAAACAGCTTTATGAGGAAATCTCAAAGCTAGATAAAAAAGAAGAACAAGCGAAAATTAAAGAGAAATGGGAAGCATTCAATACTATTTTAGAGCCGTATATTACAGCAAATAAAGATGTTCTAATCTCAGCTTCTAAACTAACAATTAACGGCCAAGTTTACCTACCTCAATAAATAAAAGAATCGGGGTGTCTCAACAATCATTAAAATGATTGTTGGGATCCCTTTTTTGTTGATTCCACAATAAAAGAACTTCTTTTAAAACTACCTTCCATAAATATGATAGATTTAACCCCTTCTCCTTCGATACATTCATAGGCAGGTAGTGAAAATTATTAACAAACTCACTATTTTATGAAATGTTTAAAAATTTTTCAAAAAACAACGAACCTTTTCATTTGGTAATTCGTCTAAATATTGGAAACATCGAGTTCCAAAGTAAAAAAAGGGAGATATGATCATGAAAAAACCGATTAAAAAATCTTGGATGATTGCTTCAGCACTAACAATAGGAATGGCTGTTTTAACACCACTACAAGCAGGAGCTACTTCAGTAGAACCAGCAAATGGTGTTACTGTTCAAATTGAACAACAAATTACAGGAACGATTAAAAGCATTGGCGAATCCGGGGTTGACTTAAAAGGTAGAGACGGTAAAAACTACTATATTAGTTTCTATAAATTTTCTGAAGAACAACTAGGACAAATGAAATTAGTAGAAGGACAGGAAATCACAGTTGAAGGCGGTGTAGTAGAGAGTTATACAGACTTCTACACGTTCGAGATTTATAAAAGGTCATTACCTAAAGAAGTAACAAATGAAGAGCTAACAAAATTAGAAAAAATGTTTAATGAAGTGAAGAAGTTGCAAAAAGAAATTTCAGATGACATGACAGAAGAAGAGTTTGACAAGAAATTTGAGGAAATTGGAAAAGTATATGAGGAGATGCATAAAATTACAAAACCTTATATATTAGCTAATTGGCAGCCTCAAACGTTTGAAGAATATATGGAGGAATTTGGATTCGGAGATAAAAATGTAATTATTGCAGAAAATGATAAAAAACAGCTTAAAGCTATTTATGAAGAATGGGTAAAACTTCAAAAAGATGATCAAGAGGATAAGGCTACAGAAAAAATGAATGAATTTTACGAAATTCTCGATCCATATTTTGAAGAACTTAACCCACCTCAAATATTTGAAGAATATATGAAAGAATTCAATTTAGTAGATATCCCTGCTGAAACTTTAGCAAAACTAAAAGCGATTTATGAGGATATCCAAAAAGCAGATAAAGGTGACAATTATGACTTACAAGAAAAACTTTACGGGGAATTCTATGACATCATTGATCAGTTCATAAAGCCTCAAACATTTGATGAATACATGGCTGACTATGAATTCAAAGTTAGTGAAGCGGATAGCAAGCAATTAAAACAGCTTTATGAAGAAATCTTAAAGCTAGATAAAAAAGCAGAAGAAGCAAAAATTGAAGAGAAATGGGAAGCATTTTACACTATTTTAGACCCGTATTTTGAAGCATCTAAAGAAATCCTAATCTCTGCTTCTAAACTAATAATTAACGGCCAAGAATACCTACCGCAATAAGAAAAAAATCGGGGTGTCTCAACAATCATTAATATGACTGTTGGGATTCCCTTTTTTTTGGTTCTACAATAATTTAGTCCCCCTTCCTGAAATACGATAAATATACCTCCCCTTCTACTTCGATTTCACCCATATGCTGGTGGCGGAATTGATTAACACATTCATTTCCAACAATATGTACCTTGTACTATTGGTACTGCTCAAGCTTTATTGTTATACCCTATTTAAACATTTAAAATGGAATCTTGGAAAATTGGAAAATTGTATCTTTCCAAAAAAATAACGAACCTTTTTATTTGGTAATTCGTCTAAATATTGGAAACAATGTGTTCCAGAGTAAAAAAAAGGGAGATATGATCATGAAAAAACCAATTAAAAAATCTTGGATGATTGCATCAGCACTAACAATAGGAATGGCTGTCCTAACGCCTCTACAAGCAGGAGCTACTTCAGTAGAACCAACAAATGGTGTCACTGTTCAAATGGAACAACAAATTACAGGAACGATTAAAAGCGTCCACGGAGACGGGATTAACTTAAAAGGTAGAGATGGTAAAAATTACTTTATTAGTTTCTTTAAATTTTCTGAGGAACAACTAGAACAAATGAAATTAGTAGCAGGACAGGAAATCACAGTTGAAGGCGGAGTAGTCGAGAATTATGCAGACTTCTACACTTTCGAAGTGTATAAAAAAGACTTGCCTAAAAATGTACCAAATGAAGAGTTAACAAAATTAGAAAAAATGTTTAGTGAAGTGAAGAAGCTAGAAAAAGAAGCTTCAAATGCGATAACAAATAAAAAGATGGACGAAGCTGAAAAGAAATATGAAGAAATGAATAAAATTTATGAAGAAATGCATAAAATCACGAAGCCATATTATTTAGCTAATTGGCAGCCCCAACCTTTTGAAGAGTTTCTAAAAGACTACGGATTTAGTGAGAACAATATAGTTATTGCAGAAAATGATAAAAAAGAGCTTAAAGCTATTTATGAAGAATGGGTAAAGCTTGAAAAAGATGGCCAAGAGGAAAAGGCTAAGGAAAAAATGAAAGGATTTAATAAAATACTCCAACCATATCTTGATGAGCTTTATCCAACTCCAACATTTGAAGAATATATCGGACGCTTAGACTTATTAGAAATCCCTACTGAAACTATAGCAAAACTTAAAATTATTTATGCGGATGTACGAAAAGCAGAAAGAGAAGAAAATTATGATTTATTTAGTGAAATCTGGCTTGAATTCCATGACATCCTTGGTCAATTCATAATACCTCAAACGTTTGAAGAATATATGTCTAGCTTTGAATTCAAAGTTAATAAAGCGGATAGCAAACAATTAAAACAACTTTATGAAGAAATCTTAAAGCTAGATGGCAAAGAAGATTCAGCAAAGATTGAAGAAAAATGGGAAGCATTTTACACTATTTTAGAGCCATATTTTGAAGCAAATAAAGCTAATCTAATCTCTGCTTCAAAAATAACAATTAACGGCCAAGATTTCATTTCACAATAAGTAAACGAATCGGGGCGTCTCAACAATTATTTAGAAAAGATCGTTGGGAGCCCCCTTTTTAGATCAAAAGTTTGCTTCACCACCATGTACAGACTATTTAAATATTTCAATATATTTGTTATCCTTTAAATAAATGCCATATTATAAGGGGTGATAGATTGACGTTTGATCTATTCAAAACAATTGCTCGTTAGGGGACGAATGCCGAAGTCAGTGATTATAGGAGAACACCTACTAGTGGAAGATGGAGCAGTCCGTCTTACAGTGGTTGACACAAAAACATAAAATCAATCGTGGTCCGGATCAAAGGATGAAATAAGTCTTTGTGAAGCAGGAACTAGAAGTAATCGTTTTGAAGAGCAAGACGGTGAATTCGTACATTCCCTATAAAAGCCTGATACTGCTATTGCAGAAAAAGAAAACGGAACCCTTCCTTCAATGTTGAAATAACATTTTGGAGGAAGAGCAATTGAGTAGAAAAAATGAGAATACAGCATTTCAATGTAAAAATTGTAGTACGATGGTTGAACCATTAAGCAACGGCAGCTTCAGAAATCATTGTCCAAATTGTTTGTTTTCGAAACATATGGATAATATTCCTGGTGACAGAGCGAGTACTTGTAAAGGTTTGATGAGACCAATTGGAGTCGATTATACTGGAAAAAAAGGCTTTCAACTTATCCATCAATGTACAAAATGTCAAAAAAAGAGTCGAAATAAAGTTGCTGTTGATTCCATTCAAGAGGATCAAATTATTCACTTTATGCAATCGATCATTTAGTTAAGTATTTATAAAAGACGCATTGGAAATAAACTTCAATGTGTCTTTTTTTCATAATAAGCCATTTTTAACGTATTCATTTTACTTCTATAGCAAAAATATAAGAAGAACTACCCTTATCCCAACTACCGAAAACACTATAAATATAAGTCCCCTTTTCTTTCGGTACAGAGAAAACATCACCTTGTACTTTTATTACCTCTATTTCATCGTTGCCTAACCATTTATCAACTTCTATTCCCTCAATAGGTGCTTTTTTAAAATTAATATTAATTTCACTTTGCGGTGAAACAGGAAACGGAACAATATTATTATTAGCAATAATTTCAGGTGGTGGAATTTTATCAACACATCTATTATTTATAAAGCCTTGCCAACAATAGGAACCTTGTACTATTGATACTTCCTTACCTTCTGACAAAACAACAGGCTTGGGTGGTCCGGCAATAATTAGCATCATAATCCATACAAAGGCGACAATAAATAAAAGACTAAATATTGTTTTCTGTAGTCTTCCCATTTAATAGATCTCTCCTAACATTAAATTTTATTTTTTGATTTAGATTCAATTCAATTTTGAGGTGTTTTTTATTATGTATAACAAAAAGATGAATATAGTGAATAATTAGCAATCCTATATGACACATTACATATAGGAGGTGGAAGAATAATGACTAGAATAATTGGTGTAGAACAATCATTAACAAACGTTGAAGACGCTTTAAAAGCAAAAGGTTATGAAGTTATTCAGCTTCGTACTGAAGAGGATGCAAAAAAATGTGATGCTTGTGTAATCACTGGGCAAGATAGAGATATCATGGGAATTAGCGATCCTGTCATGGCAGGGCCTGTTATTGACGCTGATGGTCTTTCTGCTGACGAAGTCATTCAACGTGTCGACAAATATTTCCACTAATAAATAACTAGGTGCTGTCGCTATAGCTTTGTTGACTATAGCACAGCACCTTTTAATGTATATGTCGATTATAGAATGGACATTAATAAATTCGCCAATTCGAATCATATATGCCTCTGCATATTGCGTCCGGAATTGGCTTTGTGAATTGAAGCCCATCATCTTCCCAGAAGCAAATCCTACAAATTCCATATGTATACGGTCGTTCCTCCATCTAATGTTAGATGCCCACAACATGAACAAGTATTACTTTTGTAGACTTGGTGAAAAGACGTTTTTGAACGCACCGATTACTCCGGGCACTAAAAAGACAATGCCAAAAAAGATAGTAAGTAAATTGAAATTTTTTGTTTCATAAAAGGTAAACCACTCTTTGAAAATTGGAGATTCAGTAATTCGTCCAAATAGCGTTCCACTAATATCTCGATAATTAGGAATCCATCCTGTTGCTTCTAATGTAACAAAGATTATTTGCGACAATACAAATACACCAATAGAAGATACCCAAGGTTTTTTCAAAAATGGAGTATGATGTTGTTTATTAGCCAAGTAATTCCCTCCCTCTATTTAATTCTATTTACAAATACAAGTAAAATCAAGGGTTAAATACCAATATTAAACAAATACCCTTAACACCTTCCGCCTTTTACATTCCATTCAACAATGACTTAGATACATACAACATATTTACCATTAATCAGTTAGCCTTTCATCACCCCACATCTGATTTAGCAAGAAAATTTATTGAATAAAGACTAGCTTCCTCACCCTCATTTCACTTATATTCTTTTTGAATAATAATACTTCCCCCTACTACACAATCCATTTCATTGCTCCACAGCATTTATAGAAAGTTTAGTATTGCAATTTCTTAAGAAATCTTCATAAATACCCTCAATAATTATTAATTATTTCCATTTATAATAATGATACTGCCACTTGATTTTATAAGAATACTACATGAAATATAAGCACTCCATACTGGGGAAAAGTTAAGTACATAAGGTAGTTCGTACAATGACAAGAGGTATCGTGTGAAAAGGAGTTAAAAAAATGAAAAAACGAAATTTAATTATGGTGATTACTATTCTTTACACAGGTCTGATCTTATACTTCATGTTCTTAGGCTTTAATCGTCTAGACGGTTATGAAGAATACAAAAGCGCCGGCTACGAATTTCTGCTCGTCCCATCAGACGTTCCTTTGAATTTTCCTAGATTTACGTTTTCTTGGTTATACGATTTCGGAAATATAGCAGCATTTATCCCCTTTGGTATCTTATTTCCTTTACTCAATCAAATTGATTATAAAAAATTTATAGGATGGTTCATTATCGTGATTCTTGGATTGGAAACGATTCAATCTTTAATGTATCTCGGGACTTTTGATGTAAATGATGTTATTTCAAATAGTATAGGTGCAACAATTGGATATGTTGTATACAAAGTTGGTTTCACTTCAAACCTGACTTTTAAAAAACTCCTTGCTTCTTCCTTAACTGCCATTATACTGTTAGTTGGCGTAATGATTGTCTCTGAAGTTTTAGATAAACGAGTAAGTCCGGTACAACCCTTGGATACTATTAAAGAAGTCACAGGAGATAAACCACTAACGAACGATTTACCGACTTTCTCTGTAGCTGGTAATAAAATAGTACCCCAATACAATTTATATAGTAATAAAGAAAACACTACCAAAACCTATACATATACTATTGAAAATAAAGAGGAGTTAATATTTTATCTAAACATCGGCATTCCCGATCAAGAGGAATTCAAAGGTGAAGTGACTATAATTACGGATGGAAATGTAATATTTCAAAAAAATGAAGTGAATTTGAAAGAAGAATCCGAAACAATTGAAATGCCATTAGAAATTCCGTTATATTATGAAGCCAAAAAAATGACTATTATGATCACAGGTAATATAATGCTATGGGATGTAGGCTTCACAGAACTGAAACATTGGTGGGAATAGAGTGATTCATTTCGCATCGGAAAAATTGCATCTTTCTAAACGAGAAGAAGGCTTTATTCTTTTTCTTCTTTATACCATACTGGATGTTCTCTTACGTCCATAAACAAAGTGAAGCTTGGGCTCAAAATTAATTGAGTATTTGGCTTCACTTCGTTTATTGTATATTTTTTATTTCAACGTTGTTGAATCGTAAAAACTTCGTGACAACTAATTTTGAAAGGTACTGAATTTCACATAGCAATCGAGAATCCCGTCAAATTGCAACTGTAGCTTTAAAATAATAGTTAAACATAAAAACCTTCTTTGCTCCTAGTTTCATCTTATATAGAAAAGCCCCCCTAGCATAATGCGCTCAATAAATTTAAATATCTTTACACGCCCAAGCATCAACCTCTACTTTAAAGACTGGTGCTGCCAGAGCTACTACATAAATCATTGTCGTACAAAGGAGATGTTCACCTAAAAAATCGCCAATAATTTTTCTTCGTTGCTCTGCTTCAAAGTCACCAACTAAGTAAAAAACCAATTTTGTTAAATCACTAACATCCATCTCAGCAGATTCAAGGTTTCTTTTTATATTCTCCAATGCTAACTGTAATTGTTCTAATGGATTCTCAGGTACTGTCCCATCTACTTCTAATCCTAACTGACCCGACATATTAAGCCACTTCTGAGGCCCAGTGACCTCTATTTGGTGTACGTACGGTGCTACGGGTTTATGTACCGTTTCTGGGTTTCTTGAAATTTTCAAAATGCACCATTCCTTTATTTTTTTGTTTTTGTCGTAAAATTCTGCATTTTATTATAACAGAAAATCAATTCGTAACTAATTACGGTACAACATATTTGAAAAGGGATATCAATGCATATTAAAATGTAATTATTTAAGAGAGATCATAGAGGAGAGACATCTTTGCAGATTTATTCATATAGCATCCCAGAATTAGATTCCTATTACACAAGTATTCCCATTTATAACAAGGACAACAAAATTATTAGTATTCTCAAAAAAAATCGCCATCGTATCCTAACACAACTGTTTCATATGTTTCTCCGATATGGAATGCCCTACTGCTATAATGCTTTTTCAATCGATAATCATCCAATATACAAAATTGATTGCGTATTTACAGGTGTTCGTTATACGCTTTATAGTAGCAAAACATCGAAAAAAATTGCAATTAAACAAAATCGTGTGCAATTAATTGAAAAGATGCAATCTTTTAAGCTTAACGGAGACGTGTACCAATTTGAGAAAGACTATACTTATGCAGGAACATTAAAGTTAAATGGTGAAAAAATCGCTACTATTAGAAATTTAGATAGTACAAATACAAATTTAACGAATCGCATCCACATTGAAGCTATCAATGATGACATCGCCTCTCTAATTGCTATCATGTATCAAACATTTGTATATTAAAAATGAAATAGTTATTTTTCGTGCGCTTTAATGGCAAAATTGATACTACACAAATTTGGAAATTAATCCTGCCTTAATAACAGCACAATATTTATTTCATCCTTTCAAAGAAAAAAGCCACACCTTTTTAGAGGGTGTGACTACATGTGACTACATACATTTGATTAATCAAATTCTAAAGTGTTTTTTTCTACTACCACTTTGTAAACATCTATTGTACTAATTAAAATCGTTTTATAATGCTCTGTTTCAGTAAATGAATACCAAGGCTTCTCATTGAACCCATTAGAAATTTCTTCTGTAAATGTTTCTTGTTCAATATTATTCTTGATTTTATACTCTTCTTCATGACCTTCGTTATAGTAAAACTTCACTTTATATTCATACTCCATAAGTCAACACCTCCCATCTATCTATATAATGGATTGGAATGACAAGAAATATGAGCATAATAAAAAGCCACATCTATTTTTGCATGACAAATAATATAACTTTGCCTCTGCTTTGTTAAATTGTTTTTACTGCACAGTATGGTACTCATATTTATAGAACCTTAAATGTTGATAAAGTTAGGATTATTGGCTCAATATAAAAACATATTAATAAAATAAATAATTAAACTGACAGCAACAACGGTATTGAACACCAACGCAATCTTATAGTGAAACTTAATTTTAAATAAAGACACCAGTATATTATGTAGAAGTAAATATATTGTTAATACAACAAAATGCATGATAGAAAACACGAAGCTCATTATGGCTAAAGAAGAGCGACTCAAATCTCCTGGAAAACTATCTGCAGCTGTAAAACGTATACTGCCCACAAAAAGTACAGTTATCCATTGCATATAGTAGGTTAAGATAGACACAATTAAAAAATAAACTACATAAGATACATATTGAAGAAATGACTTAATATCCATTTCACACTCCTTAACAAAACGAGAGTATTGAACTCTGATTTCTCAGTATGATTAAATATAATAACGATACAACTATTAGATTTGTTGCATATTTCTCCAAAAATGAAACTATAACCCGTTATACATAATAAAAAAGCACCGATAATTAAAGGCGCTTTCATTTTGAGTTTGATGACTTTTTTTAGTTGATTACTCGCTCCATTTTCAAAATCAATTTTGCACACATAATTCTTTAAAATTACACCCTTTACAGTGCCATTTTTCAGTGGTTTGCTCGAATTCCTCAAAGTCCACGAGTTCATTCGAGAAAATATCCGCCTGATATTTAAATTGGACTTTCGCTATGTTTCAAGTTAAATCAAAAGCTTGATTTAACAATGTTTTTTTATCATTGTATTGTCATTAATAATCACCAACTATAGCTGAATGTAACGTTTAGTCAATTGTTGGTCACTTTTTAGTCACTTATTTTCACACGAAAGACCATTAAGGTCACTCAATTGAGTGGCTTTTTATTATTAAAAATAAACGATTTTTATTATGGTAAATACATTTAGATATGGTTAAAGTTGTTATTGTAGGTTATTAAAAGAATTTTTTTGATTAGGAGGATAAATCATGAAGAAATATTTTTCAATTTTAATTTTAGCTATTTCTATGTTTAGTTTGTCTTTATTTACGGATAATTCAATTGAAGTTAATGCAGCTTCTATTGGAGAATATTTACCACAACCCGAAGAAGGATGGAAAAGGTACGATAACACGAACCCTGCCATTAAATATGAGGGATCATGGAGACATGTTACCTCTACAAGTCCTAGATACAATAATACAGAATCTCATTCAAATGTGGTTAATTCATCTATAGAGTTTTATTTTGTCGGCACAGATTTAAGAATCATTAATACAATGGCAAATAATAGAGATTCTATAAATTATATTACTATAGACGGAAAAAAAGAAAATTACTCAGACTATAGTAATAACCCATTAGGAGACAACCATATAGTTACATACGAAAAATTGAATTTAGAAAACAAATTGCATCATGTTAAAATTGAGAAAAAAGAAAACTCGAATACGACTTATTTAGTACTAGACGCCATTGATGTTGACGGAACTTTATTATCAGAAAACGAGATTCCTAGTGGAGAATCTATTTCATTAGATAAAAATAATCTAGAATTATTTGAAGGTAGCTCAGAAAAGCTAACTGCCACAGTCACTCCAGATACAGCAAAAGTAATCTGGTCATCTAGTGATAAGTCAATTGCTACTGTAGATCAAGATGGAAATGTAACTGCAGTTCGCGAAGGTGAAGCAATTATTACTGCAAAAATAGAAAATACTGATATTGCGGCCACTAGTACAGTAATTGTTAAGAAACTAAGCAATGAATCTTCAAATGCTATTTTAAGCATTACATTAGTAAACGGTATTACAAAAGAATATGACGTTACTAATAATGTATTAAATGACTATTTGAAATGGTTTGATAGTGCTCAAGGCACATCAACATTTAAATTTTCAAAAACAATTTCACCTTATAAAAAAGTAACGGAATATATTGTTCATGATAAAATAGCTTCATTTGAAATAAGAGAATATTAAACAAAAAATGACCAGGTACTCACTTTCAATCGAGCGCCTGGTCTTTATTTTGGTGACTGATGTCGCGTTGTAATGACGTTTGTAATTTAGCAAGGGGTAATTACAGAAATAATTTTTAAGTAACGTGATTTCAGTTACTATTTCCTAATTTTATATATACAATTCACGCTAAATTTCCTAAAATGGTAATTAGTAGATAAGGTTAGTGAGGAGAATATAATTGAGTAATTGCCCTAATTGTTTAGCCATAAATCCATTTAAGAAAGTACATAGAGATGGGGCTGTGATTGAAATATGTGAGTATTGTAATACGATTAACGAAGAAGAGTACGAGGAATATACAAAAAAACAAATCCAAAATAAAGAGGGTGCAGATCCGATTGTTACATTCGGATTAATTGTGGCGGTAGTGATTTTGGTTATTTGGGTTCTTGGTATGCTTGATACTTTTCACTACATGTAGTGATATTATAAATGAACATTGACCAAGACGGCAATTAAGCTATCTTGGTCTTTACATTTTAGTTACTACGCTGTGCAATGATAAGTTTTAAACCTTCATAATCACCATTTGTCATAGTTCCATTATCAAATTTATCTAACCACTACTTTTCAATTAAACCTTTATCTGCTGCTTTTGTTGTCTTATTCGTAAATTGCATTGTATCATCATCCTTTTCAGTTGGTTTATCTAAGCCGTTTTTAATGTCTAATTTGAATTGTTCCTCTGAAATCCCCATACTCTGCAGATACGAAAATGGATCTCTATGGGTTGTACCTTTTAAATTGTCCGTAATCCAACGGTGTGATTTTATACCGTTGCCACTGCCATCGAGTACAACAGGTATTCCAGCCTCTTTAGCAAGTTCACGTTACAACCAAACATAAGCTGCATAATCCTTTTTAAATTGATCCTTATCATTTGTACGAGCCAACTCTATTTGTGCATAGCTAAGTGGATTACCTTTCGGGTCACAACCATATTGCACACGATTAACTGGCGCAACTTGTACAATTTTACCGCCACAGCCTACCCAGTGAGATGTAAATGCATTGGCTTTATTGCGGTTCATGTATGCTATCTCATTTTCCAAAGCGTTTGGACCACAATTGTTTGGATTCCCTGATTCATGGGCAATAACATATTTAACAGCTTTCAAAGCCTGATTTGGCAATCCTGACATCAAACGTTGTTCAATGGTATAAGTCATTTACGCCCACCTTCTTCCAGGCATATCTACACCTAATGTTTGAAGGTTTTCAGCGATTGAACCACCTTCTTTGTATAAAAATAATGCTAATGTGAAGCCTGTTAAATAGAAATCTAAGCCAAAGATTAAATCAAATAGGATAACAAATGTAATTGCAACCAGCTCTCTAATCCATCGAATGATACCATCACGCATAATCCGTGTTTGATAAGGTGATACCTTCTTCCATGTTTTCAATAAGCCTGTTGCAAAATCCAATACTTTAAATGCAAAATAAGCAAGTAACATATATAAAATCGTTGCTGGTACTAATGATAAAAACGGATATTGAATTAATTGTGCAATGTCCATATAATAAAAGCCCTTCACAATTATCTGTGGAAGGCATAATGATTAAAATTTCACTCAGTTACATATCCCCGTACAACGTCCCAAAACACGCCGTAAAAAACTAAGCTTTCAAGATTAAATTGCTCTACTATATTCCATATTTGTTTACCTAATTCATGACTATATTCCATTGTAAATCTCACATAGCAATCATCTTTAATTTGCTCTATTTCGATATTATCTACACCTTTAGTAAGGAATAGGTAATATGCAAATTCATAAGCTTCTTTTAGATTAGTAGTAAATACTTTTTCATTTCTTATTGCATTCAACTGAAATACACCACCTCTTACAATCTAATTTCGACAAAAGGAATGAATCCCTGCTGCTAGATACGGCTTGGAGAAGAATTATTGAGAAATATAATCTTCCTAAATTAAATTTTCATGCTTTACGACATGCTTCTTATATGGTTAGTAAAAATGTCAACTTTAAGATTATTCAAGAACAATTAGGTCACTCTGATATAAAAATGACGATTAACATTTATAGTCATTTAACTAGTAAAGATAAAAATAAAGCTAGTGACTATTTTGATGACTTAATTTAATTGGTCACTTTTTGGTCACTCGCTCCATTTTTCTACTTAATTATGCTCACATAATTCTTTAAAATTACACCCTTTGCAGTGCCATTTTTCAGTGGTTTGCTCAAACTCCTCAAAGTCCACGGGTTCATTGGAGAAAATATCCGCCTGATATTTTTTCATTTCCAGCACACTTCGCTGAAACGTATGTAAAATATTATCCATATCATATGCTGTAAAGGTGTATTTTTTTCTTTTGCCTGTCAATAAATATTCATTATAGACATCAATCTGGTCTAGAGAAACCCGATATTTCTGCTGAATATAGTAAGCATAGAGTGCTAACTGTTGGCGATCATCATCGGACTCTCCCCCTGTTTTCCAATCGATAATAATCCACTTGTCTGTCATCTCATCAAAATAATGAAAATCCATTACGACAAAAACTTGTACACCCTCGATTTTCATGGAACGAAATTGTTCAGGCTCACCGATTCGCAGCGAGCCTTTTTGTGCGGTAATTTGCTGGAATGTTTCACTATTAAGAAAGTTGTCAAACACAGCCGTCATGCGCTCTTTATAGTCCTGTACCAGTTCAGGATTTAACTTTCCTTCGTAATAAATTTCTTGCATCATATAAAATTTATTTGGCTTATGTCTCCATAAATCTACATGACGTGTAGAATCGATAAAAGCGGCATTAAGCTGGCCACGTGCACGATTTACGAGTTCAGCAACAGTTGTAGTCTCGCGGGTTTGCAAATAATCATTGATCGATTGCTCTATTAAATGATGGACGATTTGCCCAAATAAAATCGGCATGGATTGAAGCTTTTTTAAGCGATAGACATGTTGATGATATGGCTCCACATTGTAACTGAGCCAGCCATTATGAGAAAAATAATATTCATAGCCATATTTTCGCGCACAGCTTGTTACCGTTTTATGACGGGACAGTGACCACGAAAAAGATGGATAAGGTGTAATTTCAAACATCCTATCGCCTCCTTAAATCTGTTTTATAAAATCATAGACGAGCTGAACTATCAGCACAATGGTTACAATACGCAGCAATAGCTTTACTTGATTTGCCTTAACCTTTCTGGCAAGGATAATGCCTATTTGTGCACCGATTACAGAACCAACCATTAATACGATTGTCAACGGCCAATCAATTTTACCTGTAGCAATATACGTAATCGAAGCTCCTAAGCACATAGCAAAAACACCTACACGCGACAAACCTACTGCTTTCATATAAGAGATTTTCTGATGTGCATATGTATAAAGTGCAAGCGTACTGCTACCAGGGCCGAACATGCCATCATAAAAGCCAACCCCTAAAAGGATTGGACCGTTTTTACGATTCATTGTAAAGCTTTCTTTCTCTCCAAATTCAGCTCCGCCTAAAAAGGACATAACAAGGGCAAAGCCTAATAAAATGATGGCGATAAACGTTAATGTGTGACTGCTCATAAATGATGCAAACAGACCTCCAAGTGTACCACCTATTAAGGAAACAAGTAAAACTGAACGCATTTCTGACCATACTATTTCTTTTCTTTTATAAATTGTGTAAAAGCTTGAAAAGGCACTTACCATATTAGAAACCTTATTCGCACCGATTGCTGAATGGACGGGTACCCCTACTAGCATCATAGTCGGTAATGTTATTAACCCGCCACCTCCAACTAACGTGCCAATGATGTTGCCGATAATTCCAATTAGTAAAAACAACAAGTATTCCATCTAACCCTTCTTTCTATGTCACACATGATGGTATTCTTATGATACAGTATAACAGACTGCACTTTTTTAATTGAACTATGAGGTGAACAAATGCTAGAACAACAAAAAACACCTACACCACGCTTTTGTAAATCGCTAACGCTTATTGTTGCGACTATTTTTTTAGCTGGCATTACGGCAACACTAATCCAATACAATAAGCTCCCCGCTTCTATACCGGTTTTGCAAAGCTTTAAGAGTGAACATGCGCAATTTGGCCCGAAAATCACCATTTTTTATTTACCATTCATTGCCTTAATGCTATTTTTACTTTTACAATACTTAGAGATGAAAGCAGCTTATCCTATCCTACGTAAAAATAAGCCAACCTTATCTCATATCCAGCGACAAAATGGAATCATTACCTTTTGTCTCATCAAAAATAGTATACTCTTATACTTTACATACTCACTATTCAATGATTTAACAGTTGCTTTAGGACATGAACGTATTTTACAGCAGTGGCATGCTTATGTATTTTTATTTGTACTAGGTACAATATTTATAATGGGGATTGTGCGTGGGATTTTATTGAATAAAAAGGAATAAGGTACAACTCGCCTCCATAATGCGTTGAAAAATAATTAAACCACCGAATACCTTCGCAATAGTCTTTTGTGAAAGTAAAGGTGGTTTTATTTAAATTCGTTAATAAAGAATAATAATTAAAACAAGTGTTGCACTAATAATGCTTATTTTAATTGTTTCTACTTTATATATGGCATAAGTCCGTACCTCTCGTATTATGAAATACCAAAAAATGAAACCATATAAAAGCGCAAACGTAATCATTAAAGGCTTATACAATGGACCGACCCAGGTTGCCCAAGCAAATATGCTAGAAAGCATCGCAAGCACAAGTACTAACAGCCACCATACATGTTTAGATGGTTTAGATCCTTGTAGATTATGACGTTTATAATAGTTCATAGAGATTATATTTACAGCTATCACGATAAGTGGAAGGATAAAAATCCAAGGTTTTGTTGTTACAGAGTATAATCTATGAAATACTATATCATACGTTACAGAATTCCCAGCAAAAAACTGGCCAGAATCTACATTTAGCATACCTGTATCTGAAATCTGATAGTGCTCTTCTTCGCGATCTCTAACAACGATTACATCTGCAATATGGTTACCCAACTTTCCATCAGCCTCTTCAACATACTTTGTTAAGTCTTCAAAAAAGTTATACACAATTGTATCTTCAACCTTTTCCGTAGATATATATAAACTCGAACTTCTCGCAAAAAATTTCGCTTCTTTTCCTCCGAAATGCTTATATATTGCTTGGATGGAATGGTCAGCAGTTTGAGGAGGTGAAGGATTTTGTGGTGTCATAATAAAAAATAGAGCAATCATTGCAATCGTTAATAGTAGAACACTCTCTTTCCATAGCGGTAAGTCTTTTTTCCTCTTATGATGAATACGTTCATAAATACGGGTTTTTACAGCACGATCCTCCGGTAATTTATTGAGTTCCTTCAGTCGATTGTTTAAATCCAAATTCATCACCTCCAAGTATTTTCTCTAAAGCCTTTATAGCATTTCGCTGTGTATTCGCTATTTTTACTGTAGACCATCCTAAAATTTCACTAGTTTCGGCTAAATTCAGCTCCTCTATTTTTCTATAAATAAGAACCTCTCGATATTCAGGCTTCAATAATTGAATTGCTTCATATAATAGTCGCCGCTCCTCAGATTGCATGATCCAATCATGTGGTACATATTGTGTCTCCCGTTTTTCATGTTCTTTTTGAAATGGTAGCCATTTAATAAGTGCTTTTTTTCTATAGGTGTCGTAGACAAGGTTTCGTGCAATTCTCCTTATGTAAGTGCCCATAGCAGCCTCGTTTCTAAACTGTCCTTTATAAACCCGAATAAATGTTTCCTGCGTTAAATCCTCCGCTAAACTTGGATCCGAGACCATATAGTAAATAAATTGATAAATGCGTTGAAAATATTGTTCATAAAGCTCATCAAACTCCATCTTCTCACCTCTCTTACTTTATTAGACGAATGAGTAAACAAGATTTGTATGTTTAATATGAATTTTCTATACTAAAAAATAAGCTACTTGACACCAATTAGCATCAAGTAGCCTATATTTTTTACAGATCCATTTTCATCTGTTCGTAGGTATGTATTAACACATATTTTTGTACGCCGCGCGCAAAGGCAATACTTTCTTTCTGATACTGATCAAACGCGGCTTCATTCTTCATCTTGTGCGCATAAACTGCTTCAATTGCCGGCTGCATCCACGGCTTTGTAAGTTGATCGCTTCGCATGTCTGTTGTTCGTCCTCAAGTGCAGCGATATAACATTTTGCATAGCTAGTTAAAGGCTCTTTATTTATTTTATTTGCCGCATCCTTTGCTTCCTCTAAATTCTCTTCCAAGATCCCCTTAATAAATTTACAGTTATACTTCATTGCTGGCTGCTTATACTTTCCAATTGCTGTTTCAAATGAGTGTAACTGGTCATGCTTTGTACCATAAGCAACTGCATATAGGTAGGCAAAAAAAGGATGCTTCTTACGATCTTTTACTAACTTATCTACCAATTTCATATTATTAGTCCAGAATACAATATGTATATGTCTATAAATCATTGCAATCACGATAAGGATAATGATGCCAAGTGAAATGGATTGGCTAACTCCAGCTAGTGATAGTAATAGTGCCAACATAAATATGGCTAAATAAAATATGGCTAGTTTTGTAATTTTCATAATTCCACCTATTGTAATTTCCTTCGCATCTTTCGAGAAAAAATAAAGCCTGCTCCAAGGAAGAATATAAGCGCCATAAATTTCATGAGAGGAATAATAAACAACTTGCTGATTACGAGAACAACAAGAATATAATAAACCACCATTGCCAGTAATAATAATGTTAGTTTATTCACTGTTTTCCCTACTTTCATTCAGTGCTGCTTCAATGGCCGCTAACGCTTTAGGCCCCATCCCGTGTAATTTTTTTAACGTCGATAAATCAACCTTTTCCAATTGCTCTAATCGTGTAAATCCTGCCGCATTTAATGCACGTATAGCAGGCTTCGCTACACCCTTTGGCCATTCCGTCATCTATGCTCGTCCCTTCCTTTTTCGTCTATTCAGTATCTCTGTTCCTATAATACCTATTAAGAGTATAGCTAGTGAGGCGACATGATAATCAACGAAAAAAGTCGTAAATGCTATATTATAATAGCGGCATATTGAAGTGATAATACGCCCTCCCATTAATATTAAACCGATAATCAAGCATCCTTTTACTACTTGCTCGATGAATTGCATTTCAATCACCTCTCCGCTTTATTATGCAAGGGAAAATGATGAAATGCAAATGAGCTAGGTCTTTAGAGCATATTAAACATTGCCACGAAGGCGGCCAACAAATTGCCAATGCCATGTATGCCCCAGCTTGTGATAATGGAGCCATTGGATTTTCGTTCATTGATCCACCCCATTAAATATCCTGCAAAACCGGTTGCTAAAACAACCAACACTACAACACCAAAAGGAATAAAAGAAAACATCATCAATCCATGTAATATGCCAAACAGTAAACTTTGCAGGATATTTCCAATTTGAAAACCAAACTTATGCATGAATCTTTTCAGTAAAAAGCCTCTGAAAAACAGCTCCTCTGACAATCCTGTTTGTACAAAAGCATGGAGCAGTGCAGGAATGAATGCTGAAAAACCAAGCCCTGCAAAGCGATTTGACGCTAAGGTTGAGCTATCAAGGAAGAAATAGGTAATTGTAGTAAGTGATACGACTATTAAAACAACAATGAATAAGAACCACACAATATAATTACCTTTATTTTCAATGATAGGCTTTTGGAGGCCTAGCCATGTAAAAAATGATTGTTCCTTTTTTGCTGAGAAAAACCACCAAGCAAATGGTATAGCCGACAATAAAAAGACCTGAAAAACTGCATCTATTACACTTTGCAAAACCATTATTTCCCCCTGTTCATAGTGTTTTACATGAAGAATGACAAGCGATGGTGAAAGGTTCCTCTAGGATGGAGAAATCCGCCGTTATTCTATAGCTGTCCTTCTTCATATTAAGCATATTAAACAGCTGCGTTAAAATCAAGATAAATTTAATGATAATCATTAAATAATTATCTTTTATAACTAAATATTAAATACTAATCAGTATTTACCCATAAAAAAACACGACTAGAAAAACACTAGTCGTTTTCATTCTTTATTCGGATTTCTCTCAATAAAATCTGTAATTTCATCTTTTAATTCATAAACTAAATCAAAATAATGATGTTCGTTCATCGCCCCCTTCTTTCGCCACTTTTGCATTTCTTGATAGTGAAATGTCACAAAATAATTTATTATTTCACGTTGGTCAATACCTTCCCTTTTTGCCATATCGACAATCGAAAGTCCTTCTTTCCAATATTGATCATATACTTCTTTCGTAATCCCAAGAACTTTACAAATAGCAGCATAATCGTACTTTACATGGTATACAACCTGTCCCTCCTCACCATTTGCATGTTGTTGAATTACATTATTTGCATAACCAATTGATGTAAAGCTCATCATAAATATGCTTATTAGAAAAAGCTTTTTGAACGTTACTTTCATATAAACCTCCTTCATGTTTCCATTAGTGTGTGAAGTTTAAAAAATCATATTCCTTCTGAGTCACAATGCTTTTCGAAAAGAATAGCACCATTTTTCATACCCTAATCGACCCTCATAAAAGCGATGTGCATTAATCCTTTGAATACCAGACTCTAAAGCAATATAGTGCGCCCCATTTTCTTTGCCCCATTGGTGAAGATAATGCAATAATTTCTCACCATAGCCCCTTGAACGATACTGCTCATCCGTTACTAAATCATAAACAAAAATATGGCGTTCACTGTAAAAATTGACTCTCCAACTTAATCCGGCGACTGCCACCATGTTCATATTTTCATATAAAGCAAATAACATATAGCCATCTTGCATCATTTCCTTTAATAGTAGGAGATACTTTTCTACTGTTAATTCCGTACGGAGCTGCATCATAACAGCATATGCTTCCATCCACTCTTGCTGAGTTGTTAATTGCTTGATGGTTACGGTCATTATTCAAACCTCCTTTTACCAATATTTAATATAATGAAATACGCCATTATCAATTCTCATCCCGAGCTTTTCATATAATTTTTTAGCACGCACGTTGTCTGTCGCTGTTTCTAAACCTAAATAACGCGCATCGTTTTGTACACAATACGAATAGCACTGTTCAATTAGGGCCTGTGCTACCCCTTGTTTCCTAGCATGCTCAGCCACAAATAGATCGTTTAAAATAAATGCCTTTTTCATTGCAACAGATGAAAAAGTAGGATAGAGCTGAACAAAACCAACTGGCTGCGCATTTATATAAGCTAGAAAAATGACCGACTCTTCCTTATTTAAACGCTCTAATAGAAACTGGTTAGCCTGCTCTAAGTCAGATTGTTGACCGTAAAACTCCCGATAGGCATTAAATAATGGCACGACCTCTCCAACCGTTGCTAAAGTTACTGAACAAACCTCCATTCACTTATCTCCCCATTCCTTTTTTATATGTCATTCATGTATTATGATAATTAACAAACTGACATTCAAAAAGAAACAGTTCTAGACATTTGCCATGTCAAGGAGGGGCTTTATGGAGGATTTTATTTTCTTATTCACTGAAGAAGAAGCAAAGTATAAACAAATTTATCAGCAGGTCAAATGGTTAATCGAACAAGGGACATTGAAAACAAATGATTCTCTTCCTTCTATTCGAAGGCTAACCGAAACTTTACATGTCAGTCGAAATACAACGTTAACTGCCTATGAGCAGCTAATAGCGGAAGGATACATACGTGGTGAAGGTCGAAAGGGCTATTTCGTCAATGAATTTGAACAAGTGTTTCTACAGGAGGAACGACCAAGCCTTACTCAAAATACGAAAAATAAGCGTGAAGATATCATCATTGACTTTCGCGCTGGCGCTGTCGATCAACAGCATTTCCCTTTAAAAATATGGCGTCAAATGGCTAATCAAGTGTTACCTTTAAACGAGTGCTATCAATATGGCGACCCTTTCGGCGAGCCCCTTTTAAAGGAACAGCTTGTACATTATTTACTTCAAGCTCGTGGGGTTCATGTAAACGAAGAAGACATTATTATCGGAAGTAGCACGCAACAAATGTTAATTTATCTAGGCTTTCTATTTAAGCAAGATTTCCAAAGTGTTATTTTAGAAGATCCTGGCTACAACGGCGCACGAGAAGCGTTCAAGCTACATGACTTTCATATTGAGACATTACCTGTGTTGGAAAGCGGTGCGCAGCTTGAGCATTTAGCGCATTTACATTCGCGTTTACTCTATGTCACCCCTTCTCACCATTTCCCATATGGGGTTTCCATGAGCATTCAGCAGCGACAAGCTTTAATTCAGTGGGCCAAAAACGTCGATGGCTATATACTTGAGGATGATTATGATGGTGAATTCCGTTACACGCAACAGCCGTTTCCTGCTCTCGCCTCCATCGACAAGTCACGAGTTATTTACATGGGGACATTTTCAAAATCATTTTTACCAGCTATTCGTTTAAGTTATATGGTGCTACCAAAAGCACTCGTTCAGCCATATAAAAAACGATTTGCTCATTTTGAACAAAACGCCTCGTCCTTACATCAATTAACAATGGCGAAATTCATGGAACAAGGTGAATGGACACGACATATTAAAAGAATGCGTATCACCTATAAACATAAAATAAATACACTTGTAGAGGAACTTACCAAGCAATTTGGAGAAAAAATTACGATTCTTGGAGAGCAATCTGGACTTTATATTTTGGTCAAGGTGCATACCCAATTTTCAGAAGAACAGCTCATCCAAAACGCTCAACAATACGGAGTAAAGGTCTACCCTACGAGCCCCTATTTTCTACAACAGATAAGTTCAGCGCCAATTATTCAATTAGGCTTTAGTAAGTTAAAAATGGAAGAACTTATCCTCGGTGTGCAACAACTAAAAAAAGCTTGGATTACAAAATAATAAGCCATAACTGCAATCGTTATGGCTACTCATTTTCTCGATAATCATATGTTTCATCTGGCACATTCAATGTCACTCCGTTAATACTGACCGTATCATCGTCGCTCCATTGAATGTAAGCTTCATTTTTTCGATATTGCCAATATATCTTCTTAGATTTTCTTTTCTCATGATTCAATTATGCCTTGGCATAATTGCGTCCGGAATCGGCTTTGTGCATGCATAAAGAACTCCTTTTCTGATTCCGTGACATCCGCCAGAGGCCTTAACTTCTTTCAGCGGATGTATGTCCCCCTGAAAAGTGACTTAATACTGTATTCATCTCACCATCACGATAAAGGTAGTTGACTTCTGCTGAAAGAAGTTAAGCTTAATTCTCCCAATACCGCATAAGAAGTCGTCGCCCCAGCATCTGAAACATAAGCTTTCACCGTATAGGTTCCTTGTGGTGATGTAGATTCAGCAATCAAATCTTATTTAAATCTAGACCAATCAAAAAATAACCAATAAATACCGTACCCTATAATACTAACAAAAAATAAAATCCAAATAAGTAGCACTAGAAAAGTTTGTTTGTATACTTTCTTGCGTTGCATCTTCTCGGATTCGTTCATCGATATCCCCCAATCTGTTTATATAAGAAACGATTTTAGCGAATTAGATGTTTCCTTAATAAGGCAATAAAGTTCTCCAAAGCAGTTCTTTCGCTTACCCGATCAATTCCCTCCTGAATCCTTAAAAAAAAGGATCTGCACAGTCTGTCTCTGCACAAATCCCAATAAATAAGTTAAAAATAATCAATAAACGTTGGAATGCCAATTGGTAGTATGGTCTCTAGTAATGCAATTTCAATGGCATTGCCTTGTAAACGCTCAATTTTTTCTAAATAGCTCGGTCGTTTATAACCTAGTAACATCGTGGCAAGAGTTTGGACCGTTAGCTGAACAGCATTTTCAGACTGTACCTCACTCACCATTTCGACCGAGACTTTTCCATCTTGCTTTGTGATGACAAATGTGCCATTATTCCAAGCCACAATGCGATCAGTTACAGCGAGTCGAAGCTGAAAATCATTTCCCGTGAATGGATAGCGTAACAGAAATTCTTTTACATCGACAATTCGTGCCATAAAATAAGGGGACACCTTTTGAATAATTTCACTATCTTCTAGTAAAAAGGCAACGGCTTCATTGCCAGTTGTTTTACCATAGACATTATAAATCATCGAGCTATGAGCTGAGACAAAATTCCATAAGCCTTTACGCGCCTCTTCCTGCAAATAGACAATCTCATCGATGTAGTAATTTTCCTCCATAATGCGGTAAAACATATACCCCTGTGGCAGATCATCCTCATCATAATATACGGCTGCCTGAAGGTTCACATCACTATCTATAAATTTTTCTTCCCAGAAATCTTCTTGAAACTTTTCATTCCAAGCAATGCTATTTCGTACCATGACACCGTGTGTTTTCTTGGCATAGCGTGCATAAATGTTCACAACATCTTCATGCTTCGGATCTACACGGCGGATTTTACCGTTTAAGCCTTTATGGTGAGGAAGCTGCGTATCCTTAATCTGAAATTCCACAATATCACTCATAATTTCCCAACCCTTTTTCCGGTAATACGGGATCGAATATGGAAATAAATAGGATATACTTTGCCCTTCATTGCGCATCCGCTCCAGGCTCTCAATAATAAGGCTCTCCATCAAACCATGCCCAGAATATTCCGGGTACGTTCCGACCGCAGTAATGCCTCCCATTTCATAGATCCTACCATGAACATTTACCTCAAAAGGTAGGCTTAAAATTTGAGATACAAGATGCGAACCATCGAACCAACCAATGGCATGCCCCTCATTAAATTGCTTACTTTTGGCATTTACAAAGCGACGATCCTTGTGAATGGACATGGACATTTGAAAAACATAATTAAGCAAATCGATAGACTGTGCCATTTCATCTAATCTTATTTCGCGCATGACTAAGCCTTTACGTTGATTCATGATTCTCTCTCCTCATCAAATAACTCTGAAAAAATGGATTCCGGTGCATTTAAAAAGCGCTTCGTGACAATGTAATGAATGGTATCCTCATAGCGAATAGACTCAATGTTCCCATTATCAAAACTATAGATTGTCGCATTTGGATAGCCAAGCAAAATAGGTGAATGAGTGGCGATAATAAATTGGGCCTCATGCTCCAAATCCTTCATAATTTTAAGGAGACTAAGCTGTCTAGTAGGTGATAACGCCGCTTCAGGCTCATCCAATAAATAAATAGCTTTCCCCTTAAAGCGATGCATAAATAGCGATAAAAAGGACTCACCATGTGATTGATGATGTAACGACTTACCACCAAAAGCGGTATATTTTCTTGGATCTTCTAACAAATCAATATGACTTGCAAATTGATAAAATGTTTCCGATCGTAGGAAAAAACCATTCGTCACTTTCGGCATCCATGACAAACGGATATATTCCCCTAGTGAAGATTCCGCCTTATGTACTTCATATAAATTTTGACGACCACCACCCGCTGTATTAAAATCACAGCGATCCGCAATTGCCTCCAGCAGTGTTGATTTCCCAGAGCCATTTTCCCCAACAAAGAAGGTCACATTCGTAGGAAACTCTAGCTCTTGTAAATCCTGCAAACTTGGTATATTAAAGGGATACTGGTCTTTATCTTCAATATCACCCTGTAATACCTTACATGATTTTAAATACATTTTGTTTCCTCCCTTACTACTATTATAACCCGCTTATGCTTTTTTCCAAATATAAGCTACGATATCAATGACTATAAAAAAGGCGATAGGTCGCGAAAAATCAATCCATTAGAACAAATCATAAAATCATCATTTTTCTTACCCTATAACCAAACCTAATCCCTAACTATAAAAACTATATAAAAAATCATAAAACAAACTGCTACAACCTACAATTTCCTATGAAATATTTCCTGAGAAATAAATAAAAAATATGTCGAAAGTTACAACGTAAAATGATAAAATTATGCCATAAAATAGCGATTAACAAAAATCGTTGTAGTAGCATAAACTGTCTATTTCATCTTAAAACATTCAAAGAACAGCCCACTTTGAACTGCTATTTCCCGCTAATATTAATGTACTTACAATAAATGTACCTATAACAATCACTAGTTAATCTCGGAAAAAGCTCCCTATTGATTCGTTTTTATTGTTTACGAATCTTTATTACAATTTCCCATCCGTCGGTGTAAAACATTGGATTTATACAAGACCATTTAATTGAATGCTTTCTATTTCAATTTCCCAAATAAATAGTACATTCTTATTGTTAGTTTAGGATGGCTATTACCATCTACTCTTATTTTTCAATTCAAAAAAATAGACAAACTGAAATTCTCAGTTTGTCTACAATATTAGTAATTTTACTCTAAAGCTTTGGAAACAAATTTAAACATATAAGAGTTCATCTTAGGTCCTCCATTCATAGGGTTCCCATTAATAACGAACGAACCTCTATGAACACCTACAATTTGATTGTCAGTATTTAATAATGCTGAACCTGATTGTCCTGGTGCTGTATCAATTGTATAAAAGGCTACAGATGCATCCTCTCTTGTAATATTTCCTCTCGTACCAAATTGAGAAATCTCACCACTTGCCTCCATTAAGTCTCCTGGATAACCATAAATACCGATATTTTGATTAAGAAGATTATTCACCTGTTTGATTCCAAAAGTACCTGCAACATCTCCCGCCTGTTTATTGTCTTTTGATACATCTAAAACTAGAATAGCGAAGTCTTCAGTGCTCGAACCAGTTGAAGCCCAATTTGCAGCTACATAATAATCATTAACATTATAAGAACCAAATAATCCAACACTATTACTTACACCAGGGTAAACCTTTGCACTAGTTATAGTTTCTTTTGTTTCTGGATTTATAACACAATGCCCATTTGTTAGGACTTTATTTTTCCCAATTAAAGAGCCTGTACAAGAACCACCTTTTCCATCAGGCCAATTTATTTCAATGTACGTAATTGCACTATATGGCATTTCTTTAGTATTCTCTACTTTTTTTCTACTATCGTCACCGATGACAATCCGTGGTGATATTTGTAATGGTCCTCTAGCAGTAGAATCATTAATAACGACTGGAGGTGGTGTGATGTCGATAAACGAGTGTCCTTCCATTATGGAATCAATCTGAACGGGTGAAATTTCTCCCGTTCCTTGAACGCTTGGTATTTCGTTAATTAATTGCGAATTACTGTCATTAAACTCTTCATACTTAATGACTTCACCTTTCGAGTTTACCATGTCATAAGGATGAGATACCTTACTTGGGTCAAATGAAAATTCACCTAAAGACTCCGCAGCAAAAACATTCATAGGAACTAACAAAAACATAAGCATAAAGAATAACTTAAAAGTAATTTTTTTCATTTTATTCCTCCTTTTGATTTAATCTATTTGTAGTTTAATAGAAATATCAGGAAAAATAAAGGTAAAATATTGAAAATATAAAATATTATTAAAATGACGATAATTCAGAATATATCAAAAGCTATTGTAAATAGCTTTAATTCGCCATTTACGATTGAAACAGAATCAAATTTTTTCGAGTAAAAATGTTTTCGCTAATTATCTATTTTAGATTGTTTAATCTTCTCACCTTTAACGAAATAGTTTGTTTTAGTTTGTTTCCTTATCAATAACTAAATTGCCAATTTCACTAATAACATTCTTACTTGCAACTAGTTCACTCATGCCCTCAACAATCCATAAAAACGAGCTAAAAAAACTGTAGTATCTTAGGAGTTCTAAAAGCATTACTACCCTTTTGAAATGTTCTATATTTCAAACTCTTCTCATACATTGTGTAAAACCTTCTACCTGCAAATACCCCCTAAAAAAATCTGTCTCTCTTCATTCCATAAGTACAATGTGGTGTTTAAAAGGAAGGTACAAATAACGTTTTTTCTGCGTAAAATAAAAAAAGTTATAAGGAGAAGAGATTATGTTTGTAACTCATTTTTACGAAAACAAGATGTCCGTTTTAAGCCAGCTACTAGTAAATCTTCCTACTGTCGAAGAAAACATTAAAATTAAAGGACGTAAAGCAAAAATTGTTCAGATTACTCAAATAGACGACCACAACTATCACGTGAGTATCATTTTTGAAAAAGTAGCTAAAAAACAACCACTAAAAGAAATTGGGAAGAAAAAGAGATAGCTCTTCCCTTTTATTGTGCTGACGCTATCGTTTCATGGTAGCGTTTTAACTTTTTAAAAGCAGGAATCGAACTCTACAAAACTTCCATTGCAAATTGTTCTCAATGAGTATAATTATTTCAAAATTAAATATTTGACTTTTTAATTGATAACGATTATCATTATCGGTAGATTATTTCTTTTCTCCGACATGCTTAATTCAGAATCCCCCCTATTTTTTTGAAATAAGCATGTATCAAACGGATATTCTTACATCAGACTAAGAATATCCGTTTTTTAACTTTTTTGTGCATGCACAAAGCCGAATCGGAAACAATTATGCCAATGCATAATTAATGATTATTAATGGACAGATTTACATAAATAAAGGAGCTGTTTTACATGGATTATCGTATTGAAAAAGACACTATGGGTGAAATTAAAGTACCTGCAGATAAAATTTGGGGTGCTCAAACGCAACGCAGTAAAGAAAATTTCCAAATCGGTACAGAAAAAATGCCAATTGAGCTAATTCAAGCAATGGCCATTTTAAAGAAAAGTGCTGCGATCGCTAATAATAAACTAGGTAAGCTTTCAGATATTAAAGCAAATGCGATTGTGCAAGCAGCTGACGAAATTTTAAATGGTCAATGGGACGATCAATTCCCTCTTGTAGTTTGGCAGACTGGTAGTGGTACTCAGTCTAATATGAACGTTAACGAAGTAATTGCGCACCGAGCAAACCAAATTTTACAAAATGCTGGTGAAGCTGATCGTATTCATCCTAATGATGATGTCAACAAATCTCAAAGCTCAAATGATACTTTCCCAACAGCTTTGCATATTGCAGCAGTGCTAAAGGTAGAAGATTATTTACTACCTCGCCTACGCTTACTAAAAGCAACATTGGATGAAAAAGCAGAGAAATTCAAAGATATTATTAAAATTGGTCGTACGCATTTACAAGACGCAACTCCGCTTACTTTAGGACAAGAAATTAGTGGCTGGGCCGCAATGCTTGCTAAATCTGAGCATATGATCGTCCAAAATATTGAATATATGAAAGAACTAGCGATTGGTGGAACAGCAGTTGGTACTGGTATTAACGCACATCCTGAATTTGGTGAGCGTGTAGCAGCTGAAATTAGTGACATCACTGACAAACATTTCACTTCAGCCGCAAACAAATTCCATGCACTAACAAGTCATGATGAAGCCGTTGTCGCACATGGCGCATTAAAGGCTCTTGCAGCTGACTTAATGAAAATTGCCAATGATGTTCGCTGGTTAGCAAGTGGTCCTCGTTCAGGTATCGGTGAAATTACGATTCCAGAAAACGAGCCGGGCTCATCGATTATGCCTGGTAAAGTAAACCCAACACAAAGTGAAGCGATGACGATGGTTGTCACACAAGTCGTTGGCAATGATGCAACAATTGCCTTTGCCGCTTCCCAAGGTAATTTCGAGCTAAACGTCTTCAAGCCAGTCATTATTTATAACTTCTTACAATCGACTCGCCTACTAGCAGATACAATGAAATCATTTAATGATCATTGTGCTGTAGGAATTGAGCCAAACAAAGAAGTGCTTGACCATAACTTACAAAACTCATTAATGCTTGTAACTGCCTTAAACCCTTACATCGGTTATGAAAATGCGGCTAAAATCGCGAAGAAAGCCCATAAAGAAGGCACAACATTAAAAGAAGCAGCGGTTGCATCAGGTTTATTAACGGACGAACAGTTCGATGAATATGTGGACCCTGCGACAATGATTTATCCGAATGTAAAGTAAAACGAACGTAAGTTGAACACATAAAGCCGACAAAACGTTGGTATATCAACGCTTTAGATAATGAGCTCCTCTGTGTACCTAGCAAGTTAATGTATATTAAAGCTTGTTTTTGGGGCTAAGTGGGGCTAGATTGGGGCTAATAAAATACGGCGAGCGTGTGTACAGGAATGCGTGAGTAAGTAGGATTGAGGCTAATATGCTTCAATCCTCTTTGATTTCTATTAATGTTGTATGATTTTTAAAACAAAAAAGCACTTAACAAAAGTAATAAGTGCTCAAATATCTATTTAACGTCTATTAACATTTTATCTAATTCATCTTTCGTTATATTACCAATGTCATAATTAATTAGTTTGGTAATATTATAATGTAAGGCATATAAATATCTAAATACATCACCCGCCATACACTCTATCGATAAGAAGTCATCTAAAAAGTAGGCATCTAAGTATAAATCAGGTTGATTCTTTTTCGAATAAACTCTATGATTCCCATCAATAAGTATTGGAGTATTTAAGATATTATAAGATACTAGAATAACTGGGTCATATTTTTCCAACTTCCTAACTTCTTGTAATTTCGATTTATCTATATTTTCAACATCTACAAATTCCATCAAATCTTTTATTTTTATTTTTTGAGGTTTCATATTCCAAGACGTAATAATTTGTTTAGTAAATTCAATATCCCAAATAATACAATAAAAATCATTGTTACATTGTTCACCAAAATAGAAGTATTTGCGGAAGTATTCTTTATCTCCAATTGAAATGTTTGGTTTAGCTGCTCCCTGGATTCTTAGGTATAAATTTTTTACCAGTTCCATATACTTAGAATCTAATTTATATCCAAAATCCTTAGTAAACTTTTTATACAGAGTATCTAATTGGCTAAATTTCTTAGCTTCCAAAGCTTTATATTCTTTTTTATCTATGTAATATCCTTGCATCTTTTTCTCTCCTTTAAAGTTACTACTCATAAAATAGAGTAACACTTCATAGAAAATAATGTAAAACAAAAACTGTATCTATTTAACAATCTGTAATTACTGTTTCTTACGTAAGTATGTATGATTTAAAAGTAAGAAGTGGCCACAAAAATAGTTTTAAGCCGCTCACAATCTTTGATATAGTCAATTTGCAATATTTTCATTAGTCGATGTTAGCGCATCGACTTTTTTATTTCCCTTGCTTGTATCTACCACTTTCGCTACTGTTTCCGTTATATACGTTTACACTTCCTCAAAGCTTTCAGGTTCTCTCCTAAATTTTTTAGTGAATGTTTTTATGTTGCCTTCCATAGCAAAAGCGTTCCAACCTTCCTTACTGTTGATATCTGGTTTAATCGCTGTATCAACCGATTGCTCTGATTCACTTTTAACCACTGTCTCATACAATTCTTGTGCATGAATATTAAGAGTATCAACTTCTTCTGACATATCCTTGAGTAACGGAAAGAATGCCATATCAATCAAACGTACAGTATCTTGTATTTCTAGAATTGACATATAAGCCATTCCACGATCTTTATGCCAACCTTTCTCCGTTATTTCATCAATTTTATTTAGTAAACGAGCTACTTCATTCTGTACAGTTTTTAATTGAATCAATTGTGCGAATAAATTACTTGCATTGCTGTTGTTTTCATGTGCGATTGTTCTTAATGTGTGTTGTACTTGTTGCTGCATGTTCTCATTCCTCTTTTCATCTATGTTTTATTTAGTTGCGACTGCGCTCAAAAGTAATTGTTTGTTACGATCAGACATTACGCGCCATTCTTTAACCTTTACTTTCATTTGCATTCACTTCCTTTCTTATTAAAATATTTCTGTTGGTCCATCTCTATCGGTTAGCCGGTTTTCTAAGTTAGGTCAACTACCCACAGATTGTGGGTAGTTTTCACGTTCTTTTAACCAATCATAGAAAGGTACAGGACGTTCTTTATGCGCTTTGTCCTCCACAAATGATGATTTATTAGGCTTCTTATTTAAACGCTCTACAGCCTTGCTATATGCACCTACAAATATGGCTCTTAATGTACTAGCAATCGTTAACGTACCGTTCGCAATATCTAGGATTATGTTAGCTAAAACGTCTTTAGCGTTCACAAAATCACGTATATCGTTCATTTTTGTAGCCAGTATACATTTATGTAGCTGGTCTTTTAATTCGTCACGTATAGGCAACGAGTACATGAAATCGTATAACATCACCTGGTACTCATTCATATACCCTCTTTTCTTTTCAGCGTGAGCGTTATTATATACTTCTTGTAATGGAACAACCTCACATTCCTCAAAAGGCTCGTCAGTATCTTCACATGTTTCAGATTGACTGGGCAAAATAGTATATATATTTGCACCACGACCTCCCTTTACCTTCGTAGTTTCATGTTTCTTGATTATCCCTAGCGATTCCAGTTTTGAAATAGCTCGATAAACTGTCTTTGTGCTGATCTCCAATGCTGCAGCAATTGTGGCAGCTTTCAAATGACATGCCCCTGGATACTCTAAGCTGTGACTAGCAAGCTTGAAAACGATGGCACGTTCTGTTTCTGTTAACTCATAAAAATGCTGCTGGATATGCTCTTCCACATGCTGATCCATATCAGCTACTGTTTCAAATGTTGTGTACGTTGCTAAGTATTCAAATGCCATCGTTTTCACCTCGCTTTTTATTACCAAATTAATTAATAAACTACATGTACGGATCCATCTTCACCAATTTGAACTGGTTGGCCATCTACATCATCGAAATAAATATAACCACCCCAGTAACCATCAAATTGTCTTTCCCTACTTCCAAGGTTATAACTGTCTCCATAGCGTTTTTGAAAATACTCACGAGCATCTGTTACATCCGAGAAATGAGGAAAATTTGCTTCATCTTTACGCGTAATTGTAAAACCAAAGTATGGCAAGTGTTTCACCTCTCTTCCCTGCAGCATGTCGGCTATTTCTTGTCCATTCACCGACTAACCTTTGGTGGTTAAATCCACACTGCTTTTTTATCACGATTAACTCTACAAGGTTAATATATCACTTCGAAAAGTTAATGTAAAGTTAATTTTTAACCTTACAAGGTCACTTTTTTATATTTTTTAAAACTATTTATCATCAAAAGTGTTATAATTAACCTTAGAAAGGGGTTTATAAATGGTTATAAAATCAAATTTAAGAATTTTAATGGCTGAACATCGTATTGATGGAATTTCAGAATTAATGGAGAAGTCGGGGCTTAGTAGAAATGCTATTAATCGGTTATACAAGGGAACTGATGAAGAAATGAAGTCAACAAACTTAAAAACGCTTATCACACTATGCGAGGTTTTTGATTGTAAGCTATCTGAACTATTGGAATTCACCCCTGATTAAAAAGAGTAAACAAAAAAACACTCTCGGCTTTAGCAGCTGAAAGTGTTTTTCTTTTGGCCAATATAAAAAGCAACCACATTTCTGCAGCTGCTTGATTATATATATTAATTATTAAGAGCATGTTTTAAAAGATTAAAAGATTAAAAGAATAAATGATTAAGTTTCAAAATTTATAGGTTTATGCTTACTTCCACAATGATTTTCAGTATTTCAACGGTAGGACATTGCGATGGGACACTAATTGCATATTAACTATTATTACCACCCATTAGGAGTGGTCTTATTAAATTAAATACGGGGTTTAATATATTTTTTTAATAACTCACCATCCGTTTCAATCAAATTTTTCATGAAATCGAAGTTATTGTTCTCACTTGGATCAAGATTTGCAATTTCACTAAAATGTTCTTTAAGGATATGATGGTCATAAATTACACTCAACATTTCCATATACATACTAAATTCTTCAGTACTTAATTTACCATGTCTACCATCATATGTTGCACTAATTGAATTATAAATTGAAGGTTTAGGAACTATTAAAAATATACCATCAGTCCATCTACAAATTTCTTTGTAACTTTTATCATCGTACTTTTCGTATTCTCCTTCATTATTTATAAATAAATATTCTTTTTCAATATTTTCCTCTTTATTGAAAATAGGATTTAGTTTTCCAAACTCCAAACGAAAATAACTAAATCTCGCATCGTTATTAGGTATTTCCCAAACTAATCGTTTTAGTTTAAATAAATGAATTAAACCGTAATCAAAATCTATTCCCAATACATTTTTTTCTTTAACCCAATCAACTTTAAAGATTTTTTTTAAATCCATTCCTCCTGAATCATGAATAAAAGTATGATTAAAATTAAAAGCTGTTAATTTTTGAAGTATCGCTATTACTTGATCTTCCTTAGTCCACATTACTGTGCTAGGTTGAAACTGTTGTGTCACAGACTCCTCTATAAACTCCCACAAACTTTTTGATGCATGCAAACCATCTTTCGCTATTTTTTCCCATTCACTCAACCTATCTAGAAATTGATTTATAGTAGGTCTTTTTGACGGACTTTCAGCAGTAGCATCCCTTAGCAATTTATTCAGTTCCACTAAGTGTTGTTTAGGATATTTTTGCTGTAACTTTCCATTCTCAAAGTAATTATATTGTCCATCAAATGCAAACTCTTCTTTTGTAAGAACAATCCATAGTGTTTTAGCAAATGAATAAACATCTGCTGGTCGAGAATCCTCAACATTTATCGGCGTTCTCATTTCAGGAGCCATAGTCTTTCTATTACCTAGTGATTCTTTTACCCTAGTCAGATCTTCTTTTTCAGGAAAATCTATTAACCCAAAATCTCCAAAACAATATGAGCCATTGTAATATAAGATATTTTCAGGTTTTATATCCCTATGAGTAATATTTTTATAATGTAATTCTTTTAAAGTTGAAGCTAGATCTTTAAAGATATCTACTAATTCATAAATATCTTCACTTCCAGTAATTTTTTTTTCTAATGGAATTGCTTCAGGCATTGTAAAATAATAGTATCCAGTCTCTGTACACGGTAATTCATAATTTAAAACAGGTATAATACCTTCTTGCCCTTCATTATAAAGTTGATTTGTCTTAATGGCTTCAGTTTTAAATCTTTCTATTCTTGTACGTTCAAATTCATTTTTTGATACTTTTATTTTTAGTCGTTTTAAAGCAAACTCTTTTCCTGTAGAGTCTTTAACTAAAAATACTTTGCCATTCCCACCCTTACCAATACTTTTAAATATTTCATAATCTTTATAACTCATAATTCCTCCAATATATTCAATAAAATATTACATTATCTTCTAATATTAACTCATTACTACAACATTCGGTAACATTTACCTATAAATCAATTTTATTTTAACTAAAACGTAACTAATTATAGAAAGGCACTGGACTCTCTCTGTGCGCATTGTCCTCCACAGATGAAGAGAGTAGTCAATTTAATACTTAAACGCTCTACAACCTTACTATATGCTCCTACAAATACAGCTTTTAATTTACTAGTAACCGTTGTACACCTTCATTAATATCCATTTCATTTTTGAATAGAACGTTCTTAGCTTTAATGAAGTCAGGTGCATTTTGAACCTGACTAGCCAGAACGCATTTATGCAATTCATTTTTCAAGTTATCTGCTAAAGGCAAGTTATTCATGAAATCGATCAGCATCACATGGTACTCGCTCATGTATTCCTTACAAGCACCTTTTTCAGCATGAGCATTATTATATACTTCCTGTAAATTGCTTGTTTAGACCTTAAAAGATTAAAAAAACTAGATGGTTGGTTTTGAGATCGCGTAGGACTAACCATGTTTAAACCACTGTTTAGTAGAAAAAAGCAACAACTCAAAACAAGCTAAAAAGGCATTGTATCACGCCACTGGAGCTAAACCTATAAAGATTTAAGACCAAAGCCATTGATTATGAAAAAACGCAAACCATCATTAAAACGAACAATTAAAAAACTATTTTAAGCAGATAACTAATAAGGTTGTCTACTTTTTATTATGTACAAATTGGAACATTTACAATAGACAAGCGAGAGGAGAGAATTTATTTGACTGTTACTGATAAAAGAAATTTATTTTTTTCTGGACCAAAAGAAGAAATGGAAAGTTTGCAGAATGATTTAAAGCCTTGGAAACTCTCCACAACAACTTCGCAGGGATTCAAGTATGTATTATCAAAAGATGATATTGAAATTTATCTCACAAAATATCATGATTGCGATGATTTTTTAATTATGTATACAAGGGCCATATTACCCCAAGACAGTAAGGATACACCTATACCGATAAATGAAGATATATTATTTGATTTGTATAAAGTAATAAACAATCAAATTGAACAGAATTTTGGATATGTTATGATTTCAATTACCCTATCTGAGAGTGATCTCAATATATAAAAAGACCAGGTACTCATTAGCATTATATTCATAGCAAAGAGGGAGATTGTATGTTTACTAAACTTGAAACTTTTGAATTTATTCGCTTTGAATTAATTGATATTTCTAATAAAGTTTTTTCTTTTGAAATAAGTGGTACTTCAAAAACATTTAATTCAAAAGAAGTTTCACTAATTTTAGATAGCGAATCGGATAAATTTGTTGAGAGCATTAAACAATTAAATGCTTTCAGAAGTGAAATTAAATTGTTCCAGAAAGCAATATTATATTTAGAAAATACAGAAATAAATATACCGTTCAAATATGTAGGTAGAGATGAACTATTGTTTGATGATTGGTACAAAAATGCAAAAGAATTAGGTATCCATTTGTTATATGATGAGTAAAAAAAGACCAAGACGGCAATTAAGCTATCTTGGTCTAAAGTGTTTTTTCCATATTAAATGTCTTTACTATCATTTTCTTCAGCTTTATCATGATCCTGTGTATCAATCCATCCTTTAAATCGATAAACTCTCTTATTTATTTTCCTACCATTTCCGTTTGCTCCTAAATTGAAAGAACCTTCAGAAGCTTGTAATCCAACTCCACCACTTCCTGTAACATCATAAAATTCTTCTATTTCAACCTCTGCAGCGTGTTCAATTCTTCTTGCAATAGCTAGCTCTTGTGCCACTCTTGCTTGGAATTCAGAAATTCTGTTCTCAATTTCTTGGATTCTCATTTCATTTTCTAATTCATTAATATCTCCCTTTTCACTAACTGTATTCGATTTTGAAATTGCTTGAATCATCGATTCTGTCAATAAATTAGTTATGCCATAAGTAGGAAATACAATATTTGTAGCTATTTTCGCAGCCTTAATATAATCAGCCATTATTCTCCCCCTCATTAAAAGAAATAAATTAGCCTTTTCTTAAATATAGCACAGTGTGTACTTTTATAAATGGATAGAAGGAAATTAAACATTTTTATTTACTATTAACAATAACGAAAAGTTTAAAATTGCAAAGTCGCCACTTGTCATAGTTCCGGAATTGATTTTCTCTACCCAAGACCAATAAACAAAGACTTCTGTTAATCGTTTTATTCCATTTGTTCAACCATTGTGCATCCCTCCGCGATTATTTTCTTAGTTAGAATAGAATTTAGCCCCACCGCATAGAATAGTTTTTAACTGAATAAAAAGGTGGTGAGAATATGAAAGTTGAATTAAAGCTCACTTGTTCTGAATTACTTTTGGTTTTCTTTGTACTTGAAAAAATCTTCTTCTAGTTAAGAAGGTGGCAATGCTAAAGGAAAAAGCATTGTCATACGGTTTAATTAACAAAATACATAAAAACATTTTTCTTTAATTACAAACACATAATAAAAAGCTACACCATGTTAGATGCAGCTTTAGATTTAGAATGGTAAATCATCTTCATCTACTGTTACAGCAGTTTCTTTGATGTTAGATTCTTCTTTTTTCTCGCTTGAAGGATCAACATATATATAGTTGCCATTTTTATTCTTTAATACATTTACATAATTATTTAAAAAATTTACTGTTTCATTTTTGGGGTGATTCCCCAAATAAAACGATTCTTCCCTTAAACCTTGTGGATCTAATCCTTCTTTTTCACACAGTCGCTTCTTAAGTTCTTCAAATAATTCTAATTCCTCATATTTATCTATTATCCCCTTTAAATCAGCGATATAAGAATTAATAGGGTATCCCATATGATATGAAACGGATATCTCTCCATAACTTGATAATTCCCTAGTTGTATCTATGAGTACCCATCCTTTTTCTAAATATGAGTTTACAAATCTCGCACTAACCACTTCGATTTTATAGTATTGTGACATAAAATTAGCCTCCTTTTGGTTTTTTACATGTGTTTGTTCATTTTCAATGTTTAAATTGTTATTATCACAACTTAATTGAGTATCAAGATTTTTTACTATTTCTAAGCCTTTTTGAAGATACTCATCTAAAGGGGTTTTTGCGATAATATGATCAGCTTCTAGCTCTCTTTTACTCCAAGATTTCCTTTCAAGATAACGTTTTTGGCTCTCAAATAATTCCCTATTAGAATATTTCAAACGTTCTTCATCTGTTGTATCTCTTCCTAAATACATTATTGTTTGAATAAACTTTATTTCATCAAATGTTAGTTGATACATATAATTTTCTAATTGTTGAATAGCTTCAACACTGTTACTGGTCTGTCTATTACAAGCGAGTTGATACACTTTTTTTGTGACATTAATAAAATGAGAATAATTCATTTATATCCCTCCCTATCCACTTACTATTATTATATATCAATATCTAACAATTAAAAAAACACCTACCGAGATAAGTGTTTAAAAAAACTATTTTATTGCCTTTCATCACGGAATGATCTTTTTCCATCACTATTCTTCATTTGTACAATTCTGAGTCTGGTGCAACTGAAACTAACCTTGTCCTTTCATCTAGTACAAGCGCCATTTCCCCATCAACTTCGATGAGAGGAGGCATATCCTCATATTTTTGAGTATAAATTGTCTCTGTATACTTGTAATCAATTAATTGCAATTTACTTAAATCAAACTCTTTATATTCTATTAAATTATAAAGTAAGTTTGAAGCATCATTAATAACTATCCTAAAATCGTCTTCATACACTAAATATAAAGCCGTAATTGATTTTAATTTGCCGTCTTCCCTAATACTAAAATCTATATTAAAGCCTAAAGTAATTTGATATTTTTTCGTATCAAAGTCTTTGAAAAAATTAATAGCAACAATTGGTAACGCATTAGGTCTCTCTTGATCGTATGTTAATCCCTTTGCTTTATTCACATTGTCCGGCGCAAACGATAAATTTTCTATGAGACAATTAAAACCATCATTATCATGATGTTCTACAATAAACTTTTTGCGATTAGCCTCTTCGAATTTATCAAGACCATACCAATGAATCATAACAATTTGATGCAGATATTGGTATTTCCCTAATTTTTTCGATCCTGTTTTTATATAAGTTTTTTCTTTATTTAAAAATTTTTTATCATTAACACTCCAACCTACTGAATTTATTTTTTCGAATAAATCTTGGTTAAATGTAGTATATCCATAGAAACCTATCTCACTATTTTTAAAACAAATTTTATTGTTATCATGTGAAATTTCAAGTTTCATGAAAAGCCTCCTAAAAAGAATTGTTTTCAATAATTATATACACATTTAATATTCGCATCAATAATTACCATTTCATCCAATTTTCTGAATTAGGTCTACTATTTATTTGTGTACGATCGACACGCGTTATACAACGGCACAGAGCGCATTCTATGCACTGTTTCTTCTATAAATGATGATTTATGCTAAATGCTCTATAGCCTTGCTATATACCTCTATAAACACGGCTCTTTTGATATTTCTAACTAGTTTCAATATTATTAATGTTCGTGATAGATAAAATTTAAATGAGGACATCAAAATGAACAAATTAGAACAAACAACCCAAGAATTACTGGAAGCTGATTATACGCTCGAGGAAAATTAAAGCAGCCTTTGAGGAGGTAATTGAAAAAGCCAATCAATCAAAGACTATTGATGAGACAGATAACTAATCACAGTTGTCTGTTTTTTTGCATGTACTTTTTACTCCCATTTACCTAAAATGGTAAATGATGAAGTAAAAGCATCCGGTTAATACATAAGGTTATTTTTACCACTTTTAAGTTGTTTAAAATTTTGAAAACATTAGGGAGGTATTTATTTAATAATGGCTAAAATAGATAAAGAACATCAGGTTTTTATACAATTGACAGAAGATCAGAATTACATGAAATTTGTTAGAGAAAATGCACCTATTTATAGTCGGCAATTAAAAGAAGACATAACGAAAAATAAAGCAGTCATAAATAAAAAAGTAGCATCTTTTGTAAAATGGGCAATTCAAATGTCAGAAAAAGAATATTATCTGCAGTCAGTACCAATTTCAGGTGGCGTCTTTACTTTAACAAATAGAGATTTTGGAAGTATGGTTTATTTTAGATATTGCTCCACTTTAACAGAAGCCACAGAGAGACTGTTAAAAATATACAAAGAAGCTATAGAAATTGTACAATTACATTCAAAAATTAAAGGTTCAGGCTCCAAAATAATCAGCGAATTCATTAAATTGTCTAGAGATATACAACTTCCACTTGTACTTTATACTGAAACTGAAAGCTTAGTGAAATACTATGAACAGTACAAGTTTAAAAATTATGGAAAACAGGGTCATAGTAATGAATATTTAATGATTAGAATCCCTGAATCTAATAGTAAATTCAAATTCAAGTTTTAATTATTTTATTATGACCAGCTCAGCTAAATTAGCTTTGCTGGTCATTGATAATTATATGATTAAATACAATTAGGTCCGTCATTTTCACAGATTCCATTGCTCTTTTAATTTAGTCAGAAACTTCATTTGTCTTCCATCATCCCCAGACACATCTGGATGAAATTTCTTAGATGCTATACGATAGATTTCATGAAGCACTTTCTTTTCGTCATCTGTGTAGTTACTCAATCAAGTCGTGTAGTACCTACATACATGTTGTATTTAAAACTAACAATTGAAGCTGGTACTTGAATATCTACATTTATTTTTACCTGTTTTGAGCTTCATTTCAGCCTTTTTGACAATTAAGCTTATATTTTATACCTTTTCATCATTAAAAACGTTGTACGGGCTTCTTGCTCATTAAAAACCCATATATAAACTTCATTTATAAACCTTGGCACACTTAACCATTTGAAAAGACCACTCATAAAGAGTGGCCAGTGCAAGCTAATCAGAATTATTATTCACCAGCAATCACATACTTGGAAGAATTTTATATCTTTTGATTTCTTCTTTGTTCAGCACTTTCCGTAGCTCTTGTGTTCCTTTCGTACATGGATTGTTTACGGTCATACTCTCGTTGGGCCTCTTCCTCATGAAATTTACGAATACTCTCTTTTTTCGCTTCAATTTGTTGACTCGTAAATTCATTAAAAGATATGTCTGCACGTACATCTAACCACTTCATATACATTTCTGTTAGATTAACGTTATTTTGAGCTTTTTTACAGTAGCCGAGTATATCTTCTTTTAACATTTCTTCAGGTGTACAAATTCGTTCAGTATCTTGCGCTTTTTTATCACGGATAGTGTGCTGGAATTGTTGGACCCGTAACCGCTCCGATTGATCTTGTAAAAAGTCAATCAGTTTATCCAATGACCCTTTAAGATTCCGTAAATCTGAATATGTTGTGGGATAATGATTCTCATAAGCTGTGATTAATTGTTTCAATTCCTGACGTTGGTCATATGATAAATATCCTTCTTGAGAAATATCATATCCTTGTAATAAAGCTTGCTCATTAGTCAATTGATCAGTTAATTCTTTAACTGCGTACTTTAATTGTTCTACCTTGTTAAGATCGCCCGATAATTCAGCCTTCGCTAATTCCCTTGCTTTGATTTCTTGCTGACGCTTCAATTCAAATATTTCTTGCATTTTTTGTTGGATGCTACGCTGCGCTTGCTCTTTGATTAGTTGCTCTTCTTGAAAGAAATTAGAAAGTGCTTGTTCTGCTTCATTTTGAGCATTCAAGGCCTTTCGTTGTGACTCCTCTGCGCTTTGAATATGTGCAACTACGATATTTTCAATACTTGCTTTTAAAGGATGTATATCCAACACACCATTTTTTAAATTTGTAGCAATTACTTGTTCTAACGTTTTTCCAAATTTCATCTTTATTCAACTCCATTTTTTAAAATATCCGCTAATGCGGCTGCTTCTTGTAATTCAGTAAATGACATTCCAGGTACACTATTATTTTCGAGATAATATATATAAGCCTTTTCCATAAAGTTAAGGATTTCCTGATCCATTGGATATAAATTATATTTTTCGGATTCCTCAGGTGACATTCTAATGTCCCAAAGCTTATCTAAAAAAGCATCTTCGTCATTAAAGTCTTCACCTTTTTTTACATCCATTCTCTTAATAATATTTTGTATTCGTGTATTACTATAACCAAGGTGTATATGTTTTTTTAATTGCCCTACTAAAGCAATCCACTCTAAAGAGTCTGGATCGCTACTACCCATTTTCGGAAGTTTTTCTAGCGCTTCCATGTTTTTAAAATTTAATGTATCTCGATTATTTTTTAATACTTCTTTAGAATCCTGATTATTATATAAATCCATAATTTTTTTAATCCTAAATTCTTCCCCATCAATCGTTATACCGTTTATTAGTCCCCTTAAACTAATTTCTATCTTTGAAAGACGGTCCTGTTCACTAATAACATAAGATAGTTGTTTCATTAAACTATTCGACCAATCCCATTCTTCGGACTCTAACATCATTTTGATCTCACTTAATTGAAATCCTATAGTTTTTAAAAATTGTATTTGCTGAAGTTTTTTTAACTCAGAGTATGAGTATAATCGATGACCTCCTTCCGTTTTTGAGACAGGTTTCAGAAGGCCAATTTTGTCATAATATCTAAAGGTTCTAACAGATACACCACTCAGTTTTTTAAATTCGTTAATATGAAACAAGTTAATATCCCTACTTTCTTATTCATTTGTTTTATTAAAAAACATAGTTTTTAATAGGTAACCAATTCCTAAGCCGATTAATACCCCCGGAATAGCATTATCAATCAATAAACCGACTCCTGCTCCAATAATAACGCAAGCATAAATAATAATATCGTCTTTCTTCATAACAGGATTCTCCTTTTAAGTTAATTTAAAGTAAGAGCTCTACTAACAGTATAAAAGATGACGTAACGTCACTTTCAAGTCACATTCTGTTGTATAAAATTTGAAAATGACCTTACGTCATCTAATAAAATCAATTTTAAGGGGGGTGGAAAATGATGAAACAAACAACCATTCGTTTATTTTTAGTACTAATTATGCTTGCAGGATGTTCGTCAAGGGAGGAAGAAGTCGTCGTCAATAAAGAATCTGTAGAAAATATTGAGGAGATTTTGATAAATTTTGCAAGTACTGATGTTGTATTTTCTCCAAGTGAAACAAATGAAATAGAAGCAAATTTGACGGTTAATGATGACGGACCGGGTGCAATAGTAGAGAAATCTTCAAAACAGATATCAATTAAATTGGATACTGATATTACACGATTATTTAATCTTAGTAAAAAACCGACTTTAGAAGTTAAAGTACCTATGCAATTCAAAGGTAAATTAATTCTTGATGGATCTTCTGGTAATATCATCGGAAAGGAATTAATTCAAAATGACATCGAAATACGCTCAAGTAGCGGTAATGTTAAACTTCATTTTATAGAATTGAACAATGATGTAAAGATAACAACGACAAGTGGTAAAGTATCAGTGGATTTTGATGAAGAGCAGCCTAATTTACAATTAGATATCAAGACAAACAGTGGTAGACAATCAATTGACTTAACTTTAAACGGCAATTCAAAGACAAAAAAGGAGTTGCAAGGTATTTCAGGTAGTGGTGATCATAAGATGCAAATTGTAACGAAGTCTGGAAATATAGATTTGAAATAATAAAGGATAGATAAATTTAAATGGCATAGCATATTTAAAGTTCAATTTGCTATGCCATTTCTTTTCAATGAAGGTTTTATTTAACGTTTTACATTTTGTGTGTCTGTTTTCTGCAGAGGTTGATTTAGCAAAGACAATACAAATAACCACTCATTGGAGTGGTCATGTTTGATAAGTCTTGTTCAATTCTAGTTAAAGTTAAGGTCAATATGCTTAAGCGGCCAACAGACGATACTTGTTGTACCCATTATTTTATCTTTAGGGATGAATCCTACCTCAGGATTTCTACTATCATTACTTACAGGACGATTATCACCTAATACAAAGTAATGTCCTTCAGGTACTGTAGTTTCACCTAAAAGTTGGTCTAGCGTAAAATCATAAGTGAGTGATCCAGAACCTTTTAATTCCTTCTTGAATTGGTCTAAATAAGGTTCACTGACCTTCTCTCCGTTTATGTATAATTGATCATCCTTATACTCGATTTTATCTCCTGGTAGGCCTATAATGCGTTTAATAATATTTTTTTCTTCGTTTTTGTTTAGAAGAACATGTTCAACAACAACAACGTCAAATCGATCAAGCGACTTAAATTTCGGACCGATTTTGTTAATAATAACACGGTCTTTGTCTTCCAGTGTCGGCATCATTGAAGCACCTTTTACGAGTACTGGCGTAAATAAAAACTGTTTGATAACAAACGCCACCAATATAGCGAAACCAATCGCCTTTATCCATTCGATTAACTCATTTTTTAGTTTTCCCTGTACTTTTTCTTCCAAAATTTCACCTCCTACTATTCCTCTTAATAAATACGACAAAAAAGGAAAAAAGTTTCAATTTTTCGTTCAAAGAATTATGCTTTTATTGAAATCCCTTTACAAACAAAGCTCAAGAAGCCATTTTATGCGATTAATGACTATATCCATTCCCAAAATCACTATCGCTACCAGAAATGAGTAAACGACTTGAGTCCTATAGAATTCAGGTCTCAAGCCGCTTCATACATGTTTATTATTCCTCTTGATCTGGCGCAGTTTAGCATTCTAAATTTTTCTAATTTCAATAGATGTTGCAATAGCACTTAAAATACCTATTGTTCCTAGAACTATTAACGACTTCGAAGAACTCATAATCCCCCATGTTAATCCTCCTACTCCTATAACCGTTGTTAAATACCTACTATATTTCAATCTAGATTTTGTTACTTTTGGCGTTTTCACATTTACCCCAACCATCTTATTCACCTTATTCAAAGCAGCATCTAATTGTTTAATCATTTTAATTTACCTCCGTTAGATTTATTTTAATAAAATATTAATAGCTGGATTAACTAACAGCAAAAAGCTAGAAGCTAATACATATATGCCATATTTTCTCTTTTTTAAAATATAATACCATCCAATAATAAATACAACAAGTGCAAGTCCAATTGATAGGTAGCTGAATATTAAATTTTCCATAGTATCTCCTCCAATCTTAACCTTGTTTTGCTAATTGATACCATGATTCTTCATTGCATTTTTGCTTGCTAAAGAAGATGAACTTGCAAAAATTTGATATAGAGAGTTCTCAAGTAGAAAGTTGAATATTTCGCATTTGTTATAAATTGAATCTTTTTTCATCGCTGCAGTATATAATAATGTACTTAAAATTCCGTATGCTTTTTCTTTTGGGATTCTCATTTTTAAATTTAAATGCTCTAAAACTTCATCAAAAAAATGCTTATCATTTTCTATTAGATCTTCAATTTCCCCTTTAGATAGCCCTATAATAAACAATTGATAATCTGGATTATTGAAATTATATAATGTAGGATGCTTTACATACTCTTCAAAAAGCCAGTTCATAGCTTTTTTAAACCCTTCAATACCGGAGTTACTTTGTACCATAGAGTACCATTGTTTTTTCAATTGATTTTGAATCATTGATAGCACCTCAAGGAATAGCTCTTCTTTTGATTTATATAGCCTAAAAAAAGTTTCCGTTGATATGCCAACCTCTTTAGTTAGAGTAGCAATGCTAGTTAATTTGTACCCTTTCGCTTTCCAACTCTGTGCACAGATTTCACGTAACTTTTGTTTAAGTAATGGAATATCTTCTTCAGTAAAATTTTTAGCTATAAGATCGGTTCCTCTATTTTTTATCATTTAGATCAGTCCCTTTCAGTTCGTACTTTAATTGTACGCATCGTTTGTCTCTTTTTTCTTACTCAATCCTTACAAGTTTATTAATTTTGTAAAACTGAAGGTAAACCAAATGAAAAAGCAGAGAAATGGATTAGGCTTAATCATGCTGAAAAAAGCCCCACACATAAGATTGTGGCAGGCAATAGAAATATTTTTAGAAACTTGTCCTTCTAAATATTTAATGGGAGACAAGCTTGCCTCCCACTTCATCAACATTTAATATAGGGCACTTATCCAAACCCCCGCCTCGTGCCAATACTTCTACCGCCGTCATTTTCCCAACGATCAATGTCCCAAACAACATCTTCCAAGCCGTCTTGTATTCCTCCGCTAGGAAGGGTACCGGTTTTTACTTTTACTATAGAAATAATACATCCTCCTTTTTTTATCATTTCGCCTTGCCGTAATTGTTGCTGTCGCTTCGCTTTCGCACAGAAAACATTTGTTGCTGTCGCTCCGCTTTCGCACAGAAAACATTTGTTGCTGTCGCTCCGATATTTCGCACAGATAAATTGCCACAGGACGTGGTGTTCTTAGACTGAGTTCCTCTATTCAGTAGGTGTTTATTTGAATAAAGATAAATAGTTCTTATTTTTATATTATGTAAGGTCATTTGTTTTGTTCATCTCCAAATATGGGGTTGTATTTTCACTATTACATTCACAAACAAAAACTAAAAAAAGACCTACGCCCGGTGGAGTACCGAACTCAGGTCTTAGAAGTTACTTAACTAAATATGTTTTGGGTCAAATCACAAAGTTGTTTTTTATAAGAAAGAGTGAAAGCTTGGAGGGGCTAATAAGATAGTAACTTTCGTTTTAGATTTTTCCAACCTAAAAATTCTTTTATATATTCAGCAGGTGTTATGACAAGTAAGCTTTTAAATTCTTTGTAATAATGTGAAGGATCATAGTAACCATATTGGTCAATGTTTACAGGTGTCTCTTCAAAAGAAAAATGTTGAAGTAAGAGTTGGATACGTATGAATTTGCTTAATTTTTTTGGTCCAAAACCTGTTTTTTTGTAGAAAAGGTCTCGGATATATCGCTCAGAATAACCTGTTTTATGTTGAATTACATCTGGTAAGAACAGTCCATAATTTTCAATAATAGAATCAAAACAAGTAGCGAATATTTCATCACCCAAGCTTTTTTCCTTTTTCCGAGAGCCAAAATACTCATTACAAATCTGCACTCTTTGTTCGAAATCTCCTGCTTCAAAAACAGCTTTTATAAATTTAGAGTCTAGTGTGCAGCCTAATTCAACATTAACAAACGGTTGTTGAATAATTTGTTTTAATGCGCAATTGTATTGAATAACTGTTTGTTTTGGATTTAGACGAACACCAAAATATTTACCTTTTGGGGTAAATGAATAAATTTCACGTGTAGTCGGGGTATTCCCTAAGACAACCTTTTGATCTTTTCCCATGTAAAACATTAAATCTTGGCAAGCATCAGGAATGACATGAATATCACTATTACTGTCTATTGGTTCAAACTCATAATAAAATAGTATATCCTGGTTTAACTTACTGTTTGGAGTCAGTTCTCTATAAGAATACGTTTTTTGGACCAATTCAGGTTGTATTGGATAATAGCTACTCAATAAGCCGCCCCCTCACTTCACTCTTAGGTAAAATTAAAAGAATCCTTGCGCCTGTTCATTGTAACTAGCTAAAACACATTTAGTCGATTGATACGATTCTAAAGCTTTTAAATGATTTTCTCGACCGAAGCCTGACTTTTTGTAGCCTCCAAATGCTGCACCAGCAGGGTATTGATGATACGTATTTATAAAAACACGTCCCGCTTGGATCTCTCGACTTGCTTTATAGGTAACGTTTGTATTACGTGACCATACAGCTGCCCCTAACCCATACATAGTATCATTTGCAATTTCAATTGCCTCCTCGAAGGTTTTAAACGTAGTCACTGCCAATACAGGACCGAAAATTTCTTCTTGGAAAATACGCATTTTGTTATTGCCTTTAAAAATAGTTGGTTTAATAAAATACCCATCTAAATTATCAAGGCGATTTTCGGCGCCACCGATTAAACATTCTGCGCCATCTTGTTTGGCAATTCCAAAATAAGAAATAATTTTTTTATGTTGTTCTTCTGAAGCCTGTGCACCCATCATTGTTTCAAGATCGAATGGATCACCAACTTTAATTTGCTTTACTCGTTCAATAGCTTTTTCCATGAAACGATCATAAATAGACTCATGGATCAAGGCTCTAGATGGACAAGTGCAAACTTCACCTTGATTTAAAGCAAACATAACTAATCCTTCAATCGCCTTATCTAGATATCCGTCATCAGCATCCATGACATCTTCAAAGAAGATATTAGGAGATTTTCCACCTAACTCTAGTGTAACAGGGATTAGATTCTCAGATGCATATTTCATAATTAGTTTGCCGACAGCTGTAGAACCCGTAAAGGCCACTTTCGCAATACGTGGACTTGAAGCTAACTCTTTCCCAGCCTCTACACCAAAACCATTAATGATATTTAGTACACCTTTTGGTAATAGGTCTTGAATAAGCTCAACTACGTATAAGAATGATACCGGCGTTTGTTCTGCTAATTTTAATACAACACTATTTCCAGCAGCAAGTGCTGGCGCCAATTTCCAAGCCGCCATTAGAATAGGAAAGTTCCATGGGATGATTTGGCCTACTACACCAATAGGTTCTTGGTAATGATAAGCTACCGTATCCTCATCAAAAGGTGTCATTTGCCCTTGTTGGGCGCGAATGGCACTTGCAAAATAGCGGAAATTATCAATTGCCAATGGAATATCAGCATACATAGTTTCACGAATCGCTTTCCCATTATCCCAAGTTTCTACCTTTGCAATTTTTTCAAGGTTTTCTTCCATACGATCAGCAATGGCTAGTAAAATACGTGCCCGTTCTGCTACGGGTGTTTTCCCCCAAGTTTTTTGGGCTTCATGAGCGGCATCTAATGCTAACTCTACATCTTCTTTTGATGATCGAGCTACACGTGTAAATACTTCTTTCGTGATAGGCGTACTATTATCGAAATACTCTCCATTTACAGGCGCTACCCATTCACCACCGATAAAATTGTCATATTTCTTTTTGAATTGAATGCCAGATTCTTCAATATTCGGTTTAACATTTACCTTTACCATAATTATCGACCCCTTTAATGATGATTATGATGCTGCTGTTCTTCTTTTACAGGTACCTCTTTTTGAATATCAAAACTACTTACTACTAATACACAAATCATTAAACCAGCCACAATGTAAATATGCTTTGGAATGGCTTTTATAAAGATAGGAAACATCTCACGATTCCATACACCGATAGAAATGATAGCACTTACAATAAACATCATTGTAAAGAAAATAATGCTTAACGTTAAATATTGGGTAGTCATTAATGTTAGCATCGCGCCCATCATTGCTCCCATAAAACTAGATGCTACACTTTCCATGAATAGATGCATTGGTAAGCCTATTGACAGCAAATAGCCTAAAGCAATAGAAATAATAATAGATGCTATTGCACCTAGTACCATATCGGGAAGCCAGGTAGCCATATTCATCCCAACAGCAGTACTCATTGTCATAGAAATCAGCATTATACAGCACTTGGCCATGCCTGATCAGCAAAACGCTGCTTTAGTAAACGGTTCGTGATTACCGTAAAAGTAACAATCACCAACATGCTTAGGAATGGTAGCATATAAACACTCCTTTAAGAGTTTTATTGTATATGACAAGACGAAGTTGTGTGACACTTCTTGTCCGGTCTAGGAACGTCTATTGCCGGGTTTCGATCAAAGAATCCAACCGGTTTTAATTGGAAGTTGATATATGCAGTTGGCATTACAGGCCAATCTTCAGGGCGCGGAATATGATGATGGCCCATTGTGTACCAAACGACGATATCTTCATCATCAATTGAACGGTTTTTCTCAACGTATTTTGGAAGTCCATCTCCTCCAGCATGTTGATTTGGATACATACCTGTTGCATATTTTTCATTTTCATCAAATTGCGTAACGTGTAAATGGTGTTTAAGGAAACCAGCACGTTTCATAACACTTGATTCTTCATGAGCAAATGGGAAGCAGTTTTCACCAGGCAAAATTTTATATCCAACAGGTTGATTCACTCGATTAAGTGAGTTTTTATTAATAATTTTCCAAGTACGCTGTGTTTTTAAATCTAAATTACGTAACGCTTCCTTCTCCGTTTTAAAGATACGTGAAAGAGGATAGAAACCATTACTATTCGGATTGTGTTCCCCCAATGTTTCTGATACTGTTTCTGTTTCAACTACTGAATTATTTTCACCGTCTAACATCGTATCAAGTCGGAAATTAAAGAAGTGTTGATGATGTGATGCGTTTAATCCTGGAGAAATCTCAGATCCATATTTCGTTTGGATGCCATTTTCACATGTACCAGTGCTTAAAATACCTGTTAGCTTGACTTCAGCTTCAATCGTACCGTCTTGGTAGAAACTCCAATAGAAGCCGTAATCATAATTTCCAACTGTACAGAAGAATGAAATCACTAGTCGACGTGAACGCCTTACCTCTACATGGCCTGTACGCCAATCTGTATGTTTCCAACCAATCCCGTAATCTTCTTCGTGTAAGCAAATCGCATTTTTGATCGTGCGCGCATTTCCTTTAACATCAGCTACAACGCCATCAAAGTATTGAATTTCGCCTAAGCAGTCGCAACCAAGCTCTAACGAATTGGCTAATTGACCCATTCCATATTCACCAGCATCAAAGGCATTTTGTGTGTTATGCGAAAATGTTGGTTCACCATAAGGGACAACCATTTCTGATAAAGCTGCACGATAAAGAACCGGACGATCCTTGCCTTTGTCATGGTAATTAATTGTGTATAATACAAGGCCTTCACGTGGTGTAAATCCATAGCGGAAACTCCACTTTTGCCATTTGATCAAATTACCTTCAATTGTAAAGCTTGGACCTTCAGGTTGAATGATTTCCAATGGTTTTAAGTCATTTCTAAACACTATTGATTCATCAACTTCAGGATGGTAATTACCTGATGTCGTTGGAATTGGACGTACCCCGTGATCTTCTACTTTGTAAACTTCCATTTTGTTTAGGTCTACATACGTTACAATACCTGTTAAAGGGTAAGCATATCCGTTATCTTCTAGTGATTGTTTTTGCCAACAAATCGCACGAAGTAAACGTTTACCTTCATGTTCCTGAACACCAAAATTCCCTGCTGACCACGGATCCACCATAATTAAATCAGGATTGTCAATGCCACGTTTCTGTAAAGCTGCTACAAAATCAGGGTGGCTCTTTACTAATTCTTCACATTGCTCAAACTCCTCTAAGGCTACATTTGGTTGTACACCAGGAATATATTCGTAGGAATCAACTTTTTCTGAAGTTAAATTTACAACTGCTTCAAATGTTTTCAATTCTTTATCATCTAAAATCACTAAAAATACTCGGCGATCTACAGTATTACCTGGTTTGTAATTTAGTACTTCTGATTTTTTAGGTTCATGTAACATCACCGACATAAATCGTACATGTTCAGACAACTGTTGCTGTTCCTTGACTATTTGAACAGCTTTTTCAATTTCTATTTCAGATAATGGTGATAATGGGTGGCTTAGCTCAACGTTTGGATTAACCTTTACTGACATTGTATCAACCCCTTATAATTTGTTCTCTTTAATTATAATCAGAAAATTCAGTGAAGTGATTGTAAATAACGGCATTTTTATAGATAAGTTATTTTCAGCAAAAAATATATAATGTTTTCTACTCTAAGTATTATTTATGCTAATCAAACTATTTTTAGTTCTCTTCTGAAGACCACCATTTAGACTGCCTTTCATCTTGCCATAGCAAATTGTTTTTGTTGTAAAAAAAAACAGCTAAGCACCTATTTGCTTAGCTGAGTTTATAGTATAATTATGCCTTAATTCTTCCCATGACAATCGTATTATAATAGTTGCCATCTGAAAGGAGTTTATCATTTTTTAAAACGCCTTCAACTTCAAAGCCAAGTTTCTTATAGAGCAAAATTGCTTTGTCATTTGTCTCTATAACATGTAAAGACATTTTTTTAATATCATTAGCGTCAGCCCATTCTATCGAAATATTTAAAAAATTTTTGCCTATTCCATAGCGCCAAAACTCCTTCAATACACCTACACCAAATTCTACTTTATGAGCAATTCTTTTTAATGGTGATCCCGCACATCTTGAAAATCCGACAATGCGATTATCGACTACTGCCACTAAACACAAATTTCTTGGACTTTCAGTGTCTTCCTTAATAATCGCTTCAAAACCTATCGTATCGATAAAGCCTTCCCCTTGTTCTCTATCGAAGTTTTCCGTTTCTCCATCAAGTTGTAGCCTTAAAGCTGATAATGCTTGGGCATCTTCGAGATTGGCAGATCTAATAATATAATGAAGTTCATTGACAATAAATTTTTGACTGTTTATGAGCATTATTGAAACCTCTTTTACGTAGTTTTAAAAAAAGTAATTGGCTGAATTTTCACGAATCGATTGTGCCATACGGACTCGTGGTGCTTAATAATTTGCTCTGCATTTAATACACGACTATGTAGTGTGGTATGTGCACCTTCAACTAAAATATTATGATGGTATCCATGGCTGTAAGCATTGCGAATGGTCGTATCAAGGCAAAATTCTGTTTGAGCACCAGCGAAAATAAGCTGCTCAATTTGTTGTTCTTGTAAGTATTGCGCTAATTCCGTTTGATAGAATGCATCCCAAGTTGTTTTTTGAATCACTTTATCTTCAGTTTGTCGCAGAAGCCCATGATATAGATCCCAGCCTGGCTTACCAAATGCAAATTCGTCATCCTTATTTGAATCCGTATGTTGGATGAAAATAATAGGAACTTCACTATTACGTCCCCAAGTTATTAACATATTAATATTATCTAACACTTTTTCATAATCAAATAAATAGTTTTCACTATCCAAAAAGAATGCTTCCTGCATATCCACGATAATTAATGCCTGCTTCATATAGTGCTCCTTTAGAATCTGACTTTAATTATCTAATTGTACATAAATTTATTTTCCATTTAAAGAGAATTATGAGGGATGAATAGCGCATCACCATAGCGTGTGGCTGATTTCCGTTCCGACTATATACTTTCTTGAGAGCGTCCGATGAGCCGCATCCTTTCTAAAGCATATACTAAGTTAAAATAAACCCCCCTCCACAGCACGATGCCATGAAGGGGGTAATACAACATTTTATTCCATTAATTCTTCGACAAATTCAACTGGTACATATGTTTTCGCTGGTTCTAATAAAGCTGGTGCTACCTTAAAATAACGAAGTGCTTTATTATAGCCATATTCTTTTTGACCACGTGTAATTGTATAAGATACTGCGCCTTTAGAGATAATAGCGCCTTTTCCTGTTGATTCTACTTTAAAGCCTAACTCTTCGGCAATTAAACGTAATGGTACCATTTTAGTACCTTCAACCTCATAAAAGTCATTGTTAATAATTTCTTGTACAGCAGCTTTTGACGGATCTACTTCACCTTGTTCCTGTGCAATCGTATCTAAAACGACAACTTTTGAAGGTGGAGTTTGTGCTGGAATACTCATTGTTGTAATTGTGTAGAACACTAGTAAATGTTGCTCTGCTAAATCTTTAGCTTTTACTTTTTTACCAGATAGGCTAAGTAATTCTGTTTCTTTGCCAACATTTAGCTTTAACGTGTTATCAGTATTCACCAACTCTTTATTGAAATAATCTACTTCTACAATTCCCATTTCTTTTGTTTCAACAATAATTACTTCTGGGTTATATTGTGGTGGATAGATCATAAGCATTGGCTTATTTGCATACGTGTAAGCTGTTACTTGATCACCCTTTTGTAGTTTAACTTCTTTACCTATATTATCGAAAACTAGTGTCTCGTCATTTACGACAAAAACATTTGTATTTTCGTTCTCTTTCACAGTGTAATAGGTTGCATCCTCACGCTTTTCAACACTCTCAATTGTTCCAGCTATTTTAATAAAAGTTGGTTGAACTTCTGGATTTTGCTCCTTATTATCAGTAGCATTCGTCACAACTGCTTCTCCTTCGTTTGCTGATGCGGTTGGAGCTACTACAGCGCCCCCGATTAATAATGCTGACATGGCAAATGGTACGACTTTCTTCATTTTCATAAAAAAGCATCTCCTTCATTTCACGAATTCATAGAAGTAGTCGATTATAAAAGAAAAAGGTTACAGCCTTGCCAACTTTTTTAGAGGAACGCTAAAAAAGCCGAGATTCTTTTACAACGAAGAATCTCGGCTTTTACTTATATTGTTTGTATTGATTTGCGGATATTTCCTTGCTTCGCGCGGGTATTTTTCTTCTTCCGCAGGTATTTCCCCCTCGCGCGGGTATTCGCCTTTCTTCCGCGGGTATTTCCTTCCGCGGATATTCGCTCCCCTTCCGCGGGTATTCTTCCCTCGCGCGGGTATTCGCCTTCCTTCCGCGGGTATTCTTCCCTCGCGCGGGTATTTGCTCCCCTTCCGCGGGTATTCGCTTTCCTTCCGCGGGTATTTCCCCCTCGCGCGGATATTCGCCTTCCTTTCGCGGTATTCTTCCCTCCGCGGGTATTTCTTTTAATCTAGTATTACACGCATTCCATACAGATTTAATACATGAATTGAAGTAGGTTGAGTATTCGCTGTAAAAAGTATTCACGTTCATTTTGCTTTGTTCGTATATCCAAAGCCATATCGGGGAGATCGGTTATGACTCCATTGACATTTTTCCGAATAAAATCATGTAATGACCGATTATTATTCAATGTCCATACGAACAAGTCAATTTTTTGCTGCTTCATCTCTGAGATTAGCTGGTCTGTTACCCATGCTTCCTCTAGTGAAATGAAATCAACGGTTTCATCCATCGGCCCGATATTTAATGCATAGACAACTCCAACACGTAAGTTCGGTGCCAATTTTTTTATTTGTGACATCATTTGTGGATCTGAAGATTGCACATAATACTTATCAAGGACTTTGTAAGCTTTTAGTTTTTTTACTAACTTGGGCAATACGTCTTCTGTTTCTTTACCATGTACTTTTAGTTCAATTAGTAAGGATACATTTAGGGCTTTTGCTATTTCAATAAAATCATCCAATGAAGAAATTTTGTCGTTAAAGCCATTAGCATGAATTGTTAACGTCTTCAATTCACCGAGCGTCATATTGGCGATAACACCATTTTTACCTGTGAGTCTTCTTAATGTTTGATCATGAAATACTACGAATTGTCCATCAACGGTTTGTTGAATATCGATCTCGATTAAATCTGCACCCGAACTTGCTGCACTGACAAGGCCGCTGATCGTATTTTCCACATTTCCCTTCGTGTAGCCCCGATGTGCAATAATTTTTGTATCTTGTGCATAGACACTTTTCTCTAATGAAATACCATTCATCACACTTAATGCGATGAAAACAACCAAAATGATGAAAGTTAACGGCTTATAGTTTCTTTTTCTAAATTTCGGTGTAAATCGTGATCTACCTAAAATAGGCGTTTTATAGGTAATCGCCACCATTACTTGTGAAATCATTGCTTGCAGTAAACTAAATAACACTCCAAACACCATTTCTAAAAAAGCAAGAGTAATCGCTGCTGTTACAAGTGCGGTGCTCGGAATCAAACGCTCCAACAAATATAATGGAAAAGTACTTATTATCGTAATGCCAAGCATCACAAGTAAATGAACTATAATAAGCATGAATATTAATCCAAGGAGGCCCAACAAGCCGCGCTTTGAAAAGCGCCAGCTTTGTATGAATGAACGAAGTAATGATATTTTTGGCTGGATTGTAAAAATCGGCATTGTCAAAATGCTACGTATCCCTACTATAACTAAAAATATTGTTATAGCCGCATAGAATAAACGACCAGAACGACTGCTCATGATATCATCTGTCAAAATATGTGGAAGGGAAAAGGTTTGTGTGAATGTTAGCGGAAGTATCAATGAAGTTAATGGCAATAAAAGTGCAATATAAATAATTAAAAAAATGACTTGAATACTAAAAAAGGAAAGCATCTTACGATTGAGTTGCTGCCACATGTGTTGAAATCGATAGCGAGTACCTCTTTGTTGATGAAAGGCCATTATAAAAAGAAAGCCCATTTCATAATAAATAAATAGCAAAATGAGCATTATCAAAAGAATGATCATCAAGATGACAAAGGGATGCCCCACAAAACTTTGAATATTTTGCTCAGTTATTTGTGTGTACCCGGTAACTCGTAGCATTAGCTTAAATACGATAGCTGTTACTGGAACAATTAATAAAAACTGAAATAATTTAATCAGTGCGAAAACTTGTATATAATCAAAGCGATACTTATAAATATTGTAGACGGCTTGGCGCATCACTTGTCCTGTTTTGTGCATTTACTCACCCCAGTCATACCTATCGTATCCCCTATCTTAAGCATCTTTACGATTTTTATAAACTCTTCCTTACAGGATATGTAAAGCCATTTATGTTAAATTACTTGAGCTCTTGAAATACAATTTGTCCCATATAATATGCGAGTAAAAATGATAAGATTTCTGTATTTATAGTAGTGTCTAAAAATTTTTTTGAAACTTTTTTGTATGTCACTCAGTAAATAATAAAATCGATACAATTTAAGGGGGCTAATAATTATGATACATACGATTTTTAACTTTAGAGATCTTATTAGTACAACTGTACTTCTTGTATGTTTCCTCGCCATATTTTTCGTGATGATTAATATGATTAAAAAAATGAAATCGACAGCTCCTCTACCTCCTGAAGAAACACTTCAACAAAAAGTGGACGATTTAACAACACGGGTGAAAGCGTTAGAGCATCGAGTGGAAAACTTATCAGAAAAACAATAGCGCTTAAAAAAATATTTGTTAAATGAAAAAACGCTGTAAAGTTTATCCTTTACAGCGTTTTTCATAAACGATACAGCCATCCACAACCGTATATACCACTTTTACTTGTGGAATATTTTCAATAGCTATCGTAAAAAGATCCTCTTCTAATATAGTGAAATCTGCTGTATAGCCTTTTTCAATCTTACCTCGAATATCGTCTTGGGCTATTATTTGTGCAGCTCCTACAGTATAGAGTTGTACTGCCTCAAAACGTGATATTTTCTCCTCTGGTCCGTAGCCGTTATGAGATTCTCCAAAATTCCGTCTTGTGACTGCCGCGTATATTCCGTGTAAGGGGTTTGGTACTTCAATCGGGGCATCACTGCCACCTGCAACGACTAATCCGCTAGCAAGTAGTGATTTTAATGGGTGCAAGCCTTTTGTTCGTTCCTCCCCTAGCCTAGCTAGTTCTGCCGTATACTCGCCCTGCACAAATTGCGGCTGCATATCCACAGCGACTGGCAACGCAGCAAGTTTTTCTACTATCCCTTCATCCACTAAGCTACAATGAATAACACGATCTAATTGACCTTCTTGGGGCGGATAGGTAGCAAATACGTTTAAAATTGTTTCGATGGCTAAATCCCCAATGGCATGCACGGCCACTGTTTGTCCATGCTGTCGTGCAAGTTGAACATATTGCTCTAATTGTTCTGTTGAATGGACAAGCATACCGTAATTGCCTGGCTCATCACAGTATGGTTCTCGTAAGGCTGCAGTACGTCCTCCAAAGGCACCATCGATAAAGATCTTCATTGCACCAAACTCTAAATACGGAGAAGATGTTTCTTCCATCTTAGTTACTTCCTTAAATACTGTGTGGTGCTGTAATAAATGAACTTTAAACGATTGCCTTGCCTCGACAATCTTTCGAAAAGCATTTATTGGTTGAATCGGTGGCCCGTAATAGCTTAAATCTTCAGAATGACCACCCACTAAGCCATATGATTGCAAGGATATTACCGCCTTCTCAAGCGCATCCTCGATATATTCAGGCGTAATATGGGGCATATGGTTAACAATCATATACAATGCTGCATCCTTTAAGACACCTGTTAGCTGACCATCTACTTTTTCAATGACGCCACCTTCTGGTGATGGTGTGTCGTTTGTTATTCCTGCAAATGCCATTGCCTTGGAATTTGCCAAAATTAAATGATGGCAACTACGCTTAATTATTAAATGTGCTTCCCCTAAAGCATCGAGTTCCGATAATGTTGGGAAAATAGGAACTTCAAACTGTGTCTCATTAAGTCCTATCGCAATTACCCATTGATCTGCGGGAACTTCCAGCATCCTTTCACGAATAATGGCCAGTAGCTCATCCTTACTTCTGACGTTCGATACATCAATATGCTTTAATTTTTCCCCGTATCCAATAATATGTAAATGACTATCGACAAAGCCTGGATACATCACATTCCCTTGTAAATGTTTAATAGAAGTAGCTTGTGGCGACAAGCTCTCTACTGAGCCTGTCGCCACAATTTTTCCTTCTTTAACTAGGACTGCTTCAACTGTTTCGCCAACTTGTGCCATCGTGTAAATTTTTCCACCTGTCCATAACGTTGCCAAAACAATTCCTCCTATGCAATCAGTTCTAATCAATTATGCTTCGGTATAATTGCGACCGAAGGCATTGGGCCAACGTGATGTTGGTCACTCAGTCGTGTGTCGCTGTCGCTTCGCTTTCACACAGATAAATTGCCACAGGACGTGGCGTTCTTAGACTGAGTTCCTCTGTTCAGCACGAGTTTGGACCACGTTGAAAGAAATTAAATGTGCTCGCTCTAGGCGACGACGAACAATTACGCCAAACCATCCTGCCATAATGGCTTTCACAATACCTACTATAATAAACGGTGCCGCACCACCCATAAATGCAGCTGTCCAAGTTAAATCTCCAACGATTTTTAACCAAGTCGTTCCAAATGCCAATGTCACAACCATCCCAATGATGTTCGAAGTAATAGCATGGAAAATTGTAACTCCGAATTTATCTAAATATAAGCCCATAATGATTGCTGTGACAAGGAATCCGACAATATAGCCACCTGTAGGGCCAACTAAAATCGCAAATCCTCCTGACATACCACTAAATACTGGAATACCTGCCGCTCCAAGCAAAATATATATCAATACTGACAACGTTCCAAGTTTTGTTCCTAAAATCGTTACGACTAATCCTACTGCTAATGTTTGTCCTGTTATTGGAATAAGTGGTAACGGTATCGTTACTTGTGCAAGAACAGCAATAATCGCTGCACCAAATGCCGCTAACACATAATTATATGTACTACTCTTTTTCAAACTAAATTTCCTCCCCTTGTGCGTTAACTATAGATGAAAATAAGTTAACACAAACATAAAGCAAATGAAAACTGTTGTCAATCTATTTCGAAAAATTGCTATAAAAAAAGAAATCACTATAGTAAACTAGCAATTTCTTATCATATGTCTTCATGTAATTTAAATAAATCAGGAACTATTTGATAAGAATATCACACAAACTAAAATCAAAATCCAAAAATGCTTATTAAAAAATGCGTAAATATAATTAGTCACATATGTTATTGAATGTACGATTCGTTAACATTCTACAATTAATATTGGTTTTTTGACTATAATTAGTCAATTCGGATAAAAATCATTCGGAAAAAGACCCGTATTTTGAAAATGAAGGATAGGTATCTCAGTCTCCAATCGTGTGCAAGCAAGTGGTAGTAATTGTGCCTGCATACTTATAGTTGGAAGAATGCGCGTTGTAACATTTTGGTTTATATGGTAACATACTTAAGTATTTTTCCATTATTAAGGAGGCAAGTTATGTTACGCACTGGAATCATTCTTTTAATTTTAGGTTTAGGGGCATTTATTCTGCCGCAATTCGGTCTACAATTCAAATTATTTACCGTTTTTAACGACATTTTTGGCGGAGGCGAAACCTATGTCGAAATTGCTCTTGCAGGTATAGGCGCCGTCCTAGTATGCATTCATTTATTTAAAGGAAAGAAGGACAAGTCGTCCGCAGCATAAGAACATGTGATTTTTGGGAGGAAGATATTTTGAAATCGTTAATTGCAAGACTATTAAAATCAGTAACTGCTATGACTTTAATTATGATGGTGTGTGCGGTTCCCGCATTCGCCGAAGAAGAGCTAAATTGGGTCGAAGGTGGACAGAAAGTTGACGTGGGGACAAATTTAGCGGAACTGGAGTTAGACAGTGATTTTATTTTTCTGAATGCCGAAGATACGAAAAAGTACCTAACGCAGGGCGGAATGGAGCCGAGCGGGTCAGAAATCGGCGTGGTTTTTCCAAAGGATGAAACTCAGACTTGGGCCGTTTATTTCGAATATGACGAATCTGGATATATAGAAGACGACGAAAAAGCGGAAATCGATGCTGATGCCTTGTTGGAAAGCTACAAAGAAGGTACTGAAGAAATGAATAAGGAGTTAAGCCCTGAAAATCAGTTATTCGTTGACAAATGGGATGTTGCTCCATTCTACGACAACCAATTACATAGTTTGTCGTGGTCTTTATTAGCCCATGATAATCAGAACAATGGTGTTATTAACTACAATGTGCGAATTCTATCCCGTGAAGGCTATATCTCGGCGATACTAGTCTCAGATCCGGCAAATTTGCAGGCAGATCGTATAGTGTTTAACAACAAGATCCTGTCGCAGTTTAACTTAAAGAAGGGTCAGCGCTATGAGGATTTTGACAAAAAAACCGATAAGGTAGCTGATTTCGGCTTAACAGGATTAATTCTTGGAGGTGCGGGTCTAGCAGTTGCCAAAAAAGCGGGCTTTTTTGCTGTACTCCTCCCTCTATTGAAGAAGTTCGGGATCATAATTGTGCTGGCTGTCGGTGCGATTTGGGGCTTTATTCGTAAAAGAATGGGATTGAAGAAAGAGCAACCTGAACATTCGGAAGAACTACCGACACAAGTAGAGCAATCGGAGCAACCTGCTCAGGACCAGGACAAGGACCAAGAGATTGACAAGCAGAAAGTTTAATTTGCATGAGAAATAACCGCTAAACGTTTCGCGAATGTGGTTAAAAATAGGAATAATTAAAGCCCCTCCTAATCACTCGTTAGCCGAGTGATATAGGAGGGGCTTTTCATATCGGTATTCATTTAAAGAAGTGCCTTATAGCCAAAACCGTAGCGAATATTGTATCCTCTCACCCGTTGGCAATCTAATCTAATAAAAAAGAAATTACTATAGTGAACTAGCAATTTCTCTATACAAATTACCAAAGCGGATCGTTGATAGGATCATCTTCTTGTAAATCAAATACATATGGTGCTAGTAGTCGATAATAAATAAGAACACCCGCCATAAAGAAAATAGTCCCAATAGAAATATTATTAAAAATCATATGCATAAATACCATAAGTGGAATCGGGAACGTTAAAATACCACCCATTTTCATTGATTTTTTTGTGCGATATTGTTTTTTCCCACAATAAGGACATTCGATTTGTCCATTTTTCCGGTACATTTTTCGAGCTTGCTTCTCTGACCAAGTTTCCCCACACTCAATGCACACCGGTAGGCCATAGCCTTTCTTGATTAACACACCTTTCACAATCAAAGCAATCCCTATCAAGAAGCTAAAAAGCAATATACCTTTTACAAATTCGTTTTGTAAAATTGTCCATAGGCTCCATGTATCCGCTTCTTGCTGTACACTAGCTGCCTGATGACTACTTGAATGTTTATTCTGCGATAATAAATAACTAAAACCAATGGCCAACATCGTAAACGTCGCAAGCACCACACGATATTGCCACGGACTGCTTCTTCTTTGTTTCGTTTTACTACGTGCTTTCTGAGCAATAGCCTGTTTTTTTTCATCTGTAAGCTTTACTTCATGAAGCTCTTTTAGCATATCTTCTTTAAATTGATTCATGGCGTAACACCTCCCAATCATAATCACCGATTGCTGTTGCAAGTTGCTTTCTAGCACGCTGTAATCTTGTACGTATTGTTGCTTCTGGACAACATACGAGCTGTGCAATTTCAACTGTCGTCATATCCTCAAAATAATAGAGAATCAGTACTTCCCTATAGGCCACAGATAATGTAAACAAAGCTTCTACTAGCTCTCGTTTTGTGGATTTAGCAAGATATTCTTTTTCAGGCGTGACTGCTGTCGTACGTCCTGTTATTTTTTCAAAGAGTGTCAATCGTTTACTTTTCCAGCTGCGCAAATAATCATGGCTTCGATTGACCGTCATTTTCACTAAATATGTACGTAATGATGCTTCTTGACGAAATTGCTCCTGCTTTTGATAAAAGGCGATAAACACATCTTGCACAATGTCCTCAGCTGTTGCTTCATTTTTCACATATAAATAAGCAACCTTTAGTAAATAATCACCGTGCTCTGCAATAATATTTTCGATATCCATCGTTGTCCTCACCTTCTTTCTAAACTACTGACGGACGCCGCTTCATTTCCGATTCACTTTTTTTAAAAATTTTTTCAAAAGAAAAGAATCTGCGAAACTCCAACGACTATACGTTGGAATGAAGCAGATCCTTTTTGATTGATACTAAATATTTGCACTTACACGCCAGTACCCATCATCTAACTTGTTTAATTACGATTCCCCGCACCACTATATTGATTAAAAACAGTGCTTTGGTTACGACCATTGCGCTTTGACGTATATAGTGCTTTGTCCGCATTATGGATCAGCTCCTCAACAGTGGCAATCTGACCTTGTTTATTCGTACTGACGCCAATACTAAATTCCAACTGAACGGTCTCATCATTAATTGTTAAGGACATAGAGTTTAATGTTTGATAGAGATTTTCCGTTATCGTTTGAATAGATTCACCCTCCGGTAATTGACTAAGAACAATAAACTCATCTCCGCCAAAACGAGCAACAATCGACTCAAATGATTGAAAATAATCCTTTAATGTAGTTGCAGTAATCGTTAAAGCATCATCACCAAATAAATGACCATTAGCATCATTAATTTCTTTAAAATGGTCTAAATCAATCATCATTAATGCTAATTGCTGATTTTCTACCGAAGCTTTCTCCAGCATTTTTTCTGCATTCTCATCAAAATAACGTCGATTATAAATATTCGTTAATGGATCAACGTAAGAAGTTTTTTCAAAACGTTTTTTCTGGTCATTATACTCCATCTCAAATAACAAATGAGTATAATTTTCCCTTTGTATTTCCAATAGAATGTTAATATATTCCTTTTGTATCGAGCACAATACAAGCTTATTCCCTTGTTCTTCTATTAGCTTCACTAAAGAATTATAAATAGTTTGAAGCATAGACAAATCATTATTTTGTAAGGCATAGTGCTTCGACTTTTGATACAAATCAATGGCCTCGCCAATGCGCCCCTGTTTTTCACAGAGCAATGCATAGGCATTCATAACCTCCAATTGTAACTTGGAGTAAGGTGGTTTCTTAATCGTCACTAGCAATTCTTGCAATAATTCATCTGCTTCATCAAATTCCTCCAAGCAAATTTGTGCAACAGCTAAGTTTATTTTTGAATAAATAATCCCTGAATAAGGATTTTCATGCTTTTTTTCAAAATAATTGGCATAGTATAAGCTCTTTAATGCAAAATCCTTCGCTTTTTGAGAGTTCCCTAAAGAGTTTTCTAAGTCGCTTAAATTATTATAAATTTTCCCTATGCTATCTGTATGTTGAATACGTTCAGCAATCTCTAGTCCCTTGATCATAAACTCTTTCGATTTCTTTATATGGCCGAATGTCCCCCAATAAATGGATGCTAAAATATAATGATGGATTAAATCGATATCATCGCCATATTGGAAGGTTAATTCTCGATATTGCTCTAGCACACTAATGGATACTTGCAAATCACCTGTTTGAAAATAGCTTGCACAGCTATAGCGTAATAACAGGATTGCTTTTTTATACATACCAAGCTCAATAGCACTTTCAATTGCGGCACTACTTAATTCTATATATTCTATAAAGCGATTCGCTTCATACAATTCATTGAGCGTAATCCATAATTCTTCAAACTCCTGTGTGTTCATACCGCCCCTCCTTAAAGTAACCCTACTTCTTTAATACTATCTTTATGTGCCAAATATTACAATTCCTCAGACTCATTTATTTTCAAATTTATGAGTAAAATTTACCTCAAAATCCCATTCAGTGATTCATTTATCCTAAAAAATTGTGATTCCTTTTGTAAAATGACTCTTTTTATAGGGGGAATATTAAAGATACCATAATTTTCCGTTAAATAAAAAAAACAGCCTCTTCTCGAAAGAGACTTGAAGAAGGTGTGGATGGCTAGATATGTGTGGATCATCATCATAATATGTGGTTGATTTCCGTTCCGGCTAGCTACTTTCCTGGGAGCTTCGGGGCAACAGATGTTTTTTTGTGCGAAAGCGTAGCGGCAACAACATGAGAGTTAGTCACCAAGCTGCAATCACAGGACTTGATATCTTTAGCCTTCGTTCCTCTCCCCGCTTCGCTTGCGCTCCAAATACTCATCTGTGACACTAATATTCCCACCGGGTCGCCCAGCCTCCAATCAAAATACTCAGGACGTAAACAAATGTTAAACTAATCGCAAAAATCAACTGTTCTACATCACAAAAAGAATTCAAAGAAATCAAACCTCGTCATAAAGAAAGCGCTCCCAAATTATATTATCATAACGTTTAATGTAAAGATTCTTCAATACTTAAAAGCTTCTTTAACTCTACTGACCTTTCATTATTTAGATGTACCATACCATAACCTACTTTATACAAATCAAGTGATTGACCGGAACTATCCCAGATATCTACCCGAACTCCATCTAGTATAAATGAATAATCTGGAGGGTATCCAATATTTTCAACAGGCTGCCACTCTGTTTGTCGAAAGAATTGCATGACTTCCTGTTCGTTTTGAACGTTGAGCATAGTCGTTACTGTTGGTTCAACAATTTCCACATTGTTTAATACGCCGTAATTTGTGACTCTACCATTTTCATCAATTGACTCACTCCTATTTGATTCTACACTGACATAATCTCCTTGCTTTACCGGGAAACCATCCAAAACCGGATACCAAGTTGCTTGTGGGTACTTTTTCATAATTTGCTCTTGCGATAGGTTTTCTAAGTCCTCAGGAATAGCCTTTTCAACAAATAGAAAGGCATTGGATTCTACTTTTATGACTGTTCCCTCATACTTAATTCCATGTGAATTACTTGAATAATTCTTGATTCCTTTTTGCTCCTTTATCGCTTTTACCTGATCTGCAAAATGCTTATCAAAATAGCGGATAGCATCCTGAGCGGCTATTTCTTGTACTATACCGTTTGGGAGAGTAGGATACTTTCCTCGGTAAAAGGAATCCAGCTTTTTTTGAGCTGTATACATCGGTAACAAAGGCTCCACATATGTTTTAAAGTAGTTCTTGATTCCCTTCTCTTTTAAAAGCTTCGCATATTCAGGTGATTGTTGTAACATAAAAAGCTCGTCATAATGCTCCTTCCTTACCGCCTTTAGTTCTGCGTCAGAATATTGGAGACTAAGTGACTTCGCATAATAATAAGTGGCAACTACCTTCTTGTAGCGCTCTATTGCCTCTTTTGTATAAAATTCCTCGTCTTGTTTGCCCCAATTAATGCGCATTATATTTTCAAAATGGGTAAGCTGTGTATCGTTAAACATAATTGCAGATTGTTTCGTCTCCTTATTCAGTAGCTGCACCATAACAAATCCAACGAAGCAAAACGTGACAATCACTGTTAAAAGCGCGAAACGAATGGGCTTTTTAGCTTTGACATCTCGCTGCTGTAAGACACGATTTTTAACACGCTCTTTACTCTCTACCATATCCCCTGCCACTTTCAACAACTCTTTTTGCCATTCATTCATGTCCAAGCACCTCCCATTCCTCCAGCTTTAGTTGAGACTTTAAAGCTTCTCTTGCCCTTTTTAACCTTGTTTTAACAGTGTTTTCTACAATACCTAGAACTTGTGCTATTTCGGCAATCTTCATCTCTTCGAAATAATAAAGGATGATTGGCTCTCTATATTTTAGTGGAAGCTTTAAAATAGCTGCCCCAATTTGGGTCCTTTCCTCCGCTTCAATCAGTGTGTCGCTCTGTATGTTAGCCCTCTCAGGGAATATTTTTTCTTGTAAAATTAATTTCTTAAAATGCCAGCTTTTTAAATAATCTTTGCTTTTATTAATCGTTAACCTTGATAAATAAGCACGTAGCTGTCCACGTTCCTCATAATCATGCTGAGAAAATTTTATAAAAACCTCCTGCACGATATCCTCTGCCGCGTGTCTATTTTTCACGTAAAAATAGGCGAGACGCAATAAATGCTCTGCATGATCATCCATAATTTGTTCAAGTATGCCGTCCACCTCCCCCTCTTACACTATAAACGACTGCCAAGAAATGACCGTTTCACTTGATTTTTAAAAATTTCAATTTTCGTATTGACCTTGGAGCATACTCCAATGTTAGGATAAATTTAGGAGGTGCTCACATGCATATTAAACAGTTTGCAGCAAAGTATAATTTATCTACGGATACCGTACGTTACTATGAAAAAGAAGGATTACTACATCCAAATAAACAGGACAATGGCTATCGCGTTTATGATGTCACGTGTGAACATACAATCAAATTTATTTTAGTCTTAAGGCAGCTTGGCTTCACATTACAAGAAATCAATCAACTCCTTACACTAGAGCAAAAGCCTACTTCAGATTCCTGCAATCAAAAGACCGTACAGCTTTTCTCTGCAAAGATTACTCACATTGAGCAGCAGTTATATTTTTATCAGCAGGCACTACAATCCTTACAGCTCACTCAAACATTAATGGCTGAAGGAAAATACGCAGAAAATAAGTTAGTCATCGGCTCACTTATCGAGGATATGTATAATAAATTACAAGAAGGAAGTGTTCATCATGAAACTACGTAAAATTATCTCATCGGAATATTTAATAGCACTTTTAGTAGCTGTATTTTTCTACTGGCATTTTGAATTTTCGTTCCTATATTTTGTACTACTTTTATTACTACCTGATATAACGATGTTAGGCTACATAGTAAACACTAAAGTTGGCGCGTTATTTTACAATATTGGCCACAGTTTAGTCCTGCCAGGTATTCTCTTAATTATAGGCTTTGTCACTGCATCATCACCGCTACTAATGGCTTCTATAATTTGGTTAGCTCATATATTTTTAGATCGTGCACTAGGCTATGGTTTAAAATATGAAGCAGCTTTCAATAAAACACATTTACAACAAATAGTTTAAGTTAGAAGTTGAGGCTCTATCAGTGAACGGTATTTTATCAGCGATTATGTTTACCCTTTTAAAAAACTATTTTTCGGAGGGATCATATGGTGTTGAATTTAGTTCTTCGCTTTCTATTAGAAATTTGCGTGTTAATGGCTTATGGATATTGGGGTATACAAACTGGGAAAGGCATATTCTTCAAGCTCTTACTTGGGGTTGGAGCACCCGCTTTGTTTGTAGTTCTATGGAGTATGTTTGGTTCTCCCAAAGCAACATTTCCATTGAGTGGGATTTCGCATTTTATGTTTGAATTTGTAATATTCTCGCTAGCCGTCATAGCACTATATGCAACAGGTCAAACAAAATTAGCTTATGTATTTGCTATACTAATCATCATTAATCAGATTTTATTGTCCGTATTTCATCAACGCTAAAAAAATCCACTTTTTCAAAAGTGGATTTTCAGCTTTTTTGAAGGTATGTGTATACCGTTGTAAGGTTAGCTTTAATACCGTTTACGCCCTTCCACTCCCTAAACGTTTTAGGTACATCAAATTCAGAAATAAAATCTTCCAGTGACAACTTTTGTTGAAGGGCCTCTTTTGCTTGTTGAGTCATATAAGATAAATAATCAATTAACGTATCGCATACAGTCAAATCTGCAACATTACCATGACCAGGAACAATTATATTGATATCGATTTGTTTAACTTGCTTTAATATGTTCAAAAATTCTTCTGGGTTATAGATCGGGACATGTAAATCTTCTGTCACTAAATCCCCCATAAAAGCTATTTTTTCTTTAGGTAAGTACATAAATGTATCACTCGGTGAATGTCCCCCACCTAAACAGTATAATTCCACAGTTTTATCGGAACCTGTGATAGTCAGTTTTTCTTCAAACAACATGGATGGTAACACAATTTGTAATTGAGATAAATCATCCAAAACCTTCGACATTTCTTGATATTGGTTGATTAAACTCTTTTTAATAATGATGTCCTCTGTTGAATCAATTTTACTTTTTAGCTGAAGCAGGTATTGATTCATATCCTGCTTTTCCTTCTCGTAGTCTTCAATCTTATTCTTTTCTTTGCACAATTTCTCCGTTACATATGTAGAAATAATTGTTGTATCCGAAAATACTTGATTCCCAAAAACGTGATCCCCGTGATAGTGACTGTTAATCAAATACTTAACTTTCTTACCGGTTAAACTTTCAGCTTGGCGTCTTAACTCTTCCCCCGCTGAAGGAGTACTTAGCGAATCAAAAACTAGAAGTTCGTCACCTAAATCAATGATTCCCGCATTACCCCAAGCACCTTGACCTGGTTTAGCAACCGCAGCATAAACACCGTCACATAAATGATGCAAAGTAAAATAGTTTGTTTCTATAATCTCCCGTCCCATTCATAGTTCCCCTTTGAAGTTTTTACATATTATAGCATTTATACTTGTAAATAAATCAAGATATAAAAGAAAATCCACTCTTTTTCAAAGTGGATTTTCCTCATATTAGATGAGGCGTTTAATTTTCGTTTCATATAGAGCAACTATTAGTAAGCCACCAAGTATAGGGATTAGAGAGCCAAAACTGAAATAAAAACCTTCATCATTGAATTGTCCTAAGAAATGAAATTGCAGCCACGGAACACCGTATGTTTCACCTACACCGTATAAAAAAACTGTGCTAAATAAAAACAACGCAAGACATTTAATAAATTCATTTCTTTTCATTTCAATTCACCTCATTTACCGATGATCATTTGTTCTGCATAGGCTTTAAGGTCTTCGATTGTTCGCTCAGGGTTTTCATTCATAATGCCATATTGATAACCATTTTCCTGCCAGCCAATATAACGGAATTTTTTCTCGTCCATGGCAGTCCCTTTTTGACCTCGGATGTCTATTTCTTTTTCACCTAAAGTAGGATCAACCTCAGGTGCATTACCACTTGCTTTAAAAACTGTTACTGAAATTTCTTTCTGACTGTTCTTTGTATAATTAAAAGTATATTCTGAACGTCCTTCTATCCCTTTATCTAATGAAATATCCTCCAAAATTAAACCATTTTCTTCTGGCACCATTAATAATTCACCAAGCTCTCCTTTCACTGTATCGATTGTTACCGACTCAGATTCATGCCCGCTAATTTCCTCGACTTTTGCATCCTTTGGAATATCAATTGTAAATTGTGCATCATCAATTTTTGCACTGTCGTCTAGTTTCGTATACTCTGATGTTATTTTATTTCCAGCACTATTCGTTATAGTTTTTAACGTCACCCAAGTTTTTTTATCAATCCATACTTCAATATCACCTACTAAAGTATCGTCTTTTTTGGCTTTCGCTACAATTTTATACGTATCTCTTCCAGCAACCTTCTCCTCCCCTCCCATTTTCACGTCATGTGTATCCTTTACTAAATTAAATAATGCTTCTGCCTGATCTCTTGGTGATTGAAATAAAACCGGACCACCTTCATCTATATCCATTTTATGAACAGTGTTTTTTACAACATCATATAAAGTGACTTGTGAGCCATTATTGACTGTGATGACATGCTCACCATTTTCAGCTGTTATCTCAACACGTCGTTTACCATCTTTAGTCCACTCCTTAACTTGAGCTTTTCCACCAGCCTCATCCATATCCATCTTGTATTCTGCGTAATAAGTAAGTGGTTCTTTCGTTTCCTGTAATGCTTGGTCAATAATTTCCTGTGGTGAATATGCCCCCTCCGTATTACATCCTACTAAGCTAAATGTTAGCGCGGCAACTAAACCTGCTGCACGTAATGATTTTTTCCAATCCATCATCAATTCTCTCCTTTAAATGGTGGCAACCAGCAAAGTACAGCTGTTCCATAGTCTTCTTTTGATACCAGCTCGACTGTCCCACCATGCTTTTCTATAATTTGTTTTGCTATATTTAATCCTAGTCCAGTGCCGCGCTCCCCAGCCTTTGTTCGTGCTGAATCTGCTTGGTACATGGGCTCAAATAACTTCTCAATATCCTCTTTTTTTACACCTTGCCCGTTATTTTGCAAGATGATATACATACCGTCTTGCTTTCTTTGGGCTGCCCGTACAAAATCAAAGCACCATATTGGACACTCTCCAGCATTCACGGCTGCTAAGCCTATCGTTGTACCTAAAGCTCCATAGCGCCAAGCATTGCTCATTAAATTGTCGATCACCCGTTGAAGTTGCTTCGGATGGACTGCATACATACCTTCTATGTCACAAGTGACTTCAAGCATAAATCCTCGATCCTTGCATAGCTGCTCATAATCAGACAATGCCATTTCAAAAAACTCGGCCCCATCTACTGCAACAAGTTCTAAATGATAGCTTGTGGATCGCAGTATAGTGAACATTAGTAAATCCTCTAACATCTGCTTCATCGTTTCGGACTTTGTTAATATAATTTGTCGGTACTCATCTTGTTGTTCTTCTGATAGCGCCTTGCTTTGTAAAGACTCGGCATACGCTTGAATAGCTGTAAGTGGCGTTTTCAAATCATGGGAAATACTCGCAATCATTAGCTCCTTTTGCTGTTGTTCAACTTTTAAATGCGCTCGTGCGGCTTCAATTTCGTCCTGCATGGCCAGAAAGGTTTGAGCAAGTTCCCCGATTTCATCTTTTCTTGCTTCTAAATTCGATTCCACATGCTCCCCTTTTGCAAAAGCACGCATTTGCCTCATTAGTTCATGTAACGGTCGATTTAATTTACGATTAAGCAGCATCATAACTGCAAAATAAATAAGGAGGAATAATAGTATAGTGCTGGCTATTACAAGCCAAGAACGACTTTCTACACCCTTTACCCAATCCGTCCGAATTAATTGAATTTCATATACCCCAAGCAATTCCGCATCTTGATAAACAGGTTCTTTATACGTAAAGGCATTGTAATTTTGCTTTAGTTCATATAAACCTTTTAAAATAGTATCCCTAGATTCATAGTCCGATTTCAATGGATTTGAGGAATACAAAAGAATGCCTGATTTTGTGTAAAGTGTAATGGCGAGTTGATCATTCGATAATCCTTCAATCTCTTGTATATCCGCATTTTTTTTATAATGCGCAGGATCTTCAAGAATGGATTTCACCTGATTAAGCTCTGTCATTTTTTCGAAATACTCTGCAACGTTTTTATCTTGATAATAGGCATTAATCCACACATAAAGGCTATAAGCACCTGTTATCGGTAACACCATCACGATGAAAAAAGTGATGAGTAACCAAGTTTTTATTTTCATAGCGGTTCACCAATGAAGCGGTAGCCCTTGCCCCAAACTGTTTGTATATAATACGGGGTTTTGACTGGGTCCTTTAACTTTTCTCGTAGCGCCTTTATATGTACTGTGACTGTATGTGTTTCATCTACGCTCGCTTGTTGCCAAATATGCTGATATAATTCTTCTTTTGAAAAAGTTTGGTTTGGATTTTTCGCAAGTAGTTTTAACAGCGCAAATTCCTTCTGTGTTAAGGTAAGCTCTTTATCATGAAGGCGCACTGATTCCTTTTGCCAATCCATTTTTAAGCCTTGTGCAAAGGATGTAACATCTTCTGTTATTTCTTTTTTCGTATAACGTTTCCAACGACGTAAGTGTGAGGCGACACGTGCCTTTAACTCCTCTAAGCTAAACGGTTTCGCAATATAATCATCAGCGCCCTGCAAGCCCTCAACCTTATCTGCCTCTTCCTTACGCGCACTCATCATTAAAATAGGTACATCACTTTCCCAACGAATATTTTGACAAACAGTAAGACCGTCCATCTCCGGCAACATCCAATCGACTAACACTAAATCAAATGTATCAGCTTGAAAATCAGCTAGCCCTTCGAGTCCTGTTGTTGCCCAAGTAATTTGGTAACCTTCTTGCTCAAGCGTTTCCTTCACAATACGTCCAATCGCCGTATCATCCTCAATCACTAATAGCTTTTCTTTCATCTGACTTCCTCCTGCACTAACCTTACTATGTAAAAAGACATTTTTTCTGAACTTTATACTTTCTTTATAATTACCATAGATCTGGCTTTCCGTCACTTCTCGTTTTTTATCCGTCGCTCAGCTCGGTCTATCCGTCGCCTGCATTTCTTTCCCCCGCTCTAGTTGGAATCCTTCGCTTCACCTTTGAATCAATCCATCAATCCTATCCAATAAAACAAATAAAAAAAGGAATGCACAAATTGCGTGCATTCCCTCATTATGTTAGAAAAATAAACTTAAGATATAGTAAATAGCTGCAGCCATGACTGCGGAAATAGGCATCGTGATTACCCATGTTGTTATGATTTTTCGTGCCATGCCCCATTTAACACCTTTTACACGATGTGCTGTACCTACACCCATAATAGATGAAGAAATAACATGTGTTGTAGATACTGGCAAGTGAATTAATGTCGCACCGAAAATGATGGATGCAGAAGCAAGATCTGCCGCAACACCGTTTACTGGACGGATTTTCATGATCTTACCACCGACTGTTTTGATGATTTTATAACCACCTACAGAAGTACCAAGACCCATCGCACATGCTGCTGCAAAACGTACCCAGAAAGGAATATCGTCTGTATGGTGCAAGCCTCCTGCAATTAAAGCTAGCGTAATAATCCCCATCGCTTTTTGCGCATCGTTTGTACCGTGAGTAAATGATTGTAAAGCAGCTGTACCAATTTGCAATGTCCGGAATCCTTTATTCGTTCGATATAAATTCATATCCTTAAATAATACTTTGAATAAAGACATCATTAAGAAACCACCTGCAAACGCAAGTAATGGTGAGAAAATAAGTGCCTGAAGGATTTTTATAAAGCCACTATAGTTCAATATATTGAAGCCTGCCGCTGCAATGGCAGCACCTGCCACAGAACCAATCAATGTATGCGATGAACTAGACGGAATTCCAAAGTACCACGTTACTAAGTTCCATGTAATCGCTGAAAATAATGCCGCTAAAATAACGACAGAACCTGTAGTATCCCCAATATAAGAATTTAAGCTGAACGGGTCAACAATATCCTTTGTTAATGCTTTCGCTACCCCAACGAATGTAATAGCTCCAATGAAGTTCATAACCGCAGCCATATATACTGCTGTACGTGGCTTCAATGCCCTTGTTGATACAGAAGTTGCGATCGCGTTGGCTGTATCATGGAAGCCGTTAATAAAGTCGAATACAAGTGCAAATATAACGACTAATATTGTTATCAGTAATATCGTATCCATTTAGTACTCTCCATCTTACGCGTTACGCATAATTATTGTTTCAATTGTATTTGCTACTGTTTGACAGCTGTCAGCTATATCTTCAAATTGTTCGTAAATACTTTTAAACACCATGATGCGCATTGGATCCTTTTCTTGAATAAATAATTGCTTCATCGAAGAACGGAAAATTTCATCACATTCACGCTCATAGTCCTTAATTTGAATAGCATGTTTACGCATTTCAACAAGCTTTTTACTATTTAATAGCTCCATTGCTTGGACCATTTCGTCTGTGCTTTTCGCAATATAAGTTAAGAATTGACGCATCGGCTCTGTCACTTCTGTTAAATTATACATATCAAAATGAGCAATACAGCCTTCCATTCCATCAATAACATCATCTAATTTATTGGCAAGTGCTAAAATATCCTCACGCTCAATTGGTGTCATAAATGACTTATTTAACATCACAATAAGTTCGTGAATTAATTTATCTCCACTTGTTTCATAGTCCTTCATTGTGTCTGCGATTTCTTTTAGTGCATCTATATCTTGAATACGCGCATTGTGAGCATAATAAATACCTTCTTTGACATTTTTAGAAATATTTAATAATGCTTTAAAAAATGGATCTTGCTTGTTTGAGTTGAACATCATGTTCCTCCTGTTGAATGAATATTGTCGATTTCTGCAATCATCATAACAAAACTTTCACATACTTCTACATATTTTTAAACATAAACGAGTTGAATTTACAAAAATGTAATATAAAATTTGCCACAATTATTTCTAGGTACTTTTCCAAGTTGAAAACGTTGGAAACTCGATAACAAAAATGAACGTTTTTTCTTTAAATATACCCATTATTTCTTTTATTTTTATAAAAATACTTGAAAAACTTTTTTCCTTCCTATTTTTTTCATCTTTATTAATGTTAAGGAATTGTAAACGAAATTTACATTAGAAATGAAAAACTCCATTGCCATTTATTACAATTCGCAGTACTGTTATAAGAAAAGTGTAACTTACACAATATGCGTGAAAGAAGGTTGTGAGTATATACATATGGACATCGATTTACTATCACTTACAATACTTTTAGTACTCGGCTTTATCGCATCCTTTTTAAATGCGATTGTCGGTGGCGGAGGGTTAATTTCATTACCTGCGCTTATGGCGGTTGGTTTACCACCAAGTACAGCGATTGCCACAAACAAACTCGCCAATACAATTAGTAACGGGACTAGCATGTTAACTTTTTTACGAGCTGGCAAGGTCGATGTAAAAAAGAATCGAAAAATAATACCTTTTATTTTTATTGGTTCATTCATTGGTGCCTATACTGTGCATCTTGTATCACCTGCTATTTTAAAGCCTCTAATGCTTGTTATGCTCGTCCTTGTTACCTCTTATACGGTTTTTAAGAAAGATTGGGGACAACAACCTGAAGAGCGGATTTTAAGTACTAGGAAGAAAATCATCTTTGTCGGCGCTTTTGCTGCTGTTGGCTTTTATGATGGTTTCTTCGGACCTGGTACTGGTTCTTTTTTTATTTTCATTTTATTAATGATGGGCAATGATTTTTTGCAAGCTGCGGGTAATGCAAAAGCTTTTAACTTCACCTCAAACTTAGCAGCGCTTGCTATGTTTTTACTTTTAGGAAAAGTGAATTTTTTATATGGCCTACCGATGGGCTTTGTCATGATTTTCGGTGCCATACTAGGTTCAAAATTTGCGCTGAAACGCGGGACAAAAATGATGCGTACTATTTTTATCATCATGACCTGTATTTTAATTGTCAAAAATACTTGGGATTATTTCAGTAGCCATTAAAGTCGCTACTAAAAGGAAAAACACTACTGATATCATTGACAAAATGTTTCTGCATGCTATAATACTTTTGGGCTTCAACGCATTGAAGTGAAGAAGTAACTGTTAGGAGGATTAGCATGTTTCGAATTGAAGCAAAGAGTAACCCTCGATTTATCGAGGCAAGCTTTATTATACTTTTAATTATTGCCGTGATGGCATACAGTATTGGGTATTTAAAGGCGACACCCCATATACCTATTTTTCTTGTCATTTCACTTTTAATTGCATATGGATTACTAAAAAAAGTTCCGTTCCGTGAGCTTGAAACTGGTATGATTGCTGGTGCAAGTGCTGGACTTGGGGCAGTTTTTATTTTCTTCTTTATCGGTATTTTAATTTCTAGTTGGATTATGGGTGGTACAATTCCAACACTTATCTACTATGGCTTTTTAACTGTTTCACCAAGCTTTTTCTTTGCCATCGTATTTTTAATTTGTAGTATCGTCGGTGTTTCAGTTGGGAGTTCTTTAACGACTGTTGCAACAGTGGGCGTTGCTTTTATGGGGATTGCTGGTGCAATGGATATCTCTTTAGCTATAACGGCTGGTGCGATTGTTTCCGGAGCTTTCTTTGGGGATAAAATGTCTCCCCTATCGGATACAACAAATCTTGCATCTGGTACAGTTGGTGTAGATCTTTTCGAGCATATTAAAAATATGGGTTGGACAACGATTCCAGCTTTCTTGATCTCATTCATCCTTTATGCAATCATTTCGCCAACAGGTGGAAATACTTCATTTGAAACAGTTGAGCTATTTAAAGAGGGCTTATTGTCAACTGGACTTATTCATTGGTATACATTATTACCAATTGTTGTTCTCATTATTATGACTTTTTATAAAGCACCTGCGCTTATCACACTCGCAGTGGTCTCCATTCTTGGTGTCGGACTTGCCTACATACAAGAACCGATTGCCTTATCGAATGTCTTTAAAATCCTTTTTGAAGGCTATGTATCTACTACAGGATATAAAGATGTAGATGCACTACTGTCTCGTGGTGGTATGAACAGTATGCTATTTACAATTGCCTTAGTCTTATTAGCATTAACAATGGGCGGACTATTATTTACGCTCGGCATTATTCAAAGTATTTTAGCGAAGGTCGAGAGCTTCTTTAAGAGCGCTGGCTCTGTTATTACGGGTGCTGCCATTACTGGGATCGGTGTGAACACATTAATTGGTGAGCAATATTTATCTATCCTACTAACGGGTGAAGCTTTTAAAGCACAGTTTGCAAAAGTTGGACTTGCCCCTAAAAATCTTTCCCGAGTTATGGAGGACGCAGGGACAGTAGTCAATCCTCTTGTTCCGTGGAGTGTTTGTGGTATTTTTATTGCTAGTGTACTAGATATACCAACAACATCTTACTTGCCATTTACCTTCTTCTGTCTACTCGGACCAATTTTGACGATCCTCTTTGGTTGGAGCGGTAAAACATTAACAAAACTTGAAAAATAAGATTGGTAGCTGATGAATGAATTCGTCAGCTACCTTTTCTATAGCATGAAATGAAATAAATTCGCTAGTAGCAGATTGGAATATGTAGTAACTTATCTTGATAATGCAGTGATATCTAATTATAGAAACAAAAAGAGTATGCTTTGAAAACTGTTCAAAACATACTCTAATTTTATTGTGTTGCTAACTCGATACCTTTTCACTTAAGATGAAATTTCGTCTGTCTTAGCCATTTTTTCACTGTCCTTCGATGATAAAAACTCCTCTAACGCCTGTTTGTTCTTATCTAAGTTAATATCTAAAACATCTCCTACATTCGTACGTTTATCTTCATAAGAATTTGCAACTGGAATTCGTAAAGTGTCCATACTAGATTTTCCATTTACAATCCCTTTTCCAATGGTAAGGATTGTTTTATTATCAACATTTGTATCAAAATATGAATCTGCAACACCAAGTAATTTTGGCAAATTCATTAAGCTTGAAACACCGATTTGTTCTTTCACCTTTGTCAAAACCTCTTGCTGGCGTTCCACTCGTCCAAAATCACTTAAACGGTCGTGGCGGAATCGTACATAGCCTAATAACCCGTCACCATGTAAAGTTTGTTTTCCAGGATGTAAGGTCATACTAATTCCATAGGACATTTCATATGGAATATCAACTTCAATTCCATCCGGTGCTAAAAGGTCAATAATTTTGGGGAATCCTTTAAAATCCGCGATAGCGTAGTAATTAACATCAATATCAAAATTTTGCTTAATTGTTTTCCTTACAAGTTCAGGACCTCCAAAGGCAAAAGCAGAATTTATTTTATTCATTCCGTGCCCTGGGATGTCAACATACGTATCTCTCATGATAGAAATAAGTTTTACATCATTCGTCGTTTGGTCATAGTGTGCAATCATTAACGAATCCGATCTACCATCCTCGTCCCTAGCGTCACTTCCCAGTAATAGCACATTAATCTGACCAAATTGCACATCTGCACCTTCAAATGGGTCATACGCCTTTTCGTTATCTTTAATACGACTATCGTCTGCCATAGCCAATCCACTCTTGTATTGATAAACCGAATAAATAAGCCCTGCTACGATTACTAATGCGAATGCTAAGAACAAATTTCTTAGCCATTTACGGCTCTTTTTGCTTTTTTTCATCCATATCCACCTATCATTAACTCTAAATTATATTTTTAGTAATGCCTTTGAAGTAAGTTGTACAGCTATGGCATCGTCTAAATAACCAACAGCAAATAGATAATCAGGTATAACATCTACTGGAATAATAAAATATAATAATGTACTTCCAATTACAGTTAGTTCAAAAATTGTGCCCTTTCCTAATGAGAATTTCTCATATAACTCTTTTAATTTGCTTATAAACGGACCTATGCTACCTACACTCTTAATTTTTTCATCAAAATCATTATGAATCGAACTTTTACCTTCTTCTGTTTGCGCATATAATCCATAGCTTTCTAGTTTCTGTTCAACATGTGCTACCGAAAATTCATCATCATAAACATTTGAAGATTTAAGTAGAGCCTGTATTGCGTCAACAGACGTATGCATATCTGAATCTGAATCTGAATCTGACTCTTCTTGTCTCTGTTCTATAGCGTATCCCGCTGCTTCAAAAAGATTGATTAACGGAACGCCAAGGCAGTCAGCAAATTTTTCTAAATGTTGTGGGGTCGCTTTTCTCTTTCCATTTATTATCCGTGAAATCGTAGCTGTATCGATTCCAGTGAGTTCACTAAACTTCCGCATAGATAATGAACGTTCTTTTAATAATTCTCTCAGCAATACACCAAGAGTAATACTGTTTCTCTGCTCAGCCATCTTTGATTCCTCCTTCTTACTGTGACTAACATACATTAAACAGTTGTATATAAAATTATCATTATCAAGAAGTTTATTATCATGTTGACATTTTGTCAACACTTAAGATAAATTCTACCCATTTGCGTCCAGTTTCGACCTTGTGATTGCACAAAGATCTCCTGCTGAAAGAAGTTAAAGGAACGCTACAAAAGCAATTATTAACAAAATTACTCCACTAATGCAACAGTTATTGAGATGACAAGCGCTAATTACCCAAGTCACTGAACCACATCCCTTATTTTTTTTATCCAATAAACGTTGACAAAAAAACAACACATGAGGGTGAAATTTTTTTGTGAACAATTGTATTTGTTTAGCTGGGACTGGTACCACTCCAAAGCAAATAAATTTACGGTCACCAAAAAGACCTAACGACATATTCATTTATTCGCAAGGTCGGGTTAGATATAACCATTATTATTTGCATCTTGATTCGTTATATATTTAGGGTAAAAAGTCGCTAGTTGTCCATCTATAATTTAATATACTGCCCTGATACATAGTTCATTAATATTCATCAACAATTACCTTAAAATAATATTTATACCAATTTCATGAAGTTGAAATTTAATTTCCATCAGCTATTTAGTATTTTTTCTTTAAGATATAATCCTTTAAAACTAGGTTAATTTATCCTTTTGTTGATATTATAGTTATTTATTTGTATAATAATACAATATTATTTTAAAGGAGTGTCATTATTGAAAAAACATATTTTAAGTTTATTTCTTGTGATGTTTGCTATGGTTGGATTCGCTTCAACAAGTCATGCATCAGATACGATTTATTTAGAATCTGGCAACACACATTCAAACACACTAACATCTTCAGATGAATCACAGTGGTATCAAATTAATACTACGCAAGATAGTGATGTTCATATTTATTTAGCAAATACTACTGCGCCAATCAATTCCTCTCTATATGATAGTAATAAAAATTTTATTGGAATTATTGCTTGGAATGTCTCATCTACTTTCCAAACTTTAAAAGCAGGTACATACTATATCGAAGTTAAGCCTGACCATTGGGATGATAGATATTCTAGTGGTTCTTATGAAATTAAAGCGACGTATGGTAGTGGAAATGTAACTCATGATTCGACTACATTTGAACCTAATGATACGCGTGAATATGCTTTCCCTATACAGTCAGGAAAAAAGATTTCTTCTTTACTTTCAAATGTGTATGACTTAGATTTCTATAAGTTTAGTACGACTGTAGACAGTGGTGATGTTCATATTTATTTAGCAAATACTTCTGCACCAATTAAATTTGATCTATATGATAGTAATAAACAATTAATTGCTAGTAATAACTCTTCTCTTTCCCAACCTTTAAAAGCTGGTACATATTATATTAAAGTTTATGATTTCTATTGGGATAATAAATACTCTTCTGGTACGTATGACTTAATTGCGACTTATTCTACAAATTCCAAAGAGCACAATCCATCAACATTTGAACCTAATGATACGCTTGAAAATGCTTTCCCTATCAAGTCAAATGCTCCAATTAAATCTCAATTGTCAAATAGCGGCGATATTGATTTTTATTCAATTACGTTAAATAAAGAAGGCAATGTTAACGTCTCGTTATCCGATACTTCAGCGCCAACACGTTTTAAAATTTATGATGCAAATAAAAAATTGTTGGATTATAGCTCTAGCTCACAGTCTTATTCAAAATATTTAGCAGCCGGCACATACTATATCGAAGTTTACGCTGACTATTGGGGTAATCAATATTCTTCTGGTACGTATACTTTAACTGCTGGTTATCCAAACGCAACAACAAAAAGTAACGAGATTTTATTATATTTAAACAGTAAAACAGCCTATATAAATGGTAAAAGCAAAACGCTTGCTGTTGCACCTTTCACTAAAAAAGAAACAACATTAGTTCCTTTACGCTTTGTAAGTGAAGAACTTGGTGCAAAAGTTGACTGGAATTCTAAAACCAATGATATTACAGTACAGTTAAACGGTTCAAAGATCGTATTAAATACTAATAGCTATCTTGTAACTGTTAACGGCAGTTACAAGACACTTCAAGTAAAACCTGAAGTCATAAATGGCACGACATTTGTTCCACTTCGCTTTGTAAGTGAAGCACTTGGTAAAACTGTACTTTGGAACGCTAAAAACAAGAGCATTTTAATAAAATAATTACAATAAAAATCTCTAGTAAACAAGGAGTTTACTTTGTTTACTAGAGATTTATTTGATACGGATTCAGGCAGTTTTTTTAACTTTATTTTTCTCTCGTTCTTGAGCGACTTTCTCTAATAGTTGAATAAATTTTTTCTGTTCTTTTTCGCTACTCTTTAGTAGATAAACACGAATAGAGCTTTCTAAATACTTTCTAACATGTATATTGATAAAGAAACTGCTATGATGCCGGTCATCTTCATATAAATCATTGAACCATAAAGATAACCTTAATTTCTTTATATTGCGCTCAATTTTTCGGGAGTCTAAGCCTGTGTCAGGCATAAAAACATTTGTTGAAGTTAATAGACTAATTGCTACACCTATTGAGTAAATAGCTGCTAATCCTAACCATTTTAGTAAGAACCTTTTCATTATGAATGAATCTCCATCTATTTTTATTACTAGGTTGCATTGCTTCGAACTATTGAATATGTACTGACGAACTAAAAGTCCGCTATGAAATTATAGCATAAAAATCTTACCTTTCTTTCCCCGCCCGGAACTTTTTTATAAAAATTTGATAGTTACTAAATTTACAGAAGTCCAGGTTCGGCCCCTAGTGAAACAATGATACACTTGAGAATACAAATTCAGGAACACCCCCTCAAAGCGTACCTAGAACTAAAAACAATTCCTTCAATAGCAAAAAGTCACCATTTTTACTTTCGAAAAATGATGACTTTTTATTATGTCCCAAGCTCTCTTTTCATAAGTGCACTTCCTTATAGTGCGGTTTACTGCGTCAACATAACAGACTAAACCTTTTCCTTTAATAATTTTCTTTTCTTCTTATTTTTATACATCTTCGCATCTGCTTGGCTAAACAACTGCTCCATAACGCCGTAAGAGGAATTGCTATATTCATATCCGATAGATATTTTAATCGATGAGAACGGCAAATCTTTATAGTCTCTTTGCATTTTCATCTCAACATTTTTTAAATATTGCTCGACTTGTAAAACGCTTTTATTTGGAATAAGAATAGAGAATTCATCACCACCGATTCTTGCTATAAGCATGTCATTATCTGCATAAGCTTCCAAACAAGCTGCTGTTTCACAAACTAATTTATCTCCCATTTGATGACCATATTCGTCATTAACCCATTTCAGCTCATCTAAATCTGCTAGGACTACTGTAATCGGGTCGTTGTGTTCGTTAAAATGAGCCATCTTTACTTGAAAATAATCACGATTATACAAATTTGTTAAGGCGTCATGAGTAGATTTGTACTCTAATTGCTGTTGTAATACGATTTTATCATTAATATTTCTAAATAAACCTTGTATAGCTACAAACTTGCCGTCCTTATAAACAGGCGTAGCATATTCTTCAGACCAAATGTATTCCCCTAGATGATTTCTTAAGCGTACCGTAATAGGCTGGTTAAAATTAAGTGTCCCTACTATTTTCTTTACTAAGATCTCATAATCATCTGGATGGATTATTTCGAAAATTTTATCAGGATCCTGTACATGATCTCTTAATGCATTTGGACCAAGGAGATTATTAACAGTAGGACTTAAATATAGATATTTCAACTTAGGAACCGTCTCACAGTAATATAAAATATCACGTATATTTTCAACCGATTCCACCAGTGGTTCTAATAACTCTACTTTTTGTTGAAGCTTAAATTTTTGATAATGTAGGCGTATACATAGTAGTAAAAGTCCTATTATTATCCCCCCCAAAAAAATCCACATAAAAAAACCACCCTCATTTAAATTGTGAAAATTCATTTTCCCGAAAATTACAACCGAATCTATTTTCCAATTTTTTTCAACATAAAGTAAATTATACCTTCATTTTACCTATAACAAAATGCTTATATATTATTTATACAATTCTTCCATATAATATAATAAAAAAATGACTTAATTGAGTAGCTGCACAGGTAAATCAATACTTTAGGACTTTCATTTTTACCGCACTTACTTATGATACGGTCTACCGAAACTATTAAACCGGTCCCCCTATATTCCAATGTGGAATCAAAACTAATCATTTTACGCATTTCTGTACAATTAAACTCTCTGTTATGCTCAAACAAAGGAGATGAGGGAAATGACACCAAAATGGAATGCGAATTTATATGATCAAAAACATGACTTTGTTTCAAAATTTGGAGGAAGCTTAGTTGATTTGCTGGCTCCACAAATAAATGAAAGAGTTTTAGATGTCGGCTGTGGCACTGGTGACTTAGCCCATGAAATTGCTACTCATGGCGCCCATGTTCAAGGGATAGATGCCTCCCACGATATGATTATTGCTGCACAGCAAAAATATCCATCCATTACGTTTTTCACAATGGATGCTACAGCACTTCATATAACCAATCAATTCGATGCTGCCTTTTCAAACGCTGCATTACATTGGATGAAGCATCCGGATGCGGTCATCAAAAACATTCACAGTGCACTTAAACAAGGTGGTCGCTTCATCGCTGAAATGGGTGGACACGGTAATATTGCTTCTATTGTTTGGGCGCTTCAAAAAAGTATGGAAGAATATAACCTTCCTTATATTGAGGAATATTTCCCGTGGTATTTTCCAACTGTAGAAGAATATCAATCGAAGTTGGAAGGTGCTGGATTTACAGTTGACATGATTTCACTATATGAACGTCCAACACCGCTTCAGGGCGAGGATGGGCTACGAAATTGGTTAGTAATGTTCAGCACTAATATGCTCCAGCATTTATCGGAAACTGAAAAAGAACACATTTATGCAAAATGCGAACAATTATTAAAGCCAATGCTTTATCAGAATCATCAATGGGTTGCTGATTATTGCAGATTACGTTTTGTTGCTATAAAAAAATAACAATCATCTCACACATGAAATCGTAGAAAGCATTGACGAATAATTAAGCACGAAAAAACGCTTGGAATATATCCAAGCGTTTTTCTAACTATTTATTTGTTTGAAATTCCCGATTGCATTTCGTAATTCCTAACAAGCATACCGTTTGATTTGATCATGCCAAACTCTTCATAATAAGGAACTAAGTCATTGTCACAACACAAATCAACCATATAAATATGATCAAGTTCCTTTAACATTTGATTGACTAATTCCTTACCAATACCTTTTCCTTTATAATCCGGCAAAACTTCAAGAAACGGAATATAAGCAGATAGAACCCCATCGCTAATCGCTGTAATAAATCCAACTACTTGGTTCGCATGATCGTCTAAAGCAATAACTACTTTACTACTATTTTTTAGCAACTTTAAGTGAGTTTGGGGATTTGGTGGATTCGGCCAATCCACAAAAAAGCCGTTCAACATCTCATCCGAAGTTCCATCAATAGAATTTTTGTATATCATCATATATCAACTCCTAAATTATTTTAAATTTTTTTAGGTAGATGATACACATCAATAATAAAGTAGCAAAATTGCAACCCCCATACTTTTTCGGCATTACTACAAATATTCGATTCAAATTCTAAAAATCCTCTAATTTGATTTTCACACTAAATTAATGAAAAATTGGCCTTTTTTAGCTTAATGTTCTACTTTAATCACTTTAACAATCTATCAGGAACGAGGTAATAAAATCACCATCACACCAATCAAACAAATACCAGCTCCAACCCAATCTAATATGTCTGGTTTTTCTCCGTCTATTCCCCAGCCCCACAAAATGGAAAGGACAATAAAGACACCTCCATAGGCAGCATAGACCCTCCCAAAGGTTGGAAAGGATTGAAAAGTAGCGACTACTCCATATAAAGCTAACGCAATTCCGCCTAAAACGCCCCAGTAAAATGGTTTACCTTCTCTTAACCAAAGCCATATTAAATAGCCGCCTCCAATTTCCCCAATACCTGCAAGGATAAATAATAATGTTGCACCTATCATTTTTTTCACTCTTTCTATTCATATTTATAAGAAAATTTGCATTGTCTGCTCTATTATACATAAAAGCACTTTCCCATTAACGAAATCAAAAAAATTCGCTTTTCTCCTGTGCAACCAAAAGCAAAAGGTTGTTTATTTTAACGGGAGAAATGCGAAATATTGTAAGTACATATCGCTATTTTATTTTTACTTTACTTCTCTTCTTTTTACTTTCTTCCACTTTAATACAACCCCCAGTAAGTAATTGTATCCGTTAGGCCGATTAGAATAAGAATAATCCCCGCTACGACTTGAATCACTCTTCCCATTTTCATGCTTGTACGCATAATAAACCTTTTTGCGTCAAATAAATGGATAAGCCCCAGCATCACTAGAAGTGGCACAGAAGTGGCAATTCCAAAAATGGCCGGCAAAACTACCCCATATGAAGAGGTTACAACAGTAGGCATTAACCATACGAAAAATAGCACAAACATCGTAGGGCAAAATGCAATAGAAAAACTAGCCCCCATCAGAAAGGAGCCCAATTTTCCCTCTTTTAAAACAGCAGGAATATAAGTAGGGATTCGATTTAAAAATTTTAATTTTAAAACTCCAATTAGGACGAGCCCTGTTATTAGCATGATTGGACCAATAGCTTGACGAAAAATTGGAAAATACTTTGTCATCTCCGTTTCAAAGGACTGACCGAATAGCCAGGCGAATAAACCTATTAAACTAAAAACAACGACTTTCCCTAATATAAAAAATACAATTTCCTGCCAATTGTTTTTCATTTGCAAAGATCGATTTCCATAAAAAGTGATAGCACTCATATTCCCCGTTAATTGACAAGGTGCTAAAGCGCCTACTAATCCGAGAAGAATTGCTATAATGAATGGGGAATGTTCATAGGCGTTTAAAAATACTGTTATAGGTTCACTGATTATTTGACTTATTTTCGATATTAAACTATACATACATTCACCTTCTTTTGTAACTTACCCGCATTAGCAAGTTACTTCCAATTTAGCCATTCATCTTTCGTTACTATTAAACTCAAAAATTTATTTTCCCTGCTTTCATTTTTCCCACTCTTCTTAAACTAGTTATGAATTCCGATATTCCCCTAGTATAGAAAGTAAATGTGAATAAATGATGCAGATTAACGTAAAAGTTCAATATAATTAATTCTAATTTGCTAACCGTTTGTAGATCGTATGACAAACCGATAAAAACGCCTCTATATCCGCTGTTACATATTTCGTTTTCGAAACAATATGGGAACATTCCATTAACGAATAACTATGAAGCAATTGCTAATGAGAATCTGCCTTAGTACACTCTTTGATATCGAAATGTATTTACGTCCTAAATCCTTTCCTAAACAAATCATTAGCAAGAATGGTCCTAAATAAAAAAGCAGTTAAAGATCACCCTCTTTCATGATCTTCAACTACTTATTATTTTCAATTAATGAACAGCTTGCTTCACTCTAGCTAATATTTCATCAGATGTTGTTAATTGTAATGCTTCTGTTGCTAATACTCGCATATCCGCTACGGATAAATGTTTAATTAAGGTACGTGTTTTTAAAATGGATGTTGCACTCATTGAAAATTCATCTAGACCTAAACCAAGTAATAGTGGTACAGCATATTCATCCCCTGCCATTTCACCACACATACCAGCCCATTTATTTTCTTTGTGAGCAGCATCAATGACCATTTTAATCAAACGTAAAATAGCAGGATTGTACGGTTGATATAAATAAGATACTTTTTCATTCATACGATCCGCTGCCATCGTATATTGGATTAAATCATTTGTACCAATCGAGAAGAAGTCTACTTCTTTCGCAAAAATATCTGCCATCACTGCTGTTGATGGAATTTCAACCATAATGCCAATTTCAATCTCACTTACCGTTACGCCTTGTGCAAGTAGGTTTTCCTTTTCTTCTAAAAGAATCGCTTTCGCGTCACGGAATTCTTGCAATGTCGCAATCATAGGGAACATAATTTTTAAGTTACCGTAATTGGATGCACGTAGTAATGCACGCAATTGTGTACGGAAAATGTCTTGATACTCTAAACATAGACGAATCGCGCGATGACCGAGAAACGGATTCATTTCTTCTTGAAGCGGTAAATATGGTAAATTTTTATCTCCACCAATATCGAGTGTTCGGATGACAACCGCTTTACCTTCCATTCCTTCTAATACCGTTTTATAGGCCATAAATTGTTCTTCCTCAGAAGGTAAATTGTCTCGTCCCATATATAAAAATTCTGTACGATATAAACCGATTCCTTCACCACCATGACGTAGAACGCCTTCTAAATCATTTGGTGACCCAATGTTCGCAGCTAGTTCAACTTGAACACCGTCTTTGGAAATCGTTTTTTCATTTAGTAATGTTGCCCACTCTGCTTGTTGAGCAGTAAAGTCTTCCGCTTTTTTTCTATAGGTTGCAACCACTTCTTCTGTTGGGTTCACAAGTACATCACCTGTTAAACCATCCACGATTAATAAATCTCCATCTTGAATGGACTCAACTGCTGTACCTGTCCCTACAACGGCAGGAATTTCTAGTGAACGTGCCATAATGGCAGAGTGTGAAGTACGACCACCAATATCCGTTGTAAAGCCAAGTACAAAATTACGGTCCAATTGTGCAGTCTCAGAAGGTGTTAAATCAGTTGCTACAACAATCACCTGTTCATTAATATTGCTTGGATTTGGAATATGTACACCGAGTAGATGCGCTAAAACGCGGTTTGACACGTCTTTCACATCTGCAGCACGCTCACTCATATATTCGTTATCCATACCTTCAAATAATGATACAAACATCGTCGAAACTTCATTCAATGCATATTCAGCATTGACAGCTTCTTCGGCAATTTTTTGTTTGATCGGTCCAATTAATTCTGGATCTTTTACGACAAGTAGATGTGCACCGAAAATGGCAGCTTCCTCCGCCCCTAACTTTTCTTGCGTTAGCTGTTGAATAGCGGCTAACTCTTCTGCTGATTTTTCAAGCGCGGCCACTAAGCGTTGCTGCTCTGCATCAATATCCTGAATAGTTGTTTTCGCAAACGATAAATCCGGTTGTACTAAACAATATGCTTTTGCAATGGCAATGCCGTCAGATGCGGCAATACCTTTGAGTCGGATCATTGTGCTAGCCCCGTTTCTGAAATTAATTTTGTTAATGCAGTAAACGCTTGTTCTTCATCCTCCCCCTCTACGTGTAATGTAAACATTGAACCTTGTTTTAGAGCTAATCCCATAACGCCTAAAATCGATTTTAAATTAGCTGTTCTTTGTTCTGTCTGTAACTCGATAGAAGAAGCAAAAGGTGTTGCAGCTGCTACTAATTGACTTGCTGGACGTGCGTGAATTCCTAGTGGGTCTACTACTGTAAATTGTTTTGTTTTCATTGTTCATTCTCCTCTTTTTTAAATCTGTTAATATAATGACATTAGGATGTTTTGTTAATACACTTGCCGGGACATCTTCTGTATATTCAGATGCAAGAACGCGTTCTAATACATCACGTTTTGCTTCTCCTACAGCGATTAACAAAATGCACTTAGCGCGCATGATTGATTGAATTCCCATCGTAAATGCATGGGTTGGAACGTCATCAATTGAATCAAAGAAACGTGCATTCGCTTGACGTGTTGATTCTTCAAGCGTTACAAGATGTGTCAGCGAATCAAATGATGTGCCTGGTTCATTAAAGCCGATATGACCGTTTTGTCCGATCCCAAGCAATTGAAAATCTAATGGATGCTGCTGTAATAATGATTCATAGCTTGCCATTTCCTCAGTAGGATTATTAGCTAAACCATTCGGTAGGTAAGATTCTTTAAATGGTTTGTTGTGAAATAAATGTTTGTACATATAATATGCGTAACTTTGTTTATGTTTAGCACTAAGTCCAACGTATTCATCCAGGTTGAAGCTGATACAATTCGTAAAATCAATATCAGTTTCACAAATTTTACTATACAACGGTTCCATTGTACCACCTGTAGCTAGACCAAACGTTGTAGCACCTTCGTTTTTAGTATTCACGATAATGTCTACTGCGCGAGCGTATAAATCTTCTTTTGAAGCAAAGCGTTCCAGTCTCAATTTCCTATTCCCCCTTATTTACTTATTAAACAGGCATACGAAATCTTACGCTTCGTAGATTACTTTTCCAGCCTTAATTGTTTGTTGCAACATTAACTGTTCATCCAGAATCACAACATCTGCATCAAATCCTTGTTCGATTTGTCCTTTGTTCGTCAGTTTTAGTTGTTTTGCTGCATTGTAGCTCGACATTTTAACAAGTTCTTCTAACGTGCAGTTCGTGATGAGTTGCATATTCCGTACAGCTTGGTCCATTTTTAATACACTCCCAGCAAGGGCTCCATTTGATAAATGCGCTCCATTTTCGGAGACATGAACCATTTGACCACCTAAGTCATATTCTCCATATGGCATTCCTTTTGCTCGCATTGCATCGGTTATTAAAATAATACCATCTGCTCCTTTTAAACGATATGCCATATTCACGGCATCCTTGTGCATATGGATAAAATCAACAATGATTTCTGCCTTCATTTCCTCTAATAATAATACGCCACCGACAACACCTGGATCTCGATGATGGAATGGGCGCATTTGGTTGTATAAATGTGTGCCTTGTGTTGCACCATGACGAACCGCTTCTTTCATTTGTTCAAATGTTGCATCAGAATGACCAATTGAAACGACCACACCGCTATCTGCAATTGCTTGAACGACCTCAAATCCATTTGGTTCTTCTGGCGCCATTGTAATTTGTTTAATTTTATAGGCACTTACGTTTTGCCACTTTGTAAAAACAGCGAAATCAGGTGGTACAACATATTCAAGCGGCTGTGCACCTACACGCTTTTTTGATATAAAAGGACCTTCTACATGAATACCTAGAAGTTCTGCCTCGTCTGGATTTGAAGTAAACTCCGAAATATTTTCAAGAGCACGTTCAATATTTTGATAGCTTTGTGTCATCGTCGTTGCTAAAAAGCCTATTGTTCCTTCTTTTGCAAGTGATTTCGCCATCGTATGAAGACCTTCATTCGATGCATCCATCGTGTCCATTTGAGCAGAGCCATGAATATGCATATCGATATAACCAGGGAATAAAAATTTCCCTGTACCATCTATAATTTGCACTTGATCTGCGTTAATTTGCTGCGCAATTTGTGCAATTTCCCCATCCTTCATGAAAACGTCGACACATTCCAGTCGTCCTGTTGCATTGACAACTGTGATGTTACGGATTAATAAATTCATTAAAAACATCTCCTAGGATTGATAGAAGATACTGGCCTAAGTGTTTGAAGCGATCCTATCAATGCTAATATTTTGATATAGTACTACGACCCGCATAGATTTCTGTGGGACTATGCTTTCCCACAGAAAATTAAGCGGATTTACGATTAGTGCATGTTCATTTTGTTAGATGGACCTTTTTAGACAGCATCCTTTGTTTGTTACTTCTTCATCGAAATAATGTTACGTGAACCTGATCGTTGGAAACCAGTTTTTTCAAGTGTAATTTCTTGCCCCATTAAACTTGTGAAAACAACTGGTGTAACGATAGACGGTACTTTGTCTTTAACACTCTCAAAATCAACTTTTAATAATGTATCGCCACGTTTAATTACTTGACCTTCTGTAACCATTGCTTCAAAACCTTCACCATTTAGAGTGACCGTATCTAAACCGACATGAATTAATATTTCAACACCTGTATTAGATTTTAAACCGATCGCATGCTTCGTTGGGAAAACCATTACTACTTGACCATCAAATGGCGCATGAACTGTACCATCCTTTGGATGAATACCAAAACCTGGCCCCATTATACCTGACGAGAAAGCTTCATCTGGCACGTCAGATAACGGTATTAAATCTCCTGTAATCGGCATTTCAAAATCATTGGAAGGATTTGTTCCTTCTGCTGTTGTTACTTCTTCAACAGACGCTTCTTTTTGTACATCTACATTTGAAGGCGCTGGATTCCCTTTTTTCAGGCGATCTTTCATAGCTTCTGCCAAAAACTCTACAGATGTACCGATAATTACTTGCACATTTGTCTTACTTATACGCATAACACCACGTGCGCCCGTTTGTTTTAATGTTTTTTCATCCATCTGATCCGCATCACCAACAGTCATACGAAGACGTGTTGTGCAGTAATCAACTTGCTTAATATTCTCTTGTCCACCTAATGCTTCGATTGTATGGAAAGCACGTACATCTAAATCATCAGAAACAGCTGAAGTAACATCTGCCCCTTCTTCATCTTCGTCTTCACGACCAGGTGTTTTTAAATCTAACTTCTTGATTAAGAAATAGAAAACGACAAAGTAAATTGCCCCGAAACCTAATCCTAAAGGAAGTAATAGCCATGGACTATCTGCTAATCCAAAGTTTAAAAGATAGTCAATTAAACCTGCGGAAAAAGCAAAACCGTCACGGAATCCAATAATATAGGCAACGGCAAGCGAAATACCTGTTAAAACTGCATGGATCCCATAAAGTACTGGTGATAAAAACATAAATGTAAATTCAATAGGCTCAGTTACACCTGTTAAAAATGCTGTCAACGCGATAGATACGAACATACCACCAACTACTGCACGATTTTTCTTTTTCGCTGCAAAGTACATCGCAAGACACGCTGCTGGTAATCCAAACATCATAATTGGGAAGAAACCTGCTTGGAAATGTCCTGCTGATGGGTCTCCTGCTAAAAATCGATGAATATCTCCTTTGACAAGTTCGCCTGCAGCATTAGTAAATTCACCAAAGTCAAACCATATGATCGTATTAATAACATGATGTAAACCGACTGGAATTAATAGACGATTTAAGAAGCCATATAACCCAACACCAAGTGATCCAGCACCGATTAACCAGTTCCCTACTGAATCAATACCACCTTGAATTGGTCCCCATATAACAGCTAAAATACCTGCTAAAACCGCCATCGTGATGGACGTTATAATTGGCACAAAACGCCGTCCTCCGAAGAATGACAGCCATTCTGGGAATTTTACATTATAGAATTTGTTATAAAGTAAGCCTGCTGTAATACCTGCAATAATGCCACCGAATACTCCCATATTCAGATCTTCATTTACAGATCCTAATACTGCGACTAACACTAGATGTGCAATGGCACCCGCTAATGCTGCACCACCACTATTATCATGTGCTAGACCCATCGCGATACCAATCGCAAATATTATAGGTAAATTACCTAAAATCGCATCACCAGATGCTGCCATAATACTTGCAATATGCTTAATAACATCATTTGACACTGCACCAAGCATGTCATCAGAGCCTAAGCGTAACAATATTGCGGCTGCTGGTAATGTAGCGATTGGAAACATTAACGACTTACCGATTTTTTGTAAGAAAGCTAACATTAAATATCCCCCTTTGGTATAGTTGTCTAGACCACTTAATAGAAAAAAGCGTTTTCATTAAGTTGCTATCATTATATTATCACTCATACAAAAAATAAACATTATTTTTGAAATGAAGGCAGGGATTCCAAAATTTTAAATCCTATTACACATAAGCTTGATTTATTTATAGGAAAAAAACATAGCCCAATTGGAAGTCTGGCTTAAACCAATTGGACTACATTTCATGAATTCTATTATTTACGCTGTGACGTCACGTTTCATAAAGGACATATAGCTGATCGCAAGGAAAAGAACAGCATAAATCGCAAGGATCGTGAGTGAGAATGGCATTGTAATGCCATCTAGTATTGAACTACCACGTTCATATTGTGTTAAATCTGAATGAGTTAACCAAATATATTTAACGATTTTAAATCTGCTTAAGAACATGACAATCATTCCGCCTGTAAAGGATAAGAACATCGTTAAACCAATTGCTAAAGAGCTTGAACGGAAAACAGAGCCCACTAGGAAAGCAAACAATATTGACATGACAAAGTCTCCGCCAGAAAGTAAATAGTGGTATGCTAAATCATTCCACACTGCTTTTTCAACAATCTGACCATTGACCATTTCTAACTCAACACCAGTTCCGCCACCAAATAGTATAAGTCCAACTAGAGCACTTACTATGAAAGTGACAACATATAAAAAGAGTCCAAATATGAAAGTTGTAAGTAATTTTGAAGTTAATATTTTTGCCCGTGAAACTGGACGCGTTAATAGCATTTTAATCGTACCAGTAGCAAATTCACTTGATACGATACTTGCTGCAATAATAACTGTAAATAATGTTACTAAATTCAGCATATTACCAGCAAATGACATAAAGCTTGCTACGCTTCCATCTTCTTGAGACGGCAGTTCATTTGCTAATCGATACTCAGAAATAGCCATTTCCTCTTCAAAGTGCTTTTTATCCTCTGCCGATATATTTTCATCTTCCATCATTTCTTTATTAAGATTAATGACTTGCTGTTCACTTTCCTGCCACGTTTCACTGTTATTGCTATTGTACTTTATTTCCTGGTATTTCATCATAATACCAGGACCAATAATAAAAAGGATTAGTAGCGCAACCATTGCCCAAGTTCCTTTTTTATGCCATAATTTCATCCACTCATTTTGAATTAGATTCAGCAATTTGGCCACCTCCTGTCATTTCTAAGAATTGATCCTCCAACGTTTTTTGATGCGGTTGTACGGCAAATAATTGAATTTCTTCGTTAACAAATTGAGGAATGAGTTTCGGTATATCCTCTTTCTTTATTTCCACTACATAACCGTTATTTTCCGCCACAAAGTTGTAATCGAGCTTTTGTAGAAGTGCTGCAGCCTGATCATTTGGTGTAGCTTCAATATAATAAAACGAAGATGTTTCAACGTTGATATCACGAATATCGATGAGTTTGCCATTTTGTATGACAGCTACTCGATCACACATTAATTCAATTTCGGATAATAAATGACTGGAAACAAATACAGATACGCCATCCTCAGCTGCAATTTTACGCAAGTACATACGAAACTCTCGAATACCTGCTGGGTCTAGACCATTAGTAGGTTCATCTAAAATTAAAAATTTTGGTCGATGAAGTAGTGCCTGAGCAAGTCCTAAACGCTGACGCATCCCTAGCGAATACGTCGAAACCTTTTCATGAATACGATTTTCAAGGCCGACCTGTCTCACTACCTCTTGAATACGCTCTTTTGTAACGTTTTTATGCATACGCGCAAAGTGCAATAGGTTTTTATAGCCCGTCATAAATTTATACATTTCCGGATTTTCTACAATTACACCGACTTTACTAATCGCTTCCTCATAATTGTCCTGTAAGGAAAGACCATCAATAATGACTTTCCCTTCTGATGGATTCATAAGACCTGTCATCATACGAATTGTCGTTGTTTTCCCTGCGCCATTCGGTCCTAAAAATCCAGTGATTTGCCCTGGATATAAATCGATATTCAATTGCTGAATCAATTGCTTGCCACCAATAGTTTTTGATAAATTTTGCAATTGAACAATTGGTTGTGTTGTCATAAATTTCACCCTTTCTTATAAAACGCCTTCATCCATTGCACAGCTTCCTTATTCGAAACATCTCGAATCATCTCTACTTCCTCTTGTGCAATGATCGATCCATTTTGCAATAAAATGATTTGATCTAAAATAGGCTCTACCTCATATAACTCATGCGTTGATAATAATATTGTTTGGTGTTCAATGTCAGTAAATTGAATTAACCCTTTAATCAGCTGTTCACGAACGATTGGATCCAGACCAGAGAAAGGCTCATCCATTAAATAAAAAGGTACCTCTCGCCCAAGAGTTGCGGCCATTTTCATCCGGCCACGGTTCCCCTTGGATAATTGCCGTAGCTTCACATTTTTATCAACCTGTAAAAACTCTGCAACGATACAAGCTTTATCATACGAAAAATCTTCGAATTGAGAGGCATAGTGCTGAAAAAGCTGCTCACCTGTGTAAAAATCAAAAAACAAATCAATATCTGGTAAATAGGCAATTTCATCAGCACTTCTGCGTGTAACAGACGTTCCATTTAGCAATACCTCACCACTTGTCGGACGTAATAGGCCGGCCAATACTTTTAATAATGTCGACTTGCCACTACCATTTTCCCCAACAAGTCCAATGATTTGTCCAACAGGGATGGAAAAAGACACATCTTGTAAAATAGGCTTTTTCATATAACGAAAAGAAACATTTGATAGCTGTAGCATTTATTTCACCTCACGATTTATTTTGTAAAACAACGAGCATCTCATCCTTTGAAAACCCAAGCGCTTCAATAGAAGTTAAAAAATGATCTGCCAGTTGATTTTTCATATCTTCCCGTAATAGAGCAATTCGCCCATCATCGGTTGTAATAAATGTACCTTGCCCTCGTTTGGTTTCCGTTATATTCATTGCTTCTAACTCCTTATACACTCGTTGCACAGTATTCACATTGACACCAGTTTCCACTGCATATTCTCGAACCGAAGGAAGTCGATCTCCAAGCACTAGCTTCCCTTTCAAAATGTCCCCACATATCCGATCTACGAGCTGGCTATAGATGGGCTTATCACGCGAAAAGTCGATTGTCATCGTAAAACCACCTTTTCAAGCCACTTAGTCGCTATGATAAATAAGACCGCTACAAAAATAATCGTTGCTACTTCTTCGACGACATACATTGTGCCCATGGTAAACGGAAATGATTGTACCTGTGGGAAAAATTGATTCAGAAAAGTCAAACGAATTCCTATATGATGGAAAATATTATCATATAAATTACTCGCTGTAAATTTAAACCATAAATTCACACTCATGAAAAAGGCAACCATCGTGATCACAATGGAAAAACCACCAATAAAGTGTTTCATTTGGAGATTAAATGCTAAAAATAATAGCATGATCACAAACATCATCAATTGCAACATAACAATCACTGCTACATAAAATAAAAGCAATAAAAACATTTGCGCGAAGTTACCTATAAATTCCTCTTTGATTTTATAAATAGCTATACTCATAAAGATTAAATTAAAGATAGCGTATCCTATTAAGGAAAATACGATTTTCACACCTACAAGCTGTGCGATAGAACTAGTTGAATGCAGCCATATCTCTTTGGTCTTTAAGTCATGACGGATACTAGCTAGGAATTGTAATATCGAAAAAAATCCACCTAATATAAGTACTAGTATTGAGAAAGCAAATGACAGCTGATTTTCCATCGTAAATCCATCACTTAACCGCCTAATTAAATATGGAACTAATATTGACAGTGTGATCCCAATAAAAATTCCAACAAATAGCCATGCTCTATAGAGCACCCATTCCTTTTTTAAAAGCCCTGCGAATTTTTTCAACATAAACACCTCGCGTCATAGTGTACTAGTTAGATATTACACTATGACTTTTTAGTTTGCAAGTATTAATTCAAAAAAAGGAAGAACCTTTTAATAAAAGGCTCTTCCTTCATGAAATTCAGTTGAAAATGTATGCCCCTTCAGCACAGCGAGGGGGAATGACATCCAACTTTTAGTTTTATCGGAACACTTTCAGAAATTATCGCCCAACTTTTAATTTTTATCACCCAACTTCTGAGTTTTATCCACATCCTGCTTCCAAAGGCAAAAAAAGATTCACACACAAAACTATGCGTGAATCCTTTTACTTTAGGCCTAGTGAACCAATTCCCCTGCTTTTCTCTATGACCAATCATTTATTGCCAACTTGATACGTAACTACTCTAGAAATCTTTCATTTTCCATTGTGAGATTCAGTATTAGTTGTTACAGCAACTCATATTCCTATTTCCCACATTTTTTCTGTTACTTTCTCAACTCTGCCATCAATATCTGTACCGTCAAACTTTGGAAGCTTTAGCTCACTGACAATTTTTCCGTCGAGCATAAACATTATGCGTTCCGTACGGGCCGCAACCTTTGCATCGTGAGTGACAAGCATAATTGCAGTACCGCCCGCGTTAATTTCAGAAAAAATGTCCATGATTTCCTGGGCCGATTTTGAATTTAGTGCGCCTGTAGGCTCATCGCCGAAGATGATTTTCGGGCTGTTCAAAAGCGCTCGACATATTCCCGCTCGCTGAAGCTGACCTCCGGAAACTTGTGTAATATCCCGCATCTCAAGCTCCGCAATGCCTACCCTCTTCATAAGCCCTCTTGCTTTCTCTGAAATCTTTGCAACGTTTTTTCTATTATCACGAATTGATGGAAGAATAATATTATCGAGAATATTTAGATTTTTAAGCATAGTTGGCTGCTGAAAAACAAAGCCCATTTTAGTTCTACGTAAATCTGAAAGTTCAGCCTCACCGACGGACGATATATCATTTCCATCAAACGTAACCCTTCCGCCATCAATACTGTCCATGCCGCTCAATGCAAACATTAGCGTTGATTTTCCCGAGCCCGAGGGTCCCATGATCGCAACAAATTCCCCCTCGTTTATGTCAACGGACACTCCGTCGAGAACATTGTGTTTTTCATCGCCCTCACCGAAAGATTTTACAATATGTTCACCGATTATAAGATTCTTCATAAGCTACTCCTTTATATTTTCGGATATTTTTATTTTCCCAGCGCTCGATGTGCCAATGATTGTTGTAATAAGTACCGAGCAAATCATCAATAACGGACAAAGCACGTACGCCGAAAGTGGATTGATTGAAAAACTAAACGATGACGCCCCGAACGAGGAAATAACTGCACCTGCAAGTACCTCTCCAAGAGTGTTTGCCAGAATGGCGCCAACAATTATTCCGATTATTGATACAAATACTGCTCGCGAACCATACTGCACCGTAATATCCAACTTTGTAAAACCTAGTGCTTTCATTATCGCAATCGAATATCTATCCTTTGCGACAAGCATTTTCATAAACAACAGTGTAACTAGAATCGTTATTACAAGTGCTATTGCAATTGCGGCGAAGGATGCTTTTTCGACTGATTTTATAGTCGAGCCGAAAGTTTGTTTGACAAACTCATCAATATTGGAAATCTTAGCAAAAGTAAATCGGTCCGCATAGTTAGAGATTTTTTCATCGACAAGAGTTTTATCTGAAAGCTTTGCACAAATAACGCTCCACATTATATTTTCCGAATGATCGGTAAATACAGCCTTTGCCGTTTTACCACCGTTCGTAATGTCAGAATAAATGCCACTTACCGTGAGCTTATTCTCCTTCCCCTTTATGATGACCGTAATTGTATCGCCGACTTTTTTGTTCAATTCATTTGCGTTTAAAGCCGAAAGCGCAATTTCGTTTTCTACAGCGGGTACTCTGCCCTCGGTATATTCGATAGGGAATATCGAATGGTCGCCAAGTTCGATTTTTATATTTTCTTCCGAACCGTCTTCCATTTTTGTTTTGAATGTCTTTGTTGTAAGGACGGTATACTTTGAAATGGAACTGTCGCTGTTCATATATTCTAAAACTTCTTCAGCTTTTTTAGAGATTTGATCAGTTTGTTGAATATCAAGGCGAATATCGTAGTTTCCAATTCCCATATATTTAATGAAGCTTGTTGAGGAAATCGTGTTGTATAGGTTTTGTGGAACAATACTGATAAATGCTGAAATGACAAGTACTACAAGCATTGTGGCATAAAGTCTTTTTCTTGCGAGAACGTCTTTGATCCCAAAGAAAAGATTCGTATTTAACAGCTTATTTTTGTTCAGGCAAACATGTTTTGCGCCTGTGCTTTTTTCCTGCGAAATGCCAAAGCGTATCGCTTCTGCCGCAGATATTTTCCGAAAGCGTCTCAGCACTCCGCTTACAAAGGCTATTATTGCAAGGTATACAAGTAGAATGCCGATGATCCCTAAAGACGTGGCAAAAGAAGAGTTTTCACTTTCCCCCATATAAAGCCGGATGTTTTCTAGCAACATGTTTTTGAACATCAACGAAAGTACATAACCGAGAATACTACCCACTGCCGCAATTGCTGCGTACTTCGCAAGATAAATTTTCTTAATGTCGGAAAGGCGTAGTCCTATTGCCTTCATTACACCAATTTCACGGTAATCGTCTTCGATTTTCGCAAGGAGTGTAAAGCGTATGCACATAAATGAGATAGCAACGACAAGAACGCTTATAAGAAGAATAACTGCTATCATAATCCCATCAGAAAATGCGTTTATTGTTTTGAAAAGTGGAAATGTAATCGTTGGTCCGTTCGCTTCAAGTCCCGCGGAAGCATAAGTAGTTTCGAATTCACCGAGTGCCGATAAATCCTTTAATCTAAACTCAATCAAATACTCCACACTTCCATGGCTTTTAATTGCAGCGTAATCATTCGCACTTACGAGAAATCTTTTTGAAGAAGACAGCATAGAATTCATCTGTGAATCCCGGAGGAATCCTGCTACAGTAAATTCCTTTCCATCTAATATAGCTTTATCACCGACCTTCGTAGTGGCGTCCTTCATATAGTTTATTGGTACATACAGCTCACCATCGGATACGTTAATAATGTTTCCATCAAGATCAAGAAGATAATCAAACTTTTCACTCTGTATGCTAAAACCATTATCTTGAACATTATTTGCAAGTGAACGATCACCTAAAATAATTTGACTGTTATCCAAGTTGAGAAACTCAAGTACTTGATATTCATCGACTTTGCTGTTTTGCTCCGCGAAGTTTGTAAGTCGGACAGTATCGATATCCCCAGAATGCATTTGCATAAAATGCGGCGTCTTCGCCTGATTCATAAGTGAATCGATAGCACCTGAAAGATTTACCATAAGTATTGCCGATAAGGAAACGAGCATAGCCGCAACAGCGACAAATAACGTTGTTGTCAGCGTTATCAATTTGCTTTTTAAAATGTCATTTCGAATTAATCTGTAATACATAAGTCACCTCTGTTTTCAAGCTTTTTCACCGATTTCAAGTTGAACAAAATGAATGAAGTAATACTTAATAAAATTCCAGCGATGATGATGAGGAAGCCCGTTCCCCTACCTTGACCTGTACCGGTAATTTTCCCTACACTGTCAGCAAGCAATCCACCGTCAACTAGTAAAGGAGTAAACACATAATCTGCAAGTATACCCGAAAGCGCATAGGCCACTACAAATCCAAGCTGTGAAATTACCCCTATAAGTGACCATGCTCTACCCTGAACAGCATTATCAATATTGGTACGAACAAGAAAATCCAATGTTGAGTTTGCAAATGGCATCATGGCAAAAAAGAAAAAGCCTGAAATACAGATCAGTATTATATTTTCCCGAAGCCCGAATATCGCCATAAATATCCCTTCAAAAAAAAGTGAAAATGCAAGAATTTTGACATATCCTTTTTTTATCGGAAGAAGTCCTATGATTACACTGGATACGAGCATCCCAGTAGCGACAATAGTTTCCACCATTCCGATTACAGAACTGTTCGTAAAAGTAAGCAACATCGGAATAGACAGTGTTTCAATAATGCCAAGATAAAATGTCAGCACCGATGTCATGATAACAAGAACGAGTACACCTCGATTTTGAGAAACTGCACGCCAACCATCTTTGAACTCATTGAAAAATGATTGTGTCTGTTCATATTTCTTTGAAGCAAGACCTCTTCGTACAGCAAGCGCTGAGATAACCGTTACAAAAAAAGTACAGATGTCGATAACAAGTAAAAGTTTTATATCCGAAACGGTGAGCAAAAATCCGGCAATGATGGGTGAAATCAAATATTTTGCAGAACCCGCCACCTGGACTAACCCGCTTGCCTTCGTGTACTGTTCCTCGGTCAGTAAATCCGTAACCGTAGCCTTGTATGCGGGATCAAGTAACGATGAAAACACCGAGCTTATTGTAACTCCCACACAAATCTGCCATAGCAATGCTTCCCCGCTAAGCATACATATAAAAATATACACAAGTCCTATCGCTGAAAAACTGTCGCCTAACACCATTAAGAGTCTTCGGTCATAACGGTCCGCAAGCACTCCTGCCACAGGGCTTAATAGTAGCGAAGGCATGAACGCAAGTAAGGTGACAAGTGCCATTGCCGATGCCTTTCCTGTCTGCTGGAAAACATAAATCCCAAGCCCAAACGCTGTAAGCCCGCTTCCTATTGCTGAAATTAGCTGCCCTGACCAAAGCAGAAGAAATTTTTTAAAAAGACGCTTGGAATCAACCATCGTTGTTTCCATTTTCTTCACCCCCATTGCCAAAAATCTTCATCATGTACATAAGGCTTCCACTTTCGACACCGAGCAGTCTTTCTACGTTGAAGACAAAAGCTGGTATACGTGAAGCACGCTCTTCATCGGTCATTTCAACCATATCATCATCAAAAACGGTATTCGTATAAGCCACGATCATTTCCATACATTCATATGGATACGGTGTACTGAATAATCCTTGCTCAATACCCTCACGGATTATTTCCGTCAGTATTGGAGGAAGACCGTTCATAATAACCTTTTGTATTTTCTGATGCATAAGCGCGTTCTGCGGCTTATGTATATGGTCAATAATTTCCTTACCGTTTCCGCTACTTATGTTTAATGCCATTACAACACGGATAATACGCTCGTTAACAGGGATGCTCTTATTTGCTGCAATTTCTTTTGCAGCACCTAGAATTTGTGCATTATACCGTTCAATTAACGCGTCCATAATATCCTCCTTCGACTTGAAGTGATAATATAGCGTACCCCGTGCAATACCAACCTTTTCAAGAATATCGTTAGTACTTGTGCCATCAAAGCCCTTCTGACCGAAAAGCTCATCAGCTACATCAAGTATTTCGTTTCTACGCTCCATTGCTTCTTTTCTCATTTTTATGCCCCCCTCAATAGACCGACTGTCTGTCTATAAAAAATTATAACCTTTTACAATAAATTGTCAATAGGACATTCCGTTTTTGTAAAAATTATCAATCCGTTTATCTAATCTATATAGAGCTAAACGATAAACATTTATAAGAAATGACAAAGCCTCTTCGATATGTAGAAACCTTCCACACAAAAATATCCTTTTAATCAAAATAAGTGATAGAATTAAATGTAAGAAATTTACGTGTTAAGAGAGGAAAACAGAAGTGTCTGAAGTAAAAAAAATGGATTATACAATTGGAAAAAAAATTCGTGAGAGCTTACAGGCTGATTGCCAAAGCTGTTTTGGTCTATGCTGCACGGCTTTAAATATTGCTGCTTCTAGTGACTTTGCCATTCATAAAGCGGCCGGAACACCTTGCCCTAATCTACAATCAGATTTTAGCTGCCAAATTCATCATAAACTTAGAGATCAAGGGTTTAAAGGATGTACAGTTTTTGATTGTTTAGGAGCTGGACAAAAGGTTTCACAAACAACTTTTCATGGACAAGACTGGCGACAATTCCCTGAAGTTTCCGAGATAATGTTTCGTGTCTTTCCGATTATGGAACAACTTTATGAAATGATTGCTTACGTAGCGGAGGCTTTATCGTATAAGGTTGATTCATCCCTATATAACAAACTACATTTACAATTAGAACAGCTACAGCGTGCAACAGAGCTGGAAGCTGATGCATTGCTAGCAATAGATATTCCTACATTCCGGCTGCCAGTGAATGTTTTACTATTAGAAACAAGTGAACAAATCCGCCAAAGTCTTATCGTAAAGATTAGAAAAAACGCTCGAAAGTATGACAATCGAGGGGTTGATTGGATGGGGAAAAATTTAAAAGGTAAAGATTTAAGAGCTACCGATCTTCGAGGATCTTATTTAATTGCTGCCAATCTAGAAAATGCAGATTTAAGAGAAATTGATTTTATTGGCGCAGATTTACGTGATGCCAATTTACGCGGCGCAGACCTTTCAACAAGTATGTTTTTAACCCAAATGCAAATTAATTCGGCACAAGGCAATCATGAAACAAAATTACCTTCCCACCTGAAACGTCCGTCTCATTGGGTTGTATAACTTGAAAAAAGGCAGATGAAAGTAATTTTTATTAAAAGTCAAGTTATAAGCTGAAACTATTTTAAATAGGTGAATTCTTATTTAATGTCACACATTATATGTATAGAAATTAAAAGGATAGAAGAGCTTAATTAAATTCGCTCTATATATCCTCTTTTTTTTACCACAGATGACCCTATTTACTACAACAATTAAATCAATCTAATGTTGCAGTAATTTAAATGGAGCTTATATCAATTATTTTGTACATTAAAGCCTATTTCTTAAACTTCTAAGTAATAAAAGATAAAGGTTGCTATTCAACTAACGAGGCAGCTTCAACAGTTTGATTAAATTGATATTCAGAAACACGAACCTGTATATCTAAATCTCCCTTAGTAAGACTATTTGGTATAGCAGTACTACTAACGTGTTGTATATCTGCGCCCGGAATAAGTCTTTGGATAAAGTCTCCTTGAGAAGTGAAAGTTTTCTCTACATCACGTTCAAACCTTTTTTGATTATAAAAGCTTACTCGTTCTATCTAATCTCCCCCTTTTCCTCATTATATAAATGCATGGATAGCAAGCTCTTATTTTAGAAAGTTCCTTTGATTTTTGATAACGTTATTAAAATTCATTTGCAATAAGTATATAGTTTTGCTCAAAACATTATAGAAAAAGGAACGTGTTTGGGGTCTTTAAATACATACATTTCAACGTGGACTCCTCTTCTTAAACTTTAACGATAGAACAATGAAGTATAATTCCTTACCTTTATTAAATCCATCATTCAGCTACTTTTGGATGCAGCATAAATTGGACTGATTTTATCCATTGCTACTCCTTGTTTTTTATATTTAAAAATAAACAAGCCATTGACTAATAAAACCAATGATCCAAATGCCAAGGCTGCCATAGAGTTCCATTCAGAAATCAAACCAGATAGTATAGTCGCTAACATTGCTGCAATTCCACCTAAAACGTATATGGAACTTCGAACCCTGGCGATCAAATGGTCTGGAGTAATGCCCTGTTGAACAGTTATCTGAACAACAAATGCCATAGAAAGTGCCCCATCAAAGATTATCATTCCGAAACACATGACGATAAATGAATTTGATATCAATAATAAGATTCCAAATGAAGATATGATCATTAAAGTACTGAGAAAGTATAACCAGTTTGCATTTTTAAATTTGTTCATTATAAGTACGCCAACGACATTGCCTATACCAGCACAAGATAACAGTATTCCAATATACTCTTCTGAAAAATGGAGAGTATATTTAGAATGAATGATAACACTAAGCACAATAAAACTGGTTGAAAATCCGAGTACCAAAGCCGAAATCGTCGATACAATTTGAGCTCCATTAGCATAGAGGTACTTTACACCTTCTTGGGAATCCCGAATGAAACTCTTCAGTTTCTGTTTTCCCTTCAGGGGCTTATCATCCGTTTCCTCACTTATATTTCGGTATTTTATAAGTGAAATAAATAACATTGAAATAAGTAATAAACTACCACAAACAGTTAAGGTAATGTTCGGGCCATATTTCGCAAGTATAATTCCACCTAAGGCTGGACCAATTAAGGTTACAATCGCATCAGCTGCTTCTAATGAATTATTAGCACTTAATAAACGTTGCCTCCCAACAATTTTAGGTACCATAGCTGAAAGGGCAATATTTAACATCAATTCCACTAAACCCATGAAAAATAATATTGGCCCAATAACAAAAAGGCTCGTTATATCGATTGTTATTAAATATGCCAATAGAAACAATAATATAGCATATATTAAATTACAGATCGAAGAAATCAAAACAAGGTTCTTTTTCTCAATCCAAGTACCTATTGGAATAGAAAAAAATACGGAACTAATTCTCTGAAATAAAAGCACTAATGAAGTCATTAATGGCGATCCAGACAGACCCAATATGATAATAGGTATGATTAGTTCGCGAAAACGTTCACTTAGGATTTTAGATATATTATGAAACCATAGCTTCCCAAAATCAGCATTAATCATTAAATTATTCAATTTGAACACCTCTTTAAAATTTGATTTACCACCTTCCTCTTATTTAAAATCTGAGTAATCAATCTACTATACTCATAGCATATCCTCCTTACAAAACTTCATATATATATTATTACATAGAATATTCCTTAGAATCGACAATACTATATATTTGGATTTATATTTCCCACTCTTATTCAACAAAATGGCCCGATTGTTGAACATAAGTTAGATAACACTATTCAACTAAACTAAACCGTTAGTACAATAAGAAAAAAAGAGCTATCTAAAACAGCTCTTTGATTTTCAAGGAAAGCCACCCGTCCGTTAGTTAAAGATGAAAATTAATAAACATGCATACTTTACTACCTATGACCATTTTTCTTCATCATCAAACCATTGGAAATTTTTTAAATCAAAGGATTTATAATCATCGTGGAAAACGAAGTATGATGGTAAATTCAATAAACCTCCTCCCGCTTTCCCCCAACATTCACTAAACCAATCGGTAAATACTTTATGTTCTTGTGGAAGCAATACATCTTCATTTTGTTCGTAAAAGTCAAAAAAATCATCTAACTGACTTTCATTTATCTGATAATATTCAACTTCAGGAAGTACTTCCACACTACCTGCAAAAATCGTTGTATCATTTCTTTCGTAGAAAACTTCGTTCGCTTCTTTATCCATTGAAAACATCTTCGAATAGATGGCTATTTTGCACATGTGGCTTAGATATTTTTCGACCAAGGCATGTTTTTATTTAAAATTTTGGGTTGCTGATGGATCGGTAAATTCGGCAGCTCCATCATTAGTTTAACTAAATATTGATAGAAATCGATACCATTCGCTTTTGCTGTTTCAGCCAGACTCAAGCAGTGCATTCGCTTTAGCACTAGCTTCACTCACAGAAAAACGCCAGTTCTTTCGGCCAATCACATTAGGACGAATCGGATTTTCAGCTGGATTATTATCAATTCCAATTCGACCATCTAACAGAGAAACTTTTAACCCATGTACACGATTTAATGTGTTTTTAGAAACTTTATCCAAGGTGTTTTTTCCAGAAAGGCGATTTATCTACCCATTCCTGAAACTTTTCGACAATCGGTTTAGATTGCTTTTGCTGTGCTTTACGACGCTTTCCTGGTGAGAGATGCTTATATTGCCGTTCTAAGCGATACAGTTGATCACAGTAATCCAAGCCGATTTTCCCATTTTTGCTATCGGGTTTCAGCCAATAACGTCGTATATGCGCCCAACAATTAGCGAATGAAATAATTTTTATCGCAATTATTGTCGAAATAATGTCGAAGATTGTAAAAAAATAAATACAGTATTATAAATATCACTACTCATGATGATCTTATCTGTGTATAGTTGCATAAGATAAAATGAATAATATTCTACGATAGATGAAGGGGATTACTTTTAAATGGAAAAGAAAATTGCATGGGTTACAGATACAGCAGCATTGTTAGATGAAAAGTTCATACAGGACAATCAAATTCACGTATTACCACTTAATATAGTGTTCGAAGAAGGGGCTTTACGCGAAACTGTTGATATGACACATGATCAGTTTTACGAAAAGCTACGAAATGCTAAAAAAAATCCAAAGACATCACAACCTGCTATTGGTGAAGTTGTAGACTTATATAAATCATTAAAAGAACAAGGGTATACATGTGCAATTGCAATTCATACCTCTCAACATCTTTCGGGCACTTACCAAAGCACTTTCACAGCAGCTGGTCAAGCTGAATTTGAAGTATATCCAGTGGATTCAAAAATCGGGTCATTTCCGATGATGAAAATGATTAAACTCGGTCAGCAGTTAGAGCGTGAAGGTTTTGAACCTGGCTATATTGTTGAAAGAATCAATGAGATGGCAGATAACAGTGAGCTTTCATTTATTCCGGCTAACTTATCACAATTACATAAAAGTGGTCGAGTTTCAGGGACTCAAGCATTTTTAAGTAACTTGTTGAATATTAAAGTTGTCATATCATTTGAAGATGGGAAGCCCGTTATGAAAGAAAAAGTACGCGCTACGACTAGAGCTAAAACATATGTACAAAATGTTTTAAATACAGATCTAGAAAAAAGTAATATCCCTGAAGTTGCAATTATTCACTGTAATGATGAAGAAGGCGCAACCGCTTGGAAAAAAGCTTTAGAGAACGAATATCCGCTCATAAACTTCTCCGTATTACCACTAAGTGCTTGTGTAGCGGTTCATGCAGGTGAAGGAACGCTTGGTTTAAGTTGGGTACGTCTACCAGAGCTTGCACCACTTAAGAAAAAGAAAGCTGAATTAGTTACTATATAAACATAATTGTAATCTAAATTATTGTAGGTACATGAAGTTGCGAATTCCTATAAACCAACTATTAAACAGTCAGAGAGCATTTTAGCTTAAGTAAACTGGCAGATGTAACGTTATTTTTTGAATGATAGCAGTGTTTTCATTCAGGTATGTGGGACTGGCTGTTAAATTTTGTTTGAATACGGATATTGTTATTATAGGTAATTTAGTCTTCGACGATTTGAATCATATGCGCATTTGTCGTGCGGTAGATTCCGTCGAGATAGAACGTTTCAATTGGGGAATTATCAGTGGGCATGCCTTTGCGGGACATGCTTATGGTAATTCTTTTTTCTTTGACTGATTTTTGATACGCATATGATGTGTATACAGAGCTAAGGGGAATAGAAAAAGATAGTGTATAACAATTGAAAATTTTCCACTTGTGGCTTCTCATTATTCGAATCGTTTCCGTATTCCAAGTTACAATGTTGCTTAATTAATTATTTTGCAACCAATTTACTAGTTCATTCGACTTTATTGTGTAACGGAGAGGAGAACCAAAATGGATTTAGCAAAATTAGTAAAAAAAGCAAAAAAGGGTGATGATGAAGCATTTGAACAACTGATTGATTCTGTTCGACAAAAGTTGTACCGAACTGCATATGCATACGTTAGAAACGAACAAGATGCTTTAGATGTCTATCAAGAAACAATTTATACTGCCTATATTTCAATAAAAACATTAAAGAAGCCTGAAAGTTTTTCAAGTTGGATTACAAAAATTCTAGTTTTTAAATCGATTGATTTTATACGAAAAGAGTCCCGCCATTTTACTGCAGATAATGAGGAAATCTTTAATGAATTAATCGCTTCTGAAAATAGTGATTTTATCATGCATTCAATGGATTTGTCTGAAGCCTTTAAATTCTTAAATCCTACTGTAAAAACCATTATTTTGTTGAGGTACTACCACGATCTGTCCATTAAGGAAATTGCTGCGATAATGAATTACCCGGAAGGAACTGTTAAATCACACTTAAATAGAGCGAAAAAAGAGTTAAGACCCATTTTAAAGGAGGGTTATCTGTATGAATAAAGACAATTTCAATCGATCTATCGACAGCATAAATGTACCTGTTGAAAAGCTAAAGGCAAGGGAAAAAACGGCTATCTTTCAAGCCAAGAAAAAAAGAAAAGTAGGAAGAGCAACTAAACAGTCAATCTTGGTTGCATGTGGGCTATGTATATCTTTGCTTGGTTCTGGATTTGTTTCAACAGGCATGGCAGAAGCATTATCAAATATCCCCCTGATTGGTCCAATTTATAAGGACTTTAGAGATATTGCCTCAGATAAAATCGAACACGATCAACTTACGACAGTAATTGATAAACAAGATAGTAAAAATGGCTTAACAATGACTGTAAAAGAAGCAGCTTATGATGGCAGCCGTTTAATCGTAACAGTCGTTTACACAGGAGAAAAAGAACTTTCGATGGAAGAAAAAATTGTCGGCTTTAATTATTTAACAATTAATGGACAACCAATTAAACCAGCGATTGGTTCAACAGGGCAAGATGACATAAACTCGAAAACAATAATTGAACATCATCAATTAACCTTTTCTAATTATAATGAATATGGAGATGAAATTGAAATTGCCGTCCATGGAGAAGATTTATTTGGCTATAAGGGCAAGTTGAATGTATCTTTCCCACTTAATAAAATAAAAGGTGATGTATTTGAGTATTATCCAAAAGTTACAACTAGAACTGTTGATGAAGTTTATACATTAACAGCCGACAAAGTAACATTTTCACCTCTATCAACAAGAATAGACCTAACGATTGATTACCCTACTGAAATGGATGAAAACGATACTTGGCCATGGTTTGATTTCTCTGTAGTCGATGATAATGGTCATGTATATGATAAACTGAAACTACAAGCAGGCATGGCTGTTGGGAACTATGGTCATCATATGATACTGACTTTGCCTCCAATGGATACGATACCAAAATCATTTACACTCAAGCCAAGTCATACAAACAAAGAGGGCTTTAATGAAGAGATAAAGGAGTTGGAATTGGTCGTCCCTTTAAACAAAAGTAAATAATGACCTCGTTTGTTTCGTTTACTCATATCGTGGAAGTATCTAAATTGAACATCGAATTTTATTTAAAGCCACGTAAAAAGCCGAATTCCATAGACATTAAATTCGGCTTTTTTATATTAAATTTTCATAACGTTGCAAATCCGTATTTTCCTGTTGCTCCCCCTATTTGAAGTCATATTCCTTCTTCCACTAACCTGTCGCCGTAAGTTCAATAAAAAAAGAGCTGCATATGGAACTCAATGATCATCAAGAAAAGAGCCTCATTAGTTGAAGAAGGTCCTAAAGATTTTCATCTATTTAGATAACATGGTCTTCAATACCTTGGTTATAAATATTCAATATTGTAGCAAGATCAATTGTTGTGTTCTCTATCCTTTCAATTATTTTTTCTTCTGCTTTGTAACTTGCATACCGCCGATGATAAGCATGATAACCCCAATTACTGCCAAAATAATCCGAACTTAGAATGGACTCAATGAAAACACTGTTTCACCTTGCAAGTGCAAGCTGAATAACCTTTCATTCAGCCCCACAATCGCCATAAATGGCTTAAGAAACAAACTTAGCGCTAATAATACTATCCCAAAAATAATATTGTTATTCATTTATTCAAAACCTCTTTTCCAATTAAGATAAATGAAAATTAGTACACAATAAACGAGCTATCATTACCTTTCTAGAATTTTATTCGATATTGTCAATGTTTGCTTGATAATATCCACAACAAGTCAAAAATTCGCTGTAATAAAAAAATGTCCACCATCTACCGTATGAAAAGTAGCTCCCCCACCTGCATAATATCTCCAGTCACACATGTCATACATTATAGTACTGTAGTCGTTGCGACCATTAATGAATGTAATATCACTAGCGAACTTCTAATGCGTAATTTAAGCAATAGCTTAAATTATTGTTTTCTGGAGCCTCTCCGCAAATTCTATGCAAATTACCTACTATTCCTTAAAGAAAATAGCTATCTTCTTCATCATTAACACATTAGTGGCAGAAATAATTTTAGAATCTGCTATTCTCATCTCTTGCCACCCCATATTTTATCGTCAACTATTCTGCTGGTTTAGTTTAAGTAGAAAATGTCTCCACTCCTTATTGACGTAAAGCACCTTGTTAGTTGAAAAAGAACCATTATTTTTATGACACATCATTATCCTATTAAGACAAAAGCCAGCATTAATGCTGGCTTTTTCACTTATCTAAAAATTATTTCCTTTTACATCATTTTTTTGAGGTATGGAATCTTACGCCATACAAAATGACTTAGCAAAAAGCTTAGAATGATTCCTAAAAACACCGTTATAAGAAATTTAGTCCAGACTGATATTGGTAGGTCATTAAATGTATATTGAAGGAAGACAACTACTGGGACATGGATGAAATAAACAATAAATACATTGTTTGCTAACATCTTTGACCAACGATTAGCGCCGTTAACTTTCTCTCTAAATAAAATTAGAAGACCGATTACAAGTGAAATACACAGTAACGTCTCAATTAATGATCGAGCCAACGAACCGAAGTTTTGTCCACCCTTTAAAAGAAAAGGATCTATCGTATTTCCTCCAAAATACAAAATGGTCACTATTAATATTCCACTAACAAGCCAGATGTATCCTGCTCTCGCACTCATAGTTAAAAACCATTTGCGATGATAAGCCATAATGCCTAAACAAAAGAAACTCACATACTGTGGTACATGTGCAAATTCAGTTTGAATAAATCCTAAAAAAGCTGTCCAATGATCAATAGGAAACCATATCCTTGTAATAAAAGTCACTAAACTAACGACCAACCACAGGGAGAGAATCTGATAAACCTTAATGTTTCTATCAGACTTTTGTGTGAATTTCTTAGATGTAAAGAAGGTCCAGACCGAAAACACAATCGCATACACAAGTAAATGCTCTAAAAACCATAAATGGCCAAATTGCATATCAGGCCATGATGGCCCAGTCCAATTCGCGGGTTCATTACCAAGTCCAAAAAATATATTAACATAGTAAGATAAAAATGGGATAGGTTCATAATCTCTGAAATTAATGTAATATAAATACATCAAAATAGGAATCATCACGAGAAATCCCAGTAGTAATGGAATACCAATTCTAATAAGCCGTTCTTTTAAAAACCGTTTCGGCCCTTTTCTGGCGATCGATTGAGGGAGAAAATAGGCTGATAAAAAGAAAAACATACTCATAAAAAATGCTGCATTTACAGAGAAAAACCTACCCAACCAGTTGATGGATTCACCATCCAAAAAATACCACCAACCACCTGGTCCATAGGCTTGTCCAGCATGGTGAGCTACTACAAGCATAATTAAAGCTATTTTTATATTATCGATGAAACATAAATGATCACTCTCTTTTTTCACCTTTAAAACTCCTTTCCCATTAAAAGTTATACTTTAAATAATAGTAACGTATATTTAACTATTAATGTAAAGAGATTACATTATAGGTTAATAATCTCTTATTCTTGATTAATCATTTTTTTGCATTATCGTCATTCTGTGATATAGATAATAAGTTAATTCCTACTTCAACTAACCTGCTGCGTTAGTAGAATAAGAGGCGGATAGATTTTGCTCATAAATAAAAACTGAACTATATTTTATTAATATAGTTCAGTTTAAAAATATACTATGGCCGTTTATAAACCTGTAACATTATCAATTGGTATGGACTTATACCATAATGGTTGATTCAAATTAAAATAGTCATGATCTTCTAAAATGAGATGGATTCTTTCTAATGCATCATCAAAAGATTGTTCATCATATTTTTTCGTCCACACAATCGTAGAGACGATATTCATCGCTGCATAAAGGGCATATATTCGCCAAAATGTATCGTCTGGAGATTCTGTAAAATAACCATTTATTTGTCCAATACAAAATGGGATACTATGTCTTCTGCTAAACAAAGAAAGATTATAAAAATCATGGTATGGGTCACCAAAATCATAACCATTAAAATCAATTACGCCATTGTACGTGTTATTTTGAACGATGATATGGCCAAGATGAAAATCATCATGAAGTAATGTTATAGGTCGATCTTTAAGAAGGTGGAAATTGTTTTCAATAAAGTTTAGTATTTTTTGCTCTTTTGGCAGTTGATAACTACCTTTTTTATATTCATTTAAATAAAAACTGAATTTCTTTTTTTGAGCTTCTTCCCAGTGCATCGTTTGTGGGACATGGGCATGTAGCTGATGAATTTTTCTTAATTCCTTCCCAGCAGCAAGACCTATATTAAATTGCGCCACATCAGAAAGATTCCAAATGAATTCATCTGCAGGGTATCCTTCAATATAGCTTAATACCATGACAGAAAGATTAGCCTCATTCAATAAAGTACATTCTAAGGCTTTATTCGTTTGTGCGCCTTGTTTTTCTAATGCTTGAAGCAATGAAAATTCGACGGTTCTTTTTTCGTGATATTGTATGTCTGATAATCGTATAAAGTATTGATTTTGCCCGACAGTAACTATGTATTTTTCATCTGGTGAGTATCCTTTTTTGATTTTTTTTATAGATGAATACCCTTTAAGGCTCGATATGTAGTCTATTACACTTTCAATTAACAAAGTCAATTCCCCTTTCTCTCAACAAGTAACAATGAAAATGATACTATCTAATAAAAACTTTGTAAGCAGATTTCTTGCTTGATCTTAAACTCTTGCCCCCGTTAGTTCATTAAGAAAAGCGATTCTTATTAAAAAATACGCACGGTTGTTTAAGAATGAATCTTTATCCATTCTTCACATCCACCACTTTAAAACGCTCACAAACAAGGAGCATATCTTCCGAAAATTCACGTCCGATTGCGTTTAACTCATTTCTGAAGAACTTTTCATGAGCTTCCCACCAATATGTATAGGTTCTATCTCCTTCTCCTTCTGCAATAGCAAACTCTTCAGTGACCTCATTCATAGGAGTTAGCGTAACTTCTACTGTTTTAATAATTGCTACAGGTTTATCATTGTTGTTTAAAATAATGCTGTAATCCTCTGTTGTTGGCAGTGGTTCATTCTCCAGTTCATAAAAAATATATCCTGAGCATGTTGCTGTTTTACTTCCCTCTACCACCAATTGCGCGAGATAATCAGGATCGGCCCCAAATTGCCATGCACTAACAGGCTGAGGTTCAGGTTGATTCTTCCAATATTCATTCCAGTACTCCTGAGCCGCTTGATTCATAGTATCCCTCCATATGCGTCTTCTATTTTAGTAACATTTTACCATAAATAGATTAAGCACTCTAAAAATCTAATTCCATTAAATTACTAAATGTTGAAGTCATACAGCACTCTTCAACTAACTTGCAGCGTTTTCTGCAAAATATTGAAAAGTCTTATTGTAACAATGCTCATATACCTTTGAATAAAATTTGCATAAATAATGTTCATACAAAAAGCCACAAACACTGATTTAACAGCAAACGTGGCTTTTAATATTACCAAACTTTCATTGGGTACTATATTTTATAGAAAATTATAAAAAATATCATTTCATTTAGAGTCTATTTCTAAATCTTTGGATAACCGTATTCTTCTCAATCCATAACAATACTAGCAATGTTTTATTAATTCTCTATGATATATTTTCCCCATTTCTTTGTTTGAACATCTTTATCAGTTGGGTGTTGGATTTCAACATACGACTCAAATATTAAAAATACATCTTCTTCATCCTCAACTGTATCTTCGATTGTTGTATCAAAAGCCGATGTGAATTTTTTTTGATTTTTTATATCATCTGGGTGTCTCCACATGGATTCACACTCAGAACATGCTATCAAAAGGTTGCCTGTTTTCTTCTCCTGTACTATTTCTACCCACCCCTGATTGCATAAATGGCACCAGGCTACTTTATTTTTATAGTAGTTCAACCGACAACATCCTTTTTTAGCCTTATTTATGGATACACACATGTAAAGAATACAGCATTTAAATATTTATTAACTTAGTTTAATATCTTACCAATTCTTTTTTGCTCTTGTTCTAACAAAAGATTGTACTCATTAAGCTTTGCATTATCATTTAAATGCTCTGCAAAATACTTTGCTTTATAAAATTTTTTGAAAGAGTTATTCTCTTTTTCAATTTCTAGAAAAGCTGTCTTCAAATCTGTTTTTTTTTTAACCACTCTAATCCATTAGTTATGAAATCTTGTTTTATATCACTTATGACTTCCTCGATATTAGAGCCATCTGGTTGTATCCACCAAATATCGTTACGCTCTTTTTCAGCAGGATTGTCAAAGTCATTAGTGTATTTAGATTGGTCAAGGCTACAAAATAACTGTCTTTGTAACTGGCATTGATGGGATTTGGGTAGTAATTCACCTTTTGTTCCAATCTTTATTTCACCATCTTTAGGTAGAACAAAGTCATAATATATCCCTAATTCTACATACACAGACATCGGAGACCATCCTGTTACATCTGAAAAATACTTTCCAACAGCAGTTATGTCCAATACCAAAATACAGTGGTCCTTCCAACCCCAATTACGTCGAGTATTAACTTTTTCAAATCCATTATCCTTTAATACTGGTGATAAAATTTTTCTAATCACTTTATTTATTTCAGGAGAGCCAATCATTCTTAGTTCACCTCTGAATTTTTTGTTACAGTCTATTAAAAATTGTTTCTTATTCAACTAAACAGTTTCATTAGCTTAATAACCATGGAATATTCATTTGTATTTCAAACTGAATTGTTGGTATTGGAAGCCCTTCGAAAAATAATGATAAACCTTCACAAAAACCTAATTCAACACCATAATATTTTTCAAAGGTAGGTGATGAAACTTCACTACCTTCCTCTGTAGGCATCCACAGTTTTGGTCCCTCAATTATTCTTCCAACAATATGATAAAATGCACCATATAAATGTGTACCATCTTTATTTTCCATATATTCAGAAACCTCTCCTTCTTTTCGAGGATCAATACCAAGTAAATCAAAGAGTTCTTTAATTGCTGGAGGGAACTTGTCGCAGGCTAAAACAAAATTTGCACAAAAGTCACAATCACAACCTTCGGTGATTAAATGATGTTTCCTATAAAATTCCTTTGTTTTATTTACATCTACCTCGATAGTCCAGGAACCTATTGTTATTTGTTTCATTAAATCCACCTTTTAAACCATATCCTTTATTTTTAATCTTATCAGTACCACTTGTTGGAGAAACTCCTCCGCTCTAACTTCTTTCCATAGAATACTTGACCTATCAAATCTTAACAATGTATTGCCTTACTTTATATATGTAATTTTTTCCTGATTCAATTAACTGCATTGTTAGTCTAATAAGGTAAAGGTTGACGAAGCAACAAGCTAAAGCTACTAGTAAGCTTTACAGATAAAATATAATGTTTGGTGAAAATGAAGTACTAACAAAGAAAGTTTAACCGTTACAGGTTCTTAGATGGGGTTAATGAGCTTATGATGGTTGAAAAGTGGCGTAGAGAAATCAAATTCTCACAGATTTTGTCCAATCTTTCCTACAAAGCCATGTAGGAGTTTGTAGGAGCAATAAAGGAATCATAACAAAAGGACTTGTGTGTAATTTTACTCACAAGCCCTTAGATTGATGTGTGAAAAATATTGTTGAAAAGTCGAGAAAAGTCCTCTACTTAAATTTCTCCGTATCGCCCTCGGTCGCCTTTAATAAGCTAACCTTATTCAGCGTTCTTATTAACAATTGAATCTTAAAGCTTTTTTGTGTAATAGTATCGCTTTCCCGTTAACGGATAATCATTGAGTACAAATTCTTCTTTATAGCCTAGCTTCACGTAAAAATTAGGTGCTTGAAAACTAAAAGTATTTAGGGAGGCATATTTGCAACCTCTATTAATAGCAATCTTCTCAGCTTTACGCATCAATTCCGTACCAATATGCTGTCCGCGAAGTTTTTCACTTACCCATAAATACTCTACTTCTAACCAATTTCCATGTGTATCACCAATCAACCCCGCAACTCTATTTCCTTCTTCATCTTCTACAAAAAGACCAATATCTTTTACTACCTTTTCTTCAATGTTATCAAGATTGTATTTTAATAATTCTTGAAAAATATGTTCTTTTTCTTCTTTAGTGACCTTTTCTGATTCAATGTATTTCATTTATTTAACCCCTTTATACGATTTTAATAAGTTTCCTAATACCTTAATTCAACACTTCTGCCCTTTTCTAAACTGATAGAAAACTCCACTCGCAATAATACACATAACAAAGTAAAGTGTGATTCAAGCCTTTTTAATTAACTGTTTAAAGAAGACGCATTTTTAAAATATTTTTGAAGTTTTGCACCTGATACAGCTTTTAATGCCAATACCCCTAATAAGAAGAAGGCAAATGATCCTATTAACCCCACAGGACGAATCGAAGTTAATTCAGCAGCTAAACCTATTAAAACCGTTAAAGCAACAATGAAACCTGCTTCAATGACACTAAAGATGCTTCCGAATCTTCCCATCATCTTCACTGGTACATGATTTTGATAGAAAGTCAAATACCCTGTATTTGCAAACGTTACAGCAAACCCGATTAAAAATACACCAGGTACCGCACTAAAAAAGCCACTAGAACTATAAAGTACTAAATAACCTATTGAGGTAAAAATGGTACCAATACCTATTAAAAGATTAACGGCAAGTTGTTTTGAAAATACTGAATTAATAATTGATCCAATTATTATTCCAGCTCCAAAAACACTTAATAAAAACCCATAATTGGTATCTGATATTGAAAGTACTCCTTTAGCAAATGCTGCCTCAAGAGAATCGATTGCGGTCATGAATATAGTAGTACCACTAAATAATAAATATATTTTTGTGACATAGGAATTGTCCTTGCTAAAGTTAAAAACAACCCAAAAATCAGTTTTTATCATATCCCATGTAAATCTTTGCCCCTCTGTCTCTTTGAGTCCTGAATCAACATCTGGTAGCATCATGATAATCAGTGCAGAAAAAAATAAAGCCACTGCATTCACATAGATGGCAGTATAGGGAGTTCCCACCCAAAATAAAATCCCTGCGATGGCAGGACCTATTAGTGAACCACAAGAGTTGATAAAACTACGTAGTGCATTAAAGCGTTGCCGATCTTTTTCAGGTATTAGTTTAGTCATATAAACCATAGATGTAGGTTGAAAAATGGCACTTCCCATATTAATGATAAACGCTAGTACATAAACATAAAAAAGTGAAGGTAAAAATGGAATTAACGCAATACATATTGCTCGGAAAACATCTAATCCCATCATAAGTCGTCGTGTATTTACCCGATCAATTAAACTACCTGCCCAAGCATTCGAACATATAGTTGCAATTGGACCTAGTATATATAATAAAGCAATTGCAAGCGGGGAACCTGTTTCATTCAATATCATTAAATTCAGTGCAATTAGGTAAACCCATGCACCCACATTTGAAATGCCTATTCCTCCTAATAGTATGAAAGGATACTTCCATCTGGACATAATCACCACTCCTATTTTATTTTTTTGTAAAACAAAATAAAAAAACTCACCCCCAAGATTGTTATCTTGGGGGCGAGTCATATCGCGGTGCCACCCCAGTTCATTTCTACATTCCTGTAGAAACCTTATCAAGTACGGCTTTGTGAATAAATCACCTGCGATACCCTATCTCTATAACGTGAGAATACGTTGCATCATCATTGTTCCAACAAACAAATCCTATACACAGCTCAAAGGCTTGTTTCAACACATTTCCTATCCCTCTTTTTCAGCTACCAGAGGTCTCTGTAGATAGTACGTATGTTTACTCTTCTTTTCACAGCTTTTTATATGTAATTTTGTAAATTTTATACTATTATGAACTGAAATTCAATACAAAAAATTTTAATCGTTAATCAAATATAGAATTATTTTCATTTACAGTATTGTTGTTACAGAAATTATTTACTTCATGCATACCATTATTCGTATTCAATTAATCCGCCCCGTTAGTTCAATAAAAAGTTTAACTTCAGTAAACAGATAATCATTTATTTATTCTAGCAACTAGGAAAAGGTCGGATATTTTTTCTACAACAGTTCGTTTATTTTCAATGATCCACTCAGTCTCTTCACCATATTCATGATCTAATAAATAGACAGGAGGATTATTTCCTTCGTGTATATTTATTGCGTAAGCATCACCAATTGCTATTTCTACTCCGATACAAATATAACCATTTTCAAATACTGCACATCCAGGAACAGCGTCTAAACATTCTTCAATAATACACTTTGGATTCAAGAATTCGATTCGTAATTGAGGATCTTCATCTTCTGCATAAAAAGGAACCACCAATTCACTATCACACACCTCTACCGTAGTCATTAATTCTATCAACCATTCCGGAAGTTTAATATCTAGTTTTTCATTTAGGGCATTTATTTCTTCATCTGTCGCTATCCTAGTGGATGTTCCAGACCTTTGAATCATTTCTTTAGCATTTGTAATTACTTCATTTACCAATGTGACTCCCCCATACAATTGAAAATATTTACCTCTTCTTAAATTAACGCTATGCTTAAAATTCTTTTTACATGATCCTTCCTAAAAAGTCTGTCAAATACAACCTTTCTTTACAGCTATTACACCCCATTAGCAGCAAATTTCTTTCCATTATCCACTATTGCAAAACTAATTAAAAAAAATCCAGCTAAGAACTGTAGCAGCTCCAACAAATATAAGAATAGTTATTAAAAATGTTATTGAAAGACAACCAAAGATAATTAATTTATCTTTAAGTTCTGTTGGAACATCTGGTTCTTCTACTAATTTTTCTTTTACTTTATATAAAAGTGCTGTGTCTAATTCCAGTCCTATCAAAATTTCAATATCGCCTTTATACTTTAAAGCTCTTGCTATATTATTAATGTCATTTCCCATAGAGTTTTCAAATTCTATACACGCATGTATCATTATTGAGGTCTTTTTCTTTTCTAAATACCAATATCGACCAGCCATTGCAGGATATTTTAACTCGAAATAAATATCTCCCAACTTTTTACGGAGTTTTAATTCATTTGGAAAGGTTGATATTAACCCGTGAATCTATCCCTTGCCTTCCCCAAATCATCATTTTTAATATCCTCTTCTATTCGTTTTAAAGCCTTTGAAATTTCCTTTTTCAAATAAAAACACCCTCGTTTATCCTAATTCCTTACTTACTTTATAATAACCGTTTCCAATTAGGGTCTTTTTCGTCTTTTTCATTAGGTTTTCTTACAAATTCAATACACCTTTCTTCACAAGAACCAAATTCAATAAAGTTTTTTTGTGCTTGCCTTAAGGATGGAATATTAGCTCCTCCTTCACAATCAGGGTCATCAAATTGAACTCCATCATCTTCCCAATAACAAATTCCACATATATCATAAGTTCCTGGTGGCTCTTCGTCTAATGTTCTATATCCACAACAAGGGCAAGTATATTTCATATAATTTCTCCCACACTTTTTTATTTTTATCTTTTCATACTTCTTATCCAACTAAACTGCTTCGTTAGCACAAGAAGAAACAAGATGCTGCCGCTGCAACACCTTGTTAAACTTTTGCATCCTATTAGTTCAACAATATTTTTTCTTTATAATTTCTATTGAAGTTTCATCAATACCAGTAATATTGGATATTGATTTTAATTCAATGCCCTCTTTTAATGCTTTTCGCGCAGTCGTTATGTTTTGTTTTATTTCTGAAATAATATTTTTTATGGATAAATGGTCAACAACTAAATATTCATCTAATACTTCCCCATCCAAGTCGAACTCAATGGAGTATGTTCCAATTTCTTTATCAAAGTAAAAAAAATTCACAGTAAAGAACACAAATGCTTCAACCCTTGAGAAGTTATATATTAATTCGATGGATTTTTCTTCAACACTAATGAATTCTTCGTACAACTTCCCATTAAACGTGTCTAAATAGTCATATCTATCTTCCTCACGCCATTTCCTAAAACTTTCCAAAATCCCTTAATTGTTTGATTTTTTGCATCGTGTTTTTGTTCCCATTCATGTAAGGTTTTAGCGTTCAAATCAAACACCTCTTTTTATTATCAAGTTATTTATTTTCACTTTATTTACATATGTAATTTTTTCCTTCTTTAACTAAACCGCACCGTTAGCACAAGAAGAAAAATGGAGCTGTCTAAGCATTCCAATGATCTTCAAGCAAACCTCCTTGAGGATACTAAATTCAATAATTTTCTTTTTTCCAACTTTTATATTCTCGAAACTCTAAAAAGCTATAAACTAATATCGTTGATAAAATAGGGGCAACATAATGCTTCGGAGGTCCAAATATACAGTTAGCAACAATGAAACCTGTAATATAAAGTGCCATATATAAAAGATATGATCTTTTTCGATAGGTTAAATATAGTTTTACCTTACTCATTACTTTTCCTTTCACAACAAAATACTTACTAATTATCGATCTTGAACTATTCTGCTTAGTTTGTAAAAAACGTCTTCACTTATTGGAGAAATGCCACTGTTCTAATTTCTTACCAAAGAATACTTGACCTATCAAATCTTAACAATGTATTGCATTTATTCATATATGTAATTTTTTCCACACCCCACTCAACTTCTTAGTTAAGGTATATTTCTACACAAGTTATTGATATTCGACGAAGTAGTGAATTACTTTATTTATTAATCTCCTCAAAATCAAAATTCCAAAATTATATTTCGCTTAGATATACAAAAATCCATATTTCAGGAGGGATCTATATATGAAAAAACATACTACAATCGGAAAATTCATTTTGGGATAGGCTTCTTTATGTGTATGAGTGGATTTGGAACATCACTCGGCCCTCTTAATTACAATTCATTTATTCCGAACAAATCTGCAGCACTACTATACATTTTTATTGGAATTGCTTTTTTGCTAACTTCAAACTTTATTAAAAATAGAACGTATCGATAACCAAATGTTTTTTCTTTACCTTCACATATTCACTCAATATAGGGATGTAATTTAATATTGTACTTTACTATATCTGCTCATATCAGTTCCTTAACTCTTAAGTGATGCCACCCTATAAAAAAAAGAAACCACCTCAAAAATAATGAGATGGTTACCTCTTTCAGTTAATTGATACTGTATTCTGGATCTGTTACTTCTTTTTTTAATATTGCTGCTTGCATTGCAGAAATCTGTCCCTTTTTTACTAATTCATTAATTGATTTGAACATAATTTTTTTATTATCTTTTTCAAATTTCAGTCGTTCTTTTTCCCTCTCTAACCACTCAATGGAAGTACGATGTTTGATAACTACTTTTTCAACAAATTGATTAAATTTCTCTTGTGCTTCAGATCTTGTATGTACTGAAAATAGTATCATATTAAACGGCCACTCGGGATTTCTTCGGTGCGAGGAATCAAAAAAAAGAATTTCCTCCTCCTCTGAATAATCTCCAAATTGAATATCCCACTTTCCTTGGTCATTTTTATAACCAATGGCCTCGATTCTCTCTTCATATTCTTCAGCGTAATAGTCAATATGCCAATGTGCGTTTTTCAAATGTTCCTGTATTTCTTCGGCATACGGTTCAAACGAAGTCTTCACATGGATTAAATCCATTCCTTGAGAAAGATTGTTACTTTGAATAGGGATAGGTTTAGGAAGTTCTTCATTATCATATAAGATTCCTGCTAAAGAGTAAGCTAAATCCTTTTCTGCATTTTTTATCGCAATAAGTTTGGTTTTGCCCCAGCACAAAGGAATATCCCACCCGTTTTCAGGAAAAAGAGTAGGGAAATAAACACCATATGTTTCATCAGCATCCTGTTGTATAAATGCTGGATATACTAATTCTCCGAAATATAACATAGCTGCACACCCTTTAATCATAACTTCTCTTTACAATAAACTATTTTACGATAATTGCAATCAAATCTATTTCAACTTAATTGCCTAGGATCGTTCAATAAAGAAAAAAAGAGCTGCCCATGCAACTCTTTGATTTTCAAGGAAAGCACCGTCACTTTAATAACAATTTTATTTTCGTTTACAAAAAGAACAAATTGAAACACTATTTGAACTTAAACCAATATGTAGTAAATACTAAAATCAAGTTAAAAAAATAAAATGGAGACTATAATATAGACCAATATGTCCCTATTATTATTAGAACGCCTTTGATGCCATTTAAATTAAACTAAATTATGTTATCAATCACTGGTGGCAAGGTTGCACCTAGTATTATAAAAATAAAAAAGTATGGAACAAAATTAAATGCAAACAGCCCACTATAAGATTGATATTTTTTATCAGAAAGCCTTTCAGATACTGGCGTGTATATTACTCCTTAGTCTTTTCCCTATTGTGAAATTTGAAAGGAAAAAGTATCTCCAACAACCGACGAACACCCACTTAAATAGTATTCGCCTTCATCATTATTTCTTGATTCTAAATTAGAACAAGACGTACTTTTGATTCCCTTTCCAGAACCCGCATATCCATCTTGTGAATCATCATAAGTATATTGAATTTCGTTGCCGTCATAATTTAAATTATAAAAAATTGGGTCTCCTTCAATCGTGTACATTGTAATACGAACATCATCTTTTACACCTTTTTTAGCATTTTTTATAAAATTCTCGAATTTATCTAAGTTACTAATTTTTCCGTGAACATTGACTACATCGCCATTCTTCATTGCCTCTTCGGGGTGAGAAGATTTCTTCAGATTGTTAATTTCACTTTCCTGTTGGCAACCGAGTAAAAATATTGATAATAGTGATAAATACAGAATTAAACCAAACCTTTTCAAACATATCACTCCTTCTATAAAGGTAGTCGTATTTCTTTTGTTTTCGTTTCAAGATTATTATGTTTTAATTGCTGCTCCACTTTAAAATAAAAAAAGAGCGTTTGAACAGCTCTATGCTTTGCTTCTAAAGCACCATGTTCGGATTATAAGGTCAACCAGAGAAATTTAGTTAACTATTTCATTTAATTTATAAGCTGGCGTAGAACGGAAGCACCCATGGAATGCCAAATTGCCATTCTCTCCTTAAAACGAATTATTTTTTGCAGCAAGATTAAATTTACTAAACGTTATTTTCTATTTTGTAAAAGGAGATTTAGTGTCTTTTTAACAACCTTCTTTTAAAACTTTTTGATTTTTTTAGAATTATATAAGTTATATAAAGAATGCCATTAAAAAAAAGTAAAAAAATACACTGCACTACTGTGATGTACAAAATCATTAAAAAATCTGCGTGTAATACTAAGGTTTCACCAGGAGGCTTTTCTTTGAAACGAAACAATAACGGATAATAAGAAAGCAATATAAGCCCAAAGCATATGCTCATAAAATTCAAGTTTGAATTTGCTAAACCATAGAACACTATTGATAAATACAATAGTTAAAGGAAAAATTATATATTTAAAAAGTACTATATCAATTATGTTAAATAGTATTGAATCATAAATGAATGGAGCTATACAAACAGGTTTTCTTTCTTATTTGATCTCTTTTAAATACCGATGTTATGCGGTCCCTTATAAGATTACAACCAAATTTTTGCTAATTGTGAAACTCCTTTTATGATCTCTTCCTCACTTAAATTACCCAATCCAAGTAAGATGTGTGGATATTGTGGTTTATATTTCGAGAAAGTTTGTGAGCATGGATGAACTGCTATTCCGTGTTCATATGCGCTTTCTATTAGCATTTTTTCACTCATTTTTGTTTTAACTTCAATAATAACGTAAACTCCGGAGCTACTACCTTTTATTTCAACATCATTTTTAAAGTGTTTTAGTAATTCCCTATTCAATAGGTTCATTTTACGTTTATACAAAGCCTTCATCTTCCTTAAGTGTGAGTACCAATATCCTTCATTCATAAAGGCCGCCAATGTTCTCTGATGAATAGATGAGGATGTTTGCTCAAGCAAAGGAAGTATCTTTTTATATTCACTTACTAGCCTCTTTGGCAAAACCATATAACTAACCCGGATAGAAGGTAGCAATGCTTTTGAAAAAGTTCCTAAATAAACCACCCTATCATTAGAATCTAAGCTTTGAAGAGATGGTATAGGTTGATGAATGTAACGAAATTCACTATCGTAATCATCCTCAATAATATATCCTTCCACCCTTTTTGCCCATTGAATTAACTTTAATCTTTCATTGACGGGGATAGTTACTCCATATGGAAAGTGGTGAGTAGGAGTGACATATAAAAGTCTAGAAGGTGACTGTAAAAGGCGATCAACTTGAATGCCTTGTTCTGTTACCGGGATTGGATCTATGATAAATGACTGAAGCGCAAATAGGTCCCTTGCCACATTATATCCAGGGTCTTCTACTGCCAGATATTGATAGTCTTGCTTTAGCAACAGCGTCAAAAGTAATAACAAGTGTTGTGTACTACTGCCAATAATAATCTGTTCAGCAGAAGTATTAACCCCTCTTGATTGGAACAAGTAATCTACTAGTGCCTTTCTTAATTGAATATCGCCTTGCTTTTCTCCGTATGAAAACATGCTAGGGTCTTTAATAACTTTGTTTGTAAGCATTCTCCATGTTTTCAAAGGGAAGTTCTCTTGATCCACTGTCCCGATTTTAAAGTCAATCGTTTTTATGTCAGTTTGATTCTTTTCATGATGTTGTTCTTTAATAGGTTCATAATTAAGCGTCTCATCCGATATATTTGCATCTACAAAAAACCCCTTTTTGTTCTCACTTCGAATATACCCTTCCGATTGCAATTGTTCATAAGCTAGCTGAGTTGTGTTTCTGCTGACCTCTAGTTGGAGAGCAAGTTGCCTAATCGATGGCAACTTTGTATTCCACTCTAATTTACCAGATAAAATCTGAGTTCTTATGTATTGATAAACTTGTTGGTACATTGGAATATTATTTTCTCGATTGATATTAAAAATTAGCTCATTCATTATTGAAATACCTCATCTGTCATTTGTGTTTATTATAAACTGTACCTTTTAGAAATGACAGTATAAATGAATAATGAATTTAGAAAAAGGTCACTGATAACATTATTTACGTACATATTTTGTGGGAATCAACTTGATAGCAGTAAGAATTCAAGGAACTTCTGTTATCTTGGAAGGTCTTAGCCTAAGTTCCTCTGTTTCAGCGGGTGGTACAAGGAATTTAATATTTTGAGGAGGTGCAAATATTGGATAAACCTCGATTATGGACAAGAGATTTTATCAGTATTGCCATTACTAATTTTCTCGTGTTTACAACATTTTTTTATTTATTGGTCACATTACCGATATATGCTATACAAGAATTGCATGGTGCCAAAACTGAAGCTGGACTTATTACTACAGTTTTTTTGATTGCCTCCATCCTAACACGCCCATTTGCAGGTAAATGGATCGAAAAGGCAGGAAAATACGTCGTTTTTATAAGTTCCCTCCTTGTTCTTTTCGCAGCTTCAACTTTGTATTTTATTCCGCAATCTTTGATTGGCTTACTATTTCTTCGTTTTTTTCATGGAATTGGCTTTGGGATGGCCACAACAGCCACTGGAGCAATTGTAGCTGATCTCATCCCTGAATCCCGTAAAGGAGAAGGAATGGGGTACTATGGATTAACGCTAAATCTTGCTATGGCTATTGGTCCCTTTTTAGGTTTGACTGTTATGCAACAAACAGCGACAAGTCTAATGTTTATCATCAATGCAAGTTTTGCTTTCTTTGCACTCGTTGCAGGATTATTTGTTAAGTTACCTAAGAAAACTTTTATGCAAGAACGGGAAATTGAACGAAACACAAGCATGAAGGTTGGAGATTATTTGGAACGTTCCGCTATTCCTGTATCATTGGTTTCAGCTTTCTTTGGACTGATTTATTCAGGAATTATTTCCTTCGTATCCTTATATGCTAAAGAGCAAAGCTTAGTGGAAGCTGCTAGTTATTTCTTTGTTGTGTACGCAGTGGTTCTTTTAATATCACGACCTTTTACCGGAAAATGGTTTGATTTATTCGGGGCAAATAGAATCATTTATCCCGCTATTTTATGCTTTGCAGTCGGTACGTTCTTACTGAGTGTATCGAATACGTCCTTGTTATTTCTTACATCAGCAGCCCTTATTGGTGTTGGATGGGGAACTGTATTTCCTAGCTTTCAAACTATTGCTATTCAAGTAGCACCTCCTAAAAAAAGAGCATTGGCTACGGCTACATTCCTTTCTATCTATGATTTTGGGTTCGGCATTGGCTCATTTATCTTTGGTATTGCCGCAGCTAAAATTGATTACGGATCAATATATTTTTATTGTTCATTCTTTATCATAATCGGAATAGGTGTTTATTATTTACTGCATGGTAGACTATCTTCACATTCTATTGTGAAAAAGGTAAAGAAAGAGATTGCTTAGGGTTTTGACGTCAACAGCATATAAAATATGATCATTTTCACGCTTTTGCCGTGTAAAATCGATTCTTCAACATATATCATGCTGAACTCGATGATCCTACTGAAAATATACGTTTGAAAAGAATAAAACGCCACTTCTACTTAAACATTGAAGTGGCGTTTTGAGTACCCAGCGTTCGATCTCTCACACTTCCATATCTGCTAAACTCAGATTTCACATGACAAGATTCCACTACAATTTCCTTATCAAGCTTCCATAATCTCACTATCAGCATCTACTTTATGAACTTGTTAAAATACTTCTTCTAGTAAACATATCGGTTTTCCAATAAATATTGGTACTTTCGAAAAAATATGTAGATACTAATATGTGACTAAAGGTAGAATAATAAATGATAGATTATGACTAGATTATAGATTAAATGGAGGTTTTCAGGATGTTAAGAAATTTGTCTATCCTCTTACTGGTGTGTTTATTAGTAGGATGTTCGAGTAATGAGGGAGTTTCTAAGAAAAATGAAGAGGCTTCTGAGAAGCAAACAGCAGAGCAAGCTCTCCCTCAATCGAAAGAAGAATGGCAGAGTACGGTAAATACAAGTGAATGGTATGAGCAAACGAAATCTAAATTCCCTGTAGCGGCTGAACAATTTGTCGATTTTGATGGAGATAAAATCCCTGAATATATTTTGGGTTATAGTGATCAAACCAATTACGGCTACATCGTAGGGAAATATAATAGAACAAATAAAGCTTGGGAGAACTGGAGTGATCTACACTATGAATATCCAATTCATAACGAAATTGCATTCCATGGCGTACTGAATGGACCAGATGATAAAGAAATACTCATCGCGAGTGACTTTCAACCAGGCGTCAAAACGATTTCACATGAAGTAAACCTTATTAAGGCTTCTGATGATAATTCTCGTGTCATATTGGGCTTCAAAGCATATGCAGAAAATAGGGAGGATATAACTGTAAATCCCACTACAAATTCCTTTCATTTAGTAGGGACAGAAGTAAATCAAACCTATGTAGTAAAAGACAATCATCTATTAGCAAATAATGAAAAAATATTGCTAGAAACAGGACTTCCAATAATACATAATGAAGCATTTATGAAAGCATTAAATAATAGTTTCACCAAAACCGGGATTTCCTTTATGGACACTATTGGTGATGGCGTTCAAAAGAATAAGGCTATAGCGAAAGAAGAATCTTTTGAAGGTGTTTTATGCAAATCGTATGAAGATTACTCAATTTGCACTACATTTTACGATGGAAACATAAACAACGGACCAATTACACATGTTCTTTTATTTAACTTTAAAGAAGTAACGGCAAAAGATATTTCAAAAGCTATAAATCAAAAAGTGACAATAGAAACAAATGATTTCACGGATACTATTGACCAAATACTATATTTCGCAACATTTACTGTTGATGATATAGTATTCCATGCTGAATTCGATGGATCTACTGAAAATGCGCTTTTGAAAAGAATAAGTATTCAAAACACTAATGAGCACTACGAATTTTAGTAGAATTGAAAAGAGTGTAACAAAACTCAAACGCCACTTCAACTTAAACATTGAAGTGGCGTTTTGAGTACGCTTCTTTAACTTACCATATCTTCTCCACCCATTCAGGATGATCTATATATGGATTTCGATTACCTTGGATTTCGTAAATTTTTTCATTTCTTTGTTTTTCATATTCATCTACAGGATCTTGCTTGTGCCATTGTAAAAGAACAGAAAGTTTACCGTGATAAGGAGCTGTTCCATTATTAACTTTGTCATTTAATTCAAGATCCACCTTATCTCCAGCTTCATAGCGAGTGGCCATATATAATAGTATACGTGCTACATCACCTTTTACGCGGTTAGGTGGTTCGAATGAATCTGAATCTTTCAAGCAACCATTACAGCCTGCCACTGGACTGCCACCATTGTCAAAGTCTAAATTTCCTCTTGAGCTATTAACTTGTACATCAGTTGGGCGTAAGTGATGGATATCTGTTCCTGGTCCATTGCTTGTCCCAAAGTTACCATGTGACTTTGCCCACGTATGCTCTCGGTTCCAGTTCCCTACATTGCCACCACTATTTGTTTTTGGACTAGATTTCCCAGAGTAAAATAAAATGACATTACTCGGATTAGCAGGATCTTCATCCGTATACTTCAATGCATTCCAAACATCATCATAAGAAAGTACCTTTTGTACGGAGATAATATCATGAAGAACCTTTTTCAGTGCTTGACCTTCCTTGTTATAAGCACCTGTATAATAATCATTAGCAATGACTGTCACGCTGAAACTTGTTGTGACACTTTTCTTTCCATCAGATGCTGTAACGCCAACAATATGACTACCCTCTGTTAAATTAACTGTTAATACCGTTCCATTTATCGTCCCTTTTGTAGCAATAAATGAAAGTTTATCCCCATCAGGATCGGAAAAATGATTGGTTAAATCAATTTTAATTTCCTCACCAATAGCTACAGTTTTGTTAGTAATAGGTTCTTTAATGATTGGTTGATTGTTTTCAGCAGGCAAAGAAGGATTCACAATCGGTTTCCCCTTCGAATTTGTAAATTTAATTTGCTCAGGAGCTGCACCCTTTTTATAGATTATCGATTGTATATCCAAATTTTCAGCGCCTCTTATTTCACTGACATATGGACCTTCAATTGTGAGTGTTTTCACGCTATTGCCTTTAAGGTCGACAATCATCCCTGCTTTCACTGGACTAAGGATAACATCAGTCGTCTTAAAGCCTTCTCCATGTAGTTCTGCATAGCCACCTTTAAGGAACACACCTTTTGGGATAACAGATTGCGCATCTAAATGAAGTGCTATACTAGGTTTATTGATTGTTAATTTGTTCTTTTTGAAGTTCTTATAGTCATATACTATTTCAGGTTTAATCGATTCAACAGCTGAATCTTTATTTACATCGATTTGAACCATTACTGGATCATGGTCACTTGCACGACCTGCCATGTCTGTAAAATCAGCATTAATATGAAGAATATCAACATCTGTTTTCTCTGCCAAATTGTTTGACACTAAAATATGGTCTAATATTTGTGAATTCCCCTGATATACATATGTGTAACGATCAGGAGCCTCTACCTTATTAATCATATTCGTCATCCATTGACCTTCATGGATTTTAAGCGCATCCGCAAATTGATAATCATTAAAATCACCTAAAGAAACAATGTTTGCATCTAGATTTTTTGATTTAATGTCTCCAACAAAATTAGAAACAATATTAGCGATTTTTTTACGTTGTACTTCACTTCCATACTGTGGAGGCTGAATCGAACCAAATAATGGGGTATCTCCACTTTTAGAATTCCAATGATTTGCGATCACAATTACATCTTCATCTTGGAATTCAAATTGCGCTGCTAAAGGTTTACGGCTACTTTTAAACGCTTCATTTGCTGGATCAATACGCCCAGGGTTCACTGTTAATTTCCCATCTTCATAACCAACAGCTGTTGTCGCATCCCCTGCTGGAATACCATCCTTTAACTTCACCCGCTCTGGATTATAAAGGAAGCCAACTCGAATATTTGCATCTGGTGCTCCACCGTCTTGATTGTTAATTGGATCGATATTAACATACTGATACTCGACACCACCTACACCTTTAATGGCGTCGATTAATCTTTGATAACTTTGATCCGCTTTTGAATCTCCTGCAGATGGCCCGTTATTATCTTGTACCTCTGTTACACCAACAATATCAGGACTACCCATATCAATACCAATTGCTCTTGCTAATTTTTTCGCTTTATCATCAGTAGTAGAAGTTTTGTTATTAGAGAAGTTCTCCAAATTATAAGAGGCAATTGTTAACTTATCTTCTTCCTTAACTATTTTTGTCGTCTCAGGTGATGTATTTCCTTTTTCATGAGCTGCCTTCATCTCATCTAGAGAAGCATAGATTTTAAAGTTTTGATAGGAATAGCCTACGATTCCCGTAATTGGCCCTTTAAATTTATCACCTGTAGCCACTTCAAAATCACGTGCAGCGCCATTCGGTTCTAATCGGAATTGAACTCTGTTTGGATTTGCATTTTCTTTCTCATGCAATACCCCACCGTGAATTGTGTTTGTTGGTTCACCTTCAAGTACTGTTACTAAATCCCCATGCTCTTGTGGTGCTACCGCTTTCACGTTTTCAACTTCTACTCTCATGCCTTCGATACTTTCCCAAAAATCAATAGCGTCGATTGTTGGATTAAAAACCCCAAGATTATCACTGTCGATTTTACTAAAGGACATTTTTAACTTATCGATTCCAATTGCTTTTGGTAAGGCTACATTACTTTTAATGACCTCCACTTTTCCTTCTTGATCGTCACGCACATTAATTTGTGTTGTTTTTAAATCTGTTTGCTGCCTGTCATCATAACCATCGTATGCATATTCGCTTACTTTACCTTTAACAGATACTAAATCCCCAACCTTTATTGGCCATGGTTTCTTTCCACTGTACAGAAAAATACCTTCAGAAGTCTTCGGATCTTGATCGGCTAATTCATCTGGTGTTTGAATCGTATAATACCAATTATTATTTAACGTGAATGAATAAGTTACGATCCCTTCAATTCCTTCAACTGTTTTACCATCAAATGTTGTAGCATGCCCTGCACCTTGAATATCATGAATCTGTAATTTATCTGCAATGCTATATTCAAATGTAGTTATTTCACTAAACGTGCCATCTTTAGCTTTAACGATTGTTTTTAAAGTCGTATTTTTCCTAATTTCAATTGGTGTCTCATATTTAAGACTTTTATCAGTTGGCTCTGTACCATCTAATGTGTAATAAATTTCTGCATCTGCTGTCGATGTTGTTAAAGTTACTGTTGTTTTCCCAACAAACGTCCCACTTCCAGGAGATGCGCTAGCAGGCTTTAGTGCTGCACTATCCACTACGATATCTGCTTCTGATCGAGGAATCACCTGATAGTCTTTATCAAACTGTTGAACAATTCCAGTGATAGATTCATAGTTTGTACCAACAGTTAAGCCTAGAGAATTTGTCTCATCTCGCACAAGAAAATTCGTTCCGTCATTTGCAGTAAAGTTTGCCCATCCTGCACCTTGTTGAACATCTGTAAGCGTAACATTTTTCACTGTTACTAACTGCGATTCACTCTCTTCATTCACTTGAGCCCCTGCTACTACCTTTGGAGCAGGTACCCCAGCATTTTCAACTTTTTCAACGATTGTAGCACCATCTAATTGTAGTAAACCACGATAGTCAACTAACTTCCCTTTTAACGTAACTTCATCTCCGACAGACATAGCTAGACTAGTAGGTCTTACCGCAATACCACCTGTCTCATCTTGAACCGAAAACGTATTTTTTAAGCCTGCTGCAACTCTACCTTTGATCGTTACCGTTTCACCTACACTTTTATTCCGAGCATCTCCAATTGAGAGAATTGCCGGTACTTCGGGGTCAACAGGACCACCTGTATTGCCATCCATTACGTGTTGGCCTAAATTGGAGAAATTATCTACCGGTAATGAATCCCATTCCGATGCTGCATTAAAAGGATCATTAACAGTTGTATCACCCGTCAAAACTGAACTCTTTCTTACTAAAGTTACATCTTTAGCAAAATCTGCTGAAGAACCAACTTGTCCAATGGAATCGACTATTTCACCAGATTTCCTTAATACGACTGGATCATTTCCATTGAAATTAATAACCGTTATGTTCTCTAGATTTCCTTTTGCTTTAATGTTTGGATCTGCATCTTTATGATGTAAAACATACGTAGCACCGTTTTCTAGAGTACCTGTCAAACTCACTTTATTCTTCGCGGTAGCTTCTCCGTTCGTATGAAGTTCTAGCGTATAATTACTTAAATCAACCGCGGCACCTGTACCATTATAAATTTCAATCGCTTTATTGAAGGAAGTTCCTTCAATATACTCTGAAATGATTAAATCCTTTGCAAGTGTTTCAGCATTTACTGTAATGGGTGCTACAGGTGCGACAATACTTGCGACTAGAGTTGTTGCTAAAAAGGTATTTAACGGCTTCTTCCAATTCTTCTTTGACATCAGGTCAATTCTCCTTTCAATTTAAAGAATGTCAGTTTTTTTGCAAAAGATACTTTCGGTTTAGGTCTATACCGTACAGACGACAATTATCGCGTACGCCATGTCGTAAATGGTCGAACTATTCAAAACATATTTCCCCATTACATATATATGTAATCATATTATTATTAATTCACTATTTTTATAGTATATATATTATGTTAATGATTTGTAATAATAGAAAACACATCTACTACAGGGATTTTAACAATTTATAACATAATTTTAACATATAAATAAAATTTGACACTTACCTAATAGGCTTAATTATAAAAACGGGCTAATGGATTTACGCCAAAAGAAAATAGTCTCTTAACCACTTACTGGTCAAGAGACTATTTTCTATCTTTCTACTACTTTTGTATCAAACTATTATATAAAGGTAAAGCGGCTCGTCGAACGTTCCTAGAAAAGCAAACCGCTAGAGGTAGTGGCTGGGTAAATCCTTTGGATCAGAAACCCTACAGCATACTATGAGGAGCTTAGTACTGACATATTCTTCAATCTATCGAGGATTTCCATGTTTAAAATAATAGTCAAACCTAGCACCGATTTTTCTATATTGATAATAATTTTTTTAGCTTATGGTTTTGTACATTGATGAGGAATTGTTGATTTCCGCGGAAAGCGCCACCTCGAAGTAAAAATCAACATTTGCTTAAAGATACACTTTAATTAATTTTTTAACGACGTGCTGTAGGGCAGATGAAAGTCTATTCATCTGCCCTTCTATTTATTTTTGTTTCTTTTTATAAATGATTGTTGCTACAACTAGTACAAGTAAAACTGCTTGTCCAATCATAGTTTCTACTGTTGGATAGAAACCAATGATGTTGACAACTGGCAAGCCATCTACAATAGTTGTTGAAACTGAATCCCTTAACTGCAATGTATGCAAGCTGACACCAATAATTTTAAATGCCAATACGTAGATTAACACCGTAGCAACAGCGAAAAATTTATGAATTGGAATTTTTCCACTTGCTTTAAATAATACAAATGCAAAAATAGCTAATATTAAAAGTGCTACTACGATCCCTAGCACAAACTGAGATGTCTCCATTTTAGGTGCAATTCCTGCATAGAAGACAAGTGTTTCTGCACCTTCACGGAAAACAGATAAAAAGCTAATTGATGCCATGGCAAACACCGAGCCAGTAGAGATGGCATTGCCCATTTGTTTGGAAATATAGCGATTCCAACTTACCACACTCGATTTACTATGGAGCCAAATACCAACTCCAATCATCATTGCAGCGGCTAATAAACCAATATAACCTTCCATGAGCTCTCGACTCGTATCAATTGTCGCTGATTGGAAAATTGTCGACATTAAAACAGCTGCTACTGCTGATAAAAAGATCCCTACAAATGCACCAACATATATCCATTTGCGCATTGTTTTTTGTCCAGACTTCTCTAAGAATGATACTAATGCCATAATAATAAGCAGTGCCTCTAAGCCTTCTCGTAGTAAGATTAATGCAGCATCCCACAGCGTGTAATCTGAGTCACCTTGAATCAGCTCAATTTCAGTGCGGAAAGTATTAAGCTTACTTTTAACTGCTTTAACATCTACGTTAGACTTCAATAAGTCACTAACGATGATTGGCATATCACTTTCAATTTTTGTATACAGGCTGCCGTTACGTGTTGAAATATCTATTTCTACACTTGGCCAAATTTTAATGAACTCTCGAATTTTATCTGAGGCTGCCTTGTAGTCACCTGCATCGATAAAATCATTCGCCTCATCAATATAAGCAATTAATGTTGCTAAAGAATACTCTCCTTCTACAACTTCCGCCGTTTCATTACCTGCTACAAAATCTTCAATTGTTTGTTTTAATTCTGCATATTGTGATTGCATTAATGCTACATCTGGCTCTTCAGAAGCAAGTGTGATCCGTATAAAGGCCATCTGTGTTTCAATCTGCCCGTACATGGCAATACTTTGCTCTCGCACAGGACGTTCAATTTTTTTCCATTTCGTATTGAAATCCTTATAGGCTGCGTCGATTGTAGCTAAATCCCTACTTGCTAAGGCATCTTCAAATGCTTTCATGACAGGTTTAAATTTCGTGCCAAATTCTGCACGCTGCGCCGCTTCATCTACAGGATTCTCAAGCTTTTCTAATGCACGTAAGGCATTTGACAATTCAGATAGTGCCTTTAAACGTTCATCCTTAGTAGTAGCTTCAACTGCTTGTGCAAGAATATTATCAACTTTTTCTTTTGCTTTCTTTTGCTCTGATGTAACCGACGCCCAGTCTGTTGCAAACTGTTCAAGGGCTTGCTCAGCTTCGGATTCTTTATCCTGCTTCGTATTCATTAGCGCATCACTAATAGAAATGTATAAGTGACTATATGATTGCGCTGCCTGCACTGGTGCAGCAAGTGCCAATAACAAGCAAAGTACTAAGCTACAGCGCGTTAAAAAGTGCTTCACCTATATAACTCCCCTTTTGTACACCAGGGAAGCAAGCGAACACTGCGCTGCCTCGATGTGTAGTATACTCATTCATTTTATCCAAACGTCCTAAGCTATTTTGAACTGTTATAAATTGGGCTGGGTCTTTTTGAAAAGAAACAAACATGAGTCCCGCATCATGCGCACCTGTATTCGTCATAACACCTGATGCATAAGAATACGAACGACGTAACATACGCGCACCTGATTTACGTGCCAAATGTACGTGTGACGTATCTGGCATAATGTACTCACCGTTGCTATCCTTCGCCTCTACATCGAAATCATCGAACTCTTTCTTTTTACCAAAAGGTGCACCACTATCGCGATAACGACCAAATGTTACCTCCTGATCTTTCAAAGATGTGCGATCCCATGTTTCAAGATGCATTTGAACTTTACGTGCGACTAAATAAGAGCCGCCTTTTAGCCAGCCTTTATCAACCCATACAACTTTATTTAAATCTTTGTCATCGGCAGTCGACGGATTTCCAGTGCCATCCTTGAATGCAAATAAATTTCTCGGTGTTCCTCCACCAGCTGGGAATGAGTTAAAGCCTGCTTGAGACCATTTAACTTCTACCTTACCAGATGCTGCACGAACTAAGTTACGTACTGCGTGGAATGCCACCTGTGGATCATCCGCACATGCCTGGATACAAAGATCTCCACCTGTAAGTTCTTTTTGTAGTTGATCTTTTGGGAAATGTGGTAAATCATTTAATTCTGCAGGCTTCAAATGTTGAATCCCAAGCTTATCAAACAAAGATGGGCCAACACCAATTGTGATCGATAAATTTGAAGCGTCTAAACCTTCTGCTTCACCTGTATCTCCTGTAGGAACTCTAGTATTTGTTGTTAAATCTACCATTAATTCACCATTCATTAAACGAACAACAAGAGGTGTCCATTTTTTGAACAACTCTTGTAAGTCTTTCTTTGATGTAAATAAAACATCTAAAGAAGCAAAATAAATATTTGTCTGAACTGGTGTAATAATGCCAGATTGATGTTTTCCATAAAAATCAACTTTATTACGTGCAGTCGTGCTATCCGCAACAGGCTCGAACACATCGTAGCCCATTACTTTCATAACACCACCTAAGCCAGAGGCACCGATAGCTATACCAGCTGCTCCGATACCTGTTAGCTTTAACATGTCACGTCTCGATATTTTTTTATTCATCCATTTTTCATCATTTGACGCTGTCATTTATTATCACTCCAAAAATTACTCTAAAATAATACCCATTTGACTTAATGGTTCACCAAGTTGATTAACTGCTGCTGAAAGTGCTTTTGTGTCTTCATCAGTTAATTTTTCGTAAGAAACATATCCGCCATCAGCAGTCGCATGCTTCGCTAATAAATCATCTACTGCTTTAAATTTTTCATCTAATGTAGCAACTAAGTCTTTATCTTTTGCTTCTAATTTAGAACGTAGGATTTCAAAGATTTTTTCTGCACCTTCAATGTTTGCTTTAAAGTCATAAAGGTCTGTATGAGAATAGATTTCTTCTTCACCAGTGATTTTTGATGTCGATACTTCATTTAATAAGTCAACCGCACCTGTAATCATTAAATCAGGTGTTACTTCTACAGTTTGAACTAATGCGTGTAATTCTTTAGCGTCTGCTAGTAATTGATCTGCAACTGCCTCGTAGCCTGCAGTTTTGTTTTCTACCCAAAGCGCATGTTCTAGCTTATGATAGCCCGACCATGCTTCTTCGCCTTTGCCTTCTTCTTTAATATCAGCTAAACGACCGTCAATACGTGGGTCAAGGTCACCAAAGCTCTCTGCGATTGGCTCCGAACGCTCGAAATACATACGTGCCGGCGCATAAGCTGCTTTTGCCTCTTCAATTTTACCAGCTTTAAATGCTTCCACAAATTTTTCCGTTTCTACTAAAAATTGATCCATTTGCTCTAATGCAAATGTTTGATAGGCTGCTAGTTCAGCAGATAAATCAACTTTTGTAGCTTTTTCTGCTTGCTCTGTTGCTGGCTTATCGTCTTTTTTAGCTTCATCTGTATTTCCACAGCCAGTCATTAGAATACCTCCTGCAACTAATACTGACAATAATGATGTTTTTTTCATGCTAAGTACCTACTTCCGAAATAGTTTATATCGAGAATGATAATGATTATCAAGTGCAATTGCAAGAAGTATTTTTATTTATAGAAAAAAACGACATTTTATAGTCGATCTAATTAGATAACTAGATAAATGGCGTTTTTTCCACAATATAATCATTCTAAACTACGAAATTTTTGCTTGATTTCTATTTTCATATTTTCCATATAAGAAATAATAAAGGATAATTGACACTAAAATAACAAATACCATCGCAAAGAAAATGGCACTGTACCCCGAAGTCGGAACGAAGAATCCTAAGAAATAAGGACCAACCCCTAAACCTAAATCATATAAAATAAAATATGTCGATGTCGCAAGTCCTAAACGCTCATTTGGTGTAACTTTAATCGCTATTGCTTGCGCTACTGAATTGAAATTGCCATAACCTATCCCTATGCAAGCTGCGGCTAGTAAAAATACAACACTACTAGTCGCCGAACTAAAAGCATACATTCCTAGTGCAAAAATAACTAAACATGGATAGATAACAATGTTTGCACCTCTAGTGTCTAGTAATTTTCCTGTAAAAGGACGTGTCGCTAAAATAACAATTGCATATATAATAAAGAAATAACTTCCTGCTGTTACCAAATCAAGCTCTTTCGCGTAAAACGTCATAAATGACATAACCCCTGAATAGGCAAAGCCAATAACGAGCGCCACAAAAGCAATTGGCACGGCACGCATTTCGATAAAATTAGTGAGCTTAAAGCCTGTTTTCTCCGCCATTTCTTTGGCCTTCTTCGGTGCATCTGGAACGGTTACGATAAAATACAACAAGAAGCATACAATAGCTAATACGGAATCGACAGCAAAAATCATCCGATAATCTTCAAACAGCTGCGTTAGAAGAATACCTACAAACGGTCCGATAGCAGTAGCTAAAATAGCACTCAAGCTGTAATAACCGATACCTTCTCCTCGTCGATCAGAAGGTAAAATCTGTGCAATAATTGTCCCTGTCGCCGTACTAGCCATCCCAAGTGCAATACCCTGTACTAAACGATTGACCATTAGAAGTGGCAAATTCGTCGCGATAAAATAAGACATCGTGGATAGCATAAACAATAATAATCCAAAAAATAATGTTTTTTTACTACCCCAATCCCCAATAATACGCCCTGTCCCAAGACGCCCAAATAAAGTACCAATAATAAAAATACTCGATACAAGACCTGCCGTACTAGTCGAAGCCCCAAAATGCTCAACCGCATAGCCTGCAATCGTTACCATCAATAAAAAGAATATTAATGTAATGGTAAAATTAATAAGTGAGACGATTAAAAAGTCCTTCGTCCAAAGTTTATGTCTAGTTGCTTCCACTTTTTTCTCTCCTACCGATTGATGTTTGCACAAATGTTCGCTAACACTTGTGTCGCAATTTCAATATCCCGCTCCGATACCCCCGCGAGTGCCTGTTCCATAGTTGGTTTTAAATGCGCTTGAATTTCTTGCACAATCTCTTCACCATCAGCCGTCAATTGTACAAGCTTTTCGCGCTTATCCCTACCCGCTACCGTTTCCACGTAACCAAGCTCCACAAGCTTTTGCACAAGTCTCGTCACACTCGGCTTTTCAATAAACATGAAATTCGCAATATCCACAAATGTATGTGGCCCTTTATCCATCAATAACCGAAGAAGAGCCCATTGAGAGCTATACAGCTGATATTTCCCCAACTGCACATTTATTAGATTGATAAACGGTCTATACATTAAGCGGTACTGATTAAAAAATTCTTGTTCGATCGTCAACATTACCACTCCTTTTTAGTTAGTTAGCCTAACTAACTATACGCTTTTCGTTTTTATTTGTCTAGTAGGAATTAGTCGGGAAATTCGGAGTTTTGGGTCGGGCTTCTCGTCTTTCTTGGCTTTCTATCCACGTTTTTGAGCGCTCTATCCAGCTTTCTTCGCTTTCTATCCACGTTTTTGGGCGCTCTATCCAGCTTTCTCGCCTTTCTATCCACGTTTTTGAGCGCTCTATCCAGCTTTCTTCGCTTTCTATCCACGTTTTTGAGCGCTCTATCCAGCTTTCTCGCCTTTCTATCCACGTTTTTGGGCGCTCTATCCAGCTTTCTCGCCTTTCTATCCACGTTTTTGAGCTCTCTATCCAGCTTTCTTCGCTTTCTATCCACGTTTTTGAGCTCTCTATCCAGCTTTCTACGCTTTCTATCCACGTTTTTGAGCGCTCTATCCAGCTTTCTACGCTTTCTATCCACGTTTTTGAGCGCTCTATCCAGCTTTCTCGCCTTTCTATCCACGTTTTTGAGCGCTCTATCTAGCTTTCTACGCTTTCTATCCACGTTTTTGGGCGCTCTATCCAGCTTTCTACGCTTTCTATCCACGTTTTTGAGCGCTCTATCCAGCTTTCTCCGTTTTCTATCCACGTTTTTGGGCGCTCTATCTAGCTTTCTCGCCTTTCTATCCACAGCTCAAAGCGCTCTATCCATCTTTAATCCAATATTTTCTATGTCTTTTTTTCCCATCAGCATTCAAAGGTAATTTCTGCAATAGTCTATACGCTAGATCGGGTGAATCTATTGCGAAAAAATCACAAAAGCTTTTATTCGTTAACGAATCGCCCACTAATAACTTGTAATCATCAAGCGTTCTGAGAATAGCATCCTGATCTACTAATCCGCAGCGTTGACAAGTCCATTTTTTATTGGAATAGCTCATTTGCTGTCCATTTGAACAACGTACACATAACACACCTTTTAGAAGATCCTGTACAGGAACGGTTATTTCTCTTTTAATTGGCATATGCCTGGTTAATAAATTAGTAGCAAAAAGAGAGAGATCATCAGCTTCTAGTATCATCTCATTATGCTGTTTAAGACATTTTCTTACATAGTAACGTAATCCTGAAACATGGAAAATTGGTTGTCCTTTTAAACTTTCTGATAAAATTGCATTTTTCGTTGCCAAAACGACTGCATAATGAACAGGAATCTTAACTTTGTAATGCTGTAATATCCCCTTTATCCAGTCGGCGTGTCGTCTAGCTTGATGAAAAGGATCAATCATTCCCTCAACATCACCTTCTGCAGTAGTCCTTGTAAATTGAGTAAATGACTCATCGAATTCAAGGAAGCCTGTTATGTTTTTTATTTCTAGGATTAATATAAAATGAGGACACACTAATACAGTGTCTATTTGATGTGTAGTCCCGAAGTGATTGACTATTTGTAAATCATGAAGGAAATAATGTGGGTTGGGCAAATTAATTTCAAGCCATTCTGCATCTACTCGCTTTTCTCCAGCAAAGCCAGCTTGTATACGCATTAACCTATTAAAATAATTCATGTAGTCTACATGTGTACTAGGCAACCTTCTTACCAAAGCTTCTAGCATTTTTTGCATTTGTGATTGCTGTCGTGCTAATAAAATCATTGTCTCTCCCCTCCTGTATTTATTATATAAATAATTACATGTATAAACAGAGGTTCCAAAAAACTTGAAATACAAGATGTGAAAATTAAATTTATAGCCCAATTTTATAGATAAAAAGAATGGAAAAATCGCCTTGTTCTTGCATCGACTACTACTTTTCTGCCTCATATCTCCACTTTGACGACGCTACTATCCATCAATCTTGGCTTTCTATCCACGACTTTGAGCTCTCTATCCATCATTCTCTACTTTCTATCCACGTTTTTGAGCTCTCTATCCTTCATTCCCGTCTTTCTATCCACGTTTTTGAGCTCTCTATCCATCATTCCTGGCTTACTATCCACGTTTTTGAGCTCTCTATCCATCATTCTCTCCTTTCTATCCACGACTTTGAGCTCTCCATCCATCATTCTCAACTTTCTATCCACGACTTGCTGCAGCACCTTCTATCCACATCTTTGAATTCGCAGAACTACGTTCGTTCAAAAAAACAACCGAACAGCCTAAGCCATTCAGTCGTTTTTTCGTAGTAAATATAAAAAATATGGGGCGCCGATACAGGCTACAACAATACCTGCTGGCACGGTCGCACTCGAAATAGCTACGCGGCCAATTGTATCTGCAAACATTAGTAAGCTGGCACCAATTAATAATGTGAGTGGTAAAAAGAACTGGTAGCGCGGTCCGACGAGCTGCTTTGCAATATGGGGAGCCATCAGACCGATAAAGGCAATGCCTCCTGTGATCGATACAGCTGCCGCAGCTAATGCGACAGAGACTACTAATAATTGCAAACGCTCTCGTTCGATGTTTAATCCTAAGCCAACCGCTGTTGGTTCAGTCATTGCCAGCACATTTAACACATTTGCTTTATACAAAATAAATGGTATGCCTAGCACAAGCCAAGGCAATAAAGCCCAGAAAAATGGCCAGTCTGTTCCCCAAACATTCCCCGCAAGCCATTGTGCGATAAATTGCACATCACTACGCTCAGCAGAGGAAATTAATATCATCATTACACCTGCTAAGGCAGATGCTACACCTACCCCGACTAAAATAAGTTGGATCGGCTGTACACCCACATTACGCTTATATGAAAAAAAGTAAATGAGGAGTGCCGTTAATAAAGCGCTGGCAAATCCGACAAGTGGTAACACATACGCGAAATGAGGTAAATCACCATCAACAAGGATATAAAATAGCGTAATTCCTATACCTGCTCCAGCATTAATCCCAATAATACCCGGGTCCGCTAGATCATTACGTGTTACCCCTTGCAAAACGGCACCAGCTAATGCTAACGCCATCCCTGCTGCTGCTAGCACAAATAATCTTGGCAAGCGAACAGAAAACAGTACGAATGATTCTTTGAAGCTGCCGTCTCCAAGTAAAATCGGTATTATGCGATCAATCGAAACTGAAGCTGCTCCCATTGAAATACCCATTACAAAAATAGCTATTGTTAATAGCATCCAAACCATGAGCCATCTACGTTGTTTTTTTCGTCCGATTTTAAACAATTTGACGACCTCCCTTTCGAACAAGAAGTAAGAAGAACGGAAGGCCGATAATTGAAATAATTGCAATTACCGGTGTTTCATATGGGGCATTAACCATTCTACCTGCAAAATCTGCAGTGACCATTAACCATCCACCGATAATAGCGCTCATCGGTAGGACAAATCGATAGTCTGTTCCAACAATTGCTCGGACAATATGTGGTACCATTAACCCCACAAATGCTAAATTGCCTACTAGCGCAACTGCGGAGCCTGCAAGAATAACAACGACAAACATCATAATTCCTTTAATGACTGTTGTTTTTTGTCCTAATCCGACAGCTACTTCTTCATTTAAACTTAAAATGGTTAGCTGACGACTAAACACAAAAGCTACCCCTAATCCTATTACAATAACAGGAACAATTATTAATGCTTGCCATGTAGTGCCAATTAAACCACCACTCGTCCACATCGAAACATCTTTTGAAATTTTAAATAATATTCCCGTTCCATCTGCTATTGCTTGTAATAGAGCGGATACGGCTGCCCCAGCTAAGACTAACTTTAATGGAGAAAAGCCATTCTTCGTTGAAGCGCCAATACCATAGACAACAATCATCCCTACACCCGCACCTATGAAACATGCAAAAATAAACATATAGTACGAGGTATTTGGAATAAACGCCATCGTCAATGCTAGTGCCGCATTCGCACCTGCTGTTAGACCAAGGAGACCTGGATCTGCTAATGGATTTCTAGTAACTCCTTGCATAATAGCCCCAGCAACTGCAAGTGCACTACCTACAAAAATAGCAGCAATAATACGAGGAAATCGAATTTCACGTAATACAGAGTAGTGCTTGCCACCGTCTTGTCCGACAATCGCTTGATAAACATCTTGAATACTCGTATTAGCCGCGCCTATACAAAGCGAGATCGTAACTGTTACTGCTAATAAGATCAGTGCAAGCAATACTTGAAGCCAAAACGGGAAATTTCGAAACTTTATCATTTGCCTTCGCTACTCTCTACTGAAATTATTGTAAAAATTTCTTTTCAAAGAAATCTAGTTGATATTCTAAAGTTTTTGGATCATTAAAGTAAAATTCGTTGCCACTCACTTCAAATAAATGACCATTCTTCACCGCTTCTAAATCTTTAAACCACGGAGCATTTTTAATGGCGCTTTCCTCACCTTTAAATGTACTAAAAATTACATAGTCACCTGCATATTCATTTAATACTTCTGTAGAAATTGCAAAATAACCTGGTTTTAAAGCATCTTGTTTTACTTTTCCAGGCATTTTCAAGCCCATTTCTTTATATAAAATTTCTGTTCCTCGACCCCAGTTATCTCCATACACATACATTTGTTTATTATACATTTCTGCGACAGTAACTGTAGCATCTTCACCGATTTTTTCTTTAATTTTTGTACCCGTCTCTGCAGCACGTTCTTTAAAATCTTTTACCCAATCAGTTGCTTCTTTTTCTTTGTTCACCACTTTACCGATTTCGATGAATTGCTGTAAATAATCCACTTTACCATAAGTGAACAACACAGTTGGTGCGATTTCTCCTAATTTATCTGCATTTTCAATACCATTTAAACCAATAATTAAATCTGGCTCAAGCTCGATAATTTTTTCGATATCCGTATTCTCAACAACTACTGCATCTTTAATACCATCTTTGAAGTTTGGATTATCTGCAGCCCATGAATCAATACCGACAACATTAACGTCAAGCTGTAGTAAATGCCCAACAAATGAAGATAATACAACTACACGTTTAGGATTTGCTGGTACTTCAACAGGGCCAGCTTCTGATTGATACGTAATCGTTTCTGCAGATGCCTTATCTTTAGAGCCCTCATCCGTCTTCTCTTCTTTATTGCCGCACGCTGCAAGCACTAGTACGACCATCATAAACATTGGTAATAACCACTTTTTCATAAATCTATCTCCTTTTACACTGTTTGTAGTAAGTTATATGTAATGCACATTGGTTTATCAGTTCGAGGATCCTTACCAATGACTGCATCAATATTAAACACTTTTTCTAATACTTCAGGTACTATAACTTCCTCTGCAGTACCAAACTTCACTAGCTCTCCTTTTGATAGCGCAACAATATAATCTGAAAAGCGTGCTGCCTGATTTAAATCATGTAACACCATGACAATTGTGCGTCCTTCTTCTTCGTTAAGCTTGTTAAGTAATTCTAAAACTTCTAACTGATGGGCCATATCTAAATAAGTTGTTGGCTCATCTAAAAAAATTATATCGGTCTCTTGAGCTAATGCCATCGCGATCCACACCCGTTGACGCTGTCCACCTGATAAGGCATCAACTGTGTTCAGACGAAAGTCATCCGTTTTAGTTACCTTTAAGGCCCAGTCAATCATTTCTTTATCCTTTTGCGATAAATTACCGAAGCCCTTTTGATATGGAAATCGACCGTAGGATACAAGCTCTTCCACTGTTAAACCATGTGCACTTTCCGGACTTTGTGGCAATATAGCCAGTTCTTTCGCTAATTCTTTTGTATTCATCTCGGAAATATTTTGACCATCCAGTATGACTTGTCCACTCTTATGCTTCAATATCCTTGTAATAGCCTTTAAAAGTGTAGATTTACCACACCCATTGGAACCAATGATAGTCGTTATTTTACCGTCTGGAATTTGTAACGATAAATCATGCACAATCGTTTTGTCCTCGTAGCCGATACGAATCGATTCAACTTGTAAACGCACGACGTAACCTCTCTTTCCTTTTTGTTCTTTCCATGCTATGATAGCGATTAACCGACAATGATAATCATTATCACTAGAATTAGTCTAGTTTTCTTATTTAGTTTTGTCAAATACTTTTTTATTATTTTTTTAGGATGTGGTGATATAAATGCAACATTTATACGATGTAACAATTATTGGTGGTGGTCCCGCAGGCCTATACAGCGCCTTTTATAGTGGTTTACGAGGATTGAAAACGAAATTAATTGAGAGTCAACAACAGCTTGGTGGTAAAGTTTTACTTTATCCCGAGAAGCTAATTTGGGATATTGGTGGTCATCCCCCTGTATTAGGCGAACAATTTGTGAAACAGTTAATTGCACAGGCAAAAACGTTTCATCCAACCATTGTAACAGGTACAAAAATCGATTTTATCGAGCGCCAAGATGATATTTTTGTTCTTCATACTGCGCAAGGAGATAAACATTATTCTAAAACCGTTCTTTTAGCCGTTGGTGGTGGTATTATTAATCCTCAAAAGCTTTCACTAGAAGGTGCAGAAAAATATGAAATGACTAATTTACACTATACCGTGCAGTCATATCAACGTTTTGTGGACAAGGAGATCATTATTTCGGGAGGCGGAAATGCTGCGATCGACTGGGCAGTTGAACTAAGTCCTATCGCCAAAAACGTAACTGTTGTTTATCGTAAAGATACGTTATCCGCTCATGAGGCAACAATTCAAGAAGCTTTAGATGCTGGCGTAAAGATTGAGTGTAATACGACTATTACAAAATTAACTGCCGATGCCGAGAAAACAGCCATCCAATTAGTGACATGTGAAAATACAAAAACAAAACAAAGCTATACGCGTCAAATTGATGAAGTCATCGTTAGTCATGGCTATAACCGTGAAGCATCATTAGAATTGGAGCAAACAATTACCATTCCTAAAAAAGATGATTACTATTTTGAAGGGAAAGCAACAGGAGAAACAGCACAGCCTGGAATTTTTGCAGCAGGTGATATATTAGCGTTTGAAGGAAAAATAAATCTCCTTTTAGGGACTTTCCAGGATGCAGCCAATGCCGTGAATTCTATCAAAACATATTTAGAGCCTACTGCCTATCGCCAAGGGGTCGTGTCATCACATAATGAAGTATTTAAAGAGAAAAACCGTTCTATTATCGAAAAACAACTTTCAGCAAAATAAACATTAAATGAAATAATCAATAACCCCTCTTAAGCATTTACTCTCTTAAGAGGGGTTTTATATAAGTTCAACTAAAAAAATCATTTTACATTCTATCTTAAGAAATTCATAAAAGCCCCCATTTGTCTTAACATATTAACTCCATATGTTATTGTTCCCGAGTGGCCCATAATTGTATTTAAATGTTGTGGTAATCTTCCAAATCTAGAGGTTTGGGGTTGCTGGTAAGGATTAAAAAAGGGTTGCCCTTGTCTACCTTGCATAGGAGGGCCAAAACCTTGTCTATAGCTTGGTGGAAATGGTCTCATTCTAGAATTAGGCGGAAAAAATGGCATCAATTCACCCCCTATCAAATATCTTTTAACTAGTATACGTCTGTATTTTTTTATTGTTTAGACTATCGGAGAAGTTGCTCAAAAATAATATACATATTGAAGTCCATTCATTAGTGAAGGTTCTTGATAACAACTTTGTCTCTTGCTGGAACCATACTATTTTAAATTTCATATTATACAAAAATACGAATAAAGAAGGGATTCCGATTCAAAATTCGAAATATCTAGAATTTCTGTCCAAATTTGGTGTAGGCGGTGCGCACCCTGGTGGTCTTAATTTAACAAAGGAACTATTCAAGGCCGAGAACATTGGTGAAAATCCATATATTTTAGATGTAGGCTGTGGTACAGGCCAAACCGCTGCATATTTGGCAGAGACGTATGAAGCAAAGGTAACAGGCATCGATATTAATTCTGTAATGGTCGCAAAAGCTAAAAAGAGAATGAAAAAAAATCGCTTACCCGTAAAAATAATGCAATGTTCAATAGAACAAGTACCTTTATCCGATCATACATTTGATTATATTATTTCTGAATCTGTGCTTTCTTTTGTCAATAAACCTAATGCACTTAAAGAAATCTTTCGTTTATTAAAGAATGGCGGTCGGTTTATTGCCATTGAATTTACTATTCATCAACCGCTTGAAGAGAAAATTGAAAAAGAAATCAAAGAGTTTTATGGATTTGATTCGTGTTCAATGAAAAAGGATTGGGTAGACTTATTTAACCAGGCTGGTTTTAAACATATTCGTATACAAAAAAACAAATCGATTTTCTCAGTACCTGAGCTTAATCACTCAGAGCATATTGAACCTGAACTTTATGAAGTAATGGATAAACATTTTGAAATGATCTTAAAGTATGAAGGGCTATTAGATTATAGAATTTATTCATGTACTAAATAGTAGTATGTCACGTTATTCAAAAAGAAAGCATTAATCGCAACTGCTTTCTACATGAAAAGAGTAGGAAACTCGTATTCAATGTCAAGTCTCCTACTCCAATATTATTTCCTTTGTATTATCGACTGAAATTAATCCTCCGTGTCTCCTTCTCTTCCCTTAGTTATTCATTTCCAAGTTCTGATTTTTCGTAGCTGCATGAATGCCCTCAATAAAGGTATTGATTAGGATTGAAAAGCTTTTATTGATATCTAGTGGCAACCCGAATCCCCCCATCTGTTCAATCGAAGAGAATCCATGTAGAATACTCCGTAATCCTCTGACTATATGAATCGCAGTTTCTTCTTGTAAATGATAGACATCTAGCACTTGAAGTACTAGTTGTACGACAGACTCTTGGGCTTGCTGTAATTCTTGATCATTCGCATCTGGAAAGCGAGAACTAGCATCATATAACCCCGGATGTTCTCTAACAAGTTGAAGATATGCTTGACTAATTGCACGAATGGCGTCATCACCCGAACGTCCTACTGCAGCTTGTAGCATATATTCATGTAGTTTTTTTACACCTTGAATGGCTAATTTCTGTTTCAATTCATTTAAGCCATCAAGATGGTTATATAAGGACGGTGGCCGTACTTCCAATTTTTCAGCTAATAGTCCAATTGAAAGTTGGTCCAATCCTTGCTCATCAGCTATCTCTGTTGCCTTTTGTAAAATAATAGATACATCCAACTTCATTCGACGGGACATTTTTTTCACTTCCTATTTAGATGATAAAAAAGCATTTTCTGCTTTAGCAATGGCTATGTTCAATCGCTCCTGCGGTTGCTTTAACATCTTCCCATGCCCTACAGCAAGTAAACTCGGATTCAGATTGCTTAATTTTTTTGCACTTTTTAGAGCTGTCTCTTTATCCCATGTAGCAAGAGCAGGAAACGGAAACAACGGATTCAGCATTCCCGTTACTATTAGCTTTCCTCTAGTTACAAGGGCATCACCTGCTATTAAACTTCTATTACGCGTATCGAAAAGAGAAATGGAACCAGGTGTATGCCCTGGAGTTGCAATCACTTCTAATGAACCAACACGATCCCCTTCTTCAAGTAATACATCCGGTTTAGTTTTAATATTTTTTGGAAGGCCCCCACGAATAGGGGTGTTTTTTTCATTTGGTAGCAAGGAACTATTCCCTCCCAATAGAAGTGCATCTCTAGAAGAAATGTACACTTTACTATGTGGTAATAATTCTTTTAACGTATCTAGCGCTCCAATATGATCATTATGTGCGTGGGTAAGGATTATTCTCGTAATCGGTTTTCCGATATTTTCAGCAGCTTTTATTATACTTTTTGCACTATATGGTAATGCTGCATCGATCAGTGTAAGCTCATTTTCTTCTTCTACGAAATAACAATTAACAGGAAAAATCCTCGGCATAAAGGACAATTGATACACTGTGCCACTATTTTCAACTTTCATTCTACATCAAATCCCCTCTGCGAACTAATCGTATTTCAATTTTAACTAATTATATTAGTTTTCGCAATATTTATTTTATAAATAACATTCTTATTTTCATTACGCTAATTTCGAAAACAATAGACGAATCGATCTGTGTCCCACCTTCCGAGATGGCCTTCCTTTGCTTTTGAGACACCTTAAATGACACCTGTCATAAAGAACCTTTGACTGGTGTGAATATGTTTTTTCCTGTTGTTTTCTTATCATAATTATAAGAAAACACAGAAAGAGTGATTACATGATGAAAGTTCAACAAAGATTACCCTTAATCGATATGTTACGTGGCTTTGCTGTATTAGGGACACTTGGCACTAATATTTGGATTTTTGCTTATCTTGGTGATATTTCGTATATCACAACGAGCAATTATTCAGGTTGGTGGTCATTGAACGATTTTTTACGAATGGTAGTCTTATTTTTCGTAAACGGTAAACTTCTTGGTTTATTAACAATCATGTTTGGTGTTGGTTTGGAATTAAAATATCAGCAAGCTTTACGAAAAGGAAATGCTTGGCCAGGAATGTATATTTGGACAATAGTCTTTTTATTTATGGAGGGGCTTATCCACTTCACGTTAGTCATGGAATACGATATTTTAATGAGCTATGCTGTGACAGCCATCATTGTTGTCTTTATTGTTAAATTTGGTGATAAAGCGATTAAACGCGCTTTATACGTTTTTGGTAGTTTCCACGCAGTAATGATTTTGCTAATTTTAGTTAGTTCATTGCTTGGTGCCAACGCTTACCTTACTGGCGTCGATCCTGTTGTTAGTCTTTATGAAAATGGTACTTGGTTTGAACAAATACAATATCGTTTAACAAATTTTCTTTATTATAGAACGGAAGCTATTTTTATTATCCCGATGAATATCTTTTTATTTTTACTTGGGGTTAAGCTGATGAGAAATGGTGTATTTTTGCAAAATGACAAAGGACGCCAGGCGCGACAAAAGCTATTTAAAATCGGTATTTTTATTGGAGTACCTTTAAACCTTCTAATCTTTATTCCTGGTGGAGTATTTGATTTACCTGTTCGGTATTTATTTGCACCAATCCTATCTATTGGTTATATTGGAATATTAGGTAAAATGTTAGAATATAAGAAGCTTGATTGGTTATGGAAGAGATTTGGTGAGATTGGGAAAATGTCTTTAAGTTGCTATGTCCTTCAAAATACTATGGCATCTATTATTTTCTACGGCTGGGGCTTAGGTTTAGGAGGGAAATTGAATAGCATTGAAGTTATTGGTATTTGGTTAACCCTTTCCCTCTTCCAACTTTTCATTGCACATATTTGTATCAAGCATTTTCATGTTGGACCAATGGAATGGATTCGAAAACATGCCATTCAAAGTGTCACGCAGAAATAATCGACAAAGGTTGGTGTGAAATATAAAGATATATCCAAGAGATCAGGCGATACATTATCTAATTATTGATGTAGTTTCGTTAATTTTTTTATTCACCAAAGTATTAGGATCGCATTCTCAACTACCATTATTGGCTAAAATAATAATCCTTATGTTATTTTTAGTAGCTTTCTATATTGCTTTATGGAATAAAGATTGGCGTTTACTTTTTGCTTCCTTAATAGGCTTTACTCTTATTATCATACTAGGTATTTATGAAGGATCTGCTATGTTATTTTTTGGATTTATTTTTGCTGATTTAATTGGGCGAGCTAAAAAGAAATGGCATATTGCTTTAGGAATGATTGCCATTGCCTTTATGTTTCTTATCGTTATTTGGTTTGAATCAGGAGCATCATTTAAATTAGAATCCCAAGCATTAATACCCATTATGATTATTCAGCTACTATTTCCAATGCTAATTTACTACGTAGAAAAATCAAAAAAATTACAATCGGAATTAACAGAAGTAAATACCCAGCTTGTTCAACAAGAAGAAAGACAACGTATTGCAAGGGACCTTCACGATACGATCGGTCATACATTGACAATGATCAAAATTAAAACCGAATTAACTACAAAATTAGTCGATAAAGATACGATGCGTGTGAAAGATGAGTTAAATGATATTTTAGCAACGACACGAACTGCGTTAAAGCAAGTAAGAGAATTAGTTTCCGATATGAATTTTATTTCGTTAGAAAGTGAGCTTATTCATTGTAAACAGCATTTACAAACAGCGGATATCTCAATAAATATCAATAATAACTGTCCAAAGCTTCTCCTAGCGAGTGTAGAAGAAACGATGCTGTCCTTATGTCTGCGGGAAGCAACTACAAATATTATTAAACATAGTCAAGCAAAAAAATGCCAAATCGATATCAATACTATAAATGGAATTTTAAAAATAAACATTGTTGACGATGGTGTCGGCTTACATATCCAAGGGTATGGGAATGGACTTTCATCGATGAAAGAAAGAATGAATGCTCTTTTAGGAACTGCTTCCATAGAGAATTTACCGACAGATGGAACAATTGTGACGTTAACACTGCCTATCCAACACTACAGATTGGAGCAAACTACATGATACGAGTATTACTAGCAGAGGATCAACAAATGTTACGTGGCGCCTTGACTTCCTTGTTGTCGTTTGAGCCTGATATAAAAGTGATCGCAGAAGTTTCAGATGGTCAAAAAGCGTGGGAATTTATTCAACATGAGCTACCAGATGTATGTGTTTTGGACATCGAAATGCCGAATCTTTCTGGGCTTGACCTTGCTGAAAAAATTAAACAGGCAAATTTACCGTGCAAGGTGATGATTGTTACTACCTTCGCACGTCCTGGCTATTTACAAAAAGCTATGGATTGTGGGGTACATGGTTATTTATTAAAAGATGAACCTATAGACTATTTAATCGAAACAATAAGAAAAGTCATGAATGATGAAAAGGTCGTCAGCAGAGATTTAGCCGCTACGTTGTTTATGAAAGAACAGAATCCACTAAATGAACGTGAAATTGCTGTTCTGCAGCTTGTCAAAGAAGGACTCACAACAAATGAGATTAGTAAAAAACTATTTTTAACGAAAGGTACTATTCGAAACTATTTATCTACCTCTATTCAGAAACTACAAGTAGAGTCTAGACAACAAGCTACTCAAGTCGCCAGTGATAAAGGGTGGCTTTAAATAAAGAAAAGCGATACTGCATTCCTTTCTAACAGGATACAGTATCGCTTTAGCATGTTAATTAGCTTCTTTTTTATTTTTAGACACCAAATTTATAATTAATTCTACAAGGACGACAGCAATTAAAGAAAGTCCAAATAGTGGCATCAGAATTCCTAAAATGATCATAAAAATGATAAAAGGAATAGATACTTTTTGAGAGATTTTAGGTGGTGCAGATAAAATACCTTGTTTTTTTCGCAGTAGCCATGTTCTGAATCCCCAAGCAATAACTACTAAAAATGCTAGACATACTAGTAAATTGATTAATTTATTTGGCCAACCAAACAAATGACCTTCATGTAAAGGAATACCCCAAGTAAACCATTTAGCAAGAATACCATAGTCCTCATAGCCAACCTTGTCTATAAATTCCCCGCTATATTGATCAAAATACATTGTCGTTTCATCATCTGGGCTAACATCAAGACCTGTGACACCTGTATTACTAGATTTAGCAACTGTATAGACACCGTCTTCGCTAGTAGGATAAATAATAGCGTATGGTTTTGAGATATTCATTGCGTCAATTTCTTGTTGTAGCTTTTCCACAGTAAGTTGGTTAGGGTTAGCAACAAAGCCTGTATTTCCTCCCCCGTGATGGGCTGCATGTGCCGAGTCTGACGTTGGAGGAGTTTCTTGGCGAGTAGCCCAAGGAATCTCACTTACATCAGATGTAGGTGGCTGCTGTTGCAATAATGGCGTTCCGAAAGAAGGATAATCTTGTGAAGCTTGGTAAATGTATTTCCCCATAAACGCAGACCATGGTAAGCCTGTGAAAATAATAACTAGCATTGGAATCGTAATAATTGTCCCAAGAAGGGCATGGAATTTTCTACTCTTTTGACGTTTGTTTGTTTGCTTTGTTTTCTTTAGTAATTTTCCTTTAAACGTCATGTAAATGCCTGAAAGCATTAAAAAGATAGCCCAGCACGCAGCTAATTCAACTAAATAATTGACAAACGTTCCCCCAATAAATAAGGAGCTATGGATATTTCTAATAATATTCCCAAATGTGTAGCCAGCATCTTGACCACCAATAATTTGATTATGATCATCTAAAAACACATATTTTTCTTTGCCATCTGCATTTTTCATCGATAAACGTGTATTGTATGGCTCTTCTAACTCAATAATTTTATTTGTTTTATAGCCAGCATATGATTCTTCTGCAAGTTTAACAGCATCATCAATAGATTGTACCTCGGTTTTTCCACTTTCACCAAAAAAGTATTTATCATATAACTGATTTTCAACATCAGTATAAAATAAATAGCCTATACCACTTAATGTTAGCGAAATAAGCAGTGGCGTAATAAATAATGCGGCATAAAAGTGCGTTCGCCAAAAGCTCTGATAAAATGTGTTTTTCATGTTGTATTCTCCAATCTATAAATAATCAATTTCGCCTTGGCGTAATTGCGGTCCGGATTTTGAATTGTGCATGCACAATTCTTTCCTTTCAAAATCCGTGGCATCCGCCGGAGGCATTATCTTCATTCAGTAGATGCTTGGGCATCAACAAAAAAAAGATCCACATCTGCATTCATCCACACCTACAAAGATGGAAGTCGTCATAAAAACATTTACTGAATGAAGATAAGCACAAAATTATTATATAGGTAAAAAGTGAAATATAAATGAAGTACTAGAGATTATTTTATGACAATTATATGTATTCCTATTAATATAATCAGTTTATAAGAAATAAAAAGTAGCCAAACGCAATCATTTCAGGTTTGGCTACTCTGCTTTTCTATAAGGTCATCTAAGTTTTTTGACTTATAATTACGGCATTATCACCAATAACACCTCGTGCAAGTAAATGGATAAATTCAGGGAATATATTAACTTAGTTTCACTTTATCCCATTAGTTCTTTCATTACATTTTTATATGCTGTTAAAATATCATTTTTATGAACAGCATCCTGCCCTACATACTCGTCAACTAGCTCCCCTAATGTTTGAGAAGTACTTGAATACTGCTTTTCCATGATTTCAAATTTTAACAGACTTTCATAATACTCGATTACTTGTGGATTCATGTGTAACACTCCTTCATTTTTAGCATAAAAAAACATCTTTCCCTCTACAGAAAGATGTCTACTATGACAAATACACGACATAATACGGTGATTGCCACGGTGAAAAAGGCTTTCTATTAGCAATAGAAGCTACCTGTTCAGCAATCATCGTACTATGAGCATGCAGGAGAAGTTCTCTAGTCACACTCAACACCCCCTATCCTCGTAGGTTTTTTGGTTGTACTAGATAAAGGCAGGTCTCCTGGCTTATGTTCATCACACTTTTCACCTTCCCATTACAAGTTGTAACAGTGGTCTTTTGAAACGTGCTCCCATTTACAGTTGCGGGACAGCGTCGGATTTGCACCGATCTTCCCTTTTAAACAAATCAAAATATGATTTGTACCTCTATCTTATTATTCCGTTTTTATTATTATACCATAGTGGTTTGTGTACATTGACACCTTTATATCAGTGTAGACAACACTAATTTATCGGAAACAGGGGCATCCTCATTCACAAGATAGCTTACGACGTTTTCACAACTATACAGAGGTATCGGATACTTGCATGCCCTCAAAATAAGAACGAGATAAACACATCGTTCATCTCGCTCCTTTACTACTCTTATTGATCTGTTTGTTTTTGCTTCTTTTTCAAATACTCCGCACGTATTTTTTCAAGTTGCTGCTTTTTATCAAATTTGGCAGGCTTCTGTTTCTCATGATATTTTTGCACAGCTACCTTACCTTTGGTATCCAATTGATATTTCCCCACTTTGTTCACCTACTTTGCTTGTCTTTAGAGAGAAACTATTCAACTTTGTACCTCTATCTTATTATTCCGTTTTTATTATTATACCATAGCGTCTTGTGTTATTAAGTCCTTCTATCTTTTATCCAATGTGTATCCTCCATTGTTAAAATAAACTTGTAAATCAAGGAATATTTTATTATTTCATAGTTAGTTATCCAACTAACTAATAACTAGAGAGGTGTAAACCAATGGCGAAACCTACTGGAATCGAAAAGTCTGATTTATTAACGGCTGCCAAGCAAAGTTTAGTGGTAAAAGGGATTGAAAAATTTACATTAAAGGCTGTTGCTAAGCGAGCCGGGGTGACACAAGGAACTATTTATTATCATTTCAAATCAAAAGAGCAAATAATTCTAGAAATTGTCCAAGATATATGTAGAAATTCTTGGAATAAAATTTTGACGATTGATCAACAAATGATTCAATCTGCACTTTTCTCTGCAAAAAGTCGATATGAAAACGAAGCCTTTTATCATAAATTATTTTTCACCTTAATCGTCTTTGGCTTTACTAACCCAGCTATTAGGCAGCAAATTGGATAAATTTTAGCGACTGAAAATGAACATTTATGTAACATTTTAAAAAAAATGTGGGATACATCACCAATTGAAGGTGTCACAGTGGAAACGTGGAGCATTTTTCTCAATGCCCTTATTGACGGTTTAGCCGTACAAGTGATGATGCGGGACGATTTCGACGTAGATGCATTCTATCAACAGTTAGAAAAAATCCTAGAGACACTGTATCGTCTAGGGAAATAATTTGAGGAGGAACCACAATGCCATTCTTTTTATATTGGGGGTTCGCAATTTGGCTTGTAGCAAGTGCTGTATTCCGATTAATGGGGAATTACTTTTTTATCCTTGAAAAACCATTATTCATGATAGCCGCTTTCATTTTAGCTATTCCACTCATTTTGATAGCGACAATACCTATTTATTCTTTGAAAAAGATAAAGGGTACTGAGCGATTACTGGCTGCTATTTGTATCGTATTACCGGGCATGCTCATTGATGCAGTCGTATTATTAGTTTTCGATAATATTTTTCCGAATTTATCAGCTGATGTAGATCGTTATTTCGCCTCATGGCTTCTATGGGCCTATTCCCTAATACTTATTACAGGTGTTACAAAGGCTTCATTCGTGAGGAAGAATACTATTCATTCATGAAAATCAATTATGCCTCGGCTTAATTGCGTCCGGAATCCACTTTGTACTTGGGCCTGCAGATGTTTTTTGTGCGAAAGCGCAGCGACAGCAACATGTTTTTGTCTGTGCGAAAGCGCAGCGACAGCAACAACACGAGGGCCGACACGATGTCGGCCACTCAGGCGTTTTTTGCAGGATGTGAAGTTCTTAGTCTGAGTTCCTCTATTTCAGCGAGTGTTTAGACACCCGCTGAAAGAAGTTAAAGGGTTTTCCATCATTATCCTAGAAGTAAGTATTGATTAGAATTAAAGGAGGAGAACAAATGGTTATAGGCCTACATCACGTTCAAATAACAATTCCAAAAGGTGAAGAAGAAAAAGGGAAACATTTTTACTGTCAAGTATTAGGACTAAAAGAACTTGAAAAGCCTGATTCGCTTAAAGGACGAGGTGGGTTTTGGTTACAGGTCGGCAATAAAGAGGTACATGTAGGAACAGAAGATGGCTTTGATAGATCAACGACTAAAGCTCATATCGCCTATCAAGTTAAAAATATAGGTGAGTGGAAAAAGATATTAATCGAACATCATATTGAAATTTTCGACTCAGTTCCTATTCCTCATTTTGAACGCTTTGAATTTAGAGATCCATTCGGTAATAGAGTAGAAATGATTCAGGAAATTTAAATCAACAGTTGAATAGAAGTTAATTTCTATTCAACTGGCATGTTTTCAAAAATATGATGGTGAATATCTCATGACAGTCGTTTTAACAAATGTCATCTAACTTTTGAATTTTATCGGATCACTTTTTCGTTTTATTGGCCAATTGTTTTATTTTATCGATTAACTTTTGCGTTTTATCCCCCAACTTTTGAATTTTATCGACATCCGCCGTCTAAAAAGCAAAAAAATGAAAACCTGAATATCGCTAAGTATTTCATGCTGAGTGTATCGTCGTTTCCCCCTCCGTCAAGGCTTTTACTACCCTATGACCTTTCGATTCTAACAATTACTTCACCCAACTGAAACATTTGTAATAAAACTGTAAATTAAGGCGATGAAGCCTTTTGTATCAGGTGTTTACAGTGAATTCCCATCCACCGTGGTAACAATTACCTCAAAGAAGCCTTACTTTTTCATGCTACGATTAATTCCAGAGAAAATCCAAAACAGGATTAAACTTAACAAATAGCTTCAGGAGGAACTTAACATCATGAATAAAAAATTTTTAACAACAACATTAGCATTATCGATAGGTTTTAGTACATTGGGAATAGTACAACCAACTGTTCACCCAGTAAAAGTAGAGGCTGCAACAACTAATGCTCAAAATAACTCTCAGGCTGTTGCTGCGAAAGCGGAACAATTAATTCAAACTGGAAAAAGCTTAATTGGTCAAGCAACATATAGTAATACAACATACAAGGCTACGTATCCATATAAATTTTCTTGTGCAACTTTTATCATGTACATTTTCGAGAAAAATGGTATAGATATTGGAACTTACAATGAAGATTATATGATGCAACAAGGGACTTACGTGGCAAAGAATCAATTACAAAAAGGCGATTTACTTTTCTTTAAGAGTAAAAAAACAGGAACAGATCCTGATCATGTAGGAATGTATATTGGCAACAATAAAATGATTCACATGGCTGATCCTAAGCAAAATATCGTTATCTCTGATTTAAATAGTAAACCATATTATACAGATAATTATGTAACTGCTCGTAGAGTATTACCTACACTACTTTCAGCTAACCCTGCAACGAAAGGCGATAAAATTGTTGAAAACGCCTTTAATTATAAAAATAAAGTAACGATCAGCTCTACAAATAATGAAGCAAGTCTTCGCTTTACAGCGCCAGGATTTGTAGACTTTGTTTATCGCAAGAGTGGCGTTAAACTTGGTACAACCAATTTAAAGGATCTGATGAATGCTGGCACAACCGTTTCACGTTCCAATTTAAAAAAGGGTGATTTAGTGTTCTTTAATAGTGTTGTAGGCTCTAAAACTCCTTCACTAGTAGCTATCTATGCAGGTGATCACCGTATTATCATTCCAAGTTCTAGTGGTATAAATACAAGAGTACTAATGGTTGATTATTACAAAGAGCATTATATTACAGCAAAACGTGTTTTTTAAGACCGCTCTAAATTGTATGTAGAAAAAAGAAGCTTTCCTTAAGGAAGCTTCTTTTTCTTTTTATTTATTTTTCAACTGGTTCGCAAATTCGATCATAGATTTGCTAGACATTGGTCCTTTAATAAGTACGATGGTTTCACTATCGAGCTTAGTCTTTAGTACATCTAATACTCCTGAAACATCTTTAAACATATGAACGTCCGCCTTCGTACCTTCCTTCAACGCTTGGTTCGCGATATTTTCTGCTCTTTTACCAATAGTAATAAGCGTATCAATAGTTCTTTTCGCGACCATTGTGCCAATCTCTCGATGATATTTTTCTTCGAAATTGCCTAATCTCTTAATGTCACCTAAAATAAGAATTATTTTTTTCCCTTTTCCTATCGTATCTAACACCTTTAGTGCCGCTTCAACAGAAGTTGGGTTATTTGTCCAAGTATCATCTACGATCGTACTTTCACCGATGCCAGTTGAAAACTCTAAATGTCTTGCCATCGCTTTAAACGTTTTTAAGTGCGAAATTGCGATTTCAATGGAAAGCCCCATTTCCTTTACAGCAGCTATAGCCGCTAACGCATTATATACTTGGTGTTCACCGTATCCTGGAACAAATACATTGAACTGGTCATTTGACACTTTTAGTACAAATTGCATACCGCCTTTTGTGAATTGGATATTCTTAGCTTGATAATCTGATTTTTCGTGAACGCCAAAAGTAATCAACTTCCCTTTAAATTTATGCAAGGGGATCTTTTTAGTGTTTTCATCATCACCATTAATGATTAGTGTGCCATCTTTTTTTATTCCTTCTAAAATTTCTGCCTTTGCTTTTATATACCCATCAAGATTTATACACCCGTCTAAATGATGGACACCTATATTCGTAATAATACCAATCGTCGGTTGATAGATCATACACTGGTGTTTAATATTTCCGATATTGCCCAAACCTAATTCAAATATAGCTGCTTTTGTCTTCTGATTGATTCCAGTCAAGTATGGCAAGGATTGCCGTGGCTCATTTTTACTACTTACAGATGCTTGAACATCCCATTCCTTACTAGTTATGTGTTTAATCATTTCTTTCGTAGTAGTTTTCCCACATGTTCCGGTTAAAGCAACGACTGGTATTTCGAATAGATTTCTGTAATATTCAATGAATTTCCAATAGGCCTGCACAATACTCCTAACGCGTATTACAGTTGTATTCTTCAGTGCATCTTTCAATTCTTCTGATGATTTATCCGAAATGACTAGAGATGGCCCCTTTCGATCTATTTCTTGCCAGTTGATGGTATCTCTTTTACTAACAAACATAAGGGTATGATTTTGTGTAAGATCATGTCGGTTGTAATAAATCGCATGTTTAACAGACCAGCGTTCAGAACCGCTTAATAATTCTCCTTGCAATAGTTTTCTTATCTCATGCACACTGATATGTTGCAAGTTAACTTCGCCTCCTTTCTATAAAGTACATTTCTGAATAAATGAGCAATATATAACTAGCCTTCTTTCTTTTAGCAATCAGCTATATATATGCTCAATATCTAGTAAATGATGAAAAATAACATTTATTTAGGTGAAATCTATTCGGAAGCAGATGATTTCTTTATTTTTAGATCATCTGCCAACTTATAAATTTCTTTACTATACATATCTCCTTTAATGAAAATAATCGTATTTTCATCTACAATATCTTCTAATAATTTATAGGCCAGCGTACTATTTTTATAAATATACACAGGTGAACTCAGTCCTGCCTCAATGGCATGAACCGCCATAATACTTGCATGTTCCCCTATCGTAATGAGTACATCAACCCCAATTTGCCTAATTATTTCTCCCGCTTGCTCGTGAATGATATATCCCCAAGACCCTAAATCTGTAATCGTCCCAATAATGGCAATCTTTTTCTTCCCTTCTCCGAGCGCATTCAAAACCTTTAACCCTGCCTCCAAAGAAGTAGTCGTAATATTCCATGTATCATCTATTAATATGGAATTATTAATGCCCTTAAACACCTGAAGCTGCTTATTCAGTTTTCGGTATGATTGCAGTTGTTCAGCTGCTAAAGAAATCGGCAAGCCCATTTCATAAATAGCTGCAATCGCAGCAAGCGCATTATATACTTGGTGCTCGCCAAAACCTGGTACATAGATTTCATAGAGTTTCTTCTTGTGATGAACGTTGAACAACATACCATTTTTGTGGTAGCGAATATTACTTGCTCGAAAATCACAGGATGTATGCTTGCCTACTTTAATGATGCGGCCGTGAAACTTCGATAAATCTATTTTACCTGTGTTGATATCCTCAGCATTAATGATTAATGTGCCTGTAGGGCTAATAATGTCCAACATTTCACCCTTTGCTTGGATATATCCCTCCAACGTTTTACAATAATTTAAATGATGTGCTCCTATATTTGTAATGATCCCAATAGTCGGCTTAAAATAATCCCCTGCAATTCGGATGTCTCCCGGTGAACCAACAGCAGTCTCAAAAACGGCTGCTTCAGTATGATCATCAATATTCAGTAAGTATTGCAAAGAAGCAGTTCTAGAATTACTACTAAGTGGCGTAGATGTTACATTTTTATTGGCAGATAGTATATGTTTAATCATTTCCTTCGTCGTCGATTTACCAGAAGTACCAGTAATGGCTACGATAGGGATATTAAATTGATTGCGATAAAAATCTACAAACTTCCAATAGGCCTCATCTGTATCTCTTACTTTAATGATGATTATTTGCTCAGGTACTTCTTTTTTTCTATAAAATCTATCGGTTACAAGTACTATAGGATAAAATGGCTCAAGTTTTTCCCAGTTGACAATAGGCTTACTCGTAAAAAGGACTGTATTTGGTCTTTTAACTTGCTTTAGTCGATATGCACCATGTTGAATCAACACTTCCTCCGACCCTTGCACTAAATCGCCTGCAGTTATCGCTTTTAAATCCTGCACTGTAAGAGGCTTCATATCAATCTCCCCTCCTTTCATTTTCTAGTATATGTAACTTCTTAAAAGTTGCTTGGATGTAGACGAGATACATAACTAGAGGAAATCTATTTCTTCGCATATATATATAGTTGATTAAGTATCTAAGTACCAATAGAAGGAGTGATATACCTGAAAACGATTATATTTATCGGCACAAACAAATCCGGGTCAAGTCGTGAAGCAACAAGAGCAGCAGAAAAATTAGGTTATTTTACTGTACTTTTTACAAACAACGAAAAGCAATTGCAGCAGAGAAGAGCCTACCCAGATATTCATAAAATGATTCTTATTGATACTTCAAATATAGAAGACATGAAAGATGAGATTAACAATTTAAGTAAAATTGGGTTAGAAATAAAATCTATCGTTAGTTTTGTCGATCCTTATGTCCATATTGCCTCTATGTTATGTGATGAATTTTGTGAAAACTATACATCTTCAACAGCTATTGAAATGATGGAGGATAAAGAGAAGACTAGAAATTTTTTAAAGAACCAGCCTTATACTCCTACATTTTTCCTTCTCAAGCCTAATGAGTCCGTGCCTAACAACTTGAAATTTCCACTCATTGTAAAATCTCCAAAATCAACAGGCTCCAAAGATGTTTTGTTAGCAAATGACTCAAGCGAACTGAATAAACACCTAAGCTACCTACGAAGTAAAAATCCTCGTGAAACACTAATGATTGAAGAATATATCGATGGCCCACAATATTTAGTAGAAGCACTTGTCTATAAGCGACAACCTCATGTCATTGGCATTATTGAACAAGAAATTACTCAAGGTAAACGTTTTATCATAACTGGTTACGGGGTTCTCGTGAAAGTTCCTAAAGAAATTCAAACTGGTCTTGAGGAGGTGCTCCAATCTATTGTTAAAGCGTTTAACATCGAAAATGGGGCACTGCATTTAGAACTCCGTTTAACAAAGAATGGCTGGAAGCTTATCGAGATTAATCCTCGAATTTCAGGGGGGGCAATGAATTCAATGATTTCTGCCGCTTTTGGATTTAATTTAGTGGAAGAAACACTTAAATTATTTTTAGGTGAATGCCCTAATATCAATCCTAGGCATAAAAAGTTCGTCTATACAAAATACGTAATTGTTGAAAGTAAAGGTATTTTAGAAAAAGTTATTGGAAGAAATAGAGCAACGAATTCACCGGGAGTTGTGGAAGTATATGTGAAGCCGAGAAGAGGAACATTTCTGACCCCTCCTTTATCGATGGGACATCGTTATGCCTATGTAATTGCGGAAGGTGCGACATTAGATGAAGCAAAAGATAACGCAATAAATGCCGCAAAAGAAATAAAATTCATTCTAAAAGTGTCATAGATTTAAGATTCATGAAACTGCTCTCATTGTTTAGCTACAAAAAATATCCCGAATAATTGTCCCTTTTCAAAAGGTCAATTACTCGGGCTTTTTTATTTATTCTTTAAATGTTTGCTCTAAAAATTTAACCGTTTCGAACATATTCGTTTTACTAGCACCCTTTACTAAAATGGTGTCGTGAGGTTCTATAACTTTCTCTAAAAGAGCATGCAAGCTTTCCTTATTAATGAAATGATAAATTTTAGAAGGATCCATCCCTATAGCCTTTGCGGCTGCTCCCATTTCCTCCGTTCTAAAGCCATATGTGATGAATAAATCTATGTCTTGCTCATAAATATATTCACCCAATTTACGATATTCCTCTTCTCTCAAATCCCCTAGTTCTCGCATTTGCCCAATAATAGCAACTTTACGTTTCTTTGCTATATTTGTAAGAACATTAATAGCTGCACGTACGCCCTGTGGATGAGAGTGAACCGTATCGTCAATAACCGTAATATCATCTGAACAGTTATAAATCGTTAATCTTCTAGGTGGTTTTTTAAAGTTTAGCCCCGCTTGAATATCTGCTGGACTAAATCCTAAATAATCTGCAACTGCAACCGCATTCAGCGCATTGTAAACATGATGCTCTCCTAAAATGGGGATATACATAGCCATTTCCTGTCCTTGTAGCTTTATTTTAAAGGTCATACCGATATCTTTATATTGAATATCATAAGCATTATAGTCCGCTGTGCCATGAATACCAACTGTTAATACCTTTCCTTTAAATTGCTGTGTCTCTAAATATTTTGAGTTGTCATCGTCCTTATTCAATATTAATAAACCGTTTTGATCCATGCCATGTATTAATTCTGATTTTGCCTTGGCCACGCCTTTAATATCTCCATCAAAGTTGCCTACATGAGCTAAACCTATATTTGTAATAATACTAATATTCGGTTGGATAATACTACAGTGATTCGTTATGATACCTGGGTAGGCCATCCCGTACTCTAACACAACAGCCTCATGCGAATCGTTAATTTCTTCTTTATGTTTTTTCGTATGCTCTGTTGTATTCCAATAATCTTTTGACTCAAAAATATTCCATTTTTCCGATAAAATAGAGGCAAGAAATGCTTTTGATGTCGTTTTTCCAGCACTGCCGGTAATCGCAATAATCGGTAAAGCCCTATTTGTCTTCTGTTGGGTAATTTTACTTTTAACTTCGCTTATAGCCTTATTTGTCGTCTGTTGTGTATTTTCACTTTTAACTTCGCCAATAGCCTTATTTGTCGTCTGTTGTGTATTTTCACTTTTAACTTCGCTTATATCCTTATTTTTCTTCTGTTTCTTAATTTCCCTTTTTATTTGCTTTTGGTTGTTAGCAAGGTACATGGCGTACCTTATCGTATTAATCACCACGTCTAATTCTAAATAAAAGGCAGGAGGGCAACCTGGTCGCCAGTTTACTTCATACATCCAAATTTTCCGATGTTCATCTAAGCCTATATCAATGCCAATTTCATCAATAACTTCTCCAAATTGCACCATCTGAATTTCATCTAAATGTTGAGCTAGCGATAAGGAAAAATGCTCTAACATACGCCGAATATCAAAGGCCTCTTCTTTAAATTCCTGCTCTAGAAAAGGATCTAAATAATTCGTAAATCCACCATTGTTTATATTAGGTATAATAGAGCCATTTGGTGCAATTCGTGGATAAATCGTCGTTATAACCCATTTACCTTCACCGTTTTTTTGAACATGAAGACGAAAATCATAAACTTGACCTGTTTTTGTTGTGGATTGAATATAGGGTTGCACGATAAAGGTGCCTGTAGAAAGCTGCCCTCTAATTATTTCATCTAGCTGTGACTTGGAACAAACAGTCGTTTCAGAATCCTTTTTTACTTCAAAGTTAGTACTTCCTACTTTCGAAATAAAATAAATCCCTTTACCCTTACGGCCATCTGTCGGTTTAAATACGACTTTTCTATAAAAAGCGATAAATTTATGGAATAAATCAATATTTGCTACAATTTCAGATGGAATTAAATACTTTTCGAACTCCTTAGCTTCCTTCAGCCGCTTCATTACATTCCACTTATTCCCTATAGAATAGGTTGTAAAAGGGATTTCCTTTTTCAATTTCTCAATAATGTCCTTTGATACGGATAATTTTTCTGGACTCCCTGCATTGTATATAACATCTGGGAAAGGCATCGTTCTTTCATGCCAATCACCATTTTCATATACTTTTCCTCTAATGGAACGATCATCGAAGTTAACACTTTTTGGTGTAAAGTAAAAAAATTGAGTCCCTTCTGCTTTTGCGACAGCTGCAAACGCATAAGACTTAATAACTGTTCGAGGATCTAGACGATGATGTAACATTCCAATAATTGTCATTCATTAATCTCTTCCCTTCATACGATTCTCTCTTTAATAAATTCAGTCATACAACGTGCATATAGACAGATGCTCTAATTTTCATGTTATTTTAATAGGCTGCAAAAAGTTAAAAATTTCATCACCATTTGGGCTCAATGATAAATTTCCCTTTTAACATGTCTGGCTTCAGTAACTGAATCGCAGAAATACTACTTAATTCAATGGATTTTACTGTGGACGTTCGCTCTAATCTGACAACCTCTGCAATTAAATTCGTATCATGCCCTTCATAATCATAAGCACGCAAAAGCGAAACAGTTCCTCGACAAAGTTCTTTATCAATAGCCTCTATACGAAAAAACTCTGTTTCAAACTGCTTTACCGTATCCATTAACCTTAAATGGGTACCGTTTTGTGTAATTAAAAAAAAGGGAATTGTATCACTTCCCACAATTTTCACAAGCAGTTGACCAAAGTATTTAGAATGAAAATCCTTTATCATATCTTGGAGTGCTTTTATGTCGTAGAGCGCTTCACATAGAAAATGGTTTCTTTTATTTTCATTATTCATTTCCCCCAGCCCCTCCCAAGTCTACATGTGCCCATTCGTCCAGGACAGTAAGACTACCTATTTAAGGTTTTAGTGTAAAAAATATAAGTGGGAGTTCTACTGCCCGTAATAGCCTGATTGGTTTATGAACAATCAGCGGGGATAAGAATCTCCCATTTCACTTTATCCAACATCTTCTCTTTATCATATGTAAAGACAATGAATATGACGACTTTTTTCGATTTACCTATAAAATTAGTTCTTTATCTTGAAAACTGAGGGAAAATAGTTAACCGAATTCAGATTATGTTAACCTTTCATTTGGAGAATTGATATTTTGAAGTTCATTGCAGAAGGTTTTAAAGCAAGAATAAACGGGCAGTATGACTCCCTAAACAACAACAAAGAAGTTAGGTCGGAGTTCAACTGCCCGTTAATACTCGTTTGATGATGAGTAATTATTAATAGTGAACTCCACGTTTCACTTTATTGAACACTTTGTTGGTCTCCCTGATTTAGCAGAATGACACCGCCAATAATTAGTGTAATTCCGATTGCTGAGTATAAATTAAACATTTCTCCCCACACAACAATTCCGACAATTACTGTTAAGGCTGTACCTATACCTGACCAAATGGCATATGCAAGGCTTAATGGCAGCGTTTTTAAGCATAAGGACAAAGAATAAAACGAAATCCCATATCCTATGGCTACAGCGATGGATGGACCTATAATTGTAAATGCCTCTGAAAACTTAAGCATCGTAGTTGCAAATACCTCACTGACAATAGATAACGCTAAAAAAAGATAACCCTTCATTTACAAATTCCTCCTTAATGTCCGCTACCCGCAAGGTTAAGGATAACTACACCAACAATAATAAATAGAATACCCATCAGCTTTTTTTTATTAAATAATTCCTTATAAAAGATTACACCGATTAATGCCGTTAGCGCCGTTCCTATTCCTGCCCATATCGCATAGGCAGTGCCAATTGCTAAAGATTGTAATGTTAGAGAAAAGAAATAAAAAGCTGTTCCATAGCCAACCACTACACCAATTGAGGGGAATAATCGTTTAAAGCCATTTGTAAGTTTCAGCATCGAACTTGCAAAAACTTCTGCGATAATTGAAATAAATAAAAAACCTAAAGCACTCATGTATGTTAGTCCTTCCTTGTCATGTGCATTAATTGTTCAAAGACAGCTTCTGTTGCCTTATCGGATAACGGTGCGATATTTAATAGTTTTGAATAATACAATCCATCAATCGTTAACCGAATCAAATGAACAACGGAGGCCTCTAAGCCATCCTGAAACAACTCTTCTAATAAACATTCATAAACGGTTGAGATGGATGAATGGTCATTTTGCAATATTTGAACCGCAATATTTAAAGATGCTCCATTCGCAAGATCTTTTTGAGAAGTTAAAATAAATGCTCTCGACAGCCTTCCTGTCCCTTGCTCAAAACTTGCTAGATGTTCAAAGGATTGTATAACCTCGTTTAAAATCGTTTCAGCAATTGCAGTTTGAAGGGCATCCTTCGTATTAAAATGATACAGTAAACCACCTTTACTAATGTTCGCCCTTTCGGCTATCCTTTCTAAAGTTAAAGTACTTAAATCATTATCCTTTAAAAATAGAATCGCCGTTTGAATAATATGTATTCGTTTTAAATCTGCTTTTGATGACACACAATCCCCCCTTTTCGCCTTGGCGTAATTGCGTCCGGATTTTGAATTGTCCCCAGGCCTGCACGAGGGCCGACACGATGTCGGTCATTTCGTAATGCCACAGGACGTGGCGTTTTTACCGATGCAGGTCAGTTAGCCGTTTTCGCAGGTTGCGAAGGTTTTAGGCTAACATCATTTTCTCATTCCTTTAAAAATCCGTGACATCCGCCGGAGGCTTTGTCTTCATTCAGTAGGGGTTTAGAAACCACCCACTGAATAGAAACCTCGTCAGCATTCATCTCGCCACCTTCACAGGTAGGAGTCTTCTACTGACTGAAGAAAAAACCGTCTGGTCGGTCTTTTTTATTTTACAGTTCTTATTTCACATCGTCAATTACCGTAAAAAAAATCGAGACCCGAATAGCATTCACGCTTCGGGTCTCTGTTATTCTTCATCGTCTATATACTCCAAAATATCTCCTGGCTGGCAGTTCAATGCCTTACATATTGCATTCAACGTAGAAAACCGCACAGCTCTAACCTTTCCAGTTTTTAAGTTGGATAGATTGACAATCGACACATCTACTTTTTCTGCTAGCTCACTTAGCTGCATTTTTCGATCAGCAAGCATTCGATCTAATCGAATAATTATCGTCATTTTTTCACTTCCTAAGCTGTTGCATCATATTCATCCTGTAAAAACGCACCATATCGGAATACACGTGCTATCGTCCAAATGACGAAACCACATAATAATAAAGTCCAATTAATTCCGGGAAATTGAAAGCTTATCTCTTTTATCAAACCTGTACCTACTAACAACTCACCTAATTGTATTTGTTCAGTAACTGTATAAGCAATGTACGTGCGAAATGTATCTACTGTCAAGCTTAATACAACTACAGTATAAGCTATCCATTCTATTTTTCTACTATTCTTTTCTGAAAAAATAATTCCTTTACTTAAATTACTCAACAGATTTCTTACTTGAACAACGATGAATAATAATAATCCTATGTAGATTGTAGCAGTCAATAGTAATTTCACGACACTCATTTTCGTATACTGAATATTTTCCATTACCTTATCTGCTAATTCAATTTGAATCCCTTCTAAATGAATGAAAGCTGTTATATTACCTTGTTCTAGAAAATTATTTACACTATTCTCCGGCACAAAAATTACCCCTGCACATAATACGCCTATCATAATAAGTCCAATTATAATTAAAACCATCATGATTGTAAAAATTAAACGTAACCCTTTTGTTAAAAATAGAAATTCTTTACTTTGGATTATTTGTTCCATTCCAAGCATCCCCTCTCTTATTGTTAATTATACATCTCACTATACCCTTTTCAATAATTAATTAATGTTTATCATTAAAAAATTATTGTTTAATTTTAATACCATCACGCATACTGAATTAGGTATACTATGACAAAAGGCAATAGTTACAACTTGAAAGGGATGAAATAGAATTGGAATCTTTACCTACATACAGAATGATCTTACAAATGGATCAAATAGGAATCTCTCAAACTACAATTAACTTTCTAGTTGAGAATATTGAAGACGACTTTGAAAAGTTCCGCAGAAAATATAAATTTTTATCGATTGCGAAAGGATTTTTGAGAAGCTATACCTCCCTTAAAGAGGCGGAATTAAAAGCGGAAGCATCAAAATTAGAACAATCTGGTGAGGAGGAACCTTTAAAGAAACTTGAAGGTGATTGGTACTATGCAGATATTATCAATAAACTACCGATGTATTTAATGTTTGAGGATTTCTATCTGATTAAAAAGCATGCCAATCATGAATATTTTGTACTCAGTAAAGTTAGTGATGAAATTCTCTTAATTGACTACAGCAATTTTGAAAACATAGAACGCATTTATGTAAATTCATCAATAGAGGCTTTTTGTCATTCTTTAGCGGCATATAAACGATGCGTCAATAAAATTGTGAAATACTATAATAATTTTCGAGATAAAGACGAAATAAAGTTTAGTGATGAAATACTAGCTATCCCTCATCAATTAAGGACTACATTACGGAAGATTGATCCGTCTATACTTCCTTCTCATTATTGGGAAAAGAAATGTGATGAATGGGAGAAAAAACTAGTGATGCTTGAATCGTCCCATCGCAAAGGATTAGGTCTAAGCGGATGGTAAAATAAGCCCTCTCAATTTACGAGAGGGCTCCAGCCATTTATTTTGGTAATGTAAATGTTTCTTTTTTACCTTTAGAAGTATCCTCTGCTCCTTTATTTCGGATCGGACCCAACTCAATGTCAAAGGCTTTATCTTTCCAAATTTTTTCATACTGCTCTTGATCTAATACGAATACTTGTAAAAGCTCGCCATTTTCACCAGCTTTAATAATGTCATTAGGCTTATAGTTTAATAGCATACCTTCGCTTAATAAATATTGCATGCCACCATTAACTGTTAATTTTGAAGACATAGAAGATAAGCCAATTTCACTAGTAGCTTTATTTTCAAGTTTAAATTTAACTGTTAATAAAGTGACACCGTTTGTGAAATTCGAGAAACGAGGAGCTTCCACCTCATTAGGTGTAAATTTTGTAAACTGATACCCTTCTAAAGTAGCATTTACATCACCTATTTTTTTACTTTCATTGATGTCGCTTTTTTCCTTTAGAATCTTCTTTTCACCCATATTGTCCATTGTTACTTTATCTTGATAAAATGTTGAATTACTTGATACTTTTTTCGTGCCATCTGTATTTAAAGCAAGATTAAATCTTCCTTCAGTACCAATAGTAGTATCATATTTTTCTTTTTCGGCAAGCGGTACTGGAATCATTACTGATACTGTACCCAATTCATAGATTTTTGCTAAATCTGTTTCACCGAATGGATAAGCGATATACCCAGTTACCGCCTCACCCGCTTTTATCAAATAATCCGTTTCGAAGCTTAGTTTTCTCGGTAATTGATCTTCTTCCGGAATCAAATACTTATCATTCGTATAATACTTACTAGCACCCGTAAATGTAACGTCTAAACTAGGCATGTAATAAACATCTTTATCCATATCATTCTTCAATGTATATTTAGCTAAAATGACACCACCGTTATTTTCTTCGTTAAATGGAATATTAAAGTCTGTGTGGAAATCCTTTAACTCTACTACTGAATATGCATCAAGTGAAATTGAAACATTCTCCATTTTATGTACTTGTGATTCATTATTTTCAAAAAGAACTTTAGTTTTCCCTTGTGTTTCCTTCTCCATATAAGAAATTAAGGAAGCGAAGTCAACTGAACCTTTTGTTGATTCTTGATCTTTTTTAGGTTCTTCCTTTTGGACTTTATCTTTTTCTTGTCCTTTTTCCTCCTGTACTTTCTTTGGTTCATCGTCTTTCTTTGTTTCGTCCCCTTCTTTCCCACAGCCACTAAGAATAATTGAAGTCGATAAAATTAGCGAAGACATTAAAAATAAACTTTTTTTCATTTCTTCCTCCAAGTTGTTTCTTTATTGATTTTTTGGCTCAACAGTAAAAACGAATAATAAAAGCTATTTTTTTGAGCCGATACCCATTTTAATCCATATTTAGCTCCAAAACAACTTGCACTGGAAGAAATTATACTATCGAAGCAACGAACATCCAAATATTGTTTATTGAATAATTCAATCTTATTTTTCAATTACCATTATTTTCATAATTTGAACTTTTTCAAGTTATTTTCTTTGAATAATAATTATCAATGTACTAAAAAGGCTGTATCACTCAAAGTTATTAGAAAATAAGTATAATATACCCAAGAATATAGTCTCATTTCCCTTTTCGAAATTCCTGATAAAACTAGGCTTCTAACGTATAGATTATTGTTATTAAAACATAAAAAAACAGAATTAATCGACAAAATATAAAGAATTAACTCTGTTAAAAAATATTCAAATTGAATTTTATATACTTATTAAACCATATAGCATTAGTAGCAGACCTAAATAAAACAAACTTGATCCTGTGAAAGGATCTGTAACAAAATCAAAAAACTCCATCCACTTTTCCTTTACAGAATCGGCTTTCATTATCTCCGGTATGTAAATACGAAACGTAATAACTATACAAACAACCCCTGTAATTAAGGATAATACACCCATCATTAAACCACCTTTTTTTGCTTTAAAGTTTTTTAACTTAAACTCAGACCAATAAAGTTTATAATCACTTCTTCAACTAGTTGAATAGCAACAATCTTATAGAAACAGCCTCAGTTTTTTCTTTAGTATCAAGGTGGATTTCAATTAATTCCTCAGTGAGCGGCATATATGTTGCTATGCAATGTGCATATTCTCCAACAGTTGCATCTCGATTCCACAAACTTGCTGAAAGTGTCTTTTCTTCAAAAACGATCTCTGTTTGCGGAGTTCTTCCTCCGCCATGTTTAACCGTACACGGTCCCTCTATCATTGGTGCATTGCCGGACCATTTAAATGTCCAATCATATAATTGAACAATCGTTAAACTTAAACTAATAACTAATACTGAACTCACTACAAAAATGTGATTAGGAAAATCTAAATTTTCTTTTCTTGTTTTCAATAAATGGATCATATACCCGACCATTGCCAAAGTTAGCCCGCTTGTTACAATAGTCCAAAAAATCATACGCATTCTTTCAATTCTCTTTTCTCTATGTATTCGATCATTACTCGGACAGTATCTTCTAAATGTCCAAGCATAATTTTTTAATCAAACTTGGCACCTATTACAAAACTAGTAACATTACGCTTAATTATACTATTTCATTCGACCTTTCTAATAATCCAAAATATTCCATAATCTTATGACAATAATTTTGGTTGGCCACTATCTTTACAAAAACAGCCTAAAACTAATAAAAAGTAGCTAAAAAAAAGATAAGTATATCTCTTTTCTAGCTACTTGTGATTTCGTCTTACAACAGTCCTGCTTTTATTAAATATTCACGTGCCACGTCTTCTATGTTTTGGCCATCTACATTTACTCGATAATTCATTTCGCGCATCTCATCATCTGTTATTTGATTTGCCAGCTTATTTAAAGCTGCTTCAATTTCAGGATACTTCTCTAGCGTTTCGTTCCTTAGTAATGGAGCTCCTTGATAAGGTGGAAATAGTTGCTGATCGTCTTCCAAAACTTTCAGATGATATTGACGTATTTCACTATCCGTTGAATAAGCATCTAATAAGTCTATATTACCTGATTCGATTGCCTGATATCTAAGCTTTGGCTCCATAGTCGTTATGTTTGAAAGTGAAATACCATAATTTTTTTGAATGCCCAAATAACCATCTTCTCGATCATTAAATTCCAATGTGAAACCGGCTTTTATCTTTTCTTGAATAGGTTTAATGTCAGAAATTGTTTGCAAATGATAGGTTTCAGCCATTTGCTTTGATACTGCCAATGCATACGTATTGTTATATTTCATCGGACTAAGCATCACCATATCAAACTTATTCATCATTCCTTCTTGCGCCTGATGATAAACATCCTCTTGATTATTATTGATAGCTTCCTCTTTTAAAAACTCTGAAATTGCCGTTCCAGTAAATTCTGGATAGATATCAATGCTACCAGATTTAAGAGCATTAAATACAAAGGAAGTCTTACCAAGCCCAGGTTTTAATTGCACCTTTAAATCTGTTTCATGTTCGATTAGCATTTTATACATATTAATTAGAATCTCTGGCTCAGCGCCAAGCTTCCCTGCAATGATAATCTCTTCTTTCTCTTTGAGGTTTAGTAGTGGGAAGACAATCATTACTAATGCCACAACACTAATCATACTCAATGCTGAAATTGTTTTTTTAAACGACAGTGATTCTAGCTTTTTCAGTAAGAAGTCGAACACTAATGCTAAAATCGCGGCAGGAACAGCCCCTAAAATAATTAGAGCTGTATTATTTCTGTCAATACCAAGCAAAATAATATCTCCTAATCCTCCAGCTCCGATTAATGCTGCTAATGTTGCTGTTCCAACGATTAATACCATAGCTGTTCTAATCCCTGCCATGATAACCGGCATAGCAAGAGGCAACTCTACTTTCACTAATCGCTTTCGCGTATTCATCCCCATAGCCATCGCTGCCTCTTTTAAAGATGGATCTACTTCGTTAATCCCCGTAAACGTATTACGTAAAATCGGAAGAAGTGCATAAACAACTAAGGCAATAATTGCTGGTACCTTTCCGATGCCAAACAACGGAATCAATAACCCTAATAACGCTAATGAAGGAATCGTTTGTAAAACTGCACTAATACCAATAATACTCTCCGCTATTTTCTTTTTATTCGTTAAATAGATCCCTAGAGGAATAGCAATCAACACGGCAAAGAATAGCGCAATGAAGGAAATTTGAATATGCTCTAATAAAGATGCCAATAGCTGGCCTTTTCGTTCGCTCAACACCTCAAAAAAATTAGCCATTTAAAGTACCTCTTTCTAAGGAATCCTGTGCTAAATATTGAAGCATGGATGCTCTTGTGACAACACCTATCATTTCCCCTTTTTCTTCTACACCCAAACATTCATAATGAGCTAATTTCTGAAGAATGGTCTGTAAAGAATCATTGAAGGAAATGGTGTTCTCTTGATTTCTTTGAATATTCTCAACTGCAATAGGTTCAATTACATTTTGGATATTGAAAGTATTCTCCCCATACTCTTCTACCCCAATAAATTCTCGAACAAAATCATTAACAGGATTTTGTATGATTTCTTGTGGAGTACCAATCTGCACAATCTCCCCATCCTTCATTACGCATATTCGATCACCTAGTTTTAAGGCTTCTTGCATATCATGCGAAACAAAGACGATCGTTTTTTGTATTGTTTGCTGAAGCTCAAGAAGATCATCCTGTAATTTTGTGCGGCTAATCGGATCTAAAGCACTAAAAGGCTCATCCATTAAAATGATTTCGGGATCCGCTGCTAATGCACGAACAACACCGACCCTTTGCTGCTCACCACCAGAAAGCTCTGTTGGTTTGCGCTGACTATATTTATCTGGTTCAAGTCCAACCATATCTAATAACTCATGAACTCGTTGCTGGATTTGCGGTTTACTCCATTTTTTCAATTCAGGCACAACAGCTATATTTTCTTCAATCGTCATATGAGGAAAAAGCGCAATTTGTTGAAGGACATAGCCGATATTCCATCGTAATTCATGAATGTTGTAATCACTTATTCTTTTACCATTAATTCGAATAGTTCCTTCTGTTAAATGAATTAAACGATTAATCATTTTTAATAATGTTGTTTTTCCACAGCCACTAGGTCCAATAAGAACAAAAAATCCTCCCTTTTTGATCTCTAAATGAATAGCTTTCACTGCGACTTGGTCATTTGCATATTTTTTTGTAACATTTTCAAATGCTATCATTGTATAAGCTCCTTTTCAGCGTCACTACCTGTTAAACGAATACCCTCAGTTGTTACATCAATTTTAATCTCCATTAAAAATTTGCTACGTAGACCCACTTGTTACAACGATGGAGTTGATTTCCGTTCCGACTAGGCGCTTTCCTAGGGCCCAGCTTCACTCCAATCAGCTAATCCACTTTGCAAGAATTCCTTGATTTTTTTGAGAACACACATTGTCTATTTACTTAATGTTTTAATATAGAAATAAACTACTATTATAGTCTTCTTCATTTCATATACGTTAAGCATAGTAGGTCTAGAACTAACACTTTTTTAAGATACAACGTGTTCCTATATATATTTCACTATCTAAAGTCATTTCAAACTTAATTTTTTGTTTTATATCAAAACGTTAGTCATCTTGACGCTTTACTCTATTTGTCTCATAATTTTCATAGAAAATCGTATACTGTTTTTGAGTACGTATAACTACTATTCAATCTCCTTTCATTTCTAAAAAGTGCTGGAAATTAAGGAACTAAATGAAGGGTTTTATCGTTCTATGAATGATATACTCTATAAAACAAAACATGACTTTATTTCTATTAATGACTCTGGAATAATTAGAAATATATGAACCTCGTTATTGAAAAGAAAGGAGGAAGGGAGATGTTGTAATCTATCAACATCAATGAACAATGAAATACGTAATTAATTTTTTCAAAGGACTTATGATTACTATTATTGTTATTTGTATTTCGTTTTTTATGGTGACGCAACTTTTCAATACGCATGAAACTGAAGAGCCTGTAGTTGTAGATAATCGTCCTAGTGTAGAAGAGTTTATTGGTTCAATTGCTGAAATTGCACGGAAACTCGGTGCCGAAAATGACTTGTATGCATCGATTATCATTGCGCAAGCCGTTTTAGAAAGTGAGCATGGACAAAGTGGTCTTGGATCTGCTCCAAATAATAATTTATTTGGTATGAAAGGTAGTTATCAAAATAACTCCGTGACATTTGAAACATCTGAGGATGACGGGAAAGGTAATATGACTACGGTGATGGCTCAATTCCGCAAATATCCTTCCTATGAGGCATCTTTACAAGATTATGTAAAATTAATGCGTAATGGGGTTTCTTGGGACAAAAATTTCTATGCAGGCATTTTTAAAAGCAATGCGAAGTCCTACACAGATGCTACGAAGTTTTTAACAGGCTCCTACGCAACAGATTCACGATACAATGAAAAACTGAATGCACTAATAGCAAAGTATGATTTACAACAGTATGACAGCCCTGTCAAAGATAAAAAGACAATTACCGTAGCTGATGGTGACTCGCTTATGCATATTGCAGAAGCTCATAATGTTAAAGTTACGTCCATCAAACAATGGAATCAGCTTCGATCTGATACACTTGAGGCTGGTCAGCAATTAAATATTTATAAATATTAATAATAAATCTCCATGTAATTTTTTTGTCATGGAGATTTTTTCTTTCTTTTAAAGTCTATTATTATTAACTTATTAATCTGTAAATCACAGTTTCTATGTCAAAAACACGCTTGTTTAAAGCGTAAGTTCTATCTTCTACTTGCTGAGCAATTTTTTCAGTAAACTCACCTAAATGTTCGACAATATTTTTCTGAAGCTCTGCTTGTCCAATTTTAAGTTCATGCACATCACTCTTTAGTTCACGCACATCATTTTCAATTTTATCTAAGCGTTGTTCAATGTCGTCAATACGTTTGTTCATTACATCTAGTTGTTGGTCAATTCCGTCTAATCGTTGATCCATTCCGTCTAACCGATAGTCAATTCTGTCTAGTCGTTTATGAACCGGCGTCAATTCTTCTTTTAAAACGGAACGTAGTACCTCTTTTAACTCTAGATTCAATTCATAACCTCCGATCATTCAAATTTTGATTCATTATAGCATAATGCAAATAGGTTATCTCTATCAATAATTTCCCGATTCTTATCAAAAATTGAAAAAGAGAAGCCAAATCAAGCTTCTCTAAATCTTTTATTTAAATAAGCTCCCAATAGCAGTAATAGAATTTGCCAAATCACTCCGATAGTGCTGATGCTGCTCGTCAAGACTATTAATATTAACCTCATTCCCGCCTAGCGAGGAATGTACATAAAGAAGCTCCCCTATATATAAAGCCATATGACCTGGGAAGTATATTAAGTCTCCCTTTTGTATGTTCCCTAAAGATATTTCCTTGATAGGAAAACCTTCAACAATTTTGGCATCGCGATATATATATACACCATTTAGCATATACGCCATTGAACATAAACCTGAGCAATCAATACCAAGTGGTGATTTCCCTCCCCAGCGATAGGGTGCTGTTAAATAGCTAAGCGCTGTTTGGACCACATTTTCTCGTATTTGTTGCTCAGATAAGCTGTTTTCTGGAATTTTTTCTTGTAACCATTGCCTACGTACATAACCAGTCTCCCCCGACACTAATTGCACTACTGCCCATTCAGGATCTAACCCGTCAATAGTAATCGAACAGATGATTGAACCTTTAACGAGCGTTATCATTTTCGCACTTTGAATTCGAGGCTGCTGCAAAACATCGGCGAAGCTTTGGTTAATAAAATGGTTTGCTTCTTGTCGCCAAGTATCTGTTTTTGTTTTATCAACTATTAAGTTAGCTTTTTGGCAATAGCCTTCATAGCGACAAGCGGTTTGTATGCGTGCCCAGTTCTCATCTATGTCTTCTATAATTTTTACCGACATCCCATATAGTACCTCATCCACTAATTCTGAGGATTCATCTGGCTTTGCGTGTAAATTTGCGATCATGGACGTCACAATGGCATTCATTCTATCCGCTCCTTCCGCTTCACCAAGTATTCGTAAACAACTTTGAAAATACGACCGATTAGCTGCCTCGCATAATCATTATTCGTAACCTCTGTTACGAAAACACCTATGAGATAATCCCCCGATCTGCTGTACACAATCCCTGCATCATGATCTACCGTTTCAAGACCACCTGTTTTATGAGCAAGTTTCACATCATCTACTAAATAACGACTTAATGATTCGTGTATTCGTTGGCGACTTAAAATATCGATTGTTAGCTCATTAAATGCTGATGATAACAAGTCCTTACGATAAATTCGTGAAAATAGTAGTGCCATATCACTTGCCGACGTTGTATTATCAAAGCCTTTTGCAAGCTTTTCAAAATCCATCATCTTCCGTTGAATGATTGTCTGCTTAAGCCCTATTTGACGAAAATAATGATTGAGTGCATCCATCCCTAGAAAATCGATTAATACATTTGTTGCTGTATTATCACTCGTAATAATCATCCATACTAAAAGCTCATAGATGGTACTTTGCTCTAGACGCTGCTCACTAATAACACTAAAATCAACCCACTCTTCTGGCGCTATCTCAATCTCTTGCTCTAAAGAATGGTTGTTACTTTCTAAATAGTTCAGAACAGCAAGCAGTATAGGCACCTTTATTAAGCTAGCACTTGAAAACGTGTCTTCTAGCTTTTCACTAATGAAAAATTGCTCAGTCTTACAATCTTTCACAAACATATGCACATTATAGGGAGCATTTTGAAGAATCTCTGTTATCGTTTGCTTCATATTTCACCTACTCTATCACTTTTATCATCTGATTCTCCGTATCCATTGTGATCGTACGACCTAGTGGCAGTGACATCGTTGGTAAGATGTGGCCACAAGTAATGTCCTTAATGATGGGTTTATGGAATGGACCTAAAATTTCTTGGAAAATTGTTTGTAGGGATAGGCTATGCTCTGGATGTTTTGGATTTTCAGGACCACAATTTGTCCAAGCTCCTAGTAAAATACCTGCCACCTCATCTAGTTTGCCTGCTAATTTTAGCTGCGTAAGCATCCGATCAACACGTTGCTGACTCTCGTCTACATCCTCTAAAAATAATATTTTGCCCTTTGTATCAATTTCATAAGGAGTTCCAAGAGATGCGGTAACTAATGTTAAGTTCCCACCAATAAGCTGTCCTGTTGCTTTTCCAGCTACAATCGTTGTCATTGTACGTCCAGGTGGATTTTCAAGGCAGTAGTCCGTCCGTTCTGTTGCTGTCACACTTTGGATAAAGGAATTCCATGTATATGGATCCATCTCTAGCCGAATAAATTCTGTAGATGGCATTGGTGTATGATACGTGACAAAGCCACATGTTTGGTTAAAAGCGATATGTAATGCTGTCACATCGCTATAGCCAGCAAATACTTTTGGGTTTGCCTTGATCATATCGAAATCTAAAAACGGTAAAATTTTCGTCGCTCCGTAACCTCCACGTATGCAGAAGATGCCATCAATATTTGGATCTCTAAACATTTGATTAACTTCAGAGGCTCTTAGCTCATCAGAGCCTGCTAAGTAGCCATGCCTAGCCCGACACGTTTCCCCAGCAACTACCTTAAAACCTAGTTTTTCAATACTTTTAACTGCGGGGAGAAATTTTTCTGGTGGGGTTGCACCTGAAGCACTTATCAAACCAATAGTGTCACCTTTTTTCAATGCCTTTGGACGAATCATTTGCTTACCTCCATCTTTAGTGAAGTACGGTATCTTTCCAATTCCTCTTCATTGGCCAATACAAAATGACCTTCCTCTATTTCGAAAAATGACGGTGGCTGAATGTCATAGCGGTGCTGTGACGGATCATAGATTTCTACGACTTTATCACGCTCCTTATAAGGATTTGGTTCAGGTACTGCCGATAATAATGCCCTTGTATATGGATGAATTGGATTAGTAAACAGCTTTTCTGTCTCTGCTAGCTCAACAATTTTACCTTTATAAATTACTGCAGTTCGGTCTGTAATAAATCGGACTACCGATAAATCATGCGCAATGAATAAATAGGTTAAATCATTTTGCTGCTGTAAGTTTGCTAGTAAATTTAATACTTGTGCACGAATGGATACATCTAAAGCTGAAATTGGTTCGTCTGCAATAATAAACTCTGGCTCCATTACTAGTGCACGTGCAATTCCGATACGCTGACGCTGCCCTCCTGAAAATTCATGTGGGAAACGACTAGAAAACTCCGGTAATAATCCAACATTTAATAATGCATTGCGTACCTTCTGTTGACGATCGGCTTCATTTTTGATGTTTTTTGTATTAATAAGTCCCTCGGAAATAATATAGTCTACCTTTGCTCGTTCATTTAGCGATGCCATAGGATCTTGAAAAATCATTTGGATTTTCTGTGTAATTTCTCGATCCCACTCTTTTGATATTTTGCCATTTAGCTTCTTACCGTGATACAGTATTTGTCCTTCTCTGACTTCATTGATCCGCATAATCGCTCGACCGATTGTTGTTTTTCCTGAGCCTGATTCACCTACTAAACCGAACGTTTCACCTTTGAAAATATCGAAGCTGACATCATCAATAGCTATAAATTTATTTTTGCCTTTACCAAAAACGACCTTTAAATTTTTCACCTCAACTAACACGTCTTTATGACTCATGCGCGTATCGTCTCCCTTCTGCGAAAAATTCTTGTAATGCTTCAGGTGGCTCTACTTTCGGAGCAAGTGGATCCAATAGCCATGTACGTGCATAATGTGTGTCACTCACCTGAAAAAATGGAGGACGTTCCACAAAATCAATCTTTAACGCATATTGATTGCGAGGCGCAAAGGCATCTCCTTTAATTTCTTGAAAAAGATTCGGTGGAGTACCCTTGATGGAATAAAGCTGCTGCCCTTTTGAGCCTAGTTGCGGCAATGAAGAAATAAGCGCCCAAGTATAAGGATGCTTGCCGTTAAAGAAAATTTCATGCGTCTTGCCCACCTCAACGATATCACCTGCGTACATCACTGCAATTCGGTCGGCAACTTTCGCGACAACGCCTAAATCATGGGTTATATAAACGGTTGTTAGTCCATATTTTTGTTGGAGATTTTTTAGCAGCTGTAAAATTTGTGCTTGGATTGTTACATCTAATGCAGTTGTTGGTTCATCACAAATTAATATTTTGGGCTTACATGCTAGCGCAATCGCTATTACGATTCGTTGACGCATACCACCGGAAAATTCGTGAGGATATTGCTTATAGCGCTTTTCCACATCATATATGCCTACATCTTTTAACAATTTTAAGGTTTCTTCGTATGCGGCTTTCCCCTTTAAGCTTTGATGTAGATGAACGCATTCCTCGATTTGCTTACCGATCGTTTTAAGCGGATTTAATGATGTCATTGGATCCTGTGTCACCATTGCCACTTCTTTTCCACGAATGCTTAGCCACTCCCGCTCGGTTCTAAACTGTGCTAAATCCTGATTATTGTAGAGGATCTGCCCCTGATCAATGTGGCCATTTTTATCGAGCAAGCCCATAATTGATTTCATGAGAACGGATTTTCCTGAACCTGATTCGCCAACGATTGCAAGGCTTTCACCTTTGTATAAATCAAGGGAAATATTGCGAATAGCCATTAGCACTCTGCCACGAAGTGTAAATTTAATGACAAGGTTTTGAATGGTTAAAATAGGTGAATTAGTTTGTGTCACTTCCATCATCCCCCTTTATACGTGATTTTTCGGATCTGCTGCATCTGCAAATGAATCCCCTATAATATAAAATGCAATCGTAATGATACTTAATACAATACTTGGGAAAATGAGCTGATATCTTAATTCTGGAGACATCATGAGCACTCGGCCTTCATTGATTAAATTTCCTAAAGATGGCTCACTAATCGGTAGCCCTAATCCGATGTATGTTAAAAAAACTTCCGAGCCTATTGCAAATGGAATAGCTAAACTCATTCGTAGCATAATGACAGAAATAAGATAGGGTAATAGATTTTTCACAATAATTCGGTAATCAGGTGTTCCTAAACATTTTGACGCTAAGTTATATTCACGATCTCGTAAAATAACAATTTGATTGCGTATAAACCTCGCCATTTCTACCCAGCCGGTAATACACATAGCAATGATGATGGTTGAAATACTCGGTCGCAAAATATAGGACATTAAAATAAGTACGATAGTCGTCGGTATATTATCAACGACGTTGTAAAGCTGCGTAATAGGTAGCTCTAATTTACGCGAAAAACCCCAAAGCGTACCAATCGTAATACCTACGATAGCCTCTACTAAAGCAACGACACAGCCAATAAATAGCGAGGTCCTTGTCCCTGCCCAAATACGTGACCATAAATCCTGGCCAATGGAGTTTGTTCCAAACCAAAATTCAGTGCCTGGCGCAATATTACGTGCTTGGAGACCTGTTTGCTCATCAAGATATATTTCAGTCGGTGATTTCTGCGCTGGTAAATACGGCTGTAAAATCGTAAAGGTTACGATAATAAGCACGCCAACTAATAAAAAAACAGCGGTGCGGTTTTTCAAAAAGGATTTCCAAGTTGAACGCCAATAAGAGTAATTAGAGTAGGCTGTTTCTTCAGCTTGACGGTCATCTACTTCCGCAAACTCGAACAATGTTTCACGTGATTTGTTAGAAATATTGTTTATTTCTTCTGAATACATTCCCATTAACGTACACTCTCCCCTTTCCCTAATTTAATCCGCGGATCTACAAGGGCCATAGCGATATCCCCTAAAATGAGTCCGATAATGCCAAGTGAAGAGAAAACAAGCACTAAGCCCTGTACAACCGTATTATCTTGTCGCTGTATAGCATCTACGAGTAAGCCCCCCATTCCAGGAATGGAATATAAAGATTCAATGTAGATAGAGCCTGTAATCGTAAAAAGAATAGTTGCGGGTAAATATTGTGCCATCGGAATAAAGGCATTTCGTAGTACATGTTTAAACATTAATGTACGTTCTTTAACACCTTTCGCCTTCGCTAGCTTAATATAATCCTTGTTTAGTTCATCCACCATATAACGTCGCATCCACATCGCATAGGAAGCAGTCGGCGCTAGTGCCATTGAAGTAAGAGGTAATATCCAAGTAATGGGCTGATACTCATCAAAAAGCATTGGCAAATGTAAAAATTCTGTAATATACATTTGAATGACTAAATAATAAACGGCGGCTGGCACTGCAACAACAATGACAATATAGCCAGTACCCAAACGGTCCAGCCAGCGTCCCTTCATCTGGGCCATCAATATTCCGAGCGGAACCCCTACTAAAAGAGAGAGTGCAACCGCACCTAAACCGAATAGCAAGGAATACATGATCTTATCTGCAATAATCGTGACGACTGGTACATCTGTCCGATATGTAACCGATTTACCTAAATCACCTTGAAACAAATTCGTGTAAAAATTCCCCAATTGTACAAGTAATGGGTCCCGTAAACCTAAATTCGTTAAATAGATCTCTTGTTGAGCAGGTGACATTTTATCCGCTGCTGCGCCTAAATAACCTTCTTCAGGCATTAAACGAAGTAATGAAAAAACAATCGTAATAATAATAAACAGTGTTAAAACTGATTGTAATAAACGTTTACCTATATACCCCAGCATCACTTCATCCTCCTTTTTCAGAAAGACTAAAGGAGATCCCGACTTTTCTATTTCGGTATCTCCTTCATCAATACTCACTACTTTTGAATATTTATCTTGAATAGAGCCATCATGTTTTTCCAATATGAACTACCCTAATGATCGATTGATTCAACTTACAATTATCGGGATAAATTTTTAAATAATTGAATTTTCAATCATTTCGGCACATTAGCTAACGCATCCGCTCTTTCTTGCTCCCATTTCGCTAAAGCTTCTTTAAACTCCTCGTTACTCATTGGTTTTTCTAAAACTCGCTGACCTTTAAATTTCTCGGCAGTCACACCAAATGGGGAGTATTGAGCCTCGAATGGATTTAATTTAGAAGCAACATAGCCACTTCCTCCTACTGAATAAGGAATGACAAATGCCTCATCAATTAAGAACGCTTCCGCTTTCGCAAACAGCTCGTAACGTTTTGCTGTATCGATCGTCGCTTTTGCTTCGTCTACTAAGTTTTGATATTTTGTTTTTCCGTTTGCTTCTGTATAACCTTCAGCTAGCTCCGGTTTATTATAAGTACCGTCTGCAGTGAATGGATCCGTATACGTTGATGGATCAGCATAGTCTGGACCCCAGTTAGCTTCAAGGAATGCAAATTTACCAGGTTTACGAACCTCTGCTAAAAAGCCTGTTGATGGTCCGGCCTCTACAATAACGTCTACATAATCAGTACCTAATAATTTTTCAATCTGCTGTTCAACGACTTGTGAACGATTTGCCCAATCTGGACTACCAGAGTTATAAGGCATTAACACTTTTACTGGGAAAGTTACGTTCCCTTCTAGCGCTTTTTTCGCTTTTTCTTTATATTCCAATGCCTTTTCTTTATTAAAGGAGTCATCGTTTGCTAGATTAGCTAATGGTTCTAATTGTGTATAGTCAACTCCCTCTACGTTGACAAAGTTTTTAGGCGTAATTGTGTTGCTCAGTAAATCTTTTGGATTATAAGGTTCTAACGTTAGCATCGCAGATTCGCGGTCAAGCGCATGGAACAATGATTTTCGGAAATCTTTATTATTGACCGCTTTCTTCCAATTTTCAGGCTCGTATTCTGCATCAAACTGCGGATTAAAATTTAATGCAAAGAAGTACGTATAGAAGTTATTCTGTGTTTGACGGATTTGTGTTTTTTTCTTTTCGTCTTTAAACCACTCATCAATAATAGAAGTTGGAATACTCGCTGAATCGATTTCTCCTCGTAAAAATAATTCTGGTGCTACTGTAGCCGCTTCTTTATTGTATTTATAGCGAATACGATCAATCAGTACATTGTCTTTATCCCAATACTTATCATTTTTCACAAGTACTCGCTCATTTTGCGGTTCAAATTTATCTAAAATAAACGATCCGTTATAAAGGGAATTTTCACGAGTTGTACCAAAACTATCACCTTTTTCTTCTATAAACTTACCGTTAACTGGGAAGAAGCAGACATAGTTCAACATAGACAGGAAATAAGGTGTAGGCGTTTCTAAAGTATATTCCACTGTTTGCTTATCTATCGCCTTAATGCCTACCTTCGTAAAGTCAGTCATATCCCCGTTATAGAAGGCCTCCCCATTTTTCACGACCGTTGCAATCCAAGCTGTCGATGATTCATTTTTTGCATCAAGTACATAATGCAAGCCATCTACGAAATCTTGAGCAACAACATCCGCATACTCTTTACCGTCATGTGTAACCCATTTTGCATCGTCACGAAGCTTAAACGTCCAAACAGTAGCATCGTCATTTGATGACCATTCTTTCGCTAAGCCCGGTTGCACAACACCATACTTATCATACTCAATTAATCCATCCACTAAGTTCGCTGCTACAGCAAACTCATTCGTTTCAGAGGTCTTTAAGTAATTTAGCGTCTTTATTTCCCCAGAATAAACAACCCGATACTCTGATTTTTTTTCACTTGAAGAATCGTCACTACAGGCTGCACAAAGCATTACAACTAGACACGCGAAAAGCAACCAATACCTTTTCATCATAAGCATCCCCCTAGCAATCTTTTTATCTCGCATAAACGGGTAGCGATTTATATGTACCGTAAGCGAAATCGTCAAGTACAAGACTCCCACTTCAAGATATATAAGTGGGGAGGTTAACTACCCGTAAAAGCCCGTTTTGTTCATCAGTGGAGGGTGAAACACTTCCACTGATGAAGCTACATTGAAAATCCTACCCCAACCGCATCCGTCATCCTAATTCGATCATTTTCAAATATTGGACCCCCGGCAATAGGATCTTTCACACATAAACTAGGTCCATCTAAATCTATCATCGTGATATTTTTCTGTGATGCGGCAAAATGTGCAGCAGCACTTACGCTAATTTTTGTCTCTAGCATACAGCCAATCATGCATGGTATGTCGTTTGCCTCCGCAATGTGGCAAATTTTCTGTGCTTGATATATGCCTCCCGTTTTCATGAGCTTAATATTAATCAAATCGGCAGCTCGCTTTTCAATAATTGTATAGGCATCTTTTGCAGAAAAAACACTTTCATCAGCCAAAATGTTCGTCAATGTATTAGCCGTCACGAATTGCATTCCTACTAGATCGTGGCAATAAACAGGCTGCTCAACCAATTCAACATTCGTCCCTGCATCTTCAAGTGCGCCAATAATTTGTACAGCCTGCTTCGGTGTCCAGCCCTGATTCGCGTCCACTCGTAATGTTATGGCGTGTCCAACTGCATCACGAATAGCAATAACCCGCTTTACATCACCTTCTGGATCTTTCCCCACCTTGATTTTTAAAATTTGAAAACCTCGCTGAACAGCAGCTATACTGTCCTTCACCATTTCTTCAGAATCATTTACACTTATCGTAATATCTGTAATTAATTCTTTCCGGTAGCCCCCTAGTAATTTATACAGCGGTGTATGATAGTGTTTCGCCAATAAATCATAAATCGCCATATCTACGGCAGCTTTCGCACTGGTGTTTTGATAAATACTGCTGTCTATTCGCTCCATAATTGCTGTCAATTCTTCAATATCCATCCCGATAATGGCTGGCTTGATATACTCCTCTATAGCGTGCGAAATGGACCCTAGTGTTTCACCAGTAATGGCTGCAGTTGGTGCAGCTTCACCGATGCCTATTTGCCCATCATCAGTGTGAACATAGACGGCAATATTGTGAATGCTGTGCACTGTTCTTAAAGCTGTTTTAAACGGTGTTATAAGCGGTGCTTTAACTTTCCCTACGATAATATTTTTTATTTTCATCCATTCACCTACCTTTACGTTGCTTATGTTAAGAATTGTAATATTCGAAGCACCTCATAAAAATTATCCGTTACGAATTCCACTGTATTATGTGGTTTAAACGTAGCATTCGGATAGAACGAGTTTCGATATGCACGCGTATGATCACGATAAATGATTTCCACTACAAAGCGCTCCGGTAATGGTACTTTCAAATCTTCCCGAGGAACTTTCATTGAGTCCTCAACAAGTCGTTTCGTTTCTTTAATCGTCAGCTGCGGGCTGACACTAATAGTCGCATTTCCGATCCCTTCTTTTGTAGCAAATGTGAGGATATGATTATTGATTGATTGAATTTCCTCTGTTAACCCCACATCTCCACTAACAAATGAAACAGGAACACCATGTAAAGCAGCCGCGTACGTATTAATTAAAAATTCACTCGCATACTCCCCATTAATTTTTACATCCGCAAAAACACAAAGCGTATGTGCCAAAGGATTACGCGCACTTCCCCCTTTACTGTGGTACCCAATAAAAATCGCGCGATCAAAGCTCTTTTCAAGTCCTGCAACCATACACATCGGGTCATACGTCCAACCTCGTATAATCTTGCAATTTACTGGTAAATTAGAAATATCAAGATTACGTGCCGAATCATGGGCATCCTTTAGTAATATTTCAGTTGCTCCACCACGAATAGCCCCCTCTATAGCGGCTTCCACTTCCCTTGTCATTTGCTTTTGGAAAAACTGATAATCTGGCGCGTTTAGCTCCGTCTCACTCCAAGCTGTTGTACCAGTAATCCCTTCAATATCTGCACTAATATAGACCTTCATAGAAATCGAAACTCCTTTACTTTATTGTCTTGGATCATTGCTTCCACAGCTCCATAGCTAGCTTCTTTTGCACCAACACGTCTTGCCCATGAAACATTGTTAAGATCGTAATGCCACCATTCCTCTGAATAATTCGTAAACCCAACCATGGTCATACAGTTATACAGAAGACGTCGATGAACACATGCTTCCCAATCTTCCTTTGGATGTTGTTCAAAATAGCGTGTTGCAGACTTTTCACTGATTTCATCAAATGCTGAACCTAAATTTAACGCATTCCCCTCTAAATCTCCTAGTGTTAGATCAATCGCTCCACCTGTTAAATGCGGAACAAGATGAGCTTGATCAATGCTTGGAAACGCAACATACTTACGCGTTTCTTTTACAACCTCTTGCTCAGAAAAATGGGGAAAAAGCTGGGCTATTTGCTTTGAAAAATTCGCAAACAAAAATTGCTGCACTTGGAATGGACGATAGCCATCATATAAGATCAGACTAAAATTTTCAGGTAATAATAATAACGCTTCTATTAATCGGTCATATACACCTTGACGTAAATAAAAAGCTTGTAAACTATTTGGTATTTTTTGATGATAGTACATTGGCTCAATAAAAATTCTTGAATGTTCTTCTCCAATTCGAATGATTGGCTCGCCATTTTCACAAATTGCTGGTGTTGATTCCCTCATTGAAGTTTTATTTACCTCAATGGGTTGAAGGATGGGGTCATGTATAGTTCACACCTCCAATTTCAGGTTTCGATAAAATTTTTAGATAATTCAGTTTTATCGAATGTATCACACCTTAAATTTATTGACTAGATAAAAAAAGAAATCTTACAGAGTTATAGCTATTCTCTGCTTTTTTAACAAGATGCGCCAAATCATTGATGCGAGCAGTCGAAAGGTGATGTTTTATCACCTTTTTAGGAATTTTATTCGTGGATAGGGTAGAAGATTACCGAAATATAATAAAAAATGACCAATTTAAGCCTCTTCAAGGATTTCTCAACCATAACGTGAGGTTGATTTCCGTTCTAACTGGGCGCTTTCCTGGGGGCATGCAATGGAACGGAAATTAGCTTATATAAATGGCATACGTTTTATGAAATGACATCCACCTGTTGTGATGAGCCTTAGTAATTAGTTATAAAAAAACCTCCATTTTGATATTAATCAAAACGGAGGTAAACTCTTCTAATTATTTCGAAATTACTAAACGGTCTAATGGCCAAGTAAATAGTATTTTTATTAATATTTCGCGCACTAAAGATGAAGTTTCATATACAGAAGAACGAATATGACATTGAATAGTTTTATTATCAAAGTTAAACCAGAACCATCTTGCTGGATATTTAGTTTCTTGAACTCCGTAATATACTTCAATTTTTCTATTTTCATATGATATCTTCAATAATCTAAATCTCCATTTTTGACGAATTCCGATATTTCTCCCTACAGTTTTTGGTAAGTCTTGTTCAAGAGATTGCGGCGCTATTGAAATCCAACATCCATCTGTAAGATTTTCCTTCTGTCGATAAAGTAATTGGACTTCATTTATTTCTTTACCAATTCCAATCGAATCTAACTTATAATCTAATAATGTCTCGGAGAAAGAATTCATTCTTTCTGAAGTAAACCATTCTACTCTCGTTACTTCATCTTCCCCCCATTTCCCTCGATCATATCTAGCTGTATAACTTACAGTAGCAAAAAATTTTTTTGATAAATCACGGTTTATTTCCATTAAATTCGCAAGAAATTCTAGTAACTCTTCGTCAGTGGCATCACCTTCAAAAACGGATATCTCTATCGTTGTAAATCCTACAGAATAGCTTAAAGCCTTGTTATTTTTATAATCAATTCCAATAAAGCCTACTCTATTATTAATGATAAAAGGATTACCCTGTTTTACCAAATTTGTATCAGCATAAATAAAAGGGAAAGCCCAATCATAAAAAAATTGTTTTACTCGAATAAGTCCATTTTGAAGTTTTGCGTAGAAGTAAATAGAACTGCGATTGTCTTTTGTTTCCGGACGCAATGAAAAATTATAGATTTTTTGCAGTTGTTTCTCATTTGGTAGCAAAGGGCTGAAATTAATATGTTCCACTTGTTCATCTAACGGCATTCCATCATTCATAAAGCTAGAATTGATAAGCTTCAACTTTATGTCCATGTCGACCAATTGTAGTCTGTGCCTGTGATAGTGAATTTAAAATGGCTTCCTCTGTTGCTTCTGTAGCAGCTGCAAATAATTGATTCATAATAGGATGATCCTCACGTAGTTGTGTACGTGTTTCGACGAGCTGATCGGATAGATGAGCGATATGATGGGCTGTTGTAAAGCCAATAACTATATCTCCGCTACCATGTGAAAAATGACTGCCTGTACGCCCTAATCCGATACTACAGCGTTTAATGAAACGTGTCAGTTGACGACTACTAAGCGGCGCATCCGTGGCAAGTACGATGATAATGGAACCATCTGTCGGAGATAATGTCGATTCACTTTGACCGTTCGAAGCAATATATCGATGTGCTTGAAACTCTGAGCTTTGCCCGAAATTACTAAGGACCATACATCCTACCGTATAGTTCGTTGACTCATGCGTCACAGTTCGGGAAGATGAGCCAATCCCACCTTTATAGCCAAAGCACATCATTCCTTTTCCTGCACCAACTGCCCCTTCCTTTGCTGTTTCATTTGATGCGTTGCGGATTGCTTCCACAGCATGCTCCGGTGTGATAGGACATTCTCGGATAGAGTTTAAATAGCTATCGTTACATTCCCCGACTACGATATTAATTGTTCCTGTTGAATGACCTATTTCACTATTCGAATCTAGCATAAATTGTAACGTTCCTTGTGTTACAGCTGGAACGCCAAATGTATTCGTTAGCATAATTGGTGATTCAATAACCCCTAGTTCATTCACTTGAACGAGCCCTGTCGTTTTCCCAAAACCATTTATCACATAGCTTGCAGCAGTAACCTTTTGCTGAAATAAATTGCCATTATGCGGTAAAATCGCTGTTACTCCTGTACAGGCATAAGCGCCGTCTTGATTCAACTTCTCATCGAGCGTTACATGACCTACATGCACGCCAGCTACATCGGTAATACAATTTTTCTCACCAGTGGGTATTGTTCCAATAACGATTCCCCTATCTCGTACTTTCATTTTACTCCCCCTTATGAATCGCCATATTTACAGCAGCCATTGCATGAAGAATTGCTGTATCAAAAACTGGTACTTCTAGATCTTCCTGTTTAATAAGTAATCCAATCTCTGTACAGCCTAATATAATTCCTTGTGCTCCCGACTGCACAAGGTTTTCAATTACATGTAAATAATATTCCTTCGATGTTTGTTCAATTTGGCCCAAACATAATTCCTCATAGATGATACGATTGACCTCAGTACGCTCGTCAGCAAGTGGAACAATCACTTCAATACCAAATCCCTCTACTCTAGCTTTATAGAAATCTTGTTCCATCGTGTACTTTGTCCCAAGAAGGGCAACTTTCTGTAAACTAGCTTTTTCTATTTGATTTGCTGTCGCATCCGCTATATGTAAAATCGGTATTTGGATTTTTGCGGCAACGATATCTATAACTTTGTGCATTGTATTTGTACAAATGATAATAAAATCTGCCCCTGCACTCTCTAGAGATTGAGCTGCTTCTCCCAACACTTGCCCAGCCTTCTCCCAATCTCCCTTAGCTTGGTAATGCTCAATTTCTTGAAAATCTACACTATACAAAATACATTTGGCTGAATGTAAGCCTCCTAATTGTGTCTTTACCTCTTGATTTATAAGACGGTAATACTCCGCAGAAGACTCCCAGCTCATACCACCAATCATGCCAATAGTTTTCATACAAATTCCCCCTTTAATTTGACTGATTACCCGAAACATCATGTTGATTTCCGCTCGACTAGCGCCTTTTTTGCGGCCTCAGTCTTCACTCTAATCGACTCGGTTTCAACAAATGCTATACCCTACTTTTGTTAATAAGGCTATGATTTTATTATTATACTAAAAAGCCACAATAAATAAGGGAATTTTCAAAAATTTTGCTGTTTGTATTCTCCTTCCTCCATTTCTACCGCTTTTCTTTTTAAGAGCGTAACTATCTAATTAATAGGATGGGGATAGAGGTAACAACAATATTAATACTAATAAAAAAGTAACTAGCATCTTTATACTCAAATCAATTATGCCTTTCCACAGGACGTGGCGTTCTTAGACTGAGTTCCTCTATTTCAGCGTATGTTGTACACCTATTGAAAAGTAGATTAAATCCGTATTCTTCTCACCACCTATAGAGGTAGAGATCTCTACTGAAAGAAGTTAATAGAGAATATGAAAAGCCAATTAAACCATTCAAAATCAATAACACAATAAATGGAAACCCAGAAAACAAAAAAGTAATACTAATCAACATCTAGGGATATATATATCAAATATTGTAAAAATATTGCGTCGCACAAAAAAATTAATACAATTCTGTATTTTCAAAAAGTGGATATATTGCAAAAAAACAGTGTAGACTAAAGCGTATTGAGATTGGAGGAAAGCAAATGGAATGGTTATCGAATATTGTAGGTGATACTAATAATATTTTATGGACATATTGCATTATCACATTGTTAATAGCTGCTGGATTGTATTTTTCATTTGGCACAAAATTTGTCCAAATTCGACTTTTCCCTGAAATGTTTCGTTTAATAGTGGAGAAAAGAGAGGGAGATTCAGGTGTTTCTCCGTTCCAAGCCTTTACGATTAGCGCAGCCTCACGTGTAGGTACTGGGAATATTACAGGTGTTGCATTAGCCATCGGTGTAGGTGGACCTGGAGCAGTATTTTGGATGTGGATTATTGCCATCTTAGGAATGGCGACTGCCTTTATTGAAAGTACGCTTGCACAGGTGTACAAAGTAAAGGATGGCGATACGTTCCGTGGTGGACCAGCCTATTATATGGAAAAAGCGTTAGGCCAACGTAAATTAGGGGTTATTTTTGGTATTCTTTTAACGTTAAGCTTTGGCTTTATATTTAATGCGGTACAATCGAATACGATTGCAACTTCTGTAGGTGAGGCATTTAATATTAATCCTACTATCATTGGTATTATTCTAGTTGTGTTAACGGCCATGATTATTTTTGGTGGCGTACATAGAATCGTAAAAGTTACGCAAGTACTTGTACCCGTGATGGCAGTTTTCTATTTAGCTGTAGCTCTATTTGTTATTGTAACGAATCTGACTGAAATACCTGCCGTTTTCAAACTGATTTTCACAGAAGCGTTTGGTCTTCAGGAAGCTGCTGGTGGTGCGATTGGTGCTGCTATTATGCAAGGTGTACGCCGTGGCTTATTTTCTAATGAAGCCGGTATGGGTAGTGTCCCTAATGCCGCAGCTACAGCTAATACCTCACATCCTGCGAAGCAAGGGTTAGTGCAAAGTTTAGGTGTATTTTTTGATACAATTATGATTTGTTCTGCAACAGCATTTATCATTATTTTAGCGGGTCTATATAATACTGGTGAAAGTAATGGAATTATTCTTACACAAAATTCCTTAGCTGTACATGTAGGTGGATGGGCTCCTTACTTTATTGCAATTTCTATTATTTTCTTTGCCTTTAGTTCGATCGTTGGAAATTACTATTACGGTGAATCTAATATTGAGTTTATGAATGCTCATAAAAGTTGGATGTTTGTCTACCGTATTTTAGTTCTTGCTATGGTGATGTTTGGTTCTCTTGCGCAAGTAGAGCTTGTTTGGAACTTAGCAGACCTATTCATGGGACTAATGGCTATCATCAATATTACGATCATCTTGTTACTTGGTAAAATTGCCTTCCAAGTGTTAGACGACTTTACAATGCAACGCAATGCAGGCAAAAATCCTGTATTTTATGCAAAATCAATCCCAACATTGAAAAATACTGATTGCTGGGAAGAAGATCGATAATCTATACAAAAACGCCATTCCTCAAACGGAATGGCGTTTTTTGTTATGTTTAAATTAATATTTAAATTGACTAATTAGCTGCTTTAGCTCGTCTGCCATATGAGCAAGCGCTTGTGCAGAAGCATTAATTTCTTCCATCGAAGCTAATTGTTCCTCTGTAGACGCTGCAACATCCTCTGAGGCAGCTGCATTTCCTTTTGCTGAGAATGCCAAATCTTCCGTTACAGCAGTCACTTCTTGTACACCTGCTGACATTTGTTCAGAGGCAGAAGATACCTCTTCCATTTTAGGAGTAATTTTATCCATGCTCGTTTTAATCATTTGGAATTTAGTGATGGCTTCATCCGATACTTGTAGTCCATTTTGAACATCCTCCGTAACCTTTGCCATGATGTTTACGGATTGTTCTGTTTCTAATTGAATACCATTGATTAGGCCGAAAATTTGCTTTGCAGATTCCTGCGATTGCTCCGCCAGCTTTCTAACTTCATCAGCAACAACTGCAAAGCCTTTTCCGTGCTCTCCTGCTCTTGCTGCCTCAATAGCTGCATTGAGAGCAAGTAAGTTCGTTTGATCAGCAATGCTTGTAATCACATCTAAAATGGACGTAATTTGCTGAGAGCGTTCATGTAACGATTGAATTTTCGTGTTGGAATCGGTCACCGATACATGAATAGATTGCATTTGATCTTTTGTATTTCGGACTGCCTGTCCACCTTCGTCTGCCTGTAGCGTTGCATGCTGTGAAAGATCCGTCACAGTAGAAGAGATTTCCGCGATATGAAGAATGGCCTTAGAAAGTTCCTGTAACGATTCTGCATTCTTATTGGCACTCGTCGTTTGCGTGTCTGCGCTCGACGCAACATCTTGAATCGAAATGGCCACCTTTTCAGTCGCAGTGCTTGTTTGAGTGGCATTGGCTGTTAGCTCTTCTGCCGACGAAGCTACCTCTTCAGCATTTTGTTCAATTTTTTGGATAAGAGTTCTTAAACTGTCTTGCATATCGTTAAAGGCTTGTCCTAGCTGTCCAATCTCGTCATGAGAAGTGATTGTCACTTTCTCTGTTAAATCACCTTTACTAATAGTTACTGCACTATCCTTTAGTAATCCAATTGGTTTTATAATTGCCTTCATAACAAAAAAGAATACAATCGAACTGATTACAATCGCAGCAATTAGTACAAGAAACGTTTTTTCCAAAATGGGTGATGCTGATTCATCAATTTCCTTTGCAAAAATTGTCCCTGTGATTTTCCAATCTGTCAGTTCATTCGTTGTAAAGAACATAATACGGTCATCACCGTCAAAGACATAATCATACGTGCCAGATTTACTGTCATACATTTGATTAAGGAAGCTCTCATTTAATTCCTTACCTGCTTCTAATGTAGGATGTGAAATGACCAAGTTATTTTCACCAAAAATAGAGGGATATCCCTTTTTCCCTATTTTTATAGAGTTCGCAAGTTTTTGAATGTCTGTCAATTTTAAATCAATTGCCACTACCCCAGATTGATCTTTTAGCTGTTGAGCAACTGTTACGACCATTTCTCCAGTCCCTGCATCTATGTAAGGATTCGTAATTAAAGTTTCGCCTTTTAATGCCGTAGCCTCTTTATACCAATCCCTTTCCAAAGGATTATAATCAGCGCTATTCGATTTTGGTTCTACAAATACTTCTCCGTCATTTGTTCCAACATAAATGCTTAAAACATCTGGACTTAGCTTCATATATTCTTGAAAATTTGGTAGTATTTTAGTTTCCTTCTGTTCGTACTTAGAAGAATTTATTTCCTCGCTAAAGGTAGCGACTTCATTTATTTTTGTGCTAATAGCACTATCAATTAACGTATTCAAAATTTTAACACTTTCATCCGCACTAAAAAGTATTTCTTCTTTTATCGAATTTTTTGCTGAAAGATACGATAAGCTTCCTACAGAAATAACTGGTATTAGTAAGATAAGAGCAAATAATGTGTAGAGCTTACCCTTAAAGCTTCTAAATAATTTTTTCATGCAACAGTTCTCCTTTAGTCTTCAAAATTCTTGAGCTATGTATTTTTGTGTTTCTTTTACTACTCGATGGTTTAGGCTCGGAAAGAATGCCGCTTCCCTTCTTTTAACGATGAAATATCACCCAATGTTTTTATCGGACGAAATACTTAATTTCAAACCCCTTTTTTCATTTTTTTGATTTAGCCTTGGCATAATTTTTACTGTCGCTTCGCTTTCGCACAGATAAAACTGTGTTGCTGTCGCACAAAACATAAAAGCGGGAAGAACAAAAAGAATATAAGCTTTCAGAAGAAAAAACAGGTGCCATCTATCGACAACGAAAAATCAATGTAGAACCTGTTTTTGGATTCTTAAAGACTAATTTTCGTTTCATTCGATTTTCTGTCCGTGTTTCTGTCCGTGGTTAATAAAAGGTTGAAAACGAATTAGGCTTTGTATTGATGCCATTAAATTTCCGGAAATACACTTCCATTATTATATAAGGTAAAGATTATAGAATGACTTGGTCCATCAATAAAAAAGAGAAATCGATGTTATTCGATTTCTCTTTTTCTTCTCTATCAATTAGTTAAGTCCCATTCTCGGTTATTAGTGTTGAAAAACAAAATACTTAAGGGAATCTTTGCGAATATTTTCTATAGCTACAAGACAATATCGCGAAAGCCGCTTTAGTTCGTTTTTATATGAATACTTTAAAGATTTATCGAAACAAAATCCTGTTTTATCGGAAAAACAACCTCTTACTATTAACTAAGGACTCAAGAAAGCGCCCATTCATTTTGCCGAAGAGCCATACTTTATTTAAAATGAAACCTTAAACTCATTGACACAATATTTTTTTAAAAATGCCATCCCTCAAAAGAGAAATGGCATTTTTTCGTATGTCTATTAATATTTAAATTGGCTAATGAGCTGTTTTAACTCGTCTGCCATATGAGCAAGCGCTTGTGCAGAAGCATTTATTTCTTCCATCGAAGCTAATTGTTCCTCTGTAGACGCTGCAACATCCTCTGAGGCAGCTGCATTTCCTTTTGCTGAGAATGCCAAATCTTCTGTTACAGCAGTCACCTCTTGTACACTTGCTGACATTTGTTCTGAGGCAGAAGATACCTCTTCCATTTTAGGAGTAATCGCATCCATACTTGACATAATCACTTGGAACTTCGTGATGGCTTCATCTGATACATGTAACCCATTTTGTACATCCTCAGTTACTTTTGCCATGATGTTTACGGATTGTTCTGTTTCTAACTGGATACCATGGATTAACTCGAAAATTTGTTGTGCAGATTTCTGTGATTGCTCCGCCAGCTTTCTTACTTCATCAGCAACAACTGCAAAGCCTTTTCCGTGCTCCCCTGCTCTTGCTGCCTCAATCGCAGCATTGAGAGCAAGTAAGTTCGTTTGGTCTGCAATGCTTGTAATTACATCTAATATGGACGTAATTTGCTGAGAGCGTTCATGTAACGATTGAATTTTCGTGTTGGAATCGGTCACCGATACATGAATAGATTGCATTTGATCTTTTGTATTTCGGACTGCCTGTCCACCTTCGTCTGCCTGTAGCGTTGCATGCTGTGAAAGATCCGTCACAGTAGAAGAGATTTCCGCGATATGAAGAATGGCCTTAGAAAGTTCCTGTAACGATTCTGCATTTTTATTGGCACTCTTCGTTTGCGTGTCTGCGCTCGACGCAACATCTTGAATTGAAATGGCCACCTTTTCTGTCGCTATGCTCGTTTGAGTGGCATTGGCAGTTAGCTCTTCTGCCGACGAAGCTACCTCTTCAGCATTTTGTTCGATTTTTTGAATAAGAGTTCTTAAACTGTCTTGCATATCGTTAAAGGCTTGTCCTAGCTGTCCAATCTCGTCATGAGAAGTGATTATCACTTTCTCTGTTAAATCACCTTTACTAATGGTTACTGCACTATCCTTTAGTAATCTAATCGGTTTGATAATTGCCTTCATAACAAAAAAGAATACAATCGAACTGATTACAATCGCAGCAATTAGTACAAGAAACGTTTTTTCCAAAATGGGTGATGCTGATTCGTCAATTTCCTTTGCAAAAATTGTTCCTGTAATTTTCCAGTTTGTCAGTTCATTCGTTGTAAAGAACATAATACGGTCATCACCGTCAAAGACATAATCATACGTGCCAGATTTACTGTCATACATTTTGTCGAGGAAGCTTTCGTTTAATTCGCTACCGGGTTCTATAGTTGGGTGTGAAATGACACTCTTGTTTTCATCAAAAATAGAAGAATATCCATTTTTTCCAATATTAATAGAGTCCGAAATTTTTTGAAGGTTTGTCAATTTTATATCAATTGCCACTACCCCAGATTGATCTTGTACCTGACGAGCAACTGTTACGACCATATCTCCAGTAGCTACATCTTTATAAGGATTCGTAATTAAAACTTCTCCCTTCAAAGCTGTAGCTTCTTTATACCAATCTCTTTCTAAAGGATTGTAATCAGCGCTATTCGATTTTGGTTCTACAAATAATGCGCCCTCATTTGTTCCAAGATAAATGCTCAGAACATCCGGATGTAGCTTTATGTATTGTTGAAATTTTGTTTGTACCGCTGCCCCCTGCTGTTCATACTTAGAAGAATCTATTTCGCTAAACACATTGATGTCATTTGTTTTTTCACTAATGGTTTTATCAATTAACGTATTTAAAATTTCTACACTTTCATCCGTACTAACAAGTATTTCTTTTTTTATCGAATTTTTTGCTGAAAGATACGATAAGCTACCTACAGAAATAACTGGTATTAGTAAGATAAGAGCAAATAATGTGTAGAGCTTACCTTTAAAGCTTCCAAATAATCGTTTCATGCAACAGCTCTCCTTTTGTCTTTCCTAGTTCTTAAAATGTATTTTGTCTCATTTCGTGGTTTCTTTTTAGATTCAAAGAATTCCCCAGCACACAACCTCCCCTTCTCATATCGAATAAATTTCCTTCTTTTATTTTTATCGGACGAAATACTTAATTTCAAAGACCTTATTTCATTTTTTTGATTTTCTCGACATAATTCGAGCTCTCCCCGCCACTATCCACTAAACATAGAACCCCTAAGAATCAACCTTTATGAGATTCATAGGGGTTCTTGTGTTAGTACTTAAATGTCTGAATGGATTCTTGCAAGTCAATCGCCATTTTTGCCAAATGTGTAGAGGCAGCCGCTACTTCTTCCATCGCCGCATTTTGTTCCTCAGAGGATGCTGCAACACTTTGAACATTGCTACTCGATTTCATGGATACTTCACTAATGTAGTCAATTTCTTTTACAAGTTTTTCAATATCTTGATGGATTATTCGAATAGCCGCTGTAACTGATTCGGTTTGAGCTTGCACATCATTAATGGCATCGTCAATTTGAATGAAATTATCTCTTGCCACATTTACTTTCTCACGACCAACCAATACTGAATCATTACTACTGATCATATCTTCCTCGATAATTCTTGTATCTTCAGTAATTTGCAAAACAACCTTTTCAATATCTACCGCTGCTAGATTCGATTCATCTGCTAGCTTCCGTACCTCTTCTGCCACTACAGCAAAGCCCTTACCATGCTCACCACTGCGCGCCGCTTCTATAGAGGCGTTAATCGCCAATAGATTTGTTTGGGTAGCAATATTTTTAATAACATTGACTGCTGAGACAATCGCTTCTGTATTTTCATCTAAGTCTTTAACACGTGTACTTAGCTCTTCTGTATTATTCGTAATGTCATTCATCTGTTCAATGACATTACGAACTGAGGAACGCCCTATGCTAGCCATATTTTTAGTTTCTACAGTTGCATTGTTAACATGATCAATATTCGTTGATATATCATCCATCTTTTTCAAAATGTGCGAGGATAAGTTTCGTACATCACCTGTTAATGTATCCTGTTCTTCAATACCATGTGCAATATCTTGAATCGATTCTGAGACAACTTCTGTTGCCTGTGTTACTTCCATACTACTCGCTGTGAGCTGCTCGGATGTTGCTGCTACCTGTTCAGCCGAATTACCAACTTGCTTCATCGTATGTTGAAGCTTTTCTGACATCGAATTAAATGAAGCTGCCAGTTGGGCAAACTCATCTTTTGTTTTAAATTGCAGGTGCGTTTGTAGATTGCCAGTTGAGAATTTGTCCATTTCTACTACTGTTTGCTGAATATTTTTTGCTACTCTTCGCCCAAAAACTGTCGCAATAATAATGCTTATAAGTAAGGATACTATTGCTAGTACAGCAATCTCTTTGCCACTTCTGTCGCCTTTTTGCTTAGTAGCCTCTATACGCGCTTGCATTTCGTCCTGCTGAGCAGTTGCCATCGTTTTCCCAAACTCAACAAGCTTTAGAGAGCCTTTCCCTAAAACCGGTAATGCCAACTGCTGGGCTTGCTGTTTTTCACCACTTTGAAAAAGCGGTACAATTTGTTCATCTATAGGCTTTTCCCATGCTTCTAATTGCTTTAAAAACTGTTCAAAGTCCTTATTTTTATGTTCGAGTTCTTCAATACGCTGAATAGATTTATGTAATGTTTCTCGTATTTCCTGATGATTGTTGAGCATATCTTCTTTACCATATAACATATACCCTCGAATGGCAGCATTTGCACGAACTGTTTGAAAGGAAATATCATTATACAAATTCATTAGTTCCGTATTTTTTTCGATTTCCGCAAGTGTATGTTTATTATCATTTAAAAAGTATATGGCAATACTAGTAATTAGTAATAGAAATACTAAAACTATACCAAAAGCAAATTGCAGTTTTCGTTCTACCGTTGATTTCATACGACTCCCTCTATTCTACTAGTAACATTAATCCTCTTGAGTATAGCCTAATCATATCTTTCAGCCCATAAGAAGTGCGTCTTTTATCATAAATCAACACTAATTTTTTACAAAATTTAAACACATCTCCAAAGGTATTGACTTCTGTAAATTTATTATGGCTATTAAAAGGCGTAGTGCAAACATGGCGGTAGCAATTACACGATGTTGGTTACGAACTAGCTTTCACATTGTGGGTTCACGTCGTTGGTTGGAATAATTTCTAAAATTAAGGTAAACTACCAGCAACCAAAATAAAGGAGAATAGTAGAAAATGAGTAAACCAAATTTATTCGTTAGTTTAGTAGTAGGCTCTGAAACTGATATCGAATCGCTTGCAATACGCTCTGTTACTTGAGTCATTTGGTGCACGAGTGACTCTTCATTTAATTGGAAGACTCAATGATTTAATTGATGTTTTGTCAGGGGAAGATTTAGACGATCGAATAGATTATTTAATGTTAAATTTCCATGGGGATGAAGGACGTTTTTGCATGACAGAGCTAGGTGAGGATTTTTATGAGTTAAATGAACCGAGAGGTGAATATTTCGGTCCACAAGAGATCTTAAATTACTGTACATTAAAAGATGTGAAAGTTATTGCCTCTGGCTGTACTTTAGATGAAAAGCAGCTAGCTACTGCATTCTTAAAAAGCGGTTGTCAATCCTATTTGGCCCCGGATGATTACATAGATGGTAGTACAATTTAATGTTTCTCATAAGATTTATGTATGAAATCATTGCTAATGAGCGCACACAGCAAGAAGCCTTTGAAATCGCAAAATCTATTGACGATGAGACTTCGATGTATCAGCTTTATTTTGCATAGTTAACAGCAAAAAATCGTAGCTATAAAATTGGCTACGATTTTTTATTTATTTAAATCATCCCTTAGGCTAACAAGTTTTTTGTCTGTCCCGGGGATGCAAAGGCAGAATAGCGTTGAATAGTTCGAGTGAAGCGGGGTGTTTAAATGGATCGCCCTTGTGTATTTCCTCAACAAGTCGGCCTTTATGCATCACTAGTATTCTATCTGATATAAAGCGTGTTACATTTAAATCATGAGAAATAAAAATATAAGATAACTTCAGTTGCTTTTGTAGTGATTGAAGTAGTTGCAATATATTTTTCTGCAATATCATATCAAGGCTACTGATAGCCTCATCTAACACAATTAATTTTGGGTTTATAGCAATTGCTCTCGCAATATTTACGCGTTGCTGTTGACCTCCACTAAGCTGTGAAGGATATTTATTTGCCATATTGCTTTCTAACTCGACACAGTTCAGTAGCTCCTCGACCTTACGTTGCCTTTCGCTTTTGGAAAAATTCTCGAAATTAAGAAGTGGTTCTTCTATTATCTCTGCAATAGTTTGCTTTGGATTAAAGGAGTTAAAGCTATTTTGAAAAACAGCTTGTAAATCTCTTCGAATCCCCTTCTTTTCTTTAGAGCTAGCTTGATATAGATTCACATTATTAAATCGTACAATCCCACTCGTTGGATTCTCTATGCCCAAAATGATCCGAGCTAAAGTACTTTTTCCTGAGCCACTTTGGCCGACTACTCCTAAGCATTCGCCTTCCTGAAGTGAAAATGTGACTTGTTGTAATACAGGTATTTCTAGGTTTTTTTGTATAAATGACTGTCTCTGATGATAGTACTTCTCTACATTCATCACCTCTAATAGAGCCATTTACTACCTCCTCTAAAAATCGATTCTCGATTGTAAAAGTTTCTTTGTATACCAATGCTGTGGCGCGTCAAAAAAATCAAAGACATTCGCCTGCTCGATAAGTTCTCCCTTATACATAACAGCAACTTCATCAGCAAGTTCAGCAATAACACCAAGATCATGTGTGACGATAATAATCGCTGCATCGGTGTCATTTCGAATTTGATTGAACAATGATAATATTTTCTTTTGATTGACTGTATCAAGAGCTGTTGTAGGCTCATCGGCTATATATAATTTAGGTTGCATCGCAAACGAAAGAGCAATCATTACACGTTGTAACATCCCTCCACTTAATTGGAAAGGATAATATTGCAAAAGTTTTTCCGGATTAGGTAAATTTACTTTATTCATAGAGGAAATAGCTATCTGTCTTATTTCTTTTTTATGTAAGACGTAATGTGCTTTTAATGTTTCCCTAAAATGCATTTCTATTGTTTGAATACTATCAAAAGCTGCCAAAGGATTTTGTGTAATCATCGACATGTGCCTTCCTCGGTAATCTCGCAATCTTTCTTTTGTTACAGATGTTAAATCAATATCTTGATATAAAATTTGACCCGTCGATTTTGCTTCAGCTGGAATAGATTGCATAATTGCTTGACATAACATCGACTTACCACTACCACTTTCACCGATAATACCTAATATGCGTCCTTTATTTGCAGTTAAATTAATAGAAGATAGGATTTCCTGTTCTCCTATTTGTACATTTAAATCTTTGACTTGTAATAAGATTTTTCTTTCCATAACTATTCCTTTCAATGATTAACTTGCTTGTTATGACGAGATATGAGGTTAAATAATAGAACTACAATGATTATTGCTACACCTGGATAAAGCATAAGTTCAGGATGTTGTCGAATATACTGTTTACCTTCACTTATCATCATTCCCCACTCAGGAGTAGGAGCTTGAACACCTAATCCAATAAATGAGAAGCCAGCAATTTCTAGAATGACTTTTCCTAAATCTAAAGAAATAATAGTCAGCATCGGTGCCATAATATTTGGCACGAAATGGCGTTGGATTAGCTTAACTCCTGAGGTTCCACTAATTTTAGCAGCTTTTATAAATTCTTTTGCGTGAACGCTTATAAATAAGCCTCTTAAAATTCTTGAATAATAAATAGTTTGAGTAAAAATAAGTGCCAATAATAGATTTCTTAAGCTTGGACCCAAAATACCTATAAGTCCAAAAGCAAGAACAAGCGTAGGGAAAGCTAATAAAATATCACAGATTCGAATAAATAAAAAATCAATTATCCCCCTTTTAAAAGCCACTATTGCCCCTATCCAAATAGCGAAAAAGGTTGCTACTAATTGAATAAATAAAGCTGATCCCAAAGAATAGCGAATGCCTAACAGTATACGTGAAAGTATACATCGCCCTAAATGATCTGTGCCGAGAGGATATGCCCATGATGGTTCTAAAAACTTTTTAGAGACGTCTACCAAAAAAGGATCATGCGGCATGATAAACGGCGCAAAAAGCCCCAATATCCCAATAAATGTGAGAAGTGTTATACTAGTCAGTTGTTTACCATTTAAATTTTTGTGTAATATAATCACTCTACTCTCCCCCCCTCTCCATTTAGCCGAGGGTCAAGAACTCGATGCAATATATCAGTACATAAATTAGCAAAAACATAGATGATAGCAATTATTAGAACATAACATTGCACAACAGGATAATCCCTATTAATAATTGATTCTATTAAGTAGCGACCTAACCCTGGCCAGCTAAATACTTGCTCTACAATAACTGCCCCGCCTAATAAATTTCCAAGTGTCATGCCAAGCATCGTCGTCAACGGTATAGCTGCATTTTTGAAGACATGTCGACTGAGAATAACAGTTTTTTTTAAACCTCTTAAATATGCATACTGAACATAATATTTTTGTAATTCTTCTATGACACTTGTACGAATTGCTTGAACAAACAATCCAGTAGTTGGTAATGCCAAAGCCACGGCTGGTAAAATCATATGTAAAATAGTCCCTTTACCATTTGTCGGGAAAATGCCTAGCTTCAAACTGAATAAGTATAAAAGAAAAAAGCCTAACCAAAAAGTTGGGATGGATACACTGATAATAGATAATAAGCCAACTATCTTATCAAATACGGAATTTTTATAAAGAGCACTTATAATACCTAGAGGAATACTAAAGCAAATAATACATACAAATGCAGCTAGGGCTAATTCAAAAGTTGCCGGTAGTTTCTCTAATATTTCTTGAGCAACGGGTAATTTACTCACAAATGATGTACCAAAATCGAAGTACAACACACCTTTTAGCCATATAAAATATTGAATAGACAAAGGTTGATCAGTGCCTAATTCCGATCGTAGCGCCTGTATTGCTTCTGCTGTCGGGGCGACTCCTGACAGTCTAAGTATGACCTCCGCTGGATCTACTGGAACAAAACGAATAAATAAAAAGGTCATTATCGAAACCCCTAGCAAAACAAATGGTAATGTAATCACTCGTTTTAGACAAAAAAGCCAAGTTGATTCGTACATTTCTTTCATCACTTCCCAAGTCTTCATAGTGCAAAAAGAGAGGAGCCATAGTAGACCCACTCTCTTCTCATTCTCTTACTTTAAATCCATTTGAGCATAAGGAATATCGTATTCAGATGCACTAGGATTAAAATCTTTCATATGTTTATGGTAAATAACGTTATTCGTTTCATATGAAATTGGATAAAATAATGCTTGGTCATGGAACATTGTTAAAATATCTTTATACAATTGCACACGTTCCGCTTCATTTGTACCAATTAATAGTTGATGTATTTTGCCATCAATTTGTGCTGCGTTATCTAGGCCTAATTTCGCTTCATAAACGCCATTTGCATTCGGTGTTGCTGATTCATTTGCGAAGCTGTGTGGGTCTGTTGGTGGACCATTTGTGCGCCAGAAATTAATATCTACTTGATTATCCATTAATTTTTGGAGCCCTACCATTACATCAGCACCTTCAAGGTTTAATTGGACGCCTATTTTTGCTAATTCCCCTTGCATTAACTCTGCCATTGGTTTTTGGATAGCATCTGTTGCAATATAGATTAAATCTAATTGAAGAGGTTGCCCATTTTTGGAACGGATTTTATCACCACTTTTTAATGTCCAACCTGCTTCATCTAATAACTGCTCGGCTTTTTCTGGATTAAATAGTATTGGTTTTAAATCAATATTGGCATATGGAATAGCGTCCCAAAACAGTGTATTGGCAACTTTTTCTGTTCCATGAGTAATACTTTCAACCATTTGTTCTTTATTAACAGCGTGTTGAATAGCCTGACGTACTTTTAATTCTGCTAAAGGACCAGATTGAGTATTAAAAAGTAATGCACGTGTAGATAAAGGTTCAGATACTGCCGTTTTGTATTGATCGCTATCTTTTAAGAAAGTGTAGTTATCTAAGCTAATAATGCCTCGACCATAAATTAAGTCTAATTCTTCGTTTTCAAATGCTAGTGAAATAGATTCTGAATCAGGTATAATTTTCACTTTTACTTTGTCTACTAGTGGCTTTTCACCCCAATAATGTTCGTTGCGGCTAAAGAGTGCATATTGATCTTTTTTATATTCGGTTAATACCCATGGACCTGTTCCAACCGGAGCATTAATACCTTTATTAGTTGTATCTCCTTCAGGGAATCCGTTATCCCCTAAGAAGCGGAATGGTCGCACAAAAGCCAGTTCATTTAATACAGGGTAATAGGGCGCATCTAATTGTAGACGAATTGTATAGTCATCTTCTTTCACAACATCTACAATATGATTCACCATCCCCATCCAGGAGTGTGTATCACGATCTGCTAAAACTGCTTTAAAATTTCGAATAACATTATCAGCATTAAAGGCTGTCCCATCTGAGTATTTTACATCTTGTCTAAGATGAAATATGTACGCTGTTTTATCGTCAGAAATTTCCCAGCTCTCCGCTAATTTTGGCGATATTGTTCCGTCATCGTTATACTCTACCAATGATTCATACACCATTGCTTGTGCAGTCATTTGGTTTGGTAAATAGGTATGCGGATTTAAAGGCCCTATATCTAGCGGCCAGCCAACTGTTATCATTTTTTCTTCGTTAGAAGTTTTACTTCCATTACCTTCACTCGAGCTTGAACAGCCTGCTAAAATGGTTAACATCAGTATTAGAATGAAAGGTAATAATTTTTTAAAAAATATCATTATGATTGCTCCTGTCTTTTCTTAGGTGTTAGAAAATTGATATCTGTATGTTTGTCCACCATACTACTAACTTGAAACTCAAAGTAATCGTCATGACTATGATTAGAAAAATGCATAAAAAAATCCTTATTCCACGTGAATAAGGATAGAAAAACTCATTATTAAAAGCCTTCCATCCATCTCCCTATCTTTCGTAGATCTACAATGAATCTTACTACAAGCAGGCATTCTGGCTTATGAATCTTCATTTCACTTCACCTTCCCAAGTACTTACTCAGTGGTATTTGAAGCAAAACTCCTCATTTACAGCTGCGGGACAGCATGGGATTTACACCCATTTTCCTTTAAATTAAGTGAAAAAGTTTTTTTCACTCAAACTTGTAATGAACCATATTAAATTTAGTATTAAACATAACACGCTGCAAAGACACACGTCAATTTTATTTTCTGAATATAATAAAGTTTTGAGATTTTTAAACATAGTTATAAATATTTATTCCACAAAAAAAGCCATCACACACTAGTGAGATGGCTACACTTCTATCGTTGATGTTTTTTTAACATTGATTCTGTAAAAGCCTGAGATTGTCCCTTTGGAATACTTATTGTTTGCCACTCAGAACCCTTTATTTGCTTAGCGATGTAAACGATTTGACCGACATGTTGAGAGTAATGAGACATTTGTCTTTCGATCGCATCTATCACAGAATGCCGTTCTCCCCTTATCGTTACAAATCCTTGTAAATCAGCTTCCGTTAAACCTTGTAACGCATCTAAAAATACTTGCCAGCCCTTTTCCCATACGTTCATAACCTCTTCTTTTGTCTGAAGGCTATCCGTAAACTCATCATCTCGATTTCTCGTTGCTTTCTCACCATCTGTCGTTAAAAAGTCCGTCCATCTCGATATCATATTTCCACTAATATGTTTTACAATCACTGCAATACTGTTTGAATCTTCATTATACGCCCAGTGCAATTGGGCATCTTCTAGTTGGTCGAGTGTTTTATCGCCTAGCTCCTTGACACTTCTAAATCTTTTTTGAACAACATTTATATACGTTTGCGCTACCGTCATTGTTGAACCCCCCGTCCCTTTTCCACTATTTTAATATAAACAGAATACGATGTGCTATTTTGGTAACTAATTGTTGTCAAAAATAAACCTATATTCACAGGGTGTTCTTTATCACCACTGATTGTTAGCCTTCACCAATCGAGCTTTTACAGGCAGCTTATCTTCCACCTAACTACTTTGCATTCGCTGAATTTATGTGGGGGATAAATTCCCTTGCAATAGCAACCATTTTTTCTTGTGCTTCTTGTTGATCACCATTTAATTGATAACCTATTTGATATACATAGCCATTATAATACGTATAAAACTCATTGGCTCTTGTACTAATTTGATAAATGCGCTTGCCTGCCGCATCATAATAATAGTATGAATACGCGAAACCTTTATCTGGTGTCATCGCTCGAAAATATAAAGGATTCATGAAACTCAAACCTACATTCTTGATTTCCCCTGAAAAGTCCTGACTATCCTTAAATTTATAGTTTACTAAAGGATTATGATCCACATTTGTTACCGTAAAATTAATATATTGACGATCCACTCCAGTAAGAGACTTTTCTTTATAAGTAAATTGAAATAGCTTTTGCAAGCTACCGTCTCGCATCTCTGATGTTACCGCATAGACCTCCTGTATATTTGATTTAAACGGAAGATTTTTAGGGTCTATTAGATGGACAGCATCCCCCATAGTAGTCGCTACTGCTTGCATTGCCTCGAAGCCTTGAAGCGGTTCATAAAATTTTATATTTTCGCGGTGATGTAATTCATCTGCTATTTGAAGATACTGACTGAACGTTGTCTCTGTTCCTTCAACTTCTATTTGAAATAAATCGGTGAATGATTGTTTTTCTTCTTCATGAAGTATTTCTGTCGTTAAATGGTCAAATGGTTTCGAAGCTTGCCATGCAATAAATAGTAAGATAGAGCATGTCATCATGACGGCTAATGCACGATACGGCCAAAGTTGCTTTGATGGATACGGCTCTTGCTGAATTTGTTGTTGAACCTTTTGAATGATTGCTTCTTTATGTGCTGAGACATCCTTCAATACATGCATTGTATGCTTATCCATGGAAAAGTACCTCCCATTCAATATCATGAAGATCAATTTTTAATAATTCCTTCCCTTTTTTCAAACGTGATTTAACTGTACCTTCAGGGATTTCGAGTAGCTTAGCGATTTCTTTTATCGTCATACCCTCTAAATAAAAATACACAATGGGTTCTCGTAGCTTTAACGGTAATTTCAAAATGGCTTCATCAAAATCGTTTGTTCATCCTGTTGAATAAGCGTATCTTGTAGAACGGATTTTTGCTTAGAAAAAAGCTTGTGTTGAACTGAAATTTTCCGATATGCCCAGCTCTTTAAATAATCCTTACATTTATTAATGGTCATGCGTGCTAAGTACGCCCTCATCTCTTCTCTTTCTTCATACTACTTTTGATGATGATAAAATTTAATAAACACATCTTGAACAATATCCTCAGCTATTTGTAGATCTTTCGTATAGTAGTATGCGATACGAAATAAATGCTCTGTATGTAGTTCCATTAGTTGCTCTAAATATTCTGTATCAGACAAAATCTTTCCCTCCTTCTACACTATAAACGAGGCTACAAGTATAAAAGATTAAATTTAAACAAAAAAACCGTCTCTTCATTAATTGAGACGGTTTCCTTCGAGCCTTTATAAATTTTCATCAATATATGTTTCTATATCTGATACAATCGTGTCAATAGGGACATCCTCTGGATTCTCTGCAAACCCTGAATACATTTTTACGATTACGCCATCTTTATCAACTAAGAAAAATTGATTCCCATGGACGACTTGATCGCTGTTAGGATCATTTCTGACGATTATTTTTGTTGATTTTACAGCGAACTGCTCGATATACTTTTGTGAATAACCAGTAAGTAGATTCCATTTTGATTGATCTGGAACATTATATTTTTTCAAATAATCAGCTAATACTTCTGGTTTATCAACGTCAGGATCAACTGAAAACGCAACAATATTATAATCTTCCACACCTTTTTTCTTCAGCTTCTCTTGAACTTGCGTCATATTAAAAGACATTGGTGGACAAATTGAAGTACAATTCGTGAAAATATACATACCTATCCACGGTTTTCCTTTTAAACTCTCTAAGGAAACTTTTTCTCCGCGTTGATTGACATGTTCAAAATCTGGTAATTCCAAACTATAATCTGCTTTAAACTTTGAATTTCCACACGCACTCAGCACAGTTGCTAATGCAAAAAGTAAAACAAGCCCAATTATTTTATTTCTCATCTTTAACACGCTCCCCACTTACACTATCCTCATCCTATCGTACGATGTAACTATTGACAAGGACACTCAAGTGACAGCTTTCGTACATCTTTGTGAAATCGATTTCACTTTAACGAAACAAGTGCATCATGAATGGCATCTAATTTCACTTCTACTCGGTGCAGTAAATAAAACGACACTAAAATAGGAAAACCGATATCCGATATCCGATATCATGTTTAACCATTGTTCCATGTTAGTCCCTCCTTCGCTGCTAGATGAATAAGACTACTATTGCTGAAAATGGTCCTTGCAGTACATGCTGCAAAGACCATTTCTTGGTTATTCGATTTCTAAATCAAATTCTGTTACTTGACGATCAACGATACGAGCCCCAGTCATTGTAACTAGAGCGCCAGCTTGTCCTTCAAAAACATCTTTAGCGATGATCGTTTGCATGACCTTTTGAATTTCTTCCGCTGTTACCTTTGGCTTCGGTGCATCAATCGCAAATGTTGCCGTTTTCCCTGCTGCTGTTTCAAATTGCAGCTCTAAAACTTGTGTCATAGCGTTCCCTCCTTAGGATAATTCTGTTGTTTCTTGTTTTACAATGCTGTCTAGTGCGTGTGAAGATAGACTTGCAATGGCCTTTGCGACAGCTACTAAATCGTCTGCCATATGCGTGCTGTTCAAATTGCGGTACGTTTTTGTTGTGAACATAGGCTCGTTTTGGACATCGTGTCCAGCGACATACTTTAAACGCAGTGTAGCACCTACGAAATTGACATTTGCCATGGAGGTCACCCCCTTTCTTACACAATATATACAGACTTATTGCTAAAAAAGGGACATTTAGGATGAATTTTTTTATGTAAGCTTTTATAATAGAGTGAGAGAAGGCAAAGAGGTGAACGATTTGTTAAGTGGTTGGTTTTTATGGTTTATCTTATTTTGGGTAGTTGTACTTATTTCCCTTATGGCGATTGGCGGATTTTTCATGTTCCGCAAATTTTTAAAGGCATTACCGAAGCAGGACGGTAAATCTGATTTAGATTGGCAAGAGTATTATTTAGATAAAACGATTCATTTATGGGGACAACCTGAGAAAGATCTTCTATATGAACTTGTAAGCCCTGTACCTGAGCTATTTAGACAAGTAGCAAAGGAAAAAATTGCAGGAAAAATTGGAGAACTTGCAATAGAAGAAAAGGCATCCGCTATTAACCATGATTTAATTATACGTGGCTATATTCAAGCAACGCCTAAGCGCGACCATAAATTTTTACGTAAGAAATTAGATGAAATGCAGATTGACATTTCTCCATATGAACATCTATTTGAATGAAGGTACGCTGCACAGAAACGTTGTGCAGCGTTTTTCTGCCCTTAGATAAGAATTACCATATATTCTTTTTTATAAGTTTTTCTTGGAGTCTATCCGTTGCCTTGGCTCTTCTTTCTGTCGCTTTCGCCTTTCATTCCATCGCTTGGATGACTTCTTCCGTCACTTCGGCATTTCTTTCCGTCGTTCTGTTTTCTATCCATCACTTTGATGATTCTATCCACAGCTTTCACCTTTCTATCCATATCTTTGACGATTCTGTCCGTCGCTAGATCTACTCTATCCATCAGCAAAAATGCATAAAAAAACTACACTAGATAAAATCTCTAGTGTAGTTCTTCCATTAATAATTCTTCAGCGGAATTGTTTTTTTGATTTTTATAAACTGAATAAGCATTGCGATTCGCCAAGGAAGTAACATCGCGAACGCTAGAATCCAAAACATTCCTGCTAATTCACCAATGTCAATGGAGTTACTTAATATTACTTTTGCAACTACCCGGAACACTAACAGTCCTATCAGTATAAAAACGAATGCTTTTGAACGTTTTAAATAAATATCTTGGCCTTTTACTTCAAATTTAGAAGTAGCAATTAAGATTGTCGAGAATACCATGCCGACTGCTGCCGCTTCAAGAATTTGCATGGGTGGCACTCGAAATTGTTCGAATAAAAACATTAACGCACCTGTAGACATCGCTATAGGTGGAATGATAATTTTCTTCTCATTTGTCGGTTTCTTAGACGCCCGCATACGTATAACCATGACAAAGGTACCCATAAAAATGGCCATTATGGTCGAACCTATTACATAATAGTGAGAAGGGATATTGCTAAACATAAAAAATCCTCCTCTAATGTCATTAACAATTTTGTCCAAGTAATTGATCAACTACAGCTTTTAATCTTTCTGGCTCGAAAGGCTTTGTCATAAAATCCTTTGCTCCACTTTCAATTGCTTCCACAATTAACTTTTGTTGCCCTAAAGCTGTAATCATAATTATTTTTGCATCTGGAAATTCAGGGATGATTTCTTTTACCGCTGCAATACCTGTCATAACGGGCATTGTTACATCCATCGTTACAAGATCTGGTTGTAACTCACGATACATAGCCACAGCTTCCTTACCATTTGCTGCCTTACCGACTACCTCATAACCCCATTCAGTAAACATATTACTTATTGCAACACGCATAAAGAGCGTATCATCCACTACTAAAACTGTAGGCACATGTTCATCTCCCTCCACGTTAAGGTATGGTATGCCACTTTAGTTTAGCAGATTAGAAGCCTGTAAATCCACCGAAAATAGGCTCTAAAATGCGTGTTATATACGTTAATCCATCAAAGAATAACACGATACCAACGGCAATCATAATATAGCCACCGATTTTCACAATTTTTTGGCTGTGTGTACGAATCCAAGTCATACGTGCTATAAAGAAAGATAACAAGAAGAACGGAATCGCAAAGCCTAAGAAATAAGCTAACATATAGCTAAAACCTGAACTTGGATTTGCACTAGCTAATGCAATAATCGATGCTAAAATTGGGCCAGTACACGGCGTCCAACCAGCCGCAAAGGCTATTCCGATAAATACTGATCCCAAATAACCTGATGGGCGGTTTTTAAATTGGAATTTTCGATCCTTCATTAAAAAGTCAATTTGTAGTAATCCCACAATCATTAAACCAAATACTACGATTAAGATGGCACCAACCTGACGTAATAATGTTTGATAATTAAGGAAGAACTCTGCCGCTAACGATGCCCCTAGTCCAATCATAATAAAGATAATTGAAAATCCTAGTAAAAAGAAGAGGGTGTGCAAAATAGCACGTTTTTGCATCATACCTCGTTCAGCTTTTAGCTCATCTAATGTCATCCCCGTTATGTATGATAAAAATGCGGGATATAACGGTAGAGTACATGGTGAAATAAAGCTTAAAAAACCTGCACCTAAAGCTAAAAATAAGTTAATATCAGTTTCCATATTTTCTCACTCGCTCCTTACAGTTACTGCCTCCATCGTACCAAAAAAAACTGTAAATTGCGCCCTTCCTGTTTGTGAACGTTTCATGGCAAAAAGGTGTTGAAAAAATGAAGTTCTATGAAGTTCTATTATACTAGTATATAAATTTATTATTCAAACTTATTACATCAACGTGATGTAGTTCATATACTTTTGCATTATGCGCTCCCCTTATATTATCTGTCAACAAAATTTATCATTTTTCCGCATTCCAAGTTATAACATTCTACGCCTATTCAAAAGGCACTAGTACAATGCTTTCATGCAGGTGCACAGCTTTATTGTAGACTGTACAAAGTCTATACTGTTAAATAGTGAGAAAATTTCTTTTCTTCATGTATAATAAACAATAGAACCATTGATAGAGATAAATGAGGTGTAGTCCTTGGAATTAAGAAAAATTAAACCGAAAAAAATATATGAGGAAGTATCCGAAATCCTCTATGAAAAAATTAGAGGTGGCGAACTAAAGCCTGGTGACCGACTTGATTCAGTAGAACAACTCGCAGAACAATTACAAGTAAGTAGATCTGCCATCCGAGAAGCTCTTTCCGCTTTAAAAGCAATGGGGCTTATTGAAATTAAACAAGGCTCAGGTACTTTTGTTAAAAGTAATCAATCCAATCAGCTCGATTTCCCCTTATCAACTGCCATTTTAACAAATAAGCAAGATATCTCACATTTGTTAGAAGTACGCAAAATTATTGAAGTGGGCACAGCGGCTAGCGCAGCCATTCATCGAACAGACGAAGACCTACAGTCAATGATGCAAATTTTAGATGAAATGAAACATGCACAAGGTAATGGGGAGCTAGGTGAAAAAGCAGATTTTCAATTTCACGCGGCCATTTCTGCAGCATCCCAAAATCCCCTACTTGCAACTTTATTAGACCAAGTTTCAGGTTTAATGATTGAAACGATGAAAGAGACACGACGAATTTGGTTGTATTCAAAAAAAATAACAAGTGAAAAGTTATATGATGAACATATGCAAATTTTCCTCGCAATAAAACAGCAAAATGAAGAACTTGCAAAACATGCTATGGCTTCACATTTAAGTAATGTGGAAGAAGTCTTATTGCAATATTTCGAAACAACAGAAACTAAAAAATAACCGAAGCTGCCTAGTTTTTATAATAGGCAGTTCTTTATTTTTTAGAAAATTTAAATTAAACACCTTTCATTCATCTGAAAAGTTGTAGTATTATAAACACAACACATTTACTCGTTAAGTCATCAGATGACCTGTTGATTAGTAGTCGAGGGGTAAGAGAGACATAAAGGAGCGATTAATATGAAAGTTACACTTTTTGCAACTTGTTTAGTTGATATGTTTCAAGGTGATGTAGGAAAAGCTGTTGTCGAAGTTCTTGAAAGGCTTGGCTGTGATCTAGACTTCCCTGAAAATCAAATTTGCTGTGGACAGCCAGCCTATAATAGTGGCTATGTAAAAGAATCTAAAAATGCCATGAGAAAAATGATCACAGCATTTGAACATGCCGAATACGTCGTCTCCCCTTCTGGTTCTTGTGCTTATATGTTTAAGGAATATCCAGAAGTGTTTAAGGGAGATCCTGTTTGGGAGCCTAAAGCGCAAGCATTGGCAAATAAAACATATGAATTTACAGAGTTTATAGTAGATGTATTAAAGGTCGAGGATGTAGGCGCACATTTAGAGGGCAAGGCTACTTATCATACTTCCTGTCATATGACACGTCTACTGGGTGTTACAGAAGCACCGTTTAAATTATTAAATCAAGTCAAAGGTTTACGGTATGTCGAACTCCCAGGTAAAGATCGATGCTGTGGATTTGGCGGTACATTTTCAGTAAAAATGGGCAATATTTCGGGAGCAATGGTCAATGAGAAAGTACGGAATGTTGAAGAAACAGAGGCAGACATTTTAATCGGAGCTGATGCTGGCTGTTTAATCAATATTGGTGGCCGAATTAATCGACAAGGTAAGCCTATTAAAGTTATGCATATTGCGGAAGTATTAAATTGCCGCTAAGAGGGGGTAAAAGAAATGTCCATGAAAACAAGTGATGACCGCTTTAATCATCGAGTATCGAAAGAATTAGAAAATACTTTTATGCGCGGAGCAGTGTCAAGTGCACAGGAACGCTTTCAAACACGTCGGCTAAAACAAGCTGATGAGCTCGGACATTGGGAGGAATGGCGTTCTCACGGAGAAGAAATTCGTAAGCATGTACTTGCGAATTTAGATTACTACTTGTATCAGCTAAGTGAAAATGTCTCAAAAAGAGGTGGACATGTTTACTTTGCGCAAACAGCAAAAGAAGCGACGGACTATATTCAAAGTATTGCTAAAAAGAACAAGGCTGCTAAGATTGTGAAATCAAAATCTATGGTGACGGAGGAAATTGATTTAAATGCAGCTTTAGAAGAGCTCGGGTGTGAAGTCATTGAAACAGATCTTGGAGAATACATTTTGCAAGTAGATGATCACGAGCCACCCTCTCACATCGTTGCCCCAGCTTTGCATAAAAATAAGGAACAGATTCGTGATATTTTCAAAGAAAAACAAGGCTATGCGAAAAGTGAAAAGCCTGAGGAAATAGCTTTATATGTACGTGAAAAATTAAGGAATGAATATTTAACAGCAGATATAGGCATTACAGGCTGTAACTTTGCTATTGCAGAGAGCGGATCGATTACACTCGTGACGAATGAAGGGAATGCAGATTTAGTGACAGCCTTGCCCAAAACGCAAATTACAGTAATGGGGATGGAGAGAATTGTTCCTACATTTGAAGAGATGGAAGTGCTAGTAAGCTTATTAACAAGAAGTGCAGTTGGGCAAAAGTTAACAAGCTATATTACAACATTAACAGGGATCAAAGACGAGGGTGATACAGATGGACCAGAGGAATTCCATTTAGTCATCGTCGATAATGGGCGTTCTAATATTTTAGGCAGTGAGTTCCAGCCTATTTTACAATGTATTCGTTGTGCAGCCTGTGTGAATGCTTGTCCTGTTTATCGTCATGTTGGTGGGCATTCTTATGGTTCTATCTACTCTGGGCCAGTAGGTGTCGTTCTTTCGCCATTATTAGGTGGCTATGAAGATTTTAAAGAGTTACCATATGCATCTACATTATGTGGCGCCTGCACGGATGCTTGTCCTGTTAAAATACCGTTACATCAGCTTATTCATAGACATCGTCAAGTAATTGTTGAAAACGAGGGTAAAGCTCCTGTATCAGAAAAGCTATTAATGAAGGCCTTTGGTTTAGGTGCTTCTTCCCCTACCTTATATAAAATGGCGACAAAAATGGCTTCACCAGCAATGGCTCCTTTTACTAAAGATCAAAAAATCTCAAATGGTCCAGGCCCACTGAAAGCATGGACGGAAGCAAGAGATTTTCCAGCACCAAATAAAGATAATTTCCGTGACTGGTTTAAACACCGCCAAAAAGGAGGCGATGAATGATGGCAGGTACTATTGAAAATAGAGATGTATTTTTATCTAAAATTGCAAAACAGCTTGGGCGTGTGCCAAAAACAGAAATGGAGCGACCGACATGGCAATATCAACCTCAAGATCGTGTCCTAAAAGAAGCGACAAAAGATGAGTTAGTAGAGGTTTTAGTTGAACAATGCAAAAATATTCATACGGATATTGTCCTTACAAATACAGCTAATCTTCCTGCAGACTTACAAAAAGTAATTGAAAATTATGGAGGTCAATCTGTAATAACATGGAAAGACAAACGTTTTAAGCGCTTTGGCCTATCATCACTAATGACCGAGCAATGGCCTCAAGCAAATATTCAGCTGTACGAATGGGATTCGAAGCAGCCAGAGGAAAATATTCGACAGGCTGAAAAAGCTAATATTGGCATTACGATTAGTGAAATAACATTAGCAGAATCAGGGACTGCTGTACTTTTTAGTAGTAAGGATAAAGGAAGATCCGTCAGTTTTTTACCCGAGAACTCTATTATTTTAATTCCGAAAAGTACCATCGTTCCACGGATGACCCAAGCAGCCCGCCTAATTAGCGAAAAAGTCAGAACTGGCGAGCAAATTGCCTCCTGTATCAACTTTATAACAGGACCAAGTAATTCGGCAGATATCGAAATGATTCTTATTGTTGGTGTACATGGACCCATGAAAGCTACTTATATTGTGATTGAGGATCAGTAAATCTTGTTGAATGAAACTAAACCAGGCATACTTCACATTGTGAAGAGATGCCTGGTTTTATTCTAATGCTATATGCAAAGCGATACATTAATTTGTTACACTCTCAGTTACTCCTTTTTGTTCATAAAACTCTGGATGTGCTTCTTTTAAGACAGATGCTCGTAGCATAACTAGTGCTATCATAACGATAATAGCACTTGTGACAAGTAAAATAACCGTTGCCGGGAATGTATCATACAAGATACCGTAAACAACCATACCGATCGGCATCATTGACATTGCCATTGTTTCCATCAAACCCAATACACGTCCGCGGTATTCCTCTGAAATTAGCTTTTGCATATAAACCATAATCGGCATGTTAATCCCCATCTCAAAAATAGCGAAAATAAAGTAAATTACAATATAAAAGATAACCATCGTTAAATACGATAAATTCGTTATTAATGGGACAACCGCCAACCCTAAACTGCTAGCCAACAGTATTAAGCTGAATTTAGAAAAACGTAGTGGGGCCTTTACCTCTGCACGTGTTGCGAAATAGACGGAAGCAATAAGCATACCAACTGCGCCTGAAGCTTGTATAAAACCAAAATGATTTGCTTTTACTTTTAATAATTCAATAATAATGTAAGTCCCCCCTACAACGATGGCTGAGAAAAATAAATTAATCCATAACGAAACCCACATAATGGTTTTAACAACTCTTTGTTGCTTTATATAATGAAAACCACTAGAAAGCCCAGCCCACAACTTTTCCTTCTCTTCCGTTTTTCCCCTTGTACTATACAGAGTAAAATTCATTGTGGCTTCTAAGCAAAACGTAATCACATAGGCCACCATATGTACAAGTAAAAATGCTTCCATGGAGAAAAATCCATACATCACTCCACCGATTACTGGTCCTCCAATTGCTGCGATGGACACTGACATTTGATTAAATGACATTGCTTTTTGTAGGCGTTCTGGATCTACTAGTGTTGCGATTGAGGAAGAAAATGTTACACCCGAAAAGGCAGAGCATATTGTATTAAAAACTGTTGCAATATAAATAGCATACACCGACAAACCGACCATTTCTGTATAAAGTAGTAACCCAACAACGGTCAAAATTGTACCTGCTTGCGCTACTAAAATTGTGCGTTTCTTTGAATAATTATCAGCTACATAACCAGCCAAAGGCGCGACCAATGCACGAGGTAAAATGGAACAGATCATCGTTGTCGCAAAACTCATCGCTGACCCTGTCAGTGCCAAAATATATAAACCTATCCCAAATGATAAAACATGAGACCCTAACTGCGAGATCATTTTGCTAGCTGTAAATGTCCATAAATGATACGTCGCCTTTTTATACTTTTGCGCTTCATTCATCTAAAATCCCTCCATATTTTTAATTATGTTAAAAAGTTTAATTTGATTAAACAAAATATAACACACCTCCCCCTTTTCAAGCAAGTAAAAGTTTAATATAATTAAACAAAATGATATTACTCACTTTTAATGAAAAAGGAGGCAAGGCAGTGAACTCTTTAGGCACACGAATTCGCAAATTAAGGAAAGAACAAAAATTAACATTAGAGGCACTTGCCGGTGATCGTCTAACAAAGGGCATGTTAAGCCAAATTGAAAATGATAAGGCCAAGCCTTCGATGGAAAGTCTTGATTATATAGCGGAACGTTTAGGCGTCAAAGCAAGTGAATTGCTTGAACAAGTAAACCCCTCTTCCATACGTCATCTTTTAGAGCAGGTAGAAATTTTATTTGCTGAATTAAAACTTGATAATACAGATAATGCGAAGCAAATCGTAGAAATGATTAAGCCTTATATAGAAGATCTTTCGCTTAGTTATGAGGCTGGGCGTTTACTGTATATATATGCAGCAGCACAACATCATACGAGATTAACGACATGGGTATCACCGCTTCAACAGGCACGCATGATGTTTAAAGAAATTAATTTACTAAGCCATTGGTTTGAAACTTATATATTAGAGTTGGGCATATTATCGGAAGAAAGAAACTACAAAATGGCTTATTCTTGTATTTTGCAGGCGAAAGAAGAGGCTGAACAGGAAAATTACCAATTAGATTCGCGAGATACTGTGAAAATGGCTTATTATATTAGCGTTTTTCAGTTAGCAATTGGTGAATATGAGGAAGGTAAACTGCTCATTTATAAGACCATTACCGATGCACATAAAAATCAATTTTACTCTTATATAGATGATATGTATCGTATTGGGGCGTTTTGTGCCATGATTGACCATGATTTCGAGCAAGTAGAGCATATGTTGAAGAAGCTTGAGCAGTATCGGATTTTTGCCGAACAAGTGAGTGTGGATGCTTTGATTTTCGTATTAAGAGCGCATTATTGTAACAATTACAAGCACGATTATCAGCAAGCACTAGAGGAAATAGAGCGTTTTGGTACACTTTTGAATGATAGCTCGGTTATTTTCGACAAAAACTTATACTATTCAGAAAAAGGTAAATCCTTGTATTTGCTAGGTCAATATGAAGAAGCTAAGGAAGCATTTGAACATTTCACAAACGTTCCCCCATTCATCTTACATCCATTTGACATATTAGGCTTAAATGAGTGTTTTTCCTATAAGGCGCTTTGCTATGCACATTTCGGTGAATTAACAACTGCCTACGAAATCGCCAAAATGGCCTATACGGATTCTCAAGATTTAATCGACCTACCTTATAAACAAAAAATTGAAGAAACTTATTTTTCAATTAAAGCACAAATAAATTCGGTTCAATAAATATTTAGGGATTGCACTTTGACATATGTGCAATCCCTATTTTTTAGCTCAATTTATTATTTCTAATTTCCTTCTGTATCTTGCGAAGGGCTTTTTTCGAACCGCGTTCTATATCATGCTGAAGCTTTCGATCTTTATAGTCCACAAACAATGTCTCTAAATCATATCCTTCTGGGTATAATTCTGTTGCTGGTAGCTCTAATGCCAAGCGTTTAACATTTACCTTTATGAATTCTCCCCCATAGAACACGACAACATTAAAGAAATTATCCATTTCTTCATAAACGATTCCAACGTCATCATGATCTAACAGCTTTACTCGATCTCCTTTTTCAAATTCATACTTTACTGTTGTTCTCACATTTTCAATTTTCGGCTTCCGTATTTTACTATCACTTACTCGTTTTAAATGATAATCCTTACTGTCAATATAGCCTTTAGCCCTTTGTAATACTGTTTCACGTATATTCATTTTCTTTGAAATCCATAGAGCATTACTCTCTCCAGATGTTCCGATCATTAATTTGTATAATGGTTCTAATGTTTCACTATTAAAACGCATAGCCGCATTCATAAAATCACTATGCATTTCAGAGAAACGCTTAATTTCTCCATAATGCGTTGTCGCCACTGTAATACAGCCCATATGATAGAACTCCTCCAAGATGGAAATGGCCAGCGCTGCTCCTTCATTTGGTTCCGTACCGCTCCCTATTTCATCAAACAGCAAAAGAGTATTATTATTGGATGCCCTCATAATATCCGAAAGGTTTTTCATATGGGATGAAAACGTACTAAGTGCATTTTCAATACTTTGATTATCACCAATGTCTACAAAAACATGATCGAATATAGCTATTTCAGTTCCTTTATCCGCAACAATATGGAAGCCTGACATTGTAGCCAATGTTAACAAGCCAATGGTTTTTAGGACAACTGTTTTTCCGCCAGCATTCGGCCCTGTAATGATTAGGCTACGATAGTCTTTACCAATTTCGAAATGAAGTGGCACCGCCTCACCTGTTAACAGTGGATGCTTACAATTGATGAGCTTTATATAGCCAACATCGTTTAAGCTTGGCTCTACGCCTCCAATATGCTTGCTAAACTTGGCTTTAGCAAACACCATATCATATTGGCTAATTAACTCCATGTTAATGTTGATTTCACGGATATTTTCCATCAGGAGCCCCGATAATGTCGCCAAAATCTGATATTCCTCCACCGCTTCCTCTGCCTTCAAAGTGGCCAATTCCACATTTAATTTAGCGACAGCACTTGGCTCCATAAAGACCGTAGCACCTTTTGATGAAATCTCTACTACCGTCCCTTGCACATGATTTTTGTAAGAAGCCTTAATAGGAATCGTGTATCGATCATCCTTCTTACTTATAAAAAATTCCTGGATATATGTTTTATTTGCACTACTATTCAAAAATTTTGTTAAACGGTCTTTAATTTTTTCCTCTGTTGTTTCGATATGATTTCGGATACGCTTCAATTCTCTGCTAGCAGCTGAATCAACACGATTTGCTTTAATCGCAAAATTAATTTCCTCTTCCACACTTTTAAATTCAGACATCGAATTAGCATAGGATGCAAGTACGGGTGCAAAAAACTCCTTTTCCAGCATAAATTTTTTAATTTTTCTACAGCCTCTTAAAAAGTCTGAGATGCTAACTAATTCACTTGGGTCTAGAATGATCCCCTTTTCAAGTTTTTGAATGGTATTGTCAATATTGGATACCCCTAAAAATGGGACATGACCTTCCGCATCTAAAATTGCTCGTGCCTCAGTCGTTTCATTCAAACGATTTTTAACAACTGTCAAATTTGGGCTTGGCGTTAATTTATCTAATAACTGTTTACCTAATCCACTGACACAGTATGATTTAACGATATCCTTCAATTCATTGTATTGTAACTTCTCAAAAGTAGTATGATTCATTGTTACTGTCTCCTCACTATGATTTTCTAGAATCATTCATGAAGACACCTACTCATTAGATAGCAATGATGTTTATCAATTTGCCTCGGCATAATTGCGTCCGGAATCGGCTTTGTGCTTAGGCCTGACGAGGGCCGACACGATGTCGGTCATTTCGGTAATGCCACAGGACGTGGCGTTTTTACCGATGCAGGTCAGTTAGCCGTTATCGCATGGATGCGATGATTTTAGGCTAACATCCTAACTGAACTCCTCATCGATTCTGTGACATCCCCCGGAGGCTTCAACTTCTTTCAGCGGGTGTTTGGACACCCACTGAAAGAAGTTAAAAAAGACAAAAAAAGCTGCGGGAGAACCCACAGCTTTACCATTACAAGGCATGTGTAAAAAGCATCATGAAAAGACCTCATCAAAGTGAAGCACATTCAGACCATTACACGCTTTATAAAGTATTGTAGGTATCTTCATAGATATCGAAATAAATCCACGACTAAATAAAGGGTGATATACTGACATAAATCCCCTGGTGTCATTAAATTTATTTCTTTAAGTTGTTCCTATTTAGAACCTACCGCACTCATCAAAAGCACCTCTCATTAATTATCATTGTTATCTAATTTGTCATCATCTTACTATATGCTGGTAAAAAAGTAAAGGTACTTATGTTTGACACGATTTTAAACTTGAGAAAAACTAAAAAACCGAGTTAATTTACAATACGTGTAGAATACTTTGCTATAATCAACCCAAGATATATAATTATGGTTCATCGAAAGGAGGGATAATAATGAAACAAGTAGCTCTCCATCAATTGCACACAGAACATAATAAACGAATAGCAGAATTTCATAAAAACCATGAAATTGAAATTCAACGTGGTGAAAATGGGAACGGTTTGTTAGCTAAATGGGAAAGATTTTTTTATAACAATGTAATTTCCCCTCTGAAAAATGTGAAATAATACCACCTATTAAATGAATTGTCATCCTTGTACGGTTCATTTTTGTTTCGCATTTTAAGTCAAATACGCATTAATCTTTATTCTTATTCAACTAAATTGTTCCATCATTTAAATAAAAATAAACCACTGTATCCAACTAAAAAGCATCTTTAATGATGCTTTTTTATCTTTTCTTAATGCTTCAACTGTGAAATAGTTAGATTTTTTATACAAGCTAAATAAGGATTTGCTCTACGATTTTCAAATGCTAAGTTCTTATGTAACTCAAGCCAACGATACCAATAGTAGGTAACTATCCAAATAATACGTACCAACATCTTGAAATCGTTCCATTGTTGCAGATCACAAAATATAAAAAGAAAGACGCATACATACGTTAGACTGAAGTAAACTATATTATAAAAACACAGATGATTTTGTGCTTTATTAAGTTTTATTTGACTCTTCAAATGGAGTTGGATAATTACAGGACAAGGTAGGAATTAAAAAAAAGAAGGAGAGATACGATGTTCGATCAAGTTGCGTATTTTATTTTTCAAGCCCTGCTAATTCTAACGGTTTTGGTTGTTGTGATTGGAATCCCTCTTGGGGATACACTGTTAAGAAAAAAATAAGACTGCATCCAAATGGATGCAGTTTTTTGCTTTTTCATTTTGCTTCGTTTCTATAAAAGATTTAGGGATTGGTGAAAAATAGGGACCATATTGAAGTAAAGACCTGTTATTTTAATGATTTGAACATTAAAGAAACACTCTAAAAATATAATTTCTTTTTAACACATAATGGAGGATTCGTGATTAATTTAGCTTTCGCTATTCCTTGCTTAAATCTTACATTGTTTAACCATTCAACAAGTGCATTTGCATCATAATTAGGGTGAATTCTTTCCCCATTTTCTAAAGCCCAATATTTTGTATTCTTTTCTTCGTCAAAAACCCAATTTAGAAAGTCCTCCTGAATATTGTTCATCTTCCTACCTACTTTTGTTGAACAAGAAATGTATTGAATAAAATCGTCACCAAAATCAATTTTTATAATCATAAAACTTTAACTCCTTAAAATCGTCTTGAAATTAACTATTATAGCATTCCTTATTAAACTCTTCTGCCCCGTTAATGTTTAATAGCAACAAAACAGCAATTTCAAAAAGAAAAACAGTCCCAAGAAGGAAGCTCCTTTAGGACCGTTTTCCTGTTATTATCTCATTTCACTAAATTTAAGCGATAGGCAAGGTACTTTTGCCATTTCTTAACGTGTTTAGTTTGCCAATAATCATAATCATTACTTTTTAAAATTGATTGTTATAGTGGTGAAAAAAGCCATTCATCAGGGTCTGTTCGACCTTTCTTCATTGTTAGTAACCTCAATTAATAGTTTCTATACGTGTGAAATGCTAGGATACTAGCCCATTTCTAAAGAAACATTGAAAAGGCAAAAAGCTCTTTGCCTCCCCCTCACATTGCAGGGACTTTTCTAAAAACACAAAAAAGTAGTACAAACCAAAGACATGGTTTGTACTACTTACATTCATGTATTTATTTTTGCAGATTTATGATGAGCCCTTCTCGTTTCAATAATTTTCGATCCTGAAAACAGTAGTAACGCTGCCCAAATAATGCTAAATGCTAATAGCTCAATTTGACTAAATGGCTCCTTATAAAGCACAATCCCTAACACTAACACTATTGTTGGCGATACGTATTGAATAAAGCCTAATAAATAGAGTGGAATATTTTGTGCACCTTTCGCAAATAAAATTAACGGTATTGCTGTCACGATACCACTTAAAATCATGAGCGTGTCTGTCTTCACATCTACATGTAAAAATGAGGCTTGATTCGTTGTAAAAAGGTAAATATAGTACCCTAATGCAAACGGCAAAATAAATAACGTTTCAATGGCTAGACCTCTTGTCGCGTCAAGCTTAATTTTCTTTTTCAGAACACCGTAAATAGCGAAGGATAAAGCAATAAGAAGTGCTACCCATGGAATTGATCCATAATTAATCGTTAAAATAATGACAGCAATAAAAGCAATTCCTGTAGCCGCCCATTGCGCACGAGTAAGTGCTTCTTTAAAGAATACAACCCCAAAAATCACTGATAGTAATGGGTTAATATAATAGCCTAAGCTCGTTTCAATTAAGTGATTATGCGTAACTGCCCATATATATAAAAACCAGTTCATCGAGATAACTAATGAAGCCCCAACAAGCTGCCAAAAATGCTTTTGATGTGACCACAAATATTTTAAGTCTGCGAGAAGTTCCTTGCGCATTCCTAATACTATTACTGCTAGTACTGTAAAGACAAAGGACCAAATGACGCGCGATAATAAAATTTCCATACTCTGCACATGCTCAAGTAATTTCCAATAAAGCGGAAATGCACCCCAAAGAGCATAAGCTAAAAATGCCGCCATAACCCCTTTTTTCTCATTTGACATTGCCTCTAACTCTCCTACTCCATATGAATCTATAAGACTTTGCGTAATATTACCATTTAAAGAATAGATTTATTATAGGACTTTGAGTGGAAACTGTAAATGCCCATATTTTAATAAATTGTCATGAATATTGTTACTTTTTCATTTCAGATTCAAGCTCAGAAATATATTTGCGCACCGTACTATAACTAATATCAGGGTTAATTTGACGTTTAATGCGAATATGAATCTCTTTAATACCGACACCTTGCTCTCGCATATCGCGAATCATACATTTTAAAGGACCTGACAAGGATTCCTTTGACAGAGCAGTATATTTACTTAATTCAATTAGTAGCTCTGTATTTTGTCGGCGAATCTCCTTGAGCTCTTCTACGACGCAATTATATTCTGTTAACTTTCTTTGTAAGACGGCGTTTTGCTTCTTTATTTTTTGCATGTCTTCCACAAGCTCTAAGTTTTGTTTCTTTAAAATTTTCCTCTCTTGCTCTAGGATTTTGTGCTTTTCATCTAAATCTTTATGCAAGGCATTGAACAGTTCTTCTATATGGGTTAATTCATGGTAGCGACTTTTTAATACGAGCATTAGTTTTTCTGTCGTATTAATCGCAAGTGCTCCATCATTTAAAGACTCACAGGATAATAAAATTGGATTCATTTTGCTCATCATCTTTTTCTCCATGATTGATTGTTTTATATAATCGAATTTCAGTGTGTAGCATCTTTCCGCTTCCTTCTCTCTGATAATCATTCTCATTTACCTTATCATAATGAGGAATTCCAATTTTGTCAAAAAATAAAAAAACTTCTTGCAAAATAAGATTGCAAGAAGCTTCACATTTACATTTTTTTCAGTTTTTCATATTCTAGTTGTAAACGTTCAATACGTTTACGGCCTTCCTCACGATTTCTTGCTGTTTCTGCTTGAATTTGCTTCGTTTCTTGAATACCAGACATAATTGTTTGCCATGTTGTTTCAATTGTTTCGATTTTAATGCTCGGGCTACCAGCCGCACGTGCGATATTAACGCTATTTTTACTAATATTTTCTGCATTTTTGACAAGCATTTCATTAGTACGACGGTCTAATTCACTCATTGAATCAGAAATTAGTTTTTGGCGCTTTAACGTTACCGCATGAATAAGCCCTTGCTTGAATATTGGAATTGTCGTCACAAATGCAGAGTTAATTTTAGCAATTAAATGGTTATTACCTTGCTGCATTAATCGAATTTGTGGAGCAGACTGGAATGATACTTGTTGTGCCATTTCTAAATCATAACGACGTTGTTCTAGTAAATCAACGGCACGTACCATCGTTTCATATTCCATTGCTGCTAATTGATCGCCAGTTTGTGCTTTTTGTTCAAGTGCTGGTAATGATGAACGCACTTCATCCGTTTTCACTTCAATTGCTGCTATAAATTTACTAAGCGTTTGGAAATAGTTTAAGTTTTGATCATATAAGTTCTCAAGATCGATAGTATTTCGCTTCATTTCACCTTCGTATTTTTGAACCTCACGGAAAATAACGTCAACTTCTTTATTCATGCTGTCATATTTGGATAGAAACTTTTCTAATTGTTCCTTACCTTTACTGAACAGTTTCGTAAGGAAGCCACCTTTTTGTTCTTCCGCAAAATCTTGAGGATCAAATTTATCCATAATTCTATTTAAATTATTTAATAATACACTTGATTCCTCAAGTTTACTTGTTTTCATCGTTGCTAGCATTTTATCTGAAAAGGTAGAAATACCATTCGCTGTTTCTTTTCCAAGTTCTAGCATAGCAATTTGATCTTTCACATCAATTTTTTGTGCTAATGCATGAACCTCAGGATCTTGCTTGAGCGCAAGTTGATTTTGAGCAATTTGTGATAGCTCTTGCTCGGAAACAAGCACTGGTTTTTGTGCTGGCTCCGCCTGTAATAATGGATTAGGTTGTAATAATGGATTTTCTGATGCGAATGGATCCTTTGATTTCATTAGGTCGTTGTCAAATTCAGACATAAAGTTTTACCCCCTGCGATTTATCTCTTTTACTTACATACGATTCCAAGCTGAAAAAGTTTCATTTTAGTCAAGCATCTGCAAAATAAGAGTCACTAAATGTAGGTAACCCTCGAGATACTCTAGTTGACATTCTTATGTGGCAAGGCTTTAAATAGGTGATTTTTTTAATAAAGTTTCAATCCTTGCTTGAGAAAATAAAACTTCGCTCTCTACTGTAAATTATAGCTTGTTTCATTCGGGAATTCGACTGAATCTACGAAATACTTTACATTGTTTTCTAGTATTTACATATTCGCACTAAAAAAGCAGCTACTTTTAATGTAGCTGCTTTCACCATCATGTTGTCACTTTTAGTACGGTCTTAATTTTTTGAATAACGCCACCTGTACTATAAGTTAGCACACTGCGTTTATAGAATGATATGCTGAATAAGTAAGCCACAATAATTGTTGCGATTAAAATACCTAACGATAAAAGTGGTACCGTAACGCCTATATCAGTAGCCCCGATACGCATCGGCATGATCATTCCAGACGTAAATGGAATATAAGAGAATACCTTGATGATAAGAGTATCCGGATTCCCCATTCCCGATAACATGACATAGAAACCAATTAATGTAATCATCATGGCTGGCATTAATACTTGACCTGCTTCTTCAACTTTAGACACTAAAGAACCGAATAATGCCCCAACAATTAAATAAAGAATAATTGTTAATAGTAAGAATAGCACAGCATATATGACATAACCAATCGATAATTCACTAACGATACTAGCTGCCATATCCCAAATAACACCGTTCTTCGCAAATTTCGCATAGATTAGGAAGACAACTATAATAATACCCATCTGTGTTAATGCAAGTAATAATACACCAGCAATTTTTGCTTTAAAATGAGTAGCTGGTTTAACGCTTACTAGTAGCATTTCCATTGCACGTGAACCTTTTTCAGTAGCAATTTCCGTTGTAATCATAGATAGGAATGTAGAAATAAAGAAATAAATTAAAATACCTACTGCATAAGATACAAATTGTCCTGATTGCTTTTCTTCTTCGCTTTTACCACCTGCAGACTCTGTATTTAAATTTTTATCAGTAATAATCGTTTTGGCATCCATAATTAGAGCTGCTTGGTCTGGTGTTAATGATAACTGTTGTACAGCATAATTTTGGCCAGCAAGTTGCAATATCGAATTTATCGCACCTTGATCATTTAATTTCAACGGAGTGAAAGTGGCAATTTCAGCATGTAGCTGTCCATTTTGATCTGTTATTTTAACGATTGCATCTAGCTTTTCGTCTTTGACCTTTTTCTCTAGCTCCGATATATTCGATTTATTTTGTATAAACTCCATATCGCTATTCGATACAAAGAGACCACTTAAATCAGCTGTTGTTTCATTGACGATTGCAATTTGTTGCGCTTGATCATCACCTGTAAAAAGCTCTTTAATATCTGACCAGAAAACTGCAACGGACATCCCAAGTATATAAATGACTGTCATTACAACAAAGGATTTTGATTTTATTTTTGATGTGTAAAGCTGTTTCATTAACAAATTAAACTTCGACAACGTTGCCACCTACCTTATCTTTAAAGATCTCATCTAACGATAAATAATCTAAGCTGAATTTTTCTATATATTTACCATTGGAAAGCTTCTCGAAAATACTTTGTGCATAGCTCTCATCCTCCAGAGTGAGCACAGTTTGCTCTTTCTCCACTCGAACATCTTTGACTCCTTCAAGTGCCAACAATTGAGTTGTCGACCACTCTGTACGTACTGCTAATCTAGTTTTTCCGTACTGTTTCTTTAAATCTAGTAAACTACCTGAAAATAGAGAGACTCCACGTTTTAATAGACAAAGATGATCGCATAGCTCCTCTACATTATCCATCTGGTGACTAGAGAACAAAATCGTTGTGCCCTGTTCTTTTAAATGTAATATTGCATCTTTCAGTAAATCTTTATTCACAGGATCCAGTCCACTGAATGGTTCGTCTAGTATTAAGAACTGTGGTTTATGAATAAAACTAGCAATCAGTTGTACTTTTTGTTGATTCCCTTTTGATAAAGTTTCAGCCTTATCTTTCCGTCTATCTTCGAGCTCAAATCGGCTAATCCAATAGTCAATCTCCTTCTTTAACTCCGACTTCTTCATGCCACGTAGCTCGCCAAAAAAGTAAAGTTGATCTTCCACCTTCATCGTCGGAAAAATGCCTCGTTCCTCCGGTAAATAGCCAAGTACATCACGGTTAATGGCATTAACGGGTTTGCCATCCCATGTAATCGTACCAGCCGTTGTCTCCTGTAAATCTAAAATCATTCGGAACGTCGTTGTTTTACCAGCTCCGTTTTGTCCAATCAGCCCAAAAATCTCCCCTTTTTCAATTTTAAAGTTTAGATTATCGACTGCTGTGAAATCTTTGTATTTCTTTGTGACACGCTCTAATTGTAATGTCATCTTTTTTCCTCCTTACCCTTCAAATATATGTAATTCGCGTTGTAGTCCTATTTTACGTCTCTCAACTTTATAAATCTGTATACACATGATCATTACGACTACAAAATTTAACAACGAAATTCCCGTGTTTAAAAAACTTTCTGTTGATTCACCAAGTCCAATATTAAGATTGATAAATCCAAATAATAGATTAAGAAATGTAATTGATATAAAAAGACGGCTTATTGATTTTAAATACTGTATTTTCGAAGAACTATCTGAAAATAATTCAAATGGACCTTTTGATTTCTGTTTGCGGTAATAAGCCCATCCTCCAAACTTTGAAATAAACTCAATATCCATCGTCTCTAAAAATTCAAAGTAATCTTGATTTTTATTTTTGACTAGTTCATTGCGATAAATATATTGTCCAGGTTCTCCTTTTTCAAAAATAAAGTAACCCAACATTGTACGCTTTAGATGCCAACCTTGTTCCGCCATATTATTAACCCATGCTTCCTCTTGTTCATAATCAAGAAAAAAACGATACACTCTTTTTTTCATAAAATTCCACCTCCCATCTAAATCTTATAAAATCGATGTGAACTCCTGGTTAAATATGTAACTTTAAATGCATTCTTCTTTTTAATTATCATATTTTTCCAATTTCCCAGAAAATAATTTTGAATATCCATCTTTTGCTTACCATATTGTTAACCCATATTTCAATTTGATAAGGGTTGACGACCAATCGATATTATCCATTTGTTCCATCATCCTTTGTTATACGGATGCCATTGTCAAAAAGTTCCCTTAATCTCAAAATTTCGTATTCAATTACTTTTTTTCCACTATCAGTAATGATGTATTCCTTTTTTCGCCCGTCACCACCTAGCGCTTCAATCCATCCTCGTTCGAGTAATGTTTTGATTGCTCCATAAATCGTACCCGCTCCAAGTCGAACCCGACCATTACTCATTTCCTCTACCAGTTGCATGATGCCGTAACCATGCCTGGCATCAAATAACGCTAATAAAATATAATAAACGCCCTCTGTTAAAGGCGGATGCTCTTGCGTCATACGACCCCCCCTTTTATATCGCCTAACAATATATCGTCAGCCGATACATTTAGAATATATCAGCTGACGATATAGTTGTCAATGCTATTTTTTCCATAAAAAGTTATTAACAAATTTAGTGTAGTACTATTAGGTTGTTTTGATTCACTTCGAGTGATTTTCCTGGATACCCGAATATCTAAGCAGTTATTGATTGCTGTAACATTGGCCATTTCTACTATCGTCATAGCTTTAAAAAGATCAAAAGTAAAAAGCAAAAGTGAGCAATTTTCCCCCGCTACTGTTCAATAATATTGTTAAAAAAGCGATGTACTAATTTTGAGTTAGTACATCGCTGATATTGTTGAACTACAATATGTTAATCATTTAGTGTCCTATTAAATTATAGTGTGCTTTTCGGCAGAACGAGGGAAACGCCTACTTTGTTCCACGCTTCTAACCGACTCTTAATTCATCACTTTTCACCAATCCGCAAAATAGCAGCAAGTTGTTTATTTAAGGTACTTACACTGTCCTCAAAATCTTGGCGATACCATTGAATGATTAGGCCTATGATTGCATTTGCTTGATACGCACTATAATATTCAATGGATATCTCATCATGTATTTCTTTATGGATTGTGATATCCCTTTTTAGCAGAGAGAAAATTCCATCAAATAACATGTAATAGTAGGTCAAAGGCACATTTTTAGAAAAAACAATGCGATAGAACATTTTAAAGCGCTCAATATGATGAAAAATACGAATAGTATTTGGATCTATTTGGTTTTTATCCATTGTTGTTACTGCGCGGTACGGTTCCTCATATGAATTATTCAAATCCTCCATAATTTCCTGAAAGTATTCCTCAAATAGCCCTTCCTTTTGCTCATAGTGCAAATAAAAGGTACCTCTATTCACCTTTGCCACCCGACAAATTTCTGCGATTGTTATATTTTCTAAAGGCTTCTCACTTAATAACGTTAGTAAAGCATTGTGTAATGCTTGCTTCGTTTTGATAACTCTTAAATCGTTAGCACTCAAATTTTTTCTCCTTATTGAACAGATTTTTTTATATGTGTTGATTACTGAACAGTTCTGAGCTTTTTGCATATTGAAATCGCTTACAAAACTATTATATTATTTTAATGAACACATGTTCAATATCTAACATTATATATCCAAGAAATCACCTGAACAAACTCTGGTGAAAGAACATACATTATAGGAGGTTTTTGTGATGAGATTAGAAGGTAAAGTAGCAATCGTAACAGGTGCCGCGTCAGGTATGGGTAAAGCAATTGCAGAAGGTTATGCAAAAGAGGGAGCAAAAGTCCTAGTTTCTGATTTAAATATAGAAGGTGCACAAGCTGTTGTTGAAGGTATCAAAGCAGCAGGTGGCTCTGCATTCGCCATTCAAACAAATGTTGCATCAACAGAAGATTTACAACGCTTATTTGATGAAACAAAAAATGCTTTTGGCACATTAGATATTTTAGTGAATAATGCTGGTATTATGGATGGAATGGAGCCAATTGGTGAAGTTTCTGATGAACGTTGGGATAAAGTATTCGCAGTAAATACAACTGCTGTTATGCGTTCAATGCGTATGGCGACAGAGATTTTCCTTGCTCAAGGACATGGTGTATTTGTCAATAATATTTCGGCTGGCGGTCTCTATGGTGCTCGTGCTGGAGCTGCTTACACTGCTTCTAAGCATGCCGTTGTTGGGCTTACAAAAAACACAGCATTTATGTATGCAGATAAAAATATTCGCTGCAATGGTATCGCTCCAGGTGCAGTTATTACAAACATTGCTTCTTCCATGACAAACGTGAGCCAAACAGGTGCAGCACGCCAATCACTAGGTATGGCCATTAACCCACGAGCTGGACAACCTGAGGAAATCGCTCAGCTTGCTATTTTCCTAGGCTCAGATGAATCAAGCTTTGTCAACGGACAAATAATCGCTGTTGATGGTGGCTGGACAGCTTACTAAGATTCAACATAAGAGAAAGCACGCACATGTAAAATTCATTGTGCGTGCTTTCTATCATTTAAAATTCATTTTTTTGCTTTCTTGTTGGGAATAAGCATCCAATAAATGCCCCAATTAACGCTGGTAATATCCAGCCTAATCCTATGTCGTAAAATGGTAAAAGGTTCGAATAAGCTTTCTCAATTGCATCAAAAATACTTAGCTTCGCTGACGGAATGCTAACTACTAATGCTTTATAGCCATCCATGACACTAATAAAAATTGTGAAAATCATAGTAACCGCATATACCGGTTGCTTATTTTTAAATAGTGATGAGCATAATGCGAGTACAATTAAGACAATTGCTATCGGATATAGGAACATCAACACTGGAATGGCAAACTTAATAATATTCGTTAATCCGAAGTTGGCAATTGTAAATGACATAACGCACAAGATGAATACAAACCATTTGTAGCTAATTTTCGGAAATACCTCATGGAAAAACTCACTACAAGATGTGATTAAACCAATACTTGTCTTTAAACAAGCAAGGACAATAATCACTGCTAATAAAATAGCCCCGAATGATCCGAAATAATGATCTGCCACTGCGGCAAATATTAAACCACCGTTGTCAAATGTACCAACAGCTCCAATACTTGATGCCCCCATATACGTAATTAAACCGTATATTAACATCATTAATGCCATGGCAAAAATACCGGATTTCCACGTTGCTTTAGCAATTTCTTTTCTGTCTGTTATTCCTGCGCTTTTAATTGCATTAATGACAACAATACCAAAGGCTAATGAAGCTAATGCATCCATTGTGTTATAGCCTTCTTTAAAGCCTGTCATAAATGCTGAATCAATATAATCTCCCATTGGCGGTTGGAAATGCCCCATCGGTTTTACAATACTAATAATAATTAAAATAAATAACACAATTAGAAATGCTGGTGTTAAATATTTTCCGATATAATCCATAATTTTCGCTGGATTCAATGAGAAATAATAAACGATGGCAAAAAATACAAAGCTAAATAAAGCGAGTAAAAGTGTTGTATGTTCAGCTTGTATATATGGTTCAAAGCCAACTACAAAAGGAACTGTCGCTGTACGAGGAATCGCAAAGAAAGGACCGATCGTTAAATAGAGTGCTAATGAAAAGATGACACCGAATAATGGGTGAACACGGCTCGCTAAGTCACGTAAACCGTTACTACCTGATAAACCAATAGCTAAAATACCTAGAAACGGTAAACCGATAGCTGTTACTAAAAATCCAATTAGGCCAAACCAAAAATTGGTCCCCGCTAATTGTCCAAGCTGAATTGGAAAAATAAGATTCCCCGCTCCAAAATACAGTCCGAAAAGCATCGTACCGATGACTGCATATGTTGAAAAAGGTATTTTCTGTTGCATTTTGATGAACTCCTTAGATGTATTTAACTATTGCGAACAATTTAAATGAAGAGATTTATCACTATAATTCCACTATATTAACATAGCATTTATTTGTAAAACAATAGTTGTTTTTTCTTTTTAAAAAATAAATTGTACAGTTCCTAGCTGTAAATAGACAAAACTAAAAGAGCTGTCTGCTGACAGCCCTTAGTTTGCTACTGACCACTCTATATGATCTAAAAACTTATATACGTCCTCATACACTTTTTCGCGCTCTTTATCTAAAGTAATAATATGACCAGAATTTTCATACCAAATAATCTCTTTATCGTCAGTTTCCACGGTATTTAAAATGAATGGTGCACTTTCTTGATAAAGTTCATCATCTAATGAACCTTGTAATACTAATGTAGGTGCTTTGATTGTAGATAAATCATCACGTGTTTCGGTCGTTAAACGTGTCACACCATCTAATGAATCCTTAGGTGTAATACGTAATTCATGTAATTCTGAAATAATTTGATCTTTTGATTTATTTTCAAAATGTTTATATAAACGAGCGTAATGATATAAACGTGTAAATAAGCCTTTTGAGTTATCGCGTGTGATTGGTGCACACATGGCAACACATGCTTTCACAGGAAATGTTTCTGCTACTTTTAACGAAAATACGCCGCCAAGCGAAATTCCTACTACCGCGATTTCTTCATAGCCTTTACTTTTTAGGAAGTTATAACCTTCCACAACATCATTCCACCAGTCTTCTGGTTTTGTTTCAAGTAATGCTTCTGGTTCTACACCATGCCCACTATAAATCGGTGCATGAACCGTATAACCACGTTTTGATAAAAATTCTCCTAGCTTTTTCACATCTTTTGTGCTACCTGTGAATCCATGCAGTAATAGTACGGCTTTTTTGCCTCCCTCAATTGTTAGAGGTTGTGGCTTAGAAAAATTCATTTTATAATATCCCCTTCACGGAAATTTGTAATTGTGTAATTTATGTGTCTATCTTAACACCCTTTATTCATAATGTACAATTTATAGTTTTTATCATATTAATGTGTTTCATGCATTAATGATGTGAGGTTAACGGCTGTTCTATCACACTTTCAGCTACTTTCATTTCTCATTTCTCTTTTTAAGTACTCCATCTTTTTTAAATTTTTTTGGCGCCTATACTTCCTACTCTTTTACCGTTATAATGCAGTTAACTCAAAAATAACGAGAATAGAGGTGAAAAAATGGAGTGGCAGCAATTGGAGTATTTCGTAACGGTAGCTAAACTTGAGCATATGACTCGTGCAGCTGAAGCATTAGCGATTTCTCAGCCAGCATTAAGTCGCTCTATTTCAAAGCTTGAAGAGGAATTAGGAGTACCCTTGTTCGACCGTCAAGGACGCTCGATTATGCTCAACCGATATGGCGAGCTTTTTTTGTATCGTGTCCAACGCATGCGTAAGGAGTACGAAAAAGCAGTTATTGAATTACAGGAGCTGAATAACCCAGAGCTAGGAGATGTATCACTCGGATTTTTACATACTCTAGGGACTAGCATTGTACCCGACTTGATCCGTTCCTTCCGTCAGAACCATCCGCATATTCGCTTTCACTTTACACAAAATTACTCACACTCCCAGTTGAAGCAATTACTTGCGGGAGAGTTAGATCTTTGCTTACTCGCAGCGATTGACACAGAGCCACCTGTTTGTTGGAAAGAGCTATGGCGAGACGAGCTTTTTATTATGGTGCCGATTGACCATCCCCTCGCGAACCGTAAAAGCATCAAAATGAAGGAACTTGAACATGAAAATTTTGTTCTGTTGAAAAAGGGTTACGCATTACGTCGCACAGCTGATAAATTATTAAATGCTGCAGGTATCAAGCCGAAAATTACGTTTGAAGGTGATGAAGTATCTACAGTTGCTGGTTTTGTAAGTGCTGGGCTTGGCGTGTCGTTGCTACCTGTTGATGAAGACTTGAATCCAAATAAATTGGCGAAAATTCGTGTTGAGGATATGGTTTGTGAACGGACCATAGGTATGGCTTGGATTGAAAATCGATACCTTCCACCATCAGCACGACAATTTCAGCAATTTGTATTCGATTTTTACGATGAGAAGTAATCTTTCATTCATATAGAATGGGTAAAGCATTAAAGTGAGTAACGACCATTATCTTAGGGTGACAACCTTCAAACGTATGTAAATAAATAGACCAAACATATTTTATATATAAAATATGTTTGGTCTATTTTTATGATTCTGTTCGTAACGATTGTTGTTTTGTCTTGTCTTACTCAACTAATAGGGCAGTTTAGTTGAAGAGTGTTGTTTAACTTATTGTTCAACAATCGGGCCAGATTGTTGAATAACAACTTTTTACGAAAGATTACCAAACGACGCTTTGGTAATTTTCTGAAGGTTTGAGGGAATCAGAAGGCTAAAATGTTTATAATTAGTCCGCTTGTTTTTTGTTATAATATCTAAATGACTTTTAAATGAAATGTGGTATTACATGAAGAAATATCTTGAAAAGTATGCTATGGGTATGATTATTGCTACAATTCTTCTTTTTATAGAAGAAGGACCAGATTTACAATTACATTTACCCATATGGAAACAACTAATCGTATCCTTCATCATTCTACCTTCTATGTGGTATTTGTTAGAACGGACGAATGATAACCATAGCGATATTGATACACCTTATTTTACATGGCAAAAGTTTAGATTACTTTTAAGTCTATTATTGGGCATAATAGCTACTTTCATTGTTGCTGATATGCTAGGGTATATTCAATATGTTAAATAGCTAAACCTAGTAATTATGTATGTAAAAAATGTACGATATTATTAATTCAATATACAAATAACGTTCCCAAATGAAAGTTTGGAAATACAACAAAAAGCCACGAATGTAACGGGGTGCAAGAGTTAGACAAGGTGTTGCTGCGGCAGCATCTTTTTTCTTGTTGAGATAACGAGGCAGTTTAGTTGAAGAAGGAACTTTCCATTCATTAAAGAATTTTTTCTTGCTACCGATAATGATGCGTTATGTAAACCTGACATGTATGGAATATACATCCAATATTTATGACAAATCACTTCTTTCAAATGATAGGAATTTTATATATCTATTATTTATAATTTACGTTGTGGTACAATATGTTAATTAATTACAATAATTTCCAAAATGAGGATATATAATGAAAGCAACGAAACTCGTATCATTAGCAATACCTATTCTATTATTAGTAGGTTGTGCGGTAGAAAATAAAGAGTCTACTCCTAAGACTGAGCAGTTAAGCAAATCAACAATGAAAACAGTAATATCAGAGAAACAGTATCCCTATTATATTTGTGAACAATTAGTAGAGTTTCAATACATGAAGGATTTATTCATAGTAAACTCGATGAAAGCTATGGAAGACAAAGAAAAAGAAAAAGATATTTTAAAAACAGCAAACAAGATGGATAAGATTTTAGACAATATGGAGTATATAAAAGTTCCTGATAAATACAAAGACATTCACAAAGACATACAAGTAGGGGTAACAGATGCAAGAAAAGCAACAAAGCTTATTAAAGACGCTAGTAAAGAGGATAACCAGCCTCTATAATAGACTAATTATCCTCTACTCCTATATCCTTATATAACAATTGTTACTCGCTTTTCTTTATATTCAATTGTGGAAAAGTTAGTCCTTTAGATGAATTTCCAAGTTTCTTGAACTACAAAAAACCACCTTCTTTAAATGAAAGGTGGTTACTGGAAGCAGTTTTATTATTTTTCCCCTACATATTTTACTTGATACGAATACATATCTGTTGTATCTCCATCAACCTCAAAAAGTCCCTGCTTTGCAAGTGTCATTAGTCGTTTTTCCACAAACTCTTCACCTAAATACTCATCAATTGAACCAATTGCTTCACCGATGATACGCATCGGTTTAAGCCATTCCTCATTTAGTTCTGCATGAGCTCTTTCTGCACATTCTATAATAATAGGATCCAATGCATCTTCCGCTACATGGACAATTCCATCTTGCCAAACTCGCAATGTACTAGGGTTTTGTTTTAGCGCCTCCCATTCATTAGCAAATTGTTGACACTCATCAATAGAAAAACGCTTTGCCTCCGAACGTAGTTTCATAAGCAAGTCTGGTGAGATCTCACCTGTTTGACGAATCATCATATTTGGTTGTACACGTTTCAGGCCATCTGTGGCATCAATCCCATATACCATACTACATTTATTGATCAACTTGCTCATGACATAACGTAACCCAATCTCTTCATGAGTACTTTGGCTGTACCATACCCAGACATCAACATCGCACGGTAAACCTGCAATTTTTTTCTTCCATTCTTTATAAAGATCCTCGTTCAATTCACGTTCTTCACTGTCCCTAAAGATATTGGCTCTTAACCAGCTTTTTCGTTCTTCTGAGCTGCTTAGCGGACCAATCGAGAAAATCTCATTGACACTAAGCACTGACTCCTCTCTTTGTAAATGATGTTGTCGTATTGCATGTTTAATTGAGCCTTGCGTAGATAAGCTAAACGTTATATGTAAAATTGCCATAAAAATCCCCCATTTTACTGTTTACTTAGCGCTATTTGTATTCCAATAAAAGTGAAAAGTACACCTTGAATCATATTTAATCGTTTAGCAATTGCAGGCTTCCCAATAATTACTTTTCTTACTTTACCGGCAAAAATACTAAATAATGAAAACAGAATAAGCGCTTGTACTAAAAATACAATACCCAAAACTAGCATCTGTAAACCTACATGGCCATTAGAAGGATTTACAAACTGTGGCAATAGTGCTAAGAAAAATAAAGAAACTTTTGGATTTAAAATATTCATTAAAATACCTTTCCGATATAAAGTCACATAGGCTTGTACATTTTGCTGTTCCATTGTGAACGGATCACCTTTCGCACGAAACGACTGCCATGCTAAATACAATAAATACGCCGCTCCTGCAAACTTAACAATAGAAAAAATAACTGTTGATTGATAAATAATAGCCGAGATACCGAGAACCGCCGCTCCTATATGAACGAGCAAACCTGTACATAAGCCAAGTGATGTTGCTATACCAGCCTTTTTATCCTGTGCAATGCTTTGTGCAAGAACAAATAAATTATCTGGACCTGGCATTATAGTTAAAATAATTGCCGCCCCTAAAAACGCCATTAAGGTTGAAAATGCCAAAACTATCCCTTCTTTCTATTACTTTTCACAAAAATATTCATCATAAGCGAGATTAATTTTTATTCCGACTAACTCTACTTTTAGTAGAAAAATTACTTTCCAAAAAATAATAACCATAAAATGTATTTCTTAACATTATACTATATACCAATATACTTTTTCTGAATTTTTACAAAAAATCCCCTAACCAATTCTGCTCGTTTCAGCAATACTTTTCTACCTTAATCCATTATAATAAATATTATCATAACTTAAAAGTCGGATTATTTGGGAGAAAGAGGTGTTTGTTGATGGCAGTAAGCGATATTGTAAAGCAATATGAAGACGAGCAAGGAAATGTCTATTATAAAATGAAAACACATGACATCAGGGTACAGGCTACGCAAACTTCAGGGTTAGCGCCAGTTATTACTTATTGGATGGGTGAAAAAGAGATTACAGACGATATTCGAAGTTTACGCTTTAGCCCTCGCCCTCCCTCAAGTTATATTCAAGATTACGATGAATTTCAAACTATGCTTTATGCAAAAGAGCAACGTTCCATCAACGAACTATATGAACAAATGAGTATTAAACCGAAAAATATGTCTTCAGGAAAACAAATAGTATGGAGTTCTTTCGTGATTGTTTTAGCGATGCTCCCACTATTAATCGCAATCTGGTGGTTCAAATAAACAAGGTTATGTTGCTCCTACACGGTACTCTCGATTGTTCAGTAATACCTACTTTTTTATTCAAAACTTTCTATTAACATTCCTAATCAGCTTGACAGACATGCTAAAGTAGTGCATTCTGTATAGAAATCGGACACCAACCAAAATAATTGATGAAGGTCCATTCAACAAAGATATTGAATTATACAATATAAGCGAGCGAAGATTAGTACCTAGAAACTGCTTGATCAGAGAGCGATGCCCATCGGCTGTAAGGCATTGTACAAGAAAGACTAAAGAACCTACTTCGTAAATCGTCCTAGCTAACTAGGCGCAGTCTCAAGCGTTATGAGCAAAGTGGAATGTCAATGATGTTCAATCTAGGTGGTACCACGGAAAGTAAACCTTTTCGTCCTAATTTTTTAGGATGAAAAGGTTTTTTTATTTTTAAATTTAGCGAAATCTTAGTAGCTGCTAAAGTTTAAATCATAGTACAAGTGTAATGGCGAATTGGAGGTATTGCTATGGAAAGAAAAAGAATTGTCGTCAAAATTGGGAGTAGCTCCTTAACAAATGCAAAAGGTGAAATTGATAAAATACGTTTAATGGACCATGTCCAAGCGATCGCTGAATTAAAAAAATACGGTCATGAAGTATTGCTTGTTTCATCAGGTGCAGTAGCAGCGGGCTTTAAACAGCTAGGCTACCCTTCTCGTCCCGTCACATTAAAAGGTAAGCAGGCTGCCGCGGCAGTTGGGCAAAGTTTACTGATTCAAACCTACAATGCTTTATTTAGCATTTATGATATTGTGCCTGCTCAAATTTTACTTACACGCACTGATTTTTCAAAAAAAGAGCGTTATAAAAATGCCTGTGCCACATTTGAGGAATTATTAGAACGCTCCATTTTACCTATCATTAACGAAAACGATTCGGTATCTGTCAGCGAATTAACCTTTGGAGATAACGACATGTTATCAGCACTTGTAAGTGGTCTTATACATGCCGATCAGCTCATTATCTTAACAGATATCAATGGCCTGTATAATGCCAATCCATCTAAAAATCCTGATGCACAACGTATTGATCGTTTAACAGAGGTATCTGATGAGATGCTTGGCTTTGCAGATGGTTCAGGGTCTAAGGTCGGTACAGGTGGTATGGAATCCAAATTACTAGCAGCTCGAGCAGCTTTAAATGCAGGTGTCAAGGTGTTTATCGGAACTGGTCACGGTGCTAATAAACTTGTCGATATAGTAGAAGGACGTGGTGATGGTACGTATGTTGAGCATGACGCGCTTGCTGTTTTAACGAATAATAAACAGTGGATTGCACTAACGGAAGTATCTGGTAAAATCTTTATAGATAGCGGTGCAGAACATGCATTATTGGCAAATGGTAAAAGCTTGTTGCCTGCTGGTGTATATCGTGTCGAAGGCGACTTCGCAAATGGCGACGTTGTCGAAGTCTATAGTGACAAGGGACTGCTTGGCCGTGGTGAGGTCTTATATTCTTCCCTAGAGTTAGCCCATGCGATGGGAAAACGTACAGACGAGTTAGCGAACTATCCCATTGAGGTCATTCACCGAGATAAATGGCTAAAAATTCAAACAAATTAAGGAGGAATTCACATGACAAGTGAAGTTCAACAAAAAGGAAAGCTGGCTAAGGCTGCAAGCTATATTTTAAATATTAAAACAACTTGCGAGAAAAATGAGGCTCTCACAAAAATTGCTGAGCAATTACTAATCGACCAAGATATGATCATTGCTGAAAATGCAAAGGATTTAGCAAATGGCGAGACACAAGGAATGCCCGCTTCTACCCTCGATCGCATCATGCTAAACAAAGAACGAGTAGAGGCAATGTCAAGTGCTATCCACTTACTAGTTGAATTAAATGATCCAGTAGGTAGTCTCTTAGAGCGAATAGAAAAAGATAATGGATTACTAATTGAAAAGCGCCTAGTACCAATTGGCGTTATCGGGATGATTTACGAAGCACGCCCTAATGTAACAGTAGATGCTGCAACATTATCATTAAAAACAGGCAATGCAGTCATTTTACGCGGTAGCTCTTCTGCTAAATTTTCGAATGTAGCGCTAGTGGCAAGTATTCATCGTGCACTTAGCAAAACGTCTATCCCTGCGGACACTGTGCAATTAATCGAGGATACAAATCGCGAAACTGTCAAAGAATTATTCCATTTAAAAGAATACTTAGATGTTTTAATTCCTCGTGGCGGAAAGGCACTTATTGATTTAGTAGTAAATGAAGCCACTGTACCAGTACTAGAAACAGGTGCTGGCAACTGTCATATTTATGTAGACCAAACGGCCGATTACTTAAAAACAGAAAAGATTTGCATCAATGCAAAAACTCAGCGCCCTTCTGTTTGTAATGCCGCAGAAAGCTTACTTATTCATCCTGAATGGTTTCATGAGCACGGCAAACAGCTACTAAGTGCTATACATCAAGCTGGTGTGACAATTATCGGCGATGATACTGTCTGTCAAGCTCTTGATTTCGCGCAACTAGCAACTGTAGAAGACTATGCAACTGAATATTTAGATTTAAAAATTAGTGTTAAAATTGTGGAAAACGTTTATGAAGCAATTGAGCACATTAATAAATACGGCACTAACCACTCTGAAGCCATCATGACAGAGGATCAGTTATCAGCAGATACTTTCTTACATAGCGTAGATGCTGCCGCTGTTTATCACAATGCCTCCACTCGCTTCACAGACGGCTTTGAATTTGGCTACGGTGCAGAAATCGGCATTAGTACGCAAAAATTACATGCTCGAGGGCCAATGGGGTTACCTGCGTTAACATCTACAAAGTATTTCATTCACGGTAACGGCCAAATCCGAGAATAATTGTAGAACAATGAAGCCGACAGTTGACGTACGTACACTGTCGGCTTTCTTCGCTTATTTTATGAAGCTTTAAGATTGAAAGATTTGTAGAAGGGGCGGGGCGAAATAAACGTTAAGTCTCCCCTACTTTCTCAAGCGTCAAAAATTTTAATAGAAAGAAGGTTTTATATGAACATTTCAGCGATTATCAAACTAACTGTTTCAATGGCCCTTTTTGGCTCTATTGGATTTTTCACCGTTCATACGGGCGTACCTGCAATCGAGCTAGTATTTATTAGATGTATTTGCGCCACCCTCTTCCTTGGCGGTATGTGGCTTATCACTGGTGGGCATAAGAAGGAAAAATGGGATAAAAAAGAAATATTACGTACACTTCTATGCGGTGTCTTTATTGTCTTAAACTGGGTATTTTTATTTAAAGCCTTTGAAGAGATGTCGATTTCCATTGCGATTTCTATTTATAATTTAGCACCAATATTCGTATTAATTTTTGGCGCATTGTTTTTAAAAGAAAAAATGACTATTCAAGCTTTACTAGCAACACTAACTTGTTTTATCGGCAGTATGTTTATTATTGGTTTAAATAATTTTATGTCCCTCTCTGAATTTATGAAATCAGGCTTTATATGGGCATTACTGTCTGCATTGTTTTACGCATTTACGATGTTAACAAGTAAAACGATCACAAAGCTTAGCTCCTACGCATTAACATATATCCAAACAACGGTCGGAATTATCATACTATTGCCATTTGTTAATTTTTCATTATTTGAAAGCTTAACGACTACAAACTGGCTATATATTTTAGGAACAGGTTTTATTCATACAGGATTTGTTTACTATTTATTTTTTGATAGTATTCGTAGCCTCTCTACCATACTAGTTTCAGTATTAGTATTTGTTGACCCTGTTGTGGCAATATTGCTTGATATGCTGTTACTTGATTTTATGCCGAGCTTTATGCAAACAGCTGGTATTGTATTAATTTTTGGCGGTATTTTCTACACTATTTACGTACCAAAGAAAAAGCGAATGCCTCGTAGCGAAAGCGAAGCGTCAGCTACGGAACCCCCCTACCTTTAAAGGTGAATGTGGTGTGGTTCGGATATCTAAACAACTGCTGAAATAAGGAATTCAGTCTAAGTATGTGAGGGCAAGATGACGGAACGATCGTGCTGAGCGACGGATTCAAATACAACAGACAGAAACGACTGGCTTAACGACGGATACAATGCGCATAGCGACGGAAGGGGCCAGCTGAGGGACAGATAGAAAAGGCAAAACGACGGAAAGTCACGCCTTATGGCAATTTTTTCTGTGCGACAGCACCAATTACCAGGCGAAATTGATATAAAGGAGGTTTTTCCATGAGTAAACTTTATGCAATTGGTGAATTATTAATTGATTTTACACCTACTGAACAAAATGCCTCCCTTGCTGCAGTTGAGCAATTTACTAAAAATGCTGGTGGAGCCCCTGCCAATGTTGCAGCTGTTTGTGCAAAGCTTGAGCAACAAGCAGCCCTCATTACACAAGTAGGTCAGGATGCTTTTGGAGATTTTCTAGTAGAAACATTAAAAAATGCCGATGTCGATACGAACTATATTGTTCAAACTATTGAGGGTGAAACAAGTCTAGCCTTTGTTTCACTGACAAGTGATGGAGCCCGAGATTTCTTATTTTATCGCCGCCACGCAGCAGATTTACAATACAACAAAGAGCAACTGCCACCTAATCTTTTAACAGATAAAGATATTCTTCATTTTTGTTCAGTAAATTTAGTGGAAAGCCCAATGAAACATGCACATGTGGCCCTGATAGAACAGGCTCATCAGGCAGGGAGTCTTGTTTCTTTTGATCCAAATGTTCGCTTGCCACTTTGGAATGATGTGAAGGCATGTCGTCAAACGATTTTAGAGTTTTTACCAAAGGCCCATATCGTTAAATTGTCCGAGGAGGAGCTTTTATTTTTAACAGAGATTGAGGATGAAGAAACAGCCGTCCATTCATTATTTCAAGGGAAAGTAAAAGTACTTATCATTACTCGTGGAGCAGAAGGTGCAAGTCTTAATACGAAAAATCTTCATATTAAAGTACCCGCTGACAAGGTTCATGCGATTGATACAACTGGAGCGGGTGATGCCTTCATCGGTGCATTGTTAGCCATTCTCCTTAGCAAGCAGATTACAGCAAACAATCTAATCGATTATTGTCAGCAGCATACTACCTCCCTCCTTACATTCGCGAATAGCTATGCAGGCGCTTCGACAGAAAAATATGGGGCCATTGCATCTTACCTTACTAAACAAGAATTGCTATTTAAAGACAATCAGTTCCTTTGAAAATTTCGAAACTTATGAAGAGGAACTCCGATGAAATCTATTACAAAAAAAACGAACAAAAGCATTTCTAATTGATTTGGTAATTTCACAGCTGAAGTTTTGAAACGGATGGTATATCGTGACTCAATTAGCTCATTCGATTACTTGAAAAATCCAGAATCGTTCGAACAACAAAACGGACAACTTCGTCCTCACGATAGCTTCTCAGGTACTGTTGTAAAAGAAATCTAGCAAAATAAGGCTGCTCGAAATATACTTTGGGCAGCTTGTTTTAATATAAGGAGCGGATATATTTGAATTTGGATTATGTTGTGAAGATTTTACTTGAAAGTCTAAAAGATGATCAATATATTGAAGCTGTATTTTTAAGAGGATCTATGAGGAGCATGATGAATTTTCAGATATCGATATGTATTGCGTTGTGAAGGAAGAAAATATTGAAGCATTTTTATCCAATCGCAAGAAGCATATTGAAACTTATATGAAAACATTATTCGTTGATGACATTTACATTTTTGCCCCCCAGCTACTAGCCGTATATGAAGATATGATTCATATCGATTTATTTACCTTATCACCCTCTGAAATAAGTGATAAAGATGCCCATCAATTATGACTCGGCATAATTGCGTCCGGAATCGGATTTGTGCTTGCACAAAGAACTCCTTACCGATTCTGTGATATCCGCCGGAGGCTTTAACTTCTTTCAGTAAATGTTTGGACACTCGCTGAAAGTAACTTAACGCCGCATTCTTCTTACAACCTATAGAAGTAGGAGACTTTTGCTGAAAGCAGTTAAAATATTATTTGATCCGAATAGAATCCTTACAGCTAAACAGAAAAAAACAACTTTGTCATTAACGCCTCTTGAATTTCAAGATGCAATAGATGATACTGTTTGGTATTTGTATCAATATTATTGGAGTGCTAAACGTGAAAATGAGATTTGGTGCGTTCATTTACTGCGGAATAGTTTAGAACATTTCGCTAAAGTACTCCTGCATAAATATTGCCCTGAACGAGCTGTACTTGGACTTAAAGCGCTAGATAAATCTTTACCCACTGACCCATTAAATGAGATAGTCCATATCATGAATTGTATGAGCCTTGAGACACATGAGGTCGCCGTTAAGAAATTAGTGAACGCCTTTAATAATGAATCAGATTGGATATTTGCAAATGCGCCGAATAAAGAAAAAATTAAGCCATTATGGGAAAAAATAAGAGAGCTATTGTAATCAATTATGCCTCGACATAATTGCGTCCGGAATCTGTGTTATGCTTAGGCCTGCGATGTTTTTTGTGCGAAAGCGCAGTGCTAACGTGGCGTTCTCAGACTGAGTTCCTCTATTTCAGCGGGTGTTTGGAAACCCGCTGAAAGAAGTTAAAACAAAATAGCAAACTAATAAAACCTAGTTTGCTATTTTATAATAAATAATGAATACTCTACGCCTTATGAAATTGTTTTTTCATTAAAATATGCGGGATGCCACAATCCATAAATTCTTCACCTTCACGTTTATAGCCTAATTTTTCATAAAAGCCTTCTGCATAAGATTGCGCGTTTAATTTTGATTTTGCTAAACCTTTTTCAAGTGCTATTTCCTCTAAACGTTGGATAATTACTTTACCTAAACCAAATTTGCGGAATTCTATTAATATACATATACGCTCTAGTTTGCCATAGCCATCAACAACTCGTAGTCTGCCAGTACCAACAGGTTGATCGTTATAGTACACAAGAATATGATCACATGCTGCATCTAGCGTGTCGAACTCATCAAATTCTTCTTCCTCTGGCACCTTTTGCTCCTCAATAAAAACTTTTTGACGAATCGCAAACGCTGTTTGTAAATCTTTTTCATCTGTAATTTTTTTTGTGTTCATTTTTATTCCTCCTGATTATTACTTGAATTTGGTGACCACTGGTAGAATTGTCAACTGCGCCGTTATACACCACTACGCTTCAGACTGTAAGTTTGGAAAAGAGAACCACCTGTAGATATGAAGTGAAATTTCCCTTCATGGATGATAATATATAGTATAGAGTATTTTTTATTGCAAATACAATATATTTCGGAGGCAATCAATGAAGGAAATTTTACGAGATATTGGTGCGATTGCACGGGCACTTGATTCCATTAGTAATATTGAGTTTAAAGAACTCGATCTAACAAAGGGACAGTATTTGTATGTCACTCGCATCTGTGAAAACCCTGGTATTATTCAAGAAAAGGTTGCTGAACTATTGAAGGTAGATCGCACAACGGCCTCCCGAGCGATTCAAAAGTTGGAGACTAAAGGTTTTGTAGAAAAGCGTAGTGAAGTAGGTAACAAGAAAAACAAGCAACTTTTCCCAACAGAAAAAAGTATAAAGATTTATCCATTTTTAAAGCGAGAAGGAGACTATTCGAATGCTAGAGCATTAGATGGTTTTTCTCCTGAAGAAATGGACAGTGTTCAAGACTTTTTAGTTCGTATTCGTCAAAACATTGAAACCGATTGGGAATACGTAAAAAAAGGACATAAACGAAATTATTAAAGGCGACTCCTTGTGCTTTTCGAGCATTTGGAATCGCCTTTCTTCGGGAAGAATACCTATTTCAATACAGTTGACCATATCAAAATTGCAAACCTTTTTATGGTCTTTTCCTTCTCTCAGTCCGGTAACCCTCTAACTTTTATTCTAGTTAATGTTGAAATTTTCTGATTAATCTAACATAATTATTGTACATCGAAGGGTAGGTGCTTATTTATGTCGAAACATCCTCTACTTGTACGTGATGTATTAAAGCGAAAGCATTTTGAATCTGCCAAGTTAATCGCTGGACAACAAGGACTAAATCGACAAGTACTATGGACACATATATTAGAAATTAAAAATTTTGATACTTTAATAAATGGCGGAGAGCTCATTTTAACAACTGGGGTAGGTTTACAGTTAGAGCGTGAAACACAAATCGCTTATTTGCAAAATCTTATTCGCAACGGTGCTGCAGCTCTTTGTATTGAGATTGGTGATTATTTTGATTATGTTCCTGTAGAACTGGTTGCTATGGCTAATGCTCATGATTTTCCTATCATCATTTTTGAAGAGGTTGTAAGATTTATCGATATTACACAGGATCTACATACTTACATTATTAATCAGCATCAGCAAGCATTAACACAGCTTGATGCGATTTCAAAGACTTTTATGGAATTGTCGTTAATGCCCAATGGAATTTTTAAAATTTTACAGGTGCTTTATCAAGATACAGATGCATTATTTTTATTTGTCTCCGAAGATACAAAAAGCTTTTATTATCCAATAGAAGCCAAAAAGTATTTACAACTTTTGGAGGACCACTGTCAGCAATTAGAATTACAAGAACCCCTTCAACTTCTATCCATTGACAACGATCATTTCGTCATCATTCCGGTCAATGGACTTGGACAAGTATGGGGTTATTTATGTATGCATTCTGTACTGCCGAAGCCAAGCGACTATACATTGTTAAACCTTGAACGTGCAACGATGTCTATTGCTCAAATCTTAATGCGCAATCGAATGCTACAGGAACGCAAGCAAAGCCGAGAGGATGAATTTATCCTCTCCTTAATACAAGGTCAGCCTATTGATTTTCAATATTATCAAAGCTTTTTGCCAATGGAAAGTCGCAACTTATTTTATCGTGTCATCGTATTTACTATTCTTGATTATGCCGATACTTTTACAGAGGAAGACTGGCAAGAAATCCAGCTGCAAAATGTCATGTTTGTTCGTTCCATCCTAAAAAAACTTGGCTTCTTCCCTACCGTTTCGGTTCGACAGCATGAAATAATTATCCTTGCGTTTTATATTGCAGCAGATGATATGGAAAAAAATCGTGACCCATTTAATCAAGCTATAAAGCAGATTATTGCCCGAAAAACGCCACACCTTTTCGAGCAAATAACCCTTACCTTTGGCATTAGTAATGTTTATCAATCCATTAATAGTGTACATCAAGGCTATAAGGAAGCAAAAACAACTATTCAAATGCAACATAATGAACTTGCTTCTTCTATTTACTTCAAGGATTTAGGTGTATACAGATTGTTATTACATCAGGATCATGTCGCACTTTTGCAATATGTTAAAGATTATTTACAAGAAATACTGTTAATTGATCAAAAAAACGGTAATGATCTTTATCAAACGCTCTGTGTATATTTAGCATGCAATGGTGCCAAAAATGATACAGCTGAACAATTATTTATTGTCCGCCAAACACTCTATAAACGCATTGAACGACTAGAAAATATTTTTGGTGCTGACTTTTTACAAGCCCCTCATCGTCTCAATATAGAAATAGCGGTGAAGGCCTATGATTTATTGAAAAAAACAGCCCCGGATATTTTACGCTTTTGAACGCGGATCCATAAAATCGCGCAACGCATTGCTAAGCATATACAAACCTAATACAAGTACTGTAATAGCTCCGCCTGGCGCATAAGTGTACCATGGGGCTCCCACTAAATAGGCTTGTGAATCTTTTAACATTCGTCCCCAACTAGGGTTTGGTGGCTGCACACCAAGCCCTAAATAACTAAGTGCCGCCTCCGCAAGCATCGCAGTCGCAAAGGTCACAGTGGCAGCGACGATAATTTGCGATGAAATATTAGGTAATATATGACGAAACATAATGCTATAAGGTTTTACACCAATTAACTTTGCTGCTAAAACATATTCAGTGTCACGATGTTGGACGAAACCACCACGTGTAATTCTAGCAATGGCCGGTATGGCAATAATGCCTAATGCAATAGCCGTATTAACAATTCCCGGCCCAAATACCGCTACGAGCATTAAAGCTAGTATAATTCCCGGAAAGGCCATTAATGCATCCATCATGCGCATAAAAATTTCATCGATCCAGCCACCTACATACCCCGCTATACCACCAATTAAAATACCAAAAATTGTTCCGATAAATACCGTCAGTAAACCGACTGCAAATGCCGTTTGTGTTCCTTTCATAATACGGCTAAAAATATCACGACCAAATTCATCCGTTCCAAATAGATAATCACTACTTGGGCTACGTAATTTTTGGGGTATATTCATCGAGTTCACATCATGAGGTGTATAAAAAAAGCTGATTATCATGATGATTAGAAAACCGACAATGACTAGTAGACCAATGATTAAATTAATATTTTTCATGTATCTTTGTATATGTTTCATCGTATCCACCTCGCTCATCGTAATCGGATTCTAGGATCTAACACTGAATATAAAATATCGACCATAAAATTAATCATGACCACCGCAACAGTAATATACATAACGATTCCCTGTACTAATGGAAAATCACGATTACTAATAGCTGTAATGAGAAGTTGACCAACGCCGGGCAGTGAAAATACTTGCTCCACAATAATCGTTCCAGCAACAACTTCAGCCATAATCAATCCAAATACCGTTAATATTGGAATCATCGAATTTTTTAAGACATGCTTATACATAACATTTTGCTCAGACATCCCTTTACTACGAATCGTACGCACATAATCGAGCTGAACTTGCTCTAAAATTGACGTACGAACATAGCGGAAATTGACCGCAATTTGTGGAATAGCAATTGTTAACGCCGGGAGAACGAGTGTACTTAACGCTCCTGCTACACTTTGCGTCCACGGAATATAGCCACTTATTTTAAAGAAGCTAAACTGCAGTCCAACATATAAAATGAGAATCATTCCTAGCCAGAAAGAAGGAATGGCCATTCCAACTTGCGTCACTGTAGACAACGACATATCACTAAACTTATTTTGTCTTCTCGCCGCAAACATCCCCAACGGTAAGGAAATGAGTAACACAATTACGAGGGTGAGCCCAGCTAATGACATCGTTACAGGTAGTCTATCAAACAGTAAGTCTTTTACGGGCATTGAAAAACGAATAGAATTTCCTAATTCTCCTGTTAATAATCCCTTCACCCAATCTGTATATTGCTCATAAAGGGGGCGATTCAAGCCAAGCTCTGATCGCAAATTTTCAATTTGTGTGGGATCCGCTTCAGTACCTAACATCGTCTGAACCGGATCACCAGGTAAAATTTGAAAAACACCAAATGTAATTATCGACACTAGAAGGATAGTAGTTATTAACAGGATGAACCGACGTATTATATACATCAACAAGCACTCATCCCTTTCTAGTTAGAAATTTTCACCTCAGACATATCGTGGAACCAGAATGGGTAGTTCTTTAATCCAGTAACTTGCTTCTTAGAGCCCCAAACAATTTGATAATCTGCGATATATACCGCTGCTGCCTGCTCAGCTAAAATTTCCTGTGCACGATGATAATAGTCAATTTGCTTCGCCTGATCTCTTTCCTTTAAAACGTCTACCATAATTTTATCGTATTCATCATTTTTAAATTTGAAGAAGTTTTCACTATCATTAGTTGAAATGTAATCATTTATAATTTCATAAGCAGAAGCACGACCCGTTAAATCGATTGTTGTCATTTGATAGTCGCGACCAAAGTAAACTCGGTCTAGCCAAATTCCCCATTCTACAACCTCAATTTCTATATCAATGCCAATTTCCTTTAAATTATCCGCAACGATTTGCGCGATATTTGAATAAATATCATTATGCGAAGATACTGTAATTTTCGTTTTAAAGCCTTTAGGATAGCCCGCTTCTGTTAATAATGCTTTAGCTTTTTCCACATCACGCTTATACATATCTTCTAAGCCTTTCTTCTGATAGTCCCCCATCGCTGGACTCATGTTTGAACCAAGTGGTACAGCATAACCTGCAAACACTGAGTCAATAATATCGGACTTACTAATCGCGTAGTTAATTGCCTGACGGACCTTTACATTATCAAAAGGTGCTTTCGTTTCATTAAATGTAACGATTAATGATGAGTTATTATTTTGATGAGATAAGTTATAATTACCTTCTACTTCACTTACACGTTGCCACGGAACACTCGTTAAATCGACTTCATTGGCCATTAAACTCATAATCGCTGCTTGATCATCCGATTGGAAGGTAAACGTCACTTTATTCAAGTATGGTAACCCTTCCTTCCAGTAGTTTTCATTTTTCTTCAGTTCTAAATTTGTACCCGGTGAGTATTTTACATATGCAAATGGTCCAGTACCTATTGGGTTTTCATTATGCTTTCCATCATTGCTTTTTGGTAAGATAGCTGATTGACGTGCTGTTAATGAATATAAGAAGTTGGAGTTTGGCTCCTTTAGCTTAATCACAAATGTATTGGCATCTGGTGCTTCCGTTGACGCAACATTATCAAAGCTATTTGACATCTTTTCGCCGCCGTTTTTCCCCATTAAACGATCAAATGAATACTGAATATCCTCAACAGTTAAATCCCCACCATTATGGAATTTCACACTCGGACGAATTTTAAATGTATAAGTTAAACCATCCTCAGATACTTGATAGCTCTCGGCTAGACCTTCTTTTAAAGTACCATCTGTTTCTGGTGCCATCAGTCCTTCAAAAATATTAAGAATCATTTGGTACGATATAGACGCTGTTGCTTTATGTGGATCTAAAAAATCTGGGTCGTCATTTATACGTACTACGATTTCTTGTGGTAAATCCGCTACTGTCTTTCCACTAGTACTTGCATCCTTTTTATCATCACTTGAACAGGCACTCATTAGTAAAACGACTATCATTGTCAATAACAGCAACGACCAATTGTTCTTTAGTCTCATGTCATTTCCCCCTATTCTCTATGTGCTCATTATTTGAATGCTTTTATAGCTTTCTACTTCAACTAATTTATCAGCAGCTTTAATGCCAGTAATGATCGCTTCTTCCATGACTCTTGTAGCCATATGGCCCAAATAATCCACCGGAAATCTTTTATCCCCTGTACCAAGCACGAAAATTGTATCTCCATCCAGCATTGTGTGTACTGGATAAATTGTCCGTGCAAGAGCATTTTGTGTAAGCTGGGCTATTTTTTTCGCCTCTGCTTTTGTCAGCTTGGCATTCACTGCAACGACACCGATTGTCGTATTCGTACCAGACAATGCTTCCGATTGCACATGCTCCTCTAAATACGTACAGCAATCCATCCATTCCCCTGTTTTCGGATCCCTTGCTCCTGCTAGCGTTTCTCTTGTAGTAGGATCTTTCACATCTCCAACAGCATTGACAGCAACAATGGCACCCACTACAACATCCTCTTTGCCAGCTATAGAGGCGCTGCCTAGTCCCCCTTTCATACAATATTGAGGACCCGCCAATTTTCCTACAGTCGCACCATAACCAACCCCTGTATTCCCATTTGCAAATGGACCAACAACCGCACTTTTAGCGGCTTCATAGCCCATTGGAGCAGTAGGTCTTGTCTTTGGATCACCGATAAATAAATCGAACAGCACCGCACTAGGAACAATTGGAATTGTAGCAACACCTGCCTGTACGCCAACACCCCGCTCCTCTAGAAATTGCATGACTCCTGTCGCAGCATCCAATCCATATGCGCTTCCTCCAGATAGGCAAATCCCATGCACATGCTCAATTTCGTTAATAGGATCAAGTGCATCAGTTTCTCGAGTGCCCGGCGCTGAGCCTCTTACATCGACACCGCACACCGCACCACTTTCCACTAAAATCGCTGTACAGCCTGTAATTCCTTCACTATTTTCTGCATGCCCTACTTTAACTCCAGGCACATCTGTAATATTTCCAAACATCATACACACCTCACTTCGCAAAGACTGATTTTTCAGTCTATTTATCATATAAAAAGCAAGCTACCCGTTGATGGTTATTTTCTTCCTGAAGCTCTGGCCGTTCCTGATGACATCTGTCCATCACATAGGGACAACGTGTATGAAACACACAGCCTACAGGAGGGTTCATCGGGCTTGGCAATTCACCCTGTAACGGTATTTCTTGTTTCGGCTCATCAAAATTGATCACTGGAATGGCGGATAGCAACGCCTGCGTATATGGGTGCAGAGGATTTGCATATAATTCTTTCTTCGCGCCAATTTCCACTACCCTCCCCAAATACAACACAGCTACTCGATCGCTAATATGTTTTACAACACTTAAATCATGGGAAATAAATAAATAGGTCAAATGAAATTCATCCTGTAAATCCATCATTAAATTCAATACCTGTGACTGCACCGAAACATCTAATGCAGATACAGGTTCGTCTGCAATAATGAACTCTGGATGAATAGCAAGAGCCCGCGCAATACCGATTCGTTGTCTTTGGCCCCCGGAAAATTCATGCGGGAACTTTTGCATAGCATCCTCTGGTAAACCTACCTTGTGTAAAAGCTCCTTTACACGTTCTTTGCGCTGCTCTTTCGTTAATGTAAATTGCAGCTTCATCGGCTCTTCGATAATGGCACCTATTCGCATACGAGGATTTAGTGATGCAAACGGATCCTGAAAAATCATTTGCATTTGATTTCGATAAGTTTGTAGTTTACTTCCCTTTAACTGCTGAATAGGCTGTCCTTTATATATAATTTCTCCGTCCGTCGGTTCAACGAGTTTTAAAATAGTTCGTCCAAACGTCGATTTTCCGGAGCCGGATTCTCCTACGATCCCAAGCGTCTCACCTCGGAAAATTTCTAGAGAAATGTCATCGACTGCTTTAATGACCTTTTTCTCTTCCTTCATCGACTTACGTTTTACAGTAAAGTACGCTTTTAAATGTTTTATTTCAAGCAAGGCTTCTTTCTTCGTCATGATCATGCGCCCCTTTCTCTGAAAATAAATGACAGCGTACTTTATGCTCGTCTTGAATATGGATTGCCTCAGGTTGCACGTCACGGCATTGTGCCATCACAAATGGACAGCGTGATGCAAAACGGCAGCCTTCTGGTAACGCATAAGCTGGTGGAACAGTTCCTGGAATTGACGGCAATCGTTTAACATCTGTCTCTAGATTAGGCATTGTTTTCAAAAGAGCCGTTGTATATGGATGCTTTGGATTCATAAAAAGCTCTCGCACTGGCGCTTCTTCTACAATCTGTCCGGCATACATAACTAGAACGCGATCTGCCGTTTCTGCTACAACGCTCATATCATGTGTAATAAATAATATAGCCGATTGATGTTCTTCCTTCATCTTCATCATAAGCTTTAAAATTTGAGCCTGTACTGTTACATCAAGTGCCGTTGTTGGCTCATCAGCAATTAACAGTTGAGGATTATTGGACATTGCAATCGCAATCATGACACGTTGGCGCATACCACCTGATAATTGGTGTGGATATTCGGCAATCACCTTCTCTGCATTAGCAATACCCACTTCTTTTAAAAGCTGCAGAGATTTGTCCCGCGCTTCCTTTTTTGATATCCTTTGATGTCTACGAATGCCTTCTATCATTTGATTACCGATTGTAAAGACAGGATCTAATGATGTCATCGGCTCTTGAAAAATCATACTAACTTCATTGCCTCTTATATTGCTCATCTCTTTATTTTTAAAGTCTAAGAGATTTTTACCATTAAGTTTAATGGTACCAGCTGTAATTTCTCCTGGTGGAATAGGCAGTAATCGCATAATTGATAACGATGTAATACTTTTACCGCTTCCAGACTCACCTACAAGCGCAACCGTTTCTCCCTTACGAATCGTAAAGCTCACATCATCGACCACTTTTGCCTGCTTACCATTTTTTAAATGGAATTTTATTTTTAAATGTTTTACCTCTAAGAGCACCTGATTTTCTTTTGGCTGATCCATATGCATCCCTCCATCTCACATTTCATTACATTTGATTAGGTGGTGCATAGCGTATTGCAATATTTTTCATTTGCGTATAATTTCTCAACGCGACAAAACCTTTTTCTCGTCCAATGCCACTCTTTTTATAGCCACCAAACGGCATTTGAATTCCGCCTGCTGCTCCATAGTTATTAACAAACACTTGTCCAGCTTTTACACGACTTGCAACATAATGTGCAGTATCCAAATCCTTCGACCAAACGCCTGCAACTAATCCGTAATCTGTACTATTCGCCAAGGTAATTGCTTCATCAACCGTCGTAAACGTAAAGACTGTTAACACCGGTCCGAAAATTTCCTCCTGCGCGAGTGGATCGTTAGCTTCTACTCCAGCTAGTATTGTTGGCTCAATATAATAGCCCTGTTCATAGCCTTTAATCGTCAGAGTTTCACCACCAGTAACTACGTAGCCATCCTCTTTCGCCTTTTGCAGTAGTGTTGAAATCTTCATATATTGTCGTTCATTTAGAAGTGGGCCCATATCAGCGTCTGCTTCACCAGGACCAACTTTTAATGCCTGAAATTTTTGTACTAATTGTGCCATGAATTTTTCTTTGGCACGCTCTTCAATTAGGAGTCTGGCTCCTGCCGAGCATGTTTGTCCGGCATTCTGAATAATGGCACGTACAACTCCTTCAAGCGCTTGCTCCATGTTGGCATCTGAAAAAACAATATTTGGAGACTTTCCACCAAGCTCTAATGTTACAGGGACAACATTCTCAGCCGCTGACTTCATCACCTCAATGCCTGTTGGAACAGAGCCTGTAAACGTAATATGATTGATATCAGGATGGGAAGTTAAATACGGTCCAACATCACGACCTAAACCTGTAATATGCTGAAAGATACCTTTTGGCACTTTATCCGCAAACCATTCCGTTATAGCGTGTGTAGTTAATGGCGTATCCTCCGCACTTTTAACAATTACAGCATTGCCAGTAGCAATTGCTGCTGCTACACTTCTTGCCGTAATTTGAATAGGATAATTCCACGGCACGATATGTACGGTAATACCTACAGGCTCTAACACTACCGCATTTAAAATGCCGTCTTCAATGGGAATCGTATCCCCCATTACTTTATCAGCAGCTCCACCATAAAACTCAAAATAGCGGGCTGCCGCTTCAATATCGGCCCTTGCTTGAGTTAACGGCTTTCCAACATCACGACATTCTAACAAACTCCATTCCTCTGCATGCAGACGTATATAGCGGGCAAGTTCAATAAGTAGCTGCCCACGTTCATAAGCCTTTATTTGCCACCACTCTTCCCTTTCAAATGCTACACGCGCAGCGCGTACAGCCTCGTCAACATGGATTTTATTCGCATTCGTAATTTGGGCAATGACTTCACCAGTAGAAGGGTTCATGACATCCAATAATGCTTCTATATCACCATGTATCCACTCACCATTTATCAACATTGGAATTCTCTTCACGCGTATCCCTCCTATAATCCACGACCACCGTCTACATGTAATGTCGTTCCTGTAACCATGCTTGCTGCATCAGAAAGTAAATAACTTACTGCTCCAGCAATGTCTGATGGATTCACTAATCGTCCAAGTGGGACCGATTGAACAAAGACACTCTGCTTAGTTTGCTCGACGTCCGCTCCTTGTGCCGTAAATTGAGAAAGCATCTGCGTATCGGCTGGCCCTGGGTGAATCGTATTCACACGTATTTGGAACGGAGCTAGCTCAATAGCCAAACCACGTGTAAAACTCTCCGCCGCCCCTTTAGATGCAATATAAGATTGTAAACCTGGGCGTGGTCGTACTGCAGAAATGGAAGCGATTGTGACAATTGAGCCCTTTAGCCGCTCCTTCATATAAGGAACGACTGCCTTTGTTGTAATAAATAAGCTTTTAACATTGACATCCATTAAGCGGTTCCACTCGGCCATCGTTACTTGCTCAATCGGTTTTGCTGCCTGCGCTATACCAAGTGCATTGACAAGTCCATCAATCCGTCCATACTCGTCAAAAATTTGTTTGAATACTTCGTTCACACGCTCCTCTTGCAAGACATTGACCTCAAAGCATCGCAAGGTATCGTGCGCTAAATCGCTTAGAGAAGCTACTGATAAATCAAGCCCTACAGCAATATTGCCCTTTGCAAGCTGTTCTTGAATAATGGCTTTTCCCATACCACCACCAGCACCTGTAACGATGATGACCTTTTGCTCTACTGTCATGCTATACACCCCTTGCTGCTAAATTCATTTTGATAATCTTCTGACAAATCGCATCACCCATTTGTGCGGTTGTCGCCTGTCCACCAATATCTGCGGTTTTTACAGCCCCTTCTCGAAGTACCGTCTCAATCGCACTTACAATTAGCATTTCTAAATCGGATCTCCCGATATGTCCAAGTAACAAAGCAAGTGACCAAATTTGTGCAATTGGGTTTGCTATGCCCTTTCCTGCAATATTTGGTGCTGACCCATGCACAGGCTCAAACATAGAGGGGAATTCCTTTTCTGGATTTAAATTAGCTGACGGTGACAGCCCAAGACCACCAACGATGGCTGATCCTAAATCTGATAAAATGTCTCCGAATAAATTGGAGGCCACAACTACCTGAAAATCTTGCGGTCGTTCCACGAAATAAGCTACTAAAGCGTCGATATAGATAGATTCTAACTCTAGTGCTGGTGAGCTTTGTGCAACAATTCTTCTAGCATGCTCATCCCAAAACTTCATTGAATGAATAATAGCATTCGATTTTGTCGCGCTCGTAATTTTTGTTTTGCCATTTTTATAGGCATAATCACACGCGGCTTGGACAATTTTTTCAATCCCGATACGTGTCATAATCGTATTTTGAATCGTCATTTCCTGTGGCTGACGATGATAAATTCGCCCACCACTATCGGAATATTCCCCCTCTGCATTTTCACGGAAGATTACAAAATCAATATCCCTTCCATTAGCAAGTGGTGAGGCTATGCCAGGTAGTGATTTGATCGGACGAAAATTAACATATTGCTGAAAGCTTTTTCGTATCGGCATAATTAATTCCCATACTGTCACGTCATCAGGAACACGAGCATCTCCAATAGCCCCGAATAATATCGCATCAAATTCTTTTAATTTGTCTAATGCGTTACTTGGCATCATTCGACCGTGCTTGAGATAATAATCTGAGCTCCAAGGAAAAATAGTTGTGTCTATTTGTAAAGTAGAATCATGTTCCTGAAGAGTATTTAGTACCTTTAATGCTTCCTCCATAACTTCCTTCCCAATACCATCCCCTGGAATAACTGCAATTTTTGTGTGAGTCAATGTGCATCACCTACTAAAAACTTTAATGCTGCTAAACGGTAAATGGCTGTAGTTTCTGCTAATTCTTCGATATCGACATATTCGTCAATTTGGTGGGGCATATCACGATCACCCGCTCCAACGGTAACGATCGGTACCCCATGCACATGTAGGAATGTTCCATCTGTAGCCCCTGGGACACCGTTATATTTCGGCTCTTTTTCCGTTACCTCAGCGACTGCCTCATAAATGGCTTGTACAACAGGCTCCTCCTTCGCTGTTGCTGTTGCAGGGCGATTATCAAGCACTGTTAACTCAACTTTAAAATCCGGATCATCTGCTTGCAGGCGTTTAATAATCGCCTCAATTTTACCGAGAAGCTCATCGTGATCCTGTGCAGGAACTGTACGGATATCAAGTGTCGTCATACAATGATCAGGAATGACATTAATTTGCGCATCTCCTATTACAGGCGCGCGTAAAATCGTTGGTGTAATAGATGGCCAATTAAGCATCGGATCACGTCCTAAACGTGCCTGCTCTTCTTTTTCCAATTTTTCAAGCTCTACGATAAAACGTGCCATGCGCCAGTTCGGATTAATGCCACTCCAAGAAATCGCACCGTGCGCCATTTTACCGAAAACATCCACTTTCAAGCGTATTGCCCCACGCTGTGCGATACAAACGTTGTTTTCCTCTGGCTCACATATAATTGCTCCATCTACATCATCTGCCCAGCCATTTTTTATAAAATGTTTAATACCAAGCATTAGCCCTTCTTCATCACATGGAATACATAAAATAATCTTGCCTGTAAATTCCTCCTGATCCAGTAACAACGACTGACAAGCTGTAATCATACACGCAAGATTTCCTTTTGTATCATTTGTGCCTCGGCCATACATTCGGCCATCAATAATTTCTGCGCCGAACGGGTCGTACGTCCACGCTTTACGATTCCCTTCCGTCACGACATCTGTGTGTCCTTCAAAGAGGAGTGTTTTTCCTGGCTTACCCGAATCAATAATACCAATGACATTCGGTCGACCTGGCACAACCTCCTCAACATGTGTTTCAATCCCTATATCACGTAAATATTGAGCGACATAATTTGCGACCTCTTGTTCATTGCCATTTGGGTCATCTTCCCGGTAAACACTTTCTATACGTACTAGCTTTTGTGTAAGCTCAATAACTGCTCCGCGGTCACGTATATAAGATTCCGTTGTCTTTAAACTAGTTACTGTCATTCATAAGCCCTCCTTTTATAGAAAATTCTAGAGATCAATTATGCCTCGGCATAATTGCGTCCAGAATCGGCTTTGTGCAAGCACAAAGAACTCCTTTCCGATTCCGTGACATCCGCCGGAGGCTTAGACCAACAAACCAACCGTTTTCTGCGAAAGCGCAGTGCTAACGTAGCGTCATCAACAACATGATGTTGGTCACTCAGTCGTGTGTTGCTGTTGTTGTTGTCGCTCCGCTTTCGCACAGTTAAAACCGTGTTGCTGTTGCTGTTGCCTGTCGTACAGATAAATTGCCAAAGGACGTGGTGTTCTTAGACTGAGTTCTTCTATTTTAGTAGGCGTTTTGACGCCTGCTAAAAGAAGTTAAATAATTCTATCATTGTCCTATTAAATAAGTATTAGACAATTTGTTAATAATATATAGAATGCTATTAACTTTATGTTTAGTAGTGAAAAGCTAGAAAACACAAAAATAATATATATTATGTTATTTTTCGATAAAAAGAGACTTAAGGGATCATTACCCTAACGTGAGGTTGATTTCCGTTCCAGCTAGGCGCTTTGTCCAGCCAGAACGGAAATCAACAATCGCATGATATAGGTTTTATCAAAATGCCAGTGATAAAAAAATAAATAGTTAAAAAGGAACGAATTAAAGAAATAATGATGGAGAAATTTTATATAGCTTCAAGTTTTAAAAGCATTGATAAAGTAAACTTGTTAAAGGTTACTTAGCCACAGGTGGATACAAGAAAACGTATGACTGGGCACAAAATGTAATAGCTACGACATTTGAAGATTTAAGGGGAACATTAGAGGATTTAGGCTGTTTTCGAGAAGATTGTTGCTATTCAACTAAGGCTGCAAGTTAGTTCAATAAGAGAAGCGTATTTCTTATATCGCGTTTGAAAGAAAATGTTCAGTAAGGCGGGGGAATTTTGATGTGAAAAATTAATAAAGGGTCACTCTGATGGAAGTGACCCAAAATATAACTATAAGATACTATTTGAACTTATCTAATTTCTTATCTTTCATTGAAGCTACTTCTCCAAATTTCTTACAAATAGATAAAATCATTGGTGAACCCGAAAAATTTAGCTTAACGAGCCTAATTGGTTTTACATTTGCATAAGATCCGCCTAGTTCACCTTGGGCAAGCGAATCATTACCACAAGACTTACCAACTATAGTATCCCCCTCCCTTTCCACTATTTCTTACGAATAACAGGAATATGCGAAAAATCATGCTTTAACAGGCGTATCCTGTTATGAACAGGATGCGCCTTATTAATATACTTTATGTCAAACGTTATAGTGTCAGTGTAGTGAAGTTACTCTAACCTACTAGAGATTAGTTAATGGATATAGCCATTAAATCATCATTTTCTAGCCAGTGTTTACCGCCGAGAAAATCAACTAAATAAAGCGGTTTGTAGTTGTTATTAATAGTAGTATAGATTACTTCGCCCGTTATCTTTAAGGCAGCTATCATCACTTGTGATCTGATAGGATATTTAATATCGACGCATTCCTTTAGAACAAGGATGAATTGTTCCATAGAGCAAACACCCGTCTGGAAGATACGGTGATTATCATCGGTTTCAATGTGGTAAATAACTCCGCCGTCTTTTAATACATCGATTACGATTGTATGTTGGAATTGACCAACTGAACGAGTAGCAGAAAATCTACACCCGGTAACTGCTCGGTGGAATGGTTCTTCTTTATCCGGATGATATAAGCTTCTCTCTACTTGCTCCCAACCACTTTCTGTAAGGGCATTCTCAATATAACTAAAGATAGGGACGTATCGACTCGAGTTTTCTAATATGAATTGTTTTATTTCTTCAAGTTCTTGAGCGAATGAGTTGTCGAAATTAGTTTCATCGAAATCTCCCTCAGAATACGTTTTAGTCAAATCTTTCATTTGACTTCTAAACTGTTCGGGGGTGATAAGCTCTGTAATGGCCCCTTCATATTTAATTACTTCAGATGTTTGGGTATTACCTGATGGATCGAACAAGTATGGTTTGCCTAAATAAGATGTTTCTAAATATACCTTTAATAGTTTCATCTGCAAAACTCTGTTGTGTTGTATTATTGGGCTCCAAATTGCAATGATGTCATATCCAAATACTTCATTCATTGCTAAGGCAAATATATGGCTACGATTAAGACAATAATCGAATAGTGTTCTTCCTGAAGCGCCTACTCTAATTTCATTTAAAGGCAAGTCTACGAAATCGTATTTCAACTGCACTTATCTTCCCTCCTTAAAAACTATAATCTTTTTTTATTTGTCATTCGTTATTATTTATTATGCAATGTGCTCTTATAGCTTAAACTTCAAGGGTACCGATATAGAATATGCCCCTGCTCTCCTATGTTCCTGTTCTACTGTTCCACTATAAAATAACTTGTGAGATTTCAATGTATGAAACTTATGAAAAAAACATGACTGAAAGAAAATCAAAGCGAAACCCCTTGATCTTAGAAAGTAATTTTTCCATTTTATTTTCTTCTTTTGGATATAGGTCCTGTTTCATTGCCTTCAATAAGGCTAGTTGATTTGCTTTTCCTAATTCTCCGACTGCTTCATACATTTCTAGGAAGCAACAATCTAAGAAAACAGCCTAGTAAAAAAATGGAATTGAAATATAAAAAACCAGCGTCTATTTTGAATTGCTCAAATAGATGCTGGTTATTTCGTTTTATTGCTGGCGAGATTCTGTCATTTGCTTCCAAACAGAACCTTTTGCTTCCTCACCTTGTTCGATGCGGGCAATCGCCATTTTTACTTGTAGCTTCACTTCAAACTCTTTATCCTCTTCAGCAGCTTTTAATGCCGTTAACGATTTTTCCGTACCGACTTCATATAAGTACATAGCTGCACGCCAACGAACTAGTTTATTTTTATCTTGTAATGCTTGCTGCATCGCGTCTTCAAATTCCACTAAGCCGAGGTCACTCATACAATCTCCTGCAGTTCGACGTACCGCTGCGCTTTTATCCTGTAATGCCTTTTCCAAAAAAGGTACAACCGCTACATCTTCAATCATTCCTAAATAAACGGTTGCAAGTCGACGGATAGACATTTGCTCATCTTGTAATGCTAAATCTAAAAGTGGTAAATCATCTAGCTCTGGATCTGCCATTTGGTCAAGCAGTTGGAAACGTTTTTCCCATTCTGGTTGTTTAAACTGTTCAACAGAAATTTTTAGCTTAGCTGGCTTCTCAATAGTTTTCTCAGAATCATTAATCGTTGCAATAATCTCCGCTAAACGTTCCTCTGAATACGTTACATCGATTTCTTGTTTTACAGCTTCCGCAACTTCCTCTAGCTCTCCATAACGTACACCATAGTCAATCCACTTACGTTGGAAAATATAATTTTCATCAACTGCTGTCTCAATAATTTTATTGAAAGCTTCCACAAAGCGGTCACCACAGCTTACACGGTGCTCACGTTGATTATCAAACACTTTTACTTGAAGCGGTACTTGTTTATAAAACTGCACATGGACGTACACTTCACCATAAAATTCATTGGCAACTTGTTCTTTGTTTACTTCCTGTACATCTTCACCTAGCACTTGACGGATGCTTGCTAAAATACCTTCCCATGCATACTTTGCGTTACGCTCAACAGCGAAGAAATCTGCTACATGATAAACACCTTTAACACCTTCAATTGCTAGAATCGCTGCCGCTTCACCCGTTGCTTCATCTTTATTATCCTTTGTAAAATTATAGCTTTTGCCAAAAGGTAACTCTGTATCAACGACAATCTTCATAGAATTAGGGCTTGGTGTCGGTTCAATTGTAATAATCTTCATGTCTATCGCTCCTTATCCGTTTACGATTTCATCTAAATACGACCATCTTTCAATCAGATGTTCATATTGTGCATTCAGCTCATCTAGCTTCGCCGTTAATTCCTGTAGCTTTGTAAAATCAGCTCCAGCATTAGCAATACCTTCTTCTGTCTCCATAATTGCTGTCTCTGTCTTTTCTATTTCATCAGCAATAGTTTCCCATTCTTTTTGCTCTTTAAAAGATAATTTTTTCTTATCTGATTTAGTTTTTTCGGTCTTAGGTTTTTCAACTTTTGGCGCCTCTACCTTTACAGCAGCTTCCTGTTCACGCTTTTGTAAATATTCACTATAAATATCAAGCGTCTCATTAACATGCCCCAGACCATCTAAAATCCACAGCTTTTTCGCAATTCGATCTAAGAAAAAGCGATCGTGGGATATCGTTATAACGACTCCAGGGAAATGCTCAATGAAGTCCTCTAGCACACCTAATGTTTCAATATCTAAATCATTTGTAGGCTCATCTAGTAGCAATACGTTCGGTTGCTCCATTAATAATCGTAATAAATGCAGTCGTTTACGTTCTCCACCTGATAATTTACCGATAGGTGTACCGTGTGCATGAAGTGGGAATAAGAAACGCTCCAGCATTTGAGCAGCGGAATAGCGTACACCTTCTGCATCTGTAATATCATTTGATGCTTCACGGATATATTCAATCATGCGCTCATTTTCATTCATCTTTGGCAGTGTTTGTTTGAAATGTGCTAACTTCACTGTCGAACCAACAAGAATTTCACCAACATCAGGTGTTAGCTCTCCTGCTAGCATGTTCAATAATGTTGATTTTCCTACACCATTCGCTCCGATAATACCAATACGATCGCCCTGCTGTAGTAAAAATGAAAAGTTATCAAGGATTTTTTGTTGGCCAAATGCCTTTGAAATATTTTCAGCCTCTAAAACTTTCCGACCGAGTCGTGTTGTTGCAAGACCAAGTTCAAGAGAGACATCCTCAGATTTACGCTCCAAGTTATCCTCTAACTGCTCGAAGCGCTGGATACGTGCCTTTTGCTTCGTAGAACGTGCTTTCGCACCACGACGAATCCATTTTAATTCTGAGCGATAGCGGTTGCGATCCTTTTGTGCAGAGGCTGCATTCATTTCCTCACGAATAGCACGAGCTTCTAAATAATCCCCATAATTCCCCGTATGGCGGTATAATGTTTGATCAGCCAGCTCGTAAATATGCGTAGACAGCTCATCTAAGAAATAACGATCATGGGTAATAAATATAACTGCTCCCTTTAATCGTAACACCATTTCCTGTAGCCACTCTGTTGACTGCACATCTAAATGGTTGGTAGGCTCGTCTAATAAATAAAGATCTGCTGGCTCGATTAAAACTTTAGCTAAAGCAACGCGCTTTTGCTGACCGCCTGACAGTGTTAATACTTCTTTATCAAACATTTCTATCCCAAGCCTCGTAAGTGCTGTCTTAGCAAGAGCATTGACATCCCATGCCTGCTCTTCATCCATACGATGTTGCAAGCTAAATAACGTTTTTTGTAAACTTTCTGAAGTCGGATTTAAGGCAAGTGCAGCAACCGTTTCTTCATATTCACGATTCAGTTTTAAAATAGGTGAATCCCCTGCAAACACTGCCTGTAACACTGTTTCGCCACTATTAAAAGTAGGCTCCTGTGGTAAATAAGCAACACGATATTTATTTGGGCGGTCAACTTCCATAGAATCCGCTTCGATTTCATTTGCTAAAATAGAAAGCAATGTGGATTTACCAGTACCATTAATACCAATTAGCCCAGCTCGCTCTCCCTCATAAATGGTAAATTCAATATTTTGAAAGAGCGTTTTATCGCCCACTGTTTTCGTTAAATTTTGTACAATTAAATGACTCATTACACTTGTCCATCTCTTTCATTTAGGTGTTGTTTAATGTCCATACTACTTTTTAATATGTAGTTTATTATTGATATCCATTTTTATCATAACACCAAATGACAGGTAAACAAAGGACAACAAACTCTTCTTACCCAACTAAAAAAACCTCCTCCATTACAAGCAAAATGAAGAAGGGTTAAAAATCTCAAAAAAATATCCGGATAGAAATATTTCTATCCGGATACAGAAGCTAATTATTTTACCAATAACCAAGAGCCTTCCACCATAATCCCCCTACTACAACAAAAATCAGGATTGTTACAACGGAAACTACAAAACCAACTGTCCACCATTTTTTTTGATCAATATAGCCTGCACCAAAGAAGACCGGTGCTGGACCAGAACCATAATGAGTAGTGGCGCCAAATAAATTACTAAATGCCGCTAATAATATAGCCGCCAACATTGCTGGTGCACCCGCTTGCAGCATAACAGATAAAAACGCTGCATACATCGCACTAATATGAGCAGTGGAACTCGCAAAGAAATAATGAGAATAGAAATAGACTAATGCTAATATAACTACAGCCCATATCCAACTATACCCGGAAACAAGTCCACCCACTTCATTACTAAACCACGGAATCAACCCTAGTTTGTTCATAAAAGATGCCATCATAAATAGCGTTGCAAACCAAATTAGTGTATCCCATGCGCCTTCTTCCTTCTTAATATCTGCCCATGTTAATACATCTAACAATAAAAGCAATGAAAGACCAATAAGAGCTGCTGTAGTAGCACTAATGCCTAAGTAGTCTCCACCAATCCATAACGACAACACAGCAACAAATACTACGATCATTCGTTTTTCAGAACTTTTCAGTGGACCAAATTCATCCAGCTTCTTTTTAGCAATAGCTGCTGCCTCTGGTGTTTCCTTGATTTCAGGCGGATAAATTTTATAAATAACATAAGGAACAACGATTAAAGCTGTTAACCCAGGGACAATCATGGCCAATGCCCAACCAAACCAAGTAATCGTTACCCCAGCTGAATCACTTGCTAGCTTTACAATTAAAGGGTTCGCTGCCATGGCTGTCATAAACATAGCAGACGTTATTAAATTCCCTTGAAAGCCTACCTTTAATAAAAATGCCCCCATCTTACGCTCTGTACCGTCTTCCGGTTTAGATCCGAAAGTATGAGATAAAGACTGGATGATTGGAAATATAACACCACCAGCACGAGCTGTGTTACTAGGAATAGCAGGTGCTAATATTAGGTCACTTGCTAATAAAGAATAAGACAGACTCAAGGTTTTTTTCCCAAAAAGACGAACAAATACATAGGCAATTCGTTCACCTAGTCCCGTTTTAATAAATCCACGAGAAATAAAGAAGGCAATAACAATAAGCCAAATCGTTGAATTGCCAAAACCGCTTAAAGTCTCTTCAATAGTTAATGTATTTGTTATGGCAATCATAGCCATAGCAATAAAGGATATCGCTCCCATTGGCAAGGGTTTCGTTATAAATCCTATAATTGTCGCAACAAAAATAGCAAATAGATGCCATGCTTTTTCATCTACTCCTGAAGGTACTGGACAAAACCAGATTGCTACGCCAACAGCAAGGGAAATGAAGAAAGGAATCCATTTGACTGCGCTTTTTGCTTCTTTCATGATGTTGATGCTCCTTTAACGGTTACCCCAATGTTTTTTAACAGGCGATTTCTCCCACGATCTAATACCCGAATAAAATATAGACAAAATCAAAATCCCCATTGTCGAAAAAGCATAAGTAATTATATATGCTTTATGCATTGGATGAAAAGAGTTTTGGCTCATTTTTCAAGAAAAAATAACACGTGATTATAAATATCTATCTTTTATGATATTTTTTTGTTTTCAAAATTTTTAACAACCTCATATTCATTGAAGTTAGCATGTGCAATTCCACTGAAAAGATACGAATAGTGTTTAAATTAGCTAATGTCGAGAATCAATCCTCTTACATTTCATACAGTAAAGAGTTAAATCATCTCACGTTCTGTCTTGCAAATACAATGTAATAATCATACAAAACTCAATTCTCCCTCTTATAATGAATCGGCAAGGAATTGATTGCAGACTCGTATCCCGTTCGAGCGGCAGAAAAAAATTGTAGTAAAAAAAACTTAACATGATTTTTAATCAAACAATTCACTTCCTTTTTGTAAGTATTTATGGTGGAGTAGCAAGACCCATTCAAAACAGCATTAATAAATATACTTTTGCTTTCTTTAAAAGTAGTAAAAGTCCACTAAACTTAGACATTCGAATATAAAGACGACTTCCCTGTATACTAAGAGATGGTGAGCGCGTGTTGAATGAGATGGATATACTTAGGTAGTGATATATTTGATTGGTATAATAAATCCTTTTGTATTCTAGTTCATTTTATAAAAGTTTTGTTACTAACAGTAAAAATACCATGCTGATTGCCAACATGGTATTTTCAAATCTTTTATATAAATAGTGACTCATTACTCTTTGATATCTTATTTAATTGTATGATTATCAATTCGAAATCCAACCGTTGCTAAAGATATGTTTCCAAGGTCTTTTGCTAATTATTGCTTATGTCTATTTTATATACTTAGAACGAACAATGGTTCTATTATATGGATTGCCTTGTAACGTTTCACCGGAAATATTTAAAGTTATATTATATACACCAGATTTTTTACTCTCTGGGAAATTCACCATAAAGTTTTGTTGATCAACCTTTTGCAATTGTAGAGAAGAAGCAATGTCTTTACCTGTTGGATCTAGTACTCGTACATCGAAAGTAAGTTTTTGTAATTGTTGATTAGCTTGCATCGTGATAATATTATTCGTTTCTAATGATACTGTAGGAATACTCACCTTTATCAAAGAGGGACCCCCGTGTTGAACTGCCAATAAATACGCATTATTCTCTGCCTGCGTGCTTAGATTTACCTTCCATTCCCCAGTCTCAGAAATAACGCCAGTAAATGTATGAGGTGCTACGCCATTTAAGAGGGAGTCTTCATCCAATGAGTTGATTGTCTGATTGGTATATTTTATTCCTGAAGGAGAGACCAACTCTATCTCATCACTAGTTAACCCTGTCCACAATTTAACATTATCGAGTGCAGTATCCACATAAAAGGAATGTGTCACATCATATGACGATTGTAACTTTCCTCCATAAATATAACGAGAAACATCCAACTCTTGAAACATATCAGATTGAGAAAAGTATTCTTTGTTTGCAATGATACGATCAGTAGAAGCAGACTGTAGATACTGTTCCAATCTAGAAAATACCGCAGATCCCATTCGAATACTGTCATGGTCAAGAGCGGTATCGGTAAATAAATGTGTTCCGTAAGATAATTTAGTGCTTGCCTCTTTGACTAATCCATCATTTGGATCGGAAAGATATAGACCACCCATCCAGAGTGCAGATAAAAATGGTCCTGTATTAGTACCAGCAATTGTATAATAGTTGTTCCTACTTACGTTGGGGTGATTATCTATTAGTGAGCGAAAGTGTTCCATTTCCCCAACTTGAAGTGAATATGTTCCATCATCATTTTCACCGAGTAATGTAGCTAGCCAACCTGCCCACCAGCTATAAGCAAGATCAGCTAACTCTGATCCATAGTGAGGTGAACCTAAAGTAAACACCCTACCAACGTACGGATGAGCATTATTAAGAACTAATGCTGCTTGGGTATCGGGCCCACCCTTGCTATGGGCAATTATATTTAATTTTTTCCCGTGAAAATGTTGACTGATTTCTTTTAACATAGAGGCTAATAATTTTCCATTATCATATTGACTGTAAGAGCCTTTACCTGCCGCATCGTATAATTGAACAAATACAGTTTGATACCCTGCTTCATAAGCTTTTGTATACATATCATTAAGACCGTGATACTCTGTATTACCATACCAACTTGTAGAGTTACCGTTTTTCCCTTGAACGAAAACAATAGGTGGTTTATTCGGATCAACATTAGGTGGAGTATCTCCTAGAAACCACTCTCCAGGTATAAAGCTTTCACCTGGTGGCTTCAATCCATAAGGTTCAATCGGGTTTGAGGCAAATACATCTGGAGTAGAAAAAAGAATAATTGTGACCATCACTAATAACGAAACCATTTTTTTCAAATTATTTTCCTCCTAACCATTATTATTGATTAAGTTCGTAAATCTGTAGAAAAGCAATTTAGATTCCATAATTCCAAAAAAACTCTCGATTACTACATCATCGTAACGGTTTCCTTTGCAAAACATAACTTGTGTAAAGTCAAGAAAAACAGGTGTTGATTAACAGACGTTAATGATAATAAATCTGTCTTCAAAGATGTATTTTCAAACAGAGACAAACTAACCCGCCATCCATCTATACTCAACATTCTACAAAAAGGAAATGATTTCCTTCTAATTTAGACAAAAAAATAGCATTATCTTATACTGCGGCGAAGCCTAACTTTGAGAAGAAGCATAATAGATTGCGTTAGCAAGTAAAATAGCATAGAGCGAAACGAATTGACACTTTGTTTTTCAAGTGACATACCAATTGCATTAATTACAATTCCAATATATCTATTTGCCTTATTGCCTTATCGAAAAATTAAACTTATCTTTTTTAAGTGATTCATAAATTACTACCTTCCAGAAAAAGTAAAAAATTACGTTGCAGTTGGTCAAAAAACATTTAATTTAGCAAGTCTTATATCAAATTACTACCATCCAAAAAATATTCCTACATTTCCTCACACATGCTTTAAAAATAATAAAAAAGAAGTGGAGTAAATCACTCTAAGTATAAAACGCACGCTTGTCGTGCCTTCATTTCACCTTCTGCTATAAATTGATGGACAAAACCAATAAAAATCCGTTGTCTATTGGAGTAGACAACGGATTTTTCATGAGACATCTATTTAATTATTAGCCCATATTTTTTTTGAAGCGTGAATAATTACTCACCCATCTCATTTTGTAATTGCTCTAAAAACTGCACCATAAATTGATGGCGTTCTTCAGCCATTTGTTTGCCCTTCTCTGTAATCATTAAATCCTTCAGCAATAAGAGCTTCTCATAAAAATGGGTAACTGAGGATGTATTTTTACTACGATACTCGTCCTCTGTCATATCCATACGCGCATTCTCTTCCTTATCGTAAAGCTTTCGACCTTTAGCTCCACCAAAAGCAAACGTACGTGCAATACCGATTGCTCCAATCGCATCTAAGCGATCTGCATCTCGTACTATTTTTGCTTCGATAGAAGTTGCTTCTAACTCATTACCACCATTAAACGATACTTGAGCGATGCAATCCCGAATATGTTGCTTTTTCTCCTCGCTAAAAGACAGCTCGGCAATTAGCTTATTTTCTTGCTCTTTGCTATCGGTATACTTTTTATCACTTACATCATGTAAGAGCACAGCGATTTTCACAACTTCTGCATCCGCTTCTGACTCTGTTTCTAAAATCGCTAACGCATTTTGATAAACCCGTTCAATATGTTGAAAATCATGACTAGCATCAAATTGTTCGTAAATTCCCCGTACTTTGTCCATTAAATTGTTCATAATCTTAGTTCAGTCCCTTCGTACATTATTATACTGTATTGCTTCGAATAGTTGGCAATTATTAAGTAACCTCGAGGCTTTAAAAAAACAGTATCGCAAGGTTATTTCAATTGACAAATTTTTCAGAATATTGTAAGGTGAATGTACAGAACATTTAACTTTGTTCTGTAGCTCACTATTTCAGTGGTGTACAGCAACTATGTTTTGACAGATTTAAAAACTTCAGCGGGCTTGCAATTGAATACTGTTGAATACTGTGTTGATGATGACGTGCGTATAGTGAAAATATCAATCATCTAAGAAAACAAATAAAAGTGAACATTTTTCCCTTAGAAATTCTTTGTTTCAACCCGCATAGCGAATGTACATGACGAGATAAGTGAACAAAAAGTTAGCTTGTTGTCACGACCTAGAAGGCTTTGACCATATGTCGCAAGCGTGTGATATTTGTATCATTAATTGACGTTACCTTCTGTAATCATACCCTTGAGTATGTGTGAACGTAACTCCTCCCATTAATAACAAATAACATAACGAATTCTTGCCAACATTTTACGAAAAGTCAAATTATCAGAGTCGTGCTAACAAAAATAGAGAAATCTTTTTTAGGCAACCATTTTTCCGAATTTCATTTAAGCCGTAAATGAAGTAATAAGTTATGAAGGAAGTAGGAACGATAGTTATGTTACGTATTACCAACCCGCTGAAGAAAAAGTAAAAGCTGCCCATCTTACTATTGTAGATGATGGCAGCTTTTATTGTTTCTTCGATTTCCATTTAAAAGACATTATCCTATCTTCCTTCTAAGATATGTTCAAAGGAATAATTTTTTCTGAACACAGGAGATTCTAAGGATATTAAGAACCTTGTTGACCTTATCGTTGTTGATCTTCATTAGTTTGGATTAGCCTTTCCTTGATTTCTTCAATACGCTCTACAGATAAACAGATAAGCCTGTGATTTTACAATCATTTTCTGATCCTGAATTATAGGACCAACTTCAAGAAGTTAAGAAAGAAGATGAACCCTTTTAGGCAATCCTTTTGTGGAAGTATATGTAAAAAGAGGGATAGGAACGAATTATCAATAAATAATAATCTGACAATGGCATTCCATGTTAAAATCCATTGTCCCATGAAAAAGAATTCTAACTATAACCCGAATCCTTTATACCACAAAGAACTACATAGCCTCTTTCATATTTTTAACCGACTATTCAAGGGGATCAGCTTACTAAAACAGGACAGCTCATATATTCTTGGTTGAGAGGGTGATTATGTTGAATAGTCTATTAGAGAACATGTATCAAATTTCAATAGCAGCCCTACTCTTATGTTCGTTTTTTCTTTTAGATTTTTTTTAAAAATTAAACGTGAAAGAACGCCTTCTTCTTTTGAATATACAATGTATATTATAATTCGAATTTCAATTTTTTCATGGTTATCCAGTTTTTCTTATTGCATATGGAGGATATTTTAAATAAAAAAAGCTGCCCTGTATAACTTATAGGAGCAGCTTTGTATGTTGTATTTATTTTTTTACGAAATCTTGCATTTTTTCTTAGAACAACCCTACTGCATGTCCTTCGTTATCTACATCCATGCGTAAGGCAGCTGGTGCTTTTGGTAAACCTGGCATTGTCATAATATCTCCTGTAAGACAAACTAAGAATCCTGCACCCAGTTTTGGAATCACTTCACGGATTGTGATAGTAAAGCCTTCTGGACGTCCTAAAAGACTTGGTTGGTCAGATAAAGAATACTGTGTTTTCGCCATACAAATCGGTAGAGAATCCCAGCCGAATTTTTCGATTTGAGCAATTTGTTTTTTCGCTTGTTCAGTAAATTGTACATCTTTCCCGCCATACACTTTTTGAACAATCGTACGAACTTTTTCTTCAACGGACTCTGTTACATCGTATAAAGGAGAGAAGTTATTTTCTTCTTCTAATACGGCTACTACTTGCTCAGCTAAGGCTAATCCACCTTTACCGCCTTCTTCCCAAACATTTGTACGAGCTATACGAACATGATTTTCTTGACACCAGTTCAGGACTGCTTCTAACTCAGCTTCTGTGTCCGTAATAAAACGATTTAAGGCGATAATCGGTTCAACGCCGAATGTACGAACCGTGTCGACATGTTTAGCTAAATTCTCGATTCCTTGTAAAAGCGCTTCAACATTTTCGCCAACTAGCGCTGTTTTTGGTACACCGCCATGCATTTTTAAGGCACGAATAGTAGCCACAATGACAACGGCACTTGGTTTAAAGCCTGCTTTACGTGCTTTAATGTTCATGAATTTTTCAGCACCTAAATCTGAACCGAAGCCAGCCTCTGTCACAACGATATCAGCTAGCTTACGAGCCGTTTGTGTCGCCATAATTGAGTTACAGCCATGTGCAATATTGGCAAATGGCCCACCGTGGATAATGGCAGGTGTTCCTTCAAGCGTTTGCACTAAGTTTGGTTTAAAGGCATCTTTTAATAATAATGTTAAAGCCCCTTCCACTTGTAGATCTCGCACGAATACTGGTTCACGCTCAAAAGTATAACCGATTACGATACTTGCTAATCGTTCACGTAAATCTTCAATGCTTGTAGCTAAACAAAAGACTGCCATAATTTCTGATGCAACAGTAATATCAAAGCCGTCCTCTCGTGGCATCCCTTGTACAGGACCACCAAGACCCACAACAACTTTACGAAGAGTGCGATCATTTAAATCCATTACACGCTTCCAAATAATACGGCGAGGGTCAATGTTTAAAGCATTTCCTTGGTGGATATGATTATCAATAAAGGCTGATAATGCGTTATTCGCCGTCGTAATAGCGTGGAGGTCGCCAGTGAAATGCAAGTTTATATCCTCCATCGGTACAACCTGTGCGTATCCACCACCTGTTGCACCACCTTTCACGCCCATTACTGGGCCAAGTGATGGCTCACGTAAAGCAACAACAACGTTTTTATTCAATTGATGAAGTGCATCAGCAAGTCCAACCGTTACAGTTGACTTCCCTTCACCTGCTGGAGTTGGACTAATGGCAGTAACTAATACTACCTTTGCGTCCTCGCCATGTGCTGTTATTTTTAGTGGGTCAATTTTTGCTTTATAGCGACCATACTGCTCAAGTGCATCCTCTGGAATACCTGCATCTTTCGCGATTTCTGTAATAGGCTTCATCACCGCTTGATTAGCGATTTCTAAATCTGATAAAGGTTGATTAGTCGTTGTCATTTGGCATCCTACTTTCTATGTTGTTAATTTCCATTATAGACTTTATTGTGAAAAAAATCATAGGAAGTTATACAAGCATTTCGACAAACAATTGACAACTTTGCTCAATTCATGTATGTTCTTAATGAAAATGCATTTTTTCACATTTTCTCAATTATTTCACGACTTAGTTGATTTTATTCTACTTTCAAGCGCATGGGAGGCGAATGCTTATGCAACAGGGAATCGTAAAGTGGTTCAATAATGAAAAAGGTTATGGCTTTATTGAATGTGATGATGGAGAAGATGTATTTGTACATTTTACGGGAATCCAAGAGGAAGGCTTCCGTACACTTGAAGAAGGTCAAAAGGTATCATTTGATGTGGTGGAAGGCAATCGAGGTCCACAGGCGTCAAATGTTGTAAAATTTTAAGTACAAAGGAGCTGTTCATTTGATGAACGGCTCCTTTTTTCAAATGCTCTTCATAGATCTTTTAAACTCTTTAACCTCAGCTATTGATCCAATAAAAAGCTCCTGGAAAAACTAGCGTTTCCTTCGTTCTATCAGTATCTTTAAGTGTAACCCCAAACGGCCCTTCATTTAATTGACCTAGCGCCATAGTAGCCGCAGTAACTTCGTCATAAAAATCTAGGCGAATATTTGGCAAGTGTAGGGAAATAAACTTTTCTTGTTGTTCAGGCTCTGGTAATTGTAATACTTCCCCCCATAGTTTCACTGTAGCTTGCACATCTTTTACATAAAATTGTACAGACTCCATCGATATGGGTTGATCGCTCTTAATGGCTCCATTTGCTTTTAATTGCGCAACACGTTCCTCGTCTGTATCAGCCCACTCAATCAAAAAAGGGAAATCAATTTCCAGCCCCGGTTTCCCAAAATGCAAGAGCTTCCATTCAACTACGGAGCCGTCTGGTCTTGTACGACTACAATCATCAGGTCCATATACTTCGAAGCCAAGTGCACGTAATCGTTGTCCCTCTTCCTTAATATTTTTTGTACGCAACGCAATTCTTGAAAAACCATAGCGCTCGTTTGTATGTTTAAACGTATAATGTAGTGAATAAGGTAATTTCACTGCATTTTCAAATAATTGACGATCATAGATGGCTATTTGCTCAATATAGTTTAATCCAAAGTAGCTTAACGTATTGAATGTCCCCCACATTGTATGTTGACCACCGTTAACTGTATGGATATTACGTTTATTTAAGAAAATCTTTGTATTCTCTGGTGATTGAACTTGATGAACTAAATGGTCAAAATATAAAGACATGACTCCCCCTCCTTTTTTCTCTATTATATACTTTACCAGTTAGTTTTGTTGGTTTAAAATAAAATTAGGAATGTTGCAATTATTTTAAATACTCAGCACCAAGATGATTATCACTCTGATGGGTCATCAGAAAAGATTTTTCATTTCCAAAAATCAATGAAGAGGTGATTAGAATGACAGACAAAGTTGCTGCTTTTAAACAAGCATTAGGTAATTATCCAACAGGCGTAACGGTAGTCACTGCTTGTAATGACGCAAATGAACCTTTTGGCTTAACTGTCAATTCCTTTGCATCCGTTTCTATAGATCCACTCCTTATTTTGTGGTCGCTCGATAAAAAATCACAGCTACATCCATATTTTACAGTAGCTCAAAAGTTTGCTGTTAATGTTTTAGCGTATAATCAAGAGCATCTATGTACACTATTTTCAAGCAAAATTCCAGATCGCTTCGCTCAGGCTAACTGGTCAACTTCTGTATTAGGTGTTCCAGTTTTGCATGATACTGCAGCCATTTTACAATGTAAAACATTTCAGCAAATCGATGCTGGAGATCATACAATATTTATCGGGCAAGTCCTAGAAATTGACAATGCACAGAAGGAGCCTTTACTGTATCATCGCAGACATATTGGTGAAATCCCAAAAAGTTTTTATGAGTAGGCTATAAGAATATACGCAAAACCAGGATGATTCGCCGTGATCATCCTGGTTTTTGAAGTTGAACTTTTTTATTATGTGGTTTTTAATACAATTTAAATGATAAGCCCCTTCAGATTAAGTAAAAAAATAGTCGGCTCCGTATACCCTAAAAAATGCCGGCTATATATGTTAAGGAAATATTCCCCGTGACTTAGAAACATCTGTTCACCTATCATCACACCTTTTACTTTTTCTGTGGAAATCTCTGCTTTTCTAATCTGTTAATTTGCACAATGACACCATCTTGAATCGTAATGTTTACTTCTCCAAACTCCAAATTTTGAATTGCCTTTGCAATTGCCTCTAGCTTTTTGTCATCTACTTTTGCCTGTTGAGTCATCCGATACACCTCTTCTTTTATTTTTTGTACAAAAGAGCAAACGCGTCAATCATAGCCCCTTATCCCTTAGGAGCTCTCCTAGGTTTGACCTATACCATTTGTTATCGTAGAAGCCTCATTTTGTGCCAAGTCTCTACCGCTCCCGATAAAAGAATTACGTTTCTTGGAAATAATTCTATAATTCAGAAAACCTATTGTCAATATAAACATTAGAAAACTTAGTTGTTTACTAAGAAATTAAGAAAAATGAGGTTTATCTATTAGTTATGCCAGTTAGTATCAACTCATTCTTCATAGTACAAAAAAACAAAAATAAAAACTGTGTAGAGTCTATTTTTCCTCTACACAGCTTTATTCATTTATAAAAGATCTATTAATGCTTCTGCTGTCTTTTGCTTGCCCATAACCTTTATCGGCTGGTCGTTAGCCGGTACAATCCAGTGAGGCTCATCGCCACCATATAAAGATTGTGAGCTGTTAGCTACCATAAACTGAGCGTTGGCTGATTCCATTCGTAGACGTGCACGGGACATTAAAAATTCCTCATCATCTGTTGCCTCAAGTTTAAAGCCCACTAATATAACTTCCGGATTCCATCCTTTTATTTGACCTAATACTTTAGGTGCCTTTTTAAAGTGGATGATAGGTGGCTCGTCAGATGGCATTTTGCCTGCCTCCTCCATTAGATTCCCAGACTGGTCATACACTTTGTCAATTAGCCAATCAGAACCGGCAGCCGCCATAATGACGATATCCACATGCTCTTCTTGAACAGCATGTCGAACTTTCTCGCCTAAATCTTCAATACCTTCAAATCGAATGGTACGCATTTTATCTTTATTCGCTGGAAGCTGTGCGAAATAACCATGCATATACAATACGTTTGCCCCAGCCGCTAGTGCCGCTTCCGCTAAATAACAGCCCATCGATCCTTTCGATAAATTCGTATGCCCACGCACACGATCCCATTTTTCAAGTGTTCCCCCACTTGTAATGAGTACGGTCTTCCCTTGTAATGTCCCCATACACTCACCTTTTTTCTAATCAATTTCACCTTGGCGATATTGTGGATGTCGCTTTGCTTTCGCTACAGATAAACAATCCGTGACATCCGCCGGAGGCTTTGGTCCAACATATGTTTTCTGTGCGAAAGCGCAGTGCTAACATATGTTGGTCACTCGATCGTCGCCACAGGACGTGGCGTCCTTAGACTGAGTTCCTCTATATCAGTAGGTGCTTGGACACCAACTGAATAAGTAATCAAAATTGCATCCATCTCACCACCTTTAGAGGTGGGAATCTTCTGTACCTGTCGCTACGCATTTGGTACAAAAAAGATCTGCTGAATGAAGTTAAATATACAAATACTATTTTAACGTAATGCTACGTTTTGCTTCAATGATGTTTTTATAGAGAAAGTTACTATCCTTTATGACTTACATACAAATCAATTCCTATTTTGCTCTTTTAACCAGGAACTTAAGATTTCCGCAAATTTTTTGGTCACTGGTGATGCATGGTGTTTCATTGCAATTCCAATTGTCCGATAGCCACCTTGTTTTAACGGTATAGCTTTTATCGAAGGCGGCAAATTATTCGTCACTAATTTCGGTAAAATACTAATTCCAAGTTGGTGAGAAATCATCGACGTGATTCCTACCTCTTCTGATAGTTCAAAACGAATATTTGGCTTCACGTGATATTGCTCTAACAGTACTTTTACATCATTTGTTCCTTTATGTGAAGTCATGATAAATGGCATGTCTTCTAGTTCCACAATATCAATTTCTGCTTTATTATAAAGCGGACTTTTATCAGAAACGATACATAGCAACGGATCTTGCTGTAGTTCTATAAACTGAAATTGCTTCGACTTTTGACCATTTAAAAATCCTGCATCCACCTCTCCACTCAATAGCCATTGTTCGATTTCATAATAATCTCCCTCACGTAATTCAACTTGTATACCAGGAAATTGATTGTCCATAATTCGAACAATTTCCGGCATCCAGTTTGACGAAATACTTGATATTACACCAATTCGCACTTTCCCTCGAGTAACACCGAGTATATGTGCTGCTTCTTGCTGTAACAGTTCCTCTGCATCGAGGACATGCCTCATTGACCTTAACATTGCATCTCCTTCACTTGTTAACGAGACACCCGTTCGACTTCGGTGAATGAGTGCAAAGCCGAAATCCTTTTCTAAACTTGATACAGCATGACTTACAGCTGATTGAGTTAATCCTAATGCCTCTGCAGCTTTTGTAAAGCTAGCTACCTCAGCCACTTTATTCAAAATCTCATATTTGACTAAGCTCATTGTCTTGTCCTCTACATACATGAATTTTTTTAATACTGATTATTATAAACATTCGTTTTACTAATCACAATACAAGAGATATAGTAAATTTTAGGTTAAAAACTGTTTTAGTACACAGAATGTAGGTGAGCATAATGAGTATCCAAGGAAAAGCAAATTTATTAATGGTTATAGTGACAATGTTTTGGGGATTATCTTATACCTTTATGGTAATGGGGCTTGAAACATTGGCTGTTTATAATGTGGTGGCATTGCGTTGTATCATTGCATTTTTTGCAGCAGGAATCATCTTTTATAAACGCATGATTAAGGCCGATGCTAAAACTTTAAAATATGCGGCTATTCAAGGCTTTATATTATTCATTGTGTTCGCTCTAAGTTTATTTGGACTTGAAACAACTTCGGTATCAAATGCTGGCTTTATTTTAAGTCTAACAGTTGTCTTAGTACCTATTATCAGCAGTTTTATTGAAAAGAAATTACCTTCAAGAGCAGTTAGTTTTGCGATTGTTTGTACTATGATTGGGATTACAGTTTTAACTGCCCACGGTTCATTTGCCTTTCAAAAAGGGGATATTTTAATAGCCATGGCTGCACTCGGCTATTCGATTTATTTACTGTTAAACAGTACATTTACGCGTAACGTTGAATCCATTTCATATGGCATTTACCAGCTCGGTTTTGCTGGATTTTATGCACTCGTTTTAACATTCATTTTTGAAACGCCTACACTTCCAAATACAACGTCTTCTTGGATTGCTATTATTGGACTCGGTGTCATTTGTAGTGCATTTTGTTTCGTAGGTCAAACTGTTGCACAACAGTTTACTTCTGCTACACATACAGGACTAATATTTTCCTTAGAACCAACCTTTGCAGCGATGTTTGCCATGATGTTTTTAGGAGAAGGATTAACGATAAAAGTATTAATAGGTGGTAGCTTTATTCTAATTGGTAACCTTGTTGCTCAATTAGAGCAGCTTCATGTGTTACGCTTTATAAAAAAACACGACCACGAAAAAGCGATTCATTAAATCAATTTTGAAACCTTTCTACACAAATAAACAGAGTGATGCATGTGCAATCACTCTGTTTATCGTATTGTACTAAGGAAATATTCCCTATTATGTGAATGAAGATGACTTTCAATCACCTTTCACTATGTCGTCATAGGTTCAATTGTAGGCTCAGCAAATACTACGATGACACCTTGTTCTACGAGATGAGAATAGTAAGCGGTTTGTCCCTCTGTAAGATCAAAACGCTTTAATCCTTCCGTCACGGCCGATTCACCGGTAAACCAAGACTTAAATTGATCTACCCAATTCCCTGCCTCATGGGTTTTAACATTAATACCCCATTCTACATCCTCAAATTGGCTTGGATCCTTTGCAATAACATGAATGTCCTCTATTTGATATGCTTCTAATCGCATACTTTCTAAAATATGAAGCATTTCTTCCCTTGTATGGGCCACTTCAATTTGTGGGCTTTGTTCATTTATCATGTTCAATTCCTCCTAACTTGTATGGCTTACTAACTAACTATCTACCCTTCCTATTCAAAAACAAACATATTTTGCCCATTCTTTTCCGAACTGTAATATATGTTATTTCTTTGTGAAATATGTCTATCTTTTGAAACAACAAAAAAACAGACAATGGAAATGCATGAACGAGTTTCCATTGCCTATCATTTATTTGTGGTTTTAGTGCCCAAGGAAGGCCTTTAACATCCATGTATGCTTTTCAAGGGACTGGTACATAGCATTCAGTAAATCCTCTGTTCGATCGTCCCCTTCTTCTCCTGCAAGTCCCATTGTTGAATGTAAAGATTTCATAATTTTTTGGAAATCTGCAATGGTTGTAACCACCATTTCCTCCGTCGTCTCATTCCCAGTCGCTTCCTCGATAAAGGACAGTTCAAGATGTTCTTTTAACGTAGCGACTGGTTGTCCATCCTTCGAAAGAATGCGCTCTGCAATTTCATCTAGATTTAATGTTGTTTCATTATATAATTCTTCAAATTTTGCATGTAGTGTAAAGAAGGCATTTCCTTTAACATACCAATGATAATTGTGCAATTTCGTATAAAGTACAGACCATGTAGCGACAAGTTTATTTAATTGTTTGTTTAAGTTTTGTGTCATTGTTTCTCCTCCAATGTGCCAGTTGTTCTAGAAATAGTATGCGTAGCAAAGTGTATTTGCTATACACACATTTTTTTCCATTAACACAAACAATTTTTAAAGGTCATTTGATTGGCAATTTGTCTCACTACAGAATTAGACTATTTAAGTTCCTTACGAATTTCCTTAATTTTTGTCACTGGAAGCTTCGAAACCTCTGCAATCCATTCGTCTTCAGCACCCTTTTCAAATAAACCAAAAATTATTTGTTTCATGCCACGTTCAATTCCCAGCTCAATGCCCTCCTGCCTTTCTAATTCCAATACTCCAGCAAGTGTCGGTGGTAAATCTTCTTTATATTGATGCAACATTTCTTCCTCCCCTCTAATTTCCTCTTTTACATCTCTTACAAGTTGCTCAGACATAGCTCTTGGTAGTTTCAATAAATAATCAATAAAATAAAGCAACGCATTTACTTCTGCTCGTTCAACATTTTTTAATGACCATACTTCTCTTAGTAAAGTTCTTTTGTACGCACTACGAAGATTCAATTCACTTTTTGTACGTTTCAAATAAAGAGATGCTAGTAATACTTTACTAAGTAGCTTCGTTGACTTTTTCAATTCTTCTTCATCAAAATCAGATACAACAAATTTATTAAAAGTGTACATTAATTCTGTACCATAATACTTTTCATGGTACCAGTTCGTGCTATTAGTACTCTTATCCGTAAAAATAGCAATAGCCACAATCTTCTTACCATATCGATTCCTAATACGATAGAAATACTCAGACATGCGCTTCGCAAAATGCACTTCATCTCCAGCTTGTATTTCCGTATGGACAAGAATCCATTGTTCTTTCCCATTTTTTTAATGAACCTTCGCAATTTGATCAGCTATTTTGCGCCCTTGACGATGCTCAATAATTTCTTTGAAAAGCTCCTGTTGTAAAAACTCCACTTGCTTTGAAAAATTCACTTCTGCATGTAACTCTGGCAAAAAGAACAACAAAAAATCTTCAAACAAATCCGCAATTAACTTCTTCCATAAATTATCTTGATTCACTTGGCTAAGTTTATATACGTCTGGTTTTTCCCAAACTAACTGCATTATAACTTCATTCCTCCTCCTTTCTTTACATCCATTATACTAAACACGAACATAAGTTTCCGCGCTATTATTCTATTTTTAAAAATATTTAAACTATTCTCTATAATTATTTCACTTTCCGAAATAGTTTCGTTATAATGGAGACACTTACACATAAGGGGTGTTAATTGATGGAAGTATTACGAAAAGATGTACCCGTAGAAGAAACGTGGAATTTAAAAGACTTATTTGAAAATGATGCGGATTTTGAGCCTATTTTAGCTCAGCTTGTAGAGGATGCACTAAGCTTTGAACGCAAGTATCAAGGTACAATTACGGATGCGCAAAAAGTAATTGAAGTTTTAACAGCTTTTGAAGAATTACAAAAAAGCATTGTCCCTATTGGCACATATGCAAATTTAAATAGTCAAACAGATCTTACAGATAATGTAGCGCAAATACGTTCTGCCAAATACAGTACTGCGGTGGGTAAAATAAGTAGTGCATTTTCTTTCGTACGCAGTGAATTACTAGCACTGGACGAAGCGATTTTACAAGAGGCCACTGAGTTGAGTCCTATTTACAAAGTTTACTTAGAGGAATTGTTAAAGCAAAAGCCTTATCAGCTGCACCCTGAAGTGGAAAAAGCATTAGCTGCATTTAGTTCAACTTTTAAGACACCTTATGAAACATATAATACGACAAAGCTTGTTGATATGCATTTTGGACAGTTTGAGGCAAATGGTGAAAAGCATCCATTAAGTTTTGTATTATACGAAAACAACTGGGAGTTTGAGGCTGCTACAAACGTACGTCGTGCTGCATTTGAAGCATTTTCTGGTAAGTTACGAGATTATCAGCACACAACTGCAAAAATTTATAACACACATATTCAACAGGAAAAAACAATGGCGGAATTACGAGGCTTTGATTCTATCATTGATTATTTATTGTTTGATCAGGATGTTGATCGCTCACTTTATAACCGTCAAATAGATCTTATTACAAAAGAGCTTGCGCCTCATATGCGCCGTTACGCAAAGCTTATTCAACAAGCGAACGGCATCGAGAACATGACTTTTGCAGACTTAAAAATAGCGTTAGATCCAGAGTATGATCCAAAATTAACAATGTCGGAAGCAAAAGAATATGTTGAAAATGCATTATCGGTTATGGGCGAGGATTACAAGAACATGATTGAAAAAGCATTTAACGAGCGCTGGATTGATTATGCAACAAACAAAGGAAAATCTACTGGGGCATTCTGTTCAAGTCCATATGGTAATCATCCTTATATTTTAATGTCTTGGAATGAACGTATGAATGAAGTATTTACGCTAATTCATGAGCTAGGACATGCAGGTCACTTTGTAAATGCACATGCCCATCAATCTTATTTTAATAGTCGTCCTTCGTTATACTTTATCGAGGCACCATCAACAATGAATGAAATGCTTCTAGCCAATTATTTATTAACCCATAACGAAGATCCTCGTTTCAAACGTTGGGTTATTTCAAACATTGTGTCCAAAACATACTATCATAATTTCGTCACACACTTACTAGAGGCAGCATACCAACGAAAAGTATATGAATTAATTGACGCAGGTGAAGCTGTTAATGCTTCAGTTTTAAATCAATTAAAACGTTCTGTCCTTGAAGATTTCTGGGGCGAAGCTGTCGACATTTCTGAAGGTGCAGAACTTACATGGATGCGTCAGCCACACTATTATATGGGCTTATATCCATACACATACAGTGCTGGCTTAACAATTTCTACACAAGTATCCAAGCGTATCTTAAAAGAAGGTAAGCTGGCGGTAGATGAGTGGTTAGCAGTCCTTCAAGCTGGCGGTACGAAATCACCTGTAGAGCTAGCTCAAATGGCGGGTGTCGATGTTACAACAGACCAGCCGCTTCGAGATACGATAGCTTACATTGGTCACCTCGTTGATGAGCTTGAACGATTAACGACAGAAATGGAAGCTATCAAAAGTTAAACAAAGCTTAGAACCATCTATGCTATTTCTAAAGCGTAGATGGTTTTCTTTTTCTAGTTCTAAGTTGGAAAATATGTTCATATAATAGAATCAGGGCGTCCTTTTTTTGATATTTCTAAATAGACAATCATTTTTCTTCATACAAATGTACCGTTATTATTAAGTAGATGCAATTTATTTAGCAAAATTCGACTAACAATTTTCAAAGGAAGTGTTTCTAATTATGGTAAAACGTAATGATCCATGCCCTTGCGGTAGCGGCAAAAAATACAAAAAATGTTGTGAAGGCAAACAGCAGGTTACAGTAGAAACTGTAGCAATCGAAGAATTAGAACGTGTACTACAAACATTTTACTTAGAATATCCAGAACGCAAAGATGTTCGTGCTTATATCGAGCATGTAGGTACATGGCAGCCTAAATTAGAGAGCGTACTACAAAGAGAGCTAATTGAAGCAATCGCGTTAGACGACTTCTTCTTCCATCAAGAGCCATCTATTTGGAAAGGTTACTTAAAGAAAACAAAGAAAAAAGCGGTAAGACCTTCTACAGTAAAAGTGTTAGAAGGCTGGTCACAACCTCGTCTATTTATTGGTTCTGTGTCTGTTGTAGAAGAAAAATATTTCAAGGCTACACATGTGTTATCAAAAGAAGAAATTTATATTCGTCGTGAAAATGATAAACCAATCCCTGAAGGTATGCATGTCTTTGCATTCATCTTACCGGATGGTACAAAAAAATCAGAGCATTATTTAGCTGTTTCAACGCTAATCTTCTTCCCGGAAGATCACGCTAAAGTGTTTGAGCAATTTAATAAAAATTTCGAGGCTTCTGAGAAGAAGATTGGCGCATTCTTAAAAGAAGAGCATTTATCCTTCTGGGAATTACTAGTGTCAAACGGTTATAAAGGCGAGGAATTCACGAATTTTGAGAGCAATGTAATCACACAAGTAAAAGATTTCCTTGAGCAAAATGATCGTGAAACAGCTCCTATGTTAGAGCTTTTAGAAGACTACTTAATTGAAGGACAACCATCTGCGCGCAAAGAGGCTGCGATCGCTGCTGGTGCGATTCGATATGGTCAAGAGAAAGAGCTGTTCGAGCCGCTATCAATGACAGTAAAAGAAATTGCAGCGACGTTCGATATTTCAGCTTCCTCTCTCACAAAATACTACCAAGACTTAAGTACCTATGCTGAAACTAAATAATACTTAAAATTATATTGCGCTACACGCTCTAAACAGATCTTAGAGTATGTGGCGCATTTTTTCACCATAGAAAAGCTACATTTGTTATCGGTAGTGAACCAACAAAAAAGTAGCTTATTTTACGGTAATTCTTTCGAACATATTGTTATTTATGCATCAAATTAAGTTAAAAATTTTTTATCATTAAGCTTTACTTTATTTAAACATAGACCGTTTAGTACTATGATTACTTCAAAGACATTTTTGCAATATGTGAAAACATTATTTACTATATACCTTCATGAGCTCTTCTCCAAGAAATTGTAGTCGCTCGCCTATTGTGCAGGCTTCAATACAGAAGCGATGAGCTCCAGATTTTCCACGCTCTTTTCGTAATTGCTTGATCACTAAGCAATCAACACAATACATATCATGTAGTTCATCAATATCTTTCATAACCGTCACTTTATCCAATTTGAACTCTCGCTCCTTTCACGTCCAAATTTCGCTTCTTACTATTATGAAGTTAACATTTTGAACAAGCAACTATTTTGTTTATCCATATTTATCTTCAACTAAAATATTGTGAAAAAGCACTATTGATGTACAATTAATGTAAAATCTAAATCAAAAAGTAGGGATTTTATGTTAGAAGTTTACATTGATGCTGCTAGTGCAGGAAACCCTGGCCCCAGTGGTATTGGAATATTTATTAAAGGTGAGGGCCACCATATACAAATAAGTGAGTATATAGGACAGACCAATAACCACATTGCCGAGTTTACTGCATTAGTACGCGGACTTGAGGAAGCACTCAAGATTAGTTCAAACCTAATATCAGTGCGCTCTGATTCAAAAATTGTTGTAGCCTCTATGGAAAAAGAATATGTGAAAAATGAGGAATTTAAACCTTATCTTGAGCAGGCACTTACACTTGTAAGTAACTTCGATTTATTTTTTATCAAATGGGTTCCAGACACGCAAAATAAAGCTGCAGATGCACTTGCACGTAAAGCCATTCAAAAGGAAAAAAATTAAACTTCGGGGACTGTCCCTTGTCTTAAACCAAGAGCCGGTCTCTCCACATTCACTTTATTTAGATACTTAATATCCCCCAATATTTCATTTTTATCATCTTCAAATACATTTTTCTATAAAACTGCGTTCCTATAAATGTCATTCCCCTTCCATAAGAAATACGTTTACCTTCTATTATCCCTGACTTTAGATAATGAGCCATAAAGTGGATGATTTCCTAATTATTATTAGTAAAATTTGTATCTTTAATGTTATTTTATTGACATACTATTGTAATATTACAATGTTAATATCATTTATGTATTAAGTTTTTGAATATTTAGGAGGATACATATTATGAAAAAGAATAAAAAGTATAGATGGGGTATGAAATTAGCTACATTGGTTTTAAGTTCATCTGTACTTTTTTCAACAATTGACACAGCATCGGCGGCAACTTATACTGTAAAATCTGGTGATTCTTTATGGAAGATTGCCAATCAGTACGGTGTTTCCTATCAAACTTTAATGAAATGGAATAACTTATCTTCTTCAACCATTCGCGTTGGACAAAAGTTAAACGTTAATACTACATCAACATCAACAGTTAAACCAAAACCAATATCTACACCTAAACCAACTGCTAGTCTAGTACAAATTGCTAAACAACAATTAGGCGTAAGATATACATTTGGCGGGAGTAAACCAAGTACAGGTTTTGATTGTTCAGGCTATGTTACTTACGTTTTTAATAATGCTGGTATTTCGACTGCTCGTAAGTCAGCAGCAGGCTTTTATAGTACAGCTAAAAAAGTAAGTTCACCCAAAGCAGGCGATTTAGTATTTTTCTCTAATACGTATAAAGCTGGTATCTCACATGTAGGCATTTATATTGGAAATAACCAAATGATTAGCGCGAGTAACAATGGTGTTTCCACTGCTAACATCAATAGCACTTATTGGAAAAAGCATTTTGCTGGATATGGTCGTTTATAATGCAAAAGAAAAACAGTTGGGATATCTTTTATTAAAAGTCAAGTTATTTTCTACTGTTAAAGATTTAACAATATGACAAATAGAATGTTACACATTATAATAGTTTTTTGCAGAATTAGTTGAAGGACTAATTCTGCTTTTATTTTTATATAGATGTAGCTTTTTAATAAAGTTCAATTAAAAGTAAGTTGCAAACGCTGATTTTCTACAGAAAGAACAACTGTTTTGAAACAAGGTTTGATCAAAACAGTTGGTTCTTTATTTATCTAGTTTGGTTTTTATAAAAAAGTTTGATTATTTCGGGATGAGAATATTCAATTAAAGCACCCCATTACTTTAAGTGAAGAATTTCACAACCCTTATTAGAAAGAGAAGAACGGTGACCTTCACCTCTCCAAAGACACTAACGTAGGGTGTTTTCAAGGATGTAACCATTCTCCCACGTTCCTATAAGTATAAATCGATCATCGTTGCTGAATTCCCCAAAACAAGCATATTGTAGTTCTTCAACTAAAATGGGTTCTAAATCATCGTATCGCAGGATTAAAACTGTCTCACTATATGTAAGGATAATATATCGTCCATCGTTTGACTGGTGCATATGTTGAAAATAACCGAAGTGGTCAGGATAATCTTGTTCTGATAAACAGACTTTCTTTAAAATTTCTTTAAACTGTCCATCAAGTATAACTATGTCATAATCTTGAACCACAATATATACGTTTTAATAGAGTTAAAGATGATGGAATCCCAATTCCGAATTTCTAAGTTATCTAATATTTCTATGGACTCTTTATTTATTGGTTCTTTAACTTTTACTATTTTTTCGACTCGGTAATCTTCATTATTTACATAACTCAAAGTAAATAAATAGGCACTTTCAGCCTGGATAAAGTGATTAAAATAAATTAGGGGAATTGAATCTTTAAATTGCGTTAGTACTCTAAACTCACCCTTCTCAATGTTGATTAATGCCAGTTGATGTCCGTCTTTCGTTTTCAATGTATCAAGGATAATGAATGAAGTATTAGTTAAAACAAAGTCCCCTTCAACAAGTTGATATTTTTTATTTGATTTAATGCTTTTGATTAACTGAAATCCAACCGTTTCATACACACATACAGTACCGATTGTGTTTTTTATATATAAATAATCATCATTGTCTGAAAAATGAATATCTCCTGGATTATTGGGTTTACTAAGCTCCTTTATTTTTTCCCAAGAACCTGTATCATAAATAATTGTTTTACTGCCCATTGTATGGCATAAAAAACGATAGGCATTCGAAAATTTAATTTGATAAGAGGTTTTAAATTTTTTGATTACATTCATATGAAGCATACAAACAGCCCTTTAATAAATATTTTTACACGCATATTCTCATCTTATCCCTACTTGCACTAACCTCCCTCTATAAACATTGATGTATCAACTATTTCTACCACTTTGTGATGAAGAAAAAATATTTTTTCACTTGATTTATAAACAGTATTTTTAATTTATAGTTATAACTTACAATCTGAGTGTACGCTTCGCTAAAACTAATGGAAATCATTAGCTTTTTAATCCACTATGTGATGCACAATGGATCTCTGCGATACTTATGACGACGTACCCTCCCATGTCTCTTAGCGTCATTTGCGCTTACATTCCTTCGTTCGGTCTATTCATAAGACAGAGGCCTGCTATGCTGCACCGGAGACTCATAGTCTGAGTTTAGTTATTTTGCTGGCTTCTCCGTGTCATCCTTCTTTTTATAGTTCGATGAAAGAATTGATTACGCTGCCTCTTCGAGACAGTAGAGGTCCTTCATCATTTGTTGCTCGTTAAAAAAGACTTTCTTTTTGCATATGCCATGTAATACCTTCAGTAATTTACCACAGAGTATCACCATTGACTGCTTTCCCCTTAAGGGATTTTGTTGTCTTGTTGTGTAGTATTCATGAAGCTGTTTAAACGCTTCGTTATGACGAATTAGCGGTACTATTACTTTGAATAGGGTATTTCTGAGCTTCTTTCGTCCCCATTTAGAAATATGTTTTTGCCCCTTATGTTGACCAGACGAGCTCTCACGTAATGTTAATCCCGCTAGTTTTATAAGTTGGCGTGGATTTTCATAAAGTGCGAAGCATCCTACTTCTGATAGTAAAGCAACGATTGTCGCATCTCCTAAACCAGGAACTGAAGCCAGTATTTCATATTCCATTGTTGTTTGTGCCATTTCTGCTAATTGATTATTAATAGTTTCTATTTCAGTTTCTAATAACCGATACTGACGTAAGAGCGTGGCGATTTCATGTTGGGCCATCTGTGTTCCTTCTGTCAGTCCGATAGAGTTTTGCGCGACTTCAATGAGAAGCTTGGCTTTCGGTAACTGTGGAGCTCTCATTCCCTTTACCTGTCGGTAAAGAAAGACCAGCTCTTCAGCTGTTTTCTCTTTAATATCTTTTGGTAATGGCGTCATTTCTAGTGTTGCAAGTGCCATCTTCCCGAAATTAGGAAAGACTTGAGTAAACTCTGGAAAGTAACGATCAAGCCAACGAATGATTAGATTTTTAATACTAGCCAAATCCTCCGTCAATTTTGAACGAAGAGTAGAACCAATACGAAGCTCAGCTTCAATGTCTTTCAGTATACGCGGATAACTGAAACGTCCATCCTTTAATAAGCGAGCGATGACTAGTGCATCTTTTTTATCGTGCTTTGTCGGTAAGTTATCATCAAGTTCTTTCGAACGTCTTACGTGCATTGGATTCACCATGACAAGTGGGATTCCGTATTGATCTAAGAAATAGGCTAAGTTCATCCAGTAGTGGCCTGTAGGCTCAATACCTATTATTACTTCAGTTTTCTTAGCTTCCTTCATCGTTTGAAGAATCTTTTCATACAAATTTTCGAAGCCTTCTTTCGATTGATGTACGGCAAAAGCTTTTTCTATTACTCGCCCGCGTTCATCGACAAAGCATGCGTAATGAATATGCTTGGCAATATCCATGCCGACAACGAGTGTATTTTCAGTAACTTGATTAATTTTATTATTCCATTTAAAATGCATAAAGGAGTCCCCCTTGTTTGATGATGGGTCAATGGTCGTTGACACTCATGCATCATACTAGAGGGCTCCTTTTCTTTCAAGACCTCGAACATCCTTCAAACAGGAATGCTGCACCGTTAGTTCAATAAAGAAAAAAGAGCTGCCTTTGCAACTCAATGATCTTCAAGCAAAGCACGAATAAGACATAATGTACAATTACATGTACTAATCTTACAGAGTACCAACTGTTTTATTTTGCACTTAGACATGCGCTACTTTATTCGATTTTATTTTTTGATCAATTATGCCTCGGTATAATTGCGTCCGGAGGCTTTAGGCCAACAAGATGTTGGTCACTCAGTCGTTGCCACAGGACGTGGCGTTCTTAGACTGAGTTCCTCTATTCAGCGGATGTTTGCCCGCTGAAAGAAGTTAAACGCGCTAAGTAAATGATAAAGACAACGACTAGTATGCCTGCTCCGATTAGATAAACAGAGCTATAGCCAGCTTGCACGGCCACCATACCTAAAATATAAGAGCCGAGTGCAATGCCCATGTCAAACATCGTAAAGTACGTTGCGGTTGCATAACCACTACGCGTATGTGATGCGGACTGTACAGCTACTGCTTGTAAGCTTGTATTCACCGCTCCGTAGCCAATTCCAACAAAGATGGCTGCACATAAAAACAATGCCGGTCCTGAGACAAATGCAAGCATAACAAGTCCGATTGCAAAAAATATAATACCCGGCAGAATAACAAATTGCGGCCCTTTTGTATCATAAAGCTTACCTGTATATGGCCTTGTTATAAGCATTGCCGCTGCAAAAACCGCATAAAAAAGACTCGCTACATCCATTAAATCTTTTTGCTGTGCGTATACTGATAAAAACGATAAAACACTCGCATATGAAAAAGCTACTAAACTAGCAATAGCCGCTATTGGAAGTGCACGACGTTCAAATAAATCATCAAATTTAAATGTCAACTTACCTTGATGATCAGGCTTAGGTAAATCATCCGTTTTCATCATTACAGCTAGGATGCCCCCTACTAATATGCAAATACTCATAACAATAAATAGTACATTAAAGCTGCTATATTGAATAAGCAGTAAACCGATAAATGGCCCTAAAACTACTGCTAGGTTAGTAGACATTGTAAAATAGCCTAGACCTGTACCTTTCCGATTGGCTGGCACAATATCCGCTGCTAATGAGCCGGCTGCCGTTGTAATAATACTAAAGAAGATCCCTTGAATAAAACGTAATCCTAGTAAAAGTCCAAAAGGATGTATAAATAAATATAAAACTGTACATAAAAAATAGCCGATAATTGAAATGACTAAAAGCTTTTTCTTCCCAAATACATCTAATAGCTTACCTGAAAAGGGACGAACGATTATAGCCGATAATAAAAATCCTGACAGTAACAATCCCGCTTCCTTGTCAGTCTGATCCAACTCACCAATCGCATAAAGCGGCAAAGTCGTTACTAACCCATAGAAAACAAAAAATACCGAGATATTTGTGAAAAAGAGACTAATAAATCGCTTCGTCCATATTTTTGTATTTCCCTCTTGCTGCATATCAATCAACCTTTCATTTTTTCCAATAAAATCATAAATTGCTGCTGTTCCTCAACCGTCAATGCCCCTATCATTTCTTCCTCAAAAGCTAAAATGGTTTTAGTAATAACAGGCAAATGTTTCTCTGCATATGGTGATAAGGTAACAATTTTTTCCCGTTTATCTTCACCATCTATTCTTAGCACCCAGCCTAAAGTCTCGAGTCGCGTTATTGCTCTTGTTATACTCGGCGCTTCAACGTTCAAATACTTCCATATTTGTGTTAATGTCATTGGTCCGTGATTATGTAAGCAATATAAAATAGTCCATTGTGAGCTATACAAATTATGCTGTTTCAGTACTTCATTTAAACAATTCGTTATATAACGACTCTTTTGGAATAACGCATGAAATAATGGATTCATGATTGTGACCTCCCGTATTTATTTACCTAGCTAAACAAATACTATACGCCTCATTTTTTTCGTTGTAAAGCAAGCTGTTTATGTAGTGCATTTAGTGGCAATGATCCAGAGTTTACTGGATGGTATCGGTTATTCTAATCAGCGATTTCACTACTTCTTCTAGCTTTTCTATCATATTAGAAGGGAATTTTTTGAAAGTGTCGAATTTAGCTACTAGATTACAATAAAAGGAGATGGAAGCATGGGGAAAAAGGTATTAATACTCGCAGGAGACGCAGTTGAAGCTTTAGAAATTTTTTATCCTTATTATCGTTGTCTTGAGGCTGGCTATGATGTAACGATTGCAGCACCATCCGCAAAGAAATTACAAACTGTATCGCACGATTTTGTCGATGGAGTTGATACTTACATCGAGCGTACAGCATATGGCTTAGAAGCGCACTCATCCTTTGCGGAAGTAAACCCAACACAATTTGACGGGCTCATCATTCCTGGTGGACGAGCGCCGGAATACATTCGTTTAAATGAGCATGTGCCAGCACTAGTAAGCCATTTCTTTGAAGCAAATAAACCAATCGCTGCTGTATGTCACGCAGCACAAATTTTCGCGACCATTCCAAAAGTTCTGCAAGGTCGTGAGCTAACAGCTTATATTGCCTGCAAGCCAGAAGTTCAAGTAGCTGGAGGAACGTACATCGATGCTAATCTTCATACAGACGGCAATTTGATTAGTGGTCATGCATGGCCAGATTTACCTGGATTAATGCGAGAATTTATTCATAAGCTAGAAAACTAGTAGAAGAAGGATGCCTGAAGTTAGGCATCCTCTTATTTATGAAGTGATTTCTCGGAGTTCAATCTTTACCAATTTATTTGTATTGGTTACATATTTGATACGAACTTGTATACCGAATTCCTTATCACTTAGTTTTATCCAAAGCTTAAATTTCTCAATCGTGGTGTCTCCTTTAACCTCGCTTCCCTCATGCAAATAATCGATAATTTTAGCTTGAGGGTATTTTGCCTGCGTTTCTTTTATCGCTACTTTTCCCCATTGAGCATGGGCTGGTATTTCTTGTTGAGCATAGACATTTGTTGGGAAGTGGGTCGATACGGCAAACAATACAAGAGAAAATCCTAACATTACAAAAAATTTTCGCAAGTGAATCAACCTCTCCTATTTTTTTGGCATAAAGTCGCCAAAACAGCATAAAATAAGTGCTCCCTAAGTATTTTGTCAATCTACTTAAGGAGCAGTTTTTATTATCTTTTGCTGGATTGTTTTGGTTGTTGAGGATTGTTATGAATTACTTGATTAAATTCTGCTGAATATTCTTCACGATCATTTCTTTTATGTGTATCTTCTTTCTTTTTCTTTTTGAAGCTCGTTTTACCCTTCTTTGCCATTTTTTAAGCCTCCACTATTTGTTTTTGTTGGACTGTTGATTTTTCTTATGGTTCGTTTTATTATCTTTATTTTTGGCTTTCGCATCGAATTCTGCAGAGAATTCTTCATTTAGATTGTCATTCGGGTTATTGTTATTACTATTTGACTGATCGAGGTCTATTTTTTTGTAGGTATCAAAAGGATTATGCGTTCTAATGTTCATTGTTTTATTGTTATTTTTGTTGTTTTTATTCGTGTTTCTATTGCCCACGGATGTTCACCTCCTAATTGTAATGTGCTCAGGATAGAACGATTTATGCTTTGGGGATTACTGCAGACATTGCCAAAAAAAAATGTACATCACCAATATTAATTAGTAATGTACATTGTATTTAGACAATCGTATATTCAGTTATATTTAATAATGCACCAACTGCACCAGAAAAACCGTGGTCATTTATAAAAATTGGTGTATGTTTTTTCGTTCGTGTGTAATTGGCAATAACACGTGCAAGATGATCATTATTACTTAAAGTTGAACCGATATAAACGATATGCTGAGCATTTTTCTCTTCAGCATATTGAATACTAAGTGTAGTAATAACTTCACCAACAAGCCCTTGTACAGTTGCGATAATATCTTCTATTGGATGTTTGACTGACTCCGTAATACCAACTTTCCCAAAATTACTAGCTGTCAAATGCCCATCAATAGGTGTGTCCATCCCTTGATAAATATCCTTTACAAGTAAATCTATACTTTCACGATTTCCCATAGAGGCCAGATTTCTTATTTCATTATAATCCGTGATTCCAGTTGTAAGCGCTGACAATCCAATCAATGTTCCACCACCAACGCCTGTCCCACCAACACGGACATGTGTATTATCTTCCATATAATGAATTGAAGTACCAGTACCAATATTCGTAATCATACTTCGATCGAAGAAGTAGCCCTCTTTATGCAACAAAAATCGAACGCCCTTTAAAGTGGCTTCAAACTCTACTATATAATGAATCGATTTCATTGTTTTAATGACATCAAGTAATTGTTCCGTACGCCCTCCCGTAACTCCAATATCCTCAATATCTGGATGATTAATAATCCAATTCTTCACAGCGAGCAAATCATTTGACGGAAAAGTTGTTAAAACAAGCTCGTTATGCTCATCTAAATAAGCAACTTTTGTCAATGTTCCGCCTGCATCAATACCTATAGCCTTTGGCATACCATTCTCCTTTGACTTTACGTACAATCTCTATTTCAGATGGTGAGATATATACTAGATTTTGCTTTTATTCAAGAGACGTTTAGAAGCCAGTTGAATAATGTTCATGTCTCCACAAATGTCACGGATTTTGCAAGGAGTTATTGTGCCAAAATCCGATGTATTGTATTTAAGTACCGAAAGCAAACAACAGCAACAAATGTTTTCTGTGCGAAAGTGAAACGGCAGCAACAAATGTTTTCTGTGCGAAAGTGAAACGGCAGCAACAAATGTTTTCTGCGCGAAAGCGAAGCGGCAGCCGCAATTTCTTGAAAGATGTAGCTGCATATTTGTCCTTCCTAAACTTTAACGCTGTTGAAATAATTGTGCAATAACTTAGCAAACTTTCATGAAAAAAACACGAAAAACATCAAATTTCTTCTATTATTCACGCGATTTTCGTCGCATTTTTATAACTTTAACATTATTCTATTAAAAAAACAAAAGAAGCGAAAACACGCTGATACATTTTCACTTCTAAAGGAATTCTTGTAATTAACGAGCGGATATCCTCATCATTCACTAGGTAATTTTTGTTGCTAACCTAAACAATTTCTCCAGTGCTACGGCCATCTTTGACGTACAACCTTTACTATTCGCAACTTCGTTATCCATCCTTTCTGTCCCATTTGAAAATAGTTAGTTATAAATTGAACAATCTGTTTTATCTTTCTTCACTTTTACGATACGATATACTATAGATGCGTTACCAGTTGAACGGAGGAATACAAGTGAAAGAGCAAAAGAAACTTTACAAAGAAGCGATGCAAGTTTTAAAGGAAACTAGTCGCACTTTTTATATACCAATTACTTTTTTAAAGAATGATTTAAAATTGTCAGTGGCAGCCGCATATTTAGCAATGCGCGCTATAGATGAGATTGAGGATCATGAAGAACTTTCAAATGATGTAAAATTTGATTTACTAACTGCAACGAGTGAATTATTAAAAGATACATTTAATGCCGAAGCATATGAAGCATTATTAGCGCCATATGCAGATCAGCTACCTGAAGTATCTCTTCGTTTAGCAGATTGGCTAATTTTTTGTCCTGAAGGCTCACGAAAAATTGTTCTAGATTCAACGAGTGAAATGGCATTCGGGATGGCAAAATGGGCAAAGGCAAACTGGCAGGTGCATACGCGAGAGGATTTAGATGATTATACATACTACGTAGCAGGGCTTGTTGGAACAATGCTGTCTGAGCTTTGGGCGTGGGGTGCAGACATTCAAACAGATCGCGATTTAGCAATTGGCTATGGTCGAGGTCTCCAAGCAGTCAATATTTTACGCAATCAGCACGAAGATCTGGATGAGCGCGGCGTAAGTTTCGTTCCCGACGGATGGACACGCGATGATTTATTTGCATACGCGGAGGAAAATCTTGCGAAAGCGGATCTTTATATGAAAGATATTAATAAACGAACGGTATTATTATTCTGTCGATTACCGCTTGCCTTAGCTCATAAAACATTGAAGGCGATGCAAGATGGGCGTGAAAAAATGACACGAGCAGAAGTAGAACAAACGGTCGAAGAGGTACAAGCTGACTAAAACCTTCTCCTTTAAAAAGAGCCCTAGTACGAAAAAAATTTCGTACAGGGCTTCTTTTTTATACTGTCTGTATTAGCTTAATCATAATTTCATAGCTAAAAAAGACTGAAAGTATTGTTAACAACATAAACACTACCTTTTCAGCTTTACTACCCGTTTTTGTAGTAATGGGTAGACGCACTGAAATGGAAACTGGGAAGAACAGTTTAACACCCTTCTTCGTCCCCATATCAAGAAGTATATGACTGGCCATCCCTAATAAAATACCTAGTGAAATGGATTTGTAAGGTATAAATGTATGTAGTAGCATTCCAACTAGAAATAAAAAAAGCAAACTATGTGTAAAGGAACGATGTCCAAACATAGTATTGACAATCTTTGAAATAATGGGAAGCTTCCTCCCAATTTTACTGCCGCCATGGCAAATATCTGGAAGTAATGCACCGATAACTCCTGCTCCTACTAAAACAAGAGGATTATCATTAGAAATTTGTGCAAAAGCAAGGCTTGCCGTGATGCCTCCGATAATATGTGTATTCCCTTGCATATTTACTTCCACTCCTTATGTCTCTATATTTTTACCTTTCTTAATTTATCACACCCCAGCCCAAAAGGGAACGTATATTCCGAACAAACAATCCCCCTTTTTTATATTTACTCGTAAAAAACTCTCATAAAAATCAGAAACATTTCACGTTCTTATTGTATATATAAGATGATTAGAGATAAAAATGAGTATTGGAGGTTATATATGAAATCTATCAAAGGAATTTTGTTTATTATACTAATAATGAGTAGTAGTGCTTACCTGTGGTATTTTGCTACACCTATAGAACCTATCCATGCTATTAACAGGCTTAGTCATATCATTGGAGGCATGGCCATTACAGGCTTCTTTCTTGTCTTCTTTTTAGCAACAAGAATAAAAATTTTTGAGCGTTGGTTCTATGGGCTAGAGAATGTTTATTTTTATCATAAATATTTAGCAATATTTTCACTAGTATTGGTGATTATCCATGGGCAATTACAAGATCTAGTCCCCCGCTTCGATAAAGTAGAAAGAACTTCATTCAGTGAATTTGCGAAAGAACTAGGGTCACTTGGCCAATATGGCTTCATTGCGCTTATTTTAATTGCACTTTTAGCTAAATTTCTAAAATATGAACATTGGCGGATCTTTCATCGGTTATTGCTTATCCCTTATACATTTGGAATTTATCATGCTTATTTTTCAAGCAGATACGATTTATTACAGCCTACACCTTTAGGAATTTTCACCGTAATAACGGCTACTATTGGATTTATGTCAGCATTATATATGTTGACGATGTATCAGGATATGTTTTTTAAATATAATGGCAACATTACGGGGATCAAAAAATTGGGGCCAAATGTTATTGAGCTGGAACTCACACTTGATAAAACATTACCGTATCGACATGGACAATTTATTTTTATCAAGATTTTGCAAGATGGCATAGAAAAGGCGCCTCATCCATTTTCTATTTCAGGTGGCGATGAAAAAAAAGTATTTATCTCTATGAAGGTACTTGGTGATTTCACAAAAAAAGTATATGATTCCGTGCAACTGAACACACCAGTCACACTTGATGGTCCATATGGTCATTTTAATTTTGAAAATGCCTCACAACAACAAGTTTGGATAGCAGGTGGCATAGGCATTACTCCATTTTTATCTTATTTGCAATCACAGCCCGTCGATCGTAATATCGAGTTATTTTACACTTATCATGGCGAAGACAACGCAATCTATAAGGAATTTTTACAGGAGTATGCACAAACAAATCAACAATTTAGCGTGAATTTTATTGATACTGCCCAAATGGACAGGCTTTCTTTTGAAAATATTTCAGTGCCCGCGCATACGAGTATTTTTATGTGTGGCCCCCAAAAGATGCTTAAACGTTTTGCAAAGCAATTGAAAACCTGCAATAAAGATCTAAGCATTCACTTCGAAGCATTTAAATTTAAGTAATTAATCAATGTCCGGAATCGGCTTTGTGCTTAGGCCTACACGAGGGCCTACACGATGTCGGTCATTTCGGTAATGCCACAGGACGTGGCATTTTTACCGATGCAGGTCAGTTAGCCGTTATCGCATGGATGCGATGATTTTAGGCTAACATCCTAAGTGAACTCCTTTCCGATTCCGTGACATCCGCCGGAGGCTTTAGGCCAACACGATGTTGGTCACTCAGCCGTTGCCACAGGGTGTGGCGTTTTTAGACTGAGTTCCACTATTTCAGCAGATGTTTGGATACCCGCTAAAAGAAGTCAAAACTCTCTAATTCGAGCAATTTACTTGGAATATTAAAAAGGATATCGTATAGTAAAAATCTCATCAAATTTAAAGGAGATTTTTTAACATGACTACAACTAAAAGTTATTTAAATAAAGTAATGCACGATCGTAAATCTGTTCGTAAATATGAGGCAAATTTTAAAATTCCACAATCTGAATTAGAGGACTTGCTTGTTGAGGCAACAACCGCTCCATCATCAAGCAATTTACAACCTTGGCGCTTTTTAGTCATCCAAGATGAAGCAGTAAAAAAAGAACTACGTTTGATTGCTAATAACCAGGAGCAAGTTGAAACTGCTTCTGCCATCATTGCGGTATTAGGCGATACTGAAATGTACAATAATGTAGAAGAAGTCTATACAAAAAATTTCGATTTTGGCTATATGGATGAAGCAACATCGAATATGATGATTGAAAATTCATTAAAGCTTTATTCAAACCTTCCTAAAGAGGTTCTAAAAAATATTGCTACATTTGATGCAGGCTTAATTTCTATGCAAATCATGCTTTTAGCAAAAGATATGGGCTATGATACAGTACCAATGGGTGGCTTCAATAAAGAGGCTTTTGCGAAACACTTCGAATTAACAGATAATCTAGTGCCAATCGTCTTAATCGCCATCGGAAAAGCAGCAGCACCAGCTTACGGCTCATCTCGTTTAGCGTTAAATGACATTGCCAAATTCATTTAAGACTATACAAAATGTTCTTTTTAGAATAAATATGATACACTGACTATAGAATAAAAAAGACTGGATGCGTTAACATCCAGCCAAAAGCAACAATCATGCCGCAACCATAGCGGCTGACCAAGTGAAAGTTATAGCAATCGCCACCTTACTTAGCCGGCAGGGTGGCTATTTCTTTTTATTTTGAGAGACAATAATGCTAAGCATCAGTGTAAGTACTGCAATTAGCAAAAGGCTACTTTGTACAATCAAACTGAATGCTTCAAATACTGTCATCCGCCTCACCCCCTTTCAAAAGGGAGTTCAGCCGCCACCTGCTTTATGAATTGTTGCTATTGATAGTCTACCAATTTTTTGAAATATATTCTACGAAAAATCCTCAGAAGATTTATGTTTTCCTCGCAGATAGTCAGGAAAGGCTATATTCTCATTTGCCGCTTCAGGAGCACGAATCCCGACTTACGTTGTGCCTAATAAACACGAAAAGATTCCTTTGTTATTCTGACAATTTAGCTAACGACTCTTTCAAAAGCTGCAGTTCGGGCATTGATAACGTAACACCCTTTCCCATCTTTGTATGATCCTCCGACCAATCTCTAATATCGTATTTCGGTTCACGATCATTCCAACTAATTAAATTCAATTCTTTTTTCCAGCCTTTATTGCCCTCTGATAACACCGCAATCGTTTCAATAATTTCGTACTTAATTTCTGCCATATGTATTCCTCCTTAATGCATCTGTAATAAGAACTATATCTTGAAATAATAGGATTATCAAACGTGACAAAGCATGAAATAATGGAATTGTATAGAAATTAGATCGCGAAATCTGGACTTTTCTATGGTCTTCCTTAAAGTAATCAAATTATTACTTCAATTTGTGTACTTTCTTTGGTTTCTATACTTCAAGTACTAATGGCAACAACCTTCCCAATTTAGTCTTTGCCCCATTGAAATTCCTTCAATGCTCATAAAAAAAAGATAACGCCTGCACGATACAGTCATCATCTTTTTTAGTTACCTAAAGCGTATTGTCTTTTACAAAGGACACACATTATATTATTGTTAGTTTTTCTTTTTATTATTTTGTAGGAATCATTTCAATTTGATCAACAATGAATTCATTCTTGGCACTATCGAATTTATATGTGATGTTGAAATCACCTACATATACTGGAGATACTCCTACAGACCCAGGCATATTTAATTTTATTTTTTGATTTTCCAATGTATAAACAACTACACCGCCGAAAGCAAGTTCATCTTGATCTAGATTTGGCGCTGGATCAAAATCATAATCAAATTTAGATTCTTTTCCTTGCGCTGTAGCTGTAATCGTTAATGTACCATCATTATTTTTAACAACTTTTGATCTAATTTCATTAGCCACAATGTCTTCATAACTTTGTACTTTAAACTCTGATAAATCCTCAACATTAATAACATGAATATCATAGTTATCTAATCCTGTTCCTCGTCCAGTTTGGATTATAACTACGGCTTCTTCCTTATCATCATTTGTAAGATCTGTATAGAAAAGCTGGGGTTTAGTTCCTGTATTAGGGATTTCCCAATCAAAGTTTTTTCGTTTACCATCAATATCCAAAACTACGCTTTTTATTTCATTGTTTTCTTCATTAAGTGCGTAAAGTTTAACTTTTTTATCATCTGAAGTCTCAATCAACTTTTCATCTTTCTGTTGCTCCGACTGCGTTGTTTCCTGTTCACCAGAAGCCTTTACTGTACTTGCTGTTGACTTATCTAAACTGCATCCAGATAGTGTAAAAATACTCAACAACATCAATATTCCAATTTCTTTTTTCAATTTCTATGCGCCCCTTCCGCCTATTATTTTACACGTGCTACATGCAATATAACATGTACTCTCTTCTACTGTAAAATAAAGGATAAAAACAACATTCATTTTTAAAATAACATCACCGAAGGCTTTAGGACAACAGATATTCTTTTGTGCTAAAGCCTAGTTCCAACGTAGCGGCAGCAACATTACTACCGAACTAGGAAGTAACGACAAGGCTAAGCCATCCTTTGTCATTACTTCCTTTTTTGGTTCAATCACTAATTCATGGCTTGTCTTATAATCCGGTAGCAAAAACACATCATTATTATCAAATATAATTCCAAGAAAATAATAAAAATATGTTTTTAACATTAAGTTCCGGATATTTTTAACTGTAGATTTATTACTTTAGCACTGTTATCATAAAAAAGTATTTTTTAGAAAGGAGGTTATCTTGTGTACGATTCTTATTATTACGATGATTTCGATGCGGCTCTCGGAGGTATATTTATCATTATTATGTTAATTGGGCTTGTGCTGAGTATTGTAAGCTATGTTATTAGTTCACTCATTTATTATAAGGCTTCAAAAATAAATGGTTTTAGCGATTTAGCTTATATTGCATGGATTCCAATTATTAACGTTTATAGCCTTTTCCTATTAACTGCAAAGGGTGAAGATAACGCAACTGTCCGTGGTGCAGCGAAAAAGAATGCTCTTATTTACGTTGGATTAATAATTGTTTCATTTATTCCGCTTATAGGTATTATTGCTTCATTAGGTCTTTTGGGCTTTACTTTATATTTCACTTATCGTCTCTTCTATCGTTGGACTGGTGAAACTGGCAAAGCTATACTTTATATCATTTTATCATTCATTACATTCGGACTATTCTATTATATTTACGGCTTAATGAAAATGAATAAACCTTTCGTTGCATAAATACATATGCAAGTACAAAAACCTCTTTACACCTTTAAAAGGGTATAAGAGGTTTTGAACTTATTTTTACTATAGAATCTCCTGATTTTTAGGGAAGACCTTATCTCACGTTTTAACTTTTGAATTTTTGATTCCTCTATCCTACCATTGTAGTTATTCGAAATTACTTGAGAAATCATTGTATATTGTTCTCCATTCACAATAACTTTGCCTCCAGGCTGACTAACAGTACCGTTTGGAAAACCGTTACATCCACTCAAAAGAGGTACAATCAAAATGGATAAAATTTTTTTTTCATTCCAATCACCCCTATAAATAAAATTATAGAATCGATCATAGTAAATGTTCTTCAGTATCCTATGTAAATGTATATCATTATAATTTTAGCTTCCCTCCTCATCCTTTACTTCAATTAAATATATACCTTTTGAAAACCCTCCTCGTTTCCTCTTCTTCTGAGTCCGTATTTCTTTTAATTGTTTGTAGGAAACATCGTACATTTGTATAGCTGTATGTACTAGTTCTAAAATATCTGCAAGTTCCTCAATGGCTTCTTTTGGAGAGGTTGCCTTTTGAAATTCTAATGCTTCTTCTTGCATTTTCACTTTTATTTCTTCTAAATGTTCACTCTGCTCTAGTATTCTTATGTTACATACCTCTCGCCTCAATTACTTGTGGAATTAAATCACGTACTAATTTATTGTATATTGGCATGTCCCCAGTCTCCCTTTTAACATCTTATTTTTCACCATACTTCTGCTGAATCATTTGAATATGTTGTTTTTTGACTTCATCTGATACTTGCATTTGAGGCACAAGCTTATTGTAAATTGCTTGAATATCGTCTTGAGAGAAAAGCTGTCTTGCAGTTTGCTTTTGTGTTTGGATAAAACGCCTTAAATTCTCTCGTTTTACAATATGTACATTTTGGGAAGTTACAGCCACTTTTTTCAATGTACAGCGCTCACTAAACACAATGACTGAATGAATTGATTCTATCGGAAGCTCCAGGAAATCTTGAATTGCACGTATGTGCGTAGCATTTTGACGGATCGGATTGAAAAATTTATATTTTTTCTTATTCGGCATCGTTTGTGTCCATTGCTGTTGTGCTTCATTACCAAAAATCCAACCACTATAGTTTTTTGACTCAATCACATATAGTCCCGTTCGATCAATAAATAGAAGGTCAACTTCCGTTAATTCATCTGAATTTCTCTTTGGAACATATACATTTAATAATTGCCTATGACTCTGTAAAGCATGCTTCTCAATAATTTTCGATGTTAAGTACTCACCATTTCTCCCTTTATTGAATTTAACTGCAAAGAAATTATTTTTTGTCAGTTTATAATAGACACTTTTCCGATAATTTTTGTCCATGAGGTAAAAGCTTAAAACTATCAATACAAAGAAAATAATTAGCAACATAAATCCCCCTATCTTATAATTTTTTTACTCCATAAAGGCAATAATTCCCAAAATCATTATACCAATTTTACCAATTATGTTTTTACATTCTTCAACTATTTTCCTTATCAATTACCACTGTATTTTTGAAAAAGAAGTTAGCTATCAAAAAGTATGTTATACTATAATTAGAATATTTAGAATCTACAAATTTTAGTGCAAAGGGGTTATGATAGTGTACGAAAATATTTTAAGACATCCTGGGCCTACTCCTATCCCAAAAAAGGTTCAGCTTGCGATGAATCGTGATATTATTAGTCATCGAAGCAATGAGTTTGTGGAGCTTTACCGTGAAACAATTGAATTAGTAAAACCTGTCTTCGGGACAAAACAGGATATTTTACTCCTTCCATCAGGTGGTACGGCCGCTTTAGAAGCTGCTGCGATTAACACTGTTTCTGCTGGTGAAAATGTTGTTGTAATCACTGTTGGAGCGTTCGGAGACTATTTCGTTTCGATTTGTGAGAAATACGGTTTTCATGTACATAAGCTTGAAAAAGAATGGGGACAAGCTTGCACAGCGAAAGAGCTACGAGAATTTTTGCAGCCGTTACAAGAGATTAAAGCTGTTTTTATCACTTACAATGAAACTTCGACTGGGATCATAAACCCAATTGCTGAATTAGCACAAGTTGTTCGTGAAGAAACGGATGCATTATGTATTGTCGATGGTGTAAGTTGCCTTGGTGGAGCTCCTGCTGAAATGGATGCTTGGGGCATCGATATTCTTGTTACTGGCTCTCAAAAAGCCATGATGCTACCTCCTGGACTTTCTTTAGTCAGTGTAAGCGAAAGAGCTTGGAAAGTTATTGAAGAAAATAAAGCACCATCCTATTATTTAAACTTATTGAGCTATCGTAGCTGGGCAGAAAAAGGAATGACTCCGAATACGCCTACTGTCACACTAATATATGGACTTCATGAGGTATGTAAGCTTATAAAGGAAGAAGGAGGCATTGAACAAACAATTGACCGCCATGAACTTATGAAAAACATGGTTCGTCATGCAATGAACGCCCTTAATATTGAACTTCTCACTACTGATGAGCAGGCTTCTCCGACCATTACAGCGATTATGGCACCAAAAGGAATAACTCTCGGTGACTTCTTGTCACATTTAAAGCAGCAATATCATTTAGATTTCGCTGGAGGACTTGGTCATTTGCAGGGTAAAATTTTCAGATTCGGTCATATGGGCTATTGTTTCCCAAGTGATATTTTACAGGCCGTTTCTTTAATGGAAGCAGCACTTCGAGACTTTGAATATGACTTTGAGCCAGGCGCAGGTGTACGGGCAGCACAAGAAGTATTTTTAACCGCCCAGCGAAAACAATGCCACGAAAAAGCGAGACTTTAATCAGTGAGGTCTTCTGTATTCCCAGAGATTAGTCTTCACCAATTGGGCTTATACGAGCAGTTAATCTCCCATCTAGCTTGTTGTTTTCATTCTTATTGCTTGTAACGTGGGATAAAGCTTTAAACCTCCAAATCTATATATGGATTTGGAGGTTTGTTTATTTATTTGAGTTAATTTCATAAATTTAATCCCTCTAGTTTCAATGGGCCCGAAACAAATTTTTCGTTACAGCTTTTTATATTGAGGCTGGGACATAATTAGTCTCGAGAAGGAATAAAAAAAGTGAAATCACGTCGTCGATTTCACTTTTTTTATTATTTTTGAAAGAGGCAGACAAGGCTTTGCCACCTTGTCTTATATTTTCGAATATTCACGGCTATTTCAGAAATTTATTTTGTCTCAGCCTCTACATGTACCATTTAATTTTATTCGTAATAGTTTACAAAATTTATTTAAGTAATGTGAGAGTTGTTGCGATTGCATTGTCAACAAATGATTTTTGTGGTTGAGATTTCATCATGACCGTTAATCCAATTAACGCTACGATTAGAGCCTGTGCTATAGACTTTGCATCCGTGCCTTCCTCTAATTCACCTGATTGGATTCCTCGTTCAATTGTCTCCTGAAAAATGACTGCTAAATAAAGTTGATGTTCTCTCGTTAAGATTTCAAATCTCTCATCATGAGGAGCTAGTTCAACCATTGTATTGATGCAAAAACAGCCGTTACTAAGATCTTTCGTATATTCAGCAGCAATCACTTCTTCAAAAAAAATAGCAAATGTCTGTTTTACAGAGGTATGACCTTGAAGTCTAGCTCGTATATCAGCTGCACGAGATGTCGTATATCTACGAAGTGCTGCTTCGAATAGTTCTTTTTTATCACCAAACGTTGAATATATACTCGGACGTTGAATCCCCATTCTAGCAGTGAGATCACTTAAAGAAGTAGCTTCATAGCCCTTCTCCCAAAATAACTGCATGGCAGCCTCTAAAACTTTTTCCTCATCAAATTCACGGGTTCTTGCCATAAAAAATCCACCTCCATTGTTTAAGAGTTAGTGAGTTTGTCACTTTAAATTTTTAAATACCAAACAGTATGTAAATATTGTATAATCAGCTGCTTTTATTGTCAATTTTCATTGTGTTAGGTAAATACGGAGTAAAATAATTTTAAATAAACACTTGACATTATAAACAGCACTAAGATATATTTACCAATAATTATATTGTACCGAACGGTATGTTATAATTAAAATCCAATATTGAATGGAGGATAGGGTATGGACAATGATCTGAGGCCAGAAGTGGATGCTTCTGTGATGATTCTACAACCCTCTATGTCTAGAACTGTAACTTTATTATTCGCTACAGCCTGTGGAATGTCTGTCGCCAATATTTATTTCGCACAGCCGTTACTTGATCAATTGTCTAATGAATTTAATATTGATCACTCGACAATAGGTGTTGTAATTACCATCACGCAGATCTTTTATGGGTTGGGCTTATTATTTCTAGTGCCTCTTGGAGATTTACTAAACCAGCGACGCTTGATTATCGGACAGATGCTATTATCCACAACGGCTTTGGTTATAGTTAGTACCGCTTCTTTTAGCGTGGTACTTTTTACAGGTATGGCCTTAGTTGGTCTACTTGCAGTTGTGACGCAGACACTTGTGGCGTTTGCAGCAACTATGGCCTCCCCTACAGAACGCGGACGTGTTGTTGGTATTGTTACAAGCGGGATCGTCATTGGCATTCTTCTCGCTCGAACCTTTGCTGGTCTATTAACAGACCTTACAGGATGGCGTTCCGTCTATCTAGTCTCTGCCGCCCTCATGTTTGTAATGGTTTGTATGTTTCTGAAGGTGTTACCAAAGGTGGAGCGTGAAGTAAAATCACTCCCCTATCATCAGCTAATTAAATCCGTTTTCACTCTGTTTATGCAAGAAAGAACATTACGCATCCGCTCAGTTTTAGCCATGCTAATTTTTGCTGATTTCAGTATTTTGTGGACTTCACTTGTTCTGCCACTTAGTGCGCCACCATTCGCTCTTTCACATAGTGTAATTGGCGCATTTGGTCTCGTTGGAGTGGCTGGTGCACTAGCTGCAGCACAGGCTGGGAAACTGGCCGATCGAGGTTACGGACAAAGAACGACAGGTATTGCTTTAATTCTATTACTCATTTCATGGTTGTTTATCGACTATCTAGAACAGTCGTTATTGGCATTAATTGTAGGTATTGTGTTGCTTGATTTGGCCGTACAGGCAGTACATGTCACTAATCAGACGATGATTCTTCCATTACGTACAGAGGCACGGAGTCGACTTACCGCGGGATATATGATGTTTTATTCCATCGGCAGTGCTGGCGGCTCATTTGCTTCTACACAGATGTATGCACACTTTGGTTGGGAAGGGGTTTGTTTCCTCGGAGCTTTAATCAGTGCAATTGCTCTAATTTTTTGGGTTACGACTAAACGGTTTACAAAATATTAGATTTGACTAGGAGAGATAACAAATGGAAATAGGAATTACCTCTTTTGTAGAAACAAAACCAGATGTTCATAGTGGTGAAGTGATTAGTCATGCACAACGTTTGCGTGAAGTGGTTGAAGAAATCATTCTTGCAGATCAAGTGGGGCTGGATGTGTTTGGTGTTGGCGAGCACCATCGAGAAGATTATGCTGCATCCTCTCCAGCAATGGTGCTATCTGCTGCAGCTCCACAAACAAAAAAGATTCGGCTTACAAGTGCGGTAACAGTTCTATCTTCAGCTGATCCTGTACGTGTCTTTCAGGATTTTTCCACATTAGATGGACTATCGAATGGGCGTGCTGAGATTATGGCAGGTCGTGGTTCCTTTATCGAATCCTTCCCCTTGTTTGGCTACAATTTAAATGATTATGATGAACTATTTGAGGAACATTTGGACTTACTCCTCAAAATTCGCGAGTCAGAAAAAGTAGTATGGGAAGGTAGACATCGACCAGCAATCAATAATTTAGGTGTGTATCCAAGACCCGTTCAAAACTCCTTACCAATATGGGTTGGTAGCGGAGGAAATCAACAATCTGCCATCCGTGCTGGACTTTTAGGATTACCACTTATGCTAGCAATCATCGGTGGCAATCCAATGCAGTTTGCACCTATCGTACAGCTCTATAAAAAGGCAGCCGCTCAAGCAGGGCATGATCTATCAAAACTTCAGGTTGGATCTCATTCGATAGGTTTTGTTGGCCCGAATACTGAATGGGCAGCGGATACGTTTTTCCCATCAACAAAGGCAGGTATGAATAAATTGGGCAAAGAACGGGGTTGGCGATATTATGATCGCTCTAGCTATGATGCTGCACGAAGTTTCGAAGGTGCGTTATATGTAGGTGATGAAGATACAGTTGCTGAAAAAATCATCCATCTTCGTAAACACGTAGGGATTACACGTTTTATGCTGTACGTACCATTAAGTACAATGCCACATGATCAAGTTATGCAAGCTATAGAATTGCTCGGAACAAAAGTTGCTCCTCGTGTACGTGAGGAAGTTGCCAACTGGGAGGCGAAAATAGCACTAGAAGGACATCCATTTCTTTAAGATATCATTATTTAACAGGAGGAAATTATATGTCGATCAATAATCGAGTCTTGCCAGAATTAAGACAGGCTTACTCCCAATTTCCAGGCTTTCGGTTGGAGAAAGATTTAGAGTGGAGTCGAAGTCTCTTGTCCACCCCACCTTCGGAGAAGTCAGAACTTGTCCACACATCAAACCGTATGATTCCCAGAGGGGATGGAGACGAGATGTTGGTTAAAATTTATGAACCAGTTGAACGAAATATTAATCAACTTCCAGCGATGCTTTGGATTCATGGCGGTGGTTTCGTTATGGGACACCCTGATATGGATGATATTTTATGTGAACGCTTTGTTCAGACTGCTAATTGCGTTGTCGTTTCGGTTGATTATCGACTTGCTCCTGAGCATCCCTACCCGGCGGCTATAGAAGATTGTTATACAGGGTTAGTATGGATGACAACCGAGGCACCATCCCTCGGCATCGATGTCAAACGGGTGGCGATTGCAGGCGCAAGTGGTGGCGGAGGACTAACAGCAGCTCTAGCATTATTGGCTCGCGATAAAGGAGGACCTTCAATTATATTCCAGATGCTACTGTATCCAATGCTTGATAACCGAAATGAAACACCTTCCAGCTATGAGATTACTGAGGACCATGCAACATGGAATAGAACTAATAATTTGACCGCTTGGGGTATGTACTTAGGTGAGGAAAAGGACACCCATGAGCTATCTCCGTATGCGGTCCCTTCAAGAGCAGATAACTTAGCAGGATTACCTTCAACTTATACATGTATAGGTCAACTCGATTTATTTCGAGATGAAACCATTGATTACGTGACTCGTCTTGCCCAAGCAGGAGTAGATGTTGAATTCCAACTCTACCCTGGTAGCTTCCATTGCTTTGAAGTCTTTGTGCCAGATGCAGAAGTAAGTCAACGAGCTAGTCAGAATTATTTAGATGTCATGGCACGCGCTCTTCATTCTTAATATCGGATAACCTTAACTTCAAATGAAGCCCTCTCCCCTACTGGCTGATTTGAAAAAGTTGGACTGCGTAAGAGAACGATACACCTAAGTAAAATTGCAATTTAGGCCAATATTTCATGGCAGCGACTGAATAATCTTTTAAAGCTAGAATTATGAATATGAGTGCATTTTCAAAAGCTAAAAGTGTTATACTTATAAGCACGTTATAAAATGAGGAGTTAGACAGAATGAAATATTTTAAACCACAAATGCAGCAACTTGTGAAAGAAAACCGTGAATTACATGATCGCCTAAAAGAATTAATGGCCGAAATGGATTTACAAAAAAATTATGCTTTAAAAGCTCTATATCACGCTGAAGTAGCGGACGGTGGACGCTATCAGCAAGATTATCAAGCGTTGGACTATTTATATAAATAACTCTCAATGAGCAAATACACTTTTAATAATTTCAAATCAATTGTTTAAAAGTAATAAACGCAAGAATGTTGATTCCGATCGCATTCTTGCGTTTTCTTATTAAATATTTTAATCATCAATCCTTGCTACTTACACTACCTTTGTCATGTATTCCTCACGCATTTCCACCGGCACCATACTTCCACCTGTTGCCCAAATAAGATGGGTAGCTTGCTCCATCTTATTAACTAAATCATGCTTTTCTAAATAACTTTGTCCTTTTTTCATTAACTGAATTGGTCCGAACATCCCTGCATGTGCAGATGGCTCTAAAAATAAACCTTCTACTTCCATCGCTAATGCAAGCGATTTAAATAATTGCTCATCTTTTACCGTGTAGCAGCCACTAATATAAGTTTCCATTACTTTCCCAACAAACTTAGAAGCGCGACCAACAGCAAGGCCATCTGCTTCTGTTTTATTATCAAGACCAATATCTTCTACACTGATGGCGTCATGTAAACCCGTCATCAAGCCCATTGTCATACAAGGAGAAGCTACGGGCTCAGCGAAGAAAACATGGGCATGTTCTCCAAAAATTTCACGTATACCGTATGCAACACCGCCTGGTCCACCACCTACACCACACGGCAAATACACGAACAATGGATGGGCTTGATCCACTGTAATATTCGTCTTTTCAAACTGTACTTTTAAACGCTTCGCCGCCACTGCATAGCCAGCAAATAAGTCCTTCGAATTCTCATCATCAATGAAATGGCACATAGGGTCAAGTTCAGCTTCTCGACGCCCTTGTTCCACAGCAACGCTATAATCTGCTTCATATTCAATAACTGTCGCACCTTTTTCACGCAACAATGCTTTTTTCCACTCTTTTGCATCACTCGACATATGTACAACGACATTAAAGCCGAGTTTTTTGCCCATAATGCCGATACTTAATCCTAAATTACCTGTAGAACCTACGGCAATTGTGTATTGCTGGAAGAATGACTGAAAATCATCTGTTGCCAATACAGCATAATTGTCCTCTTTTGTTAGTTTGCCACTAGCGATGGCAAGGCGCTCTGCATGCCTTAATACTTCAAAAATACCCCCACGAGCTTTAATAGAGCCTGAAATTGGCAAAGTATGATCACATTTTAAGATCAATTGACCTGGTATGAAAACGTCAAATTCCTTTTCAAGAGCTTTCTTTATCAAAGCTATGTCTTTTATAGATGATTCAATAAGTCCTTTACTTTCCAAAAGCTCAGGAAATGCAATAATCAAATAGGAAGAAAAACGTTTAAGTGTTTCTTCTGCTTCCTCAACCTCTTCCATTGAAAAAAGATTGGTTTCCCCCCCTTTTTTTCGATTTGTATTTTCCCATAGCACAGTTTCATGATTCGCTAGCTCTTCTAATCTCGGAAATCGATTAAATAGTTCGTGTTTAAGTTCATTTTTCACCTTTAGATTCCTCCACTTTTTTAGCTAAAATTGCTCGTTCACAAATTTGTCGAAATTTCAATTCGAACGAAATATTGTTTTCTTGTGTTCGTTTTTTAGGCCCTCTCGTACGTCCACCTGCACGTCTAATTTTTTGTCCAACATGGCGCATATCGAGCAAACGTTCGATATTTTCATCGGACATCTCTCTTCCATTTTGATCGATTGGATAACCACCTCTTGCCAAAACCATTGCTGCTAATCCGTAATCCTGTGTAATGACAATATCATGCTTTGAAAGCGCATTCACTAGCGTAAAATCAACCGAATCTGGTCCCTTAGGAACAGTAATTGTTATTACATTATCACGTTCAACACGGTGGGATGTATCGCAAAACAAGATTGTTTCAATCTCAAACTCAGATGATATAGATAGTGCTAAATCCACGACTGGACAAGCATCAGCGTCAATTAAAACCTTCACAATAAAGCATCATTCCTTTCTCATAATTAGATAGATCAATCACATTATTATTATTTTAATATAACAAACCTTCGCCCCCGTTTGTTAAATTTTTCACAAACTTAAGACTGTTAAAAAAAGTATTTTATTGAATAGTGTGAAAAATAGATATACGATACACCTATCAACTTACTGGAGGTTTTTTACTATGACAACTTTAACTGTAAGCAACGAACAATTAGCAAAAGAATACGTTGATGGCGTATTTGAGCAACTAAAAAACCAAAATAGCTATCAAGCAGAGTTCTTACAAGCAGCTGAAGAAATTTTTATTTCATTAGTGCCTGTATTTGCACAACACCCTGAATATATAGAAGCCAATATCTTATCTCGTATCGTTGAGCCAGATCGAATCATTTCCTTCCGTGTTGCTTGGCAAGATGATAACAATCAAGTTCAAGTAAACCGTGGTTACCGTGTACAATACAATAACGTAATGGGGCCATACAAAGGCGGCCTTCGCTTCCACCCTTCCGTAAATGAATCCATTATCAAATTCTTAGGCTTTGAACAAATTTTTAAAAATGCTTTAACTGGCCAACCAATCGGTGGTGGTAAAGGCGGCTCAAACTTCGACCCTAAAGGTAAGTCAGATTCAGAAATCATGCGTTTCTGTCAAGCGTTCATGACTGAATTATACCGCCATATTGGTCCTGATGTCGATGTTCCAGCAGGTGATATTGGTGTAGGCGCTCGTGAAGTTGGCTATTTATGGGGCCAATATAAGCGCATAACAAAAGCAAGTGAATCTGGTGTATTAACTGGAAAAATTCCTGGCTATGGTGGTTCTTTAGCCCGTAAAGAGGCAACTGGTTATGGTACTGTTTATTTTGTAAATGAAATGCTAAAAGATGCCAACGATTCTTTCGAGGGTAAAACAGTTGTAGTTTCTGGTTCTGGTAACGTTTCAACATATGCAATTGAAAAAGCACAATCCTATGGTGCAAAAGTTGTTGCTTGCTCTGACTCTTCAGGCTATATTTACGATCCAGAAGGTTTAGACCTTGATGCAATTAAAGAAATTAAAGAAGTAAAAGGCGATCGTATCTCCACTTATTTAAACTATCGTCCAAATGCTACATTTAAAGAAGGCTGCACAGGTATCTGGACGATTCCTTGTGACATCGCGCTTCCATGTGCTACTCAAAATGAAATCAATGGCGATTCGGCTCGTACTTTAATTGAAAACGGCGTAAAAGCTATTGGTGAAGGTGCAAACATGCCATCAGACTTAGAAGCAATTAATGAATTTTTAAATGCTGGCGTATTATTTGGTCCTGCAAAAGCGGCTAATGCCGGAGGTGTTGCTGTATCTGCTCTTGAAATGGCGCAAGATTCAAGTCGCGTATTCTGGTCATTTGAAAAAGTAGATGCTAAATTACACGAAATTATGAAAAATATTTACGCAGATAGTAAAGCGGCTGCTGAAAAATATGGTTACCCTGGGAACCTTGTAGTTGGCGCGAACATCGCTGGCTTCGTAAAAGTTGCTGATGGTATGCTTGCTGAAGGCGTATATTAATAACTTTACCTCACCCTAAGATGATAACGAATATTCGTTATCATCTTATTTTTTAATAAAAAAAGCGTTGAAATACGCTTGAAATTTACATTAAAACGAACGATTTTACTATTAAATAATCAAAACATTCGTGTTATAATATTGGAGTACTACAACATATTGGAGGGTTTTTTGTGGAATTATTGTATACAGGTAAAACGAAAAATGTGTTCAAGTTAGAAGATGGTCATTACTTATTAAAATTTAAAGATGATGTAACTGGTGAAAACGGCGTATTCGACCCAGGTGCTAATACTATTGGATTAACAATCGACGGTGCTGGTTTGGCTGGTCTTCGCTTAACTTCTTATTTCTACTCAAAACTAAACGAACAAGGTGTTCCTACTCACTATGTTGATGCAAACTTCAACGATGCAACAATGACGGTAAAACCTGCAACTGTTTTCGGTAAAGGGTTAGAGGTCATTTGCCGCTTCAAGGCAGTAGGTTCTTTCCTACGTCGCTATGGTGCTTACGTGAAAGAAGGTCAAGACTTAGATTCTTTCGTAGAAGTTACCATCAAAGATGATGATCGACTAGATCCTCCTATTTCTGAAGATGCTTTAGCAATGTTAGACCTGTTAACACACGAAGAATATGCAATTTTAAAACAACGTACAATTGAAATTGCTAAATTTGTTGCTGCAGAACTTGCCAAAAAAGGGTTAACTCTTTACGATATTAAATTAGAATTTGGCCGTGATGCTCAAACAAATGAAATTTTATTAATAGATGAAATTTCAGGTGGTAATATGCGCGCTTACAAAGGTGAACAATACATAGAACCATTAGAGCTTGAAAAAATTATGTTAGCTGAATAAAAAAACCATTCTATTAATATGCTATGTAAGACTAGTTACGAGTAATCAAAAGAGTCGCTTTTTTGCGGCTCTTTTTGTTAATAAAATGATTTCTTTTGAAACTTTTCACTAGGTCATTCCGTATACTCATTATACGCATAAATTTATCCTATTATTTTGGAGGTAATTTGATGGATAACTATAATGAATCATCACAAGAAAGGCCAAAGGTTAATCCATTTTTGTCTATTTGGTTGCATCCAAAGAAAACAACCCGTTACATGATTGAAGAAAAATCAATAGGTTTTGCGATTCTTCTCATGTCAATTGGTTATATTGGCGTTACACTTACAGACCTTATTGATAGCACATTTTTGTCAGACGTGTCTCCTTGGTTTATCGTCATTTTTTGTGTTATTGCAGCACCGATTTTAGGGCTAATTGGTACGGCTTTTTCTGCACTAGTCACTTGGCTGTTCGGTAAACTTTTTAAAGGAACAGGTACGTACTCACACTTATTCAAAGGGCTAAGTTTAACTTCTATCCCATTTATAGTACTTATTCCTTTTTATTTAATTTGGTTATTTACATCACCTGAGTCTTTAATGAATTCTGACTTCGCTGGAACTTATCCTTGGGTTATTTGGCCAGCACTTTTATTAACCCTTGTGGTTGTAATTTGGTCCCTCGTTATTACAGTAGGAATTGTTGCCGAAGCACATCAAATTCCAAATTGGATGGCCTTCTTAACGCTCTTAATTCCAACCATTATTTTCGGTATACTATTCATTATTCTTATTATTGTTCTATTTTTCATTTTCGGCATTTTTATCGGAATGATGTAAAAAAACCTCCCCTCTCTATGAGAGTGGGAGCTTTTTTAGGTTCACCTGTATACGTAAATGTTAAACTGAAAGCACTGTATTTTGTTGGAAGAGCTCCGACACACCTGACTCAACAGCTGCACCACTTACAGCTTGCGAAACAATTTCAACAACCCGCTCATCTAATGATTTAGGTACAATATATTCTTCGGTTAATTCCTCATCACTAACAAGAGCCGCTATCGCTTCCACTGCCGCTATCTTCATCGCTTCATTAATATCTGTCGCTCGAACATCCAATGCCCCTCGGAAAATACCAGGGAAAGCGAGTACATTGTTAATTTGGTTCGGATAATCCGAGCGTCCTGTCCCCATAACACGCACTCCCCATGCCTTGGCGTTATCATACGTAATTTCAGGATTTGGATTCGCAAGTGCAAACACGACCGGATCTTCATTCATTGAAGCAATATGTGCTTCTGTTAATAAATTGGCAACCGATACGCCGATAAAGGCGTCAGAACCTTTAATGGCATCCTCCAATGTACCATGTATTTTTTCTGGATTTGTTAAATGGGCAACCGTTTCTTTAATCGGATTCATACCTTCAGCGCGGCCTTCATAGATGAGTCCCTTTGTATCACACATAAAAATATTTTTATAGCCCATTTGCACAAGAATACGCAAAATAGCAATACCCGCTGCTCCTGCACCATTAATCACAACCTTCATCGTTGCCACATCTTTCTTCACAATACGATTGGCATTAATCATCCCTGCACCTACTACAATCGCTGTCCCATGCTGATCATCATGAAATACAGGAATATCACATTCTTGGCGCAGACGATCTTCAATTTCAAAGCATCTTGGTGCTGAAATATCCTCTAAGTTTACAGCACCAAAAGTTGGAGCAAGTGCCTTCACAATGCTGACGATTTCATCCGTACTCTTCGTATCTAAGCAAATAGGAAAAGCATCAACATTGGCAAAGCGCTTTAATAAAATCGCCTTCCCCTCCATTACCGGTAATGCCGCCTTCGGACCGATATCTCCTAATCCCAATACCGCTGTACCATCTGAAACAACAGCCACCATATTTCCCTTCATTGTATAGTCGTAAACAAGCGATGGATTTCTTTCAATCTCTACGCAAGGCGCAGCTACCCCCGGAGAATACGCAAGACTTAGATCATATGAATCTTGCACAGGTACTTTAGAAATCACCTCTAATTTCCCAGTATAATACTCGTGCATTTCTAAAGCCTTTTTCATAATGTCCATTCAATCCCATCCTTTTCTTTTCAATTTATTATATATTCCAGAATCATAATACTTTGTGAAAGTAAAGTCAACGAATTTTCTGTCAATTATATTTCGTCTTCGAAATAGCGCCATTTTTAATCGTTCATTCCTATTTATCGTCTTGTTATCCCCTTCACAATCAATTATTTCAATATAAAATTTACAACTATTAGCCTTTCAATAAATGTATAAATACCGGCATTAAACCTGCTCAACTTTTCACATAGTATTTTTCTTATGTAAATGAGAATTTTTTCACAAACTTATGTAAGCGCATCCATTACTCTATCTAGTTTCGTCACATTTTCTCCACATTTTTTCACAAAGTTTTTTATTATATTCATTCCTTAGCAGTGTCACGTTAATCAACAAAAAAGAGCCCTTATTTCAAGGACTCTTGCGTAAACTGATTTATAAATGCGGTGATAATATGCTTGGAAGACCATTGTTCCCCTGATACTTTTGTAATCGGGTATTCTCGAGAAAAGATTGATTTTGTCATTTCCTCTACCGAATAACCTTTATGAAACAGTTGCCTTATATTCGCCTCCATCTCTTCTAAATAAGCAATTTTTTCTTGTATTTTCGCTCGACCATCCGCTATAAAGCCTGCATGACAACAATATACTACCTCAAAATCATAGTTTGCTATTTTTTTCAAAGACGCTAAGGTATGTACGATATTTTCTTCATCAAGGACAACCTTAGTTTTCGTTTGTATATACAAATCGCCTGTAAACATAGCACCCGTTTCCCGATTATAAAATGATACATGATCTGTCGTATGCCCTGGCGTTTCAATAACATCCCAAGTAGCTGAATTCGTTTGTAACGTATCGCCAAGCGGTTGAGCTATAAACGCCGGTCGCTCACCCCATAATGCCTGTCGATAAAATGGATACTCCCCATCCTTTGCGCAAAGGCTCACTGAATCACAGTGAACATAGATAGGTACACCCGTATGTTGCTGAATCCATGCCGCATTTCCCGAATGATCCTCATGAGAATGAGTGAGCGCCAATTGTTCAATCGGTAATTCTTTAAAAAAAGATTGGAACTCCTGAGAAAGTGAGTATGAGCCTGTATCAATTAATAACCCATCTACAAAAAAGCTAAAAACACTCATGCCAATACCCTGAACCGCCACTTTCCCATGAGCACATTGCACATCACGATTCTGTTGAATTTCTATACTTTTCTCTCGTTCAAACATCCTTTCTCCCCCTTTGTAAAAAGAGTTTAGCATAAAATGAATATTCAGTCATTTCATTAATACATGAAAACTCGGTTCGTTAGTATAATTTCGCTTTGGTGGGGCTATCCACGGTTTGGATGGAGCTATCCTTCATTTTGACGGTTCTATCCACGATTTGGGCGGAGCTATCCTTCTTTTTGACGGTTCTATCCACGATTTAGGCGGAGCTATCCTTCTTTTTGACGGTTCTATCCACGATTTGGGCGGGCCTATCCATCTTTTTGACGGTTCTATCCACGATTTGGGCGGGGCTATCCACGACTTTGATGGTTCTATCCACGATTTTGGCGGGCCTATCCATCTTTTTGACGGTTCTATCCACGATTTGGGTGGGGCTATCCATCTTTTTGACGGTTCTATCCACGATTTTGGCGGGCCTATCCATCTTTTTGATGGTTCTATCCACGGCTTTGGCTTTTCATTCCGTCGCTCTGATTTCTATCCGTCACCTCCGCTCTTCTTTCCGTCGCTCTTGCCTTTCTTTCCGTCGCTTCTACCTTTCTTTCCATCACTTCAGCCTTTCTTTCCGTCGCTCCAATTTCTATCCATCACCTCCGCTCTTCTTTCCACCTTTTCCACTCCAATAAAAGCAAAAAACGCCCACCAAAGTGAGCGTTTCTTCTATAATCTTTTATTCATTTGTCCCTTTTTCAACATCATATTGTGTAATCCAGTCACTATAGCTACCTACATACAGTTGAATATTTTCGTAGCCTTCATCTGCTAGCACTGCATACAATGGTGATGCTGTAACACCGCTTCCGCAGTATACCACAACGTGCTCATCACGAGTAACCTTGCTACGTAACGCATCATTCGCTTGTAAATGACCGTCTGACTTTAACTGCTCCCAGTCAAAGTTTTTCGCAGTTGGAATATGCCCTGCTACCTTATCAAGAGGCTCCATCTCACCACGATAGCGAGCTGCGGCACGTGCATCTAATAACGTAGCATCGACTTCTCCATCTACAATAGCTTTCACAGCTTCACGTGGAGCATATAGTTCATCTCGCCAAACAAATTCGATTGTAGTTGGTGGATATTTGATAATGTCTTTTGTGAAAGGTATTTTCTCCTCAAGAGCCGGTGCGCCACCATTCACAATTACGACATTCGGAAAGCCTGCATAATTCAGCATCCACCAAGCACGTGGGGCAAATGGAGCAGCTCCTTGGTCGTAAACGACAATTTGATCCTCATAGTTTAATCCCAATCCTTGAAATACTGCTGATAGCTTTTCCTTATTCGGCATGGGATGGCGACCATCGCTGGATCCCATATCAGATAAATCTTGCTCTAGATCGATATAAATTGCTCCTGGTGCATGTCCTTCTTCAAATGTTTTGCTACCTGCCTCTTTCTTTTGTAAATCAAAGCGAGCATCTACGAAACGGACTTCATCAAACTGAATTTCCTCAACTGATTTGAATACTTTTCCCAAATGAATCACCTCATGCGTATTGTAATTGAGCATAAATAGCTTTCCAAGAAGCTAAACGACTTTCTTCCTGAAGTGCAAGTCTTTCTGTTGCAATTTGTTCAAGCGCCTGATGATAAATATGCAGACGTAATTTCTCTGCTTCCTCTGCAATATAGGTAATCGCCCATGCCATGAGAGATACTTTTTGTGAATCTAAATAATCTTGCGCATCTGGTTTTGTTAAGACCTCTAGCGCCTCACTTAACTTCACTTTTTCATTCTTTTCAAAGAATGCCTTTTGATTACGGAAGTGTGATTTCACACCTGAATATTTAGTGATACCTGTAAATGGCCCTTCAAAATCAAGTAAATCTGGCTCAGAAGATTCAAACGCTAAAAACGAGAAACTTCGATTTAATTCTTTAAGCTCACGCACTTCATCTTTAAAGCGCAGTTGCATTTTTTTACTAATAAACTGTGATAAACGGAAGTTTGTTACACGCATTTCTTGTGTAAAATCAAATCGTAAACTTTGCATTACTTCCTTTAAAGCATGCTCTAATGCTTGCTGAACCGGCATTGCTGCAAATGTTGACGGATTGTAGCCTTCCTTAAAGAACTCTGGGTAACGATAGTACACACGCTGAAGAACATAATACAGTAATTCATCAAGCTCTTGCTTCGTTTCACTTTCTACCATACTTGTATTAAGCGAATTGAATTTCGATTTCACATGTTGTTCAAGAGTTGTTAATTCCTCTAAACGCTCATCCTTACGTTTTAAGTTCTCTTCTGTTTGCGCAATTAAGTCACCTAAACGTTGCTCCGTTTTATCGACTTCCTCTGCAAGTGCCTGAACCGCCAATGCACTTAATTCATCATTTAAGAATGTGTGGAAAGAATCTTCGAAAGGTGGCATACCAGATGTTAAATCCGCACCCTCTACTTTTTCCTTTAATGCTAATAAGCTAGACACACCGTAAAGTCGTGGGAAGCGAATGCCAAAGCGTTGTAATTCTGAACGCACATAGCCTTTTACATCTTCCTGTTCTTCTTCTGTTGTCGCTAAATCAATCGCATTGACGATAAAGAACATCTTATCAAGCTCGAAGGCATCCTTCACACGACCAAGCTGGATTAAAAACTCACGGTCCGCTTTAGCAAAAGCATGATTATAATAAGTAATAAACAAGATTGCATCAGCATTACGGATATATTCAAATGCCACACCTGTATGACGCGCATTTATAGAATCTGCTCCTGGTGTGTCAACAAGTGTTACACCCATGCGTGTTAACGGACTGTCATAATAGAAATCAATATTATCGACAAAGCATGATTTATTTTCCTGCGCAACAAATTTTTCGAACTCTTCACGGTTTACACGTAATACTTTTCCAAGCTCAGACTTAAATGATGGGAACCCTTCTTTATATGCGCGAATAAATGATTTATGCACATTTAAGCGTTCGTCAGATAATTGCACCGCAAGTCCCTCATCTGCACGATTGAATGCTTCTTCTAACGAAGAAACCGATAAACCAATCGCTGCATATGAAGCTTGAATATCTTCTAGCATTTGGTCAGCTGTCTTTAACTGTACATCTGCTGTTTCATGCGGATGATCTGGTGACACAGGACGAATTTTATTAATAGCCGCTGTTGTCGGGTTTGGTGATACAGGTAAAACCTTGGCACCCATTAACGCATTAGAGAACGAAGATTTCCCTGCACTAAATGCACCGAAAAGCGCAATTGTGAAATCCTTTTTCTGTAAGCGTTCTACTTTATTTTCTAAGTAAGTTGCTACCTCCGCAAAGCCTTGTACATCTTTTACAGCAGTTGCCGTGTGAAGTGCACGCTTCACTACACCTTCAATAGGAAGACTTGTTGCACTAACTGCCTGCTGTGCCTCTTCCTCAATTAACGCTTCCTCTTTTGGCTTTAACATCGATTCGTCAAATAATCGAATATCTGCTAAATCTTGCTTAAAGGCATGTTCCCAATTTGTCAGCTGTTGATTTGCTATTTTACGTATTTCATTGCTTGCCTGATGCATAATACTTGCACTATATTGCTGATAGCCCTCGATTTCAAGCACTTCTTGAATGGCATCAACTTTCTCTTGCATCCCTGCCATTTTTAATTTAGATGGAGCAGCCGTTTCTGTAGCTAATGCTTCCAAAGTTGTTGCTTGCGCATCTTTCCACTTATCAGTTTCCTGGATGTAGTAGCGCTTAGTCGCTTCTGCCACACGGTTGGCAAAATTCAACACAGCATCTCCTGTTAAAATTGCGCCAACTTGTACCTGCTGCTCTACAAGGGAGAAAGGTAAATCAAAGGCGTAGGCATCAATAGTTGTAGCACGTTCTTCATTTAACGCACCAACATCCTTTATCACCTTTTTCATCAGCCCTTTTAAATGTCCAGTAATTTGCGCATGAACAACATTTTGATAGGCACTATAGGCATCCTCTTTACGGCGGTTACGCTCTTCCACTGTTTTTTTCTTAGCAGTAAATAAGCCCCCTACCTTGAAACCTTCCTGCTGACTTTCTAAATAAAGACGTAATTTATCGCGTAAATCTGCTGGCATAATTGCTGCATTCGCAAGAAGTTCTTTACGTTGCTCTTCGAACATTTCATTCCATGCCTCAACTGAGAACAATTCAACTTGACGATTTAGCTTATTGTACTGCTCTAAAATATCCTTATGGTTTGCCCAGTCATCGGCACTTAATACATCTTCATCAATGTCTAAACGATCCTGTCTTTCTTCCGTTAAATAATTGTCATGCTCACTTTGTAATAAACGCAATGTATTTGATGCAGTTTGTACAAGCTGCTCCTGCCAATCATTCATACTATCCATAACGATTTTCTTTACAACCGCAAAATCGTTATTAGGGTGCTCCGGCTCTCTTAATGAAGTGAAAAATACGCCTTTTGGTACTACTCCCCAAGCTGCAAAGGAATTGTGAACAGTTGCTTTAAATTCCTCAAAGCTTAATTCATTTTCCTTATGTTTATCAATCATGTTAACGATTAAATAAACGTTTGGATTGTACTTCATTAATTGCTTTGTAAATTGAAAATTCAATTCCGATTGCACGTGATTGTAGTCCATTGTATAAAATACGATATCAGCAATATGAAGAGCAGACTCTGTTGACATACGGTGTGCATCATCTGTCGAGTCAACACCTGGCGTATCCATAACAGTGACACCTGGTGGTAATGTCGATGTACTATGACCAATTTCAATTTGTGACACTAGGTCCCCATTTTTACTAAGCTCTTTAACTGTTTTAAAATCATATCCTGCTTCGAATTTTACAGGCTTTTCATTATGCATATAGACAATCGCAAAGTCTTCTTCTGATTTATGGACTTTGACGATATTTGCACTCGTTGGAATAGGGCTTGCCGCAAGTAAATCTTCACCAGATAATGCGTTAATCATACTCGATTTACCAGCAGAGAAATGGCCTGCAAAGCCAATAACATATTCTTTTTGCTGTATTTTACGAGCAAAAAGTGATGTCTTATCCATACGCTCTGTATCACCATTATGCTGATAAATTATGTATTGTAACGAAGCCTGCTTTAAAAGCGCCTCCAATTGTTGTTCAAAATCTTTCATAAAAACCAGTAACCCCTTTATTCATATTAATCAATTTCGCCTTGGCGTAATTGCGTTCGGATTTTGAATTGTGGAGCACAATTCACTCCTCTAAAAATCCGTGACATCCGCCGGAGGCTTTATCTTCAATCAGTGATGTTTGGGAAGGAACTATATCCGTATTCATCTTACAACTTCAAAGGAAGCAGTTTTTACGAATGAAGATAGTCATAAATAATATTCTACCTTATTCGACAAGCAAAGTATAACACTAATTTACTATTAAAAGCATATATATCAGGATTTCAGACGCCATATTCATCCATATCGTCCTGTTTATTTATAAAATTAAAGCATTATAGGCTCGCTCATTATTGCTAGGCAATGATGTTTGTTAAAACCTTATACTAGGAAAACGCCCAGCCTGAACAGAAATCACCCACACGTTATTTTCTATTTGCAAAAATGGATGTCCAACTATTCAACTAATAATTTTCTTCATATTTTAAAGTAAGAAAAAAGATTGGTGTGCGATTGTAAATCTAATAGTGAATAGATAAGTACGAAGTTAAATGGAGTGATAAACTTATGGTGAACTTTAGGAACCAACGGAAAATCGAGCAAGAATGTGAGTGTGAAGATCGATTTATTTGGCCACGTATAAAAGCTAGTACCATTCCTTTGGAAGACCCTCCCCCAGTTGTTGAACCTAGTAGAAATATTATTCCAACAGTAAATAGATATTTCAATATTGTTACATCGGATATTGATTTGACTAATGGGGCGACTCTATCAGCTAGCCAATTTTGGAAGGATAATGGGAACCAAGCAACCGAATTTATCATTTTTAATCCGAATGGCTACGTCAATCTTTATATCAATGCCGTCATGCAAGAAGGTGGAATTTATACCTTAACTCCAACCACGTTAACCTTAAGTCCAAGTAATTCAACAATTTATAGTGGTACTCCAATCATCATAGAATCAATAGGGTTTTCAACACAGTAATATAAAACCTTGAAATAGGTACTTTATCTGCCTAGACACTGTATTAGTGATAGAATAAACGGGAGTACGTTGATATCAAATCAATCCTACTATCCAATAATTTGTTTCATTACTTATCTAACTAAAAATGGATGACCTAAAATGATGATTATCATTTTAGGTCATCCATTTTACTTCTTTATTTATCCCCATCGTTTGAGGAAAGTCAATCATTTGTTGCACGAATTGTCTCCTCGATACAGAGCCTAATACATGTGATTAAATCTTGGATATTCCATCCCGGTATTTTCCCATGTTGAATCGCCAAATCAAATGACGCAGGAATATGAATAAATCCAGCACGGACCTCTTTATGTTGCTTCGCGTAAACAAGCCCTTCATACATAATATTATTACATAAATAGGTACCCGCCGTATTTGAAATCTCCGCTGGATATCCTTCTTTGCATAATCGATTTACCATATTTCTAATAGGTAGATTCGTGATATAGGCATCTACACCATCATCATAAATGCTCTCATCTACTGGTGTATAACCATCATTATCTGCTTCCCCATCTTTAATATTAATCGCAATTCGCTCTGGCGTTATTTTAAAACGCCCTCCAGCTAATCCTAATGAAATAATGATTCGTGGCTTAATCTCAGCAATATATTGTTTCAGCTGCTGAGCGGATTGCTGAAAATCTACAGACAATATGCGTCCTTCAATTTCATAGCCATCCATCTTTTCTCCATTTAATTTTTCTACAATTTGCATCGTTGGATTTATTTTATATTCAAGAAATGGCACAAACCCTGTTAATAATATCTTCGTCATTTTTTTCACCTAATTTTCTATAGGACGTCGCTTGATTGCCTATCCATTTTTATTTTTTGATACCACAGTTGCCAGAACGACCATTAGCATCAGATAAACATTGTATGAAGTTAATGTCTTATTAATAGCCTCGTAACCATACTACAAAAAAATAATTCTCATTTTCAACATTTTTCAAAAAAAACAAATAATTATCCTCTTTATTTTCTCTAAAGTATGTAAGATAAATATTTTCGTAAAAAAAAGCATGATCTCTAAATTGCTTAGATCATGCTCTACTTTAATAATATTGTCGTTATTGTTCATTCTCTTATTTTAAATGCGCAGTCGCCTGTTTCATAACGTGTTTCCCTACTCCAATATAGATAACCACTACCGTTCCAATCAATACGAATGTCATCGCTAACCGCTCCTTTTTTATAAAAATTTGTATTTTAAAAAACTTAATCGTCCATTTAATGATTTTGAAAATCATTCTCATTAATATAATATAAATTTCCCATTAATTCGTCAAGACATACTTTCATCTTACCCATTTAACATGGTAAGATGTAGAAAAGTCGGAAAAAGGATGCGGTAAAAATGAGTAATTCGAAGTACTTTCAAACTATTTTAAATGGGACAATCCACGCTTTAAAATCGATTCTACCTATGGAGATAGACGTGAAAACGCCGAGTATTATTTCTGAACCATTTCAACAACAGCAAATGGGTGTTTTAATTGGTTTAATAGGAGATTTAAAGGGTCGAGTAATCATTGATTCGTCTCCAGAAACATTTAGTGGCATCGGCAATACGATGTTTGGTATGCCTCTCGAAGGAGAAATGTTGGAATCCTTTACAGGGGAATTTGGCAATATGATTGCAGGGAATCTATGTACTACCGTCGGACAAGAAAGCTTAGAAATTGATATCACACCACCAACAGTGATGGTTGGTAACACAAAATTATACGGCTTTGAAAAGGCCTTTATACTACCTGTCACAATTCCAAGCGTCGGTCCACTGACAGTTCTTTTAACAATTGAAGAAGAATAGAATTCTAGAATATCGAACTGTTCAATTTATACATCCTATGCCTCTACATCAAACATTTATGATCACGCTTTATCATTCTCTTTAATAAACGATGAATGCCCCATAAGGCTCAAGTCCAAATATCATATAGTAAAATTTCTTGAAAAATAATAGATTTCAATAAAAATCACTTCATTTTCAACCGAAATGCGGCCATCTCAATGACTATTGAGATGGCTTTTTTTTATTTCCTCCTCAATTTTTCACATTTTTTTCACATTATTCGTCAAGATGTGTGATTTTTTTCACATCAAAAAGAATTTTATTTATATATCATGGCAATATGAAAGACACACTAAAAGCGAAGGAGGAGCAAAAATGGCAAATAAAAAAAAGTCAGATGAAAATTTAAAAGGTTCACTCTATGCGGTATTTGGAGTAGGAATCATTATTATCTTACTTTGGGTGTACTGCTTCGATTTGTTCATCAATCGTTTTTAATCTACTAAGAATAAGAAAGGACAGAGACATATGCACTTACATAAGTATGAGAAATACTGGCTTGTGTTTGGAGTTACTACTTTAGTAGCATTCCTTATCATTCTCGGCATCGGTGCATTTCATCAAGGCTCACATCCGAACAATGGTAAAAAAACACTAGATTATGAGAAAGTAAATGAATTCCCTCCCTTCGATAATCCTGGTGTTCACAAAGTAGAAGGTAAGGATTGGGACTATGAAGTGGTTGTTTTAGCATCAGCATTTAATTACAATCCGCCAGAAATAGAAGTCCCTCTAGGAGCTAAGGTGAAATTTATCGCAACAAGTGCGGATGTCATGCACGGTTTTGAAGTTGCAGGTACAAATATTAATATGATGCTTGAACCTGGTTACATTTCTGAATATGTGACAGAAGTAAATAAAGTAGGAGAGTTTTTAATTGTATGTAATGAATACTGTGGTACAGGACATACGATGATGCACTCTATGCTAAAGGTGGTGGATCCAAATGAGTCTCAAAAATAATTTGACAAAAGTGGATCGTCGTGATGCGAAGCTAGCAATGGCACATATATACGTGGCATTCATCGCATTATTATTAGGGGGTCTTGCAGGTTTATTGCAGGTTTTCGTTCGTTCTGGTCAATTTACATTACCAGCAGGCATTGGTTACTATCAAGTTTTAACTGTACATGGTGTTTTACTCGGTCTTATTTTAACAACATTCTTTATTTTCGGTTTCCAAATTGCCAGTGTTAGCCGTACATCAGGAACTTTTTCAAATGGACAACGTCGCCTTGGCTGGATCGGCTTCTGGTTAATGACTATCGGTACAGCTGCAGCTGCAGTAATGGTTCTATTGAACGAAGCATCTGTTTTATATACGTTCTATGCTCCACTGAAAGCTCACTGGATTTTCTATTTAGGCCTTACATTAGTCGTTGTTGGTTCTTGGGTTGGCGGCGCAGGTCAAATTTTACGATATGCTCAGTGGCGTAAAGAAAACAAAGGTAGCGGACAACGAAGCCCATTACTTTCATTTATGGTTGTTGTCAATAATTTAATGTGGTTCGTAGCGACTCTAGGTGTAGCTGTTTCTGTTCTATTCCAGTTACTTCCATGGTCTTTAGGCTTTATCGAACGTGTTGATGTAGCACTTTCCCGTACATTATTCTGGTATTTTGGTCATGCTCTTGTGTATTTCTGGCTATTACCAGCTTACATGGTTTGGTATGTCATTATTCCAAAGGTTATTGGCGGAAAAATTTTCTCTGATTCTTTAGCAAGACTGTCATTTATGCTGTTTTTAATATTCTCTGTACCAGTTGGGATCCATCACCAATTAACAGAGCCAGGTATTGATGCTACGTGGAAATTCATACAAGTTGTTTTAACATTTGCCGTAATCGTACCATCTTTAATGACCGCCTTCTCGATGTTTGCAATGTTTGAATTACGCGGTCGAGAATTAGGTGGAAAAGGGCTTTTCGGCTGGTTTAAAAAATTACCATGGAAAGATGCTCGTTTCTTCGTGCCATTTATCGGTATGTTAGCATTTATTCCTGGTGGTGCAGGCGGTATCATCAATGCTTCTTATCAAATGAACCAATTAATCCATAATACTATTTGGGTTACAGGACATTTCCATTTAACAATTGCAACAACAGCCGTATTAACTTATTTTGGGGCGGCATTTTGGTTAATTCCGTATTTAACAGGTCGTACGCTGACTAAATCTTTAAACAATCTTGGTAATTTTGCCGCTATTTTATGGGCGGTAGGTATGACAATTATGTCTTCTGCTATGCATATTGCTGGTCTGATTGGTGCACCGCGTCGATCTGATTACTCTGAGTATGGCGGAGCTCAGCAAGCTTATGATTGGATTCCTTATCAAATCGCTCAAGCTGTTGGTGGCACAATTCTATTCATCGCCATCATAATCATTCTTTATATTGTGGTGAAATTAGCATGGTTTGCACCAAAAGGCGAAGAGGAATTCCCTGTTGGTGAGGTACATGAAAACGGTGGTACGACACCAGCTATTTTAGAGAACTTTAAAGTATGGCTAGTTATTTTAGTTGCATTAATTTTATTTGCTTATACTATTCCAATTATCGATATTATTTCTAATTCTCCACCTGGCTCTAAAGGCTATAAGCTCTGGTAACAATATTTTGCATCTTCATAAAAAGCGATTTCTCATCTAGAGAAATCGCTTTTTTTATAGTTGTAGCGACAGCTACAACAAATGTTTTCTGTAGCGTCAGCTACAAATGTTTTATCTGTGCGAAAGCGTAGCGTCAGCAGCAAAGCGCCCAGTCGGAACGGATATCACCCCCTCGTTTTACAGAAAAGCTATACTTCATTTTAATCTTATTGACAGAATAGTCTTTAACAAAGCGTGAAAAGCGATTTCTCTATAGTAGAGAAATCGCTTTGTCCTTTAAAGTTGATATAGCTTCGTATACTTTTCTTGTAAATAATTTGCTAAATATTTGGCGTTTAAGCCTTCCCCTGTTGCCTCTTGTAACAATTCGAACGGTTTCTTCAGCGCTCCGTATTGATGGACTTTGTCTGTTAACCACTCACGAATTGGAAGAAGCTCACCTTTTTCTAATAACTCATCAAAGTTTGGAATATCTTTATCCATTGCATGTTTCCATTGTGCAGCGTAAATCATTCCTAAAGCATAGGATGGGAAATAACCAAACATGCCCCCTGACCAGTGCATATCTTGTAAAACCCCTTTTGCATCTGTCTCAGGGCGAATACCTAAATATTCCTCGTATTTATCATTCCATACTTGTGGAAGATCTTTCGCTTGAAGATCGCCATTAAATAGATCACGTTCAATTTCATAGCGAATCATAATATGTAGTGGATATGTTAACTCATCTGCTTCAATGCGAATAAATGAAGGTTCCACCATATTAATTGCTCGCAGGAAATCAGTTAATGGTACATCACCAAATTGTGCTGGCGAATGGTTTTGCAGTCGCTCGTAATTATGCTCCCAGAACTTTTCATTCCTACCAACAAAATTTTCATAAAATAAAGATTGAGATTCATGTATTCCCATCGACGTACCCGTTGCTAACGGTAAACCATCAAGCTTCACATCGATATTTTGTTCATACATAGCATGCCCACACTCATGGATTGTTCCAAAAATTGCTGAGCGGAAATCATTTTCATCATATTTCGTTGTAATTCGATTATCTCCATGATTTAAGCCAATCATAAATGGATGCACACTTTCGTCTAGGCGACCTGCATCAAAATCATAGCCAAGTTGTGCTAACATTTCCAATGATAACGCACGTTGAGATTCACGAGGGAAATGTTTAAATAATATGCTTGTATCTGGTTTATTTGGTGAATCTGCAATTTTTTGCACAAGAGAAACGATTGTTTCACGTAACTCACCATAAACTTGATCTAAAACATCAGTCGTCATATCCGGTTCATATAAATCTAGTAATGTATTGTATGGAGAACCGTTTTTAATACCCCAATATTGAATGAATTTCTTCTGCCAGCTTATAATTTCCTCTAAATAAGGTAGGAATAAAGCAAAATTATTCGTCGCTTTTGCTTTTTCCCATGCTGTTTCTGCTTTAGATTGTAGAATGACAAATTCCTTATATTCATCAGCTGGAATTTTTTTATTTTGATCGTAATCTTTACGTACTTTCTCTACTAAACGCAGCGTAACATAATCGAGATCTGCCTTTTGCCCCTCTAGTTCCGTTAGTAATTTCCCTAACTCTTCACTAGTTTGCATCTCAAATAAGGAAGCAGATAATGTTCCAACTACCTCTGAACGTTGAGCTAACCCCTTCTTAGGTGCACCGGTACGCATATCCCAATAAACCACACTCAGTGCTTCTCCGTAGTGCTGCATTTTTTTTACATAGTCAGTAAATTGTTGTACAGTCATGCTAACATCCTCCTTTTCACGCTATTAGTTTATCATATTTTCGAAAATTTTGTATATTATGGACTTTTAGTATTTTTCTAGTTCTACTTAAATTAAATATTGATTCTACAAAAATTTAAGGCTATGTAAAAAAGGATGCATGGGGATAAAGATTCTACTATTGGATTTTCTATAATGCGTTCAGGAGATTATTATGCCACTGCATACTAGATGAGTGGCGATGTCACATAATTATGTGGTTATGTATCTGGTGAAAAATACTTATTGAGGAAGTAGACAAAGAGAATACAACTTTGTCTACATTGACCAAACATGGACAATAGAAGGCTGCATCTATCAAACTTAGAGCCAAATTATTCTGTTAAAATCACTCCTGCAAGAATATGCTATTTTTCACCAAATATACTGGATGACTTTATTAAAGCTGAATACAGAATAATAAATCACTATGATTAGTCTTCGATTTAAAACAATTCTATACTTTATATTGCTTTACTCGCCCATAAGTTGTTTGTATCTCAAATAGATAATATAGCGACGAGAACAAATACTACCCAGTGGTATGAACATAAGAGCATTTGTTAATGATAGCAATGCATGCTCTCTACTCCAATGACCTACCAGTATCCTTAAAAGAAGAAACCCGAAAAACAAAATAATTCCAGCAATAGAGCTTTTTGTAGTAACGATTCCTCTAGTGTGATTCTTACGAATTTTTTCTAGTTTTCCTTTCCATACTCCTATACCCAATCCAACCATTAAACAACTGATATACATCATAATACTTAAAGGCGTTAATTTAATACTTGAAATAGTAGAAAACACCACACCAATTAACAAAACTGGTATGACCCACAATCGAGCTGGTCTAACTTGTTTCTCTTTTAACATTATAAGGACAATGACAATAAAGACGACCAAGTAGCTAACCATTTCTTTCCCTCACTTTATTTTAAAAGTAAAATTTAACCTCAAACTGAAGATGTAGTGAGCACGACCTTCAGAAAAGGGATCTTTCAATACGCTTCTTCATAATGATAACTTCATCAAATTAGACAATAGACTATTTATTATAGCCTATTGTCTAATTTGATGGGATCAAAATTTTTCCTATGTCATAAGTTGATTGGGGTCGAGACTACGAAATACGTTGGGGGATAGTACCGATGAACTTGAAGCAAGCGTGCATCCACCTAATAGGAAAGGAATTATTCCCCTCACTTGAAATATAAAATTATTGATTATTTATTACAGCCGAGATTATATACTCCTTCATTAACGGCCATCTATCTCGAGGATTCATGATGAATTCTGAACTAATTGCCACAACCATATTCAATTTCGGTATACAACAAATCATATTGCCTCCATCCCCTATTGCTGAATATGTAAATAATCCATCTTCTTGGCGTAGCCACCATAAATAACCGTAATTGTGATAGTTTATCTCCGTGGATTCTCGAATCCATGTTTCTGAGAGGACCCTATTATTATTCCACATGCCATTGTTTATATAGAGGTAGCCAAATCGTGCCATATCACGAGTAGTTAATGTTAGTCCCCACCCACCTGCTGAAAGACCGTTTGGATCATGGACCCACCCCTTGACGTTTTTCCCGAATAAATCATCAAACCCATAGGCATTCATTTCGTAGTTCGGAATTTCTTTCATGCCAAGCGGTGTAAACAAATGTTCATTGGCGAACGCTCGTGCACTCTTGCCAGTACTTTTAGTAAGAATTGCTGACAAGACATGTGCTCCAGCTGTAGAGTATTTAAAAGCACCTAAACCCCCATTTGCACCCATTAAATCAAGTGTGTATTTTATCCAATCCTGCTGTTGACATAGCTTATCTAGTGGCTCATGCCAATCCTCAAATGGATAAGGTACTGTCATCGTGAGAAGATGTCGTATAGTAATCTGTTGTTTCTGCTGATCAGAAGCAAACATATACTCTGGGAAAAAATCCAACACCTTTTCTTCAACGCTATTAATATAGCCTTTATCAATTGCGATGCCTATAAGTGCAGAAAGTACACTTTTTGTTACTGATGCTATATGGTGACAATGATCAGAACCTTTGCCATTAAAATATTTTTCATATGCTAAATGACCATCTTTAATAATAATAATGCCATTAATATTGTGATAATCACTTTTTATCGTCTGTTCTAGCTTGGAAAGTTTTTCATTGTTCATATATATGCTTTCAGGTTTTACGGCTTGCCAATTTATTGTTGTTTGCATAGGAACCTCCTAATTATCATTTTTTCTTTACAGGAAAATATACTTCAGTAACATACTCCTCAGGGGCGATTGCTTGATTTGGGTCTGTTACATATATTTCATATGGTGGCAATAATAGCTCATATCCCTCGTTTTCAATCCACTTCATCAAATTAGCGTAGACGGATGTCAATTCTGGATATGCCCCCTTTAAAACAGATTTAGCACAGAGGCTACCAGGCAAATTTCTCGTACCCTTAACAGACTCAGCTATTGAAACGGCGAACTCGGTATCATTGCCAGCAGGATTAAATTCAGGGCTATGGTAAATCGTCATCGCCTGACTAAGTAAAGTGAGCTTCTCCTTCGCAATCCTTTCATATAACTCGCTAAAATAACGACCATATCCCGATGCATAATCATCACTGCTCAATATTAATCGCTTATAAAGGATATTCATTGGCTTTGTTTCTACTAGTTGTACTTCGAAGTCGTCAAGATACGACATGATTGGTACCCCTTTTTCTAGATTTGAAATATCTTGACTTAGTTGTTTTACAACATATTCAAAAGCCTTTAATTTCTCTAGAATTTCATTTCTTTTCTGGTTCAACGCTGAACAAAGTATTTCTTCGGATTGACCCTCTTCTAATGCCAGCATCGTTTTAACTTCTTCAAGAGAAAAATGATAGGATTTTAAACGATTGATATAGAGCATCCTTTTTAGTTGTTCGATGGAATAATACCTATAACCGCTTTCCGCATTAATCTCATCTGGGTAAATTAATCCAATTTCATCGTAGTATCGAAGTGTTTTTGTAGAGACACCACATATTTTTGAGAACTCCCCTATTGATAGCACAAAACCACCTCACTCATTTATTTGTTACTTGCTACCATTCATTTATACACCTTCCCCTAAGGATAAAGTCAACGGTAAAGTTAACTTTATCCTGTGGCGTCTTCTTCAACAAAATGAAGCTCTCTTCGAACTTTCACGTTCAAAGAGAGCTTCTTATTCTATATAAATAAGGGGAATTTTAACTAGCTTTTAAGTGCAATGTTTAGTTTCCAAACATTTTTAAGAGCTAAAGGCTTTTACAACAGATATATAGTTGGGGATCCTACATATCTTATTGCAGCATAGCGTCTGATTACTCTATGTTTTGACAAATTGTTATTACTTGTTTGACGGCTTCTGCCGATTGGTGGAGTGCCGTTTTTTCTTCATTTGTCAGGTGCAATTCAATAACTGATTCTATACCATTGCCGCCTAATATTGTCGGTACACCTAAAAATAATTCGTGGTAACCGTACTCTCCTTCTAAAAGGGCAATAGAAGGAATTATTTTGCGTTGATCTTTCATGATGATTTCGACCATCTGTGCACAGGCAGCAGCTGGCGCATAATAAGCACTGCCATTCCCTAACAAACCAACAATTTCTCCGCCACCTTTACGTGTACGCTCTACGATTTGCTGCAGTCTGTCTTGAGGAATCAGTTTTTCTAAAGGGATCCCTCCAGCATAGGAATATCGAATTAAAGGGACCATTTCGTCGCCATGCCCACCTAAAACGAATCCTGACACATCCTCTGGTGCAATTTGCAGCTCTTGCGCTACAAATGTATTAAAACGTGCTGTATCTAACACACCTGATTGGCCAATGATCCGATTTTTCGGAAAGCCTGTTTCTTTATAGCAAACATAAGTCATTGCATCAACCGGATTGCTTAATATAAGAACGATGCTGTTTGGAGCATAATGTTTTATTTGTCTAGATACCTGTTGAATAATTTTTGCATTCGTCGCCACTAAATCATCCCGGCTCATGCCTGGCTTACGGGGAATACCAGCTGTAATAATGACAATATTTGCTCCTGCTATATCCTCATAATTACTCGTTCCTTTAATAGAAACATTAAACTTTTCGATTGGTCCTGTTTGTAATAAATCTAGCGCCTTTCCTTTTGTCGGATTCTCCGCTTCTGGAATATCTAACAGGACAACATCTCCTAGTTCTTTTTGTGCCAAAAATAAACTTAAAGTTGCGCCAGTATGACCAGCACCAATTACAGCAATTTTACTTTTCCGAAAAGACATTATGCCTCACCTCGTTGATCAGTTGCAGCTGTTTCCGTCGTTTTTTTAGCACGTGTTGATGTTGTTGCTGGCTTTTTCTTTGGTGCTTCTGGTCCTTTAATCATTTGAAAAACATCTTCATCAGGTCTCGGAATTACGTGAGCGCCTAATAGTTCTCCAACACGCATTGCAGCGGCTTTTCCAGCTTCTACTGCTGCCTGGACAGAACCAACATCACCTTTCACGACAACTGTTACAATCCCGCCATCAACGAACTCTTGCTTGACGATTGTTACATCTGATGACTTAATCATTGCATCAGCAGCTTCGTAAGAGCCTACTAATCCTTTTGTCTCTATCATTCCAATAGCGCTACTCATTCTCCTCACCTCTCATAACTTCCGTAGAATCAATAATACCTATAACAACTGCATCGATAGGCAACGGATTTTCTTTCATAATATATCGTGATGACCCACCACTTGTAATAAGCACATCATCGCCAATTCCTGCCCCGATACGATCTGCTGCTACAATCTCTGAACGAATTGGCTGCTGATTGGAGTCAATTGGTTGAATAATTAATAGTTTTAAGCCATTCAACCCTTCCTCCTTACGTGTTGCCCATACACTGCCTATCACTCTTCCCATTTGCATGAACTTCACCTACTTTATCCTGAATGGACTTTTCTAATTACTCCGAGCGAATTGTTAACGTCTTATTTAACTCTCGTATTTTGTCATAAGCCAATGCCGTGACAATTGTGTTTTTAGGAACAACAATTTCCCGCGCTTCTATTTCAAGTACTTCTACTTGCGAAAGTAGCTTCTTATCAAATTGATAGCTGGATGGTCTTTCAGCTTGTTTTAAGACTGGAGGAATTTCTTTGACATCCATTTGTTCGTTAGCTTGTACATAGATAATTTCAGCAAGTGCACCTTGTTGAATTAATCCTGCATTTGCTTCATCTGTGTCGATATGCATCTCCAATCGATAACGATCCGAAACACGAATAATTACATTGGATAAAATAATCGGTCTCATACCTTCTACTTTAATTTGTACCGATTGTCCATCTGCTACTTGGAACCGAGCGCTATCAGCTGATGACATATGAATATGCGCTTGCGCAATAATGAGCCCTTCATTTAGCACGACACTGCCATTTGGACCGATAAGTGTGACAGGACTGGAACCTTTAATATCTCCTGAAATTCTTAATGGTGGCTTCATCCCTAATTTCATCGCATCTGTCCAGCTTACTTCTACTTGAGATAATGAACGAGCTGGGCCTAATATTCGCACCCGCTCAATGGAACCCTTAGGACCAGCAATAACAACGGTTTCCTCTGCAGCAAACTGTCCTGGCTGTGAAAGTTCAAACTTAGGTGTTAATTGATAGTTCTCACCAAAAAGCTTCTCCACTTCCGCTTGAGCAAGATGGACGTGTCGTGCTGAAACACCAATAGGGATTTTTCCATCATATAGAGAAGAAGGCTGTTTTTTTAAAACTTGTTGCAATACTTCTTCGACAATTTTTTGGACTAAATTTTCCTGCATCTAACCTCCTCCTTACGTTAATGATCTGATAATTCTCCCCTGTGCTTGCTGTTCAATAAAGCCTGCATTCGCTTCATCTGTATCAATATGCATCTCCAAACTAAAATCGTTTGACACACGAACTACAACTCCACGAAACGTCACAGGTCGCTCACTTTCCACTTCAACAGATACAAATTCATTATTTTGTACGTCCAATGCTATTGCATCCTCTTCCGTCATATGAATATGTGCCTGTGCAATAATGACTCCCTGCTTAATTATGATTTCTTGTTCTTGATTGATTAATTTGATGCCTGCTGAACTTTCGATATCTCCCGATTGCCTTAAAGGAGGGGTTAATCCTAGTTTCATTGCATCTGTTCGACTAATTTCCACCTGTGTTGCCGCTCTTACAGGACCTAGTACACGCACATTGTGAAGAACACCTTTTGGTCCCTCAATAGAGACACGCTCTTTGGCTGCAAACTGTCCTGGCTGTGAAAGATCAAAATCCTTCGTTAGCGTTGCATTCGGACCAAAAAGTGCTTGTAAATCCTCTTCACTGACATGTATATGGCGAGCTGAAATGGCCACAGGAAATATCTTTGTTGCTGTTTTCACGTTAGCCACCTCTATATCTATTAGCTATATTGTTATAGGAAATGAAAGCAGGATGAAGCGCAATGTGTAGCATCCTGCCCTTTACTTTATGATGTTCTATCCGTCGTTTCGGCTTTTCTTTCCGTCGCTTCGTACTCTATCCATCGTTCCGGCGGGTCTTTCCATCGCTTCGATGGTTCTATCCGTCGCTTCGGCTTTTCTTTCCATCGCCTTTAATACGGCTCAGCTCAACCTGAAATTAAGCCTCTGCTTTTGGTAAAATTAATTCTAATTCATGGTGTGGACGTGGGATTACATGAACAGATAGAAGTTCTCCAACACGTTGTGCCGCTGCTGCACCTGCATCAGTAGCTGCTTTTACCGCTCCTACATCACCACGAACTAATACAGTGACAATCCCGCCACCAACATGTACTTTTCCTACTAAATTAACGCTAGCAGCCTTCACCATTGCATCTGCTGCTTCAATTGCTCCTACTAATCCTTTTGTTTCTACCATTCCTAATGCTGTACTCATTTGTCATTCCTCCAAATTATTTATTTTGTAATGTTATTTGTTTTAATACTTGATCAACAATTTGTTGAACCACTGCTGTATCCAGCGATGGATCTTGTGCCTTAATGTTCTCTACTACTGGTTTTGTTAAGAACTTTGGTTTTGGTACCTCTACATCTTTAATGCCATAAGCCATACGTTTAATATTCAATAAATGTCTCGCTGTAATGTTATCGGACGTAATATTGCCACCAAACGTGCCACATCCTAATGTGAAAGATGGTGCTAAGCCTGTAGTTCCACCTACAGCGCCAATAGATGATAATGTATTGATCACAATTCTGGAAACTGGTAATTCAATAGAAAATTGCTCAGCTAAAGCTGTATTTTCTGTATGGATCGAGCATGTATGTCCGCGTCCTCCTATGTTTAGCAAATCAATCATTACCTGTTTTGCCTCAGTACTGTCCTCAACTGTGTATAACGCAAATATCGGGGACAGTTTTTCCAATGAAAATGGAATGTTCTTGCCAATCATCGTTTCCATACCAACAAGTACTTTTGTATCTTCCGGCACAGTAACACCGATAGAATCTGCTAAGCAAGCCGCTGACTTACCTACAATTTGAGGATTTACTTTCCCAGGGATTGGAGAAATCAACTTCTCCATTTTTACCTTCTCTTCATCACTCAAAATATAAGCACCGTTTTTCTTTAACTCTGATAAAACTTGCTCGGCAATAACTTTATCTACAATAATTGACTGCTCTGTAGCACAAATCGTACCGTTATCAAAAGACTTACTTTGGACAAGCTGGCGAACAGCTTTGGATATATTCGCCGATTTTTCAATATAAGCTGGAACATTTCCTGGTCCTACACCGTAAGCCGGTTTGCCCGAACTATAGGCTGCTTTTACTAGCGCACCCCCACCAGTCGCTAATATTAAGTGAATATCGGGGTGCTTCATTAATTGCTGCGTAGCCTCCATGGAAGACAGTGTTAAACAGTGTAGCAAGCCTTCTGGTGCTCCCGCTTTTTCTGCTGCTACTCTACAAATCTCTAAAGCTTCCTTTGTACATTCAACTGCATATGGATGCGGGCTTAGAACAAGACCATTTCTAGTTTTCAATGAAATAAGTGTTTTAAAAATTGCTGTTGATGTCGGATTTGTCGTTGGGACAATGCCCGCAATTACGCCAAACGGACTTGCAATCTCTGTCACTTTCTTCATTCGATCGAAACCTACGACACCGACAGTCTTTAAATCTTTAATATCTTCATAGACATCTCTAGAGGCAACCTCATTTTTCATCTTTTTATGATTAGGAACACCCATCCCTGTTTCCTGAACGGCCATATTTGCCAACCGTTCTGCCTCTTTAAATGCGGCATCCGCAACAGCTTTGACGATATGATCTACCTGCTGCTGTGAATACTGCATATACGTAGCCTGTGCAATATTGGCATGTCTCACAGCGTCTCTCATTTCTTGAATGGCTAATAAATCTTTATCAAATGTGGCCATAAAGACCCACCTTTCTAAACAACTGGATTTCTTGTTAAATTTTCAATAGCTTCTCTAAAAGCATTTGCAGCAGCTTGGCAGGAAGATTGACTACCACTTACTAAACCGCCACCGAAATTGGTTTCAGATGGTGGACCAAAGAAAACCTTTAGCTCTACATCTGCCGCCTTTAATGCAGCATCTAAACCAACGACAGCTTCAAGTGGCGGTGCGATTAAATAAGCGAGGGCTGTTCCAACCTTAACTTTCGCTAGCTCTGCCAAATACGTGCCACAGCTAGCTACAGTATGTGCAAAAAGAGCGTGGTTCTCATTTTGAAGGATCGCTTCAAAATACGTATCAAACTGAATTTTCTGCTGAATCGCATCGAAGCCACTTCGTATTTCATCAGGCGATCTACCAGCAATGATGCCAATGACTTCACCAGATAATGGGCCAGATGCATGAGCCGCTCCAGCATAAAAGCTTTTCGCATACACAACATCAACATCTGCTTTTTTCGTAGCCTCGTCCAAAGCTACATAGCCAACATCATCTATTGTTAGTGTTACGAGTCCAATGCTATTGTGATATGGCTTTAAATCTAATTGCTCTGCTAGTTCACTATTCACTCTTGGAATGACTTGCATTGCTAAAATTTCTGCCATAATTTTTTGAGGATTCATCGTTTGGCCCCCTAACCTTCTTTTGCCACAAGACCAACTCCACTTGCCTTGTAATGCAATATTTTTTGCACGACTGTTCCTAAATAGGCTCCAGCCTCTAACGGCGGGATACCACCTTTATGAATGTTCGAAACGACCATTCGATCAGCCTCTACTGTGCCAATTCTAGGTTGATAGCATATATAAGCACTCATTGACTCGGCTGATACAAGTCCCGGACGCTCACCGATTAGATAAACAATCACTTCTGCTTGTAAAAGCTCGCCTATTTCATCCATAAGAGCTACACGCCCTTTATCAATATAGAAAGTCGTTCCTATTTCTATATTTAAATTATTAAGACTTTGCTGTAACGCTAAATAAACATCTTGCACATTTTCTTCAATCGCACTTGCACTTAATCCGTTAGATATGATGATTTGTACCTTTGGATTTTTTGCACACTTCGATTGGATAAGCGTTTTTGATTCAGCTGATAAACGACGACCTAAATCTGGTCTAGTAATGTATTCCTCCTTATCTGTCACTCTTGTTGTTACTTGAAAGACATCAAGCTTTTGTAGGAGCCCTTCTGTCACTTCCCCATAAACTGCATCTACTGCCGCTGCATGATCGAGACGGAACTTTAGCCAAGTTTTGGTTTTTGGCCTTGTCCCCGCTCTCCCAACACCTATTCTTGCAGGTGTATGCTTTTTAGCAGCTTGAACACTTTCAGACACTTCATCCTCTTCAAATTTAAAGGTTGTAATAGGTGCCATAGTGTCAGTTGGTTCATCATTACTTGCGCTGTAGTACGATTGTTCATGGTTATGTGATTCAGAATGATAAAGTTTTATTAATGGTTCATTTGACCATTCTGTTGCGCTCGGAATTGCTACTATATCAGCTACACTAGTTTCCTTAGCTTGAAGTTTAATAAGTATTTCCTTTTGGTCTTCTGGTGGTACAGCCGTATCATGAGATTGTTCGTCGGGCGTTTGATTGCCCATCTTATCTATTACGAGCTGTGTAATCATTGATACTAATTGTTCATTCAATGGACTCACCTACCTTTCAAATATAGATAAATCGCCAGCTATTGCAGATAGACGACCATTTTCATAAATGCCCATTTTTTCTAACCACGCTAGAAATGCAGGTGCTGGTTTTTTACCAAACGTTTGAAGTAATGTAGCGACATCATGGAAGCTCATTGACTGATAGTTCAGCATGACATCGTCGCCCATTGGTGCAGCTATAATAAAGTTGACACCAGCAGCTGTTAATAAAACACTTAGATCTTCAACATCATTTTGGTCTGCTTTAATATGGTTTGTGTAACAAATATCAACGCCCATTGGAATGCCGTGCATTTTGCCCATAAAGTGATCTTCTAGTCCTGCACGTATAACCTGTTTGTTATTGTATAAATACTCAGGTCCAATAAAGCCAACTACCGTGTTCACAATATACGGATTAAAATGTCTAGCAAATCCGTAATTGCGCGATTCAAGTGTTACTTGGTCAATATCCATATGTGCCTCAGCAGATAGCTCCGAGCCTTGTCCAGTTTCAAAATAGAATAAATTCGGTCCAGTTCCTGTGCCTTGCTTTTTCACAAGCTCCTCTGCTTCTCTTATTAGGTCAGCAGAAATACCAAACGAGCGGTTAGCAATTTCTGTTCCAGCAATACTTTGGAAAATCATATCGGCAGGTGCACCTTGTTTAATAGCCTTCATCTGTGTTGTAATATGTGCTAACACACAGTTTTGTGTAGGAATCGACCAATCATTGATAAACTCCTTTGTTGCTTGCAATACTTTTTTCACACTTTCAACTGAATCATCTACTGGGTTAATCCCAATGACCGCATCACCTATACCATAGGACAAGCCTTCTTTTAATGAAGCAATAATACCGTCAATATTGTCTGTTGGATGATTCGGCTGTAATCTTGAGGAAAGTGTGCCCTTTTGTCCGATCGTACTATTACAAGTTGACAGTATTTCCACTTTATTGGCCGCATGGACAAGATCTAAGTTGGACATTAGCTTTGTAACGGATGCAATAATTTCTGAATTCATGCCCTTGCTTAAGCGTTTTAATTCCCTGTCGCCTGTGTCATTGGATAAAATGTATTCTCTAAGTTGCTCGATACTCCAGTTTTTAATTTCTCCATAAATTTGCTCATTAACATCACCTTCAATAATGCGTGTCACTTCATCCTCTTCGGGAGGAACTAATGGATTTTCTCTTATATCTTTCACTAACAGCTCACTTAGAACCGCCTTTGCCGCAATTCTTTGTTGTACAGATTCAGCAGCAATTCCAGCTAACTGATCTCCTGATTTTTCTTCATTGGCCTTGGCCATTACATCCTTCAATGATTTAAAATTATATTTTTCTCCACCAAATATCACCGATAGATTCACATTCATCCTCCTTACTTTGAGTGAAAAGCAAGTGTTTTTACAACGACTGGGACAACTCCAGATGGCAGTACTTCCCCAATGTCAATGTAATCGCCTGTTTCCACTTTGATTTGATCGATGCAAATGATGGGAACTGTTTGATTAATCGCTTGTAACGTTTGCCCAATAACTTTTGCATAATCTGATTGAATGACTATGATAATTGGTAGTTCCTTGGAGCTTATCGTCGCTAAGTGTTTCAAAATAGCCTCACATAAAGCACGGACATCCTGGAAGCTTAAATAGGGTAACTGGCTGAAATAGAGTGCAAACGGAGAGCGATTCTCCTGTATAGAAAATAGAGCATCGGCTCGTTCAACCGCTGTTTTTACCGCATAGTCGAATTCTTGGCTGTTCGTATCCAAATGACAATCGAAAACAGGCACATTTTTTAAAGGCAAAATTTCCGCGTCTACTTGAATCGTTGCACCACTAATCTCAGTTGTTTGGGTACCTGCACCAGTCACCGTTGCCCGTGCTGTTTCCTCTGGTTTTAGCCATAAAAAGGATTGTAACTGTTCGTGCTGCAAAAGATATGTCGCCAATTTTTCGCCGATATCATCATATTGACGGTTTGTACATTCCTGTTCATAAATACAAGCAGCTACACCACCGGAAAAAACGACTGCTTCAACTGGTTTATTCCAAGTTGGCAAATGTCCTAGCAATAACGGATGTTGTTCATCTGTCAATTGTCCGCTTAGAGTCATCGCTACTATATCCGCCATTTCTTGGATTAGTTGTGTGACACGTACATCCTCTGCTGCATCACCCACCTTTAATGGCTTTGACCATTTTTTCATCAGTTTCATAATGGGTGGTGAAATCGATTGGACAATGCCATTTTGAAATTCTATGAGTCTCCCTCCGACATGCAATGTACACGTACCGATTACTTCTCCGTACTGCATTACCGCAATATTTGCTGTACCACCACCGATATCGATATTAGCGATAACTTTGGCCGTATTTTTAGATTGTTGTAAAGTACCCGCACCCTTTGCTGCAATGATTCCCTCCAAATCGGGTCCGGCAGTAGCAACTAAAAAGTGTCCAGCTGTATCTGCGATCGCATGAACCACCTCGCTAGCATTTTCTTTTGTTGCAGATTCGCCTGTAATAATAATGGCACCTGTTGCAATATCTGCTGGTGCAATTTGGGCCAATTGATATTGCTGAAAAATAAATTGCTCGATTTTTTCCATATCGATAATTTCTTTATTGATAAATGGTGTTTTAATAATCGGGCTTTGATGTAAAACCGTTTTTTCAATAATTTCTATTCGAGGCACATGCGTTACACCTGCAACGTTTTTCAACAGAAAACTACTGACGACCATTTTTGTTGTACTTGTTCCAATATCAATGCCTGCACTATAAATTTTTTCGGTCTTCAACTTACTCCCCCCCTCTCGCCACTACGGGCTATACATGAGATAAGGACTATCACGATCCTTCACAAATTGGCGAATTTCTTCGTCACAATTGAGCTGAATAAGTGGCGCTATAAACTCAACACCAAGCTTTTGCCACGAAGAGGTTTTCACAATAGGACCATGTGTCATGACATTTTGTAATAACGCTGTTGCTCTTTCTACATCTGCAAGTGGTGCATCAATTTTTGTAATAACACCAATTTGTATTTTAGGAATTCCTAAGCTAAATTGCGGAGGAAAAACACTCCTTGATGACGTGGCATCCTGCAAATAAATTACATGTGTCACTTCAAGCGATGTTGCCATGATGTTTTTGTAATACATTGGATTTTCTATATATTCTCCGGGTGTATCAACAATCCAGTCATCATAAACGAGCGCCTGTGTTTTATTGGCTTGTCTATCTTTTCCTAATAACGCATTCATTAATGTCGACTTCCCTGCTTGCACACCACCTATGATCATTACTCGATTTTTCATACGGCACATCCTATGACTTCGTTATTTTTGATGGCGTATAGCCAAGCTTCTCTGATAGAAAACGATTAATCTCTAACATCGCCATTTCAACCTCGGAAACACTGCCAACAATTACGAGACTGCCGGTAAAGCGATCTAAAAACCCAAGTTTTACGTTCGCTGCCTTTGTTGCTAAATCCCCTGCGATAATAACTGTCTCACTTGGTGTACATGTCATGATGCCAAGTGCACCTGCTTCTTGAATACCTAGCTTTTGAAACATATCAGGGTCAGGGTTTGCGATTAGATGACTTAATGTTAGCTGCTTTCCTGGCACAAACTCCTGAATAAACCGTTTCTTTTCTTCACTCACACGTCATCACCTCTTTCAAGTTTTTTCAAGGCTAGTATCTGTTAAATATTCTCCTTCTTTAATAATGCCTGCCTCACGATCCTCTTGTTCTAGCCTTAGAGCTGTAGGAACAGATAGCTTATAGGCCAATATAATTGCGATAACACCCGCTAAAAACTTACCTGCAATAACCGGTAAAATAATGGTCGGTTGGAAGTTAGCTGTAAACGATAAATGATCTCCTAGAAGGAATGCTGAACAAACTCCAAAGGCAATGATAATGACCTTATCTTTCGGTGGCATATGTCGAACAAGTGTAAACATGGCTAAAATATTAGCAATTGTCGCTAAAATACCTGCGCTCCCTACTGACGATAGGCCTAATTTTTTACCTCCTGCCTCTAGAGGCTTCGATGCATATTTTCTTATTAAGTACACCATTGGGAATGCACCCGCTAGCATAATACCGATGTATCCAGCTGTTTCAAGTGCCCGGAATTGATCGACTTTATCTGCCATGATCGGATCAAAGCCCCATGCACCAAAAACCTTCGTAAAAATACCTGTGAAAATTTCTACAATCGAGAACACTAGCACAAGCTTGATAGCAGCATCCATCACACGTCCAAAAATCATGAAGCCTTTGATCATGCCATTTGGAATTAGTTTTAGACCTAACGCAATTAACACGACAAAAATAAATAATGGCAATAAATTAATTAATATTTGTAAAACAGAAATGGCAAAAACATATGTTGGTGCCGCTGTTGTACTAATTACTTCACGAACCTCCGTATTGAACATCACAATCAAAATAGAAGAAATAAATGCTCCAATCGGAATTGTTAAAACACCCGCCATAATACCTAAAGCCATATATTTATGATCTCGCTTATCTAACATGGCAAGCCCCATTGGAATAGAGAACACAATTGTTGCACCTGACATAAATCCGACAACTAGAGCCATGACCCATCCCTCATAGGACTCTTTTAAAGCATTTGCTAATTGATATCCCCCCATGTCCGACGCTAAAATTGTCGTTGCCGCAATCGCTGGATCAGCACCAATCCATTCAAAAATTGGGCTAATAAAATGACTTATAAACCACGTTAAGTAAGGTATAGCTGCCATGATCCCTGCAGCAGGTACAAAAATATGTCCAACCGTATGAATTCCATTCATAAACTCTTTACCGATTCCATATTCAGCATCTCGAATTGCTCCAATTGCTCCTAATACTGCACAAATCATAATAATATAAACGATCACCGTTCCTATCATTGCCATCCTTCTCATCACCCCTTTTATTTTTCTATATATAAAAAAAAGACGCATTTAAAGAGGAGATCTCTTTAAAGCGTCTTTGCTTTAACTATTTACTTGTAAAGTATTGATAATGCGCCTTGCAATAAGCGCCATTTCCTGTTGAGTCTGCATACTTTCACTTCGAATTTTTTTATAAGCTTCGTCCTCACTAAGGTTCTCTGACTTCATGAGCAAACCTTTTGCTCGTTCGATTATTTTTCGCTTTTCTATTTCTGTTTGTTTATGCAGTAATTCCCCGTTTAAACGGTTGAACTTATCAATCTGGTGAAATGCTACTTCCAACGCCGGAAGGACATTCTTCTCAGAAAACGGTTTCATAACATAGCCTAAAATATTATCCTGCTTCATGTACAGTAACAATTCTTTTTCACTATAAGCTGATATAAATAGCACTGGTATACCAAGCTGCTGTTCAATAACTTTACTTGCCTTTAAACCATCTAGCTTTGGCATTTTAATGTCCATTAAGATTAACTGTGGCTTATGTGTAAAAGCCAACTCAATTGCTGATTCTCCATTGTTTGCTTGCGCTACCACTTCGTAGCCATTATCCTCTAACATAAACTTCAAATCAATTGCAATAAGGGACTCATCTTCGACAATCATAACTTTCCTAGTCATTTAGGATAAATACCTCCTCACTTACAGGGAACTGGATTTGAGTATGTGTACCTTGTTCACTAGGGATAATTGAAAATATGCCAGCTAAATCATGTTCAACAAGCCTTGTTATAATCTCCATTCCAAACGATGCCTTCACCTCTTGCATTCCAACGCCATTGTCAGAAATATGAAGTGAAATAGAAGAAGCATCTTTTTGAAATTGGATATCGATTGTTCCCTCTTCACGACCAATAAAAGCATATTTCAGTGCATTTTGCAGTAGCTCACAAATGATTAATGCGAGCGAAACAGCTTTTTTAGAATGACAAAATAACTGTATATTATCGTGATGAAAGGTTAATTGAATAGATGATGTGTTGGATGTGCCAACCATTTTATGACCAATCTTTTTAGATAACGCGATAACATCTACTTTCTCTTCAGCGTTATCCTCATTTTCTAAAATAAGTTCATAAACAGATGAAATACTATATATACGATTTAATGCCTCTTGAAAAGCACTCGCACTGGAAGCTGACAAGTCATTTCGCATTTGCAAGCGCAATAGACTCGTGACTGTTTGTAAATTATTTTTCACTCTGTGGTGAATCTCTCTTATAGCGAATGTTTTCATCATTAATTCATTTTCTTTCAGCTTAAGCTCTGTAAGATCATGAATTATGAGAAGTGTCACTTTATCACGTTGATCACGAATAGGAATTTTCTTCACAATAAAAGATTTACGATCAATCGTAACTTCTAAGAAAAAGACATCATCGCCTTTATCATAGATTTCCTGTAAAAAAGGTAAAATTTCATCCAAAGCAACGTTGTTAAAACGCTCAAGTCCGGATAGCTCTGATATAAATTGGTAGCCTGCAGGATTGCTATAGATGACTTTGTTTTCATGATTTGTAAGAATAATCGATTCCACTAGCAAATCAGAAACAACTGGAATCGGTTGAGAGTTCGGCTCAACAATATGCTCAATTAATGCAAAAGGCATTTGTTGAAAATCATCTTTAGGTGTTGTTTTCATTTCCACCTTTTTTTCTTGGATTAACACAGCAATAACTTGTTGTTGGTCATTAAAGAGAGGAACAACGTTTTGTTCAACCGTTATGCCTTCCTGAGTGATTGCTCTAGTCATTGACGATTTTTCTTTATTTTTAAAAGCAGCAAATACTGCTGGCTCAAAGCTTTCAAAGACAAATTTGCCAATTACAGATTTTTCGTATAAGCCTCTTTCTGTTTTTGGGAATGCCTCTGCCACAACAATTGCATGTGGCAAGTTTTCCAGCATACAATCTATGAACATATAACAATCTGTCAACTCAGCGTAATACGATAATGTAATTTCAAGTTCTATTAACTTCTCTACATCCGTTGCAGATAAGCTCGTATATTTTCGACACAATGATTGAATGTTCGACAGGTTCATGCCCCCTATCACAGAATAATTAAATATTAAATTTGATTATTCTAAAATTTCTTGTCATTATTATAAACCTTTTGCAAAATTATTTTCAATATAAAAAATAATTTATTTTATTAAATTTCATTGCATTACAAAGAACTATATAGCTTAAAAGAGAAATATTCAACACTTTTTTCAAACACAACATTATCCCACGATAAAAATGTTATTTTAATATATAAAAAAAGCGAGAATGCAACAGGTGCAAACTCGCTTTTTTCTACTTTATTTCTGGGGTAACAGCTAATATATCTTCAAATGTTTCCCGCTGCTTTGCCTCTTCTTCATTCATTAAAATATGGATATCTCCGCGGTCGTTTGAAGTACGAATTAAACGCCCCATTCCTTGCTGCAAACGAAGTTGCATAAATGGTAATTCCACTTCTTCATATGGATTTTCTGCAAATGTACGTTTCGCATCAAATAATGGATCGTGTGGAGGGAACGGTAAATCAAAAATAATAACTCGTGTTAATGCCTCCTCCGGCAAATCTAGACCTTCCCATAAATGATAGGAGCATAATGTTTTGATCGCGCCTTCTTGGAAATCACGAACAATTCCTGACAGTTCACGATCCCCTTCAAACGCTACATACATTCGTTCCATAAGAGGTAGTTCCGCTTTGAAATCTAACATTGCTTGTTTGGATTTAAATAAAATTAAAGTTTTTTCACCGTCACGTAATAGCTGTTGAACCCGCGACGTTTTCTCCTTTTGAGAAAGTTCATGTAAATAAATTCGCATAACTTCTTCATAATCAAATGGAGAAGGAACAGAAAACGATTGATAATCACGAATTCCTAAACTATAGGCAATATATGAAAAATCTTTTTTCACTGATAAAGTTGCTGAAGAAAATATGATTGGAAGTTTTTTAGAGAATAGTTTTTCTGCTAAAACTTCTGTAATAAGACGCGGCATAATGACAAGCGTTTCTTCCCCATCAGTTTCCTCTAACCAATCTACTGCATCTCCTTGTGCTATAAAAATACGTAAAGAAGCCTCGTATTGTTCTAAATACTCCTCTGCCATATTTAATTCATACTCCGGAATCATATACATTTCAGATTCAAAGACAAATTCCTCAAGTAATGTTTCGACATCTTGAATAAGTTGTTTCCCGTATTTCAATAGATTTGGCGATTTGTTAATACGTTTACGCTCTTCTTTAGAAGCGACTAGATCGTCTCGTAGTTGGTCAAAAAATAGCTCATGGTCATCTTGTAATTTTTCCATCGCGTATAATGTACGTTCTCGCACACCATCTACCATTAAACGCTCTAACAATTGAACAATAGTTGTCGCCTGTACTTTATACGTCATTGCTTTTTGTGCAGCATATTCTAATAAATGACCTTCGTCTAGCACAATCATTGATACATCCGGCAATAAAGCTAATTGCCCTTCACGTTCACGCGACTCCTTTGTAGCTAAATGTTCCATCAAAAAATCTTGTGAACAAATAATGAGATCCGCTGATTTACGATAATGTGCACGATGTAATGTTTGACCACATCGATTACGTAGGTCACATACTGAACACTGCATAATCGAGTTGTAATTTACTTTTTGCCAATCTTCATCACTAACTGTTGGATAATCGCTTCTTTCACCATAGGGTTGTATTGCAATCATCGAGCCCTGTGCATACACTCCATCAGGTATAGAAAACGAAATATCATCAATCCATTCATCAGTTTCGACTTTCTCAGCTTCCTCAAAACGCTTTAAGCATAAATATTGGTCACGTGACTTTGCTAGGCGGACATCGATTTCAAGACCTAACGTTTTTTGTAGCTTATAAATATCGCCGCCCTCTTTTACTAACTGGTCAATTAAGGTTTCATCAGCACATGCGATAAGGGCTGGTTTACCAGTATAGCGTGCATAAGATACAGCCGGTAGTAAATAGGCAATTGTTTTACCAGTCCCTACCCCTGCCTCTGCAAAAAGCACGTTTTTCTCTTTGAGGGCCTGCTCGATTTGATAAGCCATAAAGATTTGTTCATCACGGCATTCAAAGCCCTTTTCAGGTAATTCATCGTAAAGGACGTCCCCCATCCAGTCACCTAATGACTCAAAAAATGAGCGGTCCTTCGTTAATACAAATGGTAAAGATTTACGCAATTGACGCTCCCCCTCTAACTATCTGGTCCTATTATACGCGACGAAACGGAAGATAAGAAAAAATCTTATCTTCCGTTATCATTCGTTAATCTCTTTTAGACTTTTGTCCCCAGAACTGGTAATAATTCGTTTCAATAAAGCCATTGAATAATTTACGTTTCTTTGTCGATTGACGACCGTACAGCTCCTCAAAGTTTTTCATTGAAGATAGCATGTACACAGACCAAGTCGGGTTGTTTTTCATGACTTTTCCTAAATCACGAATTACCTGCTCCACGATCTCAATGTCCCCAATACGCTCCCCGTATGGTGGATTACCAATCATAACACCATCTGTTAGCTGTGTTGTAAAATCACGTGCTTGCATTTGCTTGAACGTAATCATATCACCAAAGCCCGCTTCTAGTGCATTTTCTTGTGCAATATTCACCATGCGATGATCGATATCTGACCCGAAAATTTCTAATGGTTGATCATAGTTCGCTAAGCTATCAGCTTCATCTCGCACTGCATCCCAAATTTTTGCCTTCATCCATGGCCATTCCTCTGAAATAAATTCACGATTATAGCCCGGTGCAATATTTTGTCCAAACATTGCTGCTTCTAAAGCAATTGTGCCCGAACCACAAAATGGATCAACGAACGGTCGATTTGGATTCCACTTTGAAATTTGTACGAGTGCCGCTGCTAATGTTTCTTTTAATGGTGCTTCACCCTGTGCTTGACGATACCCACGCTTATGCAAGCCCACACCCGATGTATCAATAGTAAGTGTAGCCACATCTTTTAAGATTGAAACTTCAATTTTATAAGTTGCACCAGATTCATCTAAAAATCCTAAACGCTTATAATGCTGTTTCATGCGCTCTACTATTGCTTTTTTAGTAATAGCTTGACAATCGGGTACACTAAATAATTTTGATTTTACAGACTTCCCCGATACTGGGAAAGCTGCATCAACGGGTAAGTATTTTTCCCAAGGTAACGCTTTTACACTTTCAAACAATTGTTCAAAAGATTTAGCCGGAAACTGACCTACAACGATTTTTACTCGGTCTGCTACACGTAGCCATAAGTTTGTTCTTGCAATGGCCGTCTCGTCACCTTCAAAATACACTTTACCGTTATCGACTGTTGTTTCATAGCCTAGAGCCTTTACCTCTTGTGCCACAATCGACTCTAATCCCATTGCAGCAGTTGCTACTAATTTATAGTTTGCCATACACTAATTCCTTCCTTGATGTTCAATTTCCCAATACTCCAGAAACTCCATAAGTTCGTGAAGTGGTAAAGGTTTACTGTAATAATAGCCTTGGATTATATCACAGTTCATTTTACGTAGTATATCCACTTGTTGTGCTTGTTCTACACCTTCAGCAACAACTTTCATTTTTAAGCGATGCGACATTTGAATAATCGCATCCACTACTGCCTGTTTTTCATCGAGCGAGCCAATATGCTGAATAAAGCTCCGATCGATTTTTAAATAATCAAGGGGAAAACGAACTAAATAACTAAGAGACGAATAGCCCGTCCCAAAATCGTCAATAGAAATTTTAAAGCCCATGTTCTTGAGTCGCACAAGCTTGCTAACCGTTTCATTTGCGCTGTTCATCACTGTTCGTTCTGTAACTTCGATTTCAAAATTGTTAGCAGGTGTGTTATAACGCTCTAATATCGCTTGAACAGAGTCTAAAAAGTTTTGTTGCTTAAAGTGAATGCTGGAAATATTGATAGCAACTGGAGTCTTAAAGCCATATTGACGCATCTCTATAACTGCTTCACAAGCTTTTGCTATAATTACTTCGCTCAAAGGTATGATTAATCCTGTTTCCTCCGCATAAGGAATAAATTCTGCTGGAGAGACAAATCCTAGACTTTCACATTTCCAGCGAATAAGTGCCTCTACCCCTTGTATCTCTTCATTTTCCATAGATATTTTAGGTTGGAAGTGCAGCTCAAAATCCCGGCTTTCAATGGCTCTCCGTAGTTCCGAATCTAATAATAAAACACGCTGTGAGTCCGTCTTCAATTCATCAAAATAAAATGCATAGTCGTTAAGGCCATTCTTTTTTGAATAAGTCATCGCCTTGTCAGCACAATGAATCAATTGCTCTGTTGTTTCACCATCAATTGGATACATACTGATACCAATACTTGTAGAAATAAAAATATCTTGGCCATTAATATCTAAAGGCTGTTCAATAATACCTATAATTTGTTCAGCAAAATTTGCAGCTTCTTTAGCACTTTTTACATTTGTCAACGTAATAATAAACTCATCACCGCCATATCTAGCGATGATATCTTTATTTTTCAACAATGTTTTTAAGCGTTTTGCTACTTCTACTAAAATGGTATCTCCAACAGCATTTCCTAACGTATCATTAATTTGCTTAAATCGATCTAAGTCTAAAAAATAGACTGCATGCTGTACCGAATGAGAGATAGTAGAAGTTGATTCTAATAAATTATCCATTCTTTCAATATAAGCAAATCGATTTGATACTTCCGTTAATGAGTCCGTTAACAATCGCTTTTCTAGTTCATTTTCTACGATTTTTCTTTCAGACAAATCTGAGAAAATGCCACAGTAATTTGTAATCTCTCCATCATCGTTAGCTACACCGACAATTGTTAACCATTCTGGATATACGTCTCCGGTTTTACGACGATTCCATATTTCCCCCTGCCAAATGCCTTCTTGTCGTATCATTTGCCACATATCTAAATAAAATTGTATTTCATGTACACCTGACTGTAGAACGGCTGGTGTTTTTCCAATCACTTCATCACGTTTATAGCCAGTTACAAATTCAAATGCAGGATTGACCAATTCAATTCTTTTATTTTTATCCGTGATCATGATACCTTCAGATACACTTTCGAAGATTTTTGTCAATAAGGCAGTAGGATATTTGGAAATCGAATTTAGCTTCTCCAGACTATCGTTCACTCCGCTCATGATTCCGCTCCATCCTATCTCTCTTTACTACCCTCATTTTTTAGAAAAGCGCTTTTGCGCCAGTCTACTCGTATGTAGACAATATGTACATCGTTGCGATAATAGTTTGATCTAGATGTTTGTTTCGAATCGTAGCGACAGAGGCATGACCAACAGTGTACAGCCTTATTCTCAAACGTATATCGCGCATGTTTAGACATGCTTCACAAGTAATTTTTTCTTACTATAGTCAAAAGAAAAGCTCTCCACCAAATTGGAGAGCGCTTGTCATTTCATAATAAGCATCAAAAAAATTCCATAAGCCATGTTTTGTTCCCGAGTACTCAAACAGCTATCGCCTCGTACGACCGGGTAGTAATCATCTATCTACAGAGCGAACTCTGTCCCTCTATCCGTTCAATTCCTTTTAGAGAGTGCCCCTACCATAATTTGGGTTTCTCACTCGTGGGGTTTACCTCGTTCCACCTTGCATGTTTCCAAACAAGCTACGTCACTGTGGCACTTTCAGGAAGTTTCAACCATATCATAAAGACTTAGGTTTTCCTTCCGCCGTCAGCTTTTACAGCTGCCTTACCTTATTTTTTCAGTAAGCACGAACACTACGGTCATCTCAGAACCGTGCGAGCATGGACTTTCCTCTACGACGTCTAGCGCCGCAGCGATTACCAGAATTTCATGATGATAAAAAGATTATACTAGAGTTTTATGATAAATACAACATTATTGACAAAAATTTATTCGTACAATTTACTACCAAAGACATGTTTCTCTAAATTAGAAAGACGTTTTAAAATATCAAAGTTAGTCGTACCAGATGTCGATGCGACAGGTTGTCTCTTAGGTGTATTATCAATTTCTTCTTTTAACTGTTTATTTTCTTCACGAAGTTGGGCCACCGCTTTTTCGAACGTTTCATAGTCTTGTATTATCTCATCAAGAAATGAATCGACTTCTTCTACATTGTAGCCTTTAAAGTTTTTCTTAAATTCCTTTTCAAGGATCATTTTTGACGTTAATTTAATATCCATTTACATCGCCCTTCCTCACACTACGTCGTTTCATTATAGCATACTTCATCACATTATATCGTCTGAAAACATCAAATGTAAGGCAAAACTTGTCGTTTCTTGCGCTTACCCGGGAAATTATTTCTTATTTCCTAACCTGAGCAACCTCTTCTCCCAAGAAATTCCCCATTTTTGCTTTTGTTCTACTCTCCATTGCTCATTCTTCTTAATTAAATTTATACCCTCTTGCGTATAATAAAGGGCTTGGTCATAATCTTTCATTTGATGCTCATATATCATAGCTAGCTGTTCTAATACGTGCAACTTTTTTCGTTGATCAACAAAATGTAGAGAAGCAACAAATGCATCGATCGCTTCACTAAACTTTTTATTTCTTTTATGCTGTATGGCCAAATAATATTGTGCATTTCCCGCTTCAAGTGCATCAAATTGGGTCGTAACTTTCTCTAAAACCTTTACACTCTGCGAACTCTCTTTTAAATCGGCATACCACTTACCGATATTTGTAAACGTTTTGGCCGATTCTTCACCTGTCTCTTCAAATAGCAAATTTGTAGAATGGACATAAAGCGTAATCAGTGAAAGTAAATCCCATTCATTATGAAGAAGGACTTTCATCAGTGCATCAGGAACACCGCTTTTAATGGCATCTAAATATATAATAGGTGCAAGATATCCAGGTATATCTCCAATGCGGGAAAAGCCAAGCTTCTCTTCTTCCACAGATTTTAATTTCATTCGCTCCATATCATTTTTCCATAAACGCTTTGAACTATGCAATAAATCGATTTGACGTTGTGTACGTAGCTTAGGTAACTCTTTTTGGTGGAGTGTCCAACGTGTTTCAAGTTGTGGCCAGTCAAAGCTTTTTCCATTGTAAGTAATAACCGTCGCAGTTTTTTGCCAAAGCTTTGATTCAAAAAGTAACGCTGCTTCATGAGCAGGATCCGCTAAAAGATATTGAGTTAAAATAAAACTTTCATCTTCCTCTGACACTTCTAAAAAACCTAGAAGAAAAATTTGTGTACCTACACCCTTTAAGCCAGTCGTTTCCGTATCAAAAAACAATACTTTTTCATTCATTTCTAACGCATATGGATGTTCGAACTTTGCCTCTTGCCATTTTACTAATGCATCAAAAAATGACTGCAATTTATAATGACCATGCTGATAACTAAATGGATAACGCACTTGCCGTTTAAAAACAATACCGAATTCATTTTCAACAACTGTCAGTCCCGCCTTTTCCCACTGCTCTGTATAGCTTGGAGGTACAGGTTTTTGAAAAGCGGGTTTAGCCTCTTTTTTTATAGTTGTTGTCGTTTTTTTACCGAGCATTTTTTTCATTTGTAAAATTTTATTTTCGTAAGACATTACCTTCACTCATTTTCTACATTTTATATTGCTAAAACTTATAGTATTTTTTCTCATTTACTGTAATCATAACTCATCTTTTAGCTTCTGCACAAAGAGAAGGTAAAAGTAGTAAGGTTAGACGAGTGTTCTTACCACTTTTCTTTCTCCGCAGGTAAATTTAAGTGGCTATATATATATGAAGCCTTATGGATGATGTAGTTATACGGTATAGTTAGGATGTATTATAATACAATAAATAATTGAATATAGCGAAATTGGACACTTAATTCGCGCAACCGGATCAAGGAACATAAAAACAAGATATTCAAATTATCGGCACACATGCATAGGAAAATGAAAAATAAATTAAGAAATGGGGAAATTAAGGAGGTTTTAGTATGCTGAACACTTCTTCGAAACGTGCTATCGCACTAACCGTTGTTATACTCGTAATCTTTTTATCTTTGTTATTAATAATGAATATAAAACCGATTCCAGAAGTTCAGGTAGACGCAAATGAAATTACATTTAATACTCCTGAAGAACTGGATGCTGCGGCAGATCTCATTATGATCGCATCTCCATCTAAAGAGTTTATGGACCGTGAACACAAGGTAACATTTTTTGATGACGATACAATCCAAGACTACTATACTTTAACAGAAGTCCAAGTTGAAAAAGTTATTAAAGCACCTAACAACTTTCATCTTTCCAAAAATAATATGATCAAAATTATTGAACCTGTTGGAATTGTAGGTCGAGGTACAGGGAAGAGAAAGCTAGTCACTAATCAATATGAGGAGCTCAAAGAAAAAAATTCTTACATTATATTTTTACAGCAAAACTCAAAGGGACAGTACGGAATAATTAATAATAATTTAGGTAAATTTAACTTAGATAATAAAGATGCTTTAGATATGGGAGAAAAAAAATCTTCAGAGGATAAGAAGTTTAAAGATGATGTTCTCCAAAAATATTCTATCGACTAATTAACAGTTCACTTAACCGTAAAGGCACTAAACCTCACAAATTTATGGATAAAAACCTCTATACTATAAAAAAGCCCAGGCTCAAAATTAATTGAGTACCTGGGCGTTGATGATTAATAGATCAAATATGAAAACGACAGTTTGATTAAATCATTGCTTATTACTTGTAGATAATCACACTACGATCAAGCGCTAAAGATAATCCATCTCCGATCTTATCGAAAACTAAACTGGCACCTGTAGAAGTTTTAGCTTCGGTGCCCATCCAACCATAATATTTTTCACTCGTAGTTTCATATTGAAACAAACCTTTTCCTCCTAGTAAAAAACTAACTTGTTCATAACTCATACCAGACTCTAACTTTTTTAAGTTCTGTTCTGTTACTTGAGGGTATTTCTTATTGGAGGATTCATTACCACTAGCATCTTTAGACCTTACTGTGTCGTCATTGTTAAACGTTACAGTTATGCTCAAGTCTTTTGTAATTATATAATATTCACCATAATTAGAGCCTGGACTGTACTTTCCAAACATCTTAATCGAATCGTCTGATGTTGTTTTTCCAATTTCGATAGCTGCATACTTCTCAATACCATCTAAAGGAACATCTGTATCAATATAACCCTCTTCGGCTAGGTTTTGTACAACACCTGTTAATTCAGCACGCGTGACGTTGCCATTTGGTTTAAACGTACCATCTGGATAACCACTAACTATTCCCTTTTCTTGTGCCCAAATAACTGCATCTTCGTACCACGCAGCTTTGATATCCTTAAATGTTCCACTCGCTGCGCTTACAGTTAGTGTAGCCCCCCTAATATAATCGCTATGTAAATCCTAAAACAAAGCCTTTTAACGTTTTCTTCTGCGTATCCAATTTCCTCTCTTATGTACATATATTTTCCACAATTATTGATGCTATCATAGAGTCGGATATTAATATCCAAGTAAATATTGGTAACCTAAGCCATCCATCTCTTTCCAATTACAACCAATATTTTGAATTACGGTCATTTATCTAAGAGAAAAAAGCAACTTGAATAAATACAAAAATGACCAGGTCCAAATCAATTAAGAATCTGTATTTTGAAGATATTTGCTATAAAACCATGTTAATATAACCCAACTATTAGTATAATAATTACATACTTTGTTAATGGGAGGATATTTATGAAAAAATTAGTTTTATTTATTACAATGTTGTCTTTGTTTATGGCGACATCCTTAACGGCTGATGCACACCCGGGTCGTCTTGATAGTAATGGTGGTCATAACTGTTCTGATAAGTCTAAAGAAAAAGGTCTTTGCTCAGGTTATCATTATCATAATAAAGCCAACGAGCCAGTGCCTTCTACCAATATAAATCAGAAAAAACCAACACATCAAAGCACACCAGAACCAGTGCTTACAACTGTAGATGTATATATCAATAACGTTAAGCAATATTACAACCCAAGTGCTTATATTAAAAACGGAACAACTTTAGTTCCTATGAAAGCTATTTTTGTATCACTTGGTGCAACTGTTACTTATGACAATGCAACAAAAAAAGTGACTGCACACAAAGATAATAAAAAAATCGTCATTGGCATTGGAAATAAAAAAGCATACGTTAATTCAAACGGCGTTACAACTACAATTAATTTAAATCATGCAGCTGAAATTTATAAAGGAACTACTATGGTGCCTTTACGTTTTGTAAGCGAAGCACTAGGTGCAGGTATTACGTTTGATGGAGCTGTATATATTACAACAAAATAATTAGGTTGAATCACACGGGGCAGCATATTATTTAATGGTGATTTTTTATATCTTTCTAGTAAGTCTTATTCAACAATGCGATCTCGTAACCGTAAGATAATCTTTAAACTGATAAATAAAGTGGGCTTGAGGAAATAACTTGGTTATTCCTTAAGCCCTCTTTTTAATTTAATTTTGATTAATTTGATTTAAGATCCGAAGAAGTTCTATTATCCTCATTAAAATCCCTTCAACTGCTTTTTGCCTTTCATCTTTTAAATCCAGATATGTTGAAGAAACAAAAACCTGCAATTTCTTTTCCACTTAATCAGTCTCCTAGCTTTACTATACAAACATCGCATTATTTTTTGTAAAATATCCCAATGCAGTTAAGGGATAAAAATCAAAAACAGGCCTCATTTAATTAATGTTGATATGGAATTTATTAAAGTTTTAGCTTTCTAAAGAGAAGATGGATTTATTATTCAAAATTTTGCGGATACAATCTAAACCATTAAAATATTTATCTTACACTTAAACCTTGTTAAATATTGGGATATTATCTTTTATATTTTTTGTGACATTTTATATAAATCAAATGAGTCTCCTCATTAGAATTATGAGTATTTTCGTATATTTTAGTAACATTTATACCCTAAATAAACTTATATATAATAATAAACTATGTTATATTTGGTAATTTTACTAACTTTTTGGAAAATTCGCATTTTAAAATATTGTTATGTATGATTGTAATGTAATGGAAAATAAAAATATGAGGAAGCTAGGAGGAAAGATATGAAGAAAAAAATTACGAAAACATTATTATGTGCGACTATGGGGATAAGTATTTTAACACCCTTAGCGGTATCCGCCAAAACAGAGGATAATAACGAGCAACAATTGATTACACAGATTAACCAGAGGGAGAATAGTTTCCCTAATGTAGGACTAGGCACTCAGTGGCTTTTCCAATATTACGATAAATATTTAAGAGCGAATGGATTACTTCGTGTTGCTCCAGTTGTAACTGCGGAAGATTTAGAAGTTAAAAATTCTTATGGTCAATTAGCAATGGAACCCCAAGTAATAAGTACTACCCCACTTTGGGCTGGACAAAGTGATTTAGAAAATGCGACTGACCGTGAACAAACTTTAAATTCAACAGAATTTCGTAAAACATATACCAACACTACAACTTCTTCTACAGAACATGGATTTATGCTAGGGACTGAAACATCTCTTTCAACTGGCATACCCTTTCTAGCAGAAGGAAAAATCACCTTAAAAGCAGAATATAATTTTAATAGTACTCAGACGCATGAATCTACTGAGACTGTAGAGTATGTAGCCCCAACTCAAGCAATTATTGTTCCACCACAAACAATTGCTCGTGTAACGGCAACATTAGATGTAAAAAAAATTAAAGGTAAAATGGACCTTCATTCAGAAATTGGATTGAATAAAGAAGTATATGGTTCCGATAAAATCACAATGTATCATGTATTTGAAGGTATAAAAGGTTCGGTAAGCCTTGGTTCTATTTATGACGATGCCTACAAGCAAGCAGAAAAAGATGGGTATAGTGAAATACCTGAGATTAAAGCTCTTTCAAGAAGTACTAATAATCCCGATTACTTTTTAACTAGTGGAGTGGGGAACTTTGAATCAGAATACGGCAGTATTTTCAATGTTAAAGTTGAATTTATAAATATAAAAACCAAAAAGATTGATAAAACAGAACATATAGTTATACAACCTAAAATAAAATCACTAACAGATTGAGTGATATGCTCCCCCATTAATTGAGTACCTGGGCTTTGTCATTGGTTTATGCGTGTTCATTTATATACAATGACATCGATAGATTACTACATCATTCTCAACAAAAACTTACATCGACTTTCCGAAATTATGCATTCAAATGTTTCAATTCTTGAATCAGATCAGAGTCGATTTGGGAAATTTAAAAATGTAGCACTAGCAAAAGGTAGTGACGAGTTGAGAACAAAAAGGCTTAAGTTACTCCGCGCAACTTTGAAAAAACACCCTAACGCTTCTGGACGTCAACTAGAAGAAATTACAGGAATTAACTGTAAAATGATTTATAAATTAATTAAAGAAGAGGGCTTGAAGGAATAGTGCTAGACTTTTCCTCTCATGCCCTCTTTTTATCTCTAATTTAAAATTCGAAGTAACTCTACTACTCTTTTCTTCGCTTGTTCCAAGCTATCCTGAGCCCCTATACATGATGGGCAGCCGGATTTACAAGCACAATTTGCTACGTGCTCCAATGTCTTAATTAAAAGCTCTTCCCATAAATCATACACCTTTTCACTTAGACCAATACCCCCAGGATACTTGTCGTAAACAAAGAACGTCGGCAATTCATTATGAGCAGCCTTTACTTGTGGAACTACTGCGACATCGCTGCTGTCACATTGAATGAATATCGGAATGAATGCATTCATTGCATAAGCTGCCCCTACCATAGCGTCTGTAAGCTCCGCTTCCGACCATTCTGATGTATTTTTGAATGATAGCCAAGACGAGCTTGTATGCATTTCGTCCGGTGGTAAATAAATCGGCCCCGAACCTATATTATCATGATTTCCATTGAACTTTATTTTTTTAAATATCGTTGCCTGTGCGACTAAGCCGACATCACCGAAGCCAATAATGCCACCTTTATAATCTCGGCTCCGATCTTCTTCTAGCACCTTCATCTCAACTGCTAGATTAGCGTCAGTATAATAATCGACATCTACTTCTCGTACATAGGCTTTCTTCTCTTCCCAATCAAGCTTTTCTACTTGAAATTGAATGCCCTGATGCAAATAAATAGCCTCTTCATGTAGCAACGTCATCGCACTATGACGATCCATTTCACCAATAACCTTTGTTTGCGCAGGGACAGTCATATCAATGATTACAACATTTTCTTGCGAAGCAGAACGAAGACTAATATCATGTGCTGGAAAACGGTCACTCATCCAATGCCACTTCTCACTCGTTTTAAAAATAACGCCTTCCTCCGCTAAATAGTCAAGTAACTCCTGAATCTCATATTCACCATACGTATCATGCGTGGAAAATGGTAGCTCAAACACTGCACATTTCAAATGATCCATTAAAATTAACATATTTTCAGGATAAATACGCGCTTCCTCAGGTGCACTACCAAGTAAAAAGAGTGGATGGTTCACTACATATTGGTCAAGTGCGGCTGATTGTGCTACATAAATAATTAGCGCCTCGTCCTGACGACGGCCAGCACGACCCGCTTGCTGCCACGCACTTGCGATATTTCCCGGATACCCTGTCATGATACATGCTTGTAATTGGCCAATATCGACGCCTAATTCTAGCGCATTTGTACTCACTACGGTTTGAATAGTACCGTCGCGAAGCCCTCGTTCAATAACACGTCGCTCAGAGGGTAAATAACCTCCACGATAACCTCGTACCGATTCATCTAAAAGCTTATTGCGTGTAAGCTCCTTTAAATACGTCACAATCATTTCTACTCGCACACGACTTTTGGCAAAAATAATGGTTTGAATACCTGCTGTATATAATCTTTTAGCGAGGTCACTCACCTCCAAAACAGCACTTCGACGTACGCCAAATGTTTTATGGACGATCGGTGGGTTATAAAAAAGAAATGTCTTTTTCCCAACAGGCGCTCCAGAATCACTAATTAAGGCATGACTTTCATTTGTTAAAGCTTCCGCCAGCTCTTTTGGATTTTTAATGGTTGCTGATGTACAAATGAAAATCGGCTTACTACCATAAAACTCACAAACACGCTTCAGCCTTCGAATAACATGCGCAACATGTGAGCCAAACACACCTTTATATGTATGCAACTCATCAATGACGATATACTGTAAATTTTCAAATAGTGAAACCCATTTCGTATGATGTGGCAATATCCCCGAATGAAGCATATCCGGGTTTGTCATCACAATATGCCCTGCCTTACGTACTTTTTGACGAATGCCTGGCGCAGTATCCCCATCATACGTATAACTTAAAATTTCTTCGCCGCTCTGTTCGATTAATTCATTTAAATCATTTTTTTGATCCTGCGCTAAAGCTTTCGTAGGAAATAAATAAATAGCGCGTGCATTTTTATCTTCTACTATTTTTTGAAGTACCGGTAAATGGTAGCAGTATGATTTTCCAGATGCAGTTGGTGTTACAGCAGTAAAAGAAACACCTTCCATTGCGTAATCAAATGCCTGACGTTGATGAGTATACAGTTGTTCAATTCCTCTTGATTGAAGAGCCTTTACAAGTGAAGGATGTAAGTTGGCAGGGAAAGGTGCATATTTAGCCTCTCGCCCTTCAAGTGTTTGCCAGTGTACTATGCGTTCCTTCAATTCCTCATCATATCTCCATTCGCTTAACAGTTCACTAATGGTCCTTTTTTTCGATAACATCTGGTTGTGTCTCCTTCACTACCCGTTCTAAAATTTCCAGCGTATATGAGGTTGAATGAATCGCATCTAAAAAACGCTTTTTACTTGTTTCTTTATAAAAGGATTGCACAACAAATTGCTCCATCGATTCTGCCGCTGAAGCAATTTGTTGTATATGCATATATTTTGGTCGATTTTTTTGAATCCACACATTCGCCTCTTGTTGCCATTCTTTTAAAAGTTGGTGAATGATATCTGCGTGTGGTTTAACCTCCTCAAAAAAGTCGGGCGTACGATCCTCCTCACGCATTTGCCAGAAGCGTGAAACACATTTTTCACATTCATCTATTAATTTGGAAGTTTGCTGTAATAATAACAAATTTCGCACCTCTTCTTATTCAATTAAGGCTCATCACCAAAATGGGTGAATTTCCGTTCCAACTGGGCACTTGCTTAGGACATTTGATAAGCCATTTGGGCATCACTTTGTTCCTCTATAGGTGCTCCAAGCCTTATAACAAGGCATACATTTAAAAAATGTCTCCCAAAATTTTTGGCGATGAGCGTTAAAATATATTTTTATTATTAGGTCAGTACTACTTAAAATAAGATTGAACTACATTAATATAAACGCATAATCTCATTATAAGCTAGTTTCGAACCTGCTATTTTAAAATTCGTCTACAAAATAATTTATGCTATATGAGTAATTTCTCCCAACAATAGATAGAAGTCTTTATTTATGGCTCATCATCATAACTCGGGATTGATTTTCGTTCCACAGTCCTGAAGCCTTTATCACAAAACGTATGCTTTTTAACCTTCGTCCCACTCACGCCTTTGACCAAGGAGTCCCCTGTTTCAGTAAATGTCTAATCAAACATTGACAAATAATGTATGAAAAATGCTCATATTGAGTTAGTTACACTGCATATGAGATAAGTGTACCAAAGTCTATCATTTTTCACTACTAATAGGCGAACAAGCATTCTTTACTTGCCAGTTCTTTTCTGCTAAGCTTACTTTCTGGCTAACAGATTTGAGCTGCTCAAAAAAATGCATACTCTGTGCATTGTTTTCCAAAGACACTCTTGTTAACAGTAATTGATTGACCAGATCCAACTGCGCAACTAATTGTTTTAACTTGTTCAAAATAACGCCTCCTTTGCTTTAATTTATGTATTCCTCGTATGTATAAAATTACCTTCATGCGTGACAAAATAAGCGTAAGTTAGCTGAAAGAAGAAGTATTTCGATAAAAAGTTGAACTAGTCTATTAAATTCCCTTGTCTTGAAACTTGGAATCAAATAGAGAAGTTAGCGTGGAATACCGTATTTTCTATAAATCCGCTTGAAAATTTCATCAGTTTTTTTGGCGATTCGCGTGAAAGAGCTAATTAAATTACTTGCTATTTTTCGACTTTAAGAGGCGAAAATTGCCCAAAGATTGATCATCTGCGGGTAAATTTAACTATAAAAAATCTAGCGTCAATCATACTATTAATGGAAGTAGAGAACTGCTACTTAATCGTGGTAAACTATTGTATAATAGCAGTATTATAGAGGGTGAACTAAATGACAATTCGTTATCCGAATGGGAAATTGTATTCCCCCAATCCTACTGTTCAAAAAACGGTTAAAAAGGGGAAAGAAAAAGATGTTTCTTTTAGTAATCGAGGAAAAACACTAGAAGATGAAATTGATGAAGCAAACGATTATTATGTAAAAAGACGACTTGCTATCATTCATAAGAAACCTGTTCCCGTGCAAATCGTCAAAGTAGAGTACCCATCACGAAGTGCTGCAGTTATTCGTGAGGCTTATTTTCGAACACCGTCAACAACAGATTACAACGGTGTATGGAACGGGCGTTATATTGATTTTGATGCAAAGGAAACCGCTTCAAAAACCAGTTTTCCCCTAAAGAATATTCACTTACATCAAATGACACATATGCAGCAAGTGACGGAACAAAATGGTGTGGCCTTTATTATCGTTCGTTTCTCGGCTTTTGAACGGTATTTTATTGTGCCATATGATGTTTTACAAAAGGCCTGGCTAGCGATGGAAAACGGTGAACGTAAATCGATTCCCTTTTCAACTATAGAAAAGGAAGCTTTTGAAATTCCTACAAGCTATTATCCACGTATCGATTATTTACCGATTATCCAACAGCTCATTGAAGCACAAAGTCATGGTTCTGAAAGTGAGGAGATAGTAGAATGACTGAACGTCGTCCAACACGCGGTGAGCATCAAAAAGCTCTCGCTCAAAAAAATAAAAAAAGCGCTCCGAAACCATCGAAGAAAAAATGGTTTAAGCGCATTACGCTAACACTTGTAGCAATTATGGCTGCATGTTTTATTGGTGGTGCTGGATTATTCGCCTATTACGCAAGTACCGCACCTAAATTAGATGAAAGCTTACTGAAGGACCCCGTTTCTTCTGAGTTCTATGATAAAAACGGTGAATTATTTGCCACAATTGGTGCAGAAAACCGTAAATATGTAAAATATGAAGATATACCTAAGGATATGGTTAATGCAATCCTTGCAACGGAAGATGTGCGCTTTTTCGAGCACGGTGGTATGGACTTTTACCGCCTTGGTGGAGCAATACTCGCTAACTTCCGTGATGGCTTCGGGGCACAAGGGGCCTCTACATTAACACAGCAAGTTGTTAAAAACTCATTTTTACAAAATGAGAAAAAATTAAAACGTAAAGCACAGGAAGCTTGGCTAGCCTACCAATTAGAACGTAAATATTCAAAAGAAGAAATTTTTGAAATGTACTTTAATAAAATGCTGATGTCAGGTCGTGTTTATGGCTTCGGAACAGCAGCCCAATATTTCTATGGGAAAGAACTAAAAGATTTAGATTTAGCTGAAGAAGCATTACTTGCAGGTTTAGTACAGCGCCCAAATGCTTACAATCCATTAAAAAATCCTGAACTTGCGGAAAAACGCCGTAATACCGTTCTAGGATTAATGTATCAACATAAAAAAATTACAAAAGCCGAGATGGAAGAAGCAAAGAAAGTAAAAGTTACAGCTGGTCTAGCTGACGATGCGACACGTCAAAAATTTGCTGGCTCTAAATACGATGCCTTCCTTGATGTCGTTATTAATGAACTAGAGGATAACGGTGATGGTAGTGCCATGGCAGAAGGTATTAAAGTTTACACAACACTTGATCCGAATGCTCAGCAAATTGTTGAAAATATTATGAATGATGACAGTAACTTCCCAACAGAAGAAATCCAATCGGGTGTGTCTGTCATTGATACGAAAACTGGTCAAATTCAAGCAATCGGTGGCGGACGCAATTACGGGGCTGAACGCGGTTGGAACTATGCATATGACTTACAACATCAACCAGGTTCGACTATGAAACCATTACTAGATTATGGTCCAGCAATCGAAAATTTAAAATGGTCAACAGGTCAAACACTTGTGGACGAACCAATGAACTACACTAATTCGCGTCAAACGATTACAAACTGGGATAATAAATATATGGGTGCCATAACAGCACGTAAAGCTTTATATGCTTCACGTAACGTTCCAGCTGTTAAAGCATTACAAGAAGTTGGTATTGATAAAGCTAAAGAATTTATTGGTCGTTTAGGTATAAATGCTAAAAATGTTTATGAATCTGATGCAATCGGTGGTGGGGATATTACGATGTCTCCTACGCAAATGGCTGCTTCCTTTGCAGCATTTGGAAATAATGGTGTTTACACTGATCCTTATTCAATTACAAAAATCGTTTACCGTGACGGTAAAACAACAAAAGACTACACACCAGAGTCTAATGTAGCAATGAGCGATTATACAGCTTATATGGTGACAGATATGTTACGTGATGTTGTCGGCAATAAGCCGGATGCGTCAGGTACTTACGCCAATGTACCTGGATTAGATATCGCAGGTAAAACAGGTACAACGAACTACGCAGCTGCTGATTTTAGCAAGCATAATTTACCGGATACAAGTGTACCGGATTCATGGTTTGCTGGGTACACTACAAACTATTCAATCGCTATTTGGAGTGGTTATGAAGAACACTTTGATCCAATTACAACTTGGGATGAGCGTCGTTTACCACAAATTTTATTTAAACAAATTATGCAAGATATTTCGGAGAACGTTGAAACACCACGTTTCAAAAAGCCAAATTCAGTTGTTGAAGCTACAATTGAAGTAGGATCAAAGCCACTTAAATTAGCAAGTAGTTTTACTCCGAATGAGTTACGTCGAACAGAGCTATTTGTACGTGGTTCAGAGCCTAATGAAGAATCAAATAAATACGCTGCACCAGAGCTTTCTACACCTTACAATGTAAGTGCAAGCCTAGATTTAGAAGGTCAATCTATTAATATTTCTTGGGAGCATGATGCAATGCTTAATCCGGATTCAAATGAACCGCTACCAACAACCTTCGAAGTATCCGCTAAAAAAGAAGGTGGAGAGACTATTTCTCTTGGTACAGCGGATAGCAAAGGTTTAACAGTTAGCAACAAATTGGAAGATGGCAACTACACGATTTCCGTAGTAGCAGTTGTAGATGGTACACGCAGTAAACCAGGTACAACTACTTTCCAAGTAACAGGTACGGCTGAAGAAGATAAAGAGCCAGATACTCCTGAGGAACCTGATGTTGAGGAACCAACGGAACCGGACGAAAATGGCAATACCGAGGACAACGGTAACCACAATGGTAACGGAAATGATAACAATGGCAATACCGGCAACAATGGCAACGGCAACAACGGCAACGGTAATGGGAACAGCAATGGAAATGGAAATGGAAATGGTAACAACGGCAATGCAGGAAATGGCGGTACCCCGCCAGGTAACAATGGCAACAATAATGGTAGCCAGCCACCAACAACGCCAACTGACCCAACCGCTCCGGATGATGGTACCGGTAGTACTGAATAAAAAAAGTAGAGTAGCTTACCGCTACTCTACTTTTTTGTTGTTCTGATTCCTGAGATTATTTATCTGTATTACTTTTTTGTAGCCTGCAAACGTAGTCGCGCTGTTCGTTTTTTTGTTTCCTTAAATAATTCATCAAGCTGACGATAACAAGCATATTGGCTTGGCTTTGCTTTTATAAAGTTTAGTCGTTCGACACCGTTAATGGGTAATACTTCATCCCCTGCTTCCTGCACTAAACGCTCAAACAATACAACGGCCTCTTCCATCAATCCTTTTGCTTCACCATTCCTTGCATCATGTGCTGCATGAATTTTGGCTTCAAGTTCCGTCCATTCTGCAAACCAAGCATCCATTTTTTCCTTTGCGATTGCCTCTACATTCACGATTCCTTCACCAGCCCTTTTTTCAAACGCTTTTGCCCTTCTCTACAATCATCAAATAAAGGGCATGTGTGACAGCCAGGATTTTGAGCCTTACAATGATAACGACCGAAGAAAATAAGCTGATGATGTGTTTTCGACCACTTGTCCATCGGTGTTTTTTTCATAATTGTTTCTTCGACTTCTAATACTGAATCCTTCCAGCGGCAAAGCCCTAATCGTTTAGATACGCGCTCTACATGTGTATCCACTGCAAGTGCAGGAATATCAAAAGCTACAGACAACACGACATTAGCCGTCTTACGACCAACACCCGGTAACGTAACTAGTGCTTCACGATTTGCTGGTATTTCTCCCCCGTATTCCTCTAATAGTCGTTGACATAATGCTTGTATGTTCTTCGCCTTATTTCGATACAAGCCGATGGAGCGAATATCCTGTTGTAGCTCCTCTAAAGATACTGCTAAATAATCTTCAGGCTTTTTATATTTTTGAAACAATGTTTTCGTTACTTTGTTTACAAGAACATCCGTACACTGTGCAGATAATAGCGTGGCAATAGTTAGTTCAAACGGATTGTCATGCACTAGCTCACAATGTGCATCAGGGAACATACGATCCATTTCCGCTAGACAATGTTCCCATTGTTTTTTTGTTAACATGTCGGAAGCCCCCTATTCTCTTTCTTCTAACCAATTATAAAATGGTACTTTATTTGTTGACTGCGATTCTTGCTGCATTGTACGAACTGACGGTCTGTTAAATGTTTGCTTTTCGCGAAACTGCTCGCTTTGTTTTTGCGCAGCCTGTGGTGTCGTAATATTTTTCTTTTTCCACTCCAGTAATATTCGATCAATATAACGAATACTTAACTTGCCAGCAAATACAGCCTCCTTCAACGCCTCTTTAATAAGCGCCGGACTATGCTTATCGTCATCTAACCAAGACCCTATTTTTTCTAGCTCTAAAGGAGATAAAAGTCGTCCCATTTCCTCTTCAAATAATCGGAAAATCTCCCCCTCTTCTTGTCGGAGTGATGCCGCTGATTTTTGCTGTTCCTTCATTTCAATAATCTGCATAATGCGCTCCCAAAGTGGGTATACCGAGTATTTTTCATATAGTTTGCCATTTGCGTCAACGTCGCTTGTTATTTCAAGGAAACCCTTTTGCATTAATCGCTGTAGATGTGAAGTAATATCACTGCTAGGCATTGTTAGACGATTCATTAGATCATTAGGCGTTGGAAAATCATTACCCTCCGTATAGAATGCAAGTAAATGAATAACAATCAGTGCCTCATCATCCTCAATTTTTAACTCCTTATAAAACTGAAAAAAAAGCTGAGGAATTTGAATCATTCTCTGCTCAGTCCATGTACGGAGTCGATTATTATTTGCGCTCATATGATACTTGACTCCTTTTCCATCGTAAGTAGAAAAGCCGCGTAGATATATCACTACGCGACTTTTTTAATTTTACACTTTCAATACCTAAAACAAACTAGTTATAGCTTATGGATATAGGCGGTTTAGTAAACGTGGGAATGGGATTGTTTCACGAATGTGCTCCGTGCCAGAAATCCATGCCACTGTACGTTCTAATCCTAGACCGAAGCCTGAATGTGGTACAGAGCCTTGTTTACGTAACTCTAAATACCATGCATAAGCGTCTAAAGATAAATGATGTTCTTCAAGACGAGATTGTAATAAATCAAAGTCATGGATACGCTCAGAACCACCAATGATTTCACCATAACCTTCAGGTGCAATTAAATCTGCACATAATACTACATCATCGCGGTCTGGATGCGGTTGCATGTAGAATGGTTTAATGCCTACTGGGTAGCAAGTGATGAATACAGGTTTGTCAAATGAATTAGCAATTGCCGTTTCATGCGGTGCACCGAAATCATCGCCCCATTTAATATCATCAAACCCTTGTTCATGCAATAATTTTATAGCATCGTCATAAGAAATACGCGGGAATGGCGCTTTAATATTTTCAAGTTTAGATGTATCACGACCAAGTCGCTCTAAATCTAATTTGCAATTTGCCAGAACGGATTGCACAATATGCTCCACGTATTGTTCTTGTACTTCTAAGTTTTCTTCAAATTCAGCAAATGCCATTTCCAGCTCAATCATCCAAAACTCGATTAAGTGACGGCGTGTTTTAGATTTTTCAGCACGGAATGTTGGACCGAATGAGAATACTTTACCTAAAGCCATCGCAGCCGCTTCCAAGTAAAGCTGACCAGATTGAGAGAGGAATGCATCTTCATCAAAATATTTTGTATGGAATAGCTCAGAAGTACCTTCAGGTGCTGAACCCGTTAAAATTGGTGGATCCATTTTTGTAAAGCCTTTGTTGTTAAGGAACTCATAAGTTGCGCGAATAATTTCATTACGAATTTTCATGATCGCATGTTGCTTACGAGAACGTAGCCATAAGTGACGGTTATCCATTAAAAACTCAGGACCGTGCTCTTTTGGCGTAATCGGAAAATCAGTGGCAGCATGTAGTACTTCAATACCCGTTACAACAAGCTCACAACCAAAGCTTGAACGCTCATCTGCTTTAACCTCACCTGTAATGTACATGGAAGTTTCTTGAGACATACCTTTTGCAATTGCAAAAATTTCTTCGCCTACTTCTTCTTTTACAACAACGCCCTGTACAAAGCCAGAACCATCACGTAGTTGTAAAAAGGCAATTTTACCACTTGAACGTTTGTTAGATAACCAAGCACCTAGCTTGATTGTTTCGCCGATATGCTTTGGCATATCTTGAATCATAATTTTTTTCATAGAAATCCTCCAAAATTGGTTAAAAGGATTAGTCTTGCCATTTTGATTTTACAAATGAATCAATTCGACGGACTGCCTCTTCTAATAAGTCTAAAGATGTAGCATAAGATAATCGCATTGTAGTTGGTGCACCAAAGCCAGAACCTGGAATCACTGCTACGTTTGCTTCTGTTAAAATATCCGCAGCTAATGCATCTACAGAATCATAGCCAGTATGAGCCATAGCTTCTGCTACATCTGGTAATAAGTAGAATGCACCTTGTGGTTTTAATACGTTGAAGCCAGGAATCGCACTTAACTGTGGATAGATTTTTTCAAGACGTATTTCGAATGCTTGACGCATTTCTTCTACAGCATCTTGTGATCCGTTATAAGCTTCCACTGTTGCATATTGTGCAGTTGTTGTTGCGTTCGAAGTAGAGTGTGATGCAAGGTCAGTCATTGGTTTAATAATGTCCGCATCCCCTGCAGCATACCCGATACGCCAGCCTGTCATAGAGTGAGATTTGGCAACACCGTTTACAACGATTGTACGTGCTTTCACCGCATCAGATAGCTGTGCAATTGAAAAATGCTCAATACCATTGTATACAAGCTTTTCATAAATTTCATCTGACACGATTAAAATATCTTTTTCTTCTGCAACAGCAGCAATTTCAGCTAGCTCTTCGCGGGAATAAATCATACCTGATGGGTTGCTAGGAGAGTTAATGATAACTGCTTTTGTTTTATCTGTCACAGCAGCTCTTAATTGATCTGCAGTAATTTTATAGCCTTGCTCACTTGTGCCTTCCACATAAACAGGTACACCACCCGCTAATTTTACTTGCTCCGGATAAGATACCCAATAAGGAATCGGAATAATAACTTCATCGCCCTCGTTTAAAATAACTTGGAATAAAGTGTATAGAATATGTTTTGCTCCAACACCTACAATTACTTCATTCGGCTTGTATGTAAGATTGTTGTCGCGTTGAAGTTTATCGATAATAGCTTTCTTAAGTACCGGAAGACCGCCAGCAGGTGTATATTTTGTTAAGCCTTTTTCCATCGAATCAATGGCAGCATTTAAAATATTTTGTGGCGTGTTGAAGTCTGGTTCACCAGCGCCTAGGCCAATAACATCAATACCTTGCTCTTTTAACTCCTTCGCTTTCGCAGTAATGGCTAAAGTTGAAGATGGTGTTAAAGTTTTTACACGGTTTGCTAATAAATTTTTCATACGGGATCTACTCCTCTTATAAATTCGTAATGCGCTTCCACCAGTCGCCGTCCTTAAACATAATATAGACATAGTTGAGCTTATCGTGATCGTTTAGATATGAAATTTCCCAAACAGCACCTGGCTCCTCATAGCCTAATTTCACATTGAGGACTTTTTGTACATTTCCTTCCTTTTTTAAAACCGATAATGCTTCCTTTTCCGTAATACCATCTTTTAAATGCACATCCTTAATCGAATCAGCTTTTAGATTCGTCGGAACAAAGACAGCTTTTTTATCACCATATTCATCTACCCCGAACACAGTGACATACGAATGTTTGCCATTATATGTGTAGGACTCCGAGACAATTGCGAGGGCTTTGGCATCAAGTGCCAACTGCTCAGCCTGTTCTTCAATTGAATCGAATGGAGCCTCGGCTTTCCAGAGTACTAAAATACTAATGACAAGTGACAACGAAACCATAAAGACAGAAATGAAAATCAACCAGTTTTTCATATATTCACCTTATGTTTCACATCTAGCTTATTCTTTAACACGAATGCCTGATGCTTTTGCATGTTTATAACTGCGTATACATTCATTTTGCTTTCCATTTTTGTCAACCTGCTTTCTTTCCTCATACCACAACATTATACAACAATTTTGTGCTGTCGTGTTTCTTAATTTCATATATTGTACGTTGATAACATAACGTTTTCAAATGATTCGAGTAGTAATTTTTTTCTTTTTCGTTCAGCTCTAAAAAAAGTACCCTTTTTAATGTAAAAAGCCCTATTCACCACTGCAATTAGGAATACAGGAATCAATCTACTTGCTCAACTGGATTTTATTTATTGAAATGTTTTTTTTGCTCAAACGCCTTGTTTGCTTAAAATATCGAACTCCTTTAGATGCTAAAATTTTTGTATTTTTATATTCGCACAGTATCTCCATTATTGTCCTAGTCGCCCATTATTTTTACCCATATGATGAGGTAATTAGCAATTTTAAGAATTAAAAAAGGGACGTGATGTTTTGACGAAAGAAGTCAATCCTACAGATCCAGCAACAATACCAAAATTTGTGGATGAGCTGCCAAAACCGGTTACCGTTAAACCAAAATACTATAAGGGGCCTCAAAGAAAAGATTATTATGAACTTAAAATGATGCAAGCAGAGCATTGTTTCCACGAAGATTTCCCAAAATCAATTATATGGGGCTATAACGGGCTTTATCCCGGGCCAACTATTGAAGCTAAAAAAGACAAAAGCATTTATGTACGCTATCAAAACCAATTGCCCTCAGAACACTTTTTACCAATCGATTTTACACTTCATACGGCAAACGATTCTCAAGAAGTAAGAACTGTTACACATTTACATGGCGCAAATGTAGATTGGGAGAGTGACGGTCATCCCGAGGCATGGTATACACGAGATTATGCACAAACAGGTCCAAATTTCAAAAAAGAAATACATGAATATACCAATCATCAACCCGGCACAACACTGTGGTATCATGATCACGCAATGGCGATCACCCGTTTAAATGTGTATGCGGGATTAGCAGGTTTTTATTTACTGCGGGATACACTTGAAGAGCGTATTAACCTTCCTTGTGGTGACTATGAGTACCCCATTTTAATTCAAGATAAATCGTTTAATGAAGACGGCTCGCTTTTCTATCCTGATGAACCACCATTCCCCGTTCCCGTACATCCATCTATTACACCTGGCTTCGTCGGCAATACAATCGTCGTAAACGGTAAGGTCTGGCCATATTTAAATGTCGAGCCTCGTAAATATAGATTTCGTTTTCTCAATGGTTCAAATAGAAGAGGTTATATCATTAGCCTTTCAAATGATGAGCCTATGATACAAATCGGAACAGATGGAGGGTTTTTAACAGCTCCTCAAGAAATTCAATCTGTCGAGTTATTGCCGGCAGAACGAACAGATGTTATCGTTGATTTTTCAAAATTTGAGGGTCAGGATATAACGTTAATCAATTCTGATGAAGATTTTTTCGATGAACATACAAAAGTCATCATGCAATTTAAAGTATGTCTTCCTCTAAAGTGTGAGGATACTAGTGAAATACCTGAAAGACTCGCAGTATCAATGGATTTACATCCCCACGATGCAAATACTGAAAGGCATTTACCCTTATCCGCCGCGACAGATGATTTTGGTCGACCAATGTTATTATTAAATAACCGAATGTATCATGACCCTGTAACTGAAAAACCTACACTAGATAGTATAGAGATATGGAATTTCATTAATGCTACACCGTTTGATCACCCTATCCATCTTCATTTAATTCAATTCAAAATACTAGAACGACGCCCTTTCAATATGGAGCTCTATCAAAATGAAGACAGACTGGAGTTTACAGGTCCCCCTGAAAATCCGCATATCTATGAGCAAGGTTGGAAGGATACTGTAAAAGTGGAAGCTGGAAAGGTTACGAAAATTATCATGCATTGGAAGGATCATGTCGGTCATTATATGTGGCATTGCCACTTTCTAGAGCACGAAGATCATGACATGATGCGACCAATACTCGTCATGAAGGAGGTTCCCCCTATGCAAGAGCCACATACTGAAATAGAGAACCATGAAATTGAGCATTCGCCAAAACAGAATCATGGTGACTCTACTATTATAACAAGCAATAATGAGCACACTGTACCGCTCCTTAACAATATTCAAAACATCACTCCGACACATGCTTCTGTGCAAACAACTTATTTAGAAGATGAAATAGAATATATTCCGCAAACTATTCCTCTCTTAACTAGTGCCCAAAACATCACTCGCCCTACTAAAACAGCTTATTCAGAAAACAATGTGGAATATAATCAGCTATCTAAACCATTTTTGAACAATACTAAAAATATCATTTTTTCAAAAGTAGAACACTTAGAACATCATAAAGTTTCTGATATTGAAAGTATCCCTCAGCCAACCCACTCGTCTGCTGAGTTCCAAACACGCCAAAGAATATCACCTAGGCATCGGAGAAGATGGTTTTAATACTGCAGGTCTAAAACGGAGACATAAGTCGAAAACTAATTGTTTTTTAGTAAGAAACGTACAATATAAAACCGTAGGAAATCAAGGTTTATAAATTTGATTTTCTGCGGTTTTTTTATTAATCAATTCCCTTTCCATTTGCTCCCCCTATATCATTCATCGCTTGTTTAGGTGAAGCTCCTTGATAAGGGATAACTACTGTTAAATATGGCATATCAATTCTCGGATATTTTTCAATATGTAAAGTTTGTAATGAATAAATTCCTCCAACAATAATAAGTGGTATTACTAATATCATTGTTTAAGCATTTTCATACTTAAGCGGTGAACCGTTTCATATTGCACCTTCCTCAAACTATTCCTAGTAGTATTTTCTACTCCATTTGTATAACAGGCAACAATAAATCTAATTGAGTAAAGTCATCACCTCGATACCACTCAAGAATGGAGCGTGTCGGCACCCATTTATGTTGAAGCGCATATTGAAGTAATTTTATGTATCCATCCTTGATCGTTGTCATTTGTTCTTTAAATGGTAATGCCAGACATATACAAGAAGGCATATGTTCAATAAAATCACTTTCAACAAGATCATGTATTTTTGTATCTGCTGGAACACCAAAGCCGATTTGAGCTTTGATTACATCTTGACCTGATAAATAATTTAAATAATAACTTTTAATACTTATATTTAATTGTTTTAATTCGTTTGCTCTTTTTTCAAAGTGCGCGCCAAATTTACCCGTTGCTGATTGAGCTGTATACCAAATAATTTTTTCATCATTTTTATCAATCAAATAGATACCATCTCGAATCGAGTTACTTTCCAAGTAGCGTAAGCTAATATCCAGCAGATTTCGTTTTTGTTTCATTTTTTGAATCCATGTTTTCATCATTTCCTGGCGAATCGTTTCATCCTGCTCGTGTAAATAATTTTGAATTTCCTGAATTGATACATCTGCTAATCGCAAAGTGGATATTAACTTTACTGTCGCAATTTGACTATCTGTATATACTCGATAACCATTTGAACTTCTTTCCTCCGGTAACAGTAATTTTTTAGTTTCATAAAAGCGTAATGTGCTTTTAGCTATACCTGTTCTTTCAGAGAATTCCTGAATGGTCATATATTTCTTCAAATCATCACACCTCTCTTAATTCCAATGTAAACCTTCAACCAACTTGAAGGTCAATACATATTAGCGATATTTTTCTATTTTATACAATCATCCTTTATCGCCAATAAATAAAGACCCGCCTTGTAACTTTGAGTCGATATTCGTTCCGACTATGCCCCTTCCTGGATAACAGGAACCTAATTGTCAGCTAACGATTTCAGGGCGTTGGTACGTATTATTTGGATAGTTACCTTTACTGGTGTCGTTGGCTTGAGTTACATAAATACTTGGCATTTGAAAATCGGGTAGAGCAAATGCTTATTTCAACTTGTCAAAAATCTAACTATTTCACAATTGAAGCAATAAGAAAAGGCAAAGAGCACCATTTATCAGATGCTTTTTAAGCGGATTCAGTGGTTTACTGTTATTCAATTAGCGAAGCAAAAAGAGGTTTTCGCTTAATTAATATGGTAAATTTGATAAAAGGTGGAATTTTTTATTGTTTCTCCTTATAATATACAATATATAAGCGTGTGTTTTCATACTACTAGATTTTTTGTAAGTAAAAGTGTGGGGTGGTTAATTGAATTTTATTACTTGGTCAATTATTGCAGCAGAAATTGGTTTTTGGATTGTTATAATACTCGGTCTAACTTTACGTTATGTATATAACTTTAAAAAAATGGGATCGTTCTTTTTACTTCTAACACCGGTGATTGATTTGTTTCTGTTAATCGTAACTGCTATAGATCTATTAAAGGGTGGAAATGCAACTACGTCTCACGCAATTGCTGCTATCTATTTAGGTGTGTCGATTGCTTTTGGAAAGAGTATCGTTCGTTGGGCTGATGAAAGGTTCTTATACTACATAAAAAAAGAGGGAACAAAACCTGAAAAAAAGACTGGTTTCGCATATGCTCGTAATTCTTTGAAAGGGTCTTTTCAACATTTATTTGCATATATCATCGGAGCAGGATTTTTATTAATATTGATATACTTAGTAAATGATGCGGACCGTAGCTCTAAACTTTTTGAAACACTAAAAGTATGGTCTTTAGTACTGGGAATTGATTTTATCATATCTATTTCATATTTCATTTGGCCACAAGGAAAATAGTTATTTTACATAGAAGTAAGTAAAATATTTTAAAAATAATGAATGTTTTTTCTTCAACTAACCAGAGCCTTCGTTAAATTTTCGATTCACGAAATATCAAACCGAAAAGACAAATTTATCCTACACATTTTGTAGATTAAATCTGTCTTTAACAGCAACAATCTTTTAGAAAACAGCCAACTTTATTATTATTCAAAAATGTGGTTGCGTCAGAAACTTGCCTGTAAAAGCTTTCCTTTACACATAATAAAAATCTCAGAGAAAATGTGGATAGCGAGAATCAATTTGCTACCTCGCTCTTTTCAAATCGTAAAATCCTCTTCGTGGTAATTGCCATCACTACCATGGCAATACATATCATTAAAATAGGAACGTAGACTTTAACACTAAATGCTTCGAATAATAAGCCATACACAATTTGCCCAATTGGTGCCATACATTGTGAAACGGCAATGATAATAGCCATGACCTTCCCTAAGTTTTCATTAGGTGTTTCTTTTTGTACAAGCGTAATAACATAAATGGAGATGATTGTCATAATCATAGCGATTAAAAGTGCGCTCAAAACAAATAAAATATAAGATGGATAATAGCCAATATTCAGCAACAGAGGCGTAACCGCTATAGCCATTGGGATAATCAATAAAGCAGTAATGAAAATCCAACTATACAAATTAGTGATACCCATTTTTTTTGCAAAGTACCCCATAGATAAAGCTCCTAAGATCGTAGCAAAATCGATTAACCCCATCCCTACTCCGTACAATGTATCACTACTTTGCATTGTAACACGGAGAATAATCGGTACACCTACGACAAATAGCGGTGTTAATAATAAATTTAATAATGCCGCTAAAATCATACATTTGAAGATAAAAGATTGCTTCACTACATAGCTAAAGCCCTCTTTCAAATCATTTACCAGCGTCGGTATAATATGACCATCCTGCTCTCGTTGCATAAATGGGATATGAATAAACATCTCTAATATGGCCGAAAGGAAAAAGAACACACCACTCACCACGACTAGCACTTTTAAGCCAATCAAACCGTATAGTATTCCACCTAATACAGGAGCAGCTACATTAGACAATGCTTGAATACCATTAACAATTCCATTAGCTTGCTCAAGCTTCTCCTCTTCTACAAGTACTGGTATACTGGCCATCACTGCAGGTGCATACATAGCACTAACAAGGGAAAGCAGTACCATCACAACACCAATTAGCAAAACAGAACTATTACCAATTGCTAGCATTGCAAAGAAAGTAAACACAATTATGCTACTCGTAAAATCGAAAATCACCATTAAGTTGCGTCGATTGAACCTGTCAGCAATGGCTCCTCCAAGTGGTGCTAGTAATATTGGAACGCTCGATATCGCAAACAGTACTGCAAAAAGATCTGCACGTCCTGTAATATCAAGTACATAAAGTGATAAGGCAAACCTTAAAAGCGCAGAACCTAAAATAGAAATAATTTGCCCAATCACCATCAGGTTAAAATCTTTTGAAAAGCCTTTTCTTTTAATCTGTGATTCCATACATTAGACCCCTTTCTTTTAGAACTATTAAAGTAACAATCATCCACGCCTATCTGAACCAATGAGAAGGCTCTGATTTCCGCTACGGGCTACTAGCTTTCCTGCGGGAGTCGAGTAGCCCTACGCTACAATCAGTTAAAATGGAAATAAATTGACAAAAATAAAACTAGACCGACTGTCGGTTTATGATATTGTATGATAATTATCCAAAAAAAGGAACTTATTTTGATCTTTCGCAAAAAATTTATAATTGATCATACTTTTAGGAATAGGTCCATATCGAGTCATCACCTCTTGCTCATTTCATATTCAGTTCATAAAGACATGCTATAGTAAGATAAATAAAAGATTCATATTTAATGTTGAAGAAATTGAAGGGAGATTTTAACGTTGCAAGAAACATTGCAAGATACTACTAAAACGAAGGATTGGCGACGCTTTGTTCGCTTAGTCAAACAGGCTGAGCCACCGATGTGGCTTTTAATTATTTCATTAATTATGAGCTTAGCGACTACAGGCGTTGGCTTTATTGTTCCGTTATTTACAAAAAAATTAGTCGATGGATTTTCATTAGAGTCACTTGATTATTGGCAAATTATTTTATTAGGTTTTGCTTTTATCGCGCAAGCCATCGCGAGTGGACTTTCCATTTATTATTTAAATCGTATCGGACATCATGTTGTCGCGAAATTACGCGATCAGCTTTGGAGAAAGCTTCTTCATTTACCTATCCCTTATTATGATGAGAACGATACAGGTGAAACATTAAGTCGAGTTACGAATGACACAGCTGTCGTTAAGGAGCTCATTACCGAACACCTTGCAAACTGTTTATCTGGTGTTATTTCCATTATTGGCTCCATCATCATTCTATTAATCTTAGATTGGAAAATGACCTTAGTGATGCTGATCGCTGTTCCACTTGCTATGGTTATTTTATTGCTTCTAGGAAGACGTATGTTTGTCATTTCAAAAGGAATGCAAGATGAAACAGCAAAATTTACGTCCGTGCTCAATCAAGTTTTACCTGAAACACGATTAGTAAAAGCTTCAAATGCCGAAAATATTGAATATGAGCGTGGCAAAAAGGGAATTACAAACCTCTTTACGTTTGGCTTAAAAGAAGCAAAAATCCATGCACTTATTTCGCCACTAATTTCGTTTGTATTAATGTCAGTCCTTGTAGCCATTATTGGTTATGGTGGTGTACGAGTTTCTTCAGGAGAACTTACAGCTGGTGACATGGTAGCCTTTATTTTATATTTAATCCAAATTATTATGCCGATGACCCAATTAACGATGTTCTTTACACAGCTTCAAAAAGCAATGGGTGCTACAGAGCGAATCAGTGCTTTACTTGAGCATGAAGAAGAGAATATTTTTGAAGGAAAAACATTAGAAAAAGTAAATCAGCCGATTTATGTAAAAAACGTTGACTTTGCTTATGGAGAAGAACTGATTTTATCGGATATTAATTTTACTATTGAACCTGGAAAAGTTACGGCTATCGTCGGGCCTAGTGGTGGAGGAAAAACAACAACATTTTCTCTGTTAGAAAGATACTATCAACCTACTAATGGAAGTATTACACTCGGAGAAACCCCTATCAACACGTACTCCCTACATTCTTGGAGAAGCCAAATCGGCTATGTTGCTCAGGAGAGTGCACTCCTGTCTGGTACGATTCGCGAAAATATTTGCTACGGTATTAACAGAGAAGTACAGGATGAAGAGCTTGAAAGAGTTGCTAAAATGGCCTATGCCGATCAATTTATTAATGAACTACCAGAACAATTCGATACAGAAGTTGGAGAACGTGGCATAAAGCTTTCTGGCGGTCAACGACAACGAATTTCGATCGCTAGGGCACTTTTACGCGACCCTCAAATATTAATGCTAGATGAGGCAACATCTAGTCTAGATAGTAACTCGGAAATCTATGTTCAAAAAGCATTGGATAATTTAATGCAAGGTAGAACAACGCTCGTCATTGCACACCGCCTTTCAACAGTAGTAGATGCAGACCAAATTCTTTTTGTAGAGAAAGGACATATTACAGGCAGTGGCACACATGAGACTTTATTTGAGACGCATAATATGTACCGAGAGTTTGCCAAACAACAATTACGTATTAAAGAGGAATAATGAAGGGATTTGTTAGCATGACAAAATTATTAGTTGTAGATGATGACGCCCATATTCGAGAATTAGTAAAGATATTTTTACAAAATGAAGGTTTAGAAGTAATTGAAGCTACGGACGGTGTGGATGCACTGTCCAAATTGGATTCTGATAAGGTGGATATGATTATTATGGATATTATGATGCCAAATATGGATGGCTGGGAATTATGCGAAGAAATACGTTCATTTAATGATAATCTACCGATTTTGATGTTAACCGCAAAGGGAGAAACTTCACAAAAGGTAAAAGGTTTTAATCTTGGAACAGATGATTATCTTGTTAAACCATTTGAACCAGCAGAGCTGATTGTTCGTGTGAAATCAATACTTAAAAGATACCAAATTTCCCTTTCTCAACTTGTGGAGGCTGGCAATATTAAGTTAAATCGTAATACACATGAGGTTTTGTATAACGGTAAATCTTTAACACTTCGTTTAAAGGAATTTGAACTGTTATTTACATTAGCAAGCTATGCTGGAAAAACTTTTTCCCGTGAACAGTTAATCGAAGAAATTTGGGGATACGACTATGAAGGTGATGAACGTACAGTCGATGTTCACATTAAAAGACTTCGTCAACGATTCCCACAAGATACAAGTGGATTTATTATTCGTACAATTCGCGGCCTAGGCTATCGATTGGAACTTGTTTCATGAGAAGATTAAAAAATAGTTTAAAGCTTTTTTTAATTTTAATGCTTCTTCTTACCATTAGCATCGTATTTGCTTTTATTTCCTACCACATAACGTCTTGGCTTTATGATTGGTTAGGCAAGCATCCACAAGGTTTCTGGCTCCAATTATGGACCGTAGTCGGTGTTTTTGTTCTCTTTGCTTGCACTGTTATCATCACCTTTTTAATTGGGCTAAAAAAACAACGGAACTATTGGAATACGATTGTAGATGCATTAAGTCGGATTGCTAAAGGTGATTTCACTGTCAAATTAGATCTTAAAGCAGATGACGAAGATCAATTTGGTCAATTAATACATGGCATCAACCATATGGCGGTTGAGTTAGGTGAAATGGAAAGAATGCGCCAAGAATTTATCTCGAATGTATCGCATGAAATTCAGTCACCTCTAACTTCTATTAATGGCTTTGCTAAAGCATTAAAAAACATTGACCTCCCAGAGGATAAGCGACAGCATTATTTAGCAATCATTGAGATGGAAAGTAATCGACTATCAAAAATAAGTGACAATTTACTAAAGCTTACTTCATTAGAATCACAGCATCACCCCTTCGAGCCAAGTCATTACCGACTCGATAAGCAATTGCGCAACGTCGTATTAACGCTCGAGCCAAATTGGCTAGCTAAAAACATCGACCTGGATCTTCAACTGGAAAACATTTCGGTCGTGGCGGATGAGGACTTAATGAATCAAGTATGGATGAATTTACTAAGCAACAGCATTAAATTCACGCCATCTGCTGGCATTATTACACTATCTATGACGAAGCAAATAGATACGATAACTATTGCCATTCATGATAATGGAATTGGTTTAACAGAAGAACAACAAAATCATATATTCGAACGATTTTATAAGGCGGACCAATCGAGGACGGCTGAGAATGGTGGAAGTGGCTTAGGACTATCTATTGTCAAGAAAATCGTCGATATGCATAACGGCACAATTACTGTTGAAAGCAAGTCTGCTGAATTTACAACATTTTTTGTAACACTGCCACTAGAAATCAATATGACTCATGCAAACAAATAAGAGATTCTTACTTTGTCTGCACGAGTCTATTTGGCGGATGAACTAGTAAGCTACTTTTCTAAAATATTGATAAACTTTTTCGAGTTTTTTGCTTTGTCTCCCCTTCTTACTTTCCATATTGCCAAATTCAAAAAACTTCACTTGTTTAATGCCAACATAATTAAATAACGCTCTTTTCATTAATACTTTATGCGCATTATTCAGCCATAAGAGTGGATACTTTGTTGGCCCCTTCATTGTCGAAATACACACTACTGATTTTCCCTTTAAAAGCCCCTCAGGAAATAGCCCCTTTTTATCTTTATACGCAAAATTGGCCGCAAATAATTGATCAATATACCCTAAAAGCATTGCTGGTGGTCTACCCCACCATATCGGATAAACAAAAACGATTTTATCAGCCCACTTAATTTGTTCACGATATTTCTCAAGCTTTGGATCACGAAACATATCACGACGACGTTTATGTTCATGAAATACTAAAATCGGGTTAAATTGTTCCTCGTATAAATCTAAAACTTGAGTCTCCTTTATGGAAGGATTGTCATGACAGCCTTTAATAACCTCCTGCAAAAAAGCATAATTCAAACTTTTATGATTGGGGTATGTATAAATAATTAATGTATTCATTAAGCGCCTCCATTAGTTATCATTTGATAACAAAATAGTAAACTATCCAATTATAGTTGTCAAATGATAATTGTTTTAAGATAAGTTTTTTGTTATCTTGTCAGTAAGAGGTGAACCCATTTGGACAAAAAACAATTATTTCAACAGTTCGTAGCATTTACAGCAGCGGTACACCAAGTAACGCACGAACTAACCCAAAACGTTAAAATAGATAATATTACACCTGTACAATATAAAATTTTAGAATATATAAAGGTAAGCCAGCCAGTTACACCTACAGAAATTAGTGATTGCCAGCATATGTCCTTACCTAATACAAGCCGTGAATTAAGAAAACTACAGGAAAGAAAGTTTATTGAAAAAATTAGCGATACTGAGGATCGAAGAAAGCACTATATTTGCCTGACAGAAGTAGGAGAAGAAATAATGGAGGAAGCATTCTCCTGTATAGAAGAGCGCTTTCAGCAGCTTATCCAACATGTATCTACAAATGATTTAGAGGACATTCATCAAGCATTAAACATTCTTGACGAAAAGGTCTTTAATCCAAAATTATAAAAAGAACCTGCATTGCTTTTCACTATAAGAAAAGCATTGCAGGTTTTTTCATTATTTATTATATTGACATAAAAAGCGTTCCACACCAGGGTATTTCTCCCCAAGGCTAGTTATGAAAAAACCATAGCGACGATAAAAATCTACAGCCTCACAATCCGTTTCAGCAACAATTGATGAGTACTTACTTGCTATATAATTAATCATTTTATTGCCAATGCCTTTACCTCTTTGATCAGTAAATACAGCGATATGTTTAATCTCACACTTTGATAAATTGAATTGTTCTATACCAATACAACCAATTATTTCACCTTCGGATTCAAAGCTATATAAAGTCCTATTCGATAAAAGTATATATTTTTCATACTCTTGTTGAACTTTTTTATCTGAAGTTGCAAATGAAAGTAGTTTTCTAATAGCTGGAGAAATAGTGTTTGCTTGAACTATATTCATCTCTTATCTCCTTAAAAATCGGTAGCAGGAATGACAACAGCCTTACAAGCTTGTTCATAAAACTCGATTGGACCCGCTCCTCCGATAATTGCATATTCATACCCCAACTCGTTCATATCTTTTAAACAATGATGGAGGAGGGAAAATCCTATCCCCTTCACCCGATTAGTTTTCGCTACACCCATTGGGCCAAAATAACATTTTTTATTTTGATAAATGTCAAATCCAGCAAATCCAACAAGATCTCCTCTATCATCAAAAGCAACATATATGGAAGGTGTAGTATTTAAAAATGCACTTTTAATCGTTTCTGACCACTCTTGCGAAAAATGACTTTCTACAAAATGAATAAGCTTGTTTTTATCATCTCGGTTGACTCTACGAATATTAGTAGAAATCGCATCGGGGAAATTGTAATGGCGAAGATGAGTAACCATATCCCGCGAAGTCGTAGCAAGCTTTAAAATCAGTTTCGTATCTTCTTCTGAAACGAATTCCTCAAGCATTTTCGTCTTGATAAGAGCTTTAAGAAAGTGACCTTCATTTAAATAAACCTGGTTATAGTTTCGCATATAGCAATTTGCTTGTTCCAATACTGTTAAAACATCATTTGATATTGGAATAGAAAATAAGCTATGGCTAGTAACTTTCATTTCTGTTTTTTGATGAAATTCATTCACCAAGTTTCTTAAAGACGCTTCATCGATAGTAAATTTTAATACTAATTCACCAAGTGCCCCCTCTTTTTCTTTGAAACAAGCAAGCAGGAAATGAATTGGGCGTAACAATTTTTGCTGTGAGGAGGAAGCTTCTTCTTCCGCATTCTTTATAATCCTTAACATACGCTTTGTTAATTTTATTTTAGTTGAAATCAAATGCCTGATCATCCTTTCTTGGATTTTTTTCAACTTCTTAATTTTTTTACACTAACGTTAATGCCTATACATCGTCACTCATCCCCACTTTATTTAATAATATAAGGATGTATAGAAGGAGGAGACTCAAGTGGAAGTAGCAGTGTTAGACAAGAGGTGGATCGAAGAACATTTTGAAACACTTCCATTATGGCAACAGTCAGCATATACCGACTTCGCTGCCATGGTTGCAGATGAAGCAAATACGTTCCCCTGTATTCCAGCAAGAAAAGGTTTTTTATCGAACCATCTTCGCTACAGTTTTATCGGAGATCCACGAGAGGAACAATCGATAAAGACATTAGCACTTTGCTTAAAGGAATACAATAAGCACTGTCAAACATTCGGCAACTATACAACACATACCATTTTCTTCAAAACGCCCAATGAGATGCATAAATTCGACGTTGCGGATTATAATAATTTATTTTGGTCAGTTTTAAACAATTTAACTAAATTCGATGAAATTGATTGGCCAAAGGAAATTCCAACCGATCCATCACATAATGAATGGGAATTTTGTTTTAACGGTGAGCCTTATTTTGTATCTTGTGCAACGCCCGCACACAAATTAAGAAAGAGTCGTCATTTCTCTACTTTATTAATGGCATTCCAGCCACGCTGGATATTTGAAGAAATAAACGACTCTACTGCATTTGGTCGAAAATTAAAGAAACTTATTCGGCAACGCATTAACGAATACGATGATATCCCTGCCCATCCTGATTTAAAATGGTATGGGCAAGAAGGAAGTAATGAATGGAAGCAGTATTTTTTAAGCGATGATAATGTTAGTCCATCAAAATGTCCTTTTTTACGTATGCAAAATTCTCTGATTTTTCCACAGAACAAAGAACATTAAGCTTCCTTACCTTGTTTTTGCCTTTTCATTACAATCCAAGTCGCAACCCCTATTAAGATGATAAAAAGCAGGCTCACGAAAAAACCGAGTCTGCTTGTTTTTTCCCCTAACGTTCCAGACACTGTCACCGCAATGAGTAACATCCCTATTCCATTCTTCACATACTCCCACTTTGACAGGTCCATTAGCTTCATATAGGTCACTAATATAAAGAGCCAGTTATAAATTAGCATTAAGCCTGCAGCTGTAACCAAATATTCAAATATCTTTTCTGGCATGAGGAATCCTATAACAATCGTTACGATTAAACCACTAGCTAAAAAGAGAAATGCAGGAAATGGAATCTTCATTTTCCCCTTCTTCGCTAGAGAAGCTGGAGCATCGTGATCCTCTGCGAGTGTAATAAGAATCGTTATGACCGCGTATAAAGAGGCTACCATTGTTGAAAAACCTGCAATAATTAAAACACCATTAAAAATATCTGCAAAAAAAGGTATATGATAGCCATTAAGCGCTGTAATAAATGGGCTTTCCTCAATAGTAAAGTCCTTCCAAGAAACAAGTGCCAAGGCAAGCATGATAGCTATTATAAAAATGACAGTAATAGCAATAATCATCACTTTTCCAGCTTTCGGCGCTTCTTTAGGATTTTTTAAGTCAATGACCATTAAACCCATAACCTCAATTCCTCCAAATGCATAAAAAGCGTATAGCAGTCCAAGCCAAATCCCTTTCACACCTTGAGAGAAAAATTCTTCGTAATTTGCATACAGCGCATCGAGTGTAGTAGTTTCCGTATTAAATCCTTTTATTATTAATACAACCGCTACTAATATAAACATGACAACCACTGCAGCCTTTAACGCCCCAAAAATATTTTGAAATTTTTCAAAGCCCTTCATGCCCATAAGAATAACGGCTAATCCAAGTGCTGCATAAATAGATGCAGCACTCCATAATGGAAGCATTGGAAACCAAAGCTTTGTAAAAATACCCAGCGCCATCAATTGACTGCCCATAATAAGCATCTCAGAAATCAAGTAAATCCAGCCATTACTAAATCCTGCCCAATTTCCAAAAGCTTGCTTTGCATAAGTACGAAATGATCCCTTATCTGGATTGTCAACTGACATCTTAACAAGAGCATCATAGACAATGTACGTAGCAATCGCCGCTAACAAAAAAGGAATTAAAACAGCAGGACCACTTTTATGAATGGCCATACTTGTCCCAAGGAAAAATCCTGTTCCTAATGTACAACCTATACCGAGAAGCGAAAGTTGCCACCAAGACAACCTTCCTTTACTTGTTTTAGATGTCATTTTGATCAGCCCTCCTGCCTTTTGCTTACTTTCTTAACAATGGCAATGTCATGCAACGAATGCCACCACCGCCTTTTTCAAGTTCTGTGACTTCAATTTCTATTAAGTTCTTTTTTTGTAACAGTGGATGTTTCGTCCATTGCTGCTTCGTTGCTTGTTTACTAATCAACAGTGTTTCGGGATTAAGATTGATAAAATTGATATCAGGGATTGTATTATATTTTTCAAGCCAGTAGACATCAAAGCCATGATGATTTAAAAATTGCTCGGTCATTTCGAAACGAATTGTTTGAGGCGTTAACACCTGTACAGGAAAATAACGCATAAAGTTTTTAGCGATTACTAGATTAGCGTTTGTCACATTACAATTCATATCTAAATGAAGTGTATCGGATCGTCTCGGCAAATCAATAATCGCGATTTCTGTAAATCCTTCTTGGAAGATGTGATCCTTCATACTTTCTACAGCTTCTAACGTTGTTCTCATACCAATATTAATAAGCACTGCATCCCTATTTAAAATCATTACATCTCCACATTCTAAAGCAGTAGAAGGTTGTTTCACTTTTAAATTTTTTGCTGGAAACCATTTATCTAATAATGAGTGCGCATGTGGATACTCCGGTCGCCTTAGCGAGCTTCCCGCCTCTCCAAGGAAAATCCTATTTCCCAAAACACAGGCTAGATCGCGTACAAAGTACCTATTAATAAGCTGCTCACTTACTGTTTTCTCACCATTTGTTAGTTCTTTCGAATAATCAATAACCTTGACACCTTCATTTTCTAGCGTCGTCTTTAATTCCATGAAATTCTCCATTGCTTTTACGTGATTGACAGTAGCACTCCACCCTACATTTTCAGCTATTGTTAAATCTGTTACATCTAATTTTGATGGCGCACAAAGCATAACAACCTCAAGCTCTTCATGCTCCGACAAACATTTCGGTTGAAATGAGTACAAATAGATTCTCCCCTTTTTGAATGACTATCTCGGCTTAGCGTTACCATCAAAACTGGGATTATACAGACAAAATAGGTAGCAGAACTATTAGTATCCATTTCAAAAGATAAGAATGAGATATTGTTGCATAAGAGATGCGATGGAGGTTGAGGCTTCCAAGGAATTTAATGAAATTGGGAAAAAGCTAAGAGATTCCGCAGTATTAAAATTTAGAGAAAAAACCTATTAATTATAACTAGTTTCTCTCGCTACAAAATAATTCCATTTCATAACCTTTATCAGTGAAAATACTGATGATAAGCTTGCACAGCTGCCATTTCGCTTGTAAATATTAGAATATCGTTTGTTATCGGATAATAAGTCTCAAATAGAAAAAGCACCTGTTCATTTGGGTGATCCGGATTATTCACAACTGCCGCTTCCTGTATGTTCGCAACTTCTTGAAAATATGGATGACGATAAAAAATATAAACAATATCCCCTGCATTATATTGCTGCTTCATTCCATCACCTTCCTCTGATTTTCCATTAGTTTGGTGATAGAAGCAGTAAATTATAATTAATTTTTGATTTTCGTGTAGATGTTCATTAAAAATATGCCCTACCTACCAACGCTCCTATCATAAAACGTCTCAATTAGAATATATATTAATTTACGTGATAAATTTCACTAGATTTAATCCCAATATACGAACACTGAACATTCCGATTGCTTGGTATAATTGAGAAAAGGAGGAAAAAATATGATAAAACAATCAGTTATTGAAAATGTACTTGAAGCTGCCCTTTCAACAGGTGGCGATTTTTCCGAAGTTTTCATCGAGGATAAGTTTGTCAATGAATGTACATTGCTAAGTGGAAAAATTGAACAAAGTATTTCAGGTCGTGACTTTGGTATTGGTATACGCATTTTTTCCGGTCTTCAGAGCATCTACACGTACACAAACGATTTTTCAGAGGAAGGCTTACTAGCAGCAGCAAAACGAGCAGCACTTGCTATTAAAGGCGGCGCTACCGGAACTATTCAACCACTAAAAAAAGAAATTATTACACCTGTTCATAACATTATCATCCTACCAAACAGTGTGGCTCATGCTAGAAAAGCAACAATCATGCGGAAGGCTAATGACATTGCTAGAAATTATGATGAACGTATCAGTCAAGTTAAAGTTCGGTATCTTGACGATGAGCAGCATGTTTTAATCGCCAACTCAGAAGGAAAATTTGTAGAAGATACGCGTATTTATAGTCGACTTACTATCCAGGCAACTGCCTCCGAGGGCAAAGAAACGCAAACTGGCTCCTACGGTCCTGGCGCACATGCAGGCTTTGAATTTATCGAAAATCTAGATCTAGAGCACTATGCTGGTGAAGCTGCACGTATTGCGGTCACGATGCTTCATGCCGATGAATGTCCTAGCGGAAAATTCCCAGTCATCATTGATAATGAATTCGGCGGTGTTATATTCCATGAAGCTTGTGGTCATGGACTTGAGGCTACAGCCGTCGCGAAAAACAATTCCGTTTTTGCAAATCGTCTTGGTGAAAAAGTTGCCCCTGACATTGTTACATATATTGATGATGGCACACTTCCAAAAGAATGGGGTTCCCTTAACATTGATGATGAAGGGGAAAAAACGCGAAAAAACATCTTAATTGAAAATGGAATTTTAAAAGGCTACTTGATTGATAAATTTAATGCGCGCCGTATGAATGCTGAACCAACTGGATCTTCACGTCGCCAATCTTATCGTTTCAATCCAACATCCCGAATGACGAACACATTTATCGCGCCAGGCACTTCTACACCTGATGAAATAATTGCATCTACCGAATATGGTATTTATGCAAAATATATGGGTGGCGGGCAAGTAAATCCATCAACAGGTGACTATAACTTCGCGGCTATGGAAGCTTATATTGTGAAGGATGGAAAAATCGATCATCCTGTACGTGGTGCAACACTTATAGGTAACGGAGCAAAAACATTGCAGCTAGTTGATCGTGTTGGTAATAATCTTGCGCACGGTGCTGGCATGTGCGGATCCATTAGTGGTAGTCTTCCTGTCAATGTTGGTCAGCCGATGATTCGTGTTAGCGAAATGACAGTTGGAGGAACAAAGGGGGAATAATTGATGAATATTGCTGAATATCAAGAAAAACTACTAGATCAGGCGATAGAAGCCGGTTTTACAGAGACTGAAGTTTATTTCGAACGAAAAAGCTCTTTTCAATGTATGCTTTACGAAGGACAGATTGATAGCTATGAAACGTCTGAGGATGGGGGTCTAAGTCTACGTGGGCTGCATAACGGAAAAATGGGGTACGCCTATACAGAGAAACTAGACGATGATTCTATTTCCTTTTTAATCAACAGTGTAAAAGCAAATGCAGACGTTCTAGATGAAGATGAGGGCATAGATATTTTTGAAGGCAATAATGAATACACGCCACATGAATTTTACAATGAAGAATTAGAGTCAATCGGGATTCCTGAAAAAATCGAGCTACTACTTTTAATTGAACAAAAAATCCGTGCCTACGATTCGCGCATTGTAACGCTTGATTACTGTTTTCTTCAAGAATATACTACTGAACGTTCATTAGCGAATAGTAAAAATCTTTCTCTATCACATAAGGAGAATGGTCTAGTCATCTACCTTTCCACAGTGGTCAAAGAAGGAGAGGAACTGAAAACGGGTAGTTATTTGAAAATGACTCGTGATTTTCATTCTCTCAATGCTGATGAAATTGCCAAAGCAGCAGCCGAAGAAGCACTTGCAAACCTAGGTGAAAAATCGATTCCATCTGGAAAATATCCAATCATCCTACGCTCAGATGCGACAGCATCTTTACTAAGTACTTTTATGCCTATATTGTCTGCAGAAAATGCACAAAAAGATCAATCTTTATTAAAAGGTAAAGTCGGACAAAAAGTGGCGTCAGATGCTTTGACATTACTGAATGCCCCATTCCATCCTGAAGCTTTATCAGGAGCAAGCTTTGATGGTGAAGGTGTTGCAACAAAGGAGCAGGCGATCATTTTAGACGGAACACTGCAAACACTATTGCATAATAGAAAAACGGCAAAGAAGGAAGGCTGCAAAACGAGCGGACATGCACATAAAGACTCTTACAAAAGCACTTTATCAATCGCACCTCAAAATTTATATATTTCACCAGGTAATCGATCACAAGAGGAGTTAATCGCCTTAGTCTCTGAAGGAGTACTTATTACCGAATTAGCTGGCCTTCACTCAGGAACGAATACGGTTTCTGGTGATTTTTCAGTCGCAGCTAAAGGTTTCCATATTCAAGATGGCAAAATTGCATCACCTGTGAAGCAAATGACTATAGCCGGAAACTTCTTTAAGTTCTTAAATACTATCGAAGAAATTAGCTCAGAGCTTTTCTTCCTACCAGATGGGTACGGCTCCCCTTCCCTCCTTGTGAAGGAGCTATCAGTAACAGTGGAATAAAACGGTAAAAGTGCGTCGGATTTTAAACTGTACTCCTCGGCAATGCTTGTCGCTAATCATTGCGACAAGCTTTTTAATTACAGCTGAATTGCTATTGTTCTTGTCAACCTGCTTGACCGGGATAATAGCCAGCGCTTTCAACGGCGGTAGTCTGTCCTCGTATACTTGACCCCCATATTATGAAGAAAGTCATCATCCCTACATTACGATTCGTTTTATAATCATAGAAATGTATTCTTCTCCATTCGTATTATGAAAAATACGTCGAGAAAGACACGACGAAGGTACATTTATTATTTCATATAGGAAAACGCCCAATAAGGCCGATATGGAATCACCTTACAGGTTAAATTTTCTTATATAGGTAAAAATACGAAACTTTTTCACCTATTGGTGCGTACTAATTATACAATGATATTTATCATTGCCAGATTAATATAAGGGTATCGGAAGGGGTGGAATTTATGAAGAAAATATGGACTTTGTTTCTTGCAGCGATACTTATTGTACCGATATTGCTGCAGCCAGTAACTGCTCAAGCGGCAAGGGCCATCACTATTTATGTGGACGGGGTTCAATTAAAGACCGACCAGCCGCCAGTGATGGTTCAAGGGCGTGTCATGCTGCCGCTTAGAGCAATCTTTGAGGCATTGGATGCAAACGTAGATTGGGATCGAAAGAATCAAACCGTTACTGGGATTAAAGGAGGTACAACGGTAGTTCTCAAGATTAAATCGAAGGTAGCTACTATTAATGGCGAGAGAGTTACGCTTGATGTACCAGCACAGATAATAAATGGCAGAACAATGGTGCCAGTACGCTTCGTTAGTGAAGCGCTTGGTCAGGATGTTGACTGGAACCCGTATAATCAGATCGTATCTATTAAATCTGACACTCCGAGCAATATCAGTATTTCTCCAGTGAGCTATGTGTCGGTTAGAGATATTGGTAATCAAGGAGATGGGCGTGACCTGGAGGTTACCTACTCCAAATCGTCTACTGAATCACTTGTGGATCATTACCGGGTTCTCGTTGTGAAGGCTTCAAAAAGCTTTAATCAGGCGTCGGCCCTAAAGGTCTCCGCTTCAAATTATACGAAAGTATCACCTGCCGGCTCGGATCGTTCCATAATATTAACTCAAAGTTCGCGGGATGTGGACGGAGACTATATTAGAAATGACGAGCCTTATGTAGCGTATGTACTTGCAGTTGGAAAAGGTTCTTATTCCAGCGTATTATCGAAATCTTCTCAGAAGATTACCTTAACGAACATGTCTTCGGTTACAGAGGTAACAAATGTAAAAATTAACGATATTAGCGATTTTGGAGATGGACGCGATATCTCGGTTAGCTTCACTCGTCCACAAAGTGACAATAATATTTCGAATTATCGTGTGTTTATCGTAAAGACTAAGGATGCTAACAATTTCAGCCTTTCTAGCGCGAATAATTTAACTAGTAAATCCTATACGACAGTCAATAAATCGGGAAGCAATGGCGGCACGTTGACAGGAACTCTGACTTCTTCGTCGCGCGACTCTTCCGGTGATTATATTAAAAACGGCGTCCCTTATACAGCGTTCGTTCTGTCTGTAAGCAACACTATTTCAGCTAGTAATAAGTTGTCTTCTGCTTCATCTTCAGTAACGCTTAGTGCGAATACATTGCCTATTCCGGTTATTACTCAAGTTGATGACGTCAATGACTATGGGGATGGACGTGATCTGCGGGTTAGCTTTAACAAAGCATCCGATGAGTCTAACATTAGCGCATACCGGATCTTTGTTGTAAGAGCAAACAACTATTCGAACTTTACATTGACGAAGGCGAACAGTCTGTCCAGCTCTAATTACACACAAGTGAACAAGACGGGCTACAATATTTCTCAAGTTCTCTCTTCAGGGGCTCGAGATACAGACGGTTATGCCATTCAGAATGGGGTCAGCTATCGTGTATTCGTTATGGCCGTAGCTAAAAACTCAGGGAATAACGTATTATCGTCGGCTTCCAATGCGATTACACTATATAGTAGCAATGTTGGTGCAGTATCGAACCTCAATGCCAGCGATGTGAATGATTATGGCGACGGTCGTGATCTCTATGTCTCTTTCACTAAAGCGGCAAATGAGTCTAATATTAGTCACTATCGCGTCATGGTTGTGCCAACAACTTATTACAGTAGCTTCAGTCTGTCGGATGCTAATAATGTATCCAGCAGTAATTATACGACTGTGAACAAGTCAGGAAATAACAATTATGGGCTGACGCTCTCGGGAAATACTCGGGATGTGCGCGGCAATTATATCACGGATAGAACTAGCTACCGTGTCTATGTTCTCTCGGTAGGCTATGGCAATTATTCCGGTAGCAATGTGCTGTCCTCGCCAACGTCTACGATTACGCTCGGTAAAAACATCAATGTGCAGGCTGTATCTAGTCTGAATGCTACTGATGTAAGTGATTATGGAAATGGCCGTGATATACAGGTATCGTTCACGAAACCTTCCGATGAAACAAATGTCAATCAATATCGCATTTTGATTGTCCCTACAGCGGAGTACAGCAGTTTCAGCCTATCGCAAGCTAATAGCAGCTCTTATTACATCTCAGAGAGCAAGGGCGGAAATAAATCAGTAACTAGAACGTTAGATGGGGCTCGAGATGTTCGCGGTAATTCCATTACGGAAGGCACAAGCTACAGTGTCTATGTATTGACTGTAGCGAATGGAAATTCTTCAATCCCAAATGCTCTATCTTCTGCATCGGGAATCAAGCTTAGTAAGAACAAAGCCCTTCAAGCGGTAAGCAATGTTAAAGCAAGCGATGTTGGTGATAATGGAGATGGCCGAGATTTACAAGTATTGTTCACGAAGCCTTCCGATGAATCGAATTTAAGTAATTACCGTATTCTGGTTGTCCCTGTGTCAAAGGCGAATGGCTTTGGCTTAAATGAAGCCATTAAAGCTACTTCTTATACTAGTATAAGTAAAGGTCAGTATAGTGCGATCTTGAAAGCTGGTGATAAAGATACTGAGAACCAACAGATTAAAAATGATACAGAATATCGAGTGTATGTATTGTCAGTAGGTACGGGAAGCTCCCAGGGAATGTATAACTTGTCCGGTCCTTCTGATGTTATTAAACTGGTTAATAATGCAAAAGTTGATGAAGTAGGATCAGTATCTTTGGATGCTAAAGGAAGTAGTAACTCTACTGATATCGAGGTAAGCTTTACGAAGGTTAGTGATGAGCAGAATGTATTAGAGTATAGAGTGTTTCTGATTCCAGAGGGGCAGGCCTCTACTTTCACTAAACAGCGTGCAGAATCAATTCAAAATATCAGTTTGTATACCATCATTAAACCCAATGGTAATAACAACATCCGACAAACCTTGATGGTATCAAATGACGCCTTTGGCGATCCAATCAAAGCAGGAACCTCGTATGTTGCTAAAGTACTTACAGTTGCTAAGGTGGGAGCCAATGCGTTGTCAACGCCATCTAACGCAGTGACACTCAAGTCAAATCCAGTTGATACAGCTGTAAATCCAGCTACGATTACAAATGCTACTCCTGGAGCTAACGAAATTACACTCACATTTAGTACACCGAGCAACAAGGGAAATATTAGTGGGTACGAGATTTATGCAGTTCCGAGTACTGTAACGGATTTTAGTGTAAATAATCTTAATTCGAATTATATGATTAATACAGTTTCTAAAGAGTATTCTGGGGAACCCATCAAGCTTAATTTAACGACACCTGGGTCTTATAAGCTCTACGTTCTATCGAAACCGGATAATGTAAATGCTAAAAAAGCAGCTTTATCCGAACCTTTCTCATTAGATGTGGTAACACCTACCCTACAATCTTAAGAGAGAGGCTAAAATAACTTCTTCACAGAAGGGACTCCTCAGGTGGTGCTTCATGGACCATAAGAGGAGTCCCTTCTTGTTGGCACAGCTCATTTGTCCTCCGACTGTTTCTATGAATGTCTGGTCTATACTGGCATAGGTAATCAAGTTGATGGACAATAATAAGACAAACTATAGCACTAAAATTTAGGATAACGTGGACATAGATTCATGAAAAAGGTAGGTTTAGTGATGCGCAATTTGTGGAGGCGCAGGGTCCAAAAGTGTTTAACGAACAGCTGCGGAATATTGCTAAAGAACTGGAAGTCGTGATCCTCTTCGAAAAAAATCATCGCCCGGATCTTTTGCTGGAATATACCAGTAAGAATCCGGGCGATGAGGTTTATATTGTCTGATTCAGGCGGAAGTATTTGAGCTGAACCCAAGGTGTACTAGGTAAGATTGTGGTCAAAACTGAGCACCCTTACTTCATAAAAAAGACTCACTTTTTATGCATAAAATTATTTCGATAAATCAATTTTTTTATTTAATAAATAAATAGTCATACCACCAACAGTCATTGACAATAGCTCTCCAATTCCAACCGTAAACCATGTTGCCCAAAACGGAAGATCATAGAGAATTGTTAATTGTCCTGCAACGGTGAACATTGATATAGCAAAAATCAATGCAGTTATAACCATTTTCACAAGATCATTTGTTATATTTTTCGTTACTCTTCGGCAAAGAACTAAAACGAGGAATGTCGCAATTCCACCAATGGGTACATCTAATATCCACGTTGGTGACATGAAATTTGCGAGTACTACTCCTAGAGTCACGGCTACTACATAGCGTTTATTGTAGAGGGCCAGGTAGTTAAACATCTCCGATAGACGTAATTGAACTGCCCCAAAACTTATGACTGACAATAAAACAGTTACAGCCACATATAAAGCTGCAACAAGTGCCGTCTTTGTAAGCTCGGTTACAGAAGTACGGCTTGAATCTTTTACAATAGATGTATTCAATTTTATTCTCCTTTGTAAAATAGCACATCCGCTATTTTAGTAATAACTACGACCAAAGGAAGAGAGCTTTTCGCCCTATCTGAAGTGCCGTAGTGCAAGCAGATTTTTGCTTACCTGCGTATTATATCAGAAGAATTTATGATTGAACAATCTTATTTCGTTAGCCAGCCACCATCGATTGGCATAATAGCTCCATGAATATAATCAGCAGCCGAACTTGCTAAGTAAAGTGTTAAATTCGCTACTTCATGTGGTTGTGCCCAGCGTCCAGCAGGCGTTTCATTAGCGACCCATTTGGCCATTTCCCCATCACCTTCAAAATCTGCCTTATTCATCGGTGTTTGAATGGCCCCAGGTGCAATGGCATTTGCGCGAATTCCTTCACGACAATAATCTAAGTCTAACTGCTTCGTATAGCCGACAATCGCATGTTTAGATGTTGTATACGCTGCACCACCACCGCCAGCAACAAGCCCTGCAATAGATGCCATATTAACAATGACGCCTGATTTTCGTTTTACCATATGGGGTAATACCGTATTCGTCACAAAAAAAGTTCCCTTAACATTGGTATTCATAATTTTAACCCAAAGCGTCTCATCTGTATCGAGTGTTTTTGCAAAACCATCTAAAACGCCTGCGGTATTTAATAAAATATCTACCTGCTTAAATTTTGAAATTGCAGCTTCAAATGCTTGCTCTACATCGTCCTTATTACATACACTACCTACTTTATAGGCAAATTGTTCAGGGTATTGGTGATATAGTTTTCCTAACCCTTGCTCATCTAAATCAAACCCGAATACGTTTGCCCCATTTTCTAAAAATGCAATAGCTTGAGCTTGACCAATACCTGAACTAGCCCCCGTCACAAATATCGTTTTGCCCATATATTCTTCGAACGTCATTGATCTCTCTCCTCTATAAACAAAGAAACCACCTCATTTGAGATGGCTCCTTTCGATTAATTGACAATTATCCAATCTTCCGCTAATAAATCACAGACTGTCGGTGTGAACATTGTATAGCCCTCACCGCGTACATTAATTAAAAAATAAGGATTCAAAGTCTCGCCATCATGTTCGCATTGTCCAACAAGCTTCACATATAATTCGGCACCGCCCCAACCTTTACGAATTACTTTTTCGCCCGCCTTTAAGCGAGGTAAAATTTCTTCAAACGTCATTTAAATTCATCCTTTATTTACATTCTTTATCGGATTAGTATACTGGAATTCTCAATTGTTTACAACCTAGCCCTCAAGCAAAACCGTATAAAGTATATATTGCCCATTTAAATCCACAATGATTGTATCCGTATTATTATCATTTGTTGAGAAAATCTTTGTTCCACTTTCCAATTTAGTAGCATAAAAATCGTTAAAATTTTTAGAGGAATTTGTAGTTTTAATAATTTCCCCTATAATCTCACATTTCGTATATTCTAATTGTTTCATCGATTCCAAGCTTGTAGTATTAATGTAAATCAAATTATTATATTGAAGAATATCCGCTTGAGAATGTTCTGTAAGAATAGATTTCGCAGTGGGAGTGGTATTTATAGCCGGTGTACAACCTACCAACACCAATATTAGTAAATTACATATGAGTATTTTCCTCATAACTAATAACACCTTCTTTTTATAACTACTTGGAACAATTACGGTTCAATTTAAAACTCTTCACATCTATAACTCCCCAAATTTAAGCAACATCATTTTACCTAGCTTCACGTCGAAATTGACTCTTCTCATCTCGCAAACTACGAATCCATTTTCTTCTTCATTTGCACTTGCTCCGTCTTCACTTCTAGCCCGTTTTCCATCAAATAGCTCGTAGCAGGATTACTTACTAAAAAGTTAACTGTTCCCAGTTTTACTTTGTGTTTTGTAATGCTTGCGATAAAGTGTGGAATATGTTCAACATTGCCATTCCCTAATAGCTCTAATTGATAAAGTACTATGCTGTCTATGGCTCCCTCCTGATTCCATACAGTTTTATATAACATATAGCCAATTGCTTCATTATTCTCATTATAAAAAACTTTAGCTTCTCCTTGTTTATTGCTTTGCCAGCTACATTGCCAAGGAACATCCTCCAGATAAAAAGATAAATGCGGTAGCTGCTCTGGACGAATAGTTTCCACATGAATTCCGACTGGCTTCTCTACTTTTGCTTCATATTCGCCACTTAAAAAGAGCAATTGATTTGTAATGGTATAGCCATACTTCTCATATAGCGCAATTGCTACCTTATTCTCTTTTATAGCTTCCAGCGTTGCAACTTCCACATTCTCTCTTTCATAGATGGCGATGGTTTCTTCCATTAAAACACGAGAAACACCTTTACCGCGAAAGTCTGGAGAGATACCTGTTCCTCCATTCCAAGAGGTTTTCTTACCACCTATTTGTCTAAAGCCATTTAATACAATGCCAACAGCATTACTTTGATCAAATGCGACGATAGATAGCTCTGGGGATAATCCTTCCCCAACGAGTCGGTTTAAAAACACCTCTTCATTCATTTCTATTTGTACAAAATACCCCTCAAAGCCTTTATTCCAAGCTTTTAAAGTTTCATTTAACGTGCACCGTGAGACTGTTTTTATTTTCATGTTTTTCTCCCATCCCTACGTTAATTTACAAGTGATAAATCTTCTAAAGTTAATTTTTTTATTATTTCAAAACCATTTCCAGGACCATTTGGCTTAACAATAACCATTCCCATGTTTGAAATTTTCCCTAGTCCAATATCTTCAGGAAAACTATGGGCAACGATCACTTGATTCATTCCTTGCGATGGCTTTCTTTCTAACGCTGATTGCACATTTGATAAAATATTATTTTTTTCAATAAAAGGAATAGCTCCACCCAATTTATAAATTCCATAACCTATTGGGTCAATTTGGATATAAGAATAAGGAAATGCGAGCTGTGCCGTTTCAACTGTACGACAAAAAGGACTTACGATTATTGGTGAACTAATCGGAATTTGTAAATGACGTAACAGTTGTCCAAAGTAAACGGCTTGCCTTCGCCCAAATTCAGACAAATTTCTTTGCGTAACACAATCTTGGAAATTTATATATGGCTGATCTACTCCGACAGTTGCTTGACCATGCCTTGCATACAAAACAAATCCACCCTTTCTCAATAGATCAAGGATTGATTTATCCAAATATTTCAACTCCTCCATAATAGAATACCATCAATTATTAGTACTATATGAAATGAATGACTCAAAAAATGTAAAAGTAATAGTTGAAACTGCATTTCGCATAACTAGCAAATATTTCAATTAACCCTCCCCCCTTTACTTTGCCGGTTGCGGACTTAGATTAATAAAAATAAAAAAACTTCCTACAATTTTCTGTAGGAAGTTTCGAAATTTACTTTATTGGAATGGTTACTATTGCGGTTGTCTCTAGATGTTTTGATGAATCGATAGAAATTTGACCGTCGTACTTATTGACTATTTCATTCACAATAAACAAGCCTTGCCCTCTTGTTTTACCATTTTCCGGTTTCTTTGTGGAAAATCCTCGCTTGAATATTTGCCCTGCTTCTACAATATTTGGTCCAGTATTTGTAACCTGTAATTTATATTGCGTGTCATCGGCTTCACAGCAAATTGTTATTTTACGTTGTTCTTCCGATAATTCATTTGCAGCATCAATCGCATTATCTATTAAATTCGATAAGATTTTAATTAGATCCGTTGTTCTAATTTTATTAAACGCATCCTGAGAGACTGTGAAATCCATATCAATATTATGATTTTGCGCCGTTAGTTTTTTTGTTTGCAATAAAATCGACAAGCCAGGATGATCAATATTTAATTTAAGAGACTTTATATCATGAACTTCTTTAGACAATGAAGATAAATATTGTTTTGCCTGATCAGGTTCATCTAATTGTAGAAATCCATGTAATACTTGTATATGATTTGTGAAATCATGTCTTAAAGAGGACACGGAAGTAATTAAAGTTTTAATTTCCGCTTGATATGTATCTTCTGTCGCTTCAACCTCTTCTGCTACTTCTTTTTGATACCATCTCTGTAAGAAGAAAACTGAGCCGGTAACCATTAAAATGAGTACACCATTAAAAATAAAGATTAAAAGATTGTCTTCGATTACTTTTCCCTTAATGTCATTTAATGTGTCTGCACTAATATCAATTCCTATGTATGCTATAACCGCCCCTTTTTCATCCTTAATCGGTGCACCAACAGTTAAGTAGGAGCCATATATAGAATCTTGTATTACGTCTGTTGTAAATGTTTCTCCATTATAAGCTTTTTGCACTTGTGTCTCGGGTACTGTACAGTCCATTCCGATATAAAAGCCTTTAACTTCACTTGGTAAACCCATGATCATTGCTTTAGATACCTTCGGATTTTCAATATCTAATGTATAAACAAATAAAGCACCTATTTTTACTCTTGCATCATTTAAGTAGCTTCTTATTTGCCAATAATACTCATTTTCCTCGGGGTTATCTAAAAATTGTTTGTACGCCTCTACATCAATAGTAGATGCGATAGAAATAGCCGCTTCCAGACTTTGGTTAGCTATAGACTCTTCTACTGTCTTTTTCATTTTTATATAGGATGTAAAGATGTTTAAACTTGTAAACAATACTAATAAGAGAGTTGATAGTATTAAAATTAGTTTTATTTTTCGTGTTTTCATACAAACTGGTACTTCCTCATCTATTGACATGAATAATATCTTAATTTAATTGAGCTTGGCTTTCGCATTACATAAAAATTGTTAGTCGTTAGTTGACATCATCATCTCATACTTTCAACCTAGGGAACAATTTCATATCCAACAACCCTATTATACTACAATATACTTCTTTTTTTATGGTTGTTTAAAGATCATTATTTGCGCAGTGAATCGCTCTTCCTACCGAAAATCAGATGAAGAGAAGTAAGAAACTTAGAAGTTTTGAACTACAATGGCTATTTACCCTTGTACATCCATCTTAAACACACTGTTCGAAAATACGATTCAGGATTCTTCGCCACTTTAAATAAGAATATTGGTTCTTAGTTTATCATCTCAAGCCCGTTTTGACTATATCAACCTTCGCCTCCTACTTTTGGGCTATACTTTCTCATTGTTGAAATGGGAGTCTGTTTGGAAATAAAAAAAAGATCAGGCCTATAAAAACCTGATCTTTTCATTCGAAGTATTTATTTTTTCCTACTCGATGTCTTTGTTTCATCCTGAACATTTAAAAATTTCGGTCGCTTACTGTAACCCGAAGGAGATAGGCGAACTAAAGATTTTTTTATGTCCGGCCAATTTAAATCCGCTCCCATAGTTAAATATGGAACACCTAATACTCGTAAATTTGCAATATATAGAAGGATGAAAAACACCGAAACGAAGAATCCAAATAACCCCAAAAATGCAGATGCTAAAACAATGATTATCCTGAGAATACTCATTGCTGATACAATTGATTGATTGACGAGTGTAAAAGCTGCAATACTTGATGTAGCTATGACGATAATCATGGAAGGACTCGTAACACCTGATTTAATCGCAGCATCTCCAATAATTAATCCCCCGACAACGCTTATGGAACCACTAATAACATTGGGTAGATGTATATTTGCCTCCCGAAATAATTCAAACATAAAAAGCATCATTAATATTTCAAGAATTGTTGGAAATGGGAGCCCCGTTCTTGATTCAACGACTGTTGCCAATAGGATGAATGGCAATTGCTCTTGATGATAGGTTGAAAGTGCAAGCCAAAAACCTGGTAAAAGTACACTTATTAAAATAGCAACTATTCTCAGTAAACGCTCCATAGAACTTACAATAATCGGATGTTCATTATCCTCACCGGATTTAAAAAGTAACATTGCATTTGCAGGTGTAATAATCACATAAGATACTCCATCAACTACGATGATAATGCGCCCTCTACTTAAAGCTTGGACAGCAAAATCCGGACGTCCAGTATAATCATGTTTAGGCAGAATTTTATCGCTCTGCTCAATCCTTTCCATCAATATATCTCCGCTAAATATAACATCTGCATCAACTCGCTGGAGCTGCATTTTTATTTTCTCAAGCATGTTTTTATTTACGACATCTTCTAAATAAAGTACAGCTACGGTTGTTTTGGATCGTTTGCCAAGCTCATATGTCTCAACACTTAATGAATTAGTCGGTAATCGTTTTCGTATTAAAGCAATATTAATTAAAACATCCTCAATAAAATCATCTCTCGGACCTTTGATAACTAATTCAAGAGTTGTTTCTTTAGGCTCTCGATTTGGTTTTTTAGCGATATAACTTGAATACAGCAAATCCATATCTTCGAAATATAGTAAAACATGCCCTTTATAGACTCTTGTGATGGCCTCATCTTTACTTGTTACTCTCTGAAGACGGGGAATGTGTAAATGATTTTGTATATGCTCCGCTAACAATTCATCCGAAGTTGCGGTAAATAAAGATTGAACTCGTTGCACAATAACGGTCTGCAGTAACCGCTCATTTATCATCGCATCGCATTTTATCAAGTGTACTTTATGTTGACGAAAGACATACTCTTGGAATATTACATCAGCAGAGCGTTGAAATAGTGACTTCAAAGATTTCAAATTTAACTCTTGTTCCATTGAAGAAATATCTATCATCTCCTACTGATCCAGCTCCAAATTAGTACATTTATGAAAAATAACATAAATACACTTACGGATATTTTCTCCATGCTTTTAAAAAATATTCAAGGAAATACGCTTTTTAAAATGCTTGTCAGAATAATTTAGCGTTAAAATTCCCACCCTATTATTAGGTAATATTTATCCAATCATCTTCTTTAAATTAGCCATTTCAATAGCAGACATTGCTGCGTCATAGCCTTTATTTCCTGATTTAGTCCCTGCGCGCTCAATTGCTTGTTCAATATTTTCAGTAGTAACAATGCCAAAAATAACAGGTACATTTGTAGTTAGCGACACATTTGCGATTCCTTTTGCTGATTCATTACATACATAATCATAATGTGTTGTTGAGCCACGAATAACCGTCCCTAATCCAATAATTACATCATATTTCTTTGTTTCTGCTAACTGTTTTGCGATGAATGGAACTTCAAATGCTCCAGGAACCCATGCTATGTCGATTGAATTCTCATCAACTCCATGACGCTTTAAACCATCTAATGCACCATCTAATAATTTACTTGTAATAAATTCGTTGAAACGACCTACTACTACTGCTATTTTTAAATCTGTACCAATTAATTGCGCTTCAAATGTTTTAACCATTTTTCTTTTCTCCTTTTTTATGGCTCATTACCATTTCGTGTGGTTGATTTCCGTTCCGGCTGGGTGCTTTGTTGTTGCTGTCGCTTTGCTTTCGCACAGATAAAACATTTGTTGCTGCCGCTTCGCTTTCGCGCTGAGCAGAGCTTCCTGGGGGTGTCCGATGACCCGCTTCACTCGCAAAGCTCGCTCCATGGTCTCGGGCCAACAGATATTTTTTGCGCGAAAGCGTAGTGCTAACGTAGCGTCAGCGGCACGATGTTGGTCACGAAGGCGTTATCACAGGATGTGATGGTCTTAGCCTTCGTTCCTCTATTTGCTAATCCCCAAGGAGTCGCCCAGTCGTAGCGAAGATCAACTATATACATGGTATACGTTTTAAAATGAACTTCCCCCAACTTTTGGTGATAAGCCTTTTTATATAGTCACTGTGTTTTCTTCCATTATTTGTTGACGATATGTTGCCAATGCTTCAATTGAAATCATTTTCAAATGATGTTGTGCTGCATATTTAACGAGATCATTAAAGCGTAGCATTTTGCCATCGTCGCCCATAATCTCACATATAACTCCGGCAGGAACGCTATTACAAAGCTTTGCCAAATCTATTGTAGCTTCCGTATGTCCCCTACGCTCTAATACTCCATTTTCCTTTGCTATTAGTGGGAATACATGGCCTGGTTTACGAAAATTCGCATCTTTTGCTTGTGGTTCGAGCATTTTCTGTATAGTCATTGCCCGTTCAAAGGCGCTAATTCCAGTTGTTGTGTCAACATGATCAATACTAACGGTAAATGCTGTTTGATGATTATCTGTATTCACACTAACCATAGGGTTTAATGCTAATTTTTGTGCGAGCTGCTGGGAAATGGGCGTACATATAAGACCTCTTCCATAGGTAGCCATAAAGTTAATCGTTTCAGGGGTCATAAATTCCGCAAGTGCTAGTAAGTCCCCTTCATTTTCCCGATCCTCGTCATCTACTACAATAATTATCTTTCCTCGCTTTAAATCCTCAATTGCTTCTTCAATCGAATGTAGCAATTTCGCCACCTCCTTGTTGATTAAAAACCGTTTTGTGCTAAGAAGCCTTTTGTAATGGTCGGCGGTTCCTGACCATACTTAAGTTGATGTAAAATGTATTTTCCTACTAAATCAGTTTCTATATTGACGAGATCACCAATTTTCTTCATACCTAAAATTGTTTCCTTGTACGTGTGGGGTATCAACGATACTGTGACACCGTTTTTCTCGACATGAAAGAGTGTTAAGCTCGTTCCGTCAATTGTGATGGAGCCCTTTGGAATACAGAAACTCGTTAACTCCTTTGATAGTTCTATATCAATATAGACTGCATTTGCTAACGGCCGCTTGCGTACTATTTTCCCTACTCCGTCTACATGCCCAGATACAAAATGACCACCGAATCGCCCATTCGCTGACATAGCGCGCTCTAAATTTACCGGATCTCCAATTGCGAGCTGCTGTAAATTTGTTGCCTTTACCGTTTCAGGCATGACATCCATCGTAAGCTCCTGTTCATTAAAAGATATGACTGTTAAACATACACCATTGACCGCTATACTATCCCCGAGCTTTACATCCTCTACCATTTTCTTCGAAATAACGGTAATTTTCATACTTTGTCGATCGCTTTGCAAGGTTTTTACGGTACCAATATCCTCAATAATTCCTGTAAACATTTTTTCACCCGCTTCTATTCTTTGGTTTAAGCTTAACTCTTCCACTTTTGGAGCCCTATGTACCTCCTCCCTCAATCAAAAATTTCTGTTCAAATAAAAAAACCCTTAGATTAAAGGGGTTTGGGAGTTCATATAAATAAGACGTCGACAAATAAACCTTAAGGATATTAAAATTTTCCATAGGCTACCATCTCATCGTTCTTCTCCCATCCAGACTATCACTGTCGGTTTTGGATTTGCACCAAATCAGCTTGCGCTCACGGACTTTGAATTACTTCATCACCGCCGATTGGGAATTTCACCCTACCCCGAAGAACTACTGCTATTCAATTTGTTAGCTAAATAATAAATCAACTTCGCCTTGGCGTAATTGTGTCCGGAGGCTTTAGGTCAGGCGTTTTCACAGGATGTGAAGTTCTTAGCCTGAGTTCCTCTATTTCGGTGGGTGTCTAAACGCCTACCGAAAGAAGATAAAAAAACTTCCCAACTTAAACGATGGGAAGTAGTTAAAAGCATAATCAAATAAACCTTATAAACTCAAGCGAATTTAAAAAGCTCTTACTTTTACCCTTCTCCCATCCAGACTATAACTGTCGGTTTTGGATTTGCACCAAATCAGCTTGCGCTCACGGACTTTGAATTGCTTCATCACCGCCGATTGGGAATTTCACCCTACCCTGAAGGATATTTTTATTTAGCTATTTCTTACGATAACACTATTTGATTTTATTATCCAGATAATTCTTAATAATTTTTTTCTCTAAATCAATTTCGTTGTCGTTGCATTTTCAATGTTACTACTTAAAATGAAGATATAAAAACAGCCACCACCTTTGGTCATTAATAAAGATCAAAGGTGTGGCTGTGCCAAAGAAAAATGAAATTTATACAGTCAAACTACCGTCAACAGAGACAGTAGCTCCAGCCATGAAGCTTACTTTATCTGAAGCTAAGAATAGGACCGCTTCTGCTACTTCTTCTGGTTCACCTTTGCGCCAAGACAGTGGATTGAAGCTAGACAATACAATTTGGACTTATCGCATGGATGCGATGATTTTAAGCTAACATCCTATATTGAACTCCTTTCCGATTCCATGACATCCGCCGGAAAAAAGTTAAAACACAAAGAAGACGCCGAAAGAACGGCGCCTTAAAAGTGCGAAAAAACCCTACAAATAGGGAAATATTTCTTATATTTCACAACGGAACGTAAAAAAGCGCCGGACAGAACCGGCGCTACAATGCGTAAATATATTTATACAAGATCATCAAAAATTATTGACTACAATTGTTAAAATAAGAAGGCAAAAGCTTCCGGAATCTGTTTTCGATATGAAATTTGCTTAAAAAAGGCAGACTTCCCCCTTTGACAGCAAATCTCCAAGCAATCTGTAAGATTTCACCTCTTTTTCTGTTAAGCCTTTTGCGAATACAGTTTTCATCACTTTTACCTCCTTGCGAATTCAATAGTTCTTACTAATCTCTCACAATATTATAAAGAACACAAATTCCTTCATCAAATTTTTATCCACTTAAATAGAAAAGGATGGTTTCTGCTATAATCAAGGACGAGCCGCTTTTCCGCTCCCAAGCAAAATTAAAACTCACATCAATGAATAACACTAATTTAATAATGCTATAACTAACTTAGGTCGCTAAAAAGCCATTAGCCGTATTATTTCATTAAGAAACTTCTTTTCAATTAGCACGTTCTTTATACATGGCACTTTTTTTACTCTGCTTGACAAAAAAATTATAGTAATATTGTGAGTCATTATTCGTGTCAACTCTAACAATGAACACAACGTATAGGATTAAATTCTCTTCCCTCAATGGAGGTTTTTTTATTGCAAAACATCTTGAAAAAAAAATCGTATAACAAAGTTATATTTTATACCTTTATTACTATTTGCTTCATCGTTTCTGTTTTTTTCGTTTATCACAACGAAGAATTTTATGATCGTCCAATTGCAGAAGTTATAAAAACGGAATTAACAGAATCGAATCCTGTAAAGGATATGTATGAAAATGATGATCATTTATCTACTCAGCTTATTACAGCTGTATTAAAAAATGGTGGAGAAAAGGGTAAGCTTATTCATTTTACAAATGAGTATTCAGCATCCGGAGCCTTCGATCAAGAGTATCAAGTTGGCAATAAATTATTTGTTTCCATTAAAGCAAGTACAGACAAGAATGGAGATTTAACTGGGACTATTTTAGACGTGAAACGTGATCAGTTCGTCTTAATAGTAGCGTGGATTTTTATTTTTGCATTGCTGATTGTTGGTAAAAGACAAGGATTATTTTCAATCATCAGTTTAATTGTAAACTCCCTTGTATTATCTTTCGCCTTGGATTTATATGTGCATTCAATTATAAATTTGATATTTATAAGTGGGGTATGTGTTCTTTTATTTACAATCATTTCTTTAATTCTCATTAACGGCTTGAATGAAAAAACATATGCAGCGATTGTTGCAACACTTTTAGGAACATTTATTTCGTTATTAATTAGCTTTTTAGTCCTGTGGGTTACATCCGAGAATGGGCTTCGATATGAAGAAATGCAATTTTTAACACGACCTTATCGAGTGATATTTATGGCTGGGTTATTTATTGGGGCACTAGGGGCTGTAATGGATGTCTCCATAACAATGGCTTCTTCTATGTTCGCATTATTTGAGCAAAACCAAGATATTTCTGACCAAGCTTTAAGAACTTCTGGAATGGATATCGGGAAAGACGTTATGGGAACGATTACAAGTATTTTGTTCTTCGTTTATATTTCTGGCTCAATTCCTATGTTAATTTTATATTTAAAAAATTCTTATCCATTAGGGCAAACACTTTCCATGAACCTTTCGTTAGAATTAGCTCGTGCCCTAGCAGGTGGGATTGGTGTTGTCTTAACGATTCCCATTAGTCTTTACACTTCTATTTTTTTCATTAATCGAAAGAGGGCAAAATAATGAATGTATTAGTATGGTTAACGACCATTTTATTCATATTGATGATCGTTATTGGTGGAAAAAAAGGAGTGAAATCTTTTCTATCTTTATTTTTAAACTTTGGGGTACTCTTTATTACTATTTTTTTAATGACCAATCCGAAGAATAGTCCAGTTTTATTAACGCTTATTGCCTGTACCGTCATAAGTTGGATTAGCCTATTTTTTATTAATGAAATGAATAGTAAAACGATGACCGCTTTTATTTCTACGATGATTACGATTGTAGTTTTATTACTTTTCATTGTTTTTGTAACGGAGAAATCAATGATTCGAGGATTTGGGGAAGAATCCGTTGAAGAAATTAACATATTCTCTCTTAATATTGGCGTCAATTTTGTACAAATTGGAGCTTCCGTTATTATTATGAGTACAATTGGTGCGATTTTGGATGTTGCCATTTCCATTGCCACTTCCATGCATGAGATTCTTCACCATAACCCGTTAATAAGCAGAAGAAAATTATTTACAACAGGTTTAAGCATTGGAAAGGACATTTTAGGTACAGATACAAATACATTATTTTTCGCTTTCTTTGGTGGATATTTAAGCTTGCTCATATGGTTTAAAGATTTATCTTATTCCATTAGCGAAATTATAAATTCTAAAATATTCGCCACCGAAATTATTATGATTTTTTGTGCAGGTATTGGAATCGCACTTATCATTCCTATTACTTCCTCTGTAAATGCCTATTATTTAATAAAAAAACGAAAAAAAACTGAAAATGCTTCATTATAGTCGTACCTGTCACCCAGCTTTAATACCAACGGGTGACAGGTACTTTTATGCCACCCCCACTCAAAATCAATAGAGGAACGAAGGCGTTATCACGTCCTGCGATAACGCCTTCATGACACCCTTTTGTTGTTGACACTATGCTTTCGCACAGACGAAAACCCTGTTGGCCCAAGTGGCTCATCGGACGCCTTCAGGAAGCTTTGCTCTGCGCGAAAGCGAAGCGTCAGCGTCAAAACGCCCAGTCGGAACGGAAATCAACCACACGTTATGATAATTTAATGAAAAAATTGCTCATCTAGAGTTATTTGTACTCCTCTGTTTCATATCCTGTATAATCATGTCATTTTTTTAAGTATAGGCAGTAACATTTTTAAATAAAAAACGTCTTTACAACTAGATTATAAAGGAGATAGTTTACATGAAATATATTATCTTTGATTTTGATGGAACATTGGCAGATTCTACGGCAGTGTTAGCATCAGCTTGGAATACAATTGCGCAAAAATATAAATTTAAAGGAATAGAGTTAAAGGAAATTGAATCATTAAAAAAATTATCTATAGCGGAACGAAGTAAATTATTTGACTTTCCTATGTATAAATTGCCGATGATTTTACCTCAATTTTATCGCTTATATCGTCAGTCATTAAATGATGTTCATCTTTATAACGGTATGAAGGAAGTCCTAATGGAAATTGATAAAAGGGGCTATAAAATACTTATCATTTCCTCCAATTCACAGGAGAACATTTTAGAATTTCTAAAAATGAACGGCATTCAATGTGTGTCAGATGTTCTTTGTTCAAACCGAATTTTTGGAAAGGATAAAGTGATTAAGAAATTTTTAAAGGACAAAAGCATTACACCATCAGAAGTTTTGTACATTGGTGATGAACAAAGAGATATCGCAGCCTGCAAAAAAGCGGGAGTGCCTATTATTTGGGTTGGTTGGGGATATGACTCTATTGAAATTGTACAACAAGAGGAGCCCGATTATAAAGTTGCTACACCACAAGAAATTTTGAATATTATTTAGACGAAGAGGATAATAGCGATTAATTTGCTATTATCCTTATCAATTATGCCTGGGCATAATTTCGTGAAGTTATTAAGCCTTTACTTCGCTTATATGCATTAATTTTTCTGCTGCGCTATTAATTCCATTATAAGCATCGGTTAATTCATGCATACTCACAGAAAATTGCTGGGTAAACGTTGCGATTTGATTTGCAGATTCATTGACTTGATCAATAGATTGTTTAATGCTTTCTAATTGGTTTGTAATGCTTTCGGCACTATCCGTACTACTTTGCGATATTTTCTGTATTTCAGATGCTACTACAGCAAAGCCCCTTCCATGTTCCCCTGAACGAGCAGCCTCGATAGAAGCATTTAATCCAAGAATTTTAGATTTTATAGCAAATCTTTTACTAAATTAACAATCGTATTGATTTGTTGAATATCGCCAGTCATTGATTCTGAAAACTTGGAAAGCTCCACCAAGCGATTGGATACATCTACACTTGCTACTGCTAACTCTTCATTCGTTGCAGTTATTTCTTCAACAGAACTCGAAAGCTCAGTTGCTAATAATCGCATCCCGTCCATTTTTTCATTCGAAATAATGGCACTTAACACACCGATTACTTTCTCACCATCAAAAATGGGCTGTGCAGATACAATATACGCCATTCTAAAATCTTCAGAACCTCGCTCTTCCCTCATAAACTTTCCTAGGCTTAGAGACTTTTCAGTTGTTGTTCCACGATACTTGGCTACAGGATCAGCAACTATAATGCAAGCATCTTCTGGGTATGTTACCTGGTAAAAATCGATAGAATCGCTTGTAGCTTTGGATGCATTATTTTTCCCCTTTTCCAATAACACGATTATACTGAAATTCCTCAATTTAACTACAGCATGACACCAAAAAAAAGACACCTTTAGCTTAAGTGTCTTTTAAAATTACTATGACTTTTTCAAGACTTCTACAAATTTTTCTGCTGTTCTTACCTCAACTGTAAGAGAATTTTTACTATAGTTAGCTTTTATTAAAAATGGTACATCACTAGTATTGTGGAATCTAAAATCTAAACCACCATAAGAAACAGTTGCGTCTCTTCCTTTTGGAACATACCCTACATCTAAAGAATGGTGATGACGTTCTACAAATTTTACAGGTATTTGATCAACTGCGTTAAACAAGGTAGAAGACGTTTGACAAATACCTCCCCCAATGCCCATCACAACCTTTTTGTTGATGATTTCTGGTGCGGGCTGATAACCATTCGCTTCGTCTCTAGGGCCAACTACTGTATTGAACGAGAAATAATCTCCACTTCCAACGATTACATTATTGATTGCCTTCGCAGAAAGCTCAATATTTTTATTTCTGCCTACATCATAGGTATTGAAGTAAGTTGTATAGGATGCAACAACTACGTTTTCTAACAAAGGAATATCTTCTAAATAATATCCGCTTTCAGTAATATAAAGAGGCATCTCCACTTTACCACCAATAGCTGATGCTTCTAATATTCTATCTACTAATTCACTTTCTTTTAAAACAATTAAAGGACTACCTTTCATTAGTTTTCCTTGATCGTCCAGCTTATCGAGTATCATACGCTTATCATAGCCTGCCGTTTTTTCATTCCCTCTCGCCAACTCTTTTGCTAATTGCTCAATTTGCTTTGTATACGATTGTTTATCACGTTCATAGCCCATTTCTTTCGGCGAAATTATTTGGATAATAGCTTTTGTAGAAGGGTCTACAATTTCAACAACGACAGATTCTGTTTGTTGTTGTTCAATGGCAACGGGCTTTTTTAAATCCTCAGCTTTTCTCTCTGACTCTTGAATTGGTTGTTCTTGCTTTTTCTCATCCGCAGATTTCACCTGACAGCCAACTAGCCCAATCGTACAAATAATACATAATGTGGTCATCCACTTCTTTTTCAAATAAAACACCTACCCTATCGTCATACTACAGAGACATCTTATTCGTGTATTGTTGATAGTGTGTTTCATTTCATCATTTTTATTTATTTTTGAAATGAAGGTGAATTAGCATATTTCACATAAAATCTATAAATTAATACGATATAAAGCCAATCATAAATAAGGGTCGCAAGCGAAATAACAGTAATCAACGGTGTTCTAAAATACATATAGAAACCAACTGCAGCAAACATCGTTCCAATCATTTTACAAACAGCGATGCCCATTGATTGGCCACTTAAGTTCCCTCTTTGTAAAAACAAAGCAATAAACAATCCTGACATCATCAAATTCTGTATAAATGCTGCATACTTGCCTGCTAGATCATTAAATTCATGCATTACTGCTAAAATCGTAAAAAAGCTTACTACTAGTGTGATCAAAAAAGATGAATAAAATATTTTCCTTGGAACTATCTTTTTATATTCCTTATGACCATAATGTAAAAATTGCATCATAATAAAAATGTCCAAAAGAAACCATGCAAACGTAATAATCCTTTGCAAGTCGTTTTGTGGATACATAAATGAAAAGATAAATTCCCATGAAATATTTGCACAAATTGCAACCATGGGCATCCCATATCGCTTATCCTGTAATCCTTGTTTGATGATTAGTATGTATGTAATAATCCAAAATAACCCCATTCCTAATTGACAAATCAGTAGGAATTTTTCTTGCGTCATGTATACAAACTCCTTCCTCTTAATAATGATTCTTCGATACTATATGTGAAAAAATCTATTATTTATGTCAAAGGTTTGTATAGCTAGGCTCTTAAAAATCTTAAGAGTAAGCGCCTATACATTCAGGAACCAATCATATATAGTAAAACGAGGTGATGATATGAAAACTAAAATTTATTTTGACAATGACCAATTTATCGCAGGCACTACTTTAAAAGATGATATTGAATTAGAACAAAACAATATGGCATTGCATACATGTGTACATGAAGCTGATGTGCTAGAAAATCGAAAAAAACTGGCAACTACTTTGCATTGTGACATACATGATTTTATTTGCACGCAACAAACACATAGTGCTAATTTCCATAAAGTCACGATTTCTGATAAAGGACTTGGCGCTGAAAAGATGGACAATGCCATTAGTAATACCGATGCACTTTATACAGTAGAACCAAATTTACTTTTATGTAGTTTTACAGCAGATTGTGTACCTGTCATTTTTTATAATGAAGTCAACGGTCTTATTGGTGTGGTACATTCAGGATGGCAAGGGACTGTCAAGGAAGTTACATTAAAGCTTTTCCAACATTTGATGAAACAGGAGCATTGTAGTCCTCAAGATTTTCACGTACAAATCGGTATGGCACTCAGTCAGCAAAAGTTTGAGGTGGATGCAGATGTTTATGAGAAATTCCACAATCTAGGCTATGCTGAAGACTTTATGTATTACAATGCAGAAACAAATAAATATCATATCGATAATCAACAAACTGTCAAAAAACAATGTGAGCTTGTAGGTATCCCTTCAAAGCAAATATTGATTGATTCAACGTGCACATTTCTCAGCCCAGATGGTTTTTCCTACCGCCAAGATAAACAGGCTGGCAGACATTTAAGCTTTATTATGCGAAAAGAACAATAATTGAAAGGGACAATCCAATTATTAATGGAGTGTCCCTTTTGTTGTATTGAAAAACAATATCTCTATCAAAAAAGTAAAAAGGATGTATCTCATAGTAGAGAAATACACCCTTTTAACATTTCATTATTTATTAACTGGACGATCTTTTCCAATTCTAAAAACATAATAGCTCATAATCACAAGAACTAAGAAAATAATTCCCACAATTAGAGAAACTCTCGTATCATCATTAATCCACATACCGATTAGCACCATTATTAAAAAGGCAATCGTTAAATAGTTTGTAAATGGTGTTAAAGGCATTTTGAATGGATGCTTGGAAAGTTGTTCACCTTTTATTTTTCTAAATCGTATTTGACTGATTAAAATAATAAACCATGGCACCATCCCTGGTAATACACTTGCACTGTACACATATACAAATAAATTTCCTGGCGCAACATAACTTAAAATAACGCCGATGAACAAACCAACTAGCACACCTGCTGTACCGAATATTGGAACACCATTTCTAGAAAGCTTCGCAAAAAATTTAGGTGCTTGTCCATTCATGGCAAGCGTATACAGCATACGTCCCGCACTATAAATTCCACTATTACAGCCTGACATTGCCGCTGTAATAACAACAAAATTAATAATTCCTGCCGCAGCGGTAATTCCAACCTTTGCAAAAGTTGCAACAAATGGGCTACCAATCGTACCTAATTCATCCCACGGATAAACTGTTACAATGACAAAGATTGCTCCGATATAAAATATTAAAATACGCCAAATAACACTTTGAATCGCATTCGTAATCGTTTTTTGAGGATTTTTCGCTTCTCCTGCAGTAATCCCAATAAGCTCAACACCTTGATAGGCTGCAACTACTAATGATAACGCAAAGAAGAAACCTGTCCAGCCGCCTGTAAAGAAACCTCCATGATTCCAAAGGTTCGATAATCCGATTGCCACGCCTTCATTACCAATCCCAAAGAAAATAAGCCCAAAGCCTGCAACAATCATTAAAACAATCGTTACAATTTTAATCATGGCAAACCAAAACTCAAATTCTCCAAAAGTTTTAACAGAAATAAAGTTGGCAACACCTAAAATAATCATAGCAATTAATCCTGGAATCCATGCCGGTAAATCAGGATACCAGTATTGCATATAAGTCCCTACCGCTATAATCTCTGACATCCCAACAATAACCCACTGAAACCAGTTACTCCACGCCGTTAAATAACCAGCTAATGGATGTATATATTTATAGCCAAATGTTGCAAAGGAACCTGTACTTGGCTCCATATAAAGCATTTCTCCCATTGCTCGCATAATGAAGAAAATAAATATTCCTGCTATACCATATGCAAGGAGCACGGAAGGCCCTGTCCACTGAATGGCACTAGCGGACCCCATAAACAAACCTACGCCAATAGTACCTCCAAGAGCAATCATTTGGATATGACGTGCATCTAATCCCCTATTTAACTCTTTATTTGCCACAAATTACGCCTCTTTTCAAAGTTCTTTCTACGATGAATTATTTTATAATAATAATAAATTCTGCAGAAAAACACAATTGTATTTTTAGGAAAAACATAAATTAAGGCAATACGACTAGGGTTCCGGGGGCATTTTGGAGGTACTATTCGTCGCTATTAGCTGTTCTATCATCGATTTTCGGGATTCTTTCCGTCGCTTTGAGGGTTCCATCCGTCACTTCGGCTGTTCTTTCCGCTTTGCCTGTTCTATCCGTCGCTTTGATGGTTCTTTCCGTCACTTCAGCTGTTCCTTCCGTCACTTCAGCTGTTCTTTCCGTCACTTCAGCTGTTCTTTCCGTCGCCTTGACTGTTCTATCCGTCACTTCGGCGGTTCTTTCCGCTTTGGCTGTTCTATCCATCAATTTGACGACTCTATCCACGATTTTGACGGTTCTATCCACGACTTCGGCTGTTCTATCCACGTTTTTGACGGATCTATCCACGACTTTTGCTGTTCTATCCACCAATAAACCAACTAACTTAGAGTGAAAACCTATTTTATTACGTAAAATAACTCTATTCCATCATGTAAGGCAATAAATGGAATAGAGTTATTTTTGTTATTGCAATAACGTCTGTTCTTGGAGCTTTGCAGAGAAGTATTTGCGTGCATCTGCTGTTAGAATTTGCATCAGAATAACTTCTTCTTGACGGGCAAATTCTACAAACATTCCACTTAGATTTTCATAAACATATTTGATTTTAAAGCCACTATCTAAATACTGATCTACTTTTTTTATTTCCTCTGTACTTTGTTGATGTTCTGACATGCAATCACCTCACCTTTTCTGTGAATATCTTGGTGTTTATTTTTTATTCAGCACCTTTGATTTCTAACAGCGGATCTGGTTGTTCAACGATGTCATCTTCATCTGGAACAACCGTTAGAGTTGGCATTTGTTGCTGCCCAAATAGTTCATCCAAATTGTGACCAGCTGTAATTCCTAAATATTTTGCATCACTTGGATCTTCAAGTTCAGCTTGAGGGTATTTTTTGAACCACCAATATTTCGCTAGTACATAATATACAAGTGCCCCTACAAAAAAGCCTACTAATGAAGAATAAGTGGAGAATATATTTGCTACTGCACCACCGATAATCCAAGCAATTAAACCAGCTAAGTTAAAGCCGTTCCAATATTTAAATTGGCCATCTAATTCATACAGTGCTTTTACATGCACTCGGCGCTTACGGATTAAATAATAATCAGCATATAAAATACCAACGATGGCTGTTAGAATTCCTCCGATAATTAAAAGTGCATTGACTAACACATCAAATAAACTCCAAGGCTGTGCTAGGATACCAATGATTCCTGCAATAACAACCCCAACCCAAAACGGCACTTTTGGACCACCAATATTTGAGAAGATCGTTGCCGCTGGAATAACATTTGCAGAGGTGTTAGTTGACCATTGTGCTAACACAATCATTAACAGTAAAATGCCTAAAATAAAGCCGCTTGCACTTTGCTGTAATGCATTGATTGGATCAGCTGAGGCAACAGCCATATAGCAAACCGCACCAATTGTCACAATGAAAGTATTTGTAATCGGCATAACTATTAACGAGCCAACCAGCTGTGTTTTATTGCGTTTGAACCAATTGCGTTCATTTTTTGGTGCTTTAAAGAAGCGTGAAAGTGAAGGCATGTCGGCTGCTAGCGTCGACCAAAAGCCCATATTTGCCATAATCACTACCATAAATGCAGTGAAGGCCGTGAAACCTGTTGTTGGCGCTTCCACCCACGTCCAAATATTTTTCCCTTGTGCTACCGCAGTATCTGCCAGTGTATAATACATCCAGCATGAAATTAAAATAATTACTGGTGCTGCCAAATCTGCAAAGCGTTCAATAGACTTAATACCTAGTGATGTATTAAATAACTGAAGTGCTGCAAAGACAATGAAACAAATAAACCAATTATTAAAATTAAAAAGTAAATTTAAAATACCGTTTATAGCTAATGCACCGAAATAAGTGTTCAGACCAAACCAACATGCAGCCGTTACACCGCGGACAAGTGACGGGATATGTGTGCCAAATGTACCGAATGGAGCACGCATATATACCGGGAATGATAAGCCATGTTCAATGCCTATATCACCAATTAACGTCATAAATACACCGATTAAACAAGAGCCAATCAACGTTGCTAAAATCACCATCGGCAACGGCAAGTTTATGATTGCCGAGCCACCAATTGCAAAAGCAGCTAATACAATTGCCATACCTATCCAAATTACTGCAAAACCAAATGTTCCAATATTTCTTTGTTGATGTGTCACTGGAAGTAAATCTGGGGATTTTAAATAATTCCCTTCACGTTCCATCTAATCTCTCCTTCTTTTATCAAATTTCCGTGACAACTTACATGAGGTTATTCATTCCTTCAACGACGCTAAAGGAAGATGGAATTTCAGTTATCTTCATTCGGCAAAGTACACCCACCTTAGAAGGTAATGAGATGAATAAAGATATGGCTCCATTTAGTTAGTGTCCCAGCACATACGAATGAAGATTTAGCCACCGAACACAATTACGCAAAGGCGAAATTGATTTTAGAGGTTTACTTAGATAGACTACTAATCAGAGTTTGACGTTCATTCCAAGTCATAGGTGGAACTGTAGATGGACGTTCAACCATTGTAATAGCACCCTCTGCAGGACATACAATTGAGCATAAATTACAACCTACACAGTCCTCTTCTCGAACTTTCAGCATCGGGCGACCATCTTCTGTATATAAATCGATACATTGATGCGATGTGTCCTCACATGCAATATGGCACTTGTTACAGTTAATGCAAACATCATTATTAATTTCAGCTACGATTTTATAGTTTAAATCTAAGTCGCCCCAATTAGAATATCTAGAAACTGAGCGACCTACTAAATCCATAACTGAGGCAATCCCTTTATCATCTAAATAGTTACCCAGTCCATCAATCATATCCTCAACGATACTAAAACCGTGATGCATCGCTGCTGTACAAACTTGTACGCCCGTTGCTCCCATTAATATAAACTCGGCAGCATCTTGCCAGTTGGAAATACCACCAATGCCCGAAATCGGAACATTGATTAATGGATTACGAGCACATTCTGCAACCATATTAAGTGCAATTGGTTTAACGGCAGGACCGCAATAGCCACCATGCGCACCCTTTCCTGCTACATGAGGCACTGTATTCCATGTATCTAAGTCAACACCCGCTAAGCTGTTAATCGTATTAATCATACTAATCGCATCTGCTCCACCTCTTGTGGCCGCTTCTGCTGTTACCGTTATGTCGGTAATGTTTGGCGTTAGCTTCACTATTACCGGTGTTTTTGCTGCCTCTTTCACCCAATACGTTTGCTTTTCCACCAATTCAGGTACTTGACCAGAGGCAGAGCCCATTCCTCGTTCTGCCATCCCATGTGGACACCCAAAGTTAAGCTCAAGACCATCAACACCCACATCTTCGACTCGTTTAACAATCTCATGCCATTTTTCTTGCTTTGGCTCCACCATTAAGGAAGCGATTATCGCGTGATCTGGAAACCTTTTCTTCGTTTCATAAATTTCTTTTAAATTTACCTCTAGCGGACGATCCGTAATCAGTTCAATATTATTGAAGCCCGCTACTCTTTGTCCGTTAAAGCTAACAGCTGCAAAGCGTGAAGAAACATTTAGAATCGGATCTCCCAACGTTTTCCAAACGGCACCGCCCCACCCCGCTTCAAATGCGCGTTGTACTTGATAGCCTGAATTCGTTGGTGGTGCTGATGCTAGCCAAAATGGGTTCGGCGATTTGATGCCCGCTAAGTCAATGCGTAAGTCTGCCATATTAGTTCCTCCCTTATGCAATCTCACTTGGTTTTCTTAAACGTTCATGGATCTTGTATGCTGCGTCTTTTCCTTGCTGTACAGCTGTTACAACCATCGCCTCGCCCTGGCCATTTCCGAAGACGACATCTCCACATGCAAATACTTGGTCATTCGAAGTTTGCATTGTCGTTTCATCAATATCGACAACGCCATTTGTATGCTGGAGCCCAAAAGCTTCAATCAGTGACACAAAACGTGTTTGCCCAATTGCCTTTATAACAGTATCCACTTCAATAATAAAATTGGAGCCCTCCACCTCTTCAGGCCTTTGTCGACCATCAGCACCCGCTTCACCGAGCTTCATTTTCACACATTCAATACCTACAACCTCATCTGACTCATTACCGACAATTTTTTTCGGTGCTGTCAGCCACTTAAACTCCACACCATCCTGCTTGGCAAATTCATATTCAAATTTGTACGCAGTCATTTCTTTTTGTGTTCTTCTGTAAAGAATTTGAACATTGTCAGCACCTAAACGCATTGCACATGTAGCACCATCAATCGCGGTATTACCAGCACCAATGACAGCTACTCGCTTCCCAACAATATCTTGTGTAAGCGGTCCCATTTTTGTCTTTCTGACAAACTCTATCGCATCATGTACACCTTCTAAGCCTTCTCCTTCAATGCCTAGATTCGGAACAGCTCCCATACCGACTGCTAAAATAACACTGTCGTATTGCTCCAAGATCTCTTCAGCAGAAATATCAACGCCGACAGTTGTGTTTGTTTTGATTTCTACGCCAAGCTTTTCAATCTGTTCAATTTCCCAATCAACGACTTCATTCGGTAAACGGAACGACACAATACCATAATTACCTAAACCACCAGCTTTTGCTTCAGCCTCATAGATTGTGACATGATAGCCAAAACGACTTAGTTCACGAGCAGCCGATAAACCAGCGGGACCTGCACCAATAATCGCTACCTTTTGCCCATTACTTTGCCCTTGCTTAAATAGCTGTGCATTCGTTTCCATTGCCCAATCTGTTGCATAGCGCTGTAGCTCTCCAATTTTAATTGGCTTTGTTGAGGAATTTAACACACACGCCCCTTCACATAACTCTTCCGTTGGACAAACCCTTGCACAGCTTGCACCAATTGGATTTGCTTCTAATATAGTCGTAGCAGAGCCCTTCATATTACCAGAAGCAATTTTTTTTATGAAATTTGGGATTTGAATACTCGTTGGACAAGCTTTAATACATGGTGCATCGTAGCAATAAAGGCAGCGATTTGATTCCTCAATTGCCTCATTCTTTGTCATCCTGCTAGTCAATTCCATAAAATTACGTTTTAACTGTTGGGACATTGTTTTTTCTTGATTCAGAACCATTTCCACATCCCCCTCATGTGTTCATTTTTTCCTTCAAAGAGCTAAATTCAACATTCAACCCACCATCATTAAAAGAAGATAGTCTTCAGTAGCTAAATGAAGATATTACGAGACCGATTGCTCTGTTCTCCACCAAAGCAATCGGTCATAAGCTAAATATTAAGTGCTTCTGCAGCAGTTGTTTTTAATGGGCGTTTTATATATTGTCCACTACCTAGTACACCAACAAATTCTTTATTTTTAATGACATATTCCCCACGAACTAGTACACTTACTGGTTCACCTGTTACTTCCCATCCTTCATATGGGTTATAATCAACGTTCATATGATGGGTTTTAGCCGAAATTTCTCGTTTTACCTCTGGATCAAAAATAACGATATCGGCATCAGAACCGATTGCAATCGTTCCTTTTTGTGGGAATAAGCCAAATATTTTTGCTGCACTTGTGGAAATCATATCGACAAACTCATTGATAGAAATTTTTCCTTTTGCTACACCTTCTGAATATAAAATGCTGAAACGGTCTTCGATAAAAGGCCCACCGTTAGGAATTTTAGAAAAATCATTTAATCCTAACTGTTTTTTACCTTTGAAACTAAACGAGCATTGATCAGAGCCAATTGTTTGTAGTTGTTTTGCTTTTAGAGCATTCCATAAATGAGCCTGATGGTATTTCGGGCGAAGTGGTGGGGACCAAACATATTTTGCCCCTTCAAAACCAGGTTGTGCCAAAGCAGATTGATCCAAAGTTAAATATGGTGGACATGTTTCACCGTAGACGTTATAACCCTTTTCACGCGCAGCAATGATCTCATCTACTGCCTCCTTACAAGTTACATGTACTACATAAAGGGTAGCGTCAGCAATATGGGCTAACTCGATCGCACGTTTTGTCGCTTCACCTTCTAATTCAGCTGGGCGAGTGAGCGCATGATAAATCGGCTCCTTATGACCTGCACGTCGCGCCTCTTCCACAAGCTCATCAATAACAGAACCATTTTCACAGTGCACCATAACAACAGCACCGAGGTCCTTTGCTATTTTAAAAGCTTTAAAAAGGGTGCGATCGGTTGCTTGAAATTCTTTCGCATAAGCCATAAACACCTTTACAGAAGTAATGCCCTCCTGCTCTAAAATTTGCGGCAATTCAGCTTCTGTTTCAGGCGTTAAATCACCAATCATTAAGTGGAATCCATAGTCGATAGCTGATTTCCCCTTCGCCTTGCCATGCCACTTTTCAACTGCAGCTGAAAGTTTTTCTTCGCCAGCCGTTAAGCAGAAGTCCAAAATAGTAGTCGTTCCTCCAAAAGCCGCTGCAATGGTACCAGATTTCCAATCATCATCAGTCACAGTATTGTTAAATGGCATATCTAAATGAGTATGCGGATCAATCCCACCTGGCATCACGATTTTACCCGTAGCATCAATAATTTCTGCGCCCACTTCGGATAAATCTTTACCTATTTGAACAATTTTTCCGTTTTCAATTAAAATATCTGCCTCAAAAACATCTGCAGCTGTTGCTACTCGTCCACCTTTAATAATTTTTTTCATTCTGCCCCTCACCCTTCGTAAAATAATGGAGAACGCTCAATTAATTCATAAAACCTACCTTAATGTAACGTGTAGGTCTCCCCCATACTGAACTTTGTTTGCAGCGTCAACACTGTTTCAAGTAATACATCTGCACCTTTCGCACAATCCTCAAATGTTGTTTCCTCTTCTTCACAATGACTCTTACCATTAATACTAGGAACAAAAATCATTGCTGATGGAACAATACTTGCCATATATTGCGCATCATGTCCCGCTCCGCTAAACATTCGATGAGCAGTATAGCCGAAGCTCTGACAAGCCCTTGCCACTTCATTACAAATATGAGTATCAAAATAAACTGTATCTCTCCCCCAAAGCTTAAGCGGCTTAATATTACAGCCCATATCCTCTGTAGGAAGATGATCCAGTATATCTTCAACTTTTTGCATAATCTCTGGTTTTTGATGACGTGAATCAATCGTAAACGTCACTTTGTTCGGTATAACGGTATGGATATTGGGAGATACATTCATTCGGCCAAAGGTAAATACTAACTGTTCATCAATTTTTCCGAGCTCTTCATGTAAATGCGCAATGATTTTTGAAGTTACGATCATCGGATCTTGACGCATTGTCATCGGTGTCGTTCCAGCATGATTGGACTGCCCTGTAACCGTAATTTCATAGCAAACCATTCCTAATACACCTTCAACAACTCCTATTTCAAGTTGCTTCGCCTCCAGAACGGGTCCTTGCTCAATATGCAATTCGATATAAGCAAGAGCTTCCTTTAAACGATTTTCTTGATCTCCTTCATACCCACTTGCTTGCAGTGCTTCTTTGAAACTAGTGCCATACTTGTCGACAGATTGCAGCATTTTTTCTTTTTCAAATTTAGATGAAATGACACCAGAGCTCATCATTGCTGGATCAAAACGAGCACCTTCTTCATTCGTAAAATTAATAATCATTATAGGGATATCTAGTTCAATCTCGTTTTCCTTTAATGTCCTAATGGCTTCTATAGCCGTTAAAACGCCTAGTACACCATCAAATTTCCCACCCTTTTCAACGGAATCTAAATGTGACCCCATAACAATTGGAGGGACATCCTTTTTCCCAGGGAGAATAGCATAAATATTGCCCATATCATCGACTTTAATGTCCATTCCTAATTCATCACAACACTCACAAAAATAGTTTCTTGCTAATACATCCTCATTCGAAAGAGACAAACGAGTTACACCACCATTTTCGGTAGCTCCAAATTGACTAAATTGTTCAATTAACTCTTGCAATCGTCTACTATTACACTTATACATATGCAATTCCTCTCTTTCACAGTAGTTATTCACATTCTATAAAAGATAAAAATGTTGAGATATAGCTAGCAAACTAAAAAAATATGTGCATCTGCACATAATATATGGTAAGTTATGTTCATAATAAGGGGGGAAGAAATGGGGACAATTCGCAAAATTGTAGAGGGAGTTCAATTCCCAATGCTAACATTAGTAGCTGGACATAACGGAACGTATCGAAGAGTTACAGGGATTAACGTAGTAGAAAGCATCGATTTAATTATGTTTTGTAGACCTAATGAATTAGTCGTGACTACAGGTATTAATTTATCTTCTGATGGAGATTCCTTAGAGCAGCTTGTAAAACTAGCTTTCTCTAAAAAAGTAGCAGGTTTCATTATTAATACTGGTCCTTATATTCCAAATATACCAGATTCAGTCATCTCTTTTGCTAACGAACATGATTTCCCTATTTTTCTCATGCCATGGAATTATCGAATAGCCGATCTATTAAAAACAACATTTCAATTTATTGCCAATCACCATCAAGAGCTGTCTATCGAAGAAAAGGTTCTTTATAACTTACTTTTTCACTACAAACAAAACGCCAACTATATTAAGGATCAATTAACACTACTAGGATTTCCACAAAGTAGAGAACTAGCCATCATTTCATGTACAACAAATAATGTACAAGCTAACATTGACCGTTACGAGGTCATGATCCAATTTGCATTTCAAAATAGATATAAACGCTTCTTAAAACTAAAGCATAAAAATCACCTCATCTTTTTAATCGACAAAGCACAAATCAATACACCTAATACTCCCTTCTCAAAAATTGTTGAAGAAATTTACGATAAAATTACACAAAAAAATGGTTACTTAGATATTATTATTGGTAAAGGAAATTTTCATAAAGAGCTTGAAAATGTTCGCAAAAGCTATGATGAGTCATTAACAGTAATCCAATTAGCAAAGCTTCATAACAACCGCTTCCTATATAAATATAAAGAAATTGGTGCCTACAAAATTATTATGGCTGTGCAAAATCAAACATTGATCAAATCATATAGCCAAGATATTTTAGGTCAGCTTTATCACTATGATGAATTGCATAATACAGATTATGTACAATTTTCACGCATTTTTCTCGAGGAGAATGGTAGTACTCGTAGGATAAGTGAACGACTATTTATTCATCGCAACACAGTACTTTATAAACTAAAAAAAATAGAGACGCTTTTAGATATGGACCTAAGTAATCCATTTACAAAAACAAATCTCTATATCGCATTTTTGATTGAAGATATATTGGCACACCAATAAATCGTCACCATAAGAGTTCCAATGTGAGAGGTCTATCGCTTAATCCTTGGCAGAACTTTTATGAAATGTCCACTCTTTCTCGGTAATATATTTGACTTTTTTACGCTGAAATAGAATCCCAAACCTGTGTCTTAGTCTAAGCCACTTCATTGATTGAACATAGCCTATACTATATCAATTGAAGGGAGTTATAAAAATGGTAAATCCAATGCGTTTTAATGACGGACGCCGATTTTCTCCAGGTATGGGCCAATTCGGAAGACCCTTTTTCCCAGGGAGCCCATTCTTCCCAGGAAGACCGTTTTTCCCTGTTAGCCCATTTTTTCCAATAAGCCCGTTTTTTCCAATAAGCCCATTCTTCCCAGGAAGACCGTTTTTCCCCGGCTTTAGACCTGGTTTCCGTAGATGGTAGGAATCCTTTTTTGAACTACCGATTTATTAGACAACAATATAAAACAAAGTTATAGAACTAGGCTTTGTAAAAGCTCAAGAGAAGATGCAAAAGATTCTATAGCAATTATTAGTGGCAAGATTAATAACATTACTGATGAAGGTATGATGATTACGAAATGTCTAGTCCTTTCGGCAGACCAAAGAAGTTTTATAATAGCAACTAGCCCCCGCAATCGTCGAGGGCTTTTTTAGTGAGAAAATCTGATTCTCGGCTTGCAGACTATATAGCTCGGGATCTCTGTTTTCTACTTTATATTGGCTCGAGTCACCTGGATTTTTATTTTCTTCAAAATTCGCTCAGATAACCTTACTTTCGGGATAAAATCTACCAAAAAATCCCTTTTAGCAAAACTACTAAAAGGGATTTCAACTATTTCTGCCAATTATTAAGTTCCTTTAACAACTCCGGTAGCTGCAATTTCTTCACATCAATCGGTGGTAACGCCTTAACAAATTCCTTACCGTACGACTTTGTTGAAATACGGCGGTCCAAAACTATAAAGGCTCCTTTATCCTGTGATGAACGGATTAAACGACCAAAGCCCTGTTTAAACCGCATAATGGCTTCTGGTAATGAAAGCTCATTGAAAGAATTGCGACCTTGTGCTGTAATATGTTTTGCTCGCGCTTTAAATACAGGCTCTTCCGGTGAGGAGAACGGCAGGCGTACAACGATCACCGATGAAAGAGCGTCACCCGGAACGTCTACTCCCTCCCAGAAGCTGTTTGTACCAAAAAGAACGGCATGGCTAAACTTTTGAAATGATTTCAGAATTCGCATACGGCTACCACCCGTGACTCCTTGTGCAAAGAGCATATAGTCATCAAGGAGTTCACTATCTTGAATAAGCTCCACTGTTTTTCGAAGCATGTCCTGAGCGGTAAATAGGACAAAGCAACGTCCTTCAGTCATTCGCACGGTACGTGTAATTGCATGGGCGACCGCTTCAATATATTCGTCCTGAGTCACATGTTGAATTTCAGGCATATCAGTGACAATAAATGCCTTAGCACCTGCATAATAGGATGGTGGTGCTTGGAGCTTTATTACTTGCACACTATTAGAAATACCAAGTTGACTCGTTACAAAACGCTCATTACCTGGCACCGTTAAAGTGCCTGAAGTCCACACAATACTTGCCTGCTTACGAAGAGGCGTAAGTACTTTTTCAATGATAGGTGTGACATTAACAGGCTTTTTATAGACGTGTAAGCTCCCAGGAACGCTCCTTACATCAAATTCTAGCCATACTGAATTATCATCCTGTGACGATAGGAAAATTTCTTCCCATTCCGCGATTTTTACTTTTAATTCACGGATCCAATAATGCCACTCAGATAAAATAAAGAGCTCATTTTTATCTAATTGCTCAATATTATTTTCAAAGGCCTGCCCCACTTCTGTAGCAAGATCAAGCCATTGCTGTGTGAGCTTACTCACTTGTAGAAGCGGCTCTTTTGCTAGCGTTACATCCTCTAAAAACAAAGTGCATTTACTACTAGCTTGCTTCCCTTTTATTTGTTGCTGCATTTTTTGTACAGCCCGTTGCATAGTTTCATCGAATGTCCGTTGTAGACGTATAAATTGTGCATCTAGTCGCTGCAAGCTTTGCATAGAAACACGGTGTTTCTTCTTAGCGGCCTGACTAAATTGCTGGAACAAAGCAGTTTCCTCCATCGTTCCAATTTGGCCAAAAATGTACTTCCACTGCGTATAGGAGAAGACAACTTCATCCTGCTGCATAGCAGATTGTATAAATTGATGTGCTTCGTCAATGATCCATCCGTCAATTTGTGTAAATATTGGTGTTTGACGGACTAAATCACTGAGTACCATAGAATGATTCGTTACGATACAATCAGCAAATTCACTATTTTTTAACGCTTGCTCATAAAAATCAAAGCCCTTTGAAGGTTTTTCATCAGGCATTTTGCGGATTTTCTCTAAAAATAATTGTCCGCCCCCAGATACATTGAGCTCACTTAGCACACCTGTTTCTGTTTTAGTCAACCAGACAAGAATTTGCAAAATCGTAAATGTATCATCATAAGTTTCATCAGCATATGCCATACATTGCTCAAAGCGTGCAACGTCAATATAATGCTGCATGCCCTTAAGCACAGCGATATTGACTTTTGTGCCAAGGATTTTTTCAATCTTTGGTAGCTCTTCCTCAACAAGTTGCTCCTGCAAGTGTGACGTATATGTGCTAATCGCAATTTTTTTATCGACTGCTCGAGCATACAAAATCGCAGGAAGTAGATAGCCTGCTGTTTTACCAATACCTGTTGAGGCCTCTATAACGCATTCCCTTTTGTCATTGAGCGCTTGCCAAATCGTGTCCATCATCTCGAATTGCGCTGGTCGTTGCTCAAAATTCGACATGGCTTTTGTCATTAATGCTGTTTTGTCAGCTGCTGTTTGAGGATATGATACAACCTCCGCATGATTTGTATACTTTTTTCGCCCATCACAAATAGCCAAATTGCGGTAGTAGGAGACATTCTCATTAGCAGTTACATGCTGTCGTTTAATTTGAAGAGCCTCGAAGAAAAGCTGGGATAAATTTGACTTCAATCTGAATGAGCGTTTATGCATTTGTTCTAGGGTTAGCTGAGGGAGACTGAGTAACTCCTTCCAGCATCGTTTAAAGAGCTCCGCTGTTGCACGGGCATCGTCATCTGCTCGGTGTGCATTTGTAAGCTCTATATTTAAATCTGCCGCTAAATCACCTAGCTTAAAGCTGAGTGACATTGGGAACAAAATTTTGGCAAGCTCAACCGTGTCCATCTTTTTACCCTGCCATTTTGATAAACCCGCACGCTTGAACTCTGCTTGTAAAAAGGATAAGTCAAAATCCGCATTATGCGCGACGAATACACAATCGGCAAGCAGTTCATATATGTAGTCGGCATGTGCCTCAAACGGCAAGGCATCCTTTACATCCTCATCCGTAATATGCGTTAAATCCTGAATGAACGTTGGAATAGCTTTACCTGGATATATAAACTTCGTATACGTTTGTTCAATTTCCCAATCTTTCATAATAACAATTGCTATTTGAATCATTCGGTCCCCATTTGCCGGTGAATGACCAGTCGTCTCTAAATCAACAATTGCATACTTTTGACTTTCCATCATACATCTCAACTCACAGTTCACATTAGATAGATGAATTTTATCACATATTTGGCTCAGCGGCATCCCTCTGCCATTGTTGATTATCATCAAGAATCTCCAAATTAATACAATTGTAAAAATATGACCTATCACCATTATGTGTGGTTGATTTCCATTCCGGCTGAGCGCTTTATAGCTGCCGCTTCGCTTTCGCACAGAAAACATCCGCTTCGCTGCAGGGTCTCGGGCCAACAAATGTCTTTTGCGCGAAAGCGTGAGTGCAACGTAGCGACAGCAGCACAATGTTGGTCACGAAGGCGTTATCACAGGAAGTGATGCTTCTAGCCTTCGTTCCTCTATATCGCTAATCCCCGAGGAGTCGCCCAGCCGGAACGAAGATCAACTTCAAGGAATTTCGTCTTAAAAATTGTTATCCACAACTTTTGATGATGAGTTAAAAACATATCTTTAACGCAATTCTAGTTTGTAAAATTTTCAAATTCACTTTAATGCTCATATGATAAACCCTTTCTTTAACAATTTTTGGACATATTAAAAAGTGTACATCAACTAATTATACCTCGGCATAACTGCGTCCTAAGGCTTTAACTTAGTAATGTACACTTTCAAATTATGATGAATTCAATCACCTTATAAAAAAATTGTCTTTAAAGTTTCAAAGTAGTAGCAACTTTTATCACACTACATCACTGTTGCCTCTGGCTCATACGATATCATTTCTTTAATTGTATTACCCTCGCCCATAATAGCTACTGTTGGCTTATGATCTTTTGCCTCTTCGTTATCTACATACACGTAAGAAATAATAATTACAATATCTCCACGTTGTACTAGGCGTGCTGCTGCTCCGTTCACACAAATAACGCCTGATCCACGTTCCCCTGCAATAATATAAGTTTCAAAGCGTGCGCCATTATTGTTATTAACGATATGCACCTTTTCGTTTGGCAGCATTCCTACTGCATCTAAAATATCCTCATCAATCGTAATAGAACCAACATAGTTTAAATCTGCTTGTGTCACTGTAGCTCGGTGGATTTTACTGTTCATCATCATTCGTAACATTTTACAATCCTTCTTTCACATTAAAGATACAATTATCAATTAAACGAGTTTTACCAATATAGACGGCTGCCGCTAAAAGCACTTGCTCCGTTTCAGGAAATACGGGTGTTAAATCTGGATACGCTAACAGTTCAATATAGTCAATTTCGCCATGTGTACGTGCTGCAATGTGTGCCTTTGCTTTAGCAAGCGCACTCGCTGCATCACCATTTGCTATAAAGTTATTACGAGCAAGCTGTAGCGCTTCATTAATGGCGGGTGCCTCAAGACGTTCCGCTTCACTTAAATACACATTGCGAGAGGATTTCGCTAAACCGTCCTCCTCACGTACAATGGGTACTACTCGCATTTCCAAAGGGAAATTAAAATCGCGTACCATTGTCGCAATAATTGCCACCTGCTGGGCATCTTTTTGTCCGAAATAAGCCCGTGTCGGCTGTGCTAAGTGAAATAATTTTGCTACGACCTGTAAAACGCCATCAAAATGTCCTGGACGGCTCGCCCCACAAAGAATGGTTGCCTGTTCACCCGCATGAATACGAATACCGCCATCATGCGGATACATTTCTTCCACACTCGGTGCGAAAACAATATCAACACCGACAGACGCTGCTAAAGCAGTATCCCGTGGCAAATCACGCGGATAACTTTCAAAGTCTTCGTTTGGTCCAAATTGAGTTGGGTTGACAAATATACTCATCACGACTAAATCATTTTCGTCGCGAGCTGTTTTTGCTAGCGTTAAATGACCCTCATGTAAATAGCCCATTGTTGGAACGAGTCCAATTGTTTTCTGAGCTTGCTTAGCTGCTTGGATTTCTATAGTTAGCTCATGGATAGTAGTGACGACTTTCATTACTTTACGCCCCCGTATAACTGATCCAATGTTTCTTCTTTCATCGTAAAGAAATGCTTCGGTGCAGGGAATGTACCCGCCTTTACTGCTTCTACGTAACTAGCAATTCCACGGCTTGCTTCTTGGCCCATATTCGAAAACTGTTCCACAAATTTTGGTACATGATGTGAACCATAGCTTAACATGTCATGATAAACTAAAACTTGTCCATCAGCCTGTACACCAGCTCCAATGCCAATCGTTGGAATAATAAGATTAGCAGATACCATCTCTGTTAGCTGATGGGGGATACATTCTAAAACGACAGCACACGCTCCTGCCTCTTGACATTTTTTTGCATCTTCAATGAGCTTCGTTGCCTGTTCAGCTGTTTTACCTTGAACCTTGTATCCACCAAGCACGCCTGCTGATTGAGGTAGTAAACCTAAATGAGCAACCACTGGAATGCCAGCTGACGTTAATTTACGAATTGCTGGTAGTACATCGTCTGCTCCCTCTAACTTTAGTGCATCTGCTCCTGTTTGTTGCATCATAGTTACTGCCGTTTTCAACGTCTCGTGTATATCACCGTGATACGAACCAAATGGCATATCAACAACAACAAACGTATCCTTCGCCCCACGGCGCACTGCTTTTGCATGATGGACCATGTCTGCTACTGTTACTGGCATTGTAGAATCATAGCCTAGTACTACCATACCTAGTGAATCTCCCACTAGAATCATATCGACGTCTGCTTCTTCGGCAAATTTTGCAGCAGGATAATCATATGCAGTAAGCATAACGATTTTCTCACCTGCTGCCTTCATCTTTAAAAAATCTGAAGTTGTTTTCATCATGTAGTCCTCCTTTTTTAAGGAAAGAAAACAGAAAAACCCTTCTGTTCTTAAAATAGACAGAAGGGTAGTGTTTCGTTCGTTAGCAAAAATCACCTCTAATTCTTGAATAGAGGCCATAACTTAATAAAAGAATCGTAATCAAATCTCATTATGAGAATTGCCCATTCCATTGAATTAAGTTATCTTTTTGAACGTTTGTTTTCTTCCGTCCCTGTCATTAAAAGATCAAGGCAGATATTTATTGTAAATTGTTCTAACGTTTTGAAGGTGCCGTTCACAAAAGGATACTGCCCTTCGCACATACTATAACAGATTCCCCTAGTAATCTTCAAATATTATTTTCTAATAATTACGATTGAAAAATATATCTAACTTCAAACCATTCTTTTCTGAAAGGTTGATTTTCGATAAACTTCAAACATTGTAAATAGCAACAGAGCAAATAAAAATGTAAATAAACCAGACGTTACATTTGTAACTGGTACAAAAACATCCCAAAATGAATTGGTGAAAGCGTGGAAAATAATACAGAGAAAAATACTTTTAGTGGATAGGTAAATAATCGTTAATAAAAAGGATAACGCTAAAGTTATTAGAGAAAACCCTAGGAAGTTCATGTTCATTTGATTTGATCCAATGACAAACCATAATGGCAGATGCCAAACTGCCCAAATAACGCCCACAATAACTGTACTCGTGAAGGGAGACCATCTTTTTTGTAATGTAGGCTGTAAAAAACCACGCCAGCCAATTTCTTCTACCCTTCCTCCAATAATCATGATTGGCAATTCAATTAACGCCAGATACATTGGATTCTCCAAAGTTGCTCCGCCCCATAGCGTTGGTAAAAAAAGCCGCAAATGCCAATCCAATTACAAATATATAGCAAGATACAGGATGTTTAGGATTTTTTACATTATGGATAAATGATTTGAACTCTTCTTTAGTCGAATATTTCTTTTTCAACCAAATCTCACAAATTGCAGGAGTAATTCCGCCGAGAACAAACAATAGCATATATATTGCATTGCCAAACTTCAGCAAATTTAGCTGTGTTAATAAGGCTAAACTGCCCCAAATTATCCAAGACGTTGCAAAGGTATAAAATAGAAATCTTCATACCTCTAATCCCAACTTTAATCCTCTCCTTCTTTCGTACCCAATAGTAATAATACGGATTTGCAAAGTGTATTCATCAAACGAATCTCATCAAACTGCACGTGCTTATTTGAGAACACTCCGTAACATTTTTGCAAGACAACGTCTCTCACAATGCCATCAATCGATGTCATCATAAAAGTAGATAGATCCTCTATCGAAATTTCAGGCTCAAAGCACCCTGAAGAAATTCCCTCATGGATCGAATGAAAAATTTGTTGCATCAAATATTGTCCACTTTCATTCTCAATAATGTTTGATAAAATTTTCTTTTCCCTATCTGGATTGTTAGTAAATAAAATCGTAAGCTCAAATTGGATTTTACCAACTGTTGATACGTTTTCCTTCATGTACTCTCCAAGAAAATTAAATCATTTAATGATTGTTGTTGTGGGAGAATTACTCGTAACTGTAATTCCATCGATAGTATGTTTATAGTCTGCATTTGCATTTACTTGATTAATAACATCTATAAGTATTTCATCTAAGTCTGAATAATAACGATAAATCCCACCCTGACTTACTCCTGACGCTTAATAATATCCCTCATCGTAATGTCATAGAGAGGCTTAACTTTACATACTGCTGTGGCTGCCTCTAAAATGCCGTTTTTCTTTTCCTGTACATATTCATGGCTTACTTTTGGCATTATCTCTACCTCCAAACATTTTAAATGACACTACTATCATTTTTATTTTTCGCTTGAACTTTTTAATAAAATTTGACATTTCAATATGATATGTAATATACTTCCACCATACTATACGACGTATAATATAAAACCTTGTATAGGTATAACATTGTGAGGTGAGAAAAGATGACATTTCAGCTTGGCTCAGCTTTACTTGACGCTTGTGTACTTGCCATCGTCGATAAAGAGGATGCATACGGCTACTCGTTAACACAGCAGATACAATCTGTGATGGAAATATCAGAATCTACGCTGTACCCAGTATTACGTCGTTTACAAAAAGCAGATTGCTTAACAACCTACGATCAGCCCTACCAAGGGAGGAATAGACGCTATTACCAAATTACTGAACAAGGTCGGATACGATTACTGGAGCTATTAAAAGAATGGCAAAAGTATAAAGAGATGGTTGATTGTGTACTTATAGGAGGGAAATATGATGAATAGAGCTAGCTTTCTGAAAAAGCTACGGGGGAAATTACAACGTCTTCCAGCGCATGAAATTGATATTGCGCTTGCCTATTATGAGGAATATTTCGATGAAGCAGGAGAAGAGAACGAACAGAAGATCATTCAACAGCTAGGTTCTCCTTCTCATGTTGCATCACAAATAATGGCGGACTATGCATTAAAAGATTTAGAAACAACTTCAACTTCGACTAAGAAAAATATGTCTGCGATTTGGATTATCATTCTAGCAATATTATCAGCCCCACTTTCATTACCGTTACTTGCGGTTGCTATAGCACTTATTTTTTCATTTGGAGCAGTTGTATTCAGCGTTATCATTGCGATTATTGCAACTGTATTAAGTATCTTTTTTGGTGGAATCGTTGCACTTATTTCAGGCTTCTTCATTTTAACTCAGCACTGGCCGACAGCGATTCTCTTTATGGGGGTTGGCTTTATTGTAACTGGTCTCGGTATCCTGCTATTCCCAATTGTTGCTCGTGTGATCAAAACAATCGTTGTTGTTTGTGTCGAAGCATTAGGTAAAATATTCCACAAAATAACAAAGAAGCGGAAGGAGGGATACTAATGACGTCTCGACATACCCATATAGCCATTACTATGATTGCTTTCGGCATACTGTTAGCTCTCGTTGGTTATTTCTCTGGTGGAAAATGGAGTCTTGTGTTAACTGATGAAGGCATCCAATTGCCAGAGAACGATACACTATTAAACAATTCCTATAAACTAGATGATTTCACTAACATCAATGTTATCAATCACTATGGCGATGTTGAAATTGTTGCTAGTGATCGTTTTGCATTAGAAACAAATGTTATTAAAGATAATGATGTGACGTACAGTATAAAAGATCATACATTAACTGTTGAAACAAAGAGTAAGAAAAAGAATGGTTTACAAATCGGATTTTTTAGCTTCAGAAATCCTTCCATCAAAATCTATGTTCCTTCAGATGTAACATTGAAAACCGTCGTCCTTAATAGTAATTTCGGGGATACAACCATTCGCGGTCTAAACTACCTGGAGTTAACTCTAACTGAAGATTTCGGGGACATTATATTTAAAGACACTACCGGTGATAAAACAGAGATTACACAATCTTTTGGTGACATAAAGCTACAACAATTTTCAAGTAATGGCTTCGTTGTTGAAAGTGAACATGGTGATATTAACATAGATGGAACATTAAATGGTCAATCTACTATTACGTCTAACTTTGGAGATACTACGCTTCGCTTACAAAATAAAATAGGTGAGCTTGGCTATGAATTACAAACTGACTTCGGGGATCTTACAGTTGATAAGAAGGAACAAAACAGCAAAGTATCACAATCTTATAATGGTGATAACCAGTTAAAAGTAACTGTTTCTCATGGTGACTTACAGTTAACATTGAAATAAAATTGGCTACAAGATTCATCTATTTAAGGTCTTAGAGTGAGTCCCTCTTTTTCAGCGGGTGTCCAAACACCCGCTGAAAAGTAGTTTAAATCCGCATTCATCTCATCACCTATAGAGGTGAGAGACTTCTATAACTGCCAAAAACACTTGTAGCTGACGTTTCACTTTCGCTACGAAAACACTTGCTGAAAGAAGTTAAACATACGACTCCACCACTTTCATACTCCCTTATAATAAATCCTATTCCAGTAAATGATTTGCGGGTTTCATCTTCGATAATTTCAATTTGTACATATTCGTTTTTCATTCTTTCCGCTCCCTGAGTTTAAATGCTAATTTAACTATGTACATTCCCGCTTGAATAAAGATGTACAAAAATTGCACTTCCATTTCATACTATTACTGAGGTGTTAGTATACATATTCTATTAGAGATTCGTCTTTAACTCCCCACCACTTAGCCAAAAAATTCCTACGAACACCAGTGTATCCATTGGTTATTGAGTAGGCCCACCTGTAGTCACTACAGTGAAAGCAAAAATATTTTGTACGTTGACGTGGATTCGCTACACTCTCATTCAGGCGTTTTCACAGGATGTGAAGGTCTTAGACTGATTCCTCATTTCAGCGGACGTTTGGACACCTGCTGAAAAGTAACTGACGTTTCACTTTCGCTACGAAAACATTTGTAGCTGACGTTTCACTTTCGCTACGAAAACATTTGCTGAAAGAAGTTAAAATGAAATTGAAAGAGGAGGGTTCATGATATGTCACAAACCATCATTCCTAGAGCTGCTGTGCGCGGAACAGCCTCTGGCGTTATCTTCATGGCATTTTTCGGTACTCTGTGGGCAGGAATTGGAATTAGAGGATTGCACGGCTGGGGATTTCTCTGGCTGTTGATTTTATCCTTGTTGATTGGTGTTGTACTGCTTGTTGGAGGAATCGTTTTGATAATGAAATCTAAAAGATTATCAAACGAGATGATGGGAGAGGATTCCCATCGTTGGAAACGAAAAAATTTGTGGTTCGGTATTATTTTCGGTTTAGAAGGCGTTTTGATAGCCACTGCCGCCGTAATTTGTCAATCTACCAATCACTTGGATTTGTTTGTTCCTATTATGGCTCTCATTGTTGGTGCTCATTTCTTTCCCCTAGCGTACCTTTTTCAGGTCAATCTCTATTATATTTCGGGTTCACTTCTTTGCCTGCTATCGGCAATCACACTGTTTACTTTACCCGTAAGAGTTACCTGGGGTAATTACCAAATTATGGTATTGTGGACATCTGTGGGTTTTAGCTCAGCTCTGATATTATGGGGGACCGGTGTAGTAGTTTGGATTACCGGCCATAGATTACTGAACAGGGCTGGGAATAGTGGATCCAAAGAAGCTTAAATCAAAGGCTAGGACAGAATTCCTCTCTCCTTAAAAACGGCACAACATCCATAAATATTTCCTTCCTTGATCATTTCGTTTTTCAATATCTAGAAGGTAGAATTTATACCCATGTGATAATGCCTTTTTAGTAAAAATTTTATATGATTTCCCATTGTATCAGTAACAGATTTCCATTAATTCTATATTAGTCATACTACTATGTAGTGCTAAATTTTTTTAAAGTTAAGGAGGAATCCAAGGTGAAATGGGTCAAAAACGTCCGTATTCATTTGAAATAAAGTTCGAATTTCGAGGTGGTTAATATGAAAATTAGAAAAGCAAACATTCAAGACGCTCAAAGTATTGGAAAAGTACATGTTGACAGTTGGCGAACAACTTATAAAGGCATTTTGCCAGATGATTTTTTGAATAAATTATCTTACGAGCAGCGAACAGAGCTATGGAAGAATAATATTTCAGATGCTACGAATTATGTATTGGTGGCTGAAAATGAACAAGGAGAAATAATCGGCTTTGCAACTAGTGGTACACGAAAGACAAATTCAGTAGTAAATTCAACTGATTTGACTTCTATATATCTTTTAGAAGAATATCATGGAAAGGGTATTGGGAAACAACTACTCAAAGAAATATTCACCTATTTTAATCAAAAAGGATACGAAAAAGTATTTGTAGAAGTATTAGCAGAAAATAAAACACGTTATTTCTATGAATATTATGGTGCACAATATGTAAATAACATCGAAATTAAAATTGGCGGAAAAATAGTAGAAGAACTTATTTATGTATGGGATGATATTGATACGTTAATAGAAAAAATAAAATAAGCGTTTTCCTTTGGGGGGCATGTAATGAAAACTATAGCGGGAACGATCTCTTTATCGGTTTCTTTTACATTATTCATTTATTTGTTCGGACTAAAAATGGAGCATTCAGTTAAATATGACTCAGGATTGTTTTTTCTTCCAATAATTTTACTAATTCTTTCTCTGATCTTCTTTAGACAAGACTACAAACGAGAAAAAAATATATAGAGCTAAATGTATTTCGAAAAATATGAAAGAACGTATACTTTCACATTCGAAAATATACGTTCTTGTTGGATAAGTGAATGCACATTGTAGTTTATGTTTCTATAAAATTTTTATATCTCCAGCATAAATTGTCCGAACTGTGCCATTATCCTCTGTTAGCTGTAGTACACCTTCATCCGTAATCCCACTGGCAATACCTTCAAAGCGCCCACGTAAAGTCGTAACTTCAATACGTTGTCCAATCGTACATGACATTTGTTCCCATAGCTTTTTAATGCTGGAAAAGCCTTCCTTCACGTATAATTCCGTAAATTGTTCTAAGTATTGTAAAATTGATGCGACAAGGGCAGCTCGATTAATTTCTTCACCCGCTTCTAAACGTAAAGATGTAGCAATATCCGCGATTTCTGGTGAGAAATCTGTGTCAACCTGGTTCGCGTTAATACCTATACCTACTAGCAATGCTTGTACACGGTCTGCCTCTGCCTGCATTTCTGTTAATATACCTGTACATTTTTTACCTTTAATAAGCAAATCATTTGGCCATTTAATGGCTGGCTCAATTTGTTTATATAATGTTTTAATAGCCATCGTAATCGCAACTGCTACGACAAGTGTATACGATGAAGCTTGTTGAGGAGTGACATCTGGTCTCACAATAACAGTCATCCAAATACCTGTGCCATTTGCAGATTCCCATGGACGGGCCATACGACCACGACCGGCAGTTTGCTCCTCACCGATTATAATCGTGCCATGTGAAGCACCTTCCTGTGCAAGCTTGTGGGCGATTGTTTGTGTTGAATCTACAACATCAAAATAATGGATTTCACGTCCAAAGTGTTCCGTATTTAAAAATAGTTCAATTTGTGTTGGGCTTAAGCTATTTGGAACACCCGTCAGTACATAGCCCTTTTTCTTTACCGTTTCAAACGTATAGCCTTCCTCCTGTAGCGACTGCATATGTTTCCATACAGCAGTACGTGATACTCCAAGGGAATCTGCTAGCTCCTGACCCGAAACTGCTTCACCATTAGCAGCTAATATTCTTTTTAAAATTTCATCCTTCATAGAAATACTCATGCTAATCAATCCTTTAATAAACTCTGCTATTTAAATTTTTGTTGTTATTTATAAACTTTAATTAGTATTAATCATACTGTAAATTATGACAATTGACCACAATATCATCAAATATCTTTTAGACACTGTTTATTCGTTATTTTTAACTATTTTACTTCGTATCGTTGGATCACCGTCATAACGTAGTACATGGTATACGTATTAACAAACGTCACATCCAACTTTTAAAGATAAGAAAATATATTATAAAATCAAAAAATAGAGCTTAAATTAATAAGGAACCGTCTTATTCTTTTTAAGACGGTTCCTCATCATACAGAAATGATAAAAATCAACGTTTATCATTCTTTTTTGAAATAATCATGTTCTATCCAATTCTTTATGTGCTGTCGGTCATTTTGAAGTTCGCCATTGACAACCGCTTCAAGCATTGCCTGCAATGCTTCTTTTACCCATGGGCCACCTTTTATTCCAGACCATTTTAATAAATTCGTCCCGTTTACAACAAGCTCTTGCTTGTGTCTAATGGGAAGCTTTGTCTGAATTTCTTGTATACTTTGCTGTGGTATTTGAACGTCAAGCTGTCTCAGCTCGGCAAAATAACAAGCTGCCTCGAGTTCCTGTTGTGTATGCGAAAAGTAATCCATATTCGTCCAGCCATTTTTTAAAGCCTTTATGGCTGCTAGCACACCTTTTACAAATGCCATCTCTTTATTCGATAAACGATAGTTACCTAGCACTTCTCGCCAATGATCACCCTGTAACATTGAAAAATATGCCCAGCCTAATAGCTTGTCCTGCGTGTTAAATTTACACCAGTCATCTGCTTGAAAAGTACCACTTAAATGATTCACTAAGCTACTTTCCTCAAGCTTTCTTATACCATTAAAAACATCTTTCCCTACCCATAGCTTATCGAGCTCTGCCTTTATACGCTCCTTTGCAATCCAAGAAATAGTATCAGCCTTGCCCTGCATTGCTTGCAAGGTTTCTGATTCAATTAGAAAACCTAGTTGCGCTGAAAAACGTACGGCTCGCAGCATTCGTAATGCATCTTCCGAAAAGCGTTTCTGTGCGTCACCTACTGCTCGAATGACACCAGCCTCAATATCTTGACGCCCCCCGTAAAAATCAACAAATGAGCCATCACGACGCATCGCTATAGCATTCATCGTAAAGTCTCGGCGCTGTAGATCATCTTTTAGCGAACGTACAAATTGCACTTCCTCTGGTCTACGGTGATCTGTATATTCCCCATCTGTGCGATATGTCGTTACCTCCACCGATCCAGCTGGCACGATAACAAGTACCGTCCCATGCTGAATTCCTATATCAACCGTGTGATTAAAGACAGATTTTACTTCGTCTGGCATGGCGTTTGTTGCAACATCTACATCATGGGCAGGGCGACCGAGTATGGCATCTCGTACCGCACCACCGACGATTACTGCTTCAAAGCCCGCGTTTTCTAGTTGTTCAATAACTGAATAGGCCGCTTGCCATTCTTTATTGTTTTGCATGATTTCTTTCAGCAACCTTTTCATACAATTTTTCATATTGTTCTACAATTTTTGATGAATGGAATTTTTCATCAACAGCACAAATGGCTGCTTCACGGAAACGTTGTAATTTCTCTTCATCACTCAAGAGGTTCACAGCATATTCTGCCACTGCGTCTGTATCTCCTAATTCCACTATAAAACCGTCTACACCGTGTTCAATGACTTCTGGAATACCACCTACAGCCGATCCAATACAAGGTACACCACAAGCCATTGCTTCAAGTAAGACTAATCCGAATGATTCTTGCTGTGATAGTAATAATTTAAGGTCACTGATTGCATACAATTCAGCTAAATTTTCTTGTTTACCTAAAAATAAAACATCCTTCATGTAAGGACTTTCCTTTACTTGATCCATTACACGATGCTTTTCAGGTCCATCTCCTACAAGCAACAGTTTTGCCTTCATGTTTGCGCGAATCTTCATAAATGCGTCTATTATATGAGGAAGATTCTTAATTTTACGGAAATTAGATACGTGAATAATAACTTTTTCGTCTTCTTCAATTCCGAATTGTTCCTTTAGGCTTCCTGAATTGCGCGGGAAGTATTCACGTTCATCTACAAAGTTGTAAATCGTATTAATCGGCTTTACTGTATCGATAAGCTCATAGGTTTGTTGCTTTAATGCCTCTGACACTGTCGTTACGATATCAGATTTGTCAATGCCATACTTAATTGCCTGTGAAAGAGTGGAATCCTGCCCAAGTACCGAAATATCTGTACCATGTAGCGTTGTGACAATCCCAATGTCACGACCACTCATTTCACGAGCTAAGACAGCACAGACCGCATGTGGTATTGCATAATGCACATGAAGCACATCTAGCTCTTCATCCTTAATCACGTCCGCCATTTTACTCGCTAATGCTATATCATATGGCGAATATTGAAATACTGAATAATTATTAACTTCTACTTCATGGAAAAAGACGGTTGGATAAATTTTATTCAATCGAAATGGTACGCTTGAGGTGATGAAATGAATCTCGTGTCCTCTCTCTGCAAGCATTTTTCCTAATTCTGTTGCAATAACACCAGAGCCTCCAACAGTTGGATAACAGGTAATGCCGATTTTTAGCTTTTTCATTCGATTATCATCCTTTCTAAATCACGCCTTTTTTTAATTTCGTCTTTCTTGAATCAGTCTCCAATCCACAAAGCCTTCCTGTAGGCCTTTTAGTAATATTTCTGCAGTTCCCATATTTGTGGCCAGTGGCACTTGGTAAACATCACAAAGTCGGATCAGTGCAGAAACATCTGGCTCATGTGGTTGTGCTGTTAAAGGATCACGGAAAAAAATGACCATGTCCATATCATTATTGGCAATCATTGCGCCAATTTGTTGATCGCCACCGAGTGGTCCAGAACGAAAACGTGTTACCTCTAAGCCTGTAGCTTCAATAACGCGCTGTCCTGTTGTACCTGTAGCAAACAACGTATGCTCATTTAAAATATTACGGTAAGCAATAGCAAACTGTACTAAATTATCTTTTTTGCGATCATGTGCAATTAATGCGATTTTCATAATGCTTCCATCCCAATCTTTAGATGATGTTTTCTAAACCATATACAAGTTGATCCATTTTCATGACTTCTTCTACACAAAATGCTACACCAGACATAAAAGAATTACGGTTTAATGAATCATGACGAATTGTTAAAAGCTGTCCGTCTCCACCAAATAACACTTGTTGGTGTGCCACTAAACCTGGTAAACGAACAGAGTGAAGGCGCATGCCGTCCAATTCTGCCCCTCTTGCACCCTCAAGTGTTTCTTTTTCCTCTGGATGTCCTTGCATTTTTTGTGCTCGCACCTCTTGAATCAATTGTGCTGTTTTAACAGCTGTTCCAGATGGTGCATCTAACTTTTGATCGTGGTGCATTTCAATAATTTCAACATCAGGTAAATATTTTGCCGCTTCCTTAGCAAACTTCATCATAAGGATTGCCCCTATCGCAAAGTTCGGAGCAATAATGCAGCCAAGCTCTTTTTCTTTAGCCATTGCTGATAATTCCACTAGTTGTGCATCTGTAAAGCCCGTTGTACCAATTACAGGGCGTACATTTAAATGCAAGGCTTCTTTAGTATGTTTATATACTGCATGCGGGTTTGTTAAATCAACTAATACATCTGGTGCAGTTGCCTCTACAAGCTCTGACATGTCTGTAAAGATTGGAGCAGTATAACTTGCTGGAAACATCTCCAAATCAGCTAATGTTTTTCCTACTTCCTTATAATCTAGTACAGCTACTAATTCCATTTTGTCATGCTTCATGACCGTATGTACAGCCTCAGCCCCCATCTTTCCTCTAGGTCCTGCAATAGCTACACGAATTGACATTATTCTTCATCCTTTCTAGTCCAGCGATCTTTATCCCTTGTTTCAAATTTATGTATAACGCGTAAAAGTGCTTCATCTAATTTAATGCCTTGTGCATTTGCAAAGCAAACTAAAACAAAGAAAAAGTCACCTAATTCTTCTTCAATGCTGTTAGCATCCTCTGTACTCTTTTTCTTCTTTTGCCCGTAAACGTCCTGTACCTCGCGAGACAATTCACCAAGTTCCTCAGTTAGACGAGCCAATAACTCAAATGGTGGGAAATAACCTTCCTTAAATTGTCCTATATAATCATCCACACGCTGCTGTAAAGCTTGCATTGTTACTTGTTCAGTCATTTAAATCACACTCCTACTTACCATCGTATAAAATTTACACCATTGTTGTCAAAAACAATAAAATGTCAGATAATAGATAGCACAACTTCAATTGTTTCGGACTACAGGAGGTCATATGCTAAAACAGATCAAAGTCATCAATATCATCGCAATAATGCTCGGAGCTGCAATTTTTAGCTTCGGCTTCGTCCACTTCAACATGCAAAATCAACTTGGTGAAGGTGGCCTAAGTGGGATTACACTCATACTTTATTTTACACTAGGCTGGGACCCTGCCTTCATGAATTTACTATTAAACATTCCTATGTTTATTATTGGTTATCGTTTACTTGGAAAAAAATCATTTATTTATACGCTCGTTGGAACTTTATCTGTTTCAGTTTTCCTAAAAATTTTCCAAAAATATCAATTTACTATTCATTTAGAGGATGATTTACTACTAGTTGCACTTTTTGCAGGAGTTTTTGTTGGATTAGGACTCGGTATCGTCTTTCGCTTCGGTGGTACAACTGGCGGTGTAGATATTTTAGCTCGCCTTGGGCATAAATATTTTGGCTGGAGTATGGGTAAAACGATGTTCATCTTTGACGCAATTGTCATTACACTGTCATGGATAACGTTTTTAGATGCACGCTCTATGATGTATACCCTTGTCGCGGTATTTGTTGGCGCGCGCGTCATTGATTTTGTTCAAGAAGGAGCCTATGCAGCACGTGGAGCACTTATTATATCTGAAAAATCTAGCGCCATTGCTGAAATGATTGCATTACGAATGGAACGCGGTATTACTATACTTGAAGGCCATGGCCATTTTACGAAGCAACAAAAAGAAGTTATTTATTGTGTCATTGGTCGCAATGAAGTTGTACGTTTAAAATCTATTGTTTATGATGTCGATCCTCACGCTTTCGTCTCTATAATAGAAGTACGGGATGTGGCAGGAGAAGGCTTCACGCTCGACGACCAAAAACAACCACTCCATTAAAATGAACAATTTGCCTGCTCTCTCGAATAAAACATTCGTTGAGGTAGGCTTTTTTTTACATATTACAATTTGACGGATTAAAAAACTTGCTATAGTGAAATACCACTACAACAAGTTCTTTAATTAGTCGTCACTTCGCATATTTGTAAAGATTAATACTAAACGTAATAATTCTAATACAGCTACTGCTGCTGCGGCAACATATGTTAATGCTGCAGCGCTTAACACTTTACGCGCTGGACGCTCTTCTTCATTTGTAATAATCCCTAAAGAATTCATTTGCACTAACGCGCGCTTGGATGCATCAAACTCTACTGGCAACGTTACTAATTGGAAAACCACACCTGCTGCCAATAATATGATACCTAAAAGTAACATATTTGTACTACTTGCAAAAATACCAATCATAACAAATATCCAAGACATATTTGATGAAATATTTGCAACCGGCACTAGCTTACTACGTAATGTTAGCATTGAATAAGCTTCTTTATGCTGGATGGCATGGCCAACTTCGTGGGCAGCAACTGCAGCTCCAGCAATACTCGCCTCGTAGAAGTTACTTTCCGATAAAGCAACTGTTTTTGTCGCCGGATTATAATGATCAGATAATACACCTTGTGTTGGAACAACTCGTACATCATATAAGCCATTTGCATCTAAAATCGCACGCGCTATCTCTGCACCAGTTTGTCCCTTCATTGTACGTTCTTTTGCAAACTTATTATACGTGCCCTTTACTTTCATCTGTGCGTAAAGCGGCAGTAGCATTATTATTGCAAAATAAACAATATACATGGTTGTTGACAATTTTCTAACCCCTTTCTATCTCGATACTATAATTCTATAATCAATTACCTAATTCGGCAAATATTTGCGCCACCTAATTGAGAAGATCGCTAGAAAAATGCATGCAATCGATAACCAAAAAGTAAAATAACCGATATAGCTTGTGTAATCCGCTAAATCACGGTACATCGGCATTTGGCCAAATACATAGTCAATCACATCATTATGCAATGTCCATACGGCTGCCACGGCAATATGCCAATATGAAAAAACATATTTACCAAGGTATATAATCGCTTGGAAGGCCATCATAAAATGCGAGCCTACAAGCATCCAGCCTTGCCAGCCAATAGATCCAGTTTCAATCAACGTCCAAATATTCATCACATCAGCCCAAATTCCATACTTAACTAATGTAATAAGGGCTAGCACCTCCATTAGAGGCCATTTTTTCCCCATGATCCAAGCTAACAATACGAAGCAAAAGAATAAGCTGGCTGTCGGACTATCCGGAACAAAAATATAAAAAATCGGTTCCGTTATAGCAAGCTGCCATCCGTACCAATAATAACCGTAAATAGTTCCTAATAGATTGATAATAAGTAAAAGTATTAAAAATGACTTATGTGTAAGGAGATACCAGACGTTTGCACGTGTAATTTGCATAATTAAAACTCCTTTATCTTCTGTCTTTACTAAGATGCCTTTTTTGTCTGTTATTATGTATTAAATAGTCGTTAATTTGCCACGTTCTTTCAATATTGAATAGTAGCAGTATTTTTTACGTATAACCATAATGTAGGGTTGATTTCCGTTACGACTGGGCGCTTTCCTGCCCAGTCGTAACGGAAATCAACTTATATAGCTTAGGTTTTAACCAATGTCATCCTTACCTTTGTAGATGAGCTTTTTTCTAATATTCCTCTTAAACATAGACTGCATCAAATATTGTGGTATTGCCCACTGTGTAGCACTACATAAATTCTAGTGACTTCCCCGCATTTTCAACAACTTACCGCTTTGCCTCCTCGGTTTGTTCACACATACAGCATTGAATTGCTAGTTTCCCACAGGAGTGAATGGGCATTTGTCTCGATCTTAAATAGTATGTAAATCCTAATAAATATTATTGTTGCAATAATATATTGTACGGGAACTTTTTTGAAGCTGTAACAGTCACATTATTAGACTAGAAAAAAAGAGCCAGTTTCCTGACTCTTTTAAAACAAAGCTTATTCCTTAGCCTTTAAGCTCGCAATAAATTCAGCTAATTGTTTCGCTTCTTCATCTGTACCAGCGAAAGCACCAGCTGGCATATTGCCACGACCATTGTGGATAATATCTTCTACTTCTTCAGCTGTTAGTTTATTACCAACTAATGCTGGAGCCGCTGGACCACCTTTTAAGTCAGCAGCATGACAGCCGATACAAGTTTTAGCTTGTTCACCAGTGTCACCGTTCCAAATTGCAAATCCTGGTAGAGATTCATCAATATCAACCTCAACCTCTTCTACAATTGCACCCATAGCTTTTTGAGCTTCCCAGTCATGGTTAACAACTGACTCCCAAGTTAAGTAGAACATAGCAGCCAATGTCAATAACATAAACGCTGTTGGTAATGGGCGTTTAGATGGACGACGTTCTGGACTTTTATCTAAAAATGGCATTAATAATAGCGCTCCAAATGCAAGACCTGGAATTACAATTGCTCCAATAACATTATATGGACCTGAAGCATATGAGTATTTTAATAATTGATACATGAATAAGAAGTACCAGTCCGGTAATGGCACGTATGCTCTTGTTGGATCAGCTGGTCCTTCAAGAGGTGATGGATGTGCAACTGTTAATAATAAATAAGCTATTAAAAATACAGCACCAACCATCCATTCTTTTAGTAAGAAGTTCGGCCAGAAAGCTTCCGTCTTACCTGGATATTCGGAATAATCCTTTGGAACGTTCGGCATTTTGTGATTCGCTTTAATACGAGAATCACCAACAAATTTCATTCCTTTTCCGCGATGCATTATGTCCCCTCCTTTAAAAAATCATCGAACCGTCAAGAACTATTACAACGGCCCTGAAATTCCTTGACGACGAATCATGATAAAGTGTGCTGCAAGTAACCCAAACAATACTGCAGGTAAGAAGAATACATGAATCGCAAAGAATCGTGTTAACGTTTGAGCACCAAGAATAGTTGAGTCACCCGCTAATAAGATTTTAATCCATTCACCGATAAACGGTACAGATGCAGCAATTTCGATACCTACTTTTGTAGCGAATAATGCTTTCATATCCCATGGTAATAAGTATCCTGTAAAACCAAGACCCATCATTACACCAAAAATCCCTACACCAACCATCCAGTTTAATTCACGTGGTTTCTTATAAGAACCTGTGAAGAATACACGAAGCGTGTGTAAGAACATCATTACGATTACTAATGAAGCTCCCCAGTGGTGCATACCGCGTACGATTTCACCAAATGCTACTTCGTTTTGTAAATAATAAACTGATTTCCAAGCATTCACTACGTCTGGTACATAGTACATTGTTAAAAACATACCTGATAGTATTTGAATTACCGTGATGAAGAAAGTTAATCCACCGAAACAGTAAACGAATGCTGAAAAATGATGTGCAGGGTTCACGTGCTCTGGCACTTCGTGGTCGGCAATATCACGCCAAATAGGTGTAATATCTAAGCGTTCATCGACCCAATCATAAATTTTATTTAGCACTGTTTTGTACCCCCTTACTTAACTAGAGTATTTGCTTTAGTTGGACCAAGCAATAAGTAACCATCTTCTTCTTTAACTTCATATTCATCCAACGGACCTGTTGGTGGTGTTCCTGGTATGTTTTTACCATTCTTCTCGTAACGTCCAGCATGACAAGGACAGAAGAATTGATCTGGGTGTGCAGAATCTTCTCCCCAGTTCACCATACAACCTAAGTGCTTACAAACAGGAGATAATGCAACGATTTGATCGCCTTCTTTGAAAACCCACGCTACGTTTGTTACCTCTGATTTGTACCATGCATCAACTTGTTCAAATTTTAAGTCAACTTTAATAGGTTCTTTAGTAATATCAGCGATTTTATGCTCTGTCTTTATAAAGTCCCCACCAGTATGTTTTTGTAGTACTGGGTCAATTGCAAAACGAAGCATCGGCATCAGCATACCTGCCGCCATAAAGCCACCTACACCAGTTAGTGTATAGCTTAGGAATTGACGACGTGAAACTCGATTATTACTCATTTTTTTCCCCCCTCTAACTTAAAGGTCAGTCCAACGGACATTTTTTTACAAATAGTAATACTAGGACATATCTATGATATATCAACTCCATAGCTTGGTCAATATAGCATTCTGTGGAAAGCTGGAGAATGTGAACATTTATTGAAACAAATTGTTAAATCTGTGCCCATTTGGTCGAAAGCATCGGAATAACTTGTCGCAATTGATCTTCAAGAATAGAGTTTTTCACACCTTTATCCATACTTTCTAACGGAATCGCTGGTAGCCAAACAACATTTACTTCCTCTCCAATATTTGTCCAAAAATGGTCACAAGTAATGAAGAACACATGCTTAAAACCAGCATTATGTAATTGTGCCTCTAATTCCTTCGGCATATCTTCGCTTTTTAATGTTGCACTATACGAAAATGGTGGCATCAGTAATAGACGGCCTTTAAACTGTTGCTCAATAAAAGATGTAAGCGATAACAAAAAATCTGCCTCTGTACCACTCTGTTTCATTTTTTCAGGAGATAAATCGACGGTTACGAGTGGAACAATTGCTGTATCGATAAATTCCTTCTGTGCCATAAACGATGTCACATCGCTTGCATTAAAATACATCTCACAAACCTCCTCATGTTACATATAACGTAACTACGTAATGAAAATAAAAAAATGCCCTTCTCCACTCTTCAATAGGATAACCAATAAAAAGTGAAAACAATCATTCACTTGTTATGTTATCATATTGAGGTAGATAAAGGACATTCAATTTTTGCCTATAACTAATGTAAATTAGCAGTTTCCTTTAGAGCTTGTAACAAATTAGACAATTCATAAAACCGCTCTTCATCTCCTTGATCGAGAGCTTCATCAATTTGTGCGAGTAATTTTTCTTCTTGGAATACGAGTAAGCTGTTGGAAAGCAGCTCTTCTGCCAGTAAACGATCTTTTTCACTGACAATCAGTGCTTCCGGCATATAAGGGTTTTCTTCAAGAACTGCTAAGTATTGTGCACTTGGAGGTACATTAGGAAAATTCAATTGTATATACATATCTTCATGTTCATGTAAGCGTAAATCATGAAAAGATTTCTCAGCATCTGCTGTCATTACATTACCTTTGTAGAAACGAAATGGCACACCTGTTGAGTCAACTGTTGACATTACCATTGCTCTAGGGCAATAATGAGCTTCTTCAACAAATCGAATTCGTTTTAATAACTCATCGTTGCTTAATAAGTAATTCAAAATCCATACACACTCACGACGTTTCAATTGATAATTCTTTAAAAACCATCTAACAAATGCTTTTTTATCGACAACTGATACAGAAGCAGTCATACCCACTCCCTCCTTTACTCAAATTCTAAGGTTTCTAACTTCTCTTGCCACTCTAGTTCACCAGGTTGAATAGTTATTAATTGGCTAAGTACTTCTTTTGCTTCTGAACGCTTTCCTTCTTCTAATAGGAAATAAACATATTTTTCTAAAAATGCTGCGTCTTCCTTAAAATCATTATATGCCAAACGGTAAAATTCGTATGCACGGTCGTACAATTCTAAATTTTCATATGCAACCGCAGCAAATGGGTATAATGTGCTCCATTCAAAATCATTTTTTTGCAACTCTTCAAATAATTCTATTACATCCTCATGACGCTCTTGCTGTGCCAACACAGAGATTAATGCCAATACTGCCTCCATGTATTCAGGATCTAAGGCAATAGCTTCACGTAGATGCTGTTCACCCTCATCTGGCAAACCAGCTTTTAAAGCCATTTTACCTGCAAATAAATATAAGGACTTATCATATTCATCACGCTTTAATCCTTCTAGAATGGCAGCATAAGCTTTTTTATTGTCCTCCGTCATGGCATAGCTTTCAGCAAGCAATAAATAGGCAGAAAAATAATCAGGGTCTAATTCTTTTAATTCTTCTAATTGTTTAATGGCCATCTCATATTTTTGTGATTGAAAGGCCGAATATGCAGCACCAAATAAAACATCTGGCTTTATTTCATCGTCAAGTGCTTTTAAATAGTAATCTAAAGCCGTTTCATAGGCAGCTCCAGCACGATACACCTCAGCAAGTCTTTCAACAAGACTTATCCCTGCAAATTCAACTTGTTGTTCATATAATTCTTCATATAGTCTCGCAGCCTCTAAAAAACGACCCGTTTCAAATAAAAGCTCCGCTTTAGCAAATTGTAATAATGGCTCGTCTGGTAATATAGATAGGGCCTCATTAATACGCATTTCCGCTACTTCGAATAACCCTTGCATTTGATAATAATCCGCTAATACTAATAATGCTTGGGGATATTCTGGAGATGTCTCCTCTATTTCTAATAAAAAATCTAGCGCTTCATCTTCAGCGCCAAGTTCCATTAAGACGTTTGCACGATCAATTTTCAACTGTGCCTCTTCTGGGAATAAAAATTGTAAATGCTCCAGTACACGGTCAGCTTCCTTCATATACCCATACTGCATAAACATTTCTGCTATCGTATAAATTTCCTCAGGTAGCTCCTTCGTTAAAAATGATTCAAGTAGCTGTTCAATTAATGCTAAGTCTCCTTGTTCAAGTGCTTGCATCATTTCAGTCATCGCATTGTTCACAGTCATTCACCTATTCTTTCATTTATATCTTTATGCTACAAAACATTTTCTTTCGAAACAAGAAAAAACTCCCCAAAAGACTTGGAGAGTCAGGATTAATTTCGCCTTGGCGCAATTTAGTCCGGATTTTGAATTGTGCCCAGGTCTGCACACGATGGCCGACACGATGTCGGCCATTTCGGTATTGGCACAGAACGTGGCATGCTTAAGAGTGAGTTCCTACATTTCAGTAGGCGTTTGGTACATCCACTAAAAAGAAACCTCAACCGCAATCATCTCTCCACAGTCAGAGGTAGGAGTATTCTGCTGAATAAAGATAGACTTTACTTTACTTCCTCTATGTGCTCGAAAAACGATGGATAAGAAACCGCAATACATTCTGCATCATCTAAAGTTATAGTACCGTCTGTTATTAATGCAGCAACAGCGCCCATCATGCCTATACGATGATCACCGTAAGTTTTTAAGTGAGCACCACGTAATGGAGTTGGTCCTTCAATAATCATTCCATCCTCAGTCGCTTCAATAGAAGCACCTAGTTTTTTCAATTCATCCACTACAGCCGTTATCCGATCTGTTTCCTTCACTTTTAACTCCTCGGCATCCTTAATAATCGTTTTGCCATTTGCCTGCGTTGCTAATAAAGCAAGAATCGGGATTTCATCGATAAGACGAGGAATAATATCTCCTTCAATTGTAGTTCCTTTTAATGCTGACGTTTCTATTGTAATTGTTGCTGTCGGCTCTGATTGGCTATCTTCATTCGGCATAACCGTTATCGATGCACCCATATTATGAAGTACTTCGATGATACCATCTCGTGTTGGATTAATTCCGACATTTTCCAGCGTTATTTTACTACCTTCACAAATAGCTCCTGCTACTAAGAAAAATGCTGCTGATGAAATATCACCTGGTACAGAAACATGCGTCCCCGTTAGAGTTTGCCCTCCTTGTAATGCAATAACACCATCCACCTCGTCAACCCGTGCACCAAATTGACGTAGCATTCTCTCAGTATGATCTCGAGATACTTCCGTTTCTCGCACAATTGTCGTACCTTCAGCACGTAAACCCGCAAGTAAAATAGCTGACTTCACCTGAGCACTCGCAACAGGCATGTGGTAATCAATAGCTTGTAATGTTGTACCTTGAATGGCTAATGGTGTATATTGTCCATCTGCCCTTCCAGTAATGTGTGCACCCATTTGACGTAACGGATCAATAACACGGCGCATCGGTCGTTTTCCAATGGACGCATCTCCTGTCATTACTGAGTGGACATTAGATCCGGCTAGAATCCCTAGCATCAAACGCGTCGTCGTACCAGAGTTTCCTGTGTATAGTACCTCAGTGGGCTCTTGCCACCCCTCTATACCTGGACTGTCGATAGATACATTTGTTCCTTCCACGTCAATCTTCACACCAAGCTTTCGGAAGCAATCAATTGTACTCAAACAATCCTCCCCTAATAAAAAGCCATCAACTGTCGTTTTACCCGTTGCAATCGCTCCAAACATAACGGAACGGTGAGAAACAGATTTATCACCTGGAATCGTTAAAGTCCCTTGTAAGGAAGGTTTATCATATTGTAATACTTTTTCACTCATCGTTTTCTTCCCCCCAATATGAAGATAGAAAGCGCCGTAATTTCGACGCTTTCTTTAAAAAATGTATTTCTTATTAAGCTTTTCTAGTCTGCCTATGAAATATATGTTTCATATTTAGCACGCTTTTGTATACACGCTGCTGCTCGTTCACGGTCACTTTCGCTTTGTAAGCTAATAACAAGGATTCCGAACACGTCCTCTCGTGACTCTACGATACGTAAATTCGTAATACTAATCGCTTCATCTGCAAGTATGCCTATCACCTCAGAAATAACACCCGGATAGTCAGGAACATCAACATATAAGTCAAATGATGTAAACATTGCTCCAGCACTAATCGGTAATTCATCTCTTAGCTCTTTGGCAACTGCAAAGTATTTTTCAATGTCCTCCGAGCTACCATTTAAAAGGAGCTCCTTAACACGACTCATTTCCTTTTCCCAGCCATCTAGCTGTGCAATTAGCTCATCTCGATTTTGCAATGTAATATCTCGCCATAAAATCGGATTGGATGACGCAATACGCGTTACATCACGGAAGCCCCCTGCAGCAAGTGAACGTGTCATCGGATACTCACCATTTTCTCCGCCCAACTGGTGCACAAGAGAAGCAGCAATTACATGCGGGAAGTGACTAACTACAGCTGTCATATGATCATGCTCACGAGCAGATACACTTACAACCTTTGCATGTGTAAACTTTAATAAACTTTCAAGCTGTGCCATATGGACAATTTCTTCACCAGCAAGTGGTGTTAGCATATAATACGCATTTTCAAAAAGGTGAGCCTTTGCAGCTAAAACACCGCTTTTATGTGAGCCTGCCATTGGATGTCCTCCAATAAAGGTAATGCCTAACTCACGTAGTTCCCCAGCCTTTTGCATAATCCTCTTTTTTGTACTACCTGTATCTGTTACGATTACTTTATTTTTCAACGGCCATGTTTTTAATTGTTCCATCCATTCAAGAGTTGCGTTAACGGGAGTTCCAAAAATGATAACATCTACGTCGTCCACCACTTCTTTTGGATCTGTCACAATATCATGCACAATATTTAACGTTTTCGCATGTTCACGTGTTTTCTCATCCATATCATAGCCAATAATTTTTGTTTCGGGTGCCTTTTGTAACGCTAAGGCAATTGAGCCTCCAATGAGGCCTAGCCCAATAACGAGCACTTTACGTGTCGTCATGCAAAAACTCCTTGCTCTTTTAAGACGTTTTCAAGGTGACCTAGCAACGCTTCATTTTGAGCCTCTGTTCCGATTGTCACGCGGATAAACCCAGGTAATCCTAATGCATTTCCACTACGGATGATAAAGCCTCGTTTCATTAGCTCATTGAAAACAACATCACTATCGGCATTCGTATTAAAGAAAATAAAGTTCGTATCAGACGGGAAGTATTGCAAATTATGCTTTTCACAAAAATCAACATATTGTTTTTTACCTTTTTCATTTGCTTCTCGGCAAGCCTTTATAAAATCTTGATCACTTAAAGCGATTGTCGCAACCGCTTGACTTAGAATTGTATTATTAAATGGCGATCTTACGGGATCTAGTTTAGCAATCACGTCTGGTTGCCCAATTGCATAACCAACTCGGAAAGAAGCAAGACCATATGCTTTTGAGAATGTACGCAACAATAGTACATTTGGAAACTCGTCAATAATAGGTAGAGTATCTCTGTGACCAGGATGTGTTACGTATTCGATGTAAGCTTCATCTAATACTACTAGCACATCACTTGGTACTTTAGCTAAAAATGCTCGTAATTCAACATCTGGTATCACAACACCTGTTGGATTATTTGGACTACAAACCCAAACGACCGATGTGTTTTCATCAATTGCTGCTATCATTGCTGCTAGGTCATGTGTACCTTCGATACAAGGAATTTTACGTACCTCCGCACCTTCTATTGCAGCATTATGCCAGTATTGAGAGAAAGATGGGTCTGCCATCACTGTGTTTACACCTGGATACAACAATGCACGAGTAATAATCGCAATGATATCGTCGGAGCCGTTACCAAAAAGAAGCTGTGTTTCTTTGACACCTAGATTATTTGCAACAGCTGTACGTAAATTTTGCGCATAGCCGTCTGGATAGATAGCATGATTTACTGAATTATTTTGTAAATAAGCAGTTACCTTAGGTGAGCACCCAAATGGGTTTTCGTTAGATGCTAATTTTACGACTTCTTGTAAGCCATATTCTCGTTGTACTTCTTCAATTGGTTTACCAGGCTTATATGCTTGCATACCGTCCAGTTGTTGTTTCCATTTCATCTTAAACATCTCCTCTAATTATTTAGCTTGGGCTAAATCTGGTCTTAATTTCACTGCATCATTGAGATACAAGTGTTTTACATCTTTTTGTGCCACTTCTACATTCGCATGTATTAATACACGAATACAAAGTGGCAGTGCGTTTGGCACGTCCATTTCATGCGTACACATGACAGGTACATATTGCCATCCGTCCATTAACCGTACAGCACGTGCAGGAAATGCTGACGTAATATCAGGTGTTGTGGAAATAAGTATGGAAGCAATATCATCGATTTCCACGTTATTTGCTGTTACTACTTCACGCACTAATCTTGCTGTCTCATCCCATACAAGCTCTGGCCTGTCAGATTCAATTGTAATTGCTCCTCTAAGTCCACGAATCATACAAGCACCTCCGCTAATAGCTGTCGGAATTCGGTGTCTACTTCTCTGCATTCTGTTAAATCAATTGGTTGCACGAAAGGTTTACCAATTTCATCCAATAATACAAATTGTAAAATACCATACTCCGCTTTTTTATCTTTCATTAAATACTCTGTTAACTGATCAAAAGTATACATTTTCACAGATTCAAATGGATAGCCATTCTTCACTGCAAAATGTAAAAATGCTGTAGTGAAGTTACGGTCTAATTTTCCGTATCTTTCACTTAATAATAAACAATACACGAGTCCAATCATTACAGCCTCGCCATGCGCTACTTTTCCATAACCAGCGGCCGCTTCAATGGCATGACCATAAGTATGACCTAAGTTTAAAAATTTCCGCACGGATTGCTCGGTTTCGTCCTCTGCTACTATTTGCGCTTTTACTTCAATTCCTTTTCTAAGCTGCTTCGCTAATTCTTCTGTGCTGAAATGAATAACCGTCTCTACAGCCATTAATTCCTCTAACCACGCTGCATTCGAAATCATCGCATGCTTGATCACTTCAGCTGTTCCTGAACGTACTTCACGCTCAGGTAAGCTGTCGATAAATATAGTATCGTAAATGACTCCCTCAGGTTGATAAAACGCCCCAATCATATTCTTACCTAGTGGATGGTTAATAGCTGTCTTACCGCCTACCGCTGAGTCATGTGCTAAAATCGTTGTTGGAATTTGAATAAACGGCACCCCTCGCATATATGTGGCAGCAACAAAGCCTGTTAAATCACCTACAGCACCCCCACCAAATGCAAAAACAAATGATTTACGTGAGCATTTTTGTTCAAGTAAAAACGTTTGTGCCGCAAAGTATTGTTCGAAGGTTTTACATGCCTCACCACCTGGTAAGACAAAGACCTCAAAATGATAAGGGAAATTAGCCTTGAAATAATCTCCTTGCGCTGCCCACACATTAGCATCCGTAAAAACGATGAGTTTATCGGCTTTTTGAAGCTGATCATCGAATTCTTTTACTGCTTCTGCCAAAAAATTATGACCAATGACAACCTCATATTGATGTGACTTCGTCGCTACTGGTACTCGCATAAATTAGAACCCCTTTGTAGATCGACGGTGTTCGTCGATTTGAGCTTTTAGTTGAGGTAATTGATCGCTATGGAATTGTTCTACAATCGCATTCGCTATTTCCCAGGCAATAACGTGCTCAGCAACAACTGATGCTGCTGGTACTGCACAGCTATCAGAGCGTTCTACACTAGCTTTAAATGGCTCTTTCGTTTCAATATCAACACTTTGTAACGGTTTATATAATGTAGGAATTGGCTTCATTACACCACGTACAACAATTGGCATTCCAGTAGACATTCCACCTTCTAAGCCGCCAAGTCGATTCGTTGCACGTGTATAGCCTTCTTCCTCTGACCAAATAATTTCATCATGGACTTCAGAGCCTTTACGGCGTGCCATTTCAAATCCGATTCCAAATTCAACACCTTTAAATGCATTGATAGATAACATGGCAGCTGCTAATTTCGAATCTAGCTTTCGGTCATAATGAACATAAGAACCTACACCGGCTGGCATTCCTTCTACAATGACTTCAACAACACCGCCAATTGAGTCTCCTGCTTTTTTCGCTTCATCGATTGCTGCCACCATTTTTGCGGAAGCCTCTGGGTCAACACAATAGCAAGGATCAGCTTCAACAATGGCACGAATTTCATCTACTGATTTTCCTTCTACTAAGGAAGTGTCTGCTTTAATACCAATGATTTCTGTTACATGTGCCACTATGGAAATACCTAATTCATTTAAAAGCGCTTTTGCAACAGAACCTACAGCTACACGAACTGTTGTCTCACGCGCTGAAGAACGCTCTAACACATTACGTAAATCACGGTGTCCATATTTCATGCCCCCTACTAGATCTGCATGTCCTGGACGAGGACGTGAAATTTGACGTTTAATATCTTCAGGGTTCACATCTTCTGCTAATGGTTCTGCTCCCATAATTTTTATCCAGTGCTTCCAGTCATCATTTGTGACTACTAGCGCTACGGGAGAACCAAGTGTTTGTCCATGACGAACACCAGCAACAATATCTACTGTATCCGTTTCGATTTGCATACGGCGACCTCGCCCATGTCCTCCTTGACGACGCTTTAAATCGTGGTTAATTTTTTCTGCTGTAATTGGTAAGAGCGATGGTAAACCTTCAATAATTGTTGTTAATTGGGGGCCATGTGACTCTCCCGCTGTTAAGTAACGCATAAACACTTTCTCCCTTCAACTCGCTAAAGTATGTATTTTTCACTATAACATATATTCTCTAAAAAAACAGTTCTTTTGCAAATGTCTTTCAAGACTCGTTTCAATTGTTTGCAAATTCCGAATTACCCAGCAACTTTATCCGTTTTTAAATTAGAATATTCTGAATGATGTACATAGAAAAATCTCCACTAATCATTAATCTTCACCAACCATGCTTTTACGATAACTAATAAAAAATACGCTTTTTGCTTATGGCAAAGCGAAAAGCGTACGATTCATCTATGTCTAAAGCTTTTTAAAAATATGTACACGCCATTTATACTGCCTTTTTGTACGAATGCTTTTCTCATATTATTTACTAGGTCCTTCTATAGAAGAATGTATCCTCGACTTCAAACTCATAACGAGATGGGTTAAAAATTTGCTCAGTAGATCCAACAAATAAAACCCCATCCTTGCGCAATGCTTTACTAAAATTCGTATAAATCTGATCCTTCGCTTCTTCAGTAAAATAAATCATCACATTGCGGCAAACAATTAAATCATAATTAGAATCGTAATTGTCATTTAGTAGATTCTGCTTCTTAAACGTCACACAACGTTTAATCTCATCCTTGACCCTATAAAAGGAACCTTCTTGCTCAAAATACTTAGCTTTAATATCACTCGGCACTTCTGCTAATGAGCGCTCTGGATACACACCTAATTTCGCCTTTTGAATGACATTCTCATCTAAATCAGTAGCAACAATTTGAATTTGAGATAATGGCACTAGCTGAGATAATACCATAACTAAAGAATAAGGTTCTTCACCTGTTGAACAAGCAGCACTCCAAATTTTTAAACGCTTATTAGATTGCAGTAATTTCGGAAATATTTTTTTCTGTAACACTTCCCAACGCTTCCCATTACGATAAAATTCGGAAACATTGATCGTCATGCGATCTAAAAACTCATTCATTAAATCACGATCTTGTTCAAGTGCCTTTAGAAAGTCCACAAAATTACGATATCCTTTTTTCTCATACAGAGATGTTAATCGTCTTTTCATTTGCGCTTCTTTATATAGCGCTAAATCTATTCCTGTTTTGCGCTTTATACCTTCTATAAACTGTTCATAATCAGACATGCGGTCTTCTTCCCCTCTAGCGTCGTATTTCCATTATAGCGGAAAAGTGCCATTCCTGAAATACTCTTTCACATGTAATCCAAGTTACTTAGTTGAGTTTTGTTTTTCCTCTAATAATAACACTTTGGATTGCTCTAATTCTAGACGTAATTTTTCTGTTTCCATCGTATACGTTTCTAATCGAAGCTTTTCTAACTCCGTCTCTTTCTCAATAGCCTTTAATCTAATTTTTTCCTTTCTTGTATGAGCATCAGTAAAAATCCCTGCTAAACTAATAACTACTCCACCAATAATAGCAACTATTGCAATTGACAATACGTCCACATCCTCTCATTAATAATGATTATACGGTAAAATGGAAAAAATAGTTTCACTTTTCTTTTCATTCTTTCACTATTTCAGAAAAAATATTCCATTATTTGTATCATGTTCTTGAATAACTCATTTCTGACTACTCCCACAGCTACAGCAGCGGGGTTCTTATATACTTAAGAGAAGCGTTACAAAGCTCTCCACAGATGGTGTTGCCATGTCCTGTGTAAAACATCTTTGATTTATCTTCTGTTCCATAAAACTTTCTAATCTACACAACCGAAGTTGTGTTGGCAATGAGTTTTAACGAAAGTAGGTAGCTCTACCTGCGGGGGATACTCTTCACTTTATTTGTTTGATACCCATACCCATGCTAAGAGGGAATGTTTTCTTTACTTGTTTCAAGTCTTCTATATGTTGATTGTGTAACTCTAAAAAGGTAGTAAACGTTTAATTGCATAAGTCTTGATTAGTATTTTGTAAGCTTGTATCACTATTCATCAGTAAAAACGCACTATATAAATCTCGGTGTACGAGATGACTTCCAATTTGACTCCAACGTTGATGTAGTTTTTTCTTTTCATAACGACCCGTCACATGACTATACTGACTGGCTCTAAAGGTTATCGTATTTACTTTCCATATAGTTAGCTTTGTGTAACCTAATTTTTGATTGATGATTTCCACTAGCATGTCAGGGGCATGATTCCCAATACTTTTTCCACACCCTACGCTATGGAGATGTTCCTATATTTCAAATAAAAAAATGAAGGTAGTCAGTCACCACCTTCATTTTTTTAGGCTCCTAAACCTCTACACGATAATCCTTTAAATCTTCTCGCAATTTTACCTTCATGAACTTCCCTACAGAAGTTTTAGGTATCTCATTTAAAAATACAACATCATCAGGAATCCATGTTTTATGGAATTGCGATTGTAAATCTTCTAGTAGCTCTGATTTCGTAATAGAATCTTTACATTCAGGCTTCGGTACAACACACGCTAGAGGTCGTTCTATCCATTTTTCGTGAGGAATAGCTATAACAGCTGCCTCCAACACTTTAGGATGTGACATCAAGGCATTTTCTAGGTCTACCGAAGAAATCCATTCGCCACCACTTTTTATTAAATCTTTCGTACGATCTGTAATTTTAATATAACCATCCACTGTCACTACCGCAATATCACCCGTGTAAAGCCAACCATCTTTAAAGGCTTCATTTGTTCGTTCATCGTTATAATACTCAGCAGCAATCCATGGACCCCTAATTGTCAATTCACCCATTGTTTTTCCATCCCAGGGTACTTCACCGTTTTCATTGACTACACGTGTTTCAATGAGTGGCACTGTTATTCCCTGCGTAGTGCGAACATCTATTTTTTCATCCAACGTATAATCTTGCATATGAGTTAAATACGTCGATATACTAACAAGCGGCGATGTCTCGGTCATACCGTAGCCCGTCATATAAGGAATTTTAAGCTCCTCCTCAAAACCACGAACTAGACCGTTCGGCGACGCTGAACCACCACAAACAATCAACCGTATTGAAGACAAATCACGAGGATTTTTACGTTGCTCCTGTAATAGCCCAAGCCAAATCGTAGGTACTCCTGCAGTCAGCGTTACCTTATATGTTTCAAATAAATCAAGTAATAGCTGTGGTGTAAACATTGGCCCAGGGAGCACCTGTGTGGCTCCAAATAATACACCAGCAAACGGAAATCCCCACGCATTCGCATGGAACATTGGTACAACAGGTAATACAACGTCTGTCTCGCTGATAGCTATACTATCAGAAAGTCCTGCTGCCATAGTATGGAGGACAATACTACGATGAGTATACACAACACCCTTTGGCATTCCTGTAGTTGCGCTTGTATAACACATACCAGCAGGTGTATTTTCATCTAAATCATCTAGGAATTTAAAGTCTTCATTCGCCTCATCGACTAATGCCTCATAAGACAGAGCATTCGGTAGTGGGATATTTTCTAGCACGATATCATCTCCCATTACGACAAAGTGCTTGACTGTTTTAAGCTGTGAGACAATTGGTGCAATAAGTGGAACTAAGTTATCATCAATTAGTAATATTTCATCTTCTGCGTGATTAATAACATAAGCAATATGCTCAGGCGCTAATCGAATATTAATCATATGCAATACAGCTCCTGCGCATGGCACTGCAAAATATGCTTCTAAATGGCGGTGGTGATTCCAAGCGAAGGTACCTACCTTCATCCCTCTTTCCATTCCCAGCTTTGTAAGGGCATCTGCTAGTTTACGAGTTCGTTTTACATATTCTTTATAAGTAAACTCATGAATTGTTGTAGTGCTTGTCCGCGAATATATTTTTTTCGCATGGAAAAATCGTTCTGCTCGATCCAAAAAACTTGTTAATAATAAAGGTGTATCCATCATATGCATAACAACGCTCCCCTTTGTTTATATAATTTTTGAATCGTCCAAGGCTTCTGCTACTACCAATAATTACATATAAAAGGATCATTACCATATCGTGTGGTTGATTTCCGTTCCGGCGGGGCGCTTTCCTGGGGGACGTCCGATGAGCCGCTTCACTCGCTCTGCTCGCTCCAGGGTCTCGGGCCAACACGACGTCGGTCACGAAGGCGTTATCACAGGATGTGATGCTCTTAGCCTTCGTTCCCCTATCGCTAATCCCCAAGGAGTCGCCCAGCCTCCACTCCAATCAACTTATTTACATAGTAGACGTTTTAACAAAAGTCATCACAATTTTTGTTGATGAACCATATAAAATAAGTTAATTTCCCCCTCACTAATCGCAGACAAGCTCCTTTTCACTTATGAGGTTCACAAATGCGTAATTACAGGAGCTTTTGCTCATACCCTTCACTCTATGAACAGTCTAGCTTATTGAATTTGAGGCAAGCACCTTCGAGATACCATTACCTTGGCTGCAAACGAATCGCGCCGTCCAAGCGGATGACTTCACCATTTAACAAACCATTTTGGATAATACTTTCGACCAGCAACGCATATTCTGTTGGTTTTCCAAGTCGTTTAGGGAAAGGCGTCATTTGAGCAAGTGCTGTTCTTGCTGGCTCTGGCAACGACGCAAACATTGGTGTTTCTATTAATCCTGGAGCAATCGTCATGACACGTACACCGATTTCAGCAAGCTCTCGAGCAATCGGCAACGTCATCGCTGCCACACCACCCTTTGAGGCACTATATGCTGCTTGTCCTATTTGCCCATCAAAAGCCGCAACAGATGCGGTATTAATAATAACGCCACGCTGACCATCCTCGTTTTGCTCATTCAGTTGCATCTTCTCGGCTGCTAGACGAATTACATTGAACGTACCAATTAAATTGACAGAAATCACCTTTTCAAATAAACCAAGAGCATGTACACCACGTTTTGAAAGTACTTTACTTGCATCGGCAATTCCGGCACAATTCACTGTGACATTAATGGAGCCCAATGTTGCTACTGCCTGCTCAAGCCCTGCCGCTACATCAGCTTCTTTTGTCACATCAACGCGTACATATTGGACATTCTCCCCTAACTCCTCTACTAGTGCATGCCCTCGATCGTCATTAAGATCAAAAATAACTGCTTTGCCACCGTTAGCAACAATTCTACGAACAGTCGCCTCTCCTAAACCAGATGCTCCCCCTGTTACAACTGCTTTTACTTCATTCATCAAACACAACCCCTTTTACATTTTTTCAATGATAGTAGCGTTCGCCATTCCCATGCCTTCACAAATTGCGAGTAAGCCATAATGTAAATTTTCTCGTTCCATTCTGTATAGCATCGTTGTTAACAGTTTTGTGCCCGTCGCTCCTAGTGGATGCCCTAAAGCAATTGCTCCACCATCTGGATTTAATTTATTTGGATCTGCTCCAATTTCATGCAGCCAAACAAGTGGTACTGGCGCAAAAGCTTCATTTACTTCATACGTGTCAATTTCCTCGATCGTAAGACCTGAACGTTCTAGCGCTTGTCTAGTTGCCTCAATTGGACCAGTTAGCATTAACGTCGGATCTGAGCCAACAACAACTCTTGTAACAATTTTAGCAAGCGGTCGGATGCCAAGCTCTTGCGCCTTTTCTAAAGACATAATAACTACAGCTGAGGCACCATCACTCATTTGACTTGCATTACCGGCTGTTATCACACCATCTTCCTGGAAAACGGTTTTTAGTCCATTTAATTTATCAACTGTCGTTTCTGGCCGTGGTCCCTCATCAACAGAAAACGTTGTCACTGTGCTGTCTTCTTGCGTAACTTGGACAGGCAGTATTTCCTTTTTAAAATGGCCTGCTTCAATTGCACCTAATGCTCGTCTATGACTATTGTAAGCAAAGTTATTGAGCAGTTCCTTCGACAAGTTCCATTTTTCCGCTATTTTTTCGGCTGATAACCCTTGATGAATAATTGTATAATTGTCTTGTAATCGTTTACCCGCGTGAGCCCCCTTCATGTTAGAACCCATTGACACCCTCGTCATGCTTTCAACTCCACCAGCAATAACAATGTCCATATCGCCTGCTAAAATAGCCTGTGCTGCGAAATGAACAGCCTGCTGACTTGATCCACATTGACGATCAATTGTCACACCTGGGACACTCTCCGGAAAACCTGCCATTAATAGGGCCGTACGGGCTATATTTGCTCCCTGTTCAGCAGTTTGCGTCACACAGCCAAAAATAACATCCTCCACCTGATCCTTATTGATACCTGCTCGTTGTACCACTTCTTGCAGTACATCTGCCGCTAAGTCATCTGCTCGAACATTGCTTAATGCCCCTTTACTTCTGCCAACTGCTGTACGAACAGCTGATACAATTACCACTTCTCTCATAAAAAAACCCCTTTGCGCTGTCAATTCTCTCATTTCCTATCATCCAATGTATTTAGATGCTATGAAATATATTCTTGATTATTAAGCTATTCAAAAACTATAATTATCAGAATATTACATCTTTTATTTTACATGACTAAGAAGTATTTAACAATTCTATATGTATCTAGAAAATTTCCGCCACTGATTTTATATGTCTATTTTTGTTATAGGCTTCTATTTATTGAGTAACCGCACTCCATTTTCAGAGCAATAAAAAAAGCAATCTCAAATTGAATTGAGATTGCTTAATCTATTTGCAAATTCAACTATGCCTTAGCATAATTGTCATCTCACTAAGTCAGAGATAAACGCTGAAAGAAATTAAACTAAATCTTCACCGAAGAATAAAGCGATTTCACGCTCAGCAGAAGCAAGTGAGTCAGAACCGTGGATGATGTTGTGAGAAACAGTTGTTGCGTAGTCACCACGGATTGTACCTGGGTTAGATTCTTCAGGTTTAGTTGCTCCCATCATTGTACGAGCAAGCTTAATTACGTTTTCGCCTTCCCATACCATAGCGAAAACAGGACCAGAAGTGATGAAATCAACTAATTCACCAAAGAATGGACGCTCAGCATGCTCAGCGTAGTGCTTTTCTGCTAATTCTGTAGGAATTACCATTAATTTAGCACCTTTCAATACAAAACCGCGACGCTCAAAACGATCTACGATATCTCCTACTACTTGACGTTCTACGCCATCAGGCTTAACCATTAAAAAAGTTTGTTCGATTGCCATGTTTAAAACACTCCTTAAATTCGTATAACAGGTTTTACACCTACCGATAAATATTAACAAAAAATCGGGCTTTGTACAACAAAAAGCTAGAATTTACGCTTACCCATAAATAAAGCAACATCACGTAATTTTTTCTTGACGGGATGTTTTGGTAATGCATCTATTTCCTGTAATGCCTTTTTCAAATATTTATCACTCATTATATTAGCTTGCTCAATCGCGTCGGATTTACGCACATAGCGCAACATATTTTGACGTTCTACCTCTGTCAAAGTACCTGCAAACACTTTTACCAAATAAGGTTGCATTCCAGGATCATCTTTTAACAGTAGAATCGGTAATGTAATATTCCCCTGCAATAAATCACTACCGGCTGGCTTCCCTAATTCTTTATCTGTTGCCATTATGTCTAAAACATCATCGATAATTTGGAAGCTCATGCCTACAAAATAGCCGAAGCGTTTCAAATGTCTCACTGTTTTGGGATCGACACCTGCTGCTACTGCACCAAGTTCACAACTAGAAGAAATTAGTAATGCCGTCTTGCGTTTGATTCGTCTAAAATAATCCTTTAAGCCTTGATCTAGTCTAAATTTATCTTCGATTTGAATGACTTCACCGTTACAAATTTCCACCATCGTACGTGCTAAAATTTGATGAACTAATGGGTCTTCAAGCTTTGTAATATATTCAAGTGCACGCGCAAAAATAAAATCGCCCGTGTACATTGCAACTCTATTATTCCATTGTGATTTGACAGTCGGGCGTCCTCTTCGCATATTGGAATCATCAATTACATCATCATGCACAAGTGATGCCATATGAATAAGCTCTACTGGCACGGCTACATCCTTCATCTTTTCGATATTATAGTCGCCAAATTTCGCGCCAAGCAACACAAAAATTGGTCGTATCCGTTTACCACCAGCTTGCAATAAATGGAGAGAAGCATCATTGATTAAACCTGAAGAAGAGTTCACTGCTCTTTCTAATTCTTTTTCAATGATTTCGATATCTGATTTCAAATCGGAATAGAGTAGTTTTAACTTCATCTTTTCCACTTGTGAAAACCTTCCCCCATTAACGTACCTTTTTTAAGCCTATATGCATTGCCGCAGCACCGCCACTGTATGCTTTGTACGTTACTTTTTCTAAACCTGCCTGTTCAAACATTGCCGCTAACTTCTTCATACCTGGGAAATCATTTGCTGATTCCTGTAACCAAGAATATTCTTTAAAGCTTTTCGCAAATATTTTACCAAATACCGGCATTATATATTTAAAATAAAAACGGAATAATTGTCGATAGCCGGGAATTTCAGATTGAGATGTTTCTAAACAAACAACCATTCCCCCAGGTTTTACAACACGATTCATTTCTTTTAAAACTTGTAAATAATCTGGTACATTGCGAAGACCAAAACCAATTGTTACATAATCAAATGTATTGTCTGGGAAAGGTAATTCCATAGCATTTCCATGTATTAGTTCAATTTGTGGGTATGGCTTTACTTTTTGTTCGCCAACCTTCAGCATGTTTTTACTGAAGTCTACCCCTTTTACTTCTCCGCTTTCACCAACTGCTTCAGCTAAGGCAATTGTCCAATCTGCCGTACCACAGCAAACATCCAGTGCTTTCGCTCCAGGTTTTACTGCCATACGCTTCATCGTATCATTGCGCCAGCCAACATGCATCTGGAAGCTAATAACACCATTCATTTTGTCATAGCTTTGCGAAATACTTTCAAATACTTCGTGCACGTGCTCTTCTTTCGTTTTAGCCATTTCGAAAAACCTCTCTTATCCATTAGTAGAAGCAATGGATGCCTCTACATGCGCTTGTAGAGCTTGTTTCACATCAACTTGTAAAAATGATGCCTCGTCTATCACCTGTAACAGCTCTGTTTTTAATTGCACAATTTTGTCCTGTATAACGTTGCCATAGGTCACTCCAGCATATCTCGCACTTTCTTCAAGAACCCTACTCATTATCGTTACTTGTCTACGTTGATATGTCGCCCATTCTCTTTCTAAACGCAAGATTAATAAGCTCTTCTCCACAATTGGAATATAGTTACTAAACGAATATAGCTCAAAAAATTTTGAGATTAATCCCGATTCAATGTTAGTAATTGAGGTATACCATTGTTCGAGTGTTCGTTTTTCTGCCTCATATACTTTAATTTGGTGTTCACAACGTTGCACAATCCCTTGCGACAAATTTCTAATCAATGCGACATTTCCCGACTTCGCTAAAATCTCATAATAACGACCACTATAAAAGTCCCCAGCTAAAACGGTTAGCTGCTGTTCTTTTGATGTGGCATCTAATTCTTTAATATGATCGTGCGCCGCTAAAGCTGCGTATACAATCCCAACCGTGATTGCAGCTTCTCTTTCCTCTTGTTGCCACTCTTCACCATTCAAAAAGGGAACTAACAAGTAAAATAATTGATTTTCATCGAGCACAGGCACTCCTGTGTATTTTTGCAAAGTTCTATGACGAACATCCATGAAAATCTCTGTTTTTAATTGTGCAATTGAATTTTGAATGTATGTTGCATTCATAGACCTTACTCCATTTCACTTTCAAATACGTTAGCCACTTCATGGATCTAACGCTTGCTTACTGAGTCATTATAGCACACGCGACGATTCGGAATAAAAATTTTTTGCTTTATTCAACATGATAGGCAGTAGAGCTTCCCAATCAAATATGCCTCGGCATAATTGATTCCAGAATCGGCTTTGTACTTAGTCCTGCACGAGGTCCAACACGATGTCGATCATTTCGGTAATACCACAGGGCGTGGTTTTTTACCGATGCAGGCCAGTTAGCCGTTATCACATGAATACGATGACCTTAGGGCTAACAGCCTGTATTGAACTCCATTCCGATTCCATGGCATCCGCCGGAAGCTTTAACGTTTCTGTACCTGCCGTTGCACTTTCTCCAAAAGACATTTGAAGCTGACGCTTTGCTTTCGCTACAAAAAACATCTGCTGAAAGAAGTTAAAAACAGTTTTACACATTTAGTCGATTTATATGTGCATCACTAATTTGCCATCAACACAAAACCATTTTTAAAGCACTTTTGCCTATCATTGTTCTTCATTACTTTTTCGATTCGCTATTTATAACACCATGAGCTGTATGAATCTGTGCTTTTCCACGAATTTTCACTGCAGATGTATGTTCAGTAAATTGAGCAATCATAACTTCGCCTGCATCTAATTTTTCAGAATGATGGAACTTTGTATCTGTACCTCGCGTTAAACCGATTACATGCACGCCATCTTCCTCTGCTTGAATAACAATATAATCTTGTGACATTGTCTTTACACTCCTTAAATCCGACAAATTCTTAGTCCATCATAACATAATTAGACATGCATATTAAGACATTTGAATAAATGATAAAACTTCTCTACGTTTTACTTCATCTTCTTCGTAAATACCACGTGCAACCGATGTCACAGTTTTAGACCCCGGCTTCTTAAGCCCTCGCATCGTCATGCACATATGCTCCGCCTCAATCACTACATAAACACCTTTCGGAGAGAGCATTTCCATAATTGTCTCTGCTACTGAAGAGGTAATACGTTCTTGTAATTGCGGACGACGAGCAATAGTTTCTACTGCGCGTCCTAATTTACTTAGTCCAGCAACAATGCCATCGTTTGGTATGTATGCGACATGCGCTTTTCCGTAAAAAGGTACTAGATGATGCTCACACATCGAATAAAATGGAATGTCCTTTACAAGTACTAATTCCTCATGGTCTTCATGAAACACTGTTTTAAAATAATCTTTTGCGTCTTCATGTAAGCCACTAAACATTTCTGCATACATTTTTGCTACACGTTTTGGTGTATCGAGTAAACCTTCACGATTTACATCTTCGCCTACCGCCTCTAATATCATTTTTACTGCTTCTTCTATTTTCAATAAATCAACATTCGACATCCGTAAAAACCCTCCTGCGTATCAATACATTACACATTTCCTTATGCATCGTAGCATATCCAAAAGGTAAGCGCAAAATGACTTACTTGATTCAAAAGAAATTCAACACTATATAAGCAAAATCGCTACTTCACACTTACTAATCAGTAGTATATTTTGTAAATTTTAGCTCATCACAAGGACGTCAGGCTGACCATCCCAACAGGGCGCTTCTTTCTTGAGGAGTCGTGGTGACAGTTTTATTCTGCGAAAGGTCATGACAAATATGATGATTTTAGCATTCGTCCCCTACTCGCTAGCGTTCCAGTGACGGTGACCCTCTAATGGAGATGCCCTATCTCCACCCCAACCAACTAAATATATCTACAAGTTTCAAAAATAAATCTCGACTTTCATCGATATACCTAAATTGTGCATAGGAAATCTATATTGCTTACACTGACGTTTATGTCATCTTTCTATGTACAGTTAACTATGCAACACTCGCTGAAATAAGTTAAAAAGAGCAGCCTCCATGTTCGTATACATGAAGACTGCTCTATGTAACTACTAGACGTGTATTATTTTACAGCATCTTTAAGCGCTTTACCTGGTTTGAAAGCAGGTACTTTGCTAGCAGCGATTTCGATTTCTTTACCAGTTTGTGGGTTACGACCTTTACGAGCCGCACGTTCACGTACTTCAAAGTTACCAAAACCAATTAATTGTACTTTGTCACCCTTTGCAAGAGCATCTTGAATTGTATCAAATACAGCTTCAACTGCTTTAGAAGCGTCTTTTTTAGAAAGACCTGCAGCTTCAGCAACAGAGTTTACTAATTCTGTTTTATTCACACCATTCACCTCCTCTCAAAGGGTCATGAACCAATTCTGTAAAAAGATTAACACATAGAAAACCGCTACGCAACTGTATTCATTCATGATTATAACCAAAAAATTAGTTTTTCACCCAAAAAACAAAAATAACAGGACTTTTCGCATAAAAACGAAAAGACCTGTAGTATTTTTTTGCGCTTTATTTTTCTTTTTATCACTACAAAATAAATGTAACTAATCCTCTATCGCCTTCGTTCACCATACGTTCAATTGTTTGTCGCATCCGTTTTTTAGCTGTATTTGGAACTGCATCCATTTTATAGCGTATTCCTTCTTTTAACACTTCATGTAATGGAGTTCCAAAAAGCTGCGTGTTCCATAAAGCTTCACGATCATGTAAATAAGCATGATTTAAATCCTTAAGCAATTGTTGACTATGGAATTCTGAGCCTATTAGTGGCGCGAATTCGGATTCCATATCTACACGAATAATATGATATGATGGCGCTTTTGCCTTCATACGCACACCATAAAAATTATTTTGTTTAATGAGTTCTGGAGCTGTTGGCTCAAACTCCTGCATCATCGGCAATGTTACACCATAACCAGTCGAATCTGCTTGACTAATAGCAGTTTTAAAGCGTTTTTGTGCCTCTTTTGCTTCTGCCGCCTCTTTAATAAAGAGTAGCCAATCACGCTTCGTCTCAATTGGTTCATCTAGCCATTCATTACACACCGACTTATATAGCTCGCCTTGTAATGATACTCGAATGACTGCAGTTCCAATACCAGCATCCACATGTACCACTTCACTTTGATCAATAAAATCAATAGCTTTAAAAGCATCTGACGCCTGCTGCACGTCTCTAATTTTCATAATAGATGACAGCACTTCTTCCATCGAATCGATTAGTGCAACATTTAATGGGTGTGTTGCATCTAAAACATCTAACCAATCTGGTTTTTCCACCTCAATTGTTCGAATTGGAAATTCAAATAATGCTTCTTGCAAAATATACTGAATATCAGATGCGCGCATTTGATCAATCGAAATAGCAATTACTGGAACATTATAGCGCTCAAATAACTCATTTCGGAGCTGCACCGTTTCCTCCCGCGCCGGCATTTGGCAATTTAATACAATAACAAAAGGTTTTCCAATATCCATTAATTGCTCTACGATTTCCTCTTCAGCCTTCTCTGCCGCACGACGACTTATACCATTGACCGTGCCATCTGTTGTTACAACAATTCCAATATTGGCATGGTCACGAATTACTTTATCCGTACCTATTTTCGCCGCTTCTTGGAAAGGGATAGGCTCTGTATGCCAAGGTGTATGCACAAATTTCGGACCATTTTCATCCTCATAGCCCTTTGTACCGTCAATGACATAACCAACGCAATCTGCTAAACGAATTTGGAATGTCATTTCATCTTCACCGACCGCAATACGTGTTGCTTGGGCAGGCACAAACTTCGGCTCAGCAGTCATAATGACTGGCCCCGGCGAGCTTTGTGGCAACTCGTCTTGTGCTCGCATTCTTTCTGTATCATCCACAATATTTGGTAACACGACCGATTCCATAACCTTTTTTACAAATGTTGATTTACCTACACGTACTGGACCGACAACACCAATATAAACATCGCCATTTGTGCGCTCTGCAATTTCTCTAAATACTGCTTCACTCAAGGTTTCTGCCTCCTTTATCTACGCTTTTTCACTATATGCGAGCGGTTAGATAAATATGAAAAGCCCCTCACAAATGTAAGGAGCTTATTGACTAATCTTTTTTATTTTTGGATTCATACTCTTGAATTAATTTTTCTCTAGCTTTTTTTGCGTCACTATTATAGGCGTCCATATAATAAATCGGCTCACCTTTTTCATCTACTGTATATGGTAAAGAATAAGCTGGCACTACTGGATATTTATCGATAAGTAGCTGACGAATATCATCTCCAGGTTTTACATCAGGCTTATCTTCTTTTAGTAGTTGCCCTAAATCAACTGAATAGTCGACATGCATTTCGCCATCGCCTGTCATAAATATTGGTAATTCGGTACCAGAATAGGGGCTCTTCACAGTTACTTCTGTTTTATAGCCCAATTTTTCAAAGTTAATTTTAAATACATTATCAGAATCTACACCCTTTATTGGTAAATATTCGGTTGAAAGTTTGCGAATATTAATTTCACGAATTCGCTCTGCGGCATTTAAATCTACCAATTTTACTTTAGCTTCATTCTCAGGATCCCAAATAATATACTGGAAAATCCCACCCTTTTCATAGGCGTTCCCAGGAATTTGCGCAAGATATTTAGGCATTAGTTTTTCAAAATCAATTAAATATTTTATATATATATCTGTATCTAATTCGCTATTTTTAATTGGAACTAGTCCACCAGTTGCTTCACGATATTCATCAACCGCACGCTGAACCGCAGCTAAATTATCAGCATCCGGCACTACTTTTGCCCTTTTCTCGTCTTCTGGATATGCACAACCTACTAGAAGTACAGCGGTTACAATTACCAAAAGAAAAGCACTTAGTTTTTTCATGTCACTTCCACCTCATCATTTTTATGCTGGCCATGTGGCTACAATTAGAACCATTAAAAATGTGCCAAGTCCAAACAGTATGTATGCAATTAAATTTACGATTGTACGTAAAAAAACGTTCGAAATCTTATTACGACCGAGATAAATTAAACCTATAGATATAATCAAAAAGCCAATACAATAAAACGATACCCACATTACATCAAGCGCAGGTAAATGTGCTAACGGACCCATTTAAAACAACCACCTTTCTACAACGTCACGAAACAATCAAAATATATTATACTATGTGCTTTCACTAAAAAGAAATAGTTGTCCAATAACTATCAATCAATTATACCTCGGCATAATTGTGTCCGTAATCGGCTTTGGGCCAACAAATGTTTTCTGTGCGAAAGCGCAGTGCTAACAAGCGTCAGCAAAGGTTTTTGCCTGTGCGAAAGCGAAGCGTCAGCAACAACATGATGTTGGACACTCAGTCATTGCCACAGGACGTGGCGTTTCTTAGACTGAGTTCCTTTATGTCAGCGGGTGTTTGGATACCCGCTGAAAAGCAGCTTAAAGACCGCATCATACCACCGCCTATAGAGGTAGGAGACTTTTTCTAGAAGTTAAATGGACAACCTTTATTAAATAATTAATTAAAAGCACACAATAAGGCGTCTCAGATATTCTCTGAGACACCTTATTTATGTCCATTTTATGACATAACTAATCAAATAGATTAGGTATGTCGATTAACCTTATTTATCCATTTTCATTAATTTAGTATATCATGTCATCGATTTCTCGCTTTTTCATACGCATCATTAATGTATCAACCGCTATTTTAGGTTCGATAGTATTAAATAGAACACTATAAAGCTCCGCTGTGATCGGCATAGCAACGTTATATTTCTCTGCTAGCTGATAGGCCGCTTTTGTTGTGCGTACTCCCTCAACAACCATGCCCATTTGATCGAGTACCTCTGGTAGTTTCATTCCTTGCCCCAATAAATTACCTGCGCGCCAATTACGAGAGTGTACACTTGTACATGTTACAATTAAGTCCCCCATGCCTGAAAGTCCTGAAAATGTGAATGGATTCCCTCCCATTTCAACACCAAGACGTGAAATTTCAGCTAAACCTCGAGTAATAAGTGCCGCTTTGGCATTATCACCATAATTTAAGCCGTCTGAAATACCTGCCGCTAATGCTATTACGTTTTTTAATGCGCCACCTATTTCTACGCCAATCACATCTTTGCTTGTGTAGACACGGAAATATTGATTCATAAATAAATCTTGCACTTTTTCTGCGGCTTCAATGTTTGCACAAGCTGCTGTGACCGTTGTCGGGTGGTGTAAGACAACTTCCTCTGCATGACTTGGACCCGAAAGTACAACAACTTCTTCTACAAATTTTGCAGGTAGACTTTCTTCTAAAATTTCCGAAATTCGTTTTAATGTATCGGGTTCAATTCCCTTCGATACATGCACAAACAGTATTTTTTTATCGAGTGTTACGCACATTTTTTCACATACTTCTCGAATAGCCTTAGTTGGCACTGCTACGATAATTGTTTCCGAATGGTCAACTGCCTTAGCAATATCACTTGTCGCATACAAATTTGTCGGCAGTACAGTTTCAGGCAAATACTTTCTATTAGTATGCAGGTTGTTAATTTCTTCAGCTTGATCTGTTCGATGAGTCCAAAGAAGTGTATCATGCCCATTTTCTGCAAGTACCATCGCAAGTGCTGTCCCCCACGAGCCTGCCCCTAACACACAAACTTTTTCCATTCAAAATCCTCCCTTGTTAAGAAAAGACAATTCACTCTTATTAGTTACGAAAAATGCTAGAGAAAATTATACTTTCCTCTCTTGTAAAAAGACGCCACCCAACAATATTGTCGGGCTGGCGTATTGTATGTGTATATTTTTCCTAAGCACGTGCACGGGTAATTAATCGAATTGGCGTTCCTTCAAAATCAAATGTTTCTCGGATACGGTTTTCTAAAAATCGTTCATAAGAGAAATGCATTAGCTCTGGTTCATTAACAAACACCACAAACGTCGGGGGCTGGATCGCAACTTGGGTAGCATAGTAGATGCGAAGACGGCGGCCTTTATCAGTTGGTGCAGGGTTACGTGCTACAGAATCCTCAATCACCTCATTAAGGATAGATGATTGAATTCGCATTGCGTGGTTTTCACTTACACGTTGTATAATCGGTAAAATTTGATGTACACGCTGCTTTGTATTAGCCGATACAAAAATAATCGGTGCATAGTCTAAGAATAAGAAATGCTCACGAATTTGTTGTGTAAAGACGTTCATTGTTTTTTCGTCTTTTTCAATAGCATCCCATTTATTAACTACGATGACAACAGCTTTTCCTGCTTCATGCGCGTAGCCTGCAATTTTTTTATCTTGTTCTTGAATACCTTCTTCCACATTTAGAACGACTAAAACAACATCAGAGCGTTCAATTGCTCGTAACGCACGCAATACAGAGTATTTCTCTGTCGTTTCGTATACTTTCCCTTTTTTTCGCATACCTGCCGTATCAATAATGACATATTCCTGATCATCATACTCATACGGCGTGTCAATAGCATCTCGAGTAGTCCCCGCGATATTACTCACAATAACGCGATCTTGGCCTAAAAATGCATTTACTAATGAAGATTTCCCCACATTTGGACGACCAATTAACGAGAATTTAATAACCTCGTCTCCATATTGCTCTTCATCTTCATTAGGGAAATGATTAGCACATTCGTCCAATAAATCCCCTAAGCCTAAGCCGTGAGAACCAGAAATTGGCCAAGGCTCACCAAAGCCAAGCGCATAGAAATCATAAATCATTTCGCGCATGTCCGGGTTATCAATTTTATTAACTGCTAAAACGACCGGTTTTTTTGTTTTGTATAAAATTTTAGCTACTTGCTCATCAGCAGCTGTTACACCTTCACGACCATTCGTCATAAAGATAATAACGTCCGCTTCATCAATGGCGATTTCCGCTTGTTGACGAATTTGTTCTAAAAACGGCTCGTCCCCAATCTCAATACCACCTGTATCAATAATATTAAAGTCATGTGTTAACCACTCTGCCGAACTATAAATACGGTCGCGTGTAACGCCTGGAATATCTTCCACAATCGAAACACGTTCTCCAACGATACGATTAAAAATCGTCGACTTACCTACGTTCGGACGACCTACGATGGCTACTACTGGTTTCGTCATCTGTACTTCATCCTTCCAACTTCTTGTCTTTCGCTATTATACACGAAAAATGCCATTATATCATATCATATCCATGAATGTGCGCGCTATGTACCGTTCTTTCCGTCTATTTAGAAATTTTTATATCATTTCGGCTGAGCTATTTGAATGTTCGATGTGATGTAATTATCTTCGAGTCTGATTTATTGTATCCGTTTTACTTTGATTGTTCTTTCCGTCGCTTTGGCTTTTCTAGCCATTTCCTCCATAAAAAAGCGAGGACACAAACTGTATCCTCGCTTGTCATGTTTATTTAAAGTTTTTCAGCTTATCGCCAATGACATCACCGAAAGAGAAACCTGTGTTTTCTTCTGGTAATTCATAGTCGATTACTTCCTCTGCCTCAGGATTTTCAAGTAAATCTTTAATGCTTAATGCTAAGCGGCCATCTTCAGCATTTACGTCAAGCACTTTCACCTGTACCTCTTGTCCTTCTTTTAAAGCTTCATGAGGCGTATTAATGTGCTTATGCGCGATTTGCGAAATATGCACTAAACCTTCTACACCTGGGAAAACTTCCACAAATGCTCCGAAAGAAGTAAGACGTTTTACTTTTCCATCTAACACTGTACCTTTAGCTGCACGCTCTTCAATGTTCGACCAAGGACCAGGAATCGTTTCTTTAATAGATAACGAAATACGCTCATTTGCTGGGTCTACAGAAAGGACTTTCACCTTCACCTCTTGTCCTTCTGATAAAACCTCACTCACATCACTCACATGCTCATGAGACACTTGTGAAATATGCACAAGGCCATCAATACCACCAAGGTCAATAAAGGCACCAAATGATGCAATACGCTGTACTTTACCGTCTAAAACATCGCCAGTTTTAATTTGGTTAATAACATCTTTCTTTTGAGAAGCTTTTTCAGCTTCCACTACAGCACGATGTGATAAAATCAAGCGATTTTTTTCTTTATCAAGCTCAACAATTTTAAAGTTAAGAGACTTACCTTTATAGTCTTCAAAATCATCAACAAAGTAGTCTTCTACTAGGGATGCTGGAACGAAGCCACGTACTCCTAAATCTACGACAAGACCACCCTTAACAATATCTTTTACTTCCGCTTCGAAAATTTCCTCAGCGTTGAATTTTTGCTCGAGTGTATCCCATGCTTTTAAAGCATCTACTTTACGTTTTGATAATACATAGTTTTCTTCTTCAACTTTTGTAATCATCAATTCCAACTCATCTCCGACAGAGATGGCGTCAGACGCTTTTTCAATGTGTAAGCTTGATAACTCACTTATCGGTACAATACCGTCAAATGGTGCACCTGGGATTGAAACAGTTACCGCTTTTTCATCAACCTGCTCAGCAATACCCTTGACGATATCACCTTCGTTAAACGTTTGTTCTACATTGTTCATTTCTTCAGACATATGTAACCCTCCTTCGCATCTTCCCTTACTATTTTATTCGATATTGAAGACAAAGACAAAAATAAATCCTTTAAATTCAAAAAATGTCTGAAATTTTTGGATTTACAGCATTTTTTCTTGCGCTAATTTTAAAATGGCCTGTGCTGCATCATCAATTGACAATGCTGTCGTGTCTAAAAATATGGCATCTTCTGCTTGAATTAGTGGTGATGCTTCACGCTCGCTATCCATTTTATCGCGCAGGGCAATTTCTTCTTGAAGCTTTTCAACGGTAGATTCAATTCCTCGCTTTTGATTGTCAATAAAACGACGTCTTGCTCTCTCTTCTACAGTTGCAGACATAAATATTTTTAGTTCTGCATTTTTTAATACATGTGTAGCAATATCGCGCCCATCCATCACTACACCGCCATTAGCTGCAAGCTTTTGTTGCTGCTTTACTAATAGTTCGCGTATTTTAGCATGAGCTGCTACTTGTGAAACAGATGAAGTTACCTCATTTGATCGAATTTCAGCAGAAACATTCTTTCCATCTAAAAAGACTAATTGTCCTTGAGAAGAAGGCTTTAAGTCAATTGTGCTAGATGCAAGCATTTCTGCTAATTTTGTTTCATCATCTAAATGTATGTTTTGTTGCATTGCTTTATACGTGACAGCACGATACATAGCACCTGTATCGATATAAGTAAATTTAAGTGCCTCTGCAACGATTTTTGCGATTGTGCTTTTCCCAGCGCCAGCAGGTCCGTCAATCGCAATTTGAATGTTTTTCTTCATATTTCCCCCTACTTTCTATCACACCATATTGTATCATAAAAAAGCCCTCTTCAAGGAGAGGGCTTTCTAAAATCTAATTACTACTCGAGTTGAAGGTGTGTAAACTTCCTATCAATTATTCCTCGGCATAATTGCGTCCAGAATCTACTTTGTGATTTGTCCTGCACGAGGGACGACTGATATCGGTCATTTCGGTAAAAATGCCACAGGACGTGGCGTTCTTAGACCGAGTTCCTCTATTTCAGCGGGTTTTTGGACATCCGCTGAAAAGCAACTTAAATCTGCATTCATCTCACTGATCAATTAATAAGCGAAAAAATCAATCATCAAAAGGATTTATTTCTTTACGACGATTCACTAACTGACGTTCAAAGCAGAAACGAACAATATGCTGTTGGTCTACATCATCAGTATCTGATAGTTGTATAGTGGCCATTTTTTGGGCATCTTTTTCGAATATACGAACAACCGTCGCATTCGTAATCACGTATTTAACATCTCCGTTGGCATATGGTAAAACGATTGTTAACTGAACATCATCACCAGCTTGAAATTTAATTGCCCCTTTCAAGAGAACTGCCAGACCACCTGCGCTAATATCCGTTGTTACTAGCTGATATTTGGCATCTTGAAACTGTATCGCTATATCTACAGGCGTTTCCACACGTACATATTCACGACGCTGAATTTTAATAAAGTCATCTTCCATTGGACAATGCAACATAATCATAGGAATGTTACCAGCTTTACGCCCAACCACTTCAGTACTAAAAGCAAATGATTGCTTATCATCCGTGCGAAAAGTTGCTCTAAACTCAGATCCATCTATTAAAAAAGCTGTTTTGTTTGTGGCAACATTTATTGGATAATCGATGTAAATAATATTTTCAGTTTGTTCTACAACTTTACAGCGAAATTTTTCAACACTCTCTGTATAAGTTGGTTCAAGTTCTAATTGAGTACCAATTTTTATTTCCATGAGCATCTCCTCGAACACAAATATACTTTATTATCGCATGAGATGCCCATTCTGGCTATATAAAAACTGGTAGTTTTTTCTTATGTTACGTTAAATATTCCACTTTCAAAACATTGTGATTTTCTGCGTCAATAACAATTCTGAACGTTTCTTGCGTATTTTTATCACGTACCGCAATTACCTCATAACAAAGGCGCTGTTCAAATTGACCATTATCTGTATAAATTTTTCTTACTTCTTCTACTTTCACGTCGGCATCAAAGAAAGTTTTCCAATCAATTGGTTTTGCTGTTTGTTGCTTAATCGTCTCTTCCTGAATATATTCCATCGCATTTGCACCAAGTAACTCGCCTGTATCCTTAGCAAGTTTTAATTGCACCCCATCCGCATAAACCAATGCATTATCACCAGGGTGAACCCGCGCAAATGTCACATGCCATGCTTGATGATTTTCACGAGTTTCCACAAACGCAACGTCATTCATTCCAAGTCGCTTTACATATTCTTCAGCTTTTTTCATAATTTCATCCTGCGATACCCTAGCTTCATCTACCGGACGTTCCACTAAGTAGGAAATTAAATGCCCACCCTTTTCTGTTAGATCGACATATCCTAAACGAATGCCTTGGTGGAATTGGATGTGATAAAACGGATATGGTGCAGTATCGCTACTTTTTGTAACAGTAAATGTTGCATCTTTTATGATAGGGAATAATTGTTTTACTTTTTCCAATGCTTCTTTTTCAGTAATGACTGAGTCTTGTAATGCTTTAAGCTCTATTTTTTTCTGCCAATCCGATTCACTTAATGTAAGTGGGAAATCTTTTTCGCCGTAATCCTTTAATGTCTTTTGTACATTATCAAATGTTGTATTAGGGTTCTTCGTATCTACTTGTCGTAACCAGACATCCATTTTACCGTTATTTTTATAAAAATCTACTGTTGCAGCTGACCACTCATCTGAAAGTGATTGTAAATTTGTAGAGACTTGTGGCATTTTTTCTCGCCAAGCTTGGTAATCACCTGTTTTAGATGTTTTCTTAGCCTCATCTCCTAGGCGCCCTAGGTAACTTAGCCAGTCGTTCGACATTTCTTGCCCGATAGGAATATTCGACATAGAAGATCGAACGTCAGAGCTTAGTCGCCAAACAGAATCTAACTCATTGTGAATCGCTTGATCATCTCGAAACAATAGAGATTGTGAAACAGCTCTTTGTAGATGCGATAATTTCTCAGATGCATCCGTTAAATTATCCGTGTACTGAGCTAGCACAGTACGTTGTAAACTTGCATTTTTTCCGTGCATATTAATGCTATATGCCCCTAAGCCAATAACTGCCGCAGTGAGTATAACGAGCATAGTTCTCATTTTTTTCCTCCTTTCTTATGAACAGAAAATGTGTTCTCCAATTCGTTTAATTTGAGCTCGTGACCAAATCCACTTACTTGTAGCTGTTTTCGGATTAAAATAATAAAGTGCATTTTCTGAAGGATCCCATCCATTCATAGCATCAAGAACCGCTTCTTTTGCACGTTCATTTGGTTCAAGCCAAATTTGTCCATCTGCCACCGCAGTAAACGCTAGCGGTTGGAAAATAATACCTGAAATAGTATTTGGGAATTCAGGACTTTCCAAACGATTTAAAATAACAGCTGCTACAGCCACTTGACCTTCATAAGGTTCTCCCCTAGCTTCACCATAAACCGCATTCGCCATTAACTGTACATCTCTGTCAGTATACTTTGGAGGTAGTTGAGTTTTAGTCCCATTATTATTACTACTACCACTACTTTTACCGCCACCTCCACCGCCGCCAGTGTTTGTTTTCACTTGCTGTTCAAGTGGCGTACCACCATAATAGGTGAATTGATTTCCTGCATTTAATTGCGCTTTGACCCATCCTTCATCGTAATCTGAATAACCTGATAAAGTTTTTTTAGTTTTAGCACCGGCTATTCCATCTACTGGTAAACCATATTTCTCTTGGAAAATTCGTAAAGCCCAATATGTGTTATAGCCAAATTTGCCATCAATTTTACTTTTATAAAACCCTAAGTATTGTAGCCTTGCCTGTAGCTCAATTACATCATCTCCATAAGCACCACGAGAAATCTGTTGCTCGGTAAATGCAATGGCGTCATTTTGCGGAATAGCGAATATACTAATCCCCAACATCAAAGCAAAAATTATGCTTACTAAACGCACTATCATCACTCCTTTTTTTCATAGCTTGAAACAAACGACACTTTTTATACATTTAAAAAATAGAAAAGCGCAGAAATCTTTTTTAGATTTCTACGCTTTATATTTTTTTGTGCATATGCAAATGTTGTACTAGGTGATAGTGAGCAAGCTTGACTTTTCGTAGCCCAAACCACCACAAAAATAGCATAAAAGGTATCATTAAATATACCCAATAGCCTTTAAATGATAAAATTGTATTATATAAAATGTGTAATACTACCGGTGCACAAAGCGCCATAGCAATCATTTCTTTCGTCTTTGCAAACTTTGAAAACTTGGCACGTCCATAATAATAGCCCATTACAACACCGAACAAAGCATGACTCGATACAGGTAATAATGCACGCATAAAAGCAGTATCTAAACCGAAAGAAAATAAATAAAGCACATTTTCAATCGTGGCAAAACCAAGAGATATGCTTGCACCATACAGTATGCCATCATAAGGATCATCGAATTCTACATGATTGTAGATTGCGATTAACAGAATAAACCATTTAAAAAACTCTTCAACTACACTCGAAAAAACTACATCTTGTAGATAAAGATATCGAAAGACCCCTTCCTCTGTTAGTACATATTGTAAGAACAAGATTGGGAACGTTAAAAATGCGCCATACAAAAACGTTTGAAGTAAGGTTCTTCTTGGCTCCGTTGCCATCTGATTGCGCAAATAAAAGTAACTAAAAAGCGCTAAACCGGGAGCAATGGCAGCTGATAATAAGATGATCATGATGCCGGCCCCTTTCAAAAATCAATTTCACCTTGACATAATGATGTTAAGATTTTAAAATTCGTGACATCCTTCTGACTTTCCCAACAATGTTTTTTATACGAAAGTGAAGCGTCCGCCTCACAATGTTGGTTAACTTTAGCATTTTGCAGGATGTAAAATTTCATAGCCTATGTTTATTTATTCTGTCGGTTATTAGACAAAAAGTATATCGTATGTCATAGGCGGAAAACTATTGTGACATTTTCCGACAAAAAACATCTGTTACATGAAGATAAACTGCTATTATTATACCATGTTATGACACAAAACTTTTTAAAAGGAGATATTATTTTTTATGAAAAAAACAATTTTATTAATTCATACAGGTGGAACAATATCTATGGCGATGAGCGATGAAGGTGCCGTTATGCCTAACAAGGAAAATCCTCTTATGAAGGAAAGTAGTAAACTTGATGCGCTCGCAACAATTATTGAAATGGAGGCATTTAACCTCCCATCACCACATATTACTCAAAAAGAAATGCTTAAATTACGTAATCTTATTATCGAAAAAGTTGCAGAGGAGAAAATTGATGGCGTTGTCATCACCCATGGTACTGATACATTAGAAGAAACAGCATACTTTTTAGAGTTAACGACCGATTTATCAATTCCTATTGTTTTAACAGGTGCCATGCGCTCCTCAAACGAACTTGGTGCAGATGGTGTTTATAATTTAGTAGAAGCCGTTCGTGTAGCTGTAGATGAAGAAGCTCGCGAGAAAGGTGTTCTCGTTGCCATGAATGACGAAGTCCACCTTGCTGTTAATACTACAAAAACAAGCACTAGTTCAGTAAATACCTTCCAGTCACCTCAGTATGGCCCGATCGGACTTATTACAAAATCAAGAATTTTATTTCATCATGCTCCTATCGGCCGTCAACATGTAGATATTGATGGATTATCAAAACGAGTAGCCATGCTGAAAGTGTACGCTGGCATGGAGGCTGATTTACTTGATGTAGTATTAGCATGTAAATATGATGGCGTTGTATTAGAAGGCCTTGGACAAGGCAACGTCCCTCCATCAGTAGTGAAAGGTATTGAAAGTCTTATAGAGCGCGGTATTCCAGTTATACTCGTATCCCGCTGTTTTAATGGTATCGCAGAAGGTGTCTACGGCTATGATGGTGGTGGCAAAATGCTCGAAGATCTAGGAGCTATATTTGCAACCGGCATTAATGGTCAAAAGGCTCGATTAAAATTATTAATTGGGCTCAATAAAGTTGGAGCGCCTATTGATTTAAAAGAATTTTTCATGTAAGGCTAATGTATTCGATATTCACGTTGGCTTATGCATCTATAATTTGCTTATCATAACCTAAAATATTATGTAACCGATTGATTGCTATAAAAATCCGGCTGAATAACAGACAGCTGTACGATTTTTCTTCGACGTAAGTATTGGCTATCCGCATGAACATAAAAACCATTTAAATTTAAATCTCTCTGCAGATTTGCTAAATCCTTAGGAAGCTGTAAAGTGATGAGCATAGTTGAAACGTGATAGTGCATGAATGATAGCTGCTGCAATGTTATCAATTATGCCTCGGCATAATTGCGTCCGGAATCGACTTTGTGCTTTGGCCTGCAGATGCTTTTTGTGCGAAAGCGCAGTGCTAACGTAGCGTCAGCAACACGAGGGCCGACACGATGTCGGTCATTGCGGTAATGCCACAGGACGTGGCGTTTTTACCGATGCAGGTCAGTTAGCCGTTATCGCATGGATGCGATAACGGCTAACATCCCCTAAGAATTCATTTCAGATTCCGTGACATCCGCCGGAAGCTTTAACTGTCCATATCTTTTTGGAAAAGCTTGTAATGCTGCAACAAAAAGCACCTTTTCCAATCACACTACCTGCATTTCTAGCCCCTAGGTTTTTACTTCTTTCTTCCTGTAAATTAACACCATATACTTTTCCAACAAAACAGGCCCTCATAAAGTTCCCTACAAAATAACTTATCAACCAATATAATTCAATCATTCCTTCACACCTTTTTTATCAACTTCGATTTGATTAGAGAAATTACTTATCATCATCATAACGTGGGGTTGATTTCCGTTTCTGGTGGGCCTTTCATAGGGAGCGTTGGATGAGCCACCTCTATCTATATCCGTCACTTCGGCTCCTCTTTCCGAAAAAAAGCTGTATAAGCAGCTTACTTGCCTATACAGCTCCTATTGCTATTTTTCTTTTTCTACAATTGTCTTCGCAATACAATCGCCATGGAAACGACCATTTTCAATAAAAATTTCATTGGCATTATTTCCAGCTGCAATAACTCCTGCAATGAATAATCCTTCTACATTTGTTTCCATAGTTTCCGGATTAAAGAACGGACGACCCGTTTCATCATCAATAGAGACACCCATTGCTCGAATAAATGAATGATCAGGATGATAGCCTGTCATCGCAAAAACAAAATCATTTTTTATAGTTTTCTTGCTGCCATCAATTTCTATTACGACCTCCTGCTCACGGATTTCCAGTATATTTGTATTGAAATGCATTTGGACTTCATCATTTCGTACTAGTCCTTCAAATTCTGGTAAAACCCATGGCTTGATGCTAGGTGAATACTCACTACCACGATAGGCAACAGTAACGCGAGCTCCTGCCTTATTCAACTCAAGCGCTGCATCTACTGCCGAATTTTTTCCGCCTATTACAAGAACATCAGTATCAAAAAATTCATGTCCCTCTTTAAAGTAATGGTAGACTTTCGGTAATTTCTCACCTGGAATGTTTAAATAATTTGGATGGTCATAGTAGCCTGTTGCAATCACAACATAAGCTGTTGTATAAACTTCTTTATCTGTCGTTACTGTAAACATCTCTCCATTTTTCACAACGCTATCTACTTTCTCGAAGCGATTTACTTGGATATCCTTCAAACGCACAACTTCTCGATAATAAACAAGTGCTTGGTTTCGCTTTGGTTTACGTCCTTCAATAATAAAAGGGACATCGCCGATAGCTAGTCGTTCACTCGTACTAAAAAAAGTTTGATGTGTAGGGTAATTATAAATCGCATTTACGATATTTCCTTTTTCAATGACAATTGGCTTTAAACCAATATTTTGCAAGGCTATTGCTGCTGCTAAACCACATGGGCCTCCTCCAACAATAATTGCATCTACTTGCTGCATTTCTTGACACTCCTATCAACTTTGTATTAGCAATATACTAATACTTTACTTTTAACTTCTTTCAGCAAATATCTTTTGTAACGAAAGCGAAGCGACAGCAACACATGACCCAGTGACCAACTTCATGTTGTTGCTGTCGCTACGTTAGCACTGCGCTTTCGCACAGAAAACATTTGTTGGCCTAAAGCCTCCGGCGGATGTCACGGAAATCGGAAAGGAGTTCTGAGGGGATGTTAGCCTAAAACCATCGCATCCATGCGATAACGGCTAACTGACCCGCATCGGTAAAAACGCCACGTCCTGTGGCATTACCGAAATGATCGACATCGTGTCGGCCCTCGTGTTGCTGACGCTACGTTAGCACTGCGCTTTCGCACAAAAAACATCTGCAGCCCTATGCACAAAGCCGATTCCGGACGCAATTATGCCGAGGCATAATTGATTAATCGGGCTTTTACCGAATAAATCCTTATCGCTTCCATTATACGCCTTCTAACGACTTTTGGTTGTTTATTTATCCGAAACTTCAATGTCAATAATATGACACTGCGGTCTCGCACCAAGTCGGAAAGGTAATAATGTAGTACCGTAGCCGTTGCTTACTAACGTCATCACACCTTCACGCTCTCGATATGAGCCTTTAGGATGCACCCCATATGGGCCAAGTCTAATTTGACCACCGTGTAAATGCCCGCCCATCATTAAATCTGCTTTAAATTTTGCACGGACTTCTGCAAAAACACCAGGGTTATGTGCGATGAAAACAACTAAGTCTTTCTCTTCAACCTTTGCAAATGCTTCATCAAACCTACTTTTCATTATAGACGTGTCTTCAATTGCATTAAGCCAAAAGCGGTTTTTTTTAGGGAGTAATACAGCATCATTGGCAATAATCTGAACACCATGGTCCTGTAAAATACTTCGAAATTGCTCTTCGCCTACTTCTCTGTCATTATTACCCCATATAAAATAAGTTGGTCCTAAAGGCGTTAATAAATTTAGGTTGTCATGAATACGTTGAATAGGTGTACGTCCATCTGCAAAATCTCCACCAATAATAACAGCATCAAATGGACCATCTAACTGCTCAATCATCTGTCGGTTAATTTTGCGTAAATGGGTATCCGAGATAAAAAATAATCGGATCTTTTCCTGTTCACCCTTTAATTGCAATTGATGATGTAAAACATTATTTTCATGTGCAACCTTCAACATATAAAGTCCGAACGCGATGACTACTAAAACAAATAGTCCAAAATAAATCATTCTTCCACTTCTCCCTACGAAAACAAAAAGACGATTCATTTAAAATAAAGAATCGCCTTTTCACTAAATAAGACGTACGCCTTAACCATATTTGGTGTTAACGTTTGTCCATTATTTTATACTCGAAAAACATCATTGCCAAAGAATGACATCTGTTTTCTTATGGTAACTTAATCACTTGCCCAACTGATATATTATTAGAAGACATACCGTTGGCTGCACGGATTTTCGCTAGTGTTGCTTCACTGCCATCACCGTAGTGATTCAATGCAATACGATATAGGTTTTCATTTGTTTTTACAGTATGTGTACTTGCTTTTGCAGATTGTTTTGCTTCTTCTGCTTTTCGTGCTTCCTCAGCCTTACGTGCTTGTTCAGCTTTTCTATCCGCTTCGGCTTGTGCTCTTCTAGCTTCATCGGCTTTTCTAGCTTCCTCTGCATTCTTAGCTACTTCGGCTTTTCTAGCTTCTTCTGCATTCTTGGCTGCTTCGGCTTTTTTCGCTTCCTCTGCTGCCTTCTGTTCTGCTGCTAATTTTTCAGTGTCTTTCTTAGACGTTCCCTTTTCTTTGTCTGCTTTATCGCCATCTTTGTTTTTGTCAGTTGACACAGGTACAGTTTTATTCCCCGAATTGTCAATTTCTACAATTTCCTCTGAAGAATTTTTTTCAGCCTCTTCAATCGTTGATCCAGGTTCATAGAATTTTAAGAAATAGACTAATATAGATAATGGAATTAAGATAAAAATCACAAAAAGAATCGTCATTAATGGCGTTTTTCGTTTTGTATTTTTTGGCTTTTTATTATTACTTCCATTTTTATTCATTCTTGCAACTCTAGATAAAGCTTCCTGTTCTTTTTGTTCTTCTTCAAAAGATTGACGATGTTCTTCGATTTTATCGCGATAATCTTCTTTACTCATTCGTCTTTCCTCCAACCTCACTACGCTTTCTATCATTCTATTATGACGAATTTTGCGAAAAAAGTAAATGACCGTAAATTATAGTCTAAAAAGGGTTTATCACCATAGCTTGGGGTCGATCCGTTCCGACTGGACACTTTCCGGAGGACATCCGCTGAGCCACTTCTCTCGCAAGACTTGCCCTGTGTCACATCTGTGGCGCTTATCCAAGCGGCCGCCCAGTAGAAACAAAGATCAACTTATATGCATACGTTTAACAAATATCATCCACAACTTTTGGTGATAAGCCTCTATAAACCAATTAAAAGTTGTTTTAACCGACTTTTCCATGGAATCATTTCTATTTTCTTCTCTTCCGTCAAGCGTACCTTATTGATTTCATCATAATGGATTCCACAATTTTCACAACAGTTTTCCGGTTTTTTCAGCAATTTTTGCCCAAAATACCCGACTAACTTAGTGCGTATACAGTCTTTTGTCTGAGTCATTTTATGCATTTTATCGACAGCATGATATTTTTCTAGTGCCAAATGATTTAAACGCACTTTCACTTGTTCCATCGTTTCTTGTTGCAGCCAGAAATCAAGCACACGAAAAGCGGTCTCACTTAGTTCTCCATTTTTCAACATTTGAGAAGGGTGTACTTGTTGATTTAGCAGTTCCTGATAACGATCAACATGACCAGCTGTTGGCAAATCGCCTGTTACAACAAATTTCGCAAGTTCCTCGTCGCCATCACTATATAGTAATATAGCGAGCGCTGGTTGACCATCACGCCCTGCACGGCCAATTTCCTGCATGTAATTTTCTACATTAGCAGGCATCGTTTCATGGATGACCTGACGAATATCAGACTTATTGATACCCATTCCAAAAGCATTCGTAGCCACAATCCAGTCGAGCTCTCCGTCAATAAACTGTTGCTGAATAAACTGACGGTCCTCAGCAATATATCCTGCATGATACGCTGCCGCTCTTATACCTGCCTGTATAAGCGCCGCACTATATTGTTCAGCACGCTTCCGCGAGGACATATATAATATACCCGGTCCTGCAGTCTCTTTAACATGCTGCATAATCCAATGTGCTTTATCTGCCCTATCCTCAAATACAACACGCCCAAGATGAATATTAGGCCGATCCACATTGTACAAAAACTCAAATGGCGTATCCAGCGACAATGTATCTCGTATATCATTGACTACTTTATTCGTCGCAGTCGCTGATAAAGCTAAAACAGGTGGCCGATTCACTTGTGAAAACCATTGTCCAATTCGTAAATAATCTGGTCTAAAATCAAAGCCCCACTGTGAAATACAGTGTGCCTCATCCACTACGATAAGACCTAGCTGCATTTGTGAAAGCTTATCTTGAACCTGTTGCTGTAAAAGCATCTCTGGCGAAGTAAAGATAAAACGAAACTGCTCTAAGAAATGTAACGCATATCGTTTTTCACTTACGGTTAAAAATGAATTTAAGGCAACTACCCTCTTTTCACCAAAGCGTTTTAGCTCCTCTACTTGATCCTGCATGAGAGAAAGCAAAGGAGAAACAATTAAAACCGGCTTCTGCAAAATATATCCTGGCAACTGGTAACAAAGTGATTTCCCCATTCCTGTTGGTAATAAAGCAATTACATCTTTTTTTTCTAAAATTGCTTCTATGACCTCTTTTTGGCCTGGACGAAATGTTGTATAGCCAAAATACTTTGCTAACGTTTGTTCAAGTTCCATTTATACTTCTCCTTTCGCAAGGACAAGCCTTAACTGAAAATAACTCATACCTTCAACTACTTCATGCAATGTTTTTAATTTTTTAGTTTGATAATGTTTCGATGCCTGCCAAACTTTTTCCGCTTCTTCATAAGAGACGAAAGGACCAATCGAAAAGTTCGGTTCATTCATAGCTAATTCTACCAAATGATCCTCAATTGTACTTTGTTTTAATTTCCTTATTCGCACAATCTGTTCAATTGAATAGCCCTGCTCATATAAATGTGCTGTTTGCTGTGCTGAATCAGTTAATAATGCTTTTACTCTTAATCCCTCAGTTATTTTACCGAGCAAGGGACAATCATTTGTCTGATGAACTTCATTTAATAACGTATGTAGCAATTCTATAAACGCTAGTTGACAATCTAAAACTGTTTCCTGTCGTTGACTAGCAAGCTGCTGCCACGTCCACCCTGGTAATCTATGACCACTTAACCGATAGAGAACGAGTTGCTTATTAGCATCTAACAAGGGTAACACAGACAGTACCTGTTCACATTCCTGTAATAATTGTTGCTGTAAATGTCCATCTTGATAGTGATGCTCGACTAAAAAAGTTCGCACCCAGGATTGAATATTCGTATCCCTACTAATAGGAGAAAACGAACGAACCCCAGCATTTTGATAAGATAAACTTTGTACAATTAACGAGAACCTTGCAAAAAATATATGCTCATTTCCCCTATAGTGCCATCCGTCAAATAAAAAGTCAGGCGTCTGCTCCGCTCGCTGTAAACCTAGCTTTGTCATGGAATAGTGACCAGATTCTTGTATTGTTAACCAACTATACTGCAAAAATAATGATACAGCTTCATCAAATGTCTTCCGAGGTAACTTAGGTAATAACCCAAAATAATTATGTAACTTAAATAGGCCAATGTCTTGAATAGTCTGACCTGAGCGCTTTCCTCTTAATACATGATAAGCAGCAGAAATAGTTCGTTCGTTATTTAGTTTTTGAAAGATTTGCAATAAAATTTGATGAAACATAGACGCAAATTCCTCCAATTTAATAGTATTTATGTTGAAATGTAAGATAAACATCTTTAAAATGAGTATGAAGCTTTGATAGGAACATGTAAAAGGAGAGAAAAAAAATATGGCTAAATACACAATTGTTGATAAAGATACATGTATCGCTTGTGGCGCTTGCGGAGCCGCAGCACCAGATATTTATGATTATGATGATGAAGGTATCGCCTTCGTTATTTTAGATGATAACATGGGAACAACTGAAGTTCCAGAAGATCTACTAGAAGACATGCAAGATGCTTTCGAAGGCTGCCCAACTGACTCAATCAAAGTAGCAGATGAGACTTTCGATGGCGACTCATTAAAATTCGAATAGTTTTAATTGTATCTTTAAAGGCACCCTTAACTGGGTGCCTTTATTTTTATCTCCTCATGTATTAGTTGATTGGAGCGGAGAATGGGCGACTCCTTTGGGATCAGCAATCGAGGATCGAAGGCTAAAATCATCATATCCTGTGATAACGCCTTCGCGGCCAACATCGACGCTGCCGCCATATTGCCACTACACTTTCTCGCAAAAAAACATCTGTTGGCGTGAGACCCTGTAGCATAACGAAGCGTCAGCAAATGTTTTATCTGTGCGAAAGCAAAGCGGCAGCTACAAAGCGCCCAGTCGGAACGGAAATCAACCACACGTTTTGTTTGGTGATGATCCATAATTTAATTAATAGATTCGTATAGATTCTTGCTTATACCAGATTAATCAATTAAATAATCTTGCAGCAAAAATGTAAATAACCCCCTTCAGGTTCATCTCTAACATAGTAGAGATGAATTTTTTTGTACTTTTCAACGTAAAGTTGGTCACTCTTTTCATCTTATTATTGCAACCATTTTTTATGTATGATAAGATTTTAGTAGTTGGTACTAATAACAGATATTATTTCATAAACATAAAGGGGTTCTTATTAGATGATGGATAATTTATTACAATTAAAAGATAAGAATATTGTCGTAATGGGCGTGGCAAACGATCGAAGTATTGCTTGGGGTATCGCAAAACGTTTATTTGATGTAGGCGCAAATGTTATTTTCACATACCGTCAAGAACGTTCATTAAAAAAATTACAAATGCAATTAGAGAAAATCGGACAATCTGATTCACTGATCGTACAATGTGATGTTAACAGCGACGAGGGCACAAAAGCCGCTTTCGAAGAAATCGGTACAAAAGTAGGCGTAATCCACGGGATTGTCCACTCAGTAGCGTTTGCTAATGCAGAAGATTTACACAATCGTTTCTTAAATACAACTCGTGATGGCTATGCATTTGCGCAAGACACTAGCGCCTATTCTCTTATTTCAGCAGCAAAGGCCGCACATCCTTATATGACTGAAGGTGGTTCTATCGTAACAATGAGTTACTTAGGAGCAGAGCGTGTCCTTGATGGTTACAATGTTATGGGTGTAGCAAAAGCTGCATTAGAGGCATCTATGCGCTATCTTGCTGCAGATATTGGTAAAGATAATATTCGCGTTAATGCAATCTCAGCTGGAGCGATTCGCACACTTGCTGCAAAAGGGGTTCCTTCTTTCAATACAATTTTACACAAAATCGAAGAAACAGCTCCTTTAAAACGTAATGTTCAACAAGATGAAGTAGCAGATATGACAATCGTGATGCTTTCTCACTTATCTCGCGGTGTAACAGGCGAAACGATTTACATTGACGCAGGCTACAATATTATGGGTTAAATACAAAAAAAGCATGGAAGATCAAAATTGATCTCTCATGCTTTTTTGTTTCGGATTTATAAATCTGTTATTTTATTACCTTTGGAGCTGGGTAATCAAAGCCCTTTGTATCTACTTCGATCTTTTTCATTTGTTGGTCTTTGATTGGTTTTTCACCTTCTCGTTCAACAGCAGCGATAGCATCTACTGTTTCCATCCCCTCGATTACTTTCCCAAAAGCAGCATATTGGCCATCTAGTTGCGAAGTATCCTTTACCATAATGAAAAATTGAGATCCCGCAGAATTCGGATCATTTGAACGAGCCATTGAAATAACACCGCGTTCATGCTTTAAATCATTTTTAAAATCATTTGATGTAAACTCACCTTCTATCGAATAATCCGGTCCTCCTGTACCATTACCTGAAGGATCTCCACCTTGAATCATAAAATCAGGGACAACTCGATGGAAAATAAGACCATCATAAAAGCCTTTTTTAGCTAAGGAAATAAAATTTGCTACCGTATTCGGCGCTGTAGAAGGCTCTAATTCGATGACGATTTTTTCATCATTGTCCATCGTAATCGTCACAATTGGATTTTCCTTCACCTTTGATGAATAATCTACATTGTCTTCCGATTTTTCTTTAGTGGCTCCACAACCTGTCAAAACTAAAACTACCGCCAGCAAAGCAAAGACAAAAGAAAATCCTTTATTACGTGCACACATATCTTTCAACTCCTCTTTATATCCAGTCTACTCATTATACTATCAGATAGTTTACGACAAATCATTTTTTATGAAGATCATGCAAATGAAGGAAATAAGCTCAATAACCCTCCACAAATAAATAAGGTTCCTAGCGCCCTGCTACAATGCGTTGTTTAGTAATGATCCCCTTTAATAAAAATGAAAGTAAGCATGCAATGACTAAAAATACCGCAATCATACTAATAACGCCTCCCCAGCCGAAGTACATCCAAAACACACCCCCTACAGTTCCTCCAACACTTGAACCGAAATAATAGAAAAATAAATAGAGAGAAGAAGCTTGTGCTTTATCATGAGTGGCTCGTTTACTTACCCAGCCACTAGCAATCGAATGTGCTGCAAAGAAGCCAAATGTAAAGATTGTAATCCCTAAAATTTTTAAACTAAGTAGCCCATTTGATGTTAAAATCGCCCCTGTAAACATGATCGAAATAGACAATAACAGCATCTTTTGACGGCCATATCGATCAGCTAGACTACCGAACCAAGCAGAGCTAAAAGTACCTACTAAGTAAATAACAAAAATCCAACCAACTATTGTGGCACTTAAATTATAAGGGGGCGCCATCAATTTAAATCCAATGTAGTTATAAAGAGTCACAAAGCTCCCCATTAATACAAAGCCAATACCAAAAAGACAAAGCATGGATGGGTCCTTTACATGTTGTAAAAGAGATGTCGCCAATGATTTTATCTGTAATGGTCGAGCTGTAAAATGCTTGGAGTTAGGAAGCATCCAGATAAATAACACACTAATCATTAGACTGATAACACCTAGTACAATCATCCCCACTTGCCAATTGTAAAGATCCGTTAATGTCCCTATAATAACTCGACCACTAAGCCCACCTACCGAATTACCACTTATGTATAAGCCCATTGCTATACCTAAACTAGATGGATCCACTTCCTCCCCTAAATAAGCCATCGCAATTGCTGGCAACCCTGCAAAAACAACACCCTGTATAACACGTAACACTAATAACGTTTCAAAATTTGGAGAAAAGGCAAGGGCAAGCGTAATTATAGATGCCGCAAAAATAGAAACCGTCATCAAGGACTTCCTGCCCCATGCCTCTGATAATGAGCCAACAATAATCATACTGATGGATAACGCAAAGGTTGTCACAGAAAGTGTTAAACTCGCAATGGCTGGTGATACATGAAACTCCTTCGCAAATGTTGGCAATAATGGCTGTGTCACATATAAGTTGGCAAAGGTAATAAAGCCCGCTAAAAATAAAGCCCAGTTTGCTTTATGAAACGCCTTTGTCCCTTTTTGAATGTAATCCATTTCTCTCTCTCCTTAACGTACTTCCAATGCTACTATTATTCTAATACAATAATCTTCAAAACTCACGATTATTTGTCATAAAATAGACAAAACCATCTCTTGTATGCACGATTTCATTTGACACTCCATCCATGACTATAGTCACATTTTCTACATATAAATTTAGTTTTTATCTATTTTGAGTTGGCAAATATTGTGTTACAGTGAAAGTAATCATCTAGCAATCATTGGTAATTAGGCTCCGATGACTAAACTATTTTCGTTGCACAGATTTGGAGGAATTTTCATGAAGATTATTGAAGCTTTAGCCCTTTCAGTACCCTATATCCACCTTGCATTAAAGGAAGAAGCAATCGTGGCTGTCGTTGAGAAGGAAAGTGAAACAGTTGTAAAATACTTAGCTGGCAAACGTGTAGATTCAGGCTATCTAGATGGTCAAAAGGTAAATGCTAATGACCAAAATGTTTTCATTGCCTTTAGTGGAAAAAATGCTGATGTCGTTATACCAGAGGACGTATACGGAGTTGCCATCAATGCGTTTTCTTTTCCAATCCGTGAAAATGGGAAAGTTGTAGGAGCTCTAGCGTTTGGACTGCCAATCGACAATGAACTTAAACTCGAGGATTATATGGGAACAATGGATAGCATCGTTAACAGCCTACAGGACAAAGTACATACGATCGCCTCACATTCAGAGGAATTGGCAGCAACAAGTGAGGAAATTAACAAACAAGCACAGCACGCCCTTGAAGATTCAGAGAAAACAAATGAAGTTACAGATTTAATAAAAAGCATTTCTCGCCAAACCAATTTACTCGGCTTAAATGCATCTATTGAGGCGGCTCGTGCTGGTCAGCATGGCGCTGGCTTTAACATCGTAGCGCAGGAAGTTAGAAAGCTATCTTCCGAAACATCAAGCGCGACTGAAAACATTGAAGCATCCCTAAGAAATATAAATAGAAACCTTGATAACCTAAAGCAAAATATGGGGCAAATCAATGACGCTACAAACGAACAGGCTCAACTCGTTCAAGATTTCAGTGAAATTATCGAGGAGTTAACAGTTCTTAGTCGTGAAATGAAGGGCTTTATGCATGATGCTTTAAAATAATGAAGGGGGGAATAACATTGCAAATTATTATTAATCCAGAATTATCTTTACGTACTATCGAATTAGAAGATGCTAATGCTGTTTTTGCCTTAACAGATGCATCACGAGCATATTTACGTGAATGGTTGCCGTGGTTAGATTTCACAAAAGAAATAGCCGATACAACAGCATATATAGAGGGCTGCATAAAAGGACATGAAGCTAAAAGTAGCCTCTCTCTTGTTATCATTTTTCGAAATGAAATTGTTGGCGTCGCTGGCTTCAACACGATAAATCATAGCAATAAAATCGCTGCTATTGGCTATTGGCTCAGTGAAGGAGCTCAAGGGCATGGTATTATGTCGCAAACCGTACTGGCATTATTACAATATGCTTTTGAGGATATACAGCTCAATAAGGTCGAAATCCGTGCTGCTGTGGGCAACAAAAAAAGCCGTGCCATCCCTGAGCGCCTAGGCTTTACAAAAGAGGGAACGATTCGAGCGGCAGAATGGCTTTATGATCATTATGTCGACCATGTTGCTTACGGTATACTCGCTAGTGAATGGAAACAAATGAAAGAAAAATAAAAGCTTCTCAAAAATAGCCGCCCGATTTTACAAATATCAGGCGGCTAAAATTTTATTTTTGTTCAACTGTTTCTTTTACTTCTTCTTGCATTTCATGATCTGTAGTTTGCGCTTGCTTTCCTAAGCCTACTGCTATTTGCTCTAATTCAGGACGTAATGTATGCTTCCCTGCGTAGCTTTCAATTAGTTCTTTAACGTCAATCCCTGAAGTTTCCTTCAACGATTCCTGTAATGTTGACATTAAATTAGTTGCGTAGGCAGTTACTTTATTGGCACCGCCGCTTCCTTCCCCACCGCCAGTATCAACAACAGTAATCTTATCAATATTGCCAAGTGGACTCGCAAGCTCTTTCGCATATTCTGGCATCATACGTACAATCATATCAAGAACAGCTGCTTGACCATAGTATTCGAAGGCTTCCGCAATTTTACGTTTTGCCTCGGCTTCTGCTAGACCGCGAAGACGAATAATATCCGCATCTGTTTCCCCTTTTGCACGCTCAGCATCCGCCTTTGCAAGACCATCCAAACGAATTTTCTCTGCTTCGGCTTGTGCTAATGATTCAATACGGTATTTCTCCGCATCTGCCTGTGCTAGTTCACGCATTTTAGCCGCAACTGCATTTTGTTCGACAGCGTAACGATCAGCGTCAGCCTTTTTCTTAACTTCTGAATCATATTGCTTCTCACGACGTAAAATCTCTTTTTCCTCTAATTCAATCTGCTTTTGACGTTCAATAATGCGAATTTGCATTTCTTGTTCTGTTACTTCCTGTTTTGCACGAGCCGTTTCAAGTTCATATGCTTGGTCAGCACGTGCTTTAGCGATATCTTGCTCACGACGGAATTCTGCTACCTTTAATTGATTTTCTTTTTCCGCTTCTGCAATTTCAGTCGCACGTTCAAGCTCTGCCTTTTGTGCTTCTTTCGATGCTTCAGCACGCTTAATACGTGTTTCCTTTTCTGCATCTGCAGTTGCAATATCCGCATCACGTTTAACCTGTGCAATACGTGGCTTACCAAGCGAGTCTAAGTAGCCATTTTTATCGCGAACATCTTTAATCGTAAACGAAACGATCGTCAGACCCATTTTCGCCAAATCCTGAGACGCAACACGCTGTACTTCCTGAGAGAATTTATCACGGTTTTTATATATTTCCTCAACCGTCATTGAACCTAAGATTGAACGTAAATGGCCTTCTAACACTTCACGTGCCTCATTTTCACGCTCATCCTTTTGCTTCCCTAAAAATTGTTCTGCTGCCGTAGCAATTTCAGAAATAGAACCACCAATTTTAATGATTGCTGTTCCATCTGCCATAACCGGTACGCCTTGTTCCGTATACACTTCAGGTGTAGTCACATCAAGTTTACTAGATAATAGGCTTAATGGCCGTGCTTGCTGGAAAATCGGGAATACAAATGTACCGCCACCACGAATAATTTTTATACGATTTCCTGACTCATCTTTATGTACATTTTTTGAGCCAAGATAGCTACCTGTCACAATCAGTGCTTCATCAGGACCCGCTGTACGATACTTTGTCACATAAAGCGCAACTAATGCGATTAAAACAAAGGCTACAATCCCTAATACAATTAAAATCTCCATTGACATATAAATATCGCTCCTTTATAAAAATTTCTTATCATAAGATCTCACAAAGAGTGTTCCTTCCTTTACTTCTACAACAAGTACTGTCGTATCGTAATCGATAGCCTCATTGTCAAAACCTGTTGCTCGCTTCGAAATCATACCGCTAGTCGTTTCAATAACTACTTCTCCAAAACCGTCTGTCGGGATTGGGACAATGACCTTTCCTAACTGGCCACCAAGCGATTCTTCCGTATAAGCTAAAGAAACATCGGCCGATCGTAGCGGAACAAGAACGAATAAATAAAATAGTGCACTTAAAATAGCTCCGATGATACAAGCAGCAACAATGTTCCAAACGCTAGGGAAGAAGGCTAATTTTTCTAAAATAAACCCTGTTGCTGACATCAACGTAATGAAAGATAGAATGACACTCGGATTAAAAATCGGTAGCCCCTCTCCAATGCCCTCGACAGCATCACCAAAAAACATAATTAAAAGAGTTGCAAGACCCCCGAAAATTAATACCACTAAAAAGATCTGCTCGAGTGAATAGCCAAATAGCGTCAAGTTGTTCACCCCTTTTCATTGTATTACCTACTATACGGATGCAACTTACAAAAGGTTTCGTAATTTTTTATATTTTCTTAATTTTGAATGATAGGTTGCGAAATATGTTCTTTACAAAATAAAAAGCATGTCCCTGATTAGCTTTATTTAGAAGCTCCAATCGGCTGACATACTTTTCTTATATTCTAGTACATTAATGTGGTTAAAGAACCCTTCGAAGAATGCTCGGCAACTCATATGACCAACCTTTCGACACAGAAATATTTGGTTTAGGTAAAACACACAAGCAACATAAATCTATTTGCATATAGTGTCAATATATGATAGAAAGGGTGTGTATCGTGAAAAACGAACATAAAAATAATAAAACGTTCAGGTTCAAGTTTAGATCAAACCCAAGTTGTCGTTGTCATTGTTGTGGTTTTTGTTGCCCTTGTCGTTGTAAGCCACCATTTATACCTGAGCCACCACCAACTCCACCTTGTCATTTTTTAGTGTATGTTACAGACGCTGGTCAGTTAGCTACTCCTGATAAAAGGGTATCAGTAATTGATACGGCGACAAATACGATAGTCGCTGACATTCCAGTAGGAACGGCTCCACTAGAAGTAGCGATTACACCAGATGGAGCATTTGGTTATGTTCCAGCTCTCTTCTCTGATAATGTAACGGTTTTTAATACTGCAACAAACGCTGTAGTCACTACCATTCCAGTAGGATTTCAACCTCTTGGTGTAGCGGTTTCACCAGATGGAACACTTGTTTATGTATCAAATCATGGAGCTGGAGCTAACTCTGTATCTGTCATTAGCACAGCTACAAATACCGTAATTGCCACTATTCCAGTAGGGCTCCAACCTCAGGGCATAGCTTTTACTCCGGATAGTGCGTTTGCTTACGTTGCGAACGAAAACTCAAATTCAATATCAGTTATAAATACAGCAACAAATTCCACGGTTGGTCCTCCAATCCCTGTGGGAACTCGCCCAAGATCAATCGTTTTCACACCGAACGGACAATTTGCTTACGTTACAAATGAAAGTAGTAACAACGTATCTGTAATTGTAGCAGCTACAAATACGGTATTTACTACAATCCCTGTGGGAACAGGACCTGTTGGAACAGCCATTACACCTGATGGAACATTTGTTTACATTGTAAATAAAGGTAATAATACTGTATCTGTCATAAGTACAGTAACAAATATTGTGGTTGATATAATTCCAGTAGGGTTATCTCCTGACCAAGTAACTATCTTGCCGGATGGTACACTTGCTTATGTCACAAATCAACTTGACAATACTGTCTCTGTCATAGACATTGAAACAAATACAGTAATCGATACAATTCCAGGGTTTAATGGTCCAACTGGCATAGACACAGGGACAATCTGCCTAGTTTCGGAGCTCTAGAGTTAAATCAAATATACCTCGGCATAATTGCATCCGGAATCGACTTTAACTTCTTTCAGCGGGTGTTTAAACACCCGCTGAAAAGTAACTTAAATCCACATTCATCTCACCACTTATAGAGGCGGTAGACTTCTTTACCTGGAGCTTCACTATCGGCACAAAAGACATTTGTAGTTGACGCTACCAAAGACATTTGCTGAAAGAAGTTAAAACAAGCATCCCTAGTTCATCTGCTTAAAAGCAGACATACTTTCTATTGCCATTTGCGCAATTGAAGTATGTCTTTTTGATATTGTTATGTGTTTCACCTAGCGATTATCAGTCCCTTGCTGTTCACTACCTTCTAAATATATAGGTATTTCTTCTGAGTCAATCTGACATATTTGACCTCGCTATGGAAAGTGGGGCTAGCTCATAGCTACCCCCACTCAAAACAAATTATATAGACATTCACAATGCCTTTAAGATTCTAATACATTTAAAATAGCATCGAGATCATTGACAGCAATATCTAGGCGTTCCTTTGCATCGATATTTTGCTGTTTTAATTGATTAAACTCTAGCAAATTTTTCTCATGCTTTAATTTGATAGAAGACAAGCGTTCAATTCGTGATTCTACCTTTTCTATAGCTTGCTCACAAACTGTTGTCCATAGCTTTTCTGATTGCTGCATTTCAGTCGTTGATGGGTTGTGTTGACGCATAATTCGTGCATATACAGCTTCAATTTGTTCTATTAATTCTGAATAAAAATGTCGCTCAACACGAGTTGTTTGGAATGTTGGATGCTCTACCTCTTTTGCATATGGGGTAATTTGACGTAGTAGCTTCCCAGCATTTTCTCCAAAACCATGTGATAAATTTAGTACATTCATTAACTGTAAAAGTAGACGAATTTCTTCTAGATTAATAAGCTGTGAATCGATGCTTTCCTTTAACTTTAAGGATTCTATATAGCGTCGATCAAAGTGTTCAATTTCACCGTTGCGTTGCTCTACTAAATGGTCGCTTGCATTGTCTTTTAAGCTTTTAATATAGCGAATTGCGTGGCTTTTTAGCTCTTCCATCGACAGCAAGTTGTCATTATCTTGTTGTGGCTTTCCTCGTTGAACATACGCAAATGCATCCATTTTTTGGGGCCATTGTGCTGCTGAGGTTTCTTCTGAGACATTATAGCGTATATAAATTCCGTGCATTCCATATCCTCCAAGTCCATTAAACAAGTATCTCTAAAGACAATAAATCGAATACGCTATTTTTTCAAGTAAAAAACTTTTAAAGATTAAAAATCCTTCTTTTGAACAATTATCAGAAAATTCCGAGTAGTCGTTACTGTTCAGGATTGCAATATTTATTAAACGGGCGATTTTACCACTTTATCTTTTACAAGCTGTTCTCACGTGGTTTGAAACATATTCTACGACTAAAATAAGCACAATTGTCTCCCCCTAAAAGGGGCTCTCGCCTTACACGACTAATAGACATTCCTAATTGATCTCCCAAATTAGAACCTAGCATTTTTATTTTTCATCCTAATTAAGCATCTTGTCGTATTTGATGAATGCTTTTTCCTTCAGTAAAGGCATGAATCGATTTTAATTTACCTATTGATTTGAAATTTGCCTTGTCATAGACCTTTGCAACCTGCTCATTGATTGGCAAGATCCAGAGATATTCTAACCCCTGTTTTACCGACTCTCGCTGAATGTGTTGCAGAATATATCCAATCAATCCTCGTCCTCGGTAACTTTCAACCGTCGCTACACTCTCAATTCTCCCTTGATTCCCTGAGATGAAAATATTGGCAGTACAGCATGCTTTGCCATCCACTCTTAATAAATAATACGTAAAATGCGGAGAATGATAGGTTTTCTCAAAAGCTTGTTTGATTAATGCAGGCTCCCCAAATGTAGAAATACTCATTTCAACGGCTAATGCTTCCTCCATATTGGCATCTGTTACACGTTCAATTTGTATGGCTGGATTATGTGATAATAGCGCGTATTCACCATTCCAACACTGTACATCATCTGTAAAACTTTCATATTGAAAGCCATGATGCTCCAATGCCTCTATACATGACTGATTTTCCTCCACGTTGTATAAATACAATCTAGGGATAAGAGATTTCGACTGATAGAAATTCTTGATTTCCTTTAAAAACATATCTGGTTCGGTTATCTTCTTCCAAATGTGTGCATGATTGGCGTCGTAATAGGTTGGCATTTCCTTATTATAAAATAATACTCCTTCCTTACATGTTTCTATCTCACTAAAACTTTTAATATAATCAATATCTAACTGCATGATATGTTCAATTTTATGCATGCTCTGTTCCTCCCTCAATCCATCTTTCATATAAACCCTCTAACTGCTGTTCAAGCTTTTGACGTTGCTCCTTAGCAAGTAGCGGCTCCTTTAATTTCATTTCAAGCTTTTCAATTTGTTCTTCAATGGATATCTCTTTTTTAGTCGCGTAGATCTTTTCAGGAGCTTCTTTTATAACTGGTTCATTTACTATTTCTAAGCGACGTTTCTGTCTTGCCCATTCATAATCCCCTTCAAACACTTGAATCGTTTCATGCTCAATCCATGCAACTTTCGTAAAAATCTTTTGTAGAAAGTAGCGGTCATGCGAAACACCAATAATAGTCCCTTCAAAGGATTCCAGTGTATCCTCCAATACCTCTCTTGCTTCAATATCTAAATGGTTAGTCGGCTCATCCAGTATCAATAAATTAATATCCTCATGCATTAACTGCGCTAGACGTAAGCGCATTTTTTCTCCGCCACTTAAATCCTTCACTTTTTTAAAGACGTCATAACCATAAAATAAAAACTGAGCAAGAATATGACGTGCTTCAGCCTCTGACACAGAGACGGTCTCACGGAAGGCATCTATTAAACGAATGGCAGGATTTTTATGCTCAAACTGTTGCGATAAGTAGCCAATTTTAACACTACTGCCGACATGGCAAACACCTTCATTTGGTTCTACTTCACCTAGCATCATTTTTAATAACGTTGATTTTCCACTGCCATTGTCACCCACAATCGCCAGTCGTTCTTCAAAGTAAACCGATAAATCACTTTCCTTAAATAATGGTTTTTCAAATGCATGGCTAATGCCCTTCATTTGTACAACCTCTTTACCACTACGCTCAGCCATTGTTAAAGCTAAATTCATTTTCTTTTTCGTTGTAGGCTTCTTCACACGCTCTATACGGGCTAGTGCTTTTTCCATACTTTTTGCGCGTCGATGCAGCCCTGCATTTGGCGGATTCGCTTCATTTGCCCATTGCTTTAAACGCTTTATTGTTTCCTGCATTTTTTTAATTTTCTTTTGCTGTTCTTCGTATTCAGCAAACTGCTGTTCAACCTTTGCTTCTTTTTGCGCTACAAATGCATCGTAATTACCGATATACGAAAATGCCTCTCCATCCTCAATCTCAATTATTTTGTGAGCCATCTGATTCATAAATTGACGATCATGTGATACTACAATAACAATTCCAACAAAGTTACGGACATAATTTTCTAGCCATTCAATTGCCTGCATATCTAAATGGTTAGTCGGTTCATCTAATAGCAAAATAGAAGGATTGCTTAACAAGATTTGCCCAAGCATCACCTTTGTTTTCTCCCCACCGCTTAAGCTACTAAAACGCTGCTCAAGTAATGGTGTAATACCTAGGCCATTTGCAATCATGGCTAATTGGGCATCCATCTCATAGCCACCCTGCAGCATAAACTGTTCCTGCACATGACCATATTGCTGGAGTACCTTATCTGTTACCGCTGACAGCATCTCTTGCTCCAGTTTTGTCATGTGTGCCTTCAATGCATATATTTCCGCAAATGCCTCCTCCAGTACTGCTCTTACTGAGTACGTAGGATAATGTGGAATTTGATGTAAATACCCAACTGTTGCTTCCTTGCTTTTTATGATTCGACCCTTATCCGGTGTATCCGAACCAGCTAGTAACTGTAATAAAGTCGTTTTTCCACAGCCATTCACGCCAACAATGGCAACATGCTCCGCAGTATTAACTTCTAATTGAAGTCCTTCAAATAAAACATTTCCACCAATAATTTTTTGTATTTGCTCAGCTTTAATTTGCATCGTTTTCTCCTCCAAAGAAACGTGCGAAAAACATTTTTAGACACAAAAAAGACTGCTCGATTAACAAGCAGTCTTTTCCTCATTAGTTTGTGAAAAAGAATGGTTAATTCGCTACGTTTGATATTTGATTTTGCTTAAAAATGGACAGACCTATCCCGTTGTTCGCAAAATCGAAAGTAATCACACGTGCAAAATACATAGCTGTATCCACTTTTACACATGTTTTCGTAGCGTTTTTATTCATTCCTTTTCACCTCCGTTCATAATAGTTAACTTTATAATACCATAATTCCGATAAATTGGAAAAGAAAAAATTTCAAAGTTTAAGATAATTGCGTTTTTTTTAAAGCAGATAAAGAATCATCATTTAATAAGGATGCTATTATTATCTTTTTTATAACAATGAAACCAAAAAAGATAGTAACTTTTTTATATAATAATAGATAAATGATATATAATGAAAAATACTTTGAATTAAATTATTAAAAGAAAGAGGTGTTTAGTTGATAATTTTTATCCTCTCAGGAGTACTGGCATCTTTTTTCATTGTACTAGGATGTATCAAACCGGTTAGAAAAAAGGGTTATTTAGTTCTCTTTATCGGTTTAGCAATTAATGCATTTATTGCTCCAATTTCATTAGTTTTTGGCATTATGGCAACAGATAACCCCAGTTCAGGATTACTTGATTTTATTCTAGGCTTTTTATTTATTCAATCCATTCCATTGCTAATACTTTTTATATGTGTTGTAGTAACTTTTATAATGAAAGGTGTCAACCAAACTATTTATAAATGAGTTTGAAATAAAAGCGATTTTCACAGCGACAATGCAAGAATTAGTGAGTAGCGCAAGCACACGAAACTTATTACCAGTAAAAAATACAGATGCTATGCAAGGATAGTATTAATATAATTATAAGCATTGCCTTATGATAGTAACTTTTTTAACATAATAATAGATCAATGATATATAATGAAAAATACTTTGAATTATTAATTCAGATATACATATTTTAACGGCAAGAGGTGTTTAGATATATCAGAACTTTTCGTATTAGTATTGGCATTTTTAATTGTAGTAGTAATTATCATATCGGTTGGAAAGAAGAGTTTCTCATTTTTCTTCATCGGTATTGCTTTAGTAATTAATGTAGCTGTTGCTCCAATTTCATTCTTTATTGGCATCTTCACAACAGATGACCCCAGTAAAGGGTCCCTTGCTTTTATTCAAGGATTTTTAAATATTCAATCCATTCCATTAGTAATACTTTTTATAAGTGTTTTAGTAAGTTTTATAATAAAACGATGTGTAAAACAAAAAATTTCTAAATGAGTTTGGATGAATAGCGATTATTACAGCTAATATGCAAGAATTAGCGAGTAGCGCAAGCACAAAAACATAGTGCTAGTGAAACGCGGAAGCTATGCAGGATAGTATTCATGCTAGCTGATCAAACAATTTATTGGCACTCATTGATCAATCAACATAGCACGTGCTGGAGAGATGGTAAGGGCTTTGTGGCTCGAAAGATTGTTCATTAGGATAATATCTAATGGGCAATCTTTTTTATTCGTCATCCCATTTCTTTTAAGGCTATCGGTATCCCATTACATACACAAAATGCTTTTAACACGATCATATCCTCATTTTGTTCAATATTAAATTGAGTAGCTATAAGATTGAAAAAATGCGAGCTCTAGTACAAATACTTATTTACTAGTGTTCGCACGCAAACAATGTAATTTTTTCTTGTACCATAAACTTATTGTAATACATATAAAAATTAATGCACCGACAGCTGTAATCCAAAAGAATATATTCCCTCCACTGGTTGTAGAGTTAAGAAATATACCACTACTAATAATAACTACACAACTTATAATTCCTGACATGATAATGGCTAATTGACGATTTAGTTGGTAAATGAAAAAAATAAGAACTGCAAAAATATAAATAACACTTACGGTCATAATAGTAGGAAAAAATGGTTGAAATTTAGCCGCATAGACAAAGTAATCAAGCTGGCTAATATCCCGACCATTGTTTATCTCAATATTAAATAACTGAGAAAATGGTGTTGAATACTTCCATTCCACTGAATCGTCTATGATTTCACTTCCCTCATACCAAGAAATAGCTGTTGACATTAATAAAGTCAAGAAACCAAGTATTGGTTGTATAACATATTTAAACAATGTTCTTCTCCCTTCACCCTTCGAAGTAAAGACGTTAGAATAAGTTTTTAGTTTCCAAAACCAACAAACATTACAATACTAGGATCGATACCATAATGTGTGGTTGATTTCCGTTCCGGCTAGGCTTTTTGTTGTTACTGACGCTTCGCTTTCGCACAGAGCAAAGCTTCCTGTGGGCGTCCGATGAGCCGCTTGGGGCAACAAATGTTTTCTGTGCGAAAGCGTAGTGCTAACGTAGCGGCATCGACAGAATGTTGGTCACGAAGGTGTTATCACAGAATGTGATGGTTTTAGCCTTCGTTCCTCTATTGCTGATCCCCAAGGAGTCTCACAGCCAGAACGAAGATCAACTTATATACATACAGTGTTTATATTTCATAAATTTTCCACACAATAAACTGGTGATATCCACCTGTACTCTACGTTTTCACTTTTTTCACAAACGTTTTCACAAACGGTACGAGGAAAACGGATACGACAAGCACTCGGAACAGCTGAAATGCGGTGACGATCGTGACATTTGCATGCACGGAAGCCGCGATAATCCCCATTTGATCAAGTCCGCCTGGTACAATACTTAAAAAGCCTGTTCGAAAATCTAGGCTGTAAAAGCTCTTCATAACAAATGTTAAACCATAAGCTGCACCAATAAAGATACCTGCCGATACAAATGCGTAAAACACATGCTTCTTCGATAAATGTAAATCCTCTTTTTTCAATAAAAGTCCGATGTAAATGCCAAGCATCAGCTGTGCAATATGAAGTAGTGACAACGGCAATTTCGGTACGTCAATCCCTGCTATATTGATACCCATCAATAAAAACACTGGGCCAAGCATAAAGCCTGTCGGAATTCTTGCCATTTGCGCTAGCCAACCTGCTCCTCCACAGACAGCAAGTAATCCTATTAAGCTCCATGAATACGCTCCGCTGACAACTACACCAGTTCCCCCAGCCCCTGACACCATTAATGGCACAAAGCCGACTATTAAAAGAACCCTTAATATTTGGAAAAACGTAATCACGACCATATCCATGTCCCCTTGCTCCTCGGCAAAGGCAACTACTTGAGACATGCCACCAGGGACACAGCAAGTCAACGCAGTCGAAAAATCTAAATCCGCACGTTTGGCCACTAAATAACTAACACCAAAAAACAATACAATAAATAATACGTTTAAAACAATTATACTTCCTATAAATTGTTTAATATCCTGCACCGCTTCTGGCGTAAACGCAAAACCAATGGAATAGCCCGCAACGATTAAACCAAAATTACGAAAATATTTATGCCATTTCAATTGTACTTTTGTTGATAACTGAACTATTAGCACCGCTGCTATAGCTCCAAGTAACCAAGGCATTGGAATATGTAATAAATTAAATAAAACTGCACCTGTTAACCCTATATATAATGTAATGAACATGTGCTTGTCAAAAATAAACATAGAAGCAACCCCTCATGATTGTATCATTCTATTATGCCGTGAACCTGCCTATTTTTCTACATCATCACTTTTTTGCAAGGTCATATAACGTTCAAATTGAACCTGTTATCTACAAAATTTAACCTCTTATCCAAGATTTTCTCCAAGCCAAAATTTTCTATGCTACATTATTATTACCTGATTCAGTGTTTCTCCAAGCGGAGATATGTAAAGGAGGCCTCCAATGAAAATTCATTTAACAATCAATAGTGAGCTAGAAGAAACTGAGGTTCATATACATGCAAAGGAATACACCGAGCAAATTGAACGACTGATGAAGCAGCTACAAACTTCACAAACAACGATGCTAGATGGCTACTTTCAACAGGAAATTCATATGCTAAAAATTTCGGATATTTACTCCATTTATGCAGAGGGTGCAAAAGTTTTTTTGCAGACAGAGGAACAGGAATTCGAAACGAAGCGTAAATTATATGAGCTAGAAGCGCAATTAGCGAAAGACTTTGCCAGAGTCAGCAAATCAACACTTGTCAACATTAACAAAATTGCCTCTATTCAAATGGGTAAAATCGGTACAACAGAACTGATTTTAGAAAACGATGTGTCCGTCCATGTTAGTCGCAAATATTTAAAAGAACTAAAACATCACTTAGGTATTGGGAGGGACTCATAATATGAAATTTATTCGCATGATGATAATCGGAATACTCATATCACTTAGCTCTTCCTACGTCTTAGTAACATTAAGTGTCATATCTAATAACGCTGTGATCACAGGGCCGGAATTACTTGAACAAATAATAATCGCCGCCATACTTGGAGCTGTAATAGGTCTGCTGTCCATCATCTTTGATATAGAGCGTTTACCTTTTATTGCTCAGTTTATTTTACATGTACTTACAGTTACGCTGTGTGTGTTGATTGCAGGCTATTTCGGGCGCTGGTTTGAACATTCAAGCATTACGTCTATTTTTATAAGCGAAGCTATTATTTTCTTTTTCGCTTGGTGCATTATTTATGTAATCCAGAAAAATGATATTGCAAAAATCAATCAAGTAATTCAAAAAAGAAAGGAATAAAACAATATGACCTTTGCTATACAAGTTGAAAATCTATGTAAGCAATATGGCAATCATCAGGCCGTAAAAGGTATTTCATTTACGGTTGAGCAAGGTTCCCTCTTCGCCTTTTTAGGTGCAAATGGTGCAGGGAAATCAACGACTATTGAAATACTTTGTACATTGCTAAAAAAATCAAGCGGTACTGTAAACATTAATGGTTATACACTTGATGCAAGCAATGACAATGCGGAAATTCGAAAATCCATCGGTGTTGTATTCCAACAAAGTTTACTAGATGAACGATTAACAGTGCAGGAAAATATACTTCACCGCGGTAAAACATATGGCTTATCGAAAAAACAATTAACCGAAAACTATCAATTCGTTTCAACATATTTATATTTAGCTGATATAGAAAAGCGCAAGTATGGGACTTTATCGGGTGGTCAAAAAAGGCGTGCTGATATTGCTCGAGCCCTTATCCATCGACCAAAAATATTGTTTTTAGATGAACCAACAACTGGACTTGATCCACAAACGCGTCAATTCGTTTGGCAAGCCATTAAGCAGCTTCAGCTCGAAACAAACATGACTGTTTTTTTAACAACGCATTATATGGAAGAAGCGGCTGTCGCTCATCAAGTCATCGTCTTAAAAGAAGGAGAAATTGTTGCAGAAGGAACACCAGATACTCTTAAAACAAAATACGCCTATGATTCAATGGCAATTGTTTTTCATAATAGTTCGGAAGGAATACAATGGCTCGAAGACAATGCAATCTCTTATACAGAAAAGCTAGGTATCTTCTCCATCCGAGTCGACTCGACACTCCATGCTTTATCGCTATTAAAACAAGCCGAGTCGCTTATTGCTTCGTTTGAAGTCATCAAAGGTACGATGGACGATGTCTTTCTTCATATTATGGCCGAGGGAGGCGCAGCTTAATGGAAGCATTATTTAGCTTAGTACAACGAAATAACAAGGTTTTTAGACGTGATAAAACACAAGTCTTTTACTCGCTGCTTTCCGTCATTATCGTAATTATCCTTTACGCAGTATTTCTTCAAAAAATGCAAGTAAATGCAATAGAACAAGTGACAAAGTCTACTCCCGAATTGATAACGATGGTCAATGAATGGATTGTCGCTGGTTTACTCTCGATGACAGCTGTTTCGACTACACTTGCCGCTTATGGAATTGCTGTTAAGGACCTTGAATCAAAAGCGCAAGCTGATTTTTTAACAGCACCGATCTCTCGAGCAACCATTCAATTTAGCTATGTATTAAATGCCTTTATCATTGGCTGTATCTTTTCCTTTATCGCCCTTATTGGCTGTGAAATTTTTATCGCAACAACTGGCGGTCAGCTATTAAGCTTTGAGGCTTTCATCAAAGTAGTAGGATTACTATTTATATCCGTGTTACTGGCCAGTGTTTTTAACCTGTTCCTTGTATTACTTGCTAATACCCAACATTCATTTTCAACTCTTAGTACAATCGTCGGTACAGCACTCGGTTTCTTTTGTGGTGTTTATGTACCTGTTGGTGCACTTCCATCCTTTGCTCAAAATCTTATTATGTATTTCCCTATCAGTCATACAACGCTACTACTACGTAATGCCTTTATGGACAACTCAATTTCCAAGGTTTTCGAAGGTGCGCCTGCTTCACAGGTAGAGGATTATAAAATAATGTATGGGATTGTCTATGACCTTCACGGAAATATACTAAGTACCTCAACAAGCATTATCATTATTGTCGTAACAATTATTGTACTAGCCATCTTATCTATCATTATTTTTAAAAAGAAAAATAAATAAACATTTTCGCACATCGTTTACAAAACGATGTGTTTTTTATTGATTTCTCCTAAACAATTTGTTATCTTAATAATAAATAAGCAAACAAAATTATAAATCGTTTGTTTTTCTAGGAGGATATCCAATGGATGTAAATGAATTATTTTGGCAAGCTTCAATCCATGACATAAAAAAAGGCTACCATGATGAAGCAACACATTTCACTTGTTTACTTTGCGGAGAAAAAATTGAAAAGGGTATTATTTATCCACATGAAGGCGTTCTCTTCGAGGCAGAAAAATTTATGCAACATCATATTACTGCTGCACATCAATCAGTATTTCATTATTTAAACGGCCTTCATAAAAAAATGACAGGTCTAACTGATCATCAAAGTCATATTTCACGCTTATTTTATGAAGGAAAAACCGATCAAGAAATTAAAGAAGAGCTGGAAATTGGTAGTGCAACAACGATACGTCACCATCGCTTTACTCTTAAAGAAAAGGAACGTCAAGCGAAAACCTTTCTTGCAATGATGGAGCTATTAAAAGAACAAAATGAAAAGGAAGATAGCTTTGTACCTATCCACAAAACGGCAACGATGGTCGACGATCGCTATAACATTACAATTTCTGAAGAACAGCAATTACTTGAAAAGTACTTTCCAAACGGCATCGGCAAGGAGCTTGTCCGCTTCCCAAAACGTGAAAAGCACAAAATTGTCATCCTCCGTGCAATCACAAAGATTTTCGATGAAACAACACATTATTCAGAAAAAGAATTAAACGAAATGATTCAACCAATATATGAGGACTATGTGCAAATACGTCGCTATTTAATCGAATACGGCTTCATGGATCGAAAAGAGGATGGCAGTGCTTACTGGATCAAAAAATAAGAAAGCAGGGTTACCAATGGACCATAAAAAAGAATTAAAGGAACTGTATAAAGAAATAAAAATTGAAGCTGGTGTTTTCACAATGACCAATAAACAAAATGGTAAAGTGTTTGTAGGTAGCTTCAATAATTTAAAACGCTTAAACGGCTTTCAGTTTATGTTAAAAACAAATACACATACTAATAAAGAGCTACAAGCCGATTACAACACTTTCGGCAACGATGCTTTTGATATTGAAGTTGTGGAATATTTGAAGAAAAAAGAAGAAGGTTATTTCGATGCCAAAAAAGAGCTAGAAAAACTAGAACAAAAATGGCTCGACAAGCTGCAGCCATTTGGTGAACTAGGGTATAACTAAGTATGCATGGAAGCTACAAAAAAGAATCTGCTTTCTTTCGCAGTTAAGCTGGAGAAACTTACAGATTCTTTTTTTATTTCATATATAGTGTTGGTTCGCACGGGTATTCACCTATTCCTTTTAGGCGGTGGAGTAAATATCGGCTGGATCGGAGTATTTCTTCGCTGATTCTACACCCATTCCTTTGCCTAGGGCATTACTTTGACGCACCGGTATTTATCACTTCAATTCTTCAATAACTGAATTTCCAGTTGAGCTTTTTTTGTTAACTTTCCGAAAACTAGCTCATAAGAATGTTTGATTAAATTTTCAACTAAATCCATAGGTACATCATCTACATCCATATAAATTGAATTCCAATGTGTTTTATTCATATAGTAGCCTGGAATAATACCTTCATAGGCTTCTCTCAACTCTTCAGCTCGAATCGGTTCACATTTCAACGTAAGTACCGGTCTACCAGTAGCATCGCCGCCCATCATCCCATACATTTTACCCCCAATATGATAGCGATCCGCCTGCCATTCTTCTTTGTAATCATACGTTGTTCCGTGAAGCTTTAAGCAATATGCGTGAATTGTTTCTTTGTTCATGATTTAACCCCACTCCCTTTAAAAATATAAAAACACACGTTCGATTATATTAATTATAATTCACAACGTGTGTAGATGGAATACATATTTATTTGCTTCTAGTAAGATAAACGTATTTTCCAGAATACCCTTTACTTTATACCCCTATCAAACATGCCGATGACCTCGGTAGTTTGCAATATATTGACGAAGGATTTGGCATCTGCTTCTTTTATCAACCCTTTTACTTCAGCAAGCTGATAGCGCGTAATGACGGTAATTAAAACTTTTCGCCCTTCGCCTGAATAAGCACCTTTCGCATCCATAATAGTTACACCTCTATGAAGCTTTTCCAGTAGTTGCTGCTTGACATCCTCACCCTTGCTCGTAATAATCATCAGTGTCAATTTAATATGACTCGTATGAATCGTGTCGACAACCTTCCCTGTGGCATAAATCGATACGAGCGTCAGTAATGCCGCATCCCAGCTAAAAACGAATCCGGAGATAGCTACAACGATACCGTTCATCGCAGAGATTAATGTACCTAGTGGAAAATCCCGTTTGCGACTTAGCAGCATCGCTATAATATCAAAACCTCCCGAGGAACCTGCCGCACGATAAATCATGCCCATCCCTAAGCCCACAATAACACCACCGAATAATGAGGCGAGAATTGGGTCTTGGGTAGCTTTATGGATTGGAATAATATACAAACTTGCTGACAAAACAACTACTGAAAGAATGGTATATCCTATGAATTGTTTTCCCAGCTTTAAGACCCCTAAAATAAGTAAAGGCAAGTTCAATAGTAAATTTATTACCCCTGTATTTAAAGGCGTAATAATACCAAGCATGATAGCAATCCCGCTTAATCCCCCACTTAAAATCTCATGTGGGATTAACAAAAAGTTATAGGCAAAGGCGACTAATATCGATGAAAGTGTAATAACGACAATATTACGCATAACAATTCCCCTATCATTAACGAACAGTTTTAATCTTAGAATACCCAACTTATTCGTTCAAAAAACCTGGAGTATTGCAATTAAAAAATCGACATTTATTTCTTCTGATATTCTTTTTTCTGCTCCTCTTTTATCGGCACTTCTTTTAAAGGCTCCTCTTTATTCTCTTCTACACTCTCTGCTACCTTAGAAATACGTTCAAGCATTGGTGGATGTGTATAACGGAACCACTTTACGAGTAACTGTGGATTTACTTCACTTAAACCAGATATCGTTAGCTTTTGGAATGCAGTAACTGCGGACTCTCGATCACCCGTTAATGCAATCGCATATTGATCAGCTCTCGTTTCCTGATACCTCGAAATATAATTCGACAGAGGGCTTGAAGCAAATAATAAAACGGATGTTATGAGTAAAAACAATGGATAGGAGCTTATATCACCGATTTTTTTAATTTTTAATACCTGTCCGTAACGTCCAATCAACCACCTTAAACATTTCGCTGATAGCCATAACCCTAGCAATGTCAGCAAAAGATATCCCGCAATACCAAAATAAATATGCTTTTCAACGTAGTGTCCCATTTCATGAGCCATAATATATAATATTTCGTTATCTGTTAAACGATTTAACGTTGTATCCCAAAGCACAATTCTCGAATTACTGCCAATACCCGTTACATAAGCATTTAAGGCATTTGTTTTTTCTGCCATATTGACTTCATATACATGCTCTGCTGGTATATTTGCCTGTTCAGCAATAGACAAAATTTTCGCCTCTAGCTCTTTATTTTTGAGCGGATAAAAATCATTATATAAAGGATCAATAACTACAGGTTGAATAAACATTACAAATATTGTGAATGGAATCGTTAGAAACCATGCATAGAGCCACCATCTTTTGGCACTTTTTTTGATAAGCCAGTAAAGGACAGACACGATAATTAAACTCATGCCAAAGTTAACCCAAAAATCAAGAATACTATCTCTCATCCATGAGGGAAATGCTTGTGTACTAATACCATAAGTTTTGCTTAAATTGTAACGATAATAATTTAGTGGGAATAGTACAACATATAGTAAAAATGATAATAAGAATAGGTAGCTTGCATTTTGTAACAGCTTCCATTTTGTTTGTGACGTCGCTACCTTTTCAAAATAACGTGATACGCCCATTATTAATATCATGAAAAAGACTAACCATTCCAAAGGTGTAGCAACAAAGAATAGGAAGTTCCGTATTTTCGAATATTCACCACTTAAATATAATTCTTTTTCAGACATAAACATCACCGGATCTGCGGCTGTCCCCTGCATCGCTCGTGGTATAGTACCACCACCGCTATGGAATATATACCAATACATACACAGCACATAAACACCGAATATAAGTAGCGCGACAATTCCCATTTTTTTCGCTATGTCATTTCCTCCCTTGTTCAACACTAAGTTCGTCCTATAGTAAGTGTAAGCTAAATTGAAAAAGTTAGAACAAAATTTTCTTTGTTTTTATTTACCTTCTATTATAATTCACACCAACAAGAAATATTTTGCTTCACTTCTTTGATAAGTCATGCAAATGCTATAACTTCATAGCTTGTTCCTTAATCACAAAATGTCGCAAATTTTTTAAGACTATATTTTTTTACAAATCTCACGATGATCATCATGTAAATAACTAGTAGATGCTCACTTATATTGACGTAAAAAATTACAATTTATTATTTTGCCAAATAAAAATATATCCTCTTATGAATAATTCCGTAATCAACAATAATAACATGGAATGGGGATTATTTATCCCTATGAAGGGAGGGTTGTACTTGCTAACTGAGTTACTGACAAAAGATACTATACAACTCGCAAATTTTGTAAATACTTGGCAGGAAGCTATTCATTTAGCTGCTAGTCCACTATTAAAGCAGAATAAAATCGAAGCACGCTATATTGAGGCAATGATTCATTCCATTGAAAAACACGGTCCTTATGTAGTCATTACACCAAAAGTAGCGATTCCACATGCACGGCCCACGGAAGGAGTTAACGCGCTAGCCATGAGCCTATTAAGCTTACAAAAACCTGTCTTGTTTGGACCAAAAAAACCTGTTTTCTTAATTATTGTCTTAGCTGCGACCGGTCATGCTTCACATCTACAAGCATTAGTTGACTTAACAAAGATTTTGCGAGAACCAAAACAAATCGAAAGCATCATAGCCTGCCAGTATAAAGAAGAGATTATTAAAGAAATTCAACAAATTGTGGCAAAGGAGTCATCTTGATGAAAATTTTAGTAGTGTGCGGGAATGGCTTAGGCAGTAGCTTTATTATGGAGCTGAATGTAAAAAAAGCATTAACCGAGCTTGGAAAAGTTGCAGAAGTAACTCATACAGATTTAGCATCTGCCAAGGCCGAGAAAGCGGATATTTATATTGGTGCAGAAGATATTGTCAATCAATTGCCCGAAGAGAGAGGTCACATCGTTAGTATTGTTAATATGATGAGTATTTCAGAAATTAAAGTAAAGCTGAAACCGTTGTTATGAGGGATTAAATTTTTTGAAAAAACGAATGAAAAATTGGATAGGATGAGGTGTTAATATGTTAGATGTTATGATGAATGACATTTTGGGAACACCAGCTATATTAGTCGGCCTATTCGCTTTTGTCGGTTTATTAATCCAAAAAAAGTCAGCTTCAACCGTTCTTTCTGGTACGTTAAAAACGATTATGGGCTTTGTAATTCTTGGTGCGGGAGCTACCGTTTTAATTGGTTCTTTAAATCACTTTAGTCATATGTTTGATCATGCATTTAATGTCCAAGGGGTCATCCCCAATAATGAAGCGATTGTAGCAGCCGCACAAACTAATTTCGGAACAGCTACCGCCATGATCATGGTTTTCGGTATGATTATGAACATTTTATTTGCGCGATTTACGCCTTTAAAATATATTTTTTTAACTGGTCATCATACATTATTTATGGCGTGTTTAATTGCAGCATCACTTTCTGTTGGCGGTATGAGCGGCACACCTCTTATTATCGTTGGTTCTATTTTACTTGGTATTTGCATGGTCATATTCCCTGCCATTTTACAACCAACTGTTCGTCAAATAACAGGTAGTGATGATTTTGCTGTCGGTCATTTTGGAAGCATTGGTTATTATATATCTGCTAAAATTGGAAAGATCTTTGGAAACAAAGCAAAATCTACCGAAGATATAAAAGTCCCAAAATCTCTAGGTTTTTTAAGAGATACATCTGTCGCTGTTTCCTTAACTATGAGTCTATTTTTCATTATCGTTGCCCTATTCGCAGGTCAAACCTATATTGAGGGGCAATTATCTGGCGGTTCAAACTTTATCGTCTTTGCCATTATTCAAGCTATTACCTTTGCCGCTGGTGTCTATATCATTTTGGCTGGCGTAAGGATGCTAATTGCCGAAATAATTCCTGCTTTTAAAGGGATTGCAGATAAACTTGTGCCAAACACAAAGCCTGCATTAGACTGCCCTACGATTTTCCCGTTCGCACCAAATGCTGTTATTATCGGCTTTCTGTTTAGCTTTGTAGCTGGCCTAGTATCGATGTTTATACTCCCCCTCATAGGGCTAAAAGTGATTGTTCCTGGCCTTGTACCACATTTCTTCACAGGTGCGGCTGCTGGAGTATTCGGTAATGCAACTGGTGGTAGAGTCGGGTCTATGGCAGGAGCATTTGCCAATGGATTAATTATTAGCTTTATCCCTGCAATTCTACTGATCTTTATGGGTGATATCGGCTACGAAGGCACTACATTTGGCGATTCAGACTTTGGCATTGTGGGAATCATAATTATAAATATATTAAAATTATTTGGTGCAGTTTAATAGAAACAATTGGCCTTGCAAACACTTTAAATGTTTGCGAGGCTATTTTGATTGACAAAGAAAAGGGTTATTTTTGCAAAATATATAAATATTTCGCAACATCCCCTACCTTTTTCACTATACTCATAGAGAAAATTCATCAAAAAGCGAACTAAATACTCAGTGCATTGAAAATGTCGAGAATGATTTAAACCCAAATCCCTGTAGTAAATTACAAAAAATCTGATAGTATTTAATGGTAAAATAAAAAAACCATTGTCTGACATCTGACTTAGAATAACTTTTTGCCGATATAAATCATACATACAATTGGAGGTACTCATTTTGAAAAAATTAATGATTGGCTTTTGTTTAATAGTTTTGTTACTAGTAGCAGGCTGTTCAACAACTCCATCAGAAAAAGCGCTAGATGACTATAAAATTGGGATCTTACTCTCAGATGCAGGGCTTGGAGACGAATCATTTAATGATTCAGCTTTTAAAGGGCTTGAGAAAGCACGAGATGAGCTTGGTATTTTGTTCGATTATAAAGAAGCGCCTGATGGCAATTACGAACAGAGGCTAGAAGAACTGGTCGCTGAAAAGTATAACGTCATTATCGGTCTTGGATTCTCTGTACAGGAAGCTTTAGAAAAGACTGCGAAAAAATATCCTGATCAGCAATTTATCCTTATTGATGGTCAATCAGATGTTGCAAATATCACTTCAATCACTTTTAAAGAGCAGGAAGGTAGCTTTTTACTTGGAATGGTTGCCGCAATGACGAGTAAAACTGGAAAGATAGGATTTATTGGTGGTGTAAGTGTTCCAGTTATCCATCATTTTGAAAACGGCTTTATTGAGGGAGCTCGATATTTTAATCCAAATATTGAAATTGTTAGTGAGTATGCTGGCACATTTGATGATACCGAGGCAGGTGCCGCAATCGCAGAACGTTACATAAAGAACGGCGTAGATTTTATCTATCATGCAGCGGGCTTCACAGGCTTTGGCGCCATAAAAAAAGCTGAACAAATGGGCGTATATGCAGCGGGAGTTGATACTGACCAATTTTACATAGCCGAAAAAACGGTCGTAACATCGATGCTAAAAAATGTCGACCAAGCTGTTTTTAAAATGGCTAAAACATTAGATGAGGACGGGAAAATCTCTGAAAAATCGTTTTCATTCGGTTTATCTGATAACGGAGTGGGCCTAGCGGATATACGTGTGATTAAACTTACACCTGAGCAACAGGCTGCTATTGAAAAAGCAAAAGAAGATATTGTTTCGGGTAAAATAAAAGTTTCTGCAGAAAAGGGGAACAGCCAGTGACACTTCGAAAAAAGTTATTTATGAACATACTTATACCTATTGTCCTCGCAATGGCTATGATTGGCTTTATTATCGTTCAAACATCTGATATACAAACAACTGCAGAAGATGATACAGAACTATTACTAGCAGTGAAAGAACTTGAGCAAAGTTTAGTTGTAGCGAGCCAATCACTAAATAATTACACCTATTTAGATAGTGAGGCCAATAAAAATGAAGCTCTTTCCATTTTAAAAGAAACGAAAGTAAATTTAGAAAAACTCTCAACGATTTCAAAAGTCGCTGAGCATAAGGCTATCATCAAAAAAATCGATAATAAATATGACGAGTTAGCGAAGGCTTCAGAAGAAGGGTTCCTTGCTCACAATCGTCCTGAAATAAAAAAACAAGCAATAAGAATATCTGGTATTTTGAATGATATGTATCTACTAAAAAAAGAAACAAATGAATGGTATAAAGAAACGAATGATTTGGCAAAGCAAAAAATATCTTTCATTACTACAACAGCAATAATTGGTAGTATCCTTCTAATTATTGCTACTATCATTTTTTCGTATGTCGCAACGAAAAAAATTACAAATCCGATTAACCGAATTGTAGATTATGCACAATCGGTGGCTGCAGGGAATTTGACCATTGACACCTCTTCCCTATCCTTTAAAAAAGGCAGTCGAAATGAAGTTGATCAATTAACTGAGAACTTTTCCACAATGATTGTTAACTTAAAAAACACCGTACAATCCATTGATCATGTAGGAAAAAATGTTGGTCTCTTCACAAAGGATGTCACAAGCTATATTGAAACCGTTAACGAGGGCAATCAACAAATTGCTGTATCAACAGACGAATTGGCAAAAGGAAGCCTAACGATATCAGAAGATATCCAATCAACGGCTGTCCTTATGAATACGATGGCTGATCAATTTACTACTGTTCAGCAGACAAGTGAACAATCAGCCATAAACGGCAACCAGGCACTTACTGCTGTCCAACATGGTCGTAGTTCACTAGAAAAGCAATCCTCTATTGCGAAGGATATTTCATCCACTTCGATTAACATCAAAGAGGCTGTTACTCAATTCTCTCAATTTACAACAGAAATTGAAGGTGCCGCTAATGTAGTCCATGCTATTGCTGATCAAACAAATCTCTTAGCATTAAATGCTGCCATCGAAGCTGCACGTGCTGGAGAAGCCGGAAAAGGATTCGCAATTGTAGCAGAGGAAGTCAAAAAACTATCTCATGAAACCGAAAAAGCAACGGCTTTCATCTCTTCTATGGTGACACATATACAAGATGGCATTACGCTCATTCTTTCTACGGCAGAGCAGGGACATCAGCTATCAAAAGAACAATTACAATCGATGACGGATACAGAGAAGTCATTTGAAGCAATTGCAACTCATGTGCTAGACATTAATGATCAGTTACAGCATCTTACCGAGGATATGGAACAAACAAGTGCAATGAGCCAGCAAATGAACAGTGCTATTGAAAACATTTCAGCTATTACGGAAGAAACTGCTGCAGGAACAGAGGAAATATCTGCTTCTACCCAAGAGCAGCTACACTCCTTCCAGAAAATTAGTGAAAAGGTTTCAGAACTTCAAGACATGACAAATACATTGTCTGTAGAGCTTAAAAAATTCACTTTATAATGATGAATGCAGCTTTTGGAAAATGAAAGACATATAATAAGAAAAGCAAAATCCCGAATAACGTTCAATATTCGGGATTTTGTTTATTGAAATATTATATAGTTTACTACCATCAACTACGATTATGGATTCTACCTCTTCCAGCTTTTAAGATAAATATTTCATGGTTAAATGGAGAACTGCAACTTCATCTCCTGTGTTTTCATAGCTATGCTTTCTATTTGCTTCAAATTGAATCGAATCAAACTCGTTTAATACATATATTTCTTGTCCAACTTGAATGGAAATTTCCCCTTTCATTACTGTTACATATTCGATAGCTCCTTCATGATGAGGTTCTGCCTCATATTTGCTATTCGGTTGCAAACAAGCACGATGCATTTCCAATCCTGTTTCTTTTTTGTAACGAAATATAGTCTCTAATCGCCACATTTGATTTTCTTCTATAATAAATCCTTCTCCGCAGCGTGCGACATTTACTATATCTTCTATAACCATAAGCCGTGATAACGGAATAGATAATCCTTTTGTAATCTTCCAAATGACGCCTAATGTAGGATTCGTTTCTCCTCTCTCAATTTTTCCTAATGTTAATTTACTAACACCCGTTTTTTTCGCTAACTCTTCTAAACTTAATTTCTGTTCATTCCTTATTTGTCGTAACAGTTGACCAACTTGCAAAATTACTTCTTTTGTTTGCATATCCTCTTGTTCTTTCATACAAACCCCACTTTCGGTATATTATAATTTACTTTCCATCTAAATAATTATATTATAATATATATTTAGAAAGGAGCGAACGAAATGCGTGCTATCTTATTAGGTATTTTATCTTCTGCGTTTTTTTCAGCTACATTTATTATAAATCGAGTTATGAACGTATCAGGAACAAGCTGGGCTTGGACTGCTTCCTTCCGATTTTTATTCGCTTTACCCATTTTATTCTTTATCGTCCTATTTCGCAAAAACCTTCGTCCACTATGGGTAGAAATGCGTAAACATCCTTTGGCCTGGATTGGCTATGGCACAATAGCAGGGGTTGGATTTTATTCATTATTAAGCTATGCTGCTGTGTTTAGTCCTGCATGGCTCGTAGCAGGTACATGGCAAATAACTATTTTAGCTGGTTTGTTATTATCTCCGTTATTTTTTATTACATTGGAGACGAAGTCTGGGGTTAAACAAGTTCGCGGTAAAATCCCTATGCGAAGCTTACTCGTTTCTTTATTTATTTTGTCAGGTGTCATTTGTATGCAATTAACAGAAGCTGGGGATATTACTGTTTCTCAATTTTTATCTGGCTTCCTCCCTGTAGTCATCGCTGCATTCTTATACCCTTTCGGTAATCGAAAAATGATGGAAGTCGTTGCGGGTCGCTTAGATACATTTCAACGCGTGTTAGGCATGGCAATAGGTAGCCTTCCTATTAGTATTATACTAGCGATTTATGGTTGGACTACAACTGGCATACCAACATCTGGGCAAATCATGCAAGGATTCTTATTAGCTTTATGTTCGGGTGTTATCGCCACAATGACATTTTTCTTCGCTACGGACTTAGCGAAAAATAACCTTTCTTTGTTAGGGGCAGTAGAGGCAACACAAGCTGGAACAATGATATTTACTGTTCTAGGTGAAATCCTTTTTTTAAACGGTTCTTGGCCTATTGGATTATCTTTAATCGGAATGATCATTATCATGATTGGAATGATAGCTAACAGTATTATCAATTATGCCTCGGCATAATTGCGTCCAGAATCGGCTCTGTGCTTAGGCCTGCGTGAGGGCCGACACGATGTCGGTCACTCAGGCGTTTTCACAGGATGTGAAGTTCTGAGCCTGAGCTCCTCTTTTTCAGCGGATGTTTGGACACCCACTAAAAGAAGTTAAATCGTTCTGTTCCCGTATCCAAACAAAAGAAAACAGCATAGTTTTCCTTTTTCCAAGTAGCATTTTACATTGTGTAAAATGCTACTTTTTTATATTGACATAGATTTATAAATTGTAATTCAAACTATTGCGACATGGGAGCAAAGTAAACATTAGTTACGCAACATTTATTATTCATTTAGACATTCTAATGAAAACTATATTTTGCTAGCATTTCTCCCCAAGGTGCCATTCCTGACTCTTTAAAACCCACACTGGCATATAGTTTTCTTGCTTGCTCGTTGTCTGGCTGATACCCGAGCCAGATGACGTCAGTCCGATCATCTCTACTCCGGATGTTTTCAATAATCAATTCCATTGCGCTCTTGCCATGTCCACGCCCTTGAAATTGCTCATCAATCATAAATCTATACACCCAATAGTTTCCATCATCCGAATCGATCCCGTACATTGCAAAACCGATAAGTATATCTTCACAATAGATTGCCTTGATCTTCATGTGTGGTAAAAATTTACTTTCTGCAATTGAATACAGATTCGAAGCAATAAATGCTTCCTGTTCTTGCTTAGGCTTCAGTTGAATACAAGCTTCCCAATTACTTTGATCAATTGATCTTAAACTAATCAAATTTCCGATTCCTCCTCTAGTAGTAGAGAAATCCTTGATCACGAACTCTCTACTAAATAAGTATTCCCCTACTAATAAAACAACCTGTTATTTTTATATACATACTACATCACTCCTTATAAGATGGTAGTCACCGTTAAATTGTACAATTATATAGAAATATTGCTCTCTATTTGTACTCTTGTTTATTTCGGCATACAAGGAAATATCCCTTCTATATTTCTACTCATCACCATAACGTGTCGTTGATTTTCATTCCGACTAGGCGGCGTCAGATGTGAACATTAAATATAAAGAGAGCATGTTTTCATTCATAAAAACATGCTCCCTTTAATGCATTATTATAGTTTTATCAAATATACTTTATTAATACGATAAACTTCCTGCTATAATTAATCCTACCGTAATGCCCACTGCAAATAAACTGAAGCCTACTGCAGTATTTCCTTCTTCCACTTTTTTCTCCAAGCTTGTTTTTGGTGTTAACACGTATTCAATAATCAAATACACAACTACTTGTGTAGCAATTCCGATTAACCCCCAAATAAAAGCATCAAGTATATGAACACTTGAAGACCATACTGTATATAATGTGATGCCTAATCCAATCACTTTTCCCCATAGCTTTAATGCAACTGCCATATTGCCTTCTTTAATTAAGTTCCACTCTGAAAATTTTGTTGTAAAAGCAAATGCAACAATCCCAATCAAAATGAGAATTAACCCTGTCCCTGTATATAATAAAAAATTTAAAAAACTATCTAATGAGAAATATCCCATTCCAATACACACTCCTTTTATCGTGCTTCAGTTTGTTTTACTTTACGCTTAAATTCTTACAATTTTCTAATAGCCTATTGGTAGAAAATAAGATCCGTTATCTGTAATTTGTCCCCCTGCGCGAATACCAATTGCACTTGCCTTACCATTAATATAAAAGCAACCATACATATAATGTGCTTGTTTGGGACCTTGTTCTGTTTGAATCATAGTTTGTGGTAGCTCTATAAATTGTTGATAAACAGGAAGTTCATCTTTAAATGTTTTATGAATATCTTCCGCAATTTTTTTACCTGTATTTGAAAAAATCTCAACAGTGTCTCCTTCGCGACCAAATGAAGGCTTTTTCACAAAACTTTGTCCTTGTTGTAAAAAAACATCTGGATCTAGATAAGTTGGTAAAAAATATTTATGTATTGCGTTATGTTCTTCAGGTGTATAAAAAGAATGTCGTTCCTCATGTAGCCCCCAAATGAGTGCCATTATTGCCTTAGATTGTAGTAAAAAAGCAGAAGGTGGATTCACAATGGCTAAGTCTTGCTGTTCCACTAGCTTCATTAACGATTGACCCACTTTTTCCTTCGTTATTGGATCTTCATCATATATCAAATGTTCAATAGGATACGTCTGTCGATATAAAACATCGATTTTTTCTCCGCTTCTATCATAAAGACCTTGTGGTAGGACAACTTCTTCATTTTCTAGAATTGGCTCATCTACAAGTTGTAGGTGACTAAAGTCCATATACTGACTTTGTAATCCAGAGAGGTCCTTTAAATACATTGTTGTCAATTTATCTTCTTCATGTTCCGAGTGTGCTACGAAAACAATATTGCTAGCTTCATATTTTCTCCTCGTACGAAACGACGACGTTACAGCTTTCAAAATTGCTTGTTTTAACTGGTCTTCGCAGCCTTCGTTTGGATTTTGCATCTCAAACTGTTCACACACTTTTCCATTCACAAAAAAAGTTTCTTTTATAAATGTAGGTGTATCTGCGTTTATTTCAAGCAATTTTACTTGTTCATCGGTCACTACTAAATCTAAACGAGCAATGACACTTTCAACTGGTAGTGTTTGCAAACGGATGAAGGAGTGAGTTTCAGTGGGAAATCCAAGGCGCAAAAGTGTCTCATCATCTACCATACGCAACAAAGCAGCCGACTTATAAAAAATATGGCCTATCTGGTCAGTTGCTTGGCGAATCCTATTAATCGTTTCTGCATTTTCTCTCTTAATATCAAATAGAGCATATTCCATCCCATATATGTCATGCCAAAAATCCTTTATTTGGCTAAAAAAATGTTGTCGATTTTCTCGAAATCGGTTCATCATTACCCTCCAAAACCGCCTTTTGAACCACTGCCTATTCCTGACTTGTAATTCGATACATATGTTTTATAGTCAGCACTTTTTTGTAATGATGTTTTTGTTCCATAATATTTCCCACCATGGTAGTAACTACGCGCATAAGTTGAATCATTATCATCGCAATAATACGTACCTGTCTCCTTATCCCAATCCCAATCATCGCAATCCGTCCCTGCTGGCTCTGCATAGCCCCTTTCCTCTCCACAAGCAGTTAACGTTACCAAAGCCGCCGCTGCTAATGCTCCTGTCATCATCTTCTTTGTTTTCTTCATGCTAAAAATCCACCTTCCTATGTTGCAAGCATATATCCTGTTGGCGTAACATATAAAACATACACACCTCGGTCTTCATCAATTTCAGCTGAGTCCCGCTCCCATTCCTTGTCTTCGATATATGTATATATACTGCCGATCATGCTTAAAATATCTAAATGATTCGCCATATATTCAAATGTTATTAACGGATGATTTTTATAGGCGTTTAACTCACGAATTTCAAGTTTAATACCTTCACATAAGAGCTCTTGCATTTCCATTGGTGTTTCTTCATACAATTCTACATAAATCACGAATAATTCATCTTCAATAGCAGAAGACAATTGTTTATAAGTCTTACCTTCTTTAATAAAAAATTCGCATTCTCTTCTTGTTAAAATTTGTGGCAAGTCAATATTAGTATAATAATAGATTGGTTCAAACTTGTCTTTACCTTTTTGCAAACGATATTCTAACATTGCACCTTCGAATTGCATAACACACTTCCCTTTATAAATATTGTTTTTATATTCACGTAGATTTCTCTATCCAGAAGCTCCTTATTTTTTTATACGACTGAGATTTATAAATAGTTTCATATTATTCTACTAAACTTAACCTTATGTATCATTAGGTTAAGTAGAGAGAAACTTTTATACATTCAAGTACTCCACCACAATGACCTGTATTATTTTTGAATATAAAAATCTCACCTAAATATAGAAAGTTTTAACCTTTCTAGTTTAAGTGAGATTAAGTTTGTTATAGTAGAAAAATATTTTCATCACTTGCTTTAACTGTAGCGTTTTATAAAAAACCTCATCCTTCAAGTTGCCCTTTTGTTCGTTCAATCATCTTTCGCTTTTGAATTTTTGCTTGTGTTAATCGTAAAGATTGTTTTAATGTTTGTGTCCTCTTAGCTTGTTGTAATGCAATCATCATTGCGGGAATTAAGCTGCCTTCAGAAACGGGCTTCACTAAATAGCCCATAATATTATCTTGCCTAGACTTCTCTATAAATTCTTTTTGACTATATGCAGTAATCAACAACACTGGTATATCTAACTGCCGCCCAATAACTTCGCTTGCTTTTAACCCATTTAATTTTGGCATTTCTATATCCATTAACACAAGATCTGGCTTTAATTTAAAAGCGAGCTCGATCGCTCGATCACCATTTCCTGCTTCCCCGACTACCTCATAACCGTTTTTCCGAAGCAATATTTTTAAGTCCAGCCTGATAATTGGTTCGTCCTCAGCAATTAGAATCCGTTTTTTCATCACACCACAACCTTTCTTGCAGGAAGTTTTCTATATGTTGATATTCCTTTGTTGCGCAAATGAAACGCCTGTACACTTTGCTAAAAGCATTTGTTCGATTAAATCAGATAAATAAGCACCCGCTTCAAGTGAAGTCAGCCCATCTTTATGAATATTTGAAATGACCGTCCGATCGGCTTCAACTGTTTTTTCGGTCGGCCGATAAATCATGTAAGCACTCAGGCTTTCATCTGTATTTAAACCTGGCCTTTCGCCAATCAACGAAATAACAAGGTCACAATTAACAATAGCAGCCACTTCGTCTTGCACCCACACACGCCCCCGCTTAATAAAAAATGGAGTTGCAACGCTTATATTTTTTAATTTTAATCCTTGTATTAAAGCAGGTAGTAAATCAGCTACATTGGCTTCTACTGCCGAGGAGCTCAATCCATCACAAACAATAATTTGAACATTTTTTCCTTTATCCCCGTTTTGTTCAAGATACTTCATAGATTCATCTGATAACTTTCGGCCAGCATCTAAATCCATTAAGTAAGATTTCATATCATTTGCTTGTGTTTCCAGCTTGTGTAAACCCATCTTTTGAAGAAAATCATCACTGACATCTCTTAATACAGCATCCTGTGCGGCTGCATGGTCAATTAAAAATTGCAAATAACTTGTCGTCAACATTCGAGTGCCAGTTCGACCAATACCTATACGTGCAGGTGTAATACTTTGTGCTCGTTCAATGGATGCCGCGTTATGCGGCTTGTCTACCCCTTTTATACGTCCTTCTGGAAAATGTATGACTTCTTCTTTAGTTTGAGCGGTATCGTTTTTTGGCGAATTCATGTTTTTCTGTACTTCTTCTACTACTCTTTGAACAATATCTCGAATTTCTTGAATATCCATTTTGATTCCCCCTCCTCAATCAAAAATTGATAAGTCTCCTGCTCGTTTTGTCAACTTCCCATTTTCCATTAGGCCCATATTCTCCAACCATTTTTCAAACTCTCGAAGTGGTCGTAATCCTAGAATCTCACGCAAACTAGCATCATCGTGATAGCTTGTATCTTGATAATTCAGCATGACATCATCTCCACCCGGTACTCCCATATAAAAATTTGCACCTGCAACTGCTGTTATGATACCTGCAACTTCCTGATCATTTTGGTCGGCATCCATATGATTTGTGTAAGTGGGTGCAATACCCATTGGTAAGCCATGTAATTTCCCCATAAATCCATCTTCGAGATCCGCTCTAATTAATTGGCGACCATCATAGAGTGTCTCCGGTCCAATAAAGCCTGAAACAGTATTCACCATGAAAGGCTTCCAGTGACGTGCATAACCGTAACTTCTTGATTCAAGCGTTTGCATATCTACCCCAAAATCAGCATTTAAAGATACTTCCGAACCTTGTCCTGTTTCAAAATACATAAAGTTTGGGCCAGCAGATGTACCATATCGAGCCATCATCTCATAACCCTCATCAAGAATTTTTGAAGATATACCGAACGCTTCATTCCCTTTTTGTGTACCTGCTAAACTTTGAAACATTAGTGCGATAGGCGCCCCCTGTTTTAAAGCCTCCATTTGTGTTGTTATATGGGCTAATACACAATTTTGTGTTGGAATTTTCCAGTTCTCAATAAATTCATGTGAAAGTGTCAAAAGTTTTTTGACAGATTCAATTGTATCCACATTCGGATTAATACCAATAACTGCATCACCTGCTCCATAGGATAATCCTTCTTTTATTGAATACAAAATGCCTTCCGGGACATCATTTGGATGGTTGGGTTGACAACGAAATGCTAAACGACCAGGCTCTCCAATTGTCGTATTACAATGTGCTTGATATTTCATTTTCTGTGAAGCAAGAACAAGATCAATGCTTGACATTAGTTTAGCAACTGCTGAAATCATTTCACTTGTTAGTCCTCTTGAAAGTTTCAATAACTGATCTGTACCTGTATCAGATGACAGAATATAATTTCTTAGTTCACCGACTGTCCAATTTTGAATATCTTTATAAATCGTGTTGCTAATATCATCATAAATTAAGCGTGTTACTTCATCGATCTCATATGGAATAACCGGATTCTCATAAATTTCTTTCAGTTGCATCTCGCTAAGTACTACTTTTGCTGCCATACGCTCTAGTGATGATTCTGCTGCTACACGAGCCATCACATCCCCGGATTTTGCTTCACTGGCTTTTGCAAGTACCTCCTTTACTGACGAAAACGTATAATGAGTTCCCTTTACTACGCAAGACAATTTCATCATTTAACACCCCTTTTTATTATGTTAAAGATTGCAATTAAACAAAAAAAGCGCTTCCACGTATCCCTGAAGAAATTTTCTTCGGGCGTGAAAGGCGCCTTTGCCTTAGCTATTATTTTAGTTCATTCTACACTACTAGCAAATATTTTGTAAATAGTTCGAAAACAATATCAGCTTCCCTGATTAGTATTATTTAGCCTCGGTAGATACAATCGGAAAGGTTATTGAAACTTTTGTCCCTTTCTCAGAAATAGGGAATGAAAAAACGCCTTGTAGCTTCTCTTCAACTAACATTTCTACAAGTTGTAATCCTAAAGATGAAAGATCGCCTATCGAAAAAGGATTACCAATTCCACATCCATCATCCGTTACTGTAATCTTAACCATTTGCTTTCGTTGTCTCAAATTAATAGCAATTCTCCCGAAATTACTTGAAGGAAAAGCATGTTTAATGCTATTTTGAACTAACTCATTAACAATCAGTGCTACAGCTGTTGCTTTATCTGAAGGACAGAATATCGACTCTCCTTCTACAGACACAGCAATATGTTGATCTGGAATAATAGACGAGGAAACTAACAAAGTAGAAATTTGTTGTATTAAAAGTTTAATATCAGCTTCCTCAATTCCACGCTGGGCCAAGTAATCATGAACTAAAGCCATACTAGATATTCGAGATATACTGTCATTAAATACCTCAGCCACTTCTTCCGAGTGAGTACGTTGCATTTGTAATCTCAATAAACTAGAAATAACCTGTAAATTATTTTTAACACGATGATGAATTTCCTGAACGACAATGGCTTGAAAGACACCTTGCTTGTCTCCGCTATTAGTCGCTTTCATAAGCTTCTCTATATTTCTTTCGTTCTGCACTACCTGTGAAATATCTCTTTCTTTTATTAATACCCCAATGGTCTCCCCATAAAGGTCTTTTATAGGAACAATATCTTGTTGCATGACTCCACGCTCTTCCGTAATTCCTCTTGATCCAAAAATTGGTTTCCCGGTTTTCAAACTAAATAATACACCTGGCTCCATTTCTTCAAATGCTATTTTCCCTAGCAAACTTTTTTTATATAAAGATGCTATAGTAGTAGGCTTTGCCTCAGCTACAATTAAAGAGGCGTTATCTTCTTCTAAAAGACAGTTGATAAAAATATCTGCTTGAGAAAGGTCAGCTATTATTTGAAGGTTTTGGGCTACATCTAAAATAATTTCACACTGTTCATTTGATAAATTTGTTAATCGTTCTAAATCTAAAATTCCCATCATAATAACGCACTTTCCCTTTCTCTAGTTTTTCAAACACTATAACAAAAAATGTGTTCCATGCGATACATCTATTAGAGAATATCAAACAAAATTCAGTATAAATAATAGAAAAGGACCAAGCGTATTTATTCACACCGTCTTGCCCTTTTCTTTTCTACTTTCGATTGTTTCGATCGTTCATTATACATCTAATCCTAAGTGTGAACGCAATGTGCTACCTTCATAATCAGCTCGGAATAAACCACGTTCTACTAAGTTCGGAATAACATCGCTAAAAAATAAATCTAAAGATTTTGCAGGACCACCCGGCACAGCTATAAAGCCATCCATTGCTCCTTTTTCATAAAAATTCACAATTTGATTCACAATATCTTGTGGTGTACCAATTGCTACAAGATGTGCAGAGCCAATTACCTCTGGACGTTCTAACAATTCTTCAACAGTTGGCTCATTTTCTATAATATATCGGCGCACGAGATGTGCATGCGTTTTACTACGTACTTTTTGATTTTCAGGCGGTAACATATTTGCTGTTACGCAATCCATTAGAGCTAAATGACGAATATCCATTCCACTTACGGATTCTAGGGCATTATAGCGACGTTCAATTGTTAAATGCTCGTGTGCTTTACGGTGCATTTCTAATGCTTCCCCATATGTATCACCAATAAAGAAATACAATCCTGGTAATAAACGTATGTCATCTGCTGAACGCCCTAACTCAACAGCTCGCTTGCGCAAGTCATTACGTAATTCAATACCCACTTCTATATCTGGCGTGGCAGCAAAAATAGCATTTGAAACTGCTGCTGCAAATTGGCGACCTGTATCCGATGCTCCTGCTTGGAATAGAGGAATATCACCTGCTGGATGCATAGGTATATTTAATGGTCCCTTTACATGAAAATACTCTCCATCATGGTTAATTGGCTTCACAAGCTCTTTAATTTTCTCTAAATCTCCATCTGCCTCTAATATTTCATAAGGGTTGCTGTGCCATAGTCGCTGTACAACATCCTTACATTCTGTTGCCTTTGCATAACGCTCCTCTGACGTAGGCATCAACTCGTTGCTAAAATTAGATGCTCCATCAATTGAAGTTACTAGGTTCCAACCTAAACGCCCTTCACTAATCCAATTCAAGGATTGTAATTGGCGCGCAATAATATAAGGTGGATTAAATGATGTTGAAACTGTTGTTACCAAACCAATTTGTTTAGTTTCTCTTGCCACCGTCGCCATTAAAAAACTTGGATCTAGCCCTACTGTTCCTTTCATTTTAGCTATTAATTCTGGATGCGCTATTAAATAATCTGCCTTAAATACAAAATCTAATTTCGCTGCCTCAGCACGCTTTGCAAATGCAATATGTTCATCAATTAACGCACCTTTTTTGCCTTGCTCACCATTCACTGCTAAATGCATCCCAATTATAAGATGTCTTTTTGTCAATTTACACTCTCCTTTTCTAATTGAAAATGATTATCATTACCATCATAAAGTTTATTTTCTAATAAGGCAATGAAATAAAGAGTGTATCCATATATTAAACAATGAAAATAATCTATTACAGATCCAATAAAGAGAGAGCATGTTTTTTAAATTAATAAAAACATGCTCTCTTATATAAAAAATTTTTTACTAAAAAATGTGCAAAAATACAAGTATTGAATATTAAACAGCCTGCCGCAATTCTTCTTCCTCATGCATAACCTGCAAAATCGTGTTTTCTTCTCTACGCTGACAGATGTTATTCCAAATAAGAGCCGAAATAACAAGTAAGGTCCCTACTATATCAAAAATTGTTATGTTGTATCCTTGTATCATCATAATGACCAATGTAGTTATTGGAACGAAATTAATAAATAAAATCCCGTTAATGGATGATAGGATTTTCACACCGTAATTCCAACTAAGCAATGCTACAATACCCGGCAATGTCATCATAAACAATAAATCATATTTAATAGCAAAAATCGTTTCCGTACTTGGGACTGATACAACCCCTTGTATCGTCATGATTATTGTGATGATACCTGTTACAGCTGTGCCAAATACACATGTTAATGTAGAATAACGGAGCGTAGACCAATCATTAAATGTTTGACCGCCCATTGTATAGATAACCCACCCTACAACACCAATTAAAATGAGTGCGAGCGAAACTAGATTATGTTTTAGTGTAAGAAAGAAACCCATATCGCCTTTTGTAATAACAAAAATAGCTCCAACAAAAGCAATGATCATGCTGTTAATCATATACTTCTTCGGTTTCACATGTTTATAGCCCCAAAGAATTGCAATCGAAATCATCGGCATGAGTGCTTCCATAATCGACGCTACCATAACGCCAGATTTCCCCATTAACATTTGGCCTAAGAAAACAAGCACATTATAAACTGTAAATGCCATCGTCCCAAAAAAGACGAGCAATTTACCTTTCCCTTCTAAACGAAATGCTTTCTTTCCTTCTTTCACCCATAATAAAATGACTAATACAATCGATACCGCTCCATATCGAATAGTTGAAAAATAGAGCGGATTTATATATTCAAGTGCATGATCTGCTACTGGAAACATGGCTCCCCATGACATACTTGCAATTAAACATGCGATCATGCCTACTACTATTTGATTTCTTCTCACTGTTTTTCCTCGTTTCTATATAACTACTATCAATTATGCCAAGGCATAATTGCGTCCGGAATCGGCTTTGTGCATAGGGCTGCAGATGTTTTTTGTGCGAAAGCGCAGTGCTAACGTAGCGTCAGCAACACGAGGGCCGACACGATGTCGGTCATTGCGGTAATGCCACAGGACGTGACGTTTTTACCGATGCAGGTCAGTTAGCCGTTATCGCATAGATGCGATGGTTTTAGGCTAACATCCCCTCAGAACTCCTTTCCGATCACGTGACATCCGCCGGAGACTTTGGGCCAACATGATGTTGGTCACTCAGTCGTTGCCACAGGACGTGGCGATTTTAGACTGAGTTCCTCTAATTCAGCGAATGTTTGGACATCCCTGAAAGAAATTAAATGCACAATGAGAATTATAAAAAAGAAAATACATCACGTAAAATGATTGAAAGTGATGTTAACTATCATTTATAATGATAGGTTTTAAGGGGGAAAGCTAGATGGAACTACGAGATTTACAGATTTTCAAAAGCGTCGCAAATAATGGGAGCGTTAGCCATGCTGCAAAAGAATTAAATTATGTACAATCCAATGTAACTGCACGTATAAAGCTATTAGAAAAGGAGCTCAAAACGCCGCTATTTTATCGCCATAAGAAAGGGATGACATTAAATCCAGAAGGGCGAAAAATGCTTGCTTACGTTAATAAAATTTTGCAGGATGTCGAGGAAATGAAACAAGTATTTTTAGATAGTGATACACCAACTGGTACTTTAAAAATCGGTACAGTCGAAACAGTAAGTATATTACCTACCATTCTAGCGTCTTACTATAAAGGATATCCGAATGTCGACTTAACACTACAAGCTGGTTTAACTGAGGAACTTATTAAAGAAGTAGCGGATCACCAATTAGATGGTGCATTTATAACTGGGCCGATTAAACATCCTGCTTTAGAACAATATGATGTATTTACCGAGAATCTCGTTCTCATCTCACAAAACAAATCCTTTCGCATAGAAGAATTTATGACTACACCTATCCTTGTTTCTAATCAAGGTTGTGGCTATCGTTCCAAGCTAGAACTTTGGCTCAAAAATGAGGGTTTATTGCCAAAAAGAATTATGGAATTTAATATTTTAGAGACAATTTTAAACAGTGTTGCCATCGGTCTTGGGGTTACACTTGTACCACAATCAGCCGCTGAACATCTTTCTACTACAGGCAAGGTTTATTGTCATCCAATTCCTAAAAAATACGGTACTATTTCAACCGTCTTTATTCGACGAAAAGATGCATATATGACAAATTCGATGGAATGTTTTTTAAAAACAATTGCTGAGCATCAGCATAAATAAGGTTACTTCTATCATTTACGCGTCTTTTCTTCTGCCAATCATTATTAATAATATCTGTGAAGTGACAAAAAACGCTTGGTTTCTAGTACCAAGCGTTCTGAGTTAATCAATTATATTTGAATTTAAAAACATAATTTTAAATTATAATGGTGCTATTTTGCATTTTTGTCAGGCTGATGAATACCGAATATATTGCCCTCGGTATCAATATAGTATCCCTGCCACGCCATTCCAGGAAGAGCATATTTCGGCATTGCAACCGTGCCGCCATTCTCAATAATTTTAGCTTCCGTTACATCGTAATTTTCCACACCCATTGTACAAGCAAATCCATTTAAAGCTTGATTTGGTTCTGGAGAAGCACTTTGACGTTGCATTAAAGCACCATCGATTCCTGGTTCGTCTGCATTACCAGTCACCGCTCCAAAGTAAGGCATTCCTGCATAATCACTCCAATCTTGAAATGACCATCCGAAAACCTCTCCATAAAATTTCTTTGCTCGTTCCATGTCACTTACATGAATTTCAAAATGAACTAATCTCCCCATGATATCCTCCTTATTATTAAAGAACTAATTTACTCACTGTGTTTGAGTACAATTACTATATATTATTATGACAAGGAATGGAAATAAAAAAGAAGAGCAATTCTATGAAAAAAATCGCGAATAAGCATTCAAATACTAGTTCCCGATTTTGGTTCTATTTCTTTTAAACTAGTTAGTTAATAGCATTTAAATGCTCTTTTAAATACTGAATAAATGGATGCTTTTCTATATCTGATTTGCGTGTACATATAAATAAACTTTGCTGAATATTTGCACGTTCTACATACACCCTAGCCAGTTTTCCATTTGATATACTTTCAGTTACACTGTAGGACGGTGCTAAAGTCATACCGTACCCTGCTTCCACTACTTTAATCGATTCATGTAAGCCTTGCATTTGAAGTCCTAATTTAGGTAATGGACAATTATACGTATAGAAAACTGACTCCAATAAATCAAGCGTCGAGCTACCACGTTCCCGATAAATAAAGTCCTCATTCGATAATTCATAAATGGAGACAGTTTGATTTGCCAAAGAATGTGATGGGTGCACAACAAACCAAAAAGGGATATCTACTATTTTTTCAAACTGTAAATCAGGGTGACCCATTTTATTTTGCACGACAAAACCAAAATCTACTTCATAATTAAGAACTTGCTCTTCCACAGATTTTACATTACCTAGCGACACAAAAAATTCAATGTAAGGATTAGCAAGCTTATACGCTGCTATAATAGACGGGAGTATATAGTTTATCGGTATATAGGAAGAAGCAATATGTATTTTTTCTTCTTTCGCTAAAAATTTACCGAGCCTTTCATCAATTTGTGCTTCTAAATAAAATAGACGTATTCCCTGCTCATACAAAAACTTCCCCTCAGGCGTTAATTGAATGCCACGCCCTTTTCCTTCAATTAATTTTACCCCTATTTCGCTCTCTAATTTCCGTATTTGAATTGTGACAGCTGGTTGACTAAGCAGCATTTTATTAGCCGCTGCAGTAATTCCACCAAGCTTTGCTACATTCGTAAAAATCCTTAATGCATGCAAATTCATTTCATTCACTCCTCCCTATCCATAAATTTAATTTATGAATAAGCAATTTTTATATATTTGTTTTATGTATTGTTTAGCAGTAATTTAGGTGTAGAGGTGATTTGATGGAAATTTTACTACAGGAATGGTTTTCAGTAAATGGATTTATTTTATTTACAATTGGCTTACTCGCAGCAGTCATTGGTGTTCTTTTCGGCGCTGCAGGCTTCGTTTTGTTACCCGCAATGTTACTTATTGGCATTCCGATTCATGCAACCGTAGCTGTTAATAAATTCGCGACAGGACTTTCAGCTCTATCAAATGTCGTGTCGTTTATAATTAAAGGTCATTTATCGTTAAAAAAATTCACATCTTTAATGATGATATCTAGTTTAGGAGGTGTATTGGGCGCATTTTTAGCGACTCGATTATCAGAACAAATCATGAATATTGTAGCTTGTGTTTTCTTAATTTTCGCATTTTTCATTGTGATTTGCAGTAATAAATTTATGGTAAAGGATATTAAAGAGACAGAGGAACAACCAATTAATAAATTTATTCCATTTGCGGTTTCAATATATGATGGTGGTTTTGGACCAGGCTCAGCTCTAATGAATGTAACCTATCACCTTAAAAAGCAATATACCTATATAAAAGCAGTTGAGTTAACAAGAATGATTACGTTTTCAAGTTGTACAGGTGCCTTTCTCTTTTACTACTTTACGGGCATAGTTAATTGGGGAATCGCCATTCCTGTTTCAATTGGCTCTATCGTTGGCTCATTCTTAGGTTTAAAGATCATCCCTTATATCAAAACAAGATGGATTCAAATTTTATTACCAATCATTTTTTTCTTGCTAATTGTTCAGGTCGTATCAGATTTATTAATCTAGATCACGCTACGTTTTAGTGGGCACGCAAAGCAAGCGAGAAGGACTAACTTCTCGCTCTTTTGTTTCCTCTTATTTTATTAATTAGCAGGAGTGACAACGAGTTATATTTTCAACTCTTTTATCCCTGCTTTTAATGTATCTGCATCCACTTTTAATGTTTTCCAGCTGTCTTTAGCTGAATTCAAATTAGGTAGTAAAAATTTGAATTTATTTTGTTCCGCCTTATCAGATGCATTCTCGATATGTCTCAATACTCCTGAATATTGAGAGTCTAAATCATTCCATTGTGCAGACATAAAAGTAAGGGCATTAATAGCATCATCGAGTGCATTGTACATCTCACTAATATTACTATGTGCAATTCCAACTACACGATTTAATGTTGTTTTATAATCAACTGTCTGTCTTAATTGTGCTAATAACGGTTCTAATTGACCTAATTGATCTCTCGCTATCCCCAGCATAACACCACCAGCAATCCACGTAGGAATAGAAGGCACAGATATTGTTATTATGCCATCAGACTCTAGTTTCTTATAGTAGTTTACTGATTCTAAAATTTCATTTAGGCGCTTTTGATCATCCTCAACTGCAACCCCTTGATTTTTTAAAATTGTCTGTAAAAGCTCTTTATTACTGCCAAATGCTCTAACATCTTGTCCAATATCATTTCTTAATTTCGTTAATTCTTCTATTAATTGTTGAGCATACTTTTGATTTAGTTGAATCTCTTCTTGTAAATCTGTAATCCCTTCTATTAACGTCTCTCCATCTCCTGTATTTATTGCCTCTACAATTATGTCATAATAATTTTCAAACTTTGTATCGTATTCAATAATACCTGTTAATGTATCTATAAGCTGTTTTTTTACCTTTGTATCCCATGTAAGGGCGTGTGCTCTAGCATCCTTTTGATCTTGTACAATTTTACCTGGTAAATCCGGATATCCATTAATTTTAATCCCTTCAAAGTTCACATCTGGATTCTTAATTAACATATACGAATAAGCATTCATAGATTTTGCAAAAAGCCCCGCCTTTTGCAAAGTTTCTTTCATCTTCACTTCATTTGCTGAAAGAGACGTATCACTATTGCTTGTTTGCTCAATTTTACTTGTCTCTGCAAATGCTGCTACTGGAGAGACTACAGAAGTTGTTGTCAAAGTTAAAAACGTCGATACAGCGAGTACTTTGTAAAGAGATTTTTTATTCATTTAATATTCCTCCTATATGTTTTTTATTTTCAATTTTTATCTTCTTGTTTAAAAGCAATGTCTTTTGCAATAAATTCCGCATCTTTATGAATATCATTCCAACTTTGTTTAGCCGCTTTTAAATCATCAGGTATTAAAGAGAGCTTATGGTCTTGCATTTGATCGATATTATCATATAAGTCTTTATAATTTGCCCCCATCGTATTCCATTGTTGTTGAATATTCGTTAGAGACATGATCGCTTGATCCACTGTTTGATATAAGTATGTCAAAGTGTCTTTGGCGTTAGTAAGTGAAATAACTGCTTGGTTAGCGAAATCGGCTTTCATCGTTAATTCTCCGATTTTATTGGAAATTTCGTTGTAGGAGTCCATATGATTAGATGCTGTAACACCAGCTGCTGTTCCTAAACCAATACCAGCTGCACCGAGAGCTGTAAGGCCGCCGACAACTAGCGGAGTTGCTGTTCCGCCTGTCACAACAATTACTACCCCTCCTGCAATAGTTCCAATAATTAAAACAGCTGCTCCCAATCCACCACCAATTGACCATGCTAGTACATTGTCAAAATGTGCTTTTTGAGTGGAACGTAGATTCTCAATTTCAGCTTGAAGTTGTGGAATCAATGCCTGTTTGCCCGCTAATATTGCCGTTAATCCACCTTTCCCATCTGGACCACCAATATTATTTTTAAAATCTATAGTATTTGTATATAGCTTTGTTTTGAAGGCTTCTAACATCTTTATGACTTCTGTAACTTCTTTTGAATTTGTATCAATCGAACTGATTAAATCACCAATACCTTCTTTTAGCCCTTCCTTATCTTTCTTTTTTACAGTGTCTATTAATGTGTCGTAATAATTATTAAATTGTTCATCGTAATTTACAATATTACGTGCTGTCTTTTGAATTTTTGGCTTCGCTGTATCTAACCAATAATTCGCATTGATTCGCGACAGTTCCTGATTAAGGTGAATATTTTTGATTAACTCTCCCCCTTCAGAACCTAAATCAATATTTGATAGATTTACATTTGGTTGTTTAATCATTGTTTTTGCGTACAAATCCATTACAAGAATATGAGAACCTGTTTCAGCTAACGCTTTCTTCAGTCCTTCAGGTCCTAATGTGTAATAACTCTCAATTTTCTGTTCTTGAACGCTCTGTTCTTGCGCAAGTGCCTGAATAGTACCACTGTTAGTTGCAGTTATAACCGTTGCCAAAGTGGCCACGGTTAACACCTTATATGAAAATTTCTTCAAATCTAATCCCTCCTAATTTTTTCGATAAACTATCAAAATTTATGAACTTGTTCTTCAAGTTGACCAATACAATTTTTTAATCGTCTTAATGTATCTTTTTGAGATAAATTGTTAGCAGTATCAGCATCAGTACTTAACTTTGTGATACTACTATTTATTAAATTCAAATCTTCTTTATAGCGTTTCAATAGATCAAGTTCTACATCCACTTGGCTAGCAAATGTATGTAAATCATGTTGCATAAGTAGAAGCATTGATTGTTGTAAATCTGCTATCGATAGTTTCGTTGTTAAATCATATAATTTTTGGTTTTGCTGCTCTAAATCATTTAAATACGCTCGTTGTTCTGCCTTTAGATTATTTACTTCAGCGAAGGTACTATATGTTTTCTTGATTCTTTCTGAGTCAATTACTTTCATAAGGTCATGCTCTTTCGCTTTTGTAGCTGCTGCTGCTGCAATTTCACCTTTATTATTTTTTTCTATTGATTCCCGCGCTTCTTTTTTAGCAGCTTCAATCTCTAAAGCAGTTTTACCATTTTCTTTTGCTTCTTGCTCTGCTTTTTTCTCTGCTTCTAAAATAGCGTTGTTAATTTCTTTTCCTTTGTTATACGCTGCTGCCGCTGTTTGAGCAGCTGGTTCAATAATATCTTTTGAAAGACTATAGATCTCTTGGAATATTTTTAGTCCTTGTTCATTTAAAGCTCCCGGTAGAAACGCTATTTCTTGCAAATTATTTTGAATTGATTTTTTAGTATCTAGTAATTCACCTTTTAGCTTGTCTATCTTCCCTGTTCCTTCTAAACTAAGTACTTCCTGAGCTTTTGCCACATCAGTATCGAGATTTTTAAGTTTTTTATCAAGCTGTAATTGAAGATCTGTTAATTCATTAATCTGATATTGAATACCTTCTTGGTTTGTCATAACCATTTCTTGAAGGACTTCTAGCCTATCGAGGAAACCTTCCTTATCTTCCTTATTATCTACATATTCCTTTAATGTTGGATAATAGCTATTAAATTTAGTGGCAAATCCTTTACTTTTTGAATTAATTAGAATTAACTTTGGATAGAGTTCCGATGTCCATTCTTTCATATCTTGTTTTATTAGGAATTGATCTGTATGTAAAGCTGGTACTTCATCTAGCTGTACATTCGGGTTCATTAAAGATTGGTCTATATACATTTGGATTAACTTAGATTGTGCACCTAATTTTCTTAAAGATGAAGAAAGAGTCATGTTCTCTTCTTGAAGTTCTGCTTGAGCAATAGGCGTTGCAAAAGTATGTACAGGAACAACTCCTGTAGCAACAATGGATGTTATCATTAATCCTGCAATTAATTTCCTTTTCATTCCATTTTCCTCCCTATATGATATTTTTCAAAATAATTCCTACGATTTTTTATTTAGTTTGAGCACCCCCAATTTACTTGAGTTTAGGAAAAATTCTTTCTATTTCCTATGATGTAAATTTTAGTCATGTACACATTTTTTAGCAAATAACGACGGAATTAACCTATTTCACGCTAAAATAGGTTATTTCACTGTAATTCCGAGTCTGAAAATGGATTAATATTAACAATATTCATCTGAATGTGTCACAATATAACGAAGTTCAGTCGTCTGACGACTAAATAATGACATATTTTTGTTAATAATGGATGAATTATGTGAATTGGAATAATTCTATTAATTATTCCTTGGCTTAATTATGTCTGGAATCGGCTTTGTACTTAGGCATGGGCCAGCAGGTTGTCGGTCATTTCGGTAATGCCATAGCGTGGTTTTCTTAGACTGAGTTCCTATATTTTAGCGGGTGTTTGGATACCCGCTGAAATAAGTTGAAGTTTACATATATTGATTCCCAATAAGACTCTTCTGGTAATAGATATTAGCTGTGAGATGGTACCTACTTAATTTTCATTATTGAGGGGTATCATTGACTTTGTAGTTACAAGGCACTTTTGAGATTTTTCATGTTTCTAGATTGAAATGTAAAGAACCAATTGCTTATTGAAGATTGGCAATCGGTTCTTTAATTAGATTTTTATTTAGTTTTGTAAAAACTTATTAGCCTACCTAAAAAGGTATAGACTAAGATTGAACTGTCATCCAGCGCGCATTTCTTCCTTTTGAGATAAGCTTAATTTCGCCTAATAATTGTAAATCAGTTAAAGCTTTACTAATTGTACTTTCGGCTATATCTGGATAAATGCTCCGAATGCAATCTTTTGTAAAAGGTTGTTGTTGATTATGAATGAAATTCTGAATTCGTTCTACCTTAGTATGTTTACATATAGAATCCAGTACTCTGCTATGTAAATCTTTATAAGCCTCTAAAATAATCATCAAGAACTCTTTTAACCAAAAGTTCATATTGTGTCCATTACAGTACCAATTAACCGATGATTTAAATATAGCTTCATAGTATTCAGATTCTCTTTTCTTTATATATTCATCTAAACAAACGTATTTTACAAATGTATGTCCGCTTTTTACTAATAGTAATTGCAAGAACATTAATGTTAATCTACCATTACCTTGACTAAAAGGGATTATGCAATAAAAATTGAATATAAAACGAGCGATCAATATAAGTGTAGGCATCTCTTTTTTGCGGTTTAATAAATTGTACTGGTTGCATAATTGTTCTATAGCCTGTGGAACATTTTCAGGTGGAAGAGGACGATAACAAATCGTGTGCATCCCTTTTTCAGGAATTCCTGGAATAGAAAATGGCTTTTGGCGCCATTTCGCGCTGTCAGAGGTATTATAATGAATTAATTGAAAATGCAATTCTTGTATAGTATCTGGACTTATAGAAAAAGTACGAGATTGTTTATGTACAAGAGTCAAAGTTTCATAATAACAAAAAATCGCATCTTCCGAAATTGATTGGGGTATCATATCATCTAAAATAATTTCTTTTAATCGCTTATTTGAAACTTTTATGTCCTCATAAACTGAAATATAGTTTTTTATGTACTGTAGGGGTATAGCTTTTTCAAGGCTAGTGAATATATCAGGTCTTTGCTCTTTATAAGCGGTCAACATACCTTTATATTCACTAATTTCACTGACTAAGGTTATTAGTTGCTGATCAATATTTATGTACTGATCTTCGAAAAAATTTCTCATTTTGTTCCTCCTGCCACTATTTCTCAATTGCTCTATTACAATAATATTTTCGGGAGTTCCTAATGTTATTCTAGTATTACTATTCAAATAACATTTGGTTTAATAGAGCTTTTACTTTTTTAAAAAAGAGGATTAATTTATCATTCAAATTTTTGTATAAAGTTACTCTGGATTTTGAAATTACTTTTTTATTCTAAATAATGGATGTATCATGAATATAGACGTTAGATATTATTAAATATCGGAATATTATCTTTTAAATGTACTGATATCTTTATTATTTTTGTGACATTTCTGTGTTATTTTCCGACATTTTTATTACGTTTATTAATTAGATAACTATTTTGTGTCCTTTTGCTGTGTAAATCAATTGCTAGCAGAACCTTTATTTATGTGTACTAGCATTTTGTTCGTCCTTTTTTAGCATTATAATGAAAGAGACAAGCGGATATCATATCTTAATTAGACATGGAATCCGCTTGTTATTAATTCATTGAAACTTTCTGTAATCATAAAACAATATCACCTTTTAAATATGTAACATCGATCTTAATCAAAACAAAAAGCACTCTTGGTTTTGATACGTATCAAAACCAAGAGTGCCGCATTATGCCAAAATTGTACCTTGATGAAGCTCGACAATCTATTTATTTATGCTTTTTTTGCTTTTTGAAGATACATTTGATTATCTGCTACACTCAATAATTGCTTCGCTGTAGCCCCATCTTGTGGAAAACGCGCACAGCCGATACTTGCTGAAATCACAATTTGCTGTTCCTCGATGCTAAACGGCTCCCGTAATAACTCGTGTACTTTTTCTGTATACGGTTCAACTTCATTTGCCGTAGTGATATGTTCAACTAATAACACAAATTCATCTCCGCCAAGACGTGCCCAAACTTCCTGCTTTTGAGTAAATTGCTTGCACCGTTCCGCAAACATTTGCAGTAATAAATCTCCCTGTAGATGTCCAAACTGGTCATTTACTGCTTTAAAGCCATTCAAATCTATGAAAAATAGCGAAAATACCTGATCCTCTTCTTCGATTAAACGCTCTAAACGATCTAACATAAATTTACGATTCGGTAAATTCGTTAAACTATCATAATAAACAAAGTGCTCCAGATTTTTGGAAAAATCAATCGAACTTTTTAAATACTTATTTAAGTTTTGAATGCGCTTATAGTGATTAGATACATCATAAAGTTCTATCATTAAATACGATGTATGTTCTATTTGTATATGTTGAATTAAAATATTTTGACGAGGTGGCTTCATCTTTTCACACTTATTTTCCACAAAATATTGATGCATCGCTGCTGAGCAAAAGCTTTTTTGTTTATCCGACAAAGCCTTTTCAAACATATAGGCATAAATCTTTTTATCAAAACGTGGAACAACTGTTGTGATCGGTAAACCTTTAACCTCTTCTTCACTTCTACCTGTGTACTTGACTAACCATTTATTCCATAATTGAATGTTCAATTGCTCATCCAATAAAATAATGCCATTATCTAGCTGATTGACGATTGCCACATATAAATCATTCATCCAAATCCCTACTAATCTCGTCCACTTTTTGAATTAAAAATTCGATTGATTCTAATGAAAACTTAATTAAAATGATGCCTAGAACCTTTGAATCATCTACATCAAAACTTACATAAAGTAATAATACATTGCTATCCCCGGAGCTAGTCAGTGTTTTATAAAACTCTCCTTCATTATGTAAAATTACCTGTGGCACATCGTACTCTAGTTTCATCTTCAGCAGGCTTCCCATACCACCCATAATAGAATTTAGAATGATATTGCCTATTTCCTTTACAACATCAAAATCCTCATCATTAAATGAAAGCTCTTCAATCTCTTCTGTATATTCTTCCCCTAAGCAAAGCGCAGTCAAATATTTAATTTGCTCTGCCGGAAAAATAAAATCTGCTCTACCAGAAAAGACATTACCAAACTTTAAAGAGGTAGATAGTACTGTACCATTTATTACAGGAGTCAGCTCTTCTTGATTGCCAGACTTTAATTCTTGTAACCCTAGTAAAGTTATCTCTGGTACTGACAAAAAAATTCTTTTTTGAAGAATTTCTGATAATAAGTTAGCTGCCTCACCGACAAATACATTATACAGCTCTTTCAATATATCCTCTTGTGTTGTTGTCAACAACTAAATCACCCTTCTATCAATAATTCTATCTCCTTCAGTTTCGCAACATTTATCGGTTTATTAATAAATGCTAACGCTCCAGCAGATAAAACCTCGTCACGAACCGCCAATTGTACGTCAGCTGAAAGCACGATAATTTTAGCCGTTGGATATTTCTCTAATAATTGTCTAATTGCCTCTTGTCCACTCATCTTAGGCATTAATAAATCCATAAATACAAGGTCAGGTAGAAAAGTTGCAAATACTTCAATACCTTCAACACCGTCATTTGCTGTTTCATAAACAGCATCAGGGTAAATAGATTTTAATGTTTGTATTGTTGTTTTTTGAGAAAACACGGAATCATCTACTACAAGTACTTTCATAAAAAATTTATCCTCCGCTATTAAAATCATGTTTCTTAAAATAATATCACAATTATTCTTTATTTGAAAAATATTTAACTAGTTCTCTAAATGTTGGTGAAATATCTATAAAAAGTTTTTTGCTAACTATTCTTAATAGGTATCAAGATTTCACTAAAGGATACATTCGAGTTCATCGTTGAGTTAAAAAAGCGATGTCCTAGAGCACAGATTCAAAAATTCGAGTAAATGGTGCAGAATAATTTAACCCTAATAAGGTTCCACATTGAGAAAAAAATTATTCTTAAATAATTTATTACTCACGTTTAGATGAATAGCATCATTCAATAGGTGTATTTTTTATTTATTATTCTTCTGATTTTATTGGTATTGAGAAATCTGGTAGCGAGTTAACAATATCTTCATATGAATTAAAAAAAGAACTGTTAGAATAAACTTCTAACAAAGTACCAGCTTGAATTAGACTAAAGACAGTCGTTTCAACATCGAAGTTTATATTTACAAGATCAAACAATCCTCTTGGACGTCTCTTTTTATCAACTGAAAAGCAGTCCCTCCTAGAAGACCAAAAAACTAAATCTTCCATACTACCTGTTAATTTTATAAAAGGGAAAAGAACAGAAAATGATTCACTATTTAAAATTTCAAGAATAGCAACCTTCAAATTTTCGCATTTTCCAATATATTCAAAATCTAAACTGTTTTCATTACAAATTAATTCAAAATCATTCGTATGAATATTTATAATTTGAATACAAAAGTATATTGGAAATGCATCAATTTTCTCCATCCAAATTTGAATCGTTTCCATGTGCAAACTCATCGTGTCCGGAAAGATAATATCAAATACATAATTAGGGTTTCCTAACATCTTAAACTGAAGAAATTCTTCATATCGCATTTGGGTAATATCACTAATTTCAATTTTCATTAGATCTAAGTTCCTATCTTTTTATTGCTCCTTTATAATATATTATTATTACTTTTTCAATGAATAGTAATGGCAGCAACTGAGAGGAGTGAATTTAATGCTATATAAGGAAAAGAAAAGCGTGTTTTGAATTATTCAAAACACGCTTTTTCTATACTCTATTGAATCATCCTTTTATTATCAAGTGCCTTAAAGTAGCGTTACCTTTGGATGTCGTACAAACAGTTTCGCTAATCTGCCATAAAACATCAATCAGTCGTGTACTGTCGCTACGAAAACACTTGTAACTGCCGTTTCACTTTCTTTACATAAAACACGTACTGAAAGAAGTTAAAACGATTTACTGTAAAACAATAGTTTTAGCTCGATCTTCATTGACAGTATAAAGGAAGAAGTTTAATGTAATATCTTTTTCCTTTATATTTTTAAATGTTTCTACTTGGTTATGTGTTCTTAACACCCCATCATTAGAACGAGTTTCAGCAAAGATTCTTTTGCCATTCTGATAAATAACATTTTGTGTGATACCACCAAATTGCTCGTTCTTACTTTCTGATTCAACAATTAAATCATTACCTTTTGTATAGTAGGTAATATCAATTGGATACCCGTTTAATTCTGTTTTTATAGTCTTTGGCACATCAGAAATATTTGTTAGCTCTACTTTGTCTTGCTTTTCAGCTTCATAAGAAACCTTCGCATCATTTAAAGTAAGTGAAATTTCTTTATTCGTAATATCTTTTATTAGCTCCTGTGTTTCAAAGGAAAGATAATCATCAAAATAATTTCCTGACAATTCTTGTTCACCAATTCGTAATTTAATCTGACGATAATTGAAATGAGCTATATTAGAGTTAGAATCTGTATATTTTTCATCAAAATAAAGCTTCACATTACTCGGTGTAATCACAAGCTCGTTAAATTGAAGTTGCTGTGAGCCTACCTCAACTTTTTCGTCTATATCCATAACAAAAGTAGACTTTTTAGCAAGATCTTGATTGTATTTAAAATCCAGGTTCCACGTTTCTGGTTTATAACTTACTGTATCAGTATAACTTAAAAATATCCCTAATTTTTCTACCGCTTCTTTTTGTATCTCTAGTGAATCACTTCTTTTAATGACATTTGCTTGAGGACGTTTATGAGTGACGCCAAAACTCGCAATGGTTTCATTTTGAATTTTATAAGATACATATGCGTCTTCTATGTTATTGGACTCTTCCAGGTCGATAAGATAATCCAATGTATATTGCCCGTTTTGATATCCATTTGAAGTGAATTCTATTTGTGATACTCCATCTTGATTAATAGTAATCTTTTCAGGGAACGCGTTCGATTGAACTACATTTTTTAACTCTACACTTTTCAGCTGTATCTCCTTTACACCACCAAGTTGAAGTGTAACATGGCTGTTATGTGGGATTTCCTCATTTGTATGTAGGATCCCTACTAATTTATCCGATTCCTGATTATATACTGCACTTGTTTCCATCTGTATTTCTTTTTCGTCATTTATTTTGAGTAATGCTTGTTCGAAGTCTGCATAATCTATTGGATAATCGTGATCAATGTCTAAGCTAAAGTTAATAGTAGTCCCATTTTGATCTGAAATTACATTATGAATATTTAATACACCAGCTTCGTTTTCTACAGTTTTATTGATTTCCTGTCCAAAGCCATTTTCTAAAGAAGTAATAACGCCTGTTCTATTCATATTTCGCATCCAGTCCAAGATTTCTGTTGTATATTTAGCAAATACAGGTGTGGCTGATAAAACAATTGTAAACATAATGGCAGTTAATATAATTTTGGGTTTATAGCTATGTTTTTTAATTTTATAATTATGATTTCGTTGTTTACGGATGATTTTACTCCACATTTCATTCTCATTAGGATATTCTACTTCATCGTACTTCACTTTTTCTTTTATTAAATCGTCCATATTACTCATGATGATCCCTCCATTCGAGTAACAAATTTTCATCTACTTGGATAAACTTTTTCATTAATTTTTTACCTTTATAAAGTCTCGATTTAACCGTCCCCTCAGGGATTTTTAGAATTTCAGCGATTTCTCTATCTTTACAATCATGCACATATTTCAATACCATTACCTTCCGTATGCGAACAGGCAGATTGTTCATTAAATCGACTAACTCACTTTTATTTTCATTGAGCTGTATTGTTCGCTCAATATTTTGGGTATTGTCAACTCGTATAAATGATAGGAAATCAAAATTTTCTTTTAATAGCAGTCTTTTCTTTTTCTTTAAATAATTTCGAGACATATTCATAGCAATACTAAGCAACCAAGATTTTTGATTTTGTATAGCTTGAAAATCTTCACTCAAAGCTTTTGCAAATACATCCTGACAAAGATCCTCTGCATCGTATTTATTTTGAAGCATGTAATAGCAAGCTCTGAAAACGTCTTTATAATATGTTTGAAACAATACCCTCTCATCGCTAATTTGTTCCACAATCCCACCTCCTTTTCCGATTTCTACACAAGTAACAATTTAGCATTATAAATAGTTCATTTTTTCAAAAAAACTTTTATTCAATTTCGTTAAATGCCCAGAAATTCACAAAAAATTCTTATCGAACTAAATTTCAAATCAACATGAGAAACGGTACAAGAAAAATTAGGCTACTTAACGCCCATTATATATGGGAATCAAGCAGCCTAAAAAGTGTTTAATGTGTGTCTCAAATACAGATTTTAATTGGTAGTTTAACATAGTTTTTTAAGATTTATGATTGTCAAAGGTTTTAAATTGTAGTTGTTTTTCGCACCCGATATAGGTTCAAGCCTATTTTTCAAATCCCAATAAGTATCATTTCATCATTGATAATATATTCGGCAAAACATACATAATCTATTGGCACCGAATTAATCAATACGAGTTATACTATATATAAGATATGGTTGTAAGTTATTTCATAACTTTTTTTCATTGAAAACCATTCTGAAAATGCATTGCATTCACCATAATCAGTACTTTGGAAAGGGCAACAATCTATACTAAACAGCCTTAAGAATCAATCTACCACAAACAAAACCACAACTAAGAGCACTATATTTATCTCCCTGAACAAAAAAATATAGTAAATTTTCACTAAAACTATTTACATAAATATAAAATTGAGAGAAAATATAATAGTATTTCTATATTTTATATAATAAAGAAGGAGCTTTAACATGAAAAAAATTATTTTTTCAACAAGTCTATTATTTTTTTGGGTGAAAGGAGCCGTAGAAATTGATAACAGATTTGTAAAAACCAATTTATCAAACACAATTCTAGGATTTATTCCAGCAGGAAAAGATGAACAAAATATACCTCTAAAGAATATTTCGGGATCAATGTTATCCTCAAAATATAATCTTAAAGCAATAATAATTGGTCTATTTATTATTTCACTTGGATTTTCATCTATGGATGGAAGCCTTATCGGTGGTTTATTTTGGTTAATTATTGGTATCGGAATTGCCGGAAGTGGAATTCAAACAATATTAAGCATAGAAAAATCAGGGACACCATATTATATAAGTGTGCCATTTTTTGAAAAAGCAAAAATACAAGAATTAAACCAGTATATCCACGCAGCTTTAGCTGAAGATACTGACAAAACAGATTTAAATTTATTCTTTGATAAAAAAAATCAATAAACACTAAAAACCGTATTAACTTTTAGTTTATACGGTTTTTTCATTTTTATAAAATTCTTTGAACATTTTCTAGCGTCACTTTATTATTACGATTAACGTTTGTACTGATCACCTTTTAATCATATATAGCAATTGCATCAATCATTCGCACTAGCATATAAATTACTGAAGCACAGCTTATTTTACTTGTAGCATATTAGTTCCTGCTAGAATGAATTCGAGGTAATAAATATTCAAGTCTTTAGTTGAAACGTCCAACCGTCACAACGACCAAAAAGAAGGCTACTTAATCAATTTTAGAAATTGATAAAAAGTACTGCCTCGTTTTTTCAATAAGAAAAAACGAGCTGCCTAACGCACTCCGTTTGTTTAGATGATTTGATTCACAACTCAACCTATCTTACATACTGAAAGAAATAGCTCTACACTACCTTCTAGACAACAAAAAAGCAGTCAATCTTTATAGACTAACTGCCTTTTAAAACTAGAACTTATAAAATCTTCTGATAAAGTTCGAAATTATCTAAACCATATTCACTATATCCTAAATCTATTGTATCAATGTACTCAAACCCATATTTTCGATAAAGTTTTATAGCAGGTTTATTTTTTTCATATACATCCAAACGAATAGCTTTAATATTCATTTCTTTACTATACTGAATAATAAAATCCATTAGTCTTTTCCCAATTCCCTTTTTGAGATAAGTAGGATGTACAGCAAAAGTATATATAACCAATATATCTTTATAATCTAAATCAATATTCCAATTAGCTTTAGAATAACCTAATCCTTGTTCTGTCGTAATATGACAGTACCAACAATCTGTTTAGCATCTCTAATCACATATAAATTCCCTTCCTGTACGCCATTTATCGCAGTTTCTTTTACAGGATATACTACTTTTTTCCATCCAGGGTAATTTATATGGGAATCAAGATAATCATTTAAATCATTATATAAAGATTCAATTTCGACTGTATTATATTTCGTCCCTTTTTCAATCTTCATAATTTCCCCTTTATTAGTTAGTTGAAGATTCGTAAATCACATTTTTCGGCCACTATATTTTTTTACTAAAGTTACTGAAATTGCAATAATAAAAACAATCATACTATTCATTATTAAAAATTATCCTAGTTGCATGCCATAAAATATTGCAAAAGCATCTCGGATAATAAATAGCGCTAATAAACTTCCTATTGTACCAAAGAAAACCGCTAGTAATAATATTGTAAAAGCAGCAAAATATAGATTTTTCTTTTTCTTATAGGATATAAATCCAATAATATTTGCACTAACAATAAAAAAGCCCATAAGTATTAAGAAAATACTATCCATTTAACCCCTCCTAAATAAACATATTTTACCATCAAAACCGAAGACCTTCTTGAACTATTTTGCTCTGTTAGTAAAAAAATGTCTTCACTTGTTGTAAGTTAAAGTGGAAAGTTTCACAAATAATAAAAAATAGATTATACTGGACTAACTATCATATTCAAAAAGGAGCATTTCCTATGACCGAGAATAATCAATCTGAAGTACCAAAAAAAATCAGCCTGCAAGAGGCAGTGAAAAAGCAGCTTGAAAACAAAAAGAACAGTTCCACTGCTAATAAAGGAAAAAAGCATGCCGACCTTTCAACAAAAAAAATGAAAAGCCAGCAAACGAAAAAAACAAGCAATACCCGTAGAAAAATGGGTGTCTAATCTACCGACAATATCGGAGAGACATATTACCAGACAGAGCTGTTGTCGATCATTCTTATTATCTTCGCCATGAATCGGGTGATGATGACTTCGGGTATTAATGAGGTCGCCAATGTTATATTTATAATTTTCATCATTGAAAACCTTCAAAAAGGCTTAGGAATAACTCCTAAGCCTTTCAATCTTTCTATTATTGTGTAATACTCGATTTAAATCTGAAGATAAAGTATGAGTATGTCTTAATCGCTAAATTAGAACATTCCCTAAGTATTGGACATTACCTGCTGAACTAATAAATTCAACTTCTAAAACAAAATTTTCTTTTCTGTTGGAAATTGAAATTCTATAAAGTCCTCCAATAAAAGTTCAGTTTGTTTGCCATCTTTTTAATAAGGCAACCGTTATCTTTGGATCAGTCCAGATATCCCTCCAATTTTTAATTCTCTTTATAATCTAAACACACTTTTTTGTTTTCTTTTCAATGTTCTCTAAGTATACTTAGTTGCTAATTAGGAAATTCTATAATTATCGAGACTATACCTGTCATTATATTTAAAAGGTTGGGGATTATTTAAATGGAGTCAATATGGTTAGAGTATGCATGGGCATTGCTAATTCTAATTGGATTAGAAGGATTATTATCGGCAGACAATGCTCTTGTACTTGCAGTTATTGCCAAGCATTTACCCGAAGAACAGAAAAAAAGAGCAATAAATTACGGAATCATTTTGGCTATAGTTTTCAGAATTGCTGCACTTTTTGCGATATCCTTTATTGCGAATGTCTGGCAGATTCAAGCAATAGGAGCAGCCTATCTTCTTTATCTAGGATTAAAACATGTCATTAAGGCACTGTTTGGGAAAGATAATAAGAATATTCACAAGGACGATGAAAAGGAAGCCGCTGGTAAAGGTTTTGGTCCAACTGTTGGGAAGATTGCATTAGCAGACCTTGCTTTTGCAATCGATTCAATACTAGCTGCAGTTGCTTTAGCTCTCGGTCTTCCCGATTCTCCCTTAGGTAATTTTGGAGGTATGGATGGAGCGCAATTTATTGTTGTTGTTCTTGGAGGGATTGCTGGACTAGTCCTAATCAAATTCGCAGCAACTTGGTTTGTGCAACTACTTGAAAAACGTCCAGCATTAGAAATAACAGCATATGCAATAGTTGCATGGGTTGGTGTCAAACTAGCTATAATAACGCTCGCCCATGAGGATATAGGTATTTTAGATCCTCACTTCCCTCACGGTACTGCCTGGACTATGATTTTCTATGGCGTATTAGTAGGTATTGCCCTAATCGGGTGGTTTGCACCTAGGAATAAGTCAAAATCAAATGGGTAAAAGTTATAAATTAAACCTCGTTTCTTGAGCAGTTAACGGGAGTTAATGTATTTGCATTTTGTAGTTTGAGCATATTTTTTATTCCAATAAAAGAGTGCAATTATAGATAAGATTGTGCTCTCAGTTTATACGTTTACAAAATAAATTTTGGCAAGGTGCTCAACCACATGAAACGAAAGATTCCGTTATTACAGCAACTCATCTAGTTCAAGATATGGACTTATACCGTAATGGTTGAACCAAATTAAAATAATCATGATTTGCTAAAATGAGATGGATTCTTTCCAATGCATCACCAAAAGATTGTTCATCATATTTTTTCGTCCACACAATCATAGAGACGATATTCATTGCTGATAAAGGGCATATATTCGCCAAAATGTATCGTCTGGAGATTCTGTAAAATAAACATTTATTTGTCCAATACAAAATAAGACACTATGTCTTTTGCTAAATAAAGAAAGATTATAAATAAGGGTCACCAAAATCATAGCCATTTTCTCGCAACAAGTAAAAATGATGATGGCACTATACGGTCGAGTACTTTCAATATAATTTAATAAATCCATCCTCTAATAAAAACTGCATAAACAGATTCCTTTTCACTCTCTCCTCAATTATTAGTTTTGTTTTTTCTAATTATTTACTTTGGTTTTGTAACCCTTTTTCTATATTACTCCTTGAAAAACATCAGAGTATATTTAATTCACTAAATTTCTCGTTATGACATACTTCAATCTTTCTCGTAGGCAATGGCATATAAAAAAGCTGCCGCCTGTAAAATACAGACAGCAACTTCAACTAGAGTAGCAGTTATGAACTATGCAAGCTACAGTTTAATTCTCTATTAGTTTTTGGCATACTCATTTTTTAAGCTGCTTCTTTTTTAAAAATTTTGTCACTAATAAACAGCCAGTGGCCCATAAGGACCTTCGATAATTTCTATTTTTGTTTCGAAAATATCTGTCAAAATTTCTGAGTCCATAACCTCTTCTACAGTCCCAAAAGCGGCAATTTGTCCATCTTTCATAGCACAAATTCTATCAGAATATTTGGCAGCAAAATTGATATCATGCATAACAGTCAGAATTGTTCTTCCAAATTCATTCGCCGCACGTCTCAAATGCTCCATCATTTGAACAGAACGAGCAACGTCAAGATTGTTCAGAGGCTCGTCCAAAAGTACATATTCAGTCTCTTGACATAAAACCATTGCCACATATGCCCTTTGTCTTTGACCACCTGAAAGCTCGTCTAAATATCTATCTTCTAAATTAGTCAAATCTAAAAAATCAATATATTTAGAAATAATTTCCTCATCTTCTTTCGTTAATCTTCCCTTTGAATAAGGAAATCGTCCAAATCCAACTAGTTGTCTAATAGTAAGCCTAGTTACAAAATGATTTTCTTGACGCAATATAGTTAAAATTTTTGCTAAGTCTTTTGATTTGGATTCAGCAATATCCATATTTGCCACCTGAATTTGACCTTCCTCCATATCCAAAAGTCTTCCAATCATCAAAAGTGTTGTAGACTTTCCAGCGCCATTTGGTCCAATTAAAGAAGTAACACCCGCTTTTGGTATTTCAATATCCAAAGGTCCTATTTTTACCTCATCAGTATAGAACTTTTTAACATTATCAATTTTTATCATAAAGCCCTCTTCCTTAAAACTACAGTTAAAAATATTATTCCACCAAATAATTCAATAATAACTGAAACTACACCTTGAGCATGGAATACGTGATACATCAAAAAGTATGCACTCGTTAATATCAAAAATCCTATAGCAAGAGCCATTGGAAAAATATATCTATGATCATAAGTTGATGCCGCCTGATAGCTCAAAGTTGCTACTAAAAAGCCATAGAAAGTAAGTGGCCCAATCAGAGCTGTTGAAATTGACATCAAAATAGCAACTAATACAAGCGTATAAATTACACTAGATTGATATTTAACTCCAAATGAAGTAGAAACATCCTTTCCTAGTGACAATATATTTAGATTTTTAGAATGAGCAAGAAGTAATAGTGCTACAATTATTACCATAGGAATTACGATAGGAAAATATGCTGAATCCGCATTATTAACAGAACCAAACAATCTTGCCTGTAAAATATCAAATTCAGAAGGCGCAAGTAGTCTTCTCATGAAAGTTGACACAGAATTTAGCCCAGTGCCAATAATAATTCCAACTAAAAGCATAAGTTGTAAATTCCCGTATTTACCAGAAAGGAGCCACCCATAAAGTATCAAACTCATCAAGACCATAATAACAACTTGAAATAAAAATGATCCAATCCCAGTAAAATTTATCAATGCACTAGCACCAAAGAAAAATATTGTACTAGTATGAATGGTTGAGTAAAGTGCTTCGAAACCTAAAAGTGAAGGAGTTATAATCCTATTATTCGTAATCGTTTGGAAAGCAACCGTTGACAAGCTCTGACAAACTGCAGCAATAATCATTGCAACAAGAGCTACTATCCTTCTCATAACAACTGGGATAAAAGAAGGTGAGTCTACTGGAACTGGATTGTTATAAACTAAAAGTCCATATGAAGAAAGGACCCCCAAAGCAATCAATGTTATTAGCAAAATCCAATAACGTCTTTCTTCCTTCTTAGAACGAAAAGCCCTAGCTGATCTATTTTCATTATGAAGGCTAGAATCGATTTCAACATTTTCTTTATTTCTATATTCCAATGTGTTCATCGGTGCCTCCTTGGCTTTCTTTGTCTCAATAAAATAGTAATAAACACGACTGACCCCACTGTTCCAAGTATTAAAGAAACAGGTACTTCAAAAGGCATTATAATTGTTCGAGAAATGATGTCACAGGCAGTTACAGTCCCCATTCCTATCAAACATACCCAAGGTAAATTACTCCTAAGATCATCGCCTCTATACATTGAAACAATGTTTGGGACAATTAAACCTAAGAAAGGTAAGTTTCCAATAACAGCTGCAACAATTCCAACTGCAAGAGAAATAAGGGCAGTCCCCACAAGAACAATCCTATTGTAATTAACGCCAAGGCTTGTTGCGACATCTTCTCCTAGTCCAGCTAAAGTCAATCTATTCGCATAAATAAAAATAAACAAAGTAACGATAACAATTAGCCATAAATATTCATATCTTCCCACCTGAACAGGCGCAAAAGAACCTACAAACCAAGTTTCAATACTTTGTGTCATTTGAAAAAGGAGCCCCAAAAAAGTGGACACTGCAGAAATGACTGCTCCAAGCATCAATCCAATAATCGGGACAATTAAAGACGAACGAAGTTTAACTCTTTTTAAAAATAAAAAGAAAATCATAGTTCCTATAAAAGAAAAAATGATTGCACCAGTCATTCTTAGAACTAAAGTCGGGGCAGGAAATAATAAATAAACAAAAAGCAGCCCTAAACCTGACCATTCAATAGTCCCTGTTGTTGTAGGTTCAACAAAACGATTCTGTGTAATCAGTTGCATTACGAGTCCTGCCATTGACATTGCAGCTCCAGTAAGCATTAATGCAACTGTTCTCGGAACACGAGTTATGAAAAACATCTCCATTCCATCCTCTTGTCCACGTATATCATAAACTCCAGTAAACAGTGATATAATACCTAAAATAATAACAACTATAATCGCTAATATAAAAGGTCTTGTCCATATTTTATTGTAGTTATAAAACTGGGGTTGAGAATTTATCTCAACCCTAGAAGTTACATTTTTCAGCACTTTTTATACTCCTTTACACTACTTAGCTAAAGTATTTGCAAGGTTTTCAAACAACTCTATATACGTCTGAATTGATTCATTTGTGTAAGTATCTGCTGGTGCATAAATAATATGTTTTTTAGAAACAGCAGTTGTTTTTTGAAGAGCAGGTGCGTTAGCAATAACATCCTGAGCAGGAACTGCATCTTTTTCACCAGATATTGCAGCATCACGATCTAATACGAAAAGCCAATCAGGATTACTTTGTGCAATAGCTTCAACAGAAACTTCATCACCTTTATGATCTGAACTAGAATCGGCAACTTCTAATGCTGGTGCCCAACCGAAAATTTCATACATCGGTCCCCAAACACGTCCAGAATGAGGAGCAGCAAAACCAATATCCCCACCACCAACGATAACACTCATCACTTTATCTGTTCCATTATAAGCAGATTTAGCATTTTCAATAACTTTATCAAAATCAGCTACCACTTGTTTAGCTTCTTCATTTTTATCGAAAATTTGCCCTAAAGCAATTGTAGAATTTTTAAGTCCATTTACTAAGTTTTCCCCAGGTGTAGCAGCTTCCTCGGAAACATCTACATTAAGATCAATAACAACTGCATTTGGTACTAATTTTTTGATTTCTTCGTAATAGTCTGCAAATCTTTGACCGACGATTACAAGTTCAGGGTTTGCAGCCGCTATAATTTCAAGATTTGGTTCACGGTGATTTCCAATATTTTGAACTGATTCATCACTTACGTATGGTGAATCCGCAGGCATTACATCCTTTGGAACAGCTGCTAGTTCAATTTTCCAATCAGCTAAAGTTTCAAAAGTTCTATTATCCAAAGCGACTACATTCTTTGGGTTTACAGGAACAGTAACAGTTCCATGGGCATCAGTGATTTCTACTGTCGCAGGTTTAGCAACCTCTTTACTTCCATTATCTTCATTAGACTTTGACTCTTGATTAGATTTATTACTTGAATCTGAACAAGCTACTAACATCAATGTCAAAACTGCGATAATACCAACAAATTTTAAAAACATAGATTTCTTCATACTCATACTCCTTATTATGTAATTTATTTCGAAAACGATGAAGTCTATAGATTGAATTGGATAGTAATTGCTAGCCACCTCAAATGCTATTGATAATCATTTTCAATTAACCGTTCTGTGAATCAGTATAGTCTTTAATTCTGTGAAAATCTTGTGAAAAATGTAAGATAATAAATAAAGTTAATTTTTCACATTAAGTATTGGATACAAAAAAGTAATACCTGAAGTAATCTTTTTATAGTTTCCTTTTCTTCAATATCTTCCAGAAACTGCTTGGTTATCTGATTTAATAGAACAAAAAAACGAGCAAACTGGTTGAAACTGTTTTTACTCGTTTTTTTTCGATAATGTTTAATATTAATTACTGGGACAAACTGTAGACTATTCAATCATTGAATAGCCCCTGCCATGAATTGTTTGAATATATCTGTTTTTCTTCTCGCACTTTAGCTTTTTTCTTAAATACCCAATATATAAATCCACTACATTTGGATTTACTGCTACGTCATATCCCCAAACCTGATTCAAAAGCATTTCACGGCTCAATATTGTATTTTTATTCTTGATTAAAAATACAAGTAAGTCATATTCGCGCTTAGTAAGCGGAAGATTTTCGCCACCTTTTGTCATAATATTACGGGATGCATCAACGAAGAGATCTTTAAATCTAAAGTAATCATTCTCGATTGGCTGGATACAGTCCCCTCTTCTTAAAACAACTTCTATCCTTGCTACTAATTCTTCTTTCACAAATGGTTTTCTTATATAATCATCTGCTCCTGCTTGTAATCCTGCTATGCAGTCCTTGCTGGACACATTGTTAGTCACTATGATTATTGGGGTCGTTTTAACAGCCCGTATTTGTCTGCAAATTTCCGGTCCAGATATACTTAACGAATCCCAATCCAATACGATAATATCCCAATCTTGCTCATATACTATATTTAAACCTTTTTTTTCATTGTGAAGTGTTAAAATGAAATAGCCCTCTTGCTTTAGACCACTTACGATCTTCTTTGCTAATGACCGTTCATTCTTAATTACCAACACCTGCTTCACCTATAGTTCACCTCTGCTTCATTCATAAAATTATTTATCACAAAAAAGAATATCGGATTTATAAATCTTAAATTTCTAAAAACTATTATAACAACTCATAAGGATAAATTTGGGATAATTTACAACGGATATGTATAAAATTCATTGGATATGGTTAAACGTTGCGACACCACACTCATTTGTGTATTAAGCATCTTCATGCTAGTATAAATTGATCAAATAACCGCTGGAATCTGAATAGGTGGACATTTGGATTCTAGTCTACTTTCACAATATCGATAATGATTATCATTGTCAATAAAAACCAGAATCACCTGTATAACTGGTGGTTTAATCTGTATGTACCAAGTGGTCTGCTTTCGCCTTTATCGATAAGTAAAATCACTAGAATTACGATTTTCATATTCCACCGCTTTTATTCTATTAATTCTTTTTCAATTATCAATCCATACTGCCTTTCACCTAGGTCGAAATATTTCTAATTCATCACCAACTTTTTTCCCTTCATATTCTATAGAATCAGATCGCATATTGAGGGGGAAACGTATGGGGATTGAATTCACAGCTCTCCATTGGATTTACGTTGTTTTTATTGTCCTTATCATTGCAGTGTCACTACCTTTTCTTCTTTCTATGTCAGACTCAACCTCTCAAAAAATATCAAAAAGCCATACCTTGTTTTGATATGGCTCTAGTTTGCATCTAACATCGTGTTCTTGATTAATGTATATCTATTTTTAACATGCATTTTTCAAACATTTTAATAATCTTCCTAAGATAACTCTCACAATTCTTTTTGACAACAATACATTAAATAAATTACAGAAAGGAAGGAAAATTACATATATCTGAATATTTAGATAATTTTCCCTAAAGAATTACTTCAGAACTATTGACCCGTGTATTTACTTTCTTTTTATTATAAAATCAGATGTAATTCCTATACTTAAACTAAATAATAGATAGTAATAGTTTATCTAATCTCATTCATAAATATTGACAAATCATTCATAGTTAGTGGTTTAGATATGTAAAAACCTTGTATAGAATCATATTCGGCTTCTGATAAGGAATTAAACTGCTCAACACTTTCTACACCTTCTATGATAACCTTTAGATTTAAAGCTTTGATAAACTTTGTTAGCATTTCAATTACCTTTTTATTTGATTGCCCACTAATAAACAACCTATCGAGCTTCACCCCATCAAGGGGGAACAAAGAGATATATTGAAAATTCAGATTCCCTGAGCCGAAATCATCAATAAATATAATATGACCACGATCACGAATAATTTTTAAATTTTCTCTTACTTCTATCCCCATTAGGGTTTCCTCGGTTATTTCAAAAGCAATTCGGCTATTGTTATTAAAATTAATTTCATTAAGATGCTTGATTAGCCAAGATATATCTTTTATTAATGAAGCTGTTAGATTAATAGAGACATAAACTATATCATTATACCTTTTCAACAAATCCACAGCTTTATTAATAATATTTTTGGTTAATTCCACCAAATTCTCTATATCTAAAATCGGCATAAATATACCTGGTGACATTGGACCGAGTTCTTCACATTTCCATCTACTTAGCGCTTCAAAGGATACTTGTCTATTATTGTGTAATATCGGTTGAAAAACGATTTCAAACTCATCCATTAATAAACCTTTATGTGAAATGTACTCTTTTATCGCATTACTATTCGTGTTTTGCAAATAGACTTGTCTAACGTAATTTAACGCTGGAAGTTTTCTATCTTGAACAGATAGATAATGTATCTTCAAATATTCAATATTTGATAAATCTTGAATAATCAAATGAGCTTGCGACTGAACATTACAGACTAATATATATTCCTTATCAAATACTCTATAACATTCAACTTCTGTTTGATACATAGCTAATTTCTTCTTAACCACATCTATACATTTAGAAGTATTCAAATTATGCCAACTTGAAATAGTAATATATACTAAGGCGAAAGATTTTTTATCTTCAATACTTTTTAACACAGACTTTCGATTTGATTCAAATTTTGTTATCCCAGTCTCCATCCTAATTCCTCCAATAGGGCGGTTTACTCCTCCATTTTCTATCAAAAAATTAGTTTCTTTTTTAAATATTTTATAAAGCTAATCTGTAGTTAGCATGAATTTAATGTGAAGTTTACCTGTAATATCAATTAATGTTTTAAAATATAAAATACACCAGCTCTAAAAGTCATCTCAATATCATAGTAGCAGATCATTCTTCTGCTGATTTTAAGACAAATTGTGCAAACGAATTTACTTTTTAAACAAATATTAGCCGATTGTTATCCTTAGTGATTATAATTCGGCATCCTTATACTTTAAACATATTCGTTTTTTCTTGTAAGTCTTCCGCCATTTTAGAAAGTGCCGAAGTAGATGCAGTAATTTCCTGCATAGAGGCTAATTGTTCTTCCGTAGCCGCTGAAATATTTTGTGTCCCTTCTGCGGTGCTTTGGGCGATTCCATTCATTTGTTCCATGGATTTGGACATTTGACCTGCACCCGCAACCATCTGCTCTACAGAACTAGACACTTCATGAATTTGAACTGATACCTCGTTGATGGCATGTAGAATTTTCTCAAATGATTCACCTGCGCTGTTCACATTATTAATACCCGTTCTCACTTCATTCGTAGTGAACTGCATGGAGTCTACCGCTTTTTTCGTTTCTCCTTGAATTCTTATAATAAGCTCAGAAATTCTCAGTGCCGATTCCGATGATTCTTCTGCCAATTTTCGCACTTCTTCCGAAACGACCGCAAAGCCTTTCCCATGTTCGCCTGCTCTTGCTGCTTCTATCGCTGCATTTAATGCCAGTAGATTGGTTTGTGCTGCAATACTTGTAATAACTTCAACAATATCTCCAATTTCAGCTGAACGCTCACCTAGACCACTAATAACATCACTTAAACTACCAATAGATGTCTGAATCGAGTTCATTTGTAGAACTGCAGTTTGAATAATATCATCTCCATCTACAGAAAGTTGTTTTGCTTGTGTAGCTGCCTCTGATACGTTAGTAGAATTTTTAGCTATTGTTCGGACATTTTCTACCATATGATCTACACCATCCGATGTTTCTATAATCGTTCTAACCTGGTCATCTGAGCCGCTTGCTACCTCTAACGTAACAGATGCAATATGTTCACTTGCCTCACTCGTTTGTTCCGCACTTGCCGAAAGCTCAACCGAAAATGCTGCCATCTGTTCGGACGATTGTTGCACTTGACCAATTAGATCCCGTAATTGAGCAATCATGTGGCTGAAAGTAGACGTTAAGACGCCTAGCTCGTCCTTTGAATCATAGTCTACACTAAAATTTAATTCTCCAGCCTCTGCTCGTTGAACAGCATATTTTAATTTTTCAATTGGAGAAATTAGATATTTTCGTACACCGATAAAACCGATTGCCACAAACGAAATTCCTAATACAATGGATATAATTAGAGAGTTCGTGACCCCTTCACTTGCCTCGGCCTTACTTTCCATATTCAATATACTTGCATTTTTTTTATTCAATTCTGTCAGCTCTAAACCTTTTGACATAATTTCGTCAAGTACAGGCTCGGCACTTGAATTAAAGAGGTTTATTGCTTCCTCATTCTTATTAGCAAGACTTAACTGAAAGACTTGCTCCATGCTTTCTTTAAAGTTTGGATATAGCAGAATCAATTCACTTATTATTTTATCCTCATCCGATTGCATATTGGCTGCCTCAAGTATTTTAAGATTCTTTTCATTATCTTGAAACGCATCAGTTACTTCATTTTTAATTTGAGTAATAGTTGTTTCATCAGTAAAAAGTAAAGAACGATACATATCTGATACAATAATCCGATTATTAAGTCTATAATCCGACAAAACAATACCTGGTTCTAGACGATTTATAAAAATATTCTCTGTATTATTCTCCAATTTTTTCATAGTAATATATCCACTTACTTGGATAAGAGCAACCGTTAAAATTGCTATAGACATTAAAAGAACTAGTTTATTAAAAATGGATAGATTACGAAGCAAGGTTAATACTCTCCTTTTTGAATTCATATTTCGTTTGCATTGCATAGATTTTTTCGCCGGTGTTTTGTGTAGCACTTACAGAAATTGGTGATGTCATCGCAAACGAAGTACCTATAGAAGTAATGGCTATTAATGTTAAATTCTTACTTTTCAGTTTTTTCATAATATTCCTCCTTTTTATCAAGTTATCATATGACACATCTTTACACAAATCTACAAAAAAATTACCTATAATAATATATTTCAAGTAAATTTACTATATATAATCACTTCTTTTTCTCTTTAAGCACATCAAAATCACAATTAAGTATTATATTAATAACCAACTTTAATAAAACTATTTATATTAAATTTCATATTTCAACAGTTGTTAATCACCTATTCTTTGTATAGCTTCTTCTGGATATTGAGCTATATATATCTAAAAAACTACTACAGATGCGCATGTTATTTTCACGAGTATCGAACTCATGCCCAAACCGCTGCCAAATGAAATAACCGCGTCTAACTTCTAGGGATCACTTCAGTACCGAACGGTATCAAAGGAACCTTTTTGAATTTTTACTTGGTTTGTTTGGCATAAAAGTTTACAACCCCTTATTTTATCTGTCCAACTTAGTGTAGCCTGTACAGCGCTACAATAGCCAGGATAGCAGTAGGGTTTGATGGAAGCCACTTTGAGATAAAATATTTCCCCATGTGTCTTAGTGTACGATGCCACTTAATTACCCTATATATTATTTATACTTTTCCAATTATCAATTCATATAACATTTCAACTTAAGGTGAGATTTTTCAAAACCATCACCAACTTTTTCCCCTTAGCTCTAAACTCAGATTGGTCAGTAACAAGGTAAAAATCTATCTCCCCGTATTCTTCAAAATTCCATTTTCATAGCTTTCATTTGATTTTAGGTATTTAAAAAATCCCATCTTTTCATTTAAAAAAAAATTATTTATTTCTCTTTAATAGACATATTACCAATCACCTTCCAACATTAATTCATAAAATATTTGTGAATTAGCTTTATTAATTAATAAGTAACAAACGCCTATAACTTACGGGGTTACCAACATATTAGGAAATGGAGGTGACAAATAATGAAACAAATGGATCCACAAAATTTGATTTGTGACAGTTGTTGTGAAAATAACCGAGTATTTTTGCCCCGTATAAAAGCTGTTGACATATGTTCTATTCAACCTCCGCCAGTGGTTATCCCTGAAGGAACTATTATTCCAACAATAAATAGATATTTCTATATTGTTACAGAAGATATTGATTTAACAAACGGAACCACTCTTCCTGCTAATTTATTTACAGATGATAATGGCGATCCAGTAACAGAATTCAAACTTTTTAATCCCAATGGATATGTCAATCTTTACATCAATGCTGTGATGCAAGAAGGCGGTGCTTATAAAGTAATCCCAAATTCGTTAATCCTTAATCCATTTAATGCAACTATTTTTGCCGGAACTCCAATCATTATTGAATCATTTGGTTTCCAACAAATGTGATATGAGAAGCTGCTAATTATTCTTTTTCCCATGAAAGGAGGTGAAAAAATGGCACTTTCAATTATTAATATTCATGTAAACGTTAATGGTACTTCCACAAGATTTTTTGATGTGTTAGCAGCAGATTTAACAGTTGCTGATGGTACTACAATCCTTGCAACTGCCTTTCTAAATGATAGTGGAACTGTTGCGACTGCTTTTCCAGTAGTTACACACGGCTACTATAATTTCTATATCAACGGTGTATTACAAGAAGGTGGATCATATACAATTTCTGCAACAGAGTTAACTTTTAACGGTGTTAATGGCACAATCTCAGCCGGAACTCCATTAGTAGTAGAAGCTGTAGAAATAGTTACACAAACTTAATGATTAATTTCTAACTAATCGCAAATTGAAAATGTCTAGCCTTTCTTCTACTTTTTGTACAAGGGTCACGTTTTTTTCAAGTGACCCTTTATTTTTAATTACCTATCAAAAGCTTCGATTAGAGGTAGTTTATACTTTTAACCTATCTGACCTTTATAATGTCAGTATCCAATTAAGGTAGAAGTACTGAGATATCATTCATTTTGTTTCTATGTGTTGCCATCCAGCCTTAGAATTCCCATCCATCAAGATTCCACTACTATTAAACTTTTGAACTTTCCCTAACCCCGTAATCTTAAAATAACCTTAAAATATCTTTTATAAGAAACCTTTTTGGATGGAAAATCGTATAATGACTGGTAATTTTTAACGGTTGTCCTGAAATATAATTAGCTGGGTTTTTGTTTTACAACTGAACCAACAAGAAGTTAGGAGAATATTCCATGAAAAAAACAGTATTAACATTCACACTTGCAGCATCAGTTCTTACATTAGGCGCTTGTAGTAATGATTCAGCAACTAATGACGAAGTAATCGCTACTTCTAAAGTTGGAGATATCACTCAAAATGATTTATATGAAGAAATGAAAGCATCTATGGGAGATCAAGCATTCCAACTTCTAATGATTAAAAAAGTACTATCAGCGAAATATGAAGTGACAGAAGATGAAGTAAACGCTCAATTAGAAGCTGACAAAAAGCAATTTGGCGATAACTTCGAAACCTTCATTGCACAACAAGGATATACAGAATCTTCGTACAAAAAAACCCTAGAACTTAAATTGATGCAAGAAAAGGTATTAGTTGAAGAAGTGGAAGTAACAGAAGATGAAATTAAAGCTGAATTCGAAAATATCAAAAATGAAATCCAAGCTCGTCATATAGTAGTAGAAGATGAAGAGACTGCTAAAAAGGTGAAAGCGGAACTTGAATCTGGAAAAGCTTTTGCAGAAGTTGCAAAAAAGTATTCTATTGAACAAGCAGCACAAACAACTGGTGGGGATTTAGGTTGGTTTAACAAAGCAACTAAAATGGATCAACAGTTTTTAAAAGGTGCTTTCGCATTGAAGAAAAATGTTATCAGCGATCCAATTCAATCTAGCTTTGGCTATCATATCATTGAAGTGACGGACAAGCGTGAGATTGAAGAATCATACGAAGATAAAAAAGCCGAGATTGAAAAGCAATTAAAGCTAGCAAAAGCGGATACTTCAACGCTATTAACAAAAGTATCGAAAATGATGAAAGATGCTGATATCAAGATTAAAGATAAAGATATAAAAACAGCGTTTGATAAGTTTTTAGCTGCTACTAAAACACCAACTGAAACAGATACAACGACTGAAGATGCAGATACATCAACAAAAGAAAGTAATTAATTATTCATACAAAAAGTGTAAGGGCATAAGCTTTTACGCTTTTTTAATTTAAGAAATAATAAAATCTATTGCATGAGGATTACTTTCTACAAGTGATTCTTTTTCCAGACTCCACCACCTTGCTTATGCGCAAGCTCGAAAGCCCAACTCGGCGCTAAACTACTACGTCTTAATAAGACTAAAGGTTGATTAGTGCCACCGCCATTACATGTAGATTATATTCCTGCATCCCAAAATGCATAACTACGACTTGTATATTCCTTATTAATCACTTTCCCTGCATATGGGTCTAATAAAACCAATAATACATCATAAAAATCGGAATGTATTTCTTCGGCACTGACATTCTCTGCTATCTGCGGTTTCCAAGTTACATATAAAACATTTGTTAAACTAATTAATAACAATAAAGATATTACTGATATCTTTTTCATCTAATTACCTACCTTTTTAAAAGGTAGTATTTGTTTTAAATAAAACAATATTCTTGTACTAACTGTTGGGGGGGTCACTTCTCCTTCATACTATAGATAACTTGAACAGCGAAAAATCTGCTAATTTGGCTTTACAAGTTACCACACGTTAATTATAGACTTGTTTTGCAGTTCAGGTGTCATTTCATAGGATAAATCAAATAGTATATTTCTTTATTGAGACATAGACCCATATCTTAAAAATTACCTACAATATTATTTAAGCTTTATACTTTTTCAATTATCAATTTATTTCACAATTCTATTTGTGTCAAACTTCCCCGAAATCATCACCAACTTTTTTCCCCCTTCATATTCTATAGAATCAGATTGAATATTGAGGGGGAAACGTATGGGGATTGAATTCACAGCTCTCCATTGGATTTACGTTGTTTTTATTGTCCTTATCACTGGCTTTATGGTTAAACGTCGCGATACCACCCTCATTTGTGTACTTGGCATCTTCATGCTAGCAATCTTTGCTACAGGCGATTTAACTGCATCTATTAGTGGTGTTTTTAACAGTTTTATTTATGCCATTACAGAGCTGTTATCGATCATTCTTATTATTTCTATTATCGTCGCCATGAGTCGGGTTATGATGATTTCTGGTATTAATGAGGTCATGATTGCTCCTTTTACGAAAATCATTAAATCACCTGCGCTCGCTTATTGGACGATTGGTCTGTTAATGATGTTTATTTCGTGGTTCTTTTGGCCATCACCGGCTGTGGCACTGTTAGGGGCGGTTTTGTTACCTGTTGCTCTACGTGCAGGCTTACCAGCACTTGGAGTTGCGATGGCGATGAACTTATTTGGTCACGGAATTGCTCTCTCGAGTGATTTTGTTATACAAGGAGCTCCGAAGTTAACTGCTGATGCTGCTGGTATTCCGGTTAGTGAGGTAATGACTGCTAGTATCCCCCTTGTTATTACAATGGGCGTTGTTACTACAGTAGTAGCCTATATCTTATTACGACGGGATATGAAGCGTGGATCAGTGAATTTATACGCTACAAACGATACAAATGAAGACGTAGAACCAGTAATTCCTGAAAATCTGCTAACTCTCGGACAAAAACGCTTTTTTGCAGTACTTATTCCAATTGCCTTTATACTCGATGTCATTGCAATGTCTATATTAAAATTACAAGGTGGAGATGCAACAGCTTTAATAGGAGGAACCTCTGTCTTTATCCTACTGTTGCTTTGCGTTGTAGCCCACAAAAAACAAGGGCTTGAAAAGACAACAAGTTATTTAATTCAAGGATTCCAATTCGGTTTTAAAGTGTTCGGACCGGTTATTCCCATTGCAGCTTTTTTCTATCTAGGAGATTCCGGATTTACACAAATTATTGGTGATCACTTACCAGCCGCTTCGCATGGTATCGTCAACGATCTTGGTGTGGGTCTAGCTGCGGTAGTTCCATTAACGAAGGAAATTGCAGTCGTCACTTTAGCAGTCGTTGGCGCTATCACAGGCTTAGATGGCTCTGGTTTCTCAGGTATTTCTTTAGCAGGTTCAGTCGGTAGTTTGTTCGGTAATGCTATTGATGGAGGTACTGCAACTTTAACAGCTTTAGGGCAAATAACAGCGATCTGGGTTGGAGGAGGAACGCTTCCACCTATGTAAGACACATAAATTAAAACCACCCATCACGGAGTGGTCTTTTTATACTTTATTCAGTTAAAACACCTGTTACTTGAAGTTTTCGTTGTATAAGCAATTCCGCAACGATTAAATTAGGCACCCAACAAAGCCAAGCTATCATAGCGTAACTAAGATTAAAATTTTCAAATCCAAATAGGAAAGTAAACAAAACAAGCCAAATTCTTAATGTTACGGCTGCAAAAGTTAAGGAGTAATTTCTTATCATCCATTTTTGATGATTATGAATTTTTTTATGTTTAATTTTAACAAGCGCTTGGGATGCCGTTATCATCCAGAATATAGATAGGAAGCCAAAACCCAACTGTGACACAAATCCGCCTGTAGCATAAAATGCTAAATAAAGCCCTGAAACACCACCGAATAAAATACCTATCATATAGATTTTCCCTAAAATTCGATGCCGATTGATATTTTTTTCTCTAAACTTTGAGAATAGTGTAAAGGGACCTATTACTAACGCCACTACACTAAAAACAATATGTATATAAAGCATAATGTACCAAAACGAATTTAATGTAGAAATAAACATAAGTTTCAATCTAACAAACCCTGCTTGATGTGCATCCATAATCAAATACTGAACAATGGAATATCCAGATATTAAAATAGCTAATATACTAAATATAAACCAAGTCTTTTTATTCATTTTACTGTCTCCTAAAATTTAATTTTATATAAAACATCCCTATTACTAGTACGAGTCCTTCCCCTTTCTTTTAAATGAATTATCAAAGAAACTCTATTCTCTGTTCATAACATAACATTAAATTTTATAAGATTTGCTCATCACACAATAAGTGGTAATAAAATAGATATAAGAGGTCTTATATTATAAATAACATCTTAATTATTTTTATTTTTCATTTCAGTATCCTTATTTAATGAGTGTGCTATTTGTAAAAGTGCTCTTTTTCTTATCTCCGCACAATACACACTCTTATACGAGACTCTATTACGGGGTTCTTCTTATCAACAGCTTTATTAACATCTGTGGAAGGTTGTTTAATTGGTTGTTCTAAAAATTCATCCATAGTCATTTGTTTTTGTTCTTCCATTCTTATCTACCTCTCCTGTCATGTTAAATTGTTTAAATTACAACGGTTAAGTAAATACTGAAATTAGTAAGGGGGAATCGCTATGAACATAATTTTTGACTAAACCCCTTTTTCTGGCATCCCCATAGTTCATAGCGATTACCATTCAAGCCAGTTTTCTAAATTACCTGTTCTACTCCCCACAGATTGTGGGTACTTGCTACGCTCGTTGATCCAGTTATAAAAAGGTACTGGACGTTCTTTAGAAGGAGTTTCTTCTATAGATAACGATTTATTCAACTTGCTACTTAATCGCTCTACAGTCTTGTTATACGCACCTACAAATACAGCTCTTAATGTACTTGTAACCGTCAGTACACCTTCTTTAATGTCCATAGCAATTTTAAATAGTACGTTCTTAACTCTAATGAAGTCAGGTGCACTTTGAACCTGAGTAGCTAATACAACTTTGTGCAATTCATCTTTTAAGTTATCTGCTAATGGCAAACTACTCATGAAATCAAATAGCATCACTTGGTACTCATTCATGTATTCTTTTTTCTTTTCAGCTTGCGAAGCTAATTCATTACCAAGACTCATAATATTATTTGCTTGTTTAGAACTTAAAAGATTAAAAGAGTTAAATGCTTGATTCTCAGATTGTGGACGGCAAACCTCGTCATTACTAGATTCATCGACTGTCTCTCGTTGGGACACGCTCGATGGGACATAAGGTAAAATACGATAAATACTAGCCCCTTTGATGCCGTTTAGTTTTGTACCTGGTACTTTTTCAATGATGCCTAACTCAGTTAATTTTTTCATTGAACGATAAACAGTCTTTGTACTAATCTCTAATGATGCAGCAATTGTTGAAGCTTTTAAGTGGCAGACTCCTGTATGCTCCAAGCTGTGTGAAGCAAGTTTAAAAACGATAGCTCGTTCTGATTCTGTTAAGTCATAGTAGTGTGCTGCCATGTGGTCCTCCACACTCTTATCCATATCTGTTACTGAGTCGAATGTTATGTATTGTGCTAGATATTCGAATGCCATTTGTTTTTCACCTCTTCTTCATTGCAGAATACAAAATAATTAAATTTAGTTATTTATTTATTTGAGTATAAATTATTAAATTTAATAATTCAAGTATTTCGTAAAAATTATTTATTAAATTTATGGATTTGTGTATAATGGGATTTAAGAAGAATATAATTAAAGAGGTGAAATCATGGAACTGAAAGTAAAATTAAAAGAAGTGTTAAACGAACGAGGAATGTCACAAGTGGAATTAGCAGAAAAGACAGGACTAACACGTACAGTAATTAGTGAACTCGCAACTAATAGAAGAACATCAATTAATCGTGAACACATCACCAAAGTTTTACAAGCTCTTGAGATTACAGATATGAACGAAATGTTTGAGATCAAGTAACAGATAACTAAATACAGTTGTCTGTTTTTTTATATGTACATTCGATACCAAGTTTCCTAAAATGGAAATATAGAGGGAGGATTTTATATATGAAAAAACTATTTTATGTCGGAGCATTATCGGCATTATTACTTTCAGCATGTGGAGAAGAAACTGCTACAGTTACTCCAGACGAGTTTAAAAAGTTGGAAAACGGAATGAGTCCTGATGAGGTAAAAGAAATTGTAGGTGGCAAATCGAAAAATCCAGATGCAAAAGAAGATGACGATTTATATTTATTTTTAGAATATGATGGAGAAAATGGAGTAGACAAAGAATCTACTGTATCCCTTTCTTTTAAAGATGGAAAATTAACTGGCATTTCGGAAAATGGATTAATGAAAGAAAAAATAAAGTTCACTAAAGAGCAAGAGGAACAGATTGCTGAAAACGTAGCAAATGCAATAAGTAAATCTTCAGCAGATCCAATCGATGAATACGAAACTACATTAAAACAAATTATCACCAAAACTAAGGGTAATTCTAATATCAGTATGAAAGACAAAGAAATAATTGAAGCTGGAAAATACAGCATTGAATTAACAAGTGATATTTTTATCTTTGTAGATGTGAATAAAGAAAATAACATCGAAAAAATTAGCGCAGCAGTTTCCTCGAATGCACTATCGACACAAAACAAAGAAGTTAAAATAGCATTTGAAGCATTATTGCAGAGTGCAGATAAAACTTTAAGTACTCAGCAACAATCAGCTATTATGGAGAAACTCGGCTTTACAAGTGACGGAAAATTGGTTGACCATACAGAAGTCTATACTCTTAATAATGTTACGTATGCATACCACAGTAGCATTGAAAATGATTCTGCAATATTGCAAGCTAAACTAAAATAAGTCGCTCAAATGAGTGGCTTTTTTCATTGCATAAAAAATAGGCACTCTTTTATCAGTGCCTGTCATTTATTTTGGTGACTTAATAATAATTTTTCAACCTGCGTTTTCAATGCCATGTTAGCATATGTCAAAACTAGGTCCTCACCGGCTGTCGCAACTACGAGATCACTAAAATATTCATCAGTCTTTATCCACTTTACCACTCTGATTTTATCTTTGGCCAACAGCCTTTTTGAGTTGTAACATTCTTGAGATATGTCGTTCAGTAGCTTATCAAGTATCGGTAAATATACTTTGCTTAATTTAAGGTTTTCAATCACCTTGTAGTCACGTTGTAATGATTGAACAGCCATATCATAAACCACGTATTTATGAAGAAGTCGTCTTTGCTCAAAACTTATCATACTACTGAGCGCTCCTTATGGATGATTGGAACAACTGCCAATACACTATCAATCATAAATGTACGCTTTGCCTGCCGTGTAAAGCAAAAGGCTTGAAACGAATCACCGACGATTTTAATGACTTTAATACGTCTTTTTGACATATTACCGTCTTTATCCATGTACATCATATTTAAAAATTGATTACGTTGCATCGCTTTAATCAGTTGTTCTTTCAACCTCTACACCCCTCAAATAAGAACATTTGTTTGTAATTATATTAGAACATTCGTTTCTGTTTTGGCAAGGAAAATTTTTTCGCTACGCTGCACTACTAAAAATTACTTATTTTATTACCAGAGCTTCACTTAAAATGGTAATATATTTAAGGGAAAATAATCTTTCAAAGGAAATTTGATGGGAAATATTAAATAGTATCAATGGAGGATGTATTATGAATAATGTAGAAAAACCGTGGTACAAGCGATGGCAAGTGTGGTTAGGTATAATTGTTGCTTTAGGTTTACTAGGAAAAATATTACCAGAACCACCTCAAGAAAAATCCGAAGCTAAAGAGGTTGCTAAAGCGCCTGATGAACAACAAGATAAAAATAAAGCGTCCATAGTAAAGGACGAAGAAAAATCACAAAAAGATGCTGAGATTACGAAAGATAAGGAATCTAAGCCATCCGAAATTAAACCTTTAACAAAAGAAGAGGTATTAAATAAATTTACAATTGATCCAGATATTGATCCATACATAGACGGCCCATATATATTTGTTGATGGTGAAACAGATACAGCGGATTATTATGCTCTGGCTGATACTGATCGTTATAAAAATGCTAGTGTTATATTCAAAGATGGACAAATCGCACGCGTAAAGTTTATACCTTTGAATGATGTTAAGGCAGAAGATCTACTTATTGAGTTTGGTATTACTGAAAAACCACGTAAATTAAGAGGAATGGCAGGGTTCCACGAAATCGCACTAATATCGAAGTATTGGTCACAAAATATTGAAAGATCCCCGTTTGAATTAGATTAATCATTGATTTACATAAACACTAATTAGACCAAGACGGCAATTAAGCTATCTTGGTCTTTACATTTTAGTTATTACGCTGTGCAATGATGATTTTCAGACCTTCAAAATCTCCGCCTGTCAATGTTCTAGCATCAAACTTTTCTAGGTGCGACTTATCAATTAGCTTTTTATCAACCGCCTGTTTAAGGTAGTCACGTACTGCAGCTTTAGTTGTCTCGTTTGTAAATTGCATTGTATCATCATCCTTTTCATTTGGCTTATTGTCTTCCACAATTAATTGAACTTTTATTGCGCTACTAGTTGGTACAATTACTTGTCCTTCAAGCTTATAACCTTTAGGGATAACCCAAGATGATTTAACCTCGAAATGAGGTCGGTCAATGCTTCCTATCCAATCACCGCCCCATGTAATGCCTAGCTTATGTGCAATGGCTCCAACTCGACTAAGTATAGTCACATCATATAAAGATTGTGGAGGGCCAACAGCAATATCCCATGCTAGACGTGACTTATGATTGCTATCTAAAGTCCAAGTAACAATTTGCCCCGGCCGTGTACGTCCTTGTTCATATAGATATTTCTGCCGTTCCTGTGAGCGATAGGTTTCAGTAATGAAGATATTTTTGATGCCTGCTTTACAACACTCCTGGAATAAGAGTTGCATAGCTAATCTAGCTGGTGGTAACAGCTCATTAATGTCTCGACATGTAGTAGTTACACTTGTACTCATTATTTATCACCCTTCTTATCATCGTTATCTATTTGCAACTGTGTAAAAGCATTTGCTAAAAACTTAGGTACTTTAATGCCTAACTTCCCTAGATTTTCAATCATACTTATACCTTCCATACCGATTAAGAAAAGAATCATTGCATTACGCATAAAATTTCCACTCTCTGTTGCTGAATCGAGTTGTACTGCTGCAAAGACCATCAATATCATTGCTGTCTTTTTGATTAAGCCTTTAAACATCTTTTTACTTTCTGTTTTCTTGAAGACTAAACTAACCATAAAACCTAGTGCATAGTCGATAGTCATGAATATAACTAACGCTTTTATCAAGTGGTCAATACCTCCGATAAGGTATCCTATCCATGCCATTGCACCGCCAATAAATGATGTATATAATGTGTCTGTTTTCATCTGTCACCTTCCTTTTTTGCATAATAAAAGCCCTCCACAATCATTGAAGTGACCCCTAAAAGTTAGACACGGTTATTTCATTAGGCAGCTTGAGTAAAATGAGTTCGGTATTGAACCGGACTCATTTTTAATTTTGCCTTCATCCGTTTCGTATTGTAATAATCAATATATTTTTCTAATTCTTTTTTGAAATGCTCGACACTTTTAAATTCCTTTAGGTAAAGGAATTCTGATTTCAGAATCCCAAAGAAATTCTCCATCACCGAGTTGTCGTAACAGTTTCCTTTACGAGACATACTTTGCACGATACCTCTTGATTGAAGGGCCTGACGATATTTCTTCATTTGATAATGCCACCCTTGATCTGAATGCATCAGTAGCTGATGGTCCACAGGTAGATGTTTTAAGGCCTTCTCTAACATTTCTGAAACAAGAGAGTACGTTGGTCTAAAGCCAATTGTATAGGTAATGATTTCACCATTAAATAAATCTAAAATAGGCGATAAATAAAGTTTTTCACCAAATAATTTAAACGCTGTAATATCCGTTACCCATTTCTCATTAGGTGCCTCCGATGTAAAGTTTCG